>NZ_JOHY01000066.1 GCF_000721495.1 Streptomyces sp. NRRL F-5123
CTAAACACCAGCACCACCAGCACGGAACACGGCCGCCCGACCCGGACAACCGGACCGGGCGGCCGCACCCGTCCCCCCTCAAGCCCTACGGGGGAGCGCGGAACGTCAGGCGCGCCAGGTGTCGTTGAGCGAGACGTTGCCGGACGCGGGAACGGTCGCCGTGCGGTTGCCGCCGGACTCCCACGTCACGTTGCCGCTGCTGTCCTTGCGGATGTACTTGTACTGGAAGGACGTTCCCGCCGGCAGGCTCACGTCGAGCTTCCAGACGGGGTAGGCGGCGGAGGACATCGGCAGCGCGCCGGCGGTGTTCCAGCCGCCGAGCGCGGGGACGTCGCCGACGACGTAGATGTTCTGCCCCCACGCGGTGGTGGCGTTCACCGCGAAGGACGCCCCGGCGGTGGGGTTCGTCCCGCCGGTGGTGGAACCGCCCGTGGTGGAACCGCCGGTGGTGGAACCGCCCGTGGTGGAGCCGCCGGTCGTGGTCCCGCTCGTGCTTCCGGTGGCGGAGCACGATCCGGCGTAGAGGGCCACCGCGTCGTTGGACCCGATCGTCGCCGTGAACTTCCCGTCGGAGCCGACGGTGTACGGGGCGCCGCTGTGCTGGACGTCGCAGTACGTGCCCGCGGGCAGCGACGTGGTGAAGGTCTGGGTCAGCGACCCGCTCTCGTGGTTGATCGCGACGAAGCCCTTGCTGCCGCGGCCGAAGGCGATCGCGTTGTTGCCGTTGTCCCACCAGTTGGTGACGGCCGTGCCGGAGACGGCGTTGCGGAAGCCGACCATGTTCGAGATCTGCGGCCAGGCGTGCTGGCACTTCCAGCCGTCGCTGTAGCAGGAGTTGACCTGGCCGTTGTTGGGCGGGCCGGCGTCGTTGTCGGAGAACTCGTAGCCGGAGTAGACGTTCGGCGAACCGTAGGGCCACGCCAGCACGAAGACGTTGGCGAGCGTATAAGTGGCGTTGCTCTTGTAGTTGAGGGTGGAGCCGTTGCGCTCGGTGTCCCAGTTGTCGACGAAGGTGCGGGCCTTGTCGCTGGAGAGATAGCCCGCGCCCCATGACGCGCCCCACTGGCTGAGGGAGGACAGTTTCTCGCTGCCGAAGATCCGCTTGAGGTCGAAGGCGCCCTGGAATTCGTCGACGTCGCCGGTGCCGGTGTACTCGGTCGGCTGGACGGCCTCGCCGGACCCGTAAATCACCTCCTGCGCCCAGTAGATGCCCGGGTTGGTCAGCTTGGACTTGATCGCGGCCAGGTCGCTCGCAGCGATGTGCTTGGCGGCGTCGACGCGGAAGCCGTCCACCCCCAGCGCGATGAGGTGGTTCATGTACGCGGCGATGGTGGAGCGGACGTAGTCGCTGCCGGTGTCGAGGTCGGCCAGGCCGACGAGTTCGCAGTTCTGGACGTTGGAGCGGTCGGCGTAGTTGGAGATGTTCGTCCGGCAGCTGTGGAAGTCCTGGTCCTGGTAGTAGCCGGGGTAGTTGTACTTGCTGTACGCCGTGCCGCCCGTGCCCGTCCCCGATCCCGAGGACATGTGGTTGATCACCGCGTCGGCGACGACCTTCACGCCCGCGCTGTGGCAGGCGGCGACCATGTTCTTGAAGTCCGACTCACTGCCGAGGCGGTTCTGCAGCTTGTAGCTGACCGGCTGGTACGCGGTCCACCACTGCCCGCCCTGGATGTTCTCGGTGGCCGGCGAGACCTCGACGTAGCCGTAACCGGCCGGGCCGAGCTGGTCGGTGCAGGCCTTGGCGACCGAGTTCCAATTCCACTGGAACAGCGTGGCGGTGACGTCCTTGCTGCCCGGCGGCGTCGCGCTCGCCTGCTGCTGCGAGGCGGCGGCGACCAGCCCCGCGGCGGCGACCACCGCGGCGACGGCGCCGTTGAGGACCCTGGATCTCATGGGCGGCTCCTTCAGTCGAGGGGCGCCGGTGGACGCACCGGTGCCCTGTGAAGGCGGCCACGCGCCAGGCCGCCGTACGAGACGGGAACCCGGTCCGTCGGGCTCCGCGCACGGAGCTTCCTGCCGGGGCGGTGGACACGTCAATCGGTCGGACAAAAAAAGTTGCTGTGAGTTGCTGAAAGAAATTGCAATCGCGGCCGTGCGCGGGTGTCTGCCAGACTGCGGCGCATGGACGTCCGTCTCGCCCCGTGGTCGGAGCCCGCGCTCGCCCTCCTCCGCCGCATCAACACCCCCGAGATGCGCCGCCATGTCGGCGGCCCGGAGTCGGAGGACGCCCTCCTCGCCCGGCACCGCCGCTACCTGGACATGCCGGCGACCGGCAGCGGCCGCATGTACGCGGTGCTGCTCGCGGGTCCCGGCACGGCCGGGGAGGAATGGGCGGCCGGGGAGGAGATGGTCGGCAGCATCGCCTACTTCCGGCGCGACTGGCGGGGCGAGGAGATCTACGAGACCGGCTGGAACGTCCTGCCCCCCTACCAGGGCCGCGGTGTCGCCGCGGCGGCCGGCGCCGCCCTCGTCGCCCTCCTGCGCGGCGCCCCTCGCACCCCTCGCACCCCCCGCCACCTGCACGCCTTCCCCTCCGTCGACAACGCCCCCTCGAACGCCCTGTGCCGCCGCCTCGGCTTCCGCCTCCTCGGCCCCTGCGACTTCGAGTACCCGCGGGGCAGCGGCACGATGATGCGCAGCAACGACTGGTGCCTCGACCTCACACCGGAGGCCGCCGGGCAGCCGGACTGAAGTCCGCGGACCGGCCCCGGGGAGGCGGGCGGGCTGGGAGCATGGGAGCCCGACTCGCCCGCGCGTCAGGGAAGTCGGCGGGCGCGGCAGAGGGGACGGGGCAGGCGCATGGGCCAGGTCAGGGTCGAGACGGTGGCGCTGGACGCCGCCGGCGGGCGGCAGATCGCGGCGCGGACGCGGACGTCCGCTGTGCTGGAGGACCGGGCGGCCGAGGTGGAGGAGGCCATCGTGCAGGCCTCGGCGATCGCGCAGCAGTCGCTGGCGCAGGTGCCGGAGCGGGACGGGTGGCAGGTGACGTCCATGGAGGTCACCTTCGGCCTGACGCTCGCCGCCGAGGCCGGGGTCATCCTCTCCAAAGCCTCCGCGGAGGCGTCCTTCGAGGTGACCCTCACCGTGGAGCGGTCCTCGGGCCGGACGCCGGAGCCCGCGCCGCACTCCTCGCCGGAGCCCGCGCCGGAGCCCGCGCCGCACTCCTCGCCGGACCGGACGTGACTGCCGATCCGGGCGCCGGTGCGGACTACTGGGTCGAGCTGTCCCAGGGGCAGCGGCGGCTCGGGGCGGGCTTCCTGCTGACCCGGCGGTTCGTCGTCACCGCACTGCACTGCCTGCGCGGGATGGCCGACTACGAGGCCGAGTTGGATGTGGCCCTGGCGGACGGCACCCGCGTGCCGGGACGGGTGTCCCGCCAGGACAAGGAGGCGGACCTCGCGCTCGTCGAGATCTCCGCGGGGTACGGCGTCGCGCAGCCCGTACCCGTCGCCGGGGTCGCGCGGGGCGGTGAGCGGTGGCGCGGGCCCTACCGTCCTGCCCCGAACGACGTGGAGTTGACCGGATGGGTCGCCGACGGGGCCATCGCGTACCTCTGCGAGGGCGGCGGGCACATCGAGGCCCTGCAGTTGACCGCCGACCAGCAACTCGGCGACTACTCGGGCTACTCGGGCGGGCCCGTCGAGAACGTGGAGGAGGGGCAGGCCCCGGCGGTCGTCGGCATCCTGCTGGAGCAGGCGCCGGACCGCGTCGACCCCAGCCGCAGCGCCAACGTGCTCTTCGCCGCGACCATCCGCGAAGTGATGCGGCGCTTCGACCACTTCGACGTCGGGCACCTGGTCGGCGTCCTGCGCCCGGCGGCGGCCGAGGGAGCGGAGGCCGTACCGCCGCCCCCGAGCCCGGCTCACCGCGTCGACACCCTGCTCGGCCTCTTCCAGCAGATGGCCGAGCAGGCCGTCCTGGACCCCGCGGACGTCTCCGAGCTGCGCTATCTCGCGCTGAAGCGTGTCTTCGACGGGCAGGGCGGCCGGGACGTGGGCGGGGGCGCCGCGTGACCGACACATGGCAGAAAGCGCTCAACAGCGCCCGAAGGGCCGTGCGGGACCCGGACAGGACGGGGTCCCGCCGCAGGGGGCGCGATGCGCGGGCGGCTGTCGAAAGGCTCTGCGAGGAAGGGGAGTTACTCCTCCACCGGGCCGTGGGCCCGCAGCTCTCGGAGCTGGTCGCGCTGCTCGACGGGCTCGGGCTGTCCGACACCTCCGGCTTCCTGCTGGACCACGTGGTCGCGTGCCTGCGGGAGCAAACCGGCCTGCTGGTCACGCTTGCTCCCGCGCTGGACCGGCTCGGCGCCGCGCTCGCCGCGCACGGCCGGTACGACGACGCCACCTGGGTCACCGCCGCCTCGGTGGAGGCCACCCCGGACCGGGCCGCCGCCCTGGCCAACCTCGCCGCGCTGACGCTGCGCCGGGGCGACACCGTGGGAGCGGCCGAACTCGCGGTCGAGGCACGCCGGTTCGCGGCCCCACCGGAGAGCGGCGACGCGGCAGGGCTGGACGTGGCGGTCCTGGAGGCCGCGGTCTCCGCCGAAGTCGCCCGCCGGGAGGGCCTGCACGCCCACGCCGACCGGCTGGTCGACGAACTGGCCGGGTGCGTACGGCGCCTGGCGGCGATGGTCGGAGACGATCACCCCGCGTCCCTGTCGGCCCTGGCCGCCCTCGCCTCCGCCGAGTTCTCGTCGGCCGAGGCGGCGGGCGAGCGGGCGCGCATGGAGCGGGCGGTGGACGTCCTCGCGGTGGCGGCCCAGCGGATGTCGGCGGTGCTGGGCGGCCACCACCCCCGCGCGCTCTCGGTGCTGCGGAGTCTCGCGTCGGCGGAGTACGAGCTGGCGCGCACATCCGGCGACGCCCGGCGGCTCGATGGAGCCGGGGCGCTGATGGCGGCGGCGGTGCGGGGGACGGAGGCGCGGGGGACGGAGGCGCTGCGGAGGGAGGAGCGGTCCGGATTCGGCGAGAGGCGCCGTACCGTGAGCGCCCCTCGGACGGACCCGAGCGGCGCTGAACTCAAGGACGCTGCCCGTTCGCTGATCAGCGAGGCCGAGTTCCTGCTGAACGGCGAAGCGCACGAGGCTGTGCTGCACGGCGCCGACTCCGCGACCGCCAGGCTGCAGTACAACGTGCTCGCGCTCGAACTGCTCCGCGCCCAGGACATCGTGGACGACCGGCCGGGCACGGCCTACGCGCTCGTCCTCGACATCCTGCACAAGATCGACGTGCTGCTCCAGGCACGGGCCCCCGGCGGTGCTCCCGTCCCCGACCCCGAGGCGGACACGCTCAACTCCCCCCGGCGGCCAGCCCCGTGACCGTCTCCGCGAGCCGCTCCGCGTAGCCCGCGGTCAGGGACGCGGGGTCGAAGAGCAGCCGGTACCACATCGGACCGTAGACCAGGTCGACGAGGAAGTCCGCCTCGGCTGCGCCGAGTTCGCGGGGCTCGCGCGCGCGGGCGAGCAGCGTGCGGACCAGTTCACGGCGGGGCAGGATGAGCCGCTCCCACACCGTACGGGCGAAGGCCTCGTCGCCGATCGACTCGGCGACGAGCGCGCGGTTGAGGACGCCGCTGATGCCCTGCTGGGCCGCGAAGGTCGCGGTGAGCAGGGCGGCGAGGTCGCCGCGCGGGGAGCCGGTGTCGGGGGCGGGTAGGTTGCCCGCCGCGTAGGCGGCGAGGGAGTCGAGGATCACCTCGCCCTTGCTGCGGTAGCGCCGGTAGACGGTCTGCTTCGAGACGCCCGCGCGGGCCGCGATGCCCTCGATGCTGGCCGCCCGGTAGCCCTTCTCCTCGACCAGCGCCATGGTCGCGCGCAGGATCGCGTCGTCGACGCCGGGGTCTCTGGGGCGTCCGCTCATGTGGTCCTCCTCGTGCGGTCCTCGTGCGGTCCTCCTCGTGGGTTCCACCGTACCCCACTTGACATACGGACCGGACCGTATTTGAATCTCATTACGAACCGCACCGCACCGTATTGAAAGTGAGGGTCCGATGATCTCTCGTCGCCCCGGACCGGCCCTGTGGGCCCTGGCCCTCGGTTACTTCTCCTTCGGTACGTCGTCGCTGGCCGTCGTCGGCCTCGGCGACCCGATCGGCGCCGACCTGCACGTCAGCCAGTCCCAGGTGGGCCTGCTCGTGACCGTGTTCGCGCTGACCTTCGCGCTCACCGCGCCGCTCGCCCCCGTGCTGCTGGGGCGCCTCGGGCGCAAGAGCGTGCTGCTGTCCGGGCTCGCGGTGATGGCGGCCGGCGGGGTCGCCGCCGCGCTGGCCCCGAACTACGGGGCGCTGTCCGCCGCCCGGGTGCTCACGGCGCTCGGCGGGGCCGCCTTCGGGCCGGCCGCGTCGGTCGCCGGCTCGCTGCTGGTGCCCGCCGAGCGCCGGGCCCGCGCGCTGGCCACCGTCTTCGCAGGGATGACGGCCGCGGCCGTCCTCGGAGTACCGCTCAGCACCAGCCTGGGGGAGAGCGTCGGGTGGCGCTGGACCACCGTCGGCATTGCCGGGCTGACGCTGCTCGCCCTAGGCCTCGTCGCCGCCTTCGTGCCCGCCCTGGAGCGCGGCACCCCGGCGACCCTCGCCGCCTTCCGGCCGGTGCTGCGGACGGCCGGGGTCGTGCCCGCGGTCACCACCACCTTCGCCTTCATGGCCGCGCAGTTCACCGTGTACGGCGTCATGGGCGCCTACCTCGCCGACCGCTTCGGCTCCGGCACCGGGCAGGTCGCCGCGCTGCTGCTGGTCTTCGGCATCGCCGGTGTCGTGGGCAACGCGCTCGCCGGCCGGGTCTTCGAACGGCTCGGCGGCCCCGCCACCATCACCGTGTCGCTGACCGGCTTCGGCGTCGCCTTCGCCGCCCTCCAGCTCGCCCCCGCCGACCTCGCGGCGGCCGTCGCCGCCATCGTCGTCTGGGCCGTTTTCAGCCAGCTCTTCCAGGCCCCGCAGCAGGCCCGCCTCGTGGCCCTCGTGCCCGAGCAGCGGGCGCTGGGGCTCGCGCTCAACGCCTCGTCCCTCTACCTCGGGATGAGTATGGGCAGCCTGCTCGGCAGCGGCCTGCTCCCCGCCCTCGGCGCCTCGTGGCTGCCGGCCGCCGGGCTCGTCCCGCTGGCCCTCGCGGCCGCCGCGCACCGCGCCTCCGGACGGCACCACGCCGTACGGGAGACCGGGCCCGCGGCCGCCTCGGCGAGCAAGGCGCCGACCGCCCCCCTACCCAGCCGCTGACCACCGAACGCCGGCCGTCGAGAACACCGGCCTCCGAATACGCCGACCCGAACCACCTGAGGAGCCTCGCCATGACCACCACCACCGCGACCACCACCGCCACCCTCGCCGAGCAGAACACCGCCCTCGTGCGGGACTTCATGGAGACCGTCTGGAACGAGGGGCGTACGGACGCCGCCGCCCGCTACGTCGCCGCCGACCTCGCGCAGCACAACCCCGCGCTCCCCGACGGTCTGGCCGCCCTCACCGGGTTGGTCGACACCCTGCGCGGCCAGCTGCCGGAGCTGCGGTTCGACATACGGCGCACCGTCGCGGAAGGCGAACTGGTCGTCGTGCACAGCCTGTTCACCCCGGCGCCCGGCGCCGACGCGCAGGCCGTCGTCGACATCTTCCGGGTCGAGGGCGGGCTGATCGCCGAGCACTGGGACGTCCACCAGGAGCTGCCCGCCACGACCGCGAGCGGTCGCCCCGCCGTCTGATCCGCCGGTCGCCCGGCCCCCAATCCACCGCTGCCACCACTGGCTCAACCGCCGGGGGTGGCAGCGGTGTTGTTCCGTGATTGGTCCAGACCTTGACAGGTTCAGACCAATGCGGGAAGGTCCGTCTCGACCCCACCGAACCCCCCTGAGGAGTGGTCACGTGTCGAGACAGCGTCTCATCGCGTTCCTTGCCGCACTCGCGGCCGTCGTCGGGCTCGTCGTCCTGGTGCCGATGGCGTCCACCGCGTCGGCGGCCACCTGCGCGACCGCCTGGAATTCGTCCTCGGTCTACACCGGCGGCATGACCGCCTCGTACAGCAGCCACAACTGGCAGGCCAAGTGGTGGACGCAGGGCGAGACGCCCGGCGCCGCCGACGTCTGGGCCGACCAGGGCTCCTGCAGTGGCAGCAGCGGCGGCACGACCGGCGGGACCGGCACCGGGTGCAGTTACCCGGCGTGGGCCGCGGGCCGGGCGTACGTCACCGGCAACATCGTGCAATACACCAACGGCCTCTACTACATCGCGACCCACGACAACCCGGGCTACGACCCGACGATCAGCACCTGGTACTGGAGCCCGTACACCTGCACCGGCTCCGGCAGCACGGGTGGCAGCAGCGGCGGCACGACCCCGCCCTCCAGCGGATTCGTTGTCAGCGAGGCGCAGTTCAACCAGATGTTCCCGAACCGGAACTCCTTCTACACCTACAGCGGCCTGACCGCGGCGCTCGGCGCGTACCCCGGCTTCGCCAACACCGGCAGCGACACGGTGAAGAAGCAGGAGGCCGCGGCCTTCCTCGCCAACGTCAGCCACGAGACGGGCGGCCTCGTCTACATCGTGGAGCAGAACACCGCCAACTACCCGCACTACTGCGACACCAGCCAGCCGTACGGCTGCCCCGCCGGGCAGTCGGCGTACTACGGCCGCGGCCCCATCCAGCTCAGCTGGAACTTCAACTACAAGGCCGCGGGCGACGCGTTGGGCATCGATCTGCTGGACAACCCGAACCTCGTGCAGAACGACTCGGCCGTCGCCTGGAAGACCGGGCTCTGGTACTGGAACACGCAGTCCGGCCCCGGCACGATGACCCCGCACAACGCGATGGTCAACGGTGCCGGCTTCGGTGAGACCATCCGCAGCATCAACGGCAGCATCGAGTGCAACGGCGGCAACCCGGCGCAGGTGCAGAGCCGCGTCAACGCCTACCTCTCCTTCACGTCCCTGCTGGGCGTGCCCGCGGGCAGCAACCTCTCCTGCTGAGCCTCCCCCGCACCTCGGGCGCCTTCTCCGCCGAAGGGGTGACCTGCCGGGCATGTCCGGAACCGGATGCCCGGCCTTAGTATGTGTAGGCGCCAACGTGTTCTCGGGCACGTCCTCCCCTTGGCCGTAGACCAGTCCGTCCGCTTCGCCGCCCGAAGGATCACCCGTGGCCGTTCCCGCCCTCTCGCTTCCGCCGCGCTCCCGCGCGCTGCTCGCCGCCGCCGGCGCCGCGGGCGCGCTGCTGCTGGCCGTCGGCTGCGGGGCCGCGAGCAGCGACGCGGCGGGTACGGGGGCGCCCACCGCGCGGGCCGCGGCGGACCGGGACGCGCCTGAGGCGCGGGCGTCGACGTCCGTGCCCGCGTCGCCCTCCGCATCCGCATCCGCATCCGCCTCCGCGCCGGCCACGCCGTCCGACTCGGCCACCGCCTCCGCGACCCCGTCCCGTACGGCCTCCGGGTCGCCGGGCCCGCGCACGAAGGCGCCCGCGGCCACCACGTCGCCCGCCTCGTCCGGCAAGCGGTCCGGAAGCTCCTCCGCGAGCGGGAGCGGGACCGGGACCGGGACCGGGAGCGGCGGCTCCGGCGGCGACACGGCACCGCACTTCCCCGTCCCCGTCACGGTCGGCAACGCCACCCAGGTGATCACCGTCGAAGCGAGCGGCTCGTACGCCACCGTGACGGCGTGGGACAAGGGACCGGCGGGCTGGAAGGCGGAGTTCAGCACCACCGCGGGCCGGGTCGGCTCGGCCGGGGTCGTCAACGGGACGACCCGCAAGCAGAATTCGTCCACGACCCCGTCCGGGACGTACACCCTCACCGAGGGCTTCGGCGTCGCCGCGAGCGGCACCGCGATGCCCTACCACCGGGTCGGCGCGGACGACTGGTGGGTCGAGGACCCGCAGTCCGCGTACTACAACTCCCTGCACAGCGCCCAGGGGGCGGACTTCCCCCTCACGGAGGCGGGCGACCGCGGCAGCGAGCACCTGATCGACCACCCGACGCAGTACGCCGAGGCGCTCGTGATCGACTACAACCGTTGGCCCGCGGTCCCCGGCCGCGGAGCGGGCATCTTCCTGCACGTCAACGGCGCGGGGGCGACGGCCGGTTGCGTGTCCGTCCCCCGCGCGACGATGGACCGCGTCATGAGCTGGATCAAGCCCTCGGCCCACCCCCGTATCGCCATCGCCGCCGGCTGAGCGGGCCCGCGGGGAAATCCGGTTCCGCGCCACCCCGCCCCCGGGCTAGGGTCGCGGCGGAACGACGAACCCGGCGAGGAGCGAGGACGTGGTCGGTAGAACGAGCGCGCGTTGACGCCATAGGCCGTGACCGGCCCGTCATCGCGTGCTGCCCCTGGTAGTCGGCGCGGCACAGCGAGCCCCTTTCCTCTTTTCCCGCACCGCCGGTGCGCCGTCCGCGCGCCCGGCGGCGGGCCTCGTCCGCCGCACCTGAGGGACCGCCGTGCCGTACCCCGCCACCCCCGCCGTACCCGATTCCGCCCGCCGTCCGGCCCCGGGCCTGCTGCGGGACGCCGACTTCCGCCGGCTGTGGGCGGGCCAGACGGCCTCCCAGCTCGGCGAGCACGCAACTCTCGTCGTCCTGCCGCTCCTTGCCGTCCTGACGCTCGACGCGGGACCCGGCGAGCTGGGCGTCCTGCGCGCGGTGGGGCAGACCCCGGCGCTGCTGCTCGCGCTCCTCGCCGGCGCGTGGGTGGACCGGTGGCGGACCCGTACGACGATGGTGCTCGCGGACGCGGGCCGCGCCCTGCTGCTGGGCGCCGCGCCCCTCGCCGGAATCCTGGGCGGGCTCGGCCTGCCCGCCCTGTTCGGACTCGCCTTCGCCGTCGGGGCACTGTCCGTCTTCTTCGACGTGGCCTACCAGACCTCGCTCGTCCGGCTGGTGGAACGCGATCTGCTGGTACGCGGCAACAGCGCACTGGAGGGCAGCCGTTCGGCGGCGCAGACCGGCGGCCCCGCACTCGGCGGCGCGCTGGTGTCCGCGCTGTCCGCGCCGGTCGCCGCCGCTTCCGGCGGGCTGCTGTTCGCGCTGTCCTTCCTGTCGATCCGGCGGATCAGGCGAGCCGAGGCGCTCCCGCCGCGCGCGGCCGACCGCCCGCGGGCCCGGCAGCAGATCGGCGAGGGCCTGCGGTTCGTCGCGGGCGAGCCGCTGCTGCGGGCCGTCTGCATGGCGTCGGCCGCCTTCCAGCTCTCCTTCGCGGCCATGACGACCGTCTACCTGCTCTTCCTGCCACGGGAGTTGCACCTGTCAGGCGCCGTCGTCGGCCTCGCGCTCGCCGCGACCGGGCCGGGGGCGCTGCTCGGCTCGCTGCTGGCGGCCCGGCTGCCGCGCCGCTTCGGCTACGGCACGGTCGTCGTGTGCGCGGCGGCCCTCGGCGACGGGGCCTTCCTGTGCGTGCCCGCTCTGCACGGCCCCCCTCGGGTGACCGTCCCCGCGCTCGTCGCGGTCGGCCTGCTGTTCGGGGGCGGCGGGCAGTTGGTGAACGTCGCCCTCATGGCGGTCCGGCAGGCCGTCACCCCGGACGCGATGCAGGGCCGGGCCGCCGCGACGATCGGCTTCACCGGCATGGGGACGGCCCCGCTCGGCTCCCTGCTCGGCGGATTCCTCGCGGACGCGCTCGGGCTGCGCACCGGCCTGCTGGTCACGGCCGCCGCCATGCTGCTCTCCCCGGTCCTGCTGGCTCTCTCCCCGCTCGGCCGACTGGGCCGCGAACTCCCGTCAGCCGCAGGCGTGTCGGTGGCCGTGCCGCGGCCGCGAAAGCCGTAGCCCGCGCGGGCGGGGCCTCAATACCCTTGCGGGCATGTGCTTCTACGCCGTCGCCCACTACAAGCTGCACTACGTCTGCCTCGCCTGCCGGGTGAGCTTCAAGCGCCACGGCGGCGCGAACTGCCCGCGCTGCGGGCGGGAGATGCTGTGCGCCGGGCACGACTTCGCCGTCCCGCGCCGCCGGGACGTGCGGGGCTGGTCGGTGGTCGCGGTGGTGCTGCGCGCGGGGCTGCGGTACGAGGGGCTGTCCGGCTGCGGGTGCGGCAAGGAGCCGGAGTACCGGCCGCGGACGAGGGCGCAGGTGCGGGTGCGGAAGGCCGTCGCGGCGCGGGAGGGTGCACCGCTGGCCGAGGTGCTGTCCCGCCCCGAGCCGGGCGAGCCGATGATGGGGCGCCGGTCGCGGTGAGGGGCCGGGCGGCGCCCGCGGCGGGGGGTGAGGGGGTGGGCCCGGCGGTGGGTACGGGCGCTGGCCCGGCGGTGGGCTCGGCGACGGGTTCGGGTGATGGCCCGGCGGTGGGTTCGGGTGCGGGCTCGGCGACGGGTACGGGCGGTGGGTTCGGCGGTGGGTTCGGGTGCGGGCTCGGCGACGGGTACGGGCGCGGCCCGGCGGTGGCCCCCGACCCGGGCCGGTAGCGCTCCCGGTCGCCGGTCCGGTGCCGGGGTCTGCCGTGGCTCGGCGGGCGGCCCTGGCGGGTGAGCCCGGTGCCGGTGCCGGTGCCGGTGCCGGGTCCGGATGCGGGCGCGGGCCGGGAGGGGTCCCGCCCGCCGGAGTACGTTCGGTCCACGTGGTCAG
The DNA here is from genome assembly GCF_000721495.1 of Streptomyces sp. NRRL F-5123. Lineage (GTDB taxonomy): Bacteria > Actinomycetota > Actinomycetes > Streptomycetales > Streptomycetaceae > Actinacidiphila. The sequence goes on from NZ_JOHY01000066.1 coordinate 12,523, forward strand.
GGGAGGGCGGGCGGATGCGCGGGCGGTGGGGGCGGTGGTGGGTGCTGGGGCTGGTCGGGGCCGCCGGGGTCACCGGCGGGGTGCTGCTGATCCTCGGGCCGCTGTCGTGGCTGGTCGCCGGGGGCAGCGTGCGCGCCCTGCACGGCAAGGACCAGGCCGACGCGGTCAACGCCGTACGGCAGACCGTGCTCGCGGCCTTCGCGGGCGCCACCGTCTTCGTGAGCCTCGCGTACACCGCGCGCACGTACGTCCTGACCCGGCGCGGGCAGGTGACCGAGCGCTTCCGGGCCTCCGTCGAGCAGCTCGCGTCCCCGCACACCGAGGTGCGGCTCGGCGGCATCTACAGCCTGGAGCACGTGCTCGCCGAGTCGGAGCAGGACCACGACGCGGTGGTGGGCGTGCTCGCCGCGTACGTACGCAACCGCACCGGCGCCGAGCCGGGCCCGCCGGCCGTGCTGCCCGCGGTGCGCAACGCCGGGCGGCCGATGCCGGAGTGGGGGACGCAGCCCCCGCAGGACGTGCAGGCCGCGGTGGACGTGCTGGCGCGCCGCCCCCGGCGCCCGGAGGTCCGCCGGGTCGACCTGCGGGGGGCCGTGCTCGTGGGGCTGAGCCTGCGCGCGTTCGAGTTCGCCGCGCCGCCGCGGCTCTCGCCGGCGTTCCTGACGGCGGCTGACCTGCGGCGGGCCGACCTGCGCGGGGTGGAATTCCACCGCTCGATCCTGAACGGTGCCGACCTGCGCCGGGCGAACCTGGCCGGTGCCCGGCTCGCGGGCGTACCCCTGTCGGGCGCCGATCTGCGGGAGGCGATCCTGGTGGACGCGGACCTGGGGGACGCCGACCTCTCCCGCGCCGACCTGCGCGACGCGTCCGGGCTCACCGCCGAGCAGCTCGCCGGCGCCCATCTCGACGCAGAGACCCGGCTGCCGCCCGAGTTGGCCGCCGACCCCTGGGTCGCCGCGCGGCTCGCGGAGTGCGCGGCCTGGACGCCGGTCCGCACCTCGAACGGCCCGCCGCCCACGTCCCGCCCCCTGTGATCAGTCGGCCGGTGCCGGTGGCGCGTCCGGCACGGACTCGCGCAGCTTCGCGAGCAGCTCCAGCAGCAGCGTGCGCTGCTCGCCGCCCAGGCTCGCGGTGGCCGTCGCGAGCGCGGCGCGGTCGATGTCCTCGGCCCGCGCGTGCGTCGTACGCCCCAGGTCGGTGAGCTTCAGCAGATAGGCGCGGCGGTCGGTGGGGTGCCGGCGGCGCTCGACCAGGCCCTCCCGCTCCAGGGCGTCGACCAGCGACGTCACGGTGCGGGCGGCGACGCCGAGCGCGTCGCCGAGGTCGCGCATGCGCAGCGGCTCGTCCGTGGTGGACAGGGCTCTGAGCAGGCGCAGCCGGGACACGGACAGGCCGTGGCAATGCAGTTGCGCGTCGACGTACGTGCGCAGCCGCACCGTCGTCCTGAAGAGGTCGTCGACCAGTACGTCGCTGCTCCGGATGTCCACCACTGGGTCGCGTCTCGCTCCTTCCGCGCCCCCGTGCCGATGGCGCGTTCACGTGTTGTGTGCCGACTCATAGTGAGTAGACTCAGCATATCGGGCGCGCGGCTCGATCCGTCCGTGCGCCCGCGTATGCCCGCACACGTACGTACACCCGTAAGCGATTACGGTTCACCTCGCCGTTCCGCTGACCCCGCCGATTTCCCGCAGCACCCGCCGCCACCCGCCGACGGACCACCCACCCGCCACGCACACCCCGGGCCCCCGGGGGAGGAGGACCATGCCCGGCCGACGCCTCAACCAGCGCCTGGTCGTACCCACCATGTTCGTCGCCACGTTCTTCCTCGTGGTGATGGACGGGGCGATCACGACCGTCGCGCTGCCCTCGATCGCCCGCCAGTTCGGTGTGACGGCGGCCGGGGCGGACAGCGTGGCCGTGGTCTACCCGGTGTGCGTCGGCATCACCATCCCCGTCTCCGGCTGGCTCGGCGACCGCTTCGGCGGCAAGCCGGTGCTGCTGACGGCGATGAGCCTGTTCACGCTCGCGAGCGCGCTGTGCGGGATGGCCGACAGCCTCGGCCAGCTCGTCGTCTTCCGCGGGCTCCAGGGCCTCTCGGGCGGCCTGCTCACCCCGGTCGCGGCCGCGATGCTCTTCCGCACGTTCAGCCCCGCCGAGCGCGTCCGCGCCTCCCGCGTCATGATCATCCCGCAGCAGATGGCCCCGGCGGTCGCGCCCATGCTCGGCGGCGTCCTCGTCGACAGCATCTCCTGGCGCTGGGTCTTCTACGTCAACCTCCCCTTCGGCATCGCCGCCCTCCTCTTCGGCCTGCTCTTCCTCGACAACCCCCGGCACGGCGACCCCGGCCGCCTCGACGTGCCCGGCCTGCTGCTCTCCGCGGGCGCGCTGTCGCTGGTGATGTACGGGGTCTCCGAAGGCGCCGCGCACGGCTGGGGCAGCCCGCTCATCGCCGGCAGCCTCGCGCTCGGCGCGGCGCTGCTCGTGGCGACCGTCGTCGTCGAACTGCGCAAGCCCGCGCCCGCGCTGCGGCTGCGCCTCTTCAAGGACGCGCTCTTCCGCGACACGAAGGTCCTCGGCCTCATCGGCATCATCCCCTTCATGGGCGCGATGTACGCGGCGCCGCTCTTCCTCCAGGAGGCGCGCGGCGCGACGGCCCTGGAGTCCGGCAGCGCGACCTTCACCGAGGCCTTCGGCGTGCTGCTGACCGTGCAGCTGGCCTCGCGCGTCTTCGACCGGTTCGGGCCGCGGCTGATCATCGCGAGCGGGCTCGCGTGCGTCGCCACCGTGCTGGCCGTGATGACGGTGACGGTCGGGGCCGACACCGGGCCGTGGTCCTTCCGGATCTACATGTTCCTGCTGGGCCTGGGCATGGGCGCGGTCTTCATGCCGCTCACCGTCGCCTCCTTCGCGACGATCGGCAAGGAGGACATGGGGCAGGCGTCGACGCTCGGCAGCGTCATCGCCCAGCTGTCCATGGCCCTGGCCCCGGCCCTGGTCGCCACGCTCCTCATCGCCAACACGCCCTCGACCGAGCACGTCGCCCCGGCCTCGGCCTACCACACGGTCTACCTCGTGCTGACGGTGATGGCCTTCGTGTCCGTGCTCTTCACCCTCACGATCCGCGACGCCCCGGCGCGGCACTCCCCGCCGCCGTCGGCCGGCTCCGGGGGCCCGCGGACACCTTTCCGCCGCCGGGCGGAGGCGGGCAGCACGGAGCTGGGCTGAGGGCGTTCCCGACCCGTCCGGGCCGGTGGGGGCTGTCGGGTGGGGCCTGGGCTCGCGCGGGTGGGCTTCCCGCCCCTTCGAGTCCTTCCGCGGCCCGCCCCGCACCGGCCGCACCGGCCGCACCGACCGCGACGACCGCGACGACACCGCGCTGCTGCGTGCGCGGGAGGTGCTGGAGGCGAGCCGCGCCGCGTGGCACGCCGAGCCGCGCTCGTACGACGCGGAGCGCCGCCTCGCCAAGAGGGGCGGCGCCCGCAGCCCGCACCCGGCCGCGCGCAACCCGTACGAGGCGATGGGCCTGCGGTGGGCGGCGGCCCCGCGCGAGGGCGCCCCGCACGCCCTCGCCCACATCCCGGGCCGGGGCTGGACCGGCCTCGCCGGGGACGACCCGGCGGGCGCCGAGCTGAAGCCGTACGTCACGCCTGCCTCGCGGCGGGCGGCCCGCTCCCGCCCGGGCGGCGGGAAGAGCCGGCCGACTGCGTACGGCGGCTGCGCGAGCGCGCGCCGGGGACGTCGCCCCGTACCCGCGGGCTGCTGCGGGCGGCGTGGCACGTGGAGGTCGCGGCCTCCGGACCCGTCTCCGGCTGAGGCGTGTTACGTCTCCGGGCGGCTCATCGTCGGACGAGTGAAGGCAGCACTTCACGCATCGACGACGAGAGGGAGGCCCCCCATGGGACCCCGGATCAACGCACTCGCCACGGAAACGGGTCAGAAGCTCGTGAAGCACATGGTGGCGAGCGACCGCGTACTGCGCGGCACGGAACTGCCCGCGGAGCTGCGCGAACTGGTGAACATCCGCGCCAGCCAGCTCAACGGCTGCGGCGGCTGCCTCGACATGCACGTCAAGGAGGCCGCGGCGGCGGGCGAGACGACGGTACGCCTCAGCCTCGTCGCGGCCTGGCGCGAGACCACCGTCTTCACCGAGCCCGAACGCGCCGCCCTCGAACTCACGGAATACGGCACCCGCCTCGCCGACTCGGCGGGCGTCCCGGACGAGGTGTGGGAGGCCGCGGCGAAGCACTTCGACGAGGAGCAACTGACCGCGCTGGTCGGCCAGATCGCCCTGATCAACGCTTTCAACCGGTTGAACGTGATCATCCGCCAGCCGGGCGGCGACTACGTGGCGGGCCAGGTGCCCCACTGAGCGGATCCCCTGCGGGGGCGCGGAGTTCACCGCGGCGCGCGCCCGCCGGGCGGTCGGGGGCGGGGGGCGCCGGGTGGGCTTCCGCTGTCGTGGGGGCGGTGGGTGCGTCGCGGGTTCGTGCGGTGCCTCGGGGGTGGCGGGCCGTGGTGTGCGGGTGCCGGGCCGTGGGCGGGCCGCCGCCGGGTGCGCTGCCGCGGGGGGGCCGGTTGCGGCGGCGCGCACGGGTCGTTCGGTGGCGGGTGCGTCCATCGGGCGGTTGGCCGGAGGGGATCGGCCCGGGGCGGGCTGCCGAGGGGTGGTGCGGTGGCGCGTACGGGCGCCGGGGCGTGGGCGGGGTGCCGCGCGGGCGGTGGGTGCGGCGGGGGAGCGGGCCGTCGTCGTACGTAACGGCCCGCTCGCCAGGCGCCGTTACGCGTGGCAGACCGCGAACTGCGTGGCGCCGTTGCCGCTCTGGGCCGTGGGGTCGGTCGCGACGGTCACGCCGACGTACGGGTGCCGGGAGTCCGGCTTGAAGCTGTAGTTGCCGGTGAAGGTGTAACTGCTCACCCCCGCGGGGAACTTCGTCGTCTGCGTCGCGACCGTCGGGGACGAGCCCCGCTGGCGGCCCGAATCGCTGCGCCACCACGTGAGCTTGAGGGTGCCGGACGCGGTGCCGTCGTAGGTGACGACGATCTTCGCGGCGGCGTGGCTGGAGCCGCCACCCTGGCCGAGGGTGCACGTCAGGCCTTCGACCCGTACGCTCGCGACCCGCGGGCCGCCCTGCTTCGGCGGGGCCGCCGGCGTACGGGTGGTCCTGGGCTTGGCCGGCGCCTTGGTCGCGCGCGGCGCCGGGCTCGTGGTGGTGGGCGTCGCGGTGGGGCTCGACGTCGGACTGGCGGTCGGCGACGCCGTGGTGGGCGCCGCGGAGGCGGAGGCACTCGCCGAGGTCGGGGCCGCGGTCGTCGCGGGGGCCGAGCCGGCCGCCGGGTCGTCGCTGCCACTGCTGCTCACCACGGCGGTGAGCGCGATCGCGCCGGCCACGACGACCGCCGCGGCCGCGATGAGCAGCACCCGCGCGCGCCGCCCGAACCGCGGTTCCTTCGCCTCGCCGCTCTCCCCGGATCCTTCGGCGCCGCCGTCCGCTTCGACGCTGCCGAAGCCCTGCCGCTGGAGGTAGCCGGGTACGGGGACGTTCGCGGCCCGGGCGTCGGGGGCCTCGGCGCCGGGAGCCGGGGCTTCTGCCACTGACTGGGCCTGAGCCTGGGCCTGTTCCTGCGCGGGGGGCTCGGACGCGGGCTGCTGGGCGGTGGCTTCCGCGGGCCGGGCGGAGGACTCGGCCGCGGGCTGGGCCTCGGCGTTCGCCGCTGCGGGTGCGGCTGCCGGGGCGGACTTCTTCGCCGCCGACTTGCGCGCAGGCGCGGACTTCTGCGCGGCGGTCCTGCCCGCCGCCGTACCGGCCGCCGCAGCGGTTTTGCGCGCGGGCGCCTTCTTTGCGGACTTCGCTGACTTCGCGGTCTTCGCCGGCGCGGCCTTCTGCGGCTGGGCCGGAGCGGCGGGCGCGGCGTCCTGCGGGGACGCTTCCGCGTCGGAGGCGGCGGCCTGCGCTGGCGGCTGAGCTGCCGCGGACTGCGCCTGGGCACCCTTCGGCGCCGTGCTCTTCCGCGCGGGTGCCTTCTTCGCCGCGGGCTGGGCCCCGCCCTTCGCCGCCACGTCGGCAGCGGACGGCTGCGGCGCCTTGGCGGCGGCGGACTTCCGCGGCCCGACGGCGATCTGCATCGTCGGGGCGTCCAGCGCGGCACCGTCAGCCGGCACGGCGGGCGGCTGCGGCTCGGCGCCCCGCGCACCGGAGCCCGTACCGTCGCCGGATGCGGCCTTGGGCGCGGCCTTGGGCGCGGCCGCAGCCGCGGCCCCGGGCTGCGGTTGGGCGTCCTGCGTGGTGGCGGTCCTGCCGGCGGGCGCGGCTTCGGGCTGCGGCTCGGCGGCCCGCGCCGCCCGTCCCGTACCGGCGGCGGCCTTGCGCGTGGCCCCCGACTTGCGGGCGGGCGTGGCCTGCGCATCGGCAGTCGTACCGGCGGCGGTTGCCGCGGCCTTGCGCGTCGCCGCCGTTTTGCGCGCGGGCGCCGCCCCGGACTGCGGCGTGGCAGGCGTGGCAGGCGTGGCAGGCTCGGAACCCGCCGTACCCGCCGTACCCGCCCCGCCTGCGGGCGCCTGCTTCGGCGCCGCGGGCGGCAGCGGCTGGGCCTCCTGCGCGGCGGGCGGCTGCGGGGACTTGCGCGGCGCCGCCTTCCGCGCCGCGGGCACCTTCTTGGCCGCGGGCGGCTGCGGGCTCTTCGCCGGGGAAGCCTTCCGCGCGGCGGGCGCCTTCTTGGCGGCGGCCCCTGACGCGCCCGGCCCCGCCGGGGACTTCTTCGCGGCCGGAGCGGGAGCCGGGGCCGCCTCCGGGGCGGGGGGCTGCTCGCCGGGTATGCCGGTGCCGTCGTGCTGGTCTGCCACGTGATCCGCCCCTCGCGCCGCGCCCTTGTGGAGAGGGGACACCCGTCGTACCCCTCGATGCCCTGTGCCGTACTGGTCGGCGTCCGGCCGGCAGCCGGGCCGGGCTGCCGTGGCCCACGGGCTCGCGGGCAGCGTACGGGACGAGGCCGGGGTACGCAGCGGAGCCGCCGTGAGGGTCAAGAGCGTACCTGCCCGCGGCGGCGCGGCGCGGACCCGCCTCCCGCCGTCCCCGGGGGGAGCCGGGGGAGCGGGGGAGACGGGCCCGCGCGCGTACCCGGCCGTCAGGAGCCGGGCGCAGCCCTCAGTGCTTGTCGGGCGGCACGAGGATGCACAGCAGTGAGCACGCGACCGCCGACGACGGCTCGGTGGTCGTGTACGGCGTGCCGTGCGGCGAGTTGGCGGGGACGAAGCTCGCCCACGCCGTGTTCTTGACCGGCAGCGCGAGCAGGAAGGAGTCGCAGTAGACCTGCTTGCCGGCCCCCGCGGCGAGCGTGAAGCTGCCCGCGGCCTGCGAACACTGCGGCGCGACCGGGTCGTTGACGCTCACGTCCGCCGCCGCGACGGGCCCGGCGTTGCTGACGGTGATGCGCCAGTGCGCCGTGCCGAGCAGCTGGAGCAGCCCGACAGGGCTGGACTTGACCCAGGGCCCGGGCCCGCCCGGCTTGCAGTCGTAGGACGAGACCGAGCCGCAGATCTCCTTGACGACGGTGACGTGCGGCTGGCACGCCGCACCCGGCGCGACCGGCACGGTCACGGTGTTGGAGGTCAACACCCCGCTTGCGTCCGTGCCGTTGGCGGTGTCCTGGACCTGTGCGGTGGCGCAGTCCGCGCCGACGACCGTCCGCAGGCAGATCTGCGGCGCGTCGCCCTGGAATCCGACCGTGAGCGACGGCCGCGCGCTGCCCGCGAAGTCGCTGGTGTCGGTGAGGCTGAACTGCACGGTGACGGTGAGGGAGGGGTGCTGCGCGGCGGAGATCCCGGAGAGGTCGATCGTGCCGTCGGTGCCGAGCGCCGGGGTCGCGACGACGGTGCCGTCCGGGTCGGTCACGGCGACGGTGGTGGCCGCCGGGTCGGTGTGGGCGAGGTCGAGCCCGGTGAGCCGGGCCTGCGTGTACGCGGCGGCGTGGCTCGACCCGTCGCAGTAGAAGTCGGCGGGGGTGAGCGTGACGGACGCGCCCGTGTGCAGGCACGGCGAGCCCGCGGTGGCCGGGTCCATCGAGAAGAGGATGCCCGCGTCGCCGAGCCCGTACAGGCAGCGGGTGGTGGCGTCGTACGCGTAGCCGTAGTCGCGGGTGGTACCGCCGTTGACGGCCGGGTGGCCGGCCGCGGCCGGGAAGCCGGCGCAGGGCGCGGCGTGCGTCCAGCTGTAGCAGGTGGTGTTGCCGGGCAGTGTCCCGCCCCACTCGGGGAAGTAACTGCGGTTGTCCCCGACTGTGTTGACGACCTCGGGGTTGAAGACCAGTGCTCCGCCCGACAGCTGGCCGAGTCCGGTGGCGGGGGCGGCGAGCGGGCCGCCGTCGAGCGCGAAGCAGCCGGTGGTCGGTGAGCTGCCCGAAGAGGCCGTGGTGCAGACGCCGTTGGGCGTGCCCGCGGTGTCGTAGGAGACGAAGGCGTTGTACGTGTACGCGTTCGGGTCGGCCACCGCGGGGTGCGGGGTGGTCCAGCCCGCGCACACCGTTCCGGCCGCCGGGTCGTAGCAGCCGAGCGAGGTGGGCGTGCTGCCGTTCTGCGGCGAGGAGGAGGCGTAGAGGCGGCCGTCGGCGACGGTCGTCCCGCCCTGGTAGAGCGAGTAAGTGGCGCCGGGTGCGTTGTGGTTGGGCGGCACGATCGCGGCGAACGGCTGCCCGGTGCACGGGCTCCGGGACGCCATGTCGAGGCACAGCACCTCGCCGGTACTGGCCACGCCGTACGCCTTGCCGTCTCCGGTCGTGACGAGGCCGGCCAGGCCGTTGGCGGAGCTGGGCGATCCGGTGGACGACTCCAGTGCGACATAGCCGCAGTTGGCACGGGTGCCGAGGTCGAGGCAGCCGGCGCCGACCGTGTGCGCCGCGACCGCCGGGTAGTAGACGACTCCGGGGCGGCCCGGGTCCTGCACGTACTGCGGGGTGAGGGTCGTGTAGACGTCGCCCGTACTGCCGCTGCCGAGCGGGCCCGCGGTGGTGTTGAGCGGGCGCGGCCAGGGGCCGCCGGCGCAGGGCTGGCCGGTGGAGAGGTCGTTGCAGACCACGAGCGGGTTGGCGGGGCCGGTGTGGTGGTAGATGTTCCAGGCCTCGACGTCGCCGGAGGGCGCGTGGAAGAGGATCGGCGTGAAGCCGTCGCCGCCGGTGGCGCGGACCGCCGCCTGCACGGGCGGCAGCAGGTCGCCGCTCACGGCGGTGCCGCCGCCGGTGCCCGCGGGGCTGGTGCCGCGCACCGCGGTGGTCGCGGCGCCCTGGTCGGTGCCGGTGAAGGTGCTGCCGTCGGTGGACCAGGCGGCGGCCCAGCCGGGCGGGACGTGCAGCGAGCCGGGCACGTACGTCTGGCCCGCGCTGATCGGGTCGGTGATCGTCGCGGGCGTTCCGGGGGTGGGGGTGCCCTTGTAGGTGACGGTCCAGTCGAGGGTGTCGCCGTGCGCGGCCGGGATGCGGCCGGGGCTGGTGGCGTTCTGCACGGTCTTGACCAGCGGGCCGTCGGGCGGGGGCGGGGTGCCTCCGCCTCCTCCGCCGCCGTGGGCAATGACCGGAGTGGCGGATCCGGCCGCCGTCGCCAGCAGCGCCGCCGAAAGTGCGACTCCCGCGCGAATGGCGAACCGGCGGGGTCTGCGACCCGGTCTCTGCGCCGGGGGCGCGGAAAAGGAAGGTAAAAGCCGGAGCATCGGTGTCCCCATTTTCTCTCGGTGTGCGCGGGCGCCCTCGCCGGCCCACGCGCGAACACGGTAGGGCAGGGGAAGGTGTGCAGGTCACCCGAACGAGCGAAAGAAGAGGGGGGTTGAAAGCAATTCGCCGGTTGCTTTCGAAAGGGGGCGGCGAGCGGCGGTCGCGGTGAAGGTTTCCGACCGCCGATGAATGAGTGCGCGGAAAGGGAGCAGGGCGCACGCCGAGCGCGTGCGTGCGCCATTATGCGCTTCGTTTGTATGTTTGACCGTGGCGATTTACGGTGCGGGGGACGAGGTGGTAATGCGTCGGCCGCGGGCCGATCGCCGACCGGTTGCCCGTCGGTTGCGAGTCGGCCGCGGGTCGCGGACGGGGCTGCCGGCGGGCCTATCGGCGCAGACGCCACCCGGGGGCACGGGATGCGGGCCGGGGAAGAGCGGCGTGGAGGGGCGCCGGCGGGTCGTACCGGCGGAAGCCGGGGGCGCCCGCGCACGGTCGGGGCGGCCGGGGTGTACCGCCGAACGGTGGATCGCGTGCCGCCAGTCGGGTGAATCGCCCGGGGTGGCGTGGGCTCTGGGGCTGGTGGGGCATCACCGTTGTGAGTAAGGCGGGTGATCTGCCACTACAGCGCGGTCCACCTGCCGTAGCGGGAGGTGAGCCATGATCACGAATGGCTTGTGGCGAACGGTGCAGCGGGCCATTGAATCCCCGGAACTGACGGTCCGGTTGATCGCCATCCTGGTCACCATGGGCACGTGCGCCGCCGTTTTCGCCTGGCTCTGGAGAGCCTGACCCCTCCGTCCCGCCCCGGTTCCGTACGGGCGGCCCCGTCGCCGCCGACCCGGACGCGACCCGTCCGTCCACACCCTGTGGACGACGGTCCGCCCGTACGGTCCCGGGCCGCGGGGCGCAGGGCGCGGGCCCCGGACGACGGCGACGAGCCGCGGGACGCGGGAGCTCGGGCTGCCGGGCCGCAGGGTGGCGCGAGCCGCGGGAGAGCCCGCGGCTGCCCGGGATCCGGAATCCCGTGCAGCCCGCCCGCCACAGCCGCCCGCCCAGCGTGCGGCTTCAACTTCCGTCCCTGGTAAGCGAATTGGAGTCGTCAGAAGCCCCTGGCATAGTCAGTCCTCATGAACACCGACTCCTTCTGGGCCCTCCTGGAGGACTCCCGGCAGCACGGATTGGGCAGCGACAAGCGCGACGCCTGGCTGCGCGACACCCTCGCGGGGCGCACCGGCGACGAGATCGTGGCCTTCCAGGCCTGGCTCGACGAGCTGACCGACCTGGCCCTCACCTGGGATCTGTGGGCCGCCGCCGACCGGATCTTCGGCGGCTGGTGTTCCGACGACACCTTCCGCTCTTTCCAGCACTGGATGATGGGCCTCGGTCGCGCCGTCTTCGAGGCCGCGGTGAACGAACCGGACGTACTGGCCTACGCCCCCGAGGTGCTGCGGCTGTCCGGTCGCCCCCGCGCCGCCTGGCCCGCCGCCGACCGGCCCGCGTGGCCCGCCCTCGACACGGTCGGCCTCGCCGCGTACGAGCTGGCCACCGGCCCCTCGGAGGACTTCGGCGACGCCTTCTACGCCGCGGTCCGCGGCGCCCGCCGCTGCTGGCCCTCCCCGTACGGCACCGGCTGCTGCAGCTTCACGCCGGGCGGCGGCCAGGGGGCCGGGACCCCGCCCGTACCCGCGGACGGCCCCGACCCCTCCGGGCGCCGCTGGTCCGCCCTCGACGAGGAGGAGGCGGCCCGGCGGCTGCCGCGGCTCAGCCTCCTCTTCCCCCTCGACGAGCCCTTCCCCCGCGCCGGCAGCGCCGACCGGCCCGCTCCGTAGCGGACGCGGCACCCCGCACGCGCCGGTCGGGGCCCGGCTGCCGTACGGCCCGGCTGCCGTGTGACCGGGCTGCCGTGTGACCGGGCTGCCGTACGGCCCGGCTCAGACCCCGTTGACGAGCCGGATGTAGCGCACCCAGTCCCAGTTGGGGCCCGGGTCGGTGTGGTCGGTGCCGGGCACCTGGACGTGGCCGATGATGTGGGCGCGGTCCTTGGGGATGCCGTACTTGTCGCAGATCGCAGCGGTCAGCGCCGCCGAGGAGTGGTACATCGCGGTCGTGAAGTACGACGGCTGGTCGACCCAGCCCTCGTGCTCGATGCCGATGCTGCGGGTGTTGTAGTCCCAGTTGCCCGCGTGCCAGGCGATGTCGTGCTCGCGGACGCACTGGTCGATCGCCCCGTCGGCGGACCGGACCACGTAGTGGGCGGCGGCCGCGTGCGCGGGGTCCTGGAAGAGCGAGATGGTGTCGGCGAAGGTCTCCTGGGTCACGTGGATGACCACCATCTGGATCGGGTAGCTGGAGGGCCGGTTGGACGCCGTGTAGTTGGCGGTACTGGCCGGCGCCCAGGTGGCTGACGGGTAGTCGACGGCGGTGGCGGCGCGGGCCGCGGCGGGCGTGGCGGCCCGGGCGGAAGCGGCAGGCCAGAGGTCGGCGGCCAGGCCCGCGGTGGCGGCGGCGCCGAGTCCGAGGCCGCCGCGCAGCAGCGAACGGCGGCTGGGCTCGGCGGAATTGGGGCGATGCATCGAGGGCTCCCTGTGGCGTCATGGTGTGGGCGAGTGCATGACAAAGAGATCGGGCCCGCCCATCGTGCGGCTCACGCCCCCGGCGTGCCAAGGCATTCGCGAATTGGCACAGGTCCAGACCACTGGCGCACCTGCGCCGAGCCCGCGCGTATCGGACCCCGCCGCCCGGACCCGCGCCCGCGCGCCCGGACCGCCGCGCTCCGGCCTACCCGCGTCCATACACCCCTGCCCCCGCTCGCGTCCGCCCTCGCGCCCCCGCTCGCCCGCCCGGCGCTCCCGGGACCGCCCGCGTCCGTACCGGCCGTGACGGGCCCTTCGTGCGCCGCCGTACGGGTCACCAACCCCTCACCCCGTGTGATCACGCCTCACCCCTCGGGTAACAACTGGCGAACACTCACATCACTGCCCGGCCACGCCGTGTGTCCGCTTCCTCCCTTCTCCGTATACCCTGCCCGTTTGCTTCCCACCCCCAACTCTTCGATTCGGCTTGGAAAACCCGTCCGGCTCTATTAACGTTCGATAACGCAGCGCGGTCGTCACTGCCGCCGACAGGCGGCACCGTGCGCTTGCCGAATCCCGTCCGCGGGAACCGGGGACCCGCCCTTCCGTCACCACGGAAGGGGTCCAATGGGGTGAATCGGGGGGCCGTCAGGCCGTCCGTAGGAGACCTTCCTGCTCCGAACCCGTCAGCTAACCCGGTAGGCGAGAAGGAAGGAAAGGAGTGCGCCCCCGTGGCGTCCAACCAGCCTGCCTACGCTCCGACCCCGGTGGCAGAACCGACCGGGCAGTGGCACTTCGGAGAGCCCGGCGAGCGCTTCTCGCCCGACGGCCCCGGATATCGCCCCGGCGCCCCCGCCACCCCCGAAGTCCCCGGCTTCCAGGGCTTCCCCGGCTCGGCCGCCCCGCTACCGGCACCCGCCGCAGTACCCGCCCCCGAGGTCCCCGCGCAGACCGGCTCCCCCCGGCCCGGCGCCGACGGCCTCCCGGGCGACGGCCCGCGCAGCCAGCCGCGCCTGCCCCGGCAGCGCGGCGGGCTCCCGGGCCTGGGCGGCGGCCTGAGCAGCGCGGCCACCGTCGGCTCGGCCGTTCTCGGCATGGCGGCGATGGCCGCGGTCGGCACGTCCGGCGTTGCCGCCGCGGCCGAACCGCTCGCCGCCGCCCCGCCGATAGCGGCTCCCGACCTGTCGGCCGCACCGGCGGCTCCCGCCGCCCCGGCCGCTGTTCCCGGCGCCGCGCCCGCCGTCCCGCTGCCGGACGTGGCGGTCGGCACCCCGTCGTACGACCCCGCAGCCGTCACCCGGGCGGCAGCCGCGGCCCCCGCCGCCGAGCGCACCACCGAGGCCCAGGACGCCCCGTGCGCCGAGCCCGCCGCGGAGAGCGCCGACCCCGGCGAGGCGCTGTGCAGCCGCATCATCGCCCAGGTCACCCAGCAGCGCGCGGACGCCGAGCGGCGCGCCCGCGAGGCCGCGGAGCGGATCGCCGCGGAGAAGGCGGCCAAGGAGGCCGCGGCCCGCAAGGTCCGCGAGCAGGCCGCCGCCGCCAAGGCCGAAGCCGAGGCGAAGGCCAAGGCCGCCGCCGAGGCCGCCGCGCAGGCCGAGGCGGAGCGGCTGGCGGAACTCGCCGCCTCCTACGTCAAGCCGGTCGCCTCGTACACGCTCACCAACGCCTTCGGCGAGTCCGGCAACATGTGGGCCACGCACACCGGCCAGGACTTCGCCGCCCCCACCGGCACCCCGGTCCACGCCGTCCACACCGGTACGGTCACCTCGGCCGGCTGGGCGGGCTCGTACGGCTACCGGGTGGTGCTGCGGCTCGACGACGGCACCGAGCTCTGGTATTGCCACCTGTCGACGATGGTCGCCACGGACGGCCGCGTCACCACCGGCGACACGATCGGCCGGGTCGGTGCGACCGGCAATGTACCGGGCCCGCACCTGCACCTCGAAGTACGCCCCGGCGGCGGCGCACCGGTCGACCCGGTGCCGTGGCTCCACGGCCATGACGTCGCCGTCTGAAATCCGGCGCGAAACGCCACGCCGAAACGCACGCACGTACGGATATTCGCGCATAAGCTAGGCAGTAGGCATAGGCTTGCAGGTATCGGAGGGCGGGCGCGCAGCCTGCCCCCCGGTCCCGGCGGATTCACCGAAGACGCACGACACCGTTGTGCGGAGGAAACACCGCAGGAGTACGGTCACGGCACGGGCCCTGCGCCCGCTCCGGCCCCCAGGAGCCGCCGCGGCCCCGGCGTTCACCCCCCCCGACGCCGGGGCCGTCGGCATCTCCAGCCCACGGCCCCGCCCCGTACCCCCGGGCCCCTCGCGGTACGTCAGCTCCCCGCGCCGCCCGCGGCCGCCGTACCGTCCGCCCGCACCGCCGCTCCCGCCGGGTCCCGCGGCGCCTCCGCCTTCTCCCGCCCGCCGCCGTCCGCCGCGGCCGCGGTGTCCGCGAAGCCCGCCGCGAGGCCGACCAGGGCGACGAGGTCGGCCCGGTCCGTCGCACCCTCCAGGGCGCGGTATTCGACGGCCGCGAGGATCGCCATCCGCTCGCTCAGCCCCCACTGCGGGTAGGGGTCGGCCGCGAGCAGATCCGCGGCGAGGACGGGCAGCGGGCGCCCTGCCGCGTGCCCGCGGTGGATGACCTCCCGCAGGTCCAGCAGATAGTCGGCGTAGCGCCGCACGTCCGCCGGGGTCATCACCGGCCCGTGCCCCGGTACGACGACCCGCGGGTCGCACTCCAGGATGCGCACGCACGCGGCGTGCACCGACTCCAGCGGCCCCGCCCAGTGCACCGGGTGGTCCTCGTTGAAGACGACGTCCCCCGCGCACACCACGCCCTCCTGCGGCAGGTGCACGATCAGGTCGCCCGCGGTGTGCGCCGGGCCGACCTCGATGAGCCGCACCGCCACCCCGTCGACATCCAGGTCGAGTTCGCCGCTGAAGGTGCGGTTCGGGTGCAGCGGCGTGACCCCGCCGAAGTCGCCGTAGCGCGCGAAATGCCGCCGCATGTACGCCCCCATGGGCGTGGCCGGGTCGGCGGCGGCCACCAGCCCGGCCAGCACGGCGGGTTCAGGCTCCGCGCACAGGTGCTCGCCGTTGGCGTCGGTGGCGATGACGTCGGCGCCGGGGAAGAGCGCGTTGCCGTACGAGTGGTCGCCGTTGCCATGGGTGTTGACGACGGTGCGGACCACGAATCCGCCCTCGCCCTGGCTGCCGTTGCCGAGCCCGGCGACGAGCCGTTGCAATTGCCGGGTCATTCCGGCGGTGTACGGGGTGTCGACCAGCAGCGCGGTGCCCGGGCCCGTACCCCGCCCGGTGACCACGACGCAGTTGGCCATGCCCCACGTCGCGTGGCCGTCCGGGAGCCAGGCGTGGACGTTGGGTGTCAGCGACCGCAGCGCCTGCGGAAGAGGGAAGCTCATGGGGCCCAATTGTGCGGCCCAGCAGGGCTTTTCGCCGTATCGGCGGTGCTGTGGGCGGTGGCGGTCGCCACCTGCTCCTCCGCTTTCCCGGCCGCCCCGACTGCCTCGACTGCCCCGGCCGACCTCGCGGTGCCCGACCTCGCGGTGCCCTCTCTCGCGGTGTCCGCGGTGATGAAGCGGCGCCCGGCGTCCGCGAGGCCCTCCGGATCGACGGGCGCGGTGGCGGGGGCCGTGAGGGCGGGGCCGTGCCGCGGCTCCTCCCCCTGGTCGAAGAGGACGAACATCAGCCGCCCGCCCGGCACCCCGAAAGGCCCCGCCGTGCACAGCGTCACCCACCCCGGCCCGAGCTCGGCGTGCACCAGCGGCAGCGCGCTCTCCGCCCGCGGCCCGATGTACTCGCCGGTCGGCGCCTCCAGGAACGGCGCGACGACCGGGTCGCGCATGGCGTCCGCGTGCAGTTGTGCCAGCGGCCGGTCGTGCGGGTTGGCCACCACGGCGGCGCGCAGCTGCGGCACGAGCCGCGGCAGCCAGCTCTCCGCCCAGTCCCCGAGCACCTCCCGGGCCTCCGGGTCCAGCAGCATCCAGCGCATCGTGTTGCCGGGCACCTCGCGGCGCGGGAAGAGCCGCGCGAAGGCGGCGTTGTACGCGACGACGTCCCATGCCGCGTCGTTGACGTACGCCATCTCGTGCGAGCCGCGCAGCACCCGCTCCCAGGGGCTGGGCACGGCCCTGCCCAGCTCCGGGTCCAGCCGGTAGGCGGGCGGCACGCCCGTCGCGTAGAGGACCAGCGCCTCCCACTCGTGGTCCGACAGCCGCAGGATCCGCGCGACGGGCTCCAGCAGCTCCGCCTCGATCGCGGCGAGCCGCCCGCGCTCCACGTAGCCGTACTTGTGCTCGGGCCAGCCCAGCAGCCGCGTCATGTGCTCGTGCGTCAGCCCGCTGACCTTGCGCCCGCGCGGGTCGGCGCGCGGCGCGAGGCCGAACTCGCCCGGGTCGACCCGCGCCCTGGCCCGCGCGAGAAGCGTCTGCATCGCCTCGCGGTCGCGCACTGCCCTCACGGCTCCCTTCCGGCCCGCCCGCCGGCCGGCGACCCTCACAGGTCGCGCGGGTCGACCTCCCGGGCAAGCTTGTACCCCGCTTCGAAACGGCTCCCCGCGCCCAGCCGTTCCATCAGCGCGGCCATCACCGACTGTACGTCCGGAGTGGTGATACCCAGCTTTCTGGCGATCCTGTCATCGCTGTAGCCGTTGGTCATCAGCCGGATCACCGCCCGCTCCCGCTCGCCCAGTTGCGCGTGGTGCGGCCCCGGCGAAATCCGCGACAGGGGCGTGCCGCGCCGCCAGTACGACTCGTATATCGCCGCGAAGGACGAGGCCAGCAACTCCCCGCTGACCCGCACCAGCGGCGGCTCCTCCGCCCCCGACGCCGCCGCCCGGGCGGCCAGGCACACCGTGTGCCGGTCGAAGACCATGAGGTCGTGCGGCAGGTGGTCCAGCACCCGCACGCTCACCCCGGCGTCCGACACCTGCCGCAGCCACGAGGCCTTCTCCGGTACGGCGAGCAGCGCCCGCGGGTACATCGCCCGCACCCGCACCCCGCGCCCCGACATCGCCGCAGCGGCCTCCACCTCCGCCTGCCCCGGCCCAGCCACCAGCATCCCGTCGGCGCTCTCCACCACCGACCCCGCCATCTCCCCCAGCAGACTCCCGTACTCGTCCCCCGTCGCCCGCGGGTACTGCTCCACGACCAACCGCTCCGCCTGCCCCCCGACATCCAGCCGGAACACCGCCCCCGCAGCCCCCTCACCTCCGAACCGCGCCTCCGACCACACATCCGGCTCCACAGGCCCCACCCCTCCTCAACTCACCCCGCCTGACGCCATCCACCGGCCCCAATCCCCGCCCGATCCCGCGCAGGAGGCCCGCCGATGTCTGGCGCCCCGTCAGATACAGAGTGTTACAGGGGTGTCACGCGTTTTCCAGGCCGAATCCGTCGAGGAAAAGAACCCCCACAAATGATGCGATGTGGGGCCTGTGGCCCGCCGCCATCCCCGGCCCGGGCCCGCCGCACGGGCGTCCCACCGTGATTGCTGACGCGCTGGGGCCTGACGGTCAACTGGCGGCGATCGCCGAGTACGTCCACACGTCTGCGGGCATGCGGTGCCGGAGTTCCCAGACGATGCCCATCGGCCTGCTCCCGCGGTACTCGACGAACTCCGCCGGGCCCAGCAGCATCCACGGCTGCGGGCCGCCGATGTCCGTGTGCTTGAAGCGTCGAACGAACAGCAGGACGTGGGTGCCGCGTTCGCGGTGCGTGCGGTAGCGGACGCCCGTGGGCGAGGTATCGGAGGTCGTGCTCTGGCTCTCCCAGTGGAATCGGGTCTCGCTCATCGCGAAGTCCCGGTAGCGCGTCTGCGGAGAGAAGTCCTTCGCGTCCTTCTCAAGCGTCACGAACAACGCGTCGGTGGCGATGCTCGGGCACCATCGCACGCCCTCCCGGAAGTTGTTCGGCGTGTAGCCGCCCAGCGCGGTCTGGTCGAGCGCGGTGAGAATCTCCTCGCGGTTGTACGAGCCGTATACGGACAGCGGAAGTCCGGAGTGGTCCCCGAGGAGCGGGACGGGCGTGTGCTCCGTGCGGGCGAGGTTGTACGCCAGAAGCTGCCGTATTTCATCGCGGAAGTCGGTCTGCGTCGCCAGCGAACGCAGGGCCGCGCCGTAGTCCGCGAAGGTGTCTCCGTTCGGCCAGAGGGAGAAGACGAGCATGCGCGCGTATGCCTGGAGTTGCGGGTCGAGGACGTCGTAGTCCGGTGTGTCATCGGAGAGGAGGCGCGTGTAGGCGTCGATCCGTACCGGGTCGTCGACGTGGTGGAACGCGGTGGCGCGCTTGAGGAGATGGACTTCTCCGGTGGGCGCGTCCTCGGGGAGCATCCGGGCGCGTCGGAGCAGTCCTGTCCAGGAGTTTCCGCCACGGTAGATCTGCCGTAGGTCGCGGCCGCTTTCCCTGAGGTAGTCGGCCAGCACCGGCCTGGCGTATTCGGAGATGTCTCTGGCCAGTTGGGGCGCGTTGATGCCTATGCGGTCCTTGATGTTCTTGAGGATGCGCTCCTTGGCCTTGCGTTCGAGGATGATCTGGCAACCCGAAGGAAGCTGGGGGAAATCCTGCTCCACGCTCGTCGCGAGTCGGCTGCGGCGGAGGTTGGTCAGAGCGCTGAACTGCACCTCGAAGTTGAACTCGGCGCGGTGCTGTCCGATGAAGTCAAGGATCGTGAGGACGGCCTTGCCTTCGGTTCTCCGCAAGCCGCGGCCGAGTTGCTGGAGGAAGACGGTGGCGCTCGACGTCGGGCGCAGGAGGAGAAGGGTGTCGACATCCGGGATGTCCAACCCCTCGTTGAGCAGGTCGACGGAGAAGATCACGTTGAGCTTGCCTGCTGCCAGTTGCGTCAGCGCGTCTCGCCGCTCCTCCTTCGGAGTCTCGCCTGACAGGGCGACGGCCTTCAGATTCGCCTCTCGGAAGCAGGCCGCCATGTAGTGGGCGTGCTCAACGGAGACGCAGAATCCCAAGGCGCGCATCGCACCGGGATCTGCGATCTTGTCCCGCACGGCACGCAGGACGAGCCGTGCGTGTGCGGTGTCGGCGGTGAGGATGTTGCTCAGTTCCGTTACGTCGTAGCCCTGGGAGCGGCGCCGCCACGTAACACCCCTGAGGTCTGTGGTGTCGGTGACGCCGAAGTAGTGGAAGGGACTGAGCAGGTCGTTTTCCAGCGCCTCCCAGAGACGCATCTCGGCCGCGATCCTGCTGCCGAAGAACTCGTCCTGGACACTAGGTCCGTTCATCCGCTCAGGGGTGGCGGTGAGACCCAGAAGCTCGATGGGCGCGAAGTGCTCGATGATCCGGCGGTAGGTCTTCGCCGTGGCGTGGTGGAATTCGTCGATGACGATGACGTCGAAGTGGTGCGGGTCGATTTCTCGTAGGCGCTCAGCCTTGAGCGACTGGACGCTGGCGAAGACATGCTTCCAGCCCGTCGGGATGTCCCCGGAGTGCAGGGCCTCGCCGAGGTTGGCGTTCCCGACGACCTCCTGGTAGGTGCGCATGGACTGGTCCAGGATCTCCCGCCGATGCGCTACGAAAAGCAGCCGCAGGTCTCGTCCGTGCTTCCTCTGGAGCGAGCGGAAGTCGAGCGCCGCCATGACGGTTTTCCCCGTGCCGGTCGCCGCCACCAGCAGGTTTTGGTGCCGATTGTGCACCTCGCGCTCGGCTTCCAGCCGTTCCAGCATGTCCCGCTGGTACGGATACGGCCGTACGTCGAGACCGGAGAGCGTCAACGTCGGCCGTCCACCCGACATGCCACCGGCTGCCACGCCGAGCGCTCGCGTGAGACGGTCGCCGTCGCGACCGGGGTCGTACGGTTCGAAGGTCGCCTCGCTCCAGTAGGAGTCGAAGGTGGCCTCGAACTTCCGCATCACCGCCGGGGTGGCCACGGAGGACAGCCGGACGTTCCACTCCAGCCCGTCAAGCAGTGCCGTCCGCGACAGGTTCGAACTTCCCACGTAGGCAGTGTCGAATCCGGTCCTGCGGTGGAAGAGCCACGCCTTGGCGTGCAGCCGGGTGGATCTCGTCTCGTAATTGATCTTCACCTCGGCCCCGAATTCCCGGACCAGACGGTCAAGGGCCCGACGCTCGGTGGCGCCCATGTACGTCGTGGTGATGACCCTGATTTTTGCCCCGCGCTCGCGTGCGGCCCTGAGCGGCTCTTCGAGGACGCGCAGGCCGTGCCACTTCACGAAGGCGCAGAGCAAGTCGATGCTGTCGGCGCTCGCCATCTCCGCGCGCAGCTCGAAACCGAGGTTCGGGTCTTCCGGGGAGTTGGTGATGAGCGCCGTTTCGGACAGCGGTGTCGCCGGGCGGTGGATCTCGTACACGCCCGGAGCCTTCCGCTCCGCGATCGCCAGCAGCTGACGCGGGCCGTCCATCACCGTGCTGATCCACTCCTCGGCGCCCGGCAATGTCCCGAGGGAGGCGAGGATCTGGTTTGTCGCCACGACCTGTTCAGCAGGGGAGAGGTCCCGCAGCACGTGCTGGACCGAGGTGCTGATATGCCGCGCGAGGACATGCGCGGAGGACTCCGGGCGCACCTGCCCGTCAACCGCGAACAGCCGTTCAGTATCCAGCCGGGCCACTCGCTCAGCGAGGTCGCGGGTGATCAACTCCTCGTAGATCCCCGTCGCCTGCTCATCAAGGCCGTTTGTGCCTGCGGCGCCTGCCATCGAACATCTCCCCCCAGAGCTGCGAGTCCGGGTTCATTTGTAACAGCAGGCACAGACAAGAGCGGGTGAAGCCCAGCTCAGGACGCGGCCGGGTACGGGCGGAGCTCGGTCGTCTGGAGGGTCCACGGGCCGACAGCGACGGGGGAACCGAAGGCGTAGTCGTGCCGCGCGCGGTAGCGGGGGCCTTGGGCGGTGGGGCCGGGGTCTGAGAAGGCGGTGAGGGTGGACTTGCGGGGGTCCACGACGAGGTAGTGGGCGATGCCCATGGCCGCGTGGTCACGGACCTTCTCGACATGGTCGTTGGTGTGGTTGGAGGGTGAGACGACCTCCACGACGAGCAGGACGTCCCCAGGAGCGAACGGGTCCGTGGTGTCCTCATCAAAGGCGGCGCGGGGTACGACGATCACGTCAGGGCGGCGGAGCCGGCCCAGGGAGGGGTCTTCGACTTCGCCGCCGGTGTGTGCGACGAGCGACGGGTCCAATCGGCTGTCGAGTTGCTGCCGGATGCGCAGTGCGTTGAGCTCGTGCCGTCTCGGCGGCGACATGATGACGATGATCGAATCGTCCGTGATCTCAAAGCCGCGTATGCCGTCCGGCGCCTCATGCGCCAGTTCCTCTGCGACCGCCCGCACCTGCGCGTAATCCATGGGGACCCTCTGCTACAAATGCCTGCCCTGCGGCGGCCCGTACGGGGTCGGGGTCGGGGCCGCGTACGGGTGTGGGGGGTACGGCGGGGGCCAGGGGGTGTACGGG
>NZ_JOHY01000067.1 GCF_000721495.1 Streptomyces sp. NRRL F-5123
GACGCCCAGACGCTGGTGGCCAAGTCCAACGGCAGCGGCAACAACTGGGGCCTGACGATCCAGAAGAACGGCTCCACCACGTGGCCGTCCTTCTCCTGCCAGGCCAACTGACGCTCCACCCCCCTTCGTCCGGCGGGCGGGCGGCCCGGCACGGCCGCCCGCCCGCCCGTCCGTAGCGGAGATCCCCCCATGACTCACACGCCCCGCACCACTTCCCGCACCCTGATCGCGGGTCTCGCGGTGGCCGCGCTCGCCGCGACCGGCGTCGTCGCCTCGACCGTCAACCCCACCGCCTCGCACGCGGCCACCTGCAACGGCTACGTCGGCCTGACCTTCGACGACGGCCCCTCCAACGACCACACCCCGGCGATCCTCAACGCGCTCAAGCAGAACGGCCTGCGCGCGACGATGTTCAACGAGGGCCAGTACGCCGCCTCCTACCCGTCGCAGGTCGCGGCCGAGGTCGCCGCGGGCATGTGGGTCGGCAACCACAGCTACACCCACCCCCACCTGATCCAGGAGAGCCAGGCGCAGATCGACTCCGAGCTCGGCCAGACCCAGCAGAAGATCGCGGCCGCCGGCGGCGGCACGCCGAAGCTCTTCCGGCCGCCGTACGGCGAGACCAACTCCACCCTGAAGTCGGTCGAGGCCAAGTACGGCCTGACCGAGGTCATCTGGGACGTCGACTCGCAGGACTGGAACGGCGCCAGCACCGACGCCATCGTGGCCGCCAACGCCCGGCTCACCAACGGCCAGGTCATCCTCATGCACGAGTGGCCCGCCAACACCCTGGCCGCGATCCCGCGCATCGCGCAGGGCCTGGCCAGCCGCGGCCTGTGCTACGGCATGATCTCGCCGCAGACCGGCCGCGCGGTCGCCCCCGACGGCGGCGGCTCCACCACCACCGGAGGAACCACCGGCGGGACGACGACGGGCGGCACCACGACCGGCGGGACGACCGGCGGGACGGGTGGCAGCTGCACGGCCAATGTCACGGCCGGTGACCAGTGGTCGGACCGCTACAACCTGAACGTCTCGGTGAGCGGTGCCAGCAACTGGACCGTGACGGCGCGGGTTCCCTCGCCGGAGAAGGTCATGGCGACCTGGAACATCTCCGCCAGCTACCCCGACGCCCAGACGCTGGTGGCCAAGTCCAACGGCAGCGGCAACAACTGGGGCCTGACGATCCAGAAGAACGGCTCCACCACGTGGCCGTCCTTCTCCTGCCCGGGTCCCGCACCTTCCCGCCCCGGCCGCCGGACCCCCATGCCGGCGGCCGGGGCCGGGCTGTCGGCGGGGCGTGCGATGCTGGTCCACGATGGCCAAGAAGACCGCTTCCGACGACCTGCTCGCCCCGCTCACGCTCGCCGTGGGCCAGGAGGAGCTGCTGCTCGACCGCGCCTTCCGCGAGGTCGTGGCGGCGGCTCGCGAGGCCGACCCCGACACCGACGTACGGGATCTCGCGCCCGAAGCGCTGCAGCCCGGCACCCTTGCGGAGCTGACCAGCCCGTCGCTCTTCGCCGAGCGCAAGGTCATCGCGGTGCGGAACGCCCAGGACCTGTCCGCCGACACGGTCAAGGAGCTCAAGGCGTATCTGACCGCGCCGGCCGAGGAGATCACCCTGGTACTGCTGCACGCCGGCGGTGCCAAGGGCAAGGCGCTGCTGGACGCGGCACGCAAGGCGGGTGCGCGCGAGGTGGCGTGCCCGAAGATGACCAAGCCCGCCGACCGGCTGGCCTTCGTCCGTGGCGAATTCCGCACCCTGGGCCGGTCGGCCACGCCCGAGGCGGCGCAGGCGCTGGTCGACGCGCTCGGCAGTGACCTGCGGGAGCTGGCGAGCGCGTGCGCCCAGCTCGTCGCCGACACCGACGGCACGATCGACGAGCCGGTGGTGCGCCGCTACTACACCGGCCGCGCCGAGGCCACCGGCTTCGAAGTGGCCGACCTCGCCGTGACCGGACGGGCGGCCGAGGCACTGGAGCGGTTGCGCTGGGCGCTCGCGGTGGGGCAGCCCGCGCCCGGCATCACCTTCGCGCTGGCCTCCGGGGTGCGGTCGATCGGCAAGCTCGCCTCCGCGCCGCGCGGTGCGAACCCGGGCCAGCTCGCCCGCGACCTGGGCATGCCGCCGTGGAAGATCGACCGGGTCCGGCAGCAGATGCGCGGCTGGACGGCGGACGCGGTCTCGGTGGCGCTGCGCGCGGTCGCCGAGGCGGATGCCGCGGTCAAGGGCGGTGGCGCCGATCCGGCGTACGCGCTGGAGAAGGCCGTCGTCACGATCGCCCGCGCCGCCCGCGCCCGCTGACCGCGGCCGGAAAAGAGCCGAGGCCGGGCGCGGACCCGGGGCCGGAGCGGGAGCCGGGCGGGGCGGTCACTTCTTCAGGTTGGCCATCGTCGCCTTCGTTGCGGCCTTGACCCACTCCGTGCCCTGGTCGAGCGAGGGCTCGTCGTCGCTCGCCTCCACCGAGTAGATGTCCCAGGACAGCGTCACCGTCAGCCCGCCGTCGCGCACCGCGAGCACCACCGTGCGGTCACCGCTGTCGGAGCTGCCGGAGTCCGAGCTCTTCGGCACGGTGTCCTGGGTGATCAGATACGCCTCGTCGCCGAAGCCGTCCACCGACGTGACCTTGTAGTTGGTGTCCGGATCGGACCCGTGGTCGCCGAAGCTCCGCCAGCGGTCCTCGAACTCCGGACCCGGGTCGGCCTTGCGGTGCAGGTCCGCCTCGACCGACACGTAGCCGGTGGACGCCGACGTGTCCTCCTGGTCCAGCCCCTCGCCGCAGTACATCTGCACCAGGGCGGGCCGGTCGCTGGTGTACGTCGTCGGGTCGTCGTCGTCCTTCGGGTACTTCTCCTTGAAGGCGCTCAGGTCCGCGGTGGCGCACAGGTCCTTGACCGGCTTGTAGCCGCGCAGGCCCGGCGCAGACGAGGAGTCCTTGCCGAGCAGGAAGACGCCGCCGGCCCACAGCGCGGAGGCCACCGCCGCGCCGACGACCGCCCACAGCACGGCCTTCCCGGCCCTGCTCTGCCCGCCGCCCGTCCCGCCGGGGCCCGGCACCGGCGGCATCCCGGGGGCACCCGGCTGCTGCGGCGCCCCGTAGTAGCCGGGCTGCGGTGGGCCGAAGCCGGGGGAGGTCTGGGCGTACGGGTTGTGCTGGGCGGGAACGGGCGAGCCGTAACCGCCGCCGGTCGGCGGCTGCGCCGGGGGCTGGCCCGGTATCTGCGGATTCTGGTACGGCTGGGGGCCCGGCTGCCCAGGCTGCGGCGGCGTCGACATACGGTGAGGATATCGACACTCACCGATGCGCGTACATGCCTGCTGCCCGTCCGGGAGAACCCGGACGGGCAGCAGAAGCAGTGTGCGCGTGCGCCGCAGGCACGTGGCGAACGTCCGCGTGCGGCGCCGGGTCGAGGTGGTGCGGGTCCGGGCGGTAGAGGGGCCGCTTCTTCCGGTTGCCCGCGGTGCCGTCGACCGCGGGGGTGATCAGCCCTGGAGCGCGGAGACCGACTGCGCGATGGCCGACTTCTTGTTGGCGGCCTGGTTCTTGTGGATGACGCCCTTGCTGACGGCCTTGTCCAGCTTCTTGGCGGCGGTGCGCGCGGCTTCCTCGGCCTTCGCGCTGTCGCCGGCGGCGACGGCCTCACGGGTACGGCGGATGGCCGTCTTCAGCTCGGACTTGACCGCCTTGTTGCGCTGGCGCGCCTTCTCGTTGGTCTTGTTGCGCTTGATCTGGGACTTGATGTTCGCCACGAAAGAGCCTTCTCAGGTTCGGATTCTTCTTCGGTCTTCAGCGTCGCCCGCGAGCGAAGGACACGCGAGCACGAGACACAGCGGCCCAGATTACCAGCAGCACCGGGCGGCTCCCAAACCGCCCGGGGGCCGCCGGCCATGGGAGTATGGAGGCTGCGTATCGATCCGACCAGCCAGCCAGGCCGCCCCGACCCACGCCGGGTGACGCGCCTCGCGAGAAAATGGACCCTGCGTGCCCGCGACCCCTTCATCCGTGCCGGCGAACGTGCCGGAGCCGAGCCGTACCGACCCGGCGCTGATCCGCAACTTCTGCATCATCGCGCACATCGACCACGGCAAGTCGACGCTCGCCGACCGCATGCTCCAGCTCACCGGGGTCGTCGACGCGCGGCAGATGCGCGCGCAGTACCTCGACCGGATGGACATCGAGCGCGAGCGCGGCATCACGATCAAGTCGCAGGCCGTCCGGCTGCCCTGGCAGCCCACCGACGGCACTCCGGGCACCCACATCCTGAACATGATCGACACCCCCGGCCACGTCGACTTCACCTACGAGGTGTCGCGCTCGCTGGCCGCGTGCGAGGGCACGATCCTGCTGGTCGACGCGGCCCAGGGCATCGAGGCGCAGACGCTGGCGAACCTGTACCTGGCGATGGAGAACGACCTGGCCATCATCCCGGTGCTGAACAAGATCGACCTGCCCGCCGCCCAGCCGGAGAAGTTCGCCGAGGAGCTGGCCAACCTGGTCGGCTGCGAGCCCGGCGACGTCCTGCGGGTCTCGGCGAAGACCGGCGTCGGGGTGGACGCGCTGCTGGACCGGGTGGTGCGGGACGTGCCCGCGCCGGTCGGCGTGGCGAACGCTCCCGCCCGCGCGATGATCTTCGACTCCGTGTACGACTCCTACCGCGGCGTGGTCACCTACGTCCGGGTCATCGACGGGCAGCTCACCAAACGCGAGCGGATCCGGATGATGTCCACCGGCGCGACCCACGAGCTGCTGGAGATCGGCACCAACTCGCCCGAGATGCTGCCCGCCGACGGGCTCGGCGTCGGCGAGGTCGGCTACCTCATCACCGGGGTGAAGGACGTCCGGCAGTCCAAGGTCGGTGACACCATCACCACCCAGAGCGGCGGCGCCACCGAGGCGCTCGGCGGCTACAAGGACCCCAAGCCGATGGTCTTCTCCGGCCTCTACCCGCTGGACGGCTCGGACTACCCCGAGCTGCGCGAGGCCCTCGACAAGCTCCAGCTCAACGACGCCGCCCTGGTCTACGAGCCGGAGACGTCCGCGGCCCTCGGCTTCGGCTTCCGCGTCGGCTTCCTCGGCCTGCTGCACCTGGACGTGATCCGCGAGCGGCTGGAGCGCGAGTTCGGCCTCGACCTGATCGCGACCGCGCCGAACGTCGTCTACCGCGTGCTGATGGAGGACGGCCAGGAGCACGTCGTCACCAATCCGAGCGAATTCCCCGAGGGCAAGATCGCCGAGGTCTTCGAGCCGGTCGTACGGGCCACGGTGCTCGCCCCGACCGAGTTCATCGGCGCGATCATGGAGCTGTGCCAGAACCGGCGCGGCAGCCTGCTCGGCATGGACTACCTCTCCGAGGACCGGGTCGAGATCCGCTACACCCTGCCGCTCGCCGAGATCGTCTTCGACTTCTTCGACAACCTGAAGTCCAAGACCCGCGGCTACGCCTCGCTGGACTACGAGCCCACCGGCGAGCAGAGCGCCGACCTGGTCAAGGTCGACATCCTGCTGCACGGCGACAAGGTGGACGCCTTCTCGGCGATCACCCACAAGGAGAAGGCGTACGCGTACGGTGTGCGGCTGGTCGCCAAGCTGCGCGAGCTGATCCCGCGGCAGAACTTCGAGGTGCCGATCCAGGCCGCGATCGGCGCCCGGGTCATCGCCCGCGAGACGGTGCGCGCGATCCGCAAGGACGTGCTCGCCAAGTGCTACGGCGGTGACATCTCGCGCAAGCGCAAGCTGCTGGAGAAGCAGAAGGAGGGCAAGAAGCGGATGAAGATGGTCGGCAGCGTCGAGGTGCCGCAGGAGGCCTTCATCGCGGTGCTCTCCACGGACTCCGACGGCGGCGAGTCCAAGTCCAGGAAGTAGCCCCGTCCGGAGGCCGGTCCGCAGACCCGTCCGAGGCCCCGGCCCCGATGCGCTGGGGTTTCCCCCTTACGCGGCGGGCGCCGGGCCTCTACTCTGATCCGACGGATAGGTTACTGGTGAGTTAAGAAGAACGCGCTCGTGCCCGGAGGATGACGGTGACCGACACACAGACGTTGCTAGAGAACCGGCCGCCCTCCGTGGCGGCGCTCTTCCTGGAGCGGGTCGCGGACACCCCGGACGCCGAGGCGTACCGCTACCCGGTGCCGCCGGAGAGCGGCGAGGGACCGGACGGCTGGAAGTCGCTCACCTGGGCGGACGCCGCCCGGCGGGTGCACGCGATCGCGGCCGGGCTGATGGACCTCGGGGTGCGCCCCGAGGAGCGGGTCGCGATCGCCGCCAACACCTCGGTCGACTGGATCCTGACGGACCTCGGGGTGCTGTGCGCGGGGGCGGCCACCACGACGGTCTACCCCAGCACCAACGCCGAGGAGACCGCGTTCATCCTCGCCGACTCCGGCAGCCGCGTCCTCGTCGCCGAGAACGCCGCGCAGCTGGCCAAGGCCCGCGAGCGCCGCTCCGAGCTGCCCGAGCTCGCGCACGTCGTCGTGATCGACCCGGAGGGCGCGCTCGACGAGTCCGGCGACGGCTGGGTCCTCTCCCTCGCCGAGCTGGAGAAGCGCGGCGAGGCCTATCTGGCGCAGCACCCCGCGGCCGTCACCGACGCGGTCGCCGCCCTCACGAAGGACCAGCTCGCCACGCTCATCTACACCTCCGGCACCACCGGCCGCCCCAAGGGCGTACGGCTGCCGCACGACTGCTGGTCGTACATGGCGCGCGCGATCCAGGCCGTCGACCTCCTCGAACCCGAGGACGTGCAGTACCTGTGGCTGCCGCTCGCGCACGTCTTCGGGAAGGTGCTGACCGCCGGGCAGATCGCCGTCGGGCACATCACCGCCGTCGACGGCCGGGTCGACAAGATCATCGAGAACCTGCCGGTCGTGCAGCCCACCTACATGGCCGCGGTGCCGCGCATCTTCGAGAAGGTCTACAACGGCGTCGCCGCGAAGGCCCGTGCGGGCGGCCCCGCCAAGTACAAGATCTTCCAGTGGGCCGCGGACGTCGCCCGCGACTACGCCAGGGCGACGCAGAACAGCATGCGGCTCACCGGCGTCCCGACCGCCCCCGTCGCGCTGCGTGCGAAGCACGCGCTCGCCGACAAGCTCGTCTACGGCAAGCTCCGGGAGGCCTTCGGCGGCCGGCTGCGCGCCTGCGTGTCCGGCTCCGCCGCGCTCGCCCCCGAGATCGGCTTCTTCTTCGCCGGCGCCGGCATCCACATCCTGGAGGGCTACGGCCTCACCGAGTCCAGCGCCGCGAGCTTCGTCAACCCCGGCGAGAACTACCGCACCGGCACGGTCGGCAAGGCCCTCCCGGGACTGGAGGTCCGCATCGCCGAGGAGGACGGGGAGGTCCTGCTGCGCGGCCCCGGCATCATGCAGGGCTACCACGGCCTCCCCGAGAAGACCGCGGAGGTCCTGGAGCCGGACGGCTGGTTCCACACCGGTGACATCGGCGAGCTGTCCCCGGACGGCTTCCTCAGGATCACCGACCGCAAGAAGGACCTGATCAAGTCCTCGAACGGCAAGTACATCGCTCCCGCGGAGGTCGAAGGCCGCTTCAAGGCGGTGTGCCCGTACGTCAGCAACGTCCTCGTCCTCGGCGGCGGCCGCAGCTTCTGCACGGCGCTCGTCGCCCTCGACGAGCCGGCTCTGCTCGGCTGGGCCGAGGACAACGGCCTCGGCGGCCGGGCGTACGCCGACCTCGTCCGCACCGACGAGGTCCGCGTCCTCATGGACGGCTACGTCCGGGCGGTCAACGAGAGCCTCCAGCGCTGGGAGCAGATCCGGCAGTTCCGGGTCCTGCCCCGCGACCTGGACGTCGAACACGGCGACCTCACGCCGAGCCTGAAGCTCAAGCGTCCCGTGGTCGAGCGGGAATTCGCCCCGCTGGTCGACGAGATGTACGCGGGGTCCCGCGAGTCGTAGGGGGGCGCCCCGGGGTGCCTTCTGCGCTGAAGCGCGCGACCAGCCCACCACGGACAGCAAGGTCGCGAACGCCGCCGCAAGAGGCACCCCCCGGGCGTCCGGGGAGGGGGACCCGCCGGGTGACGGATACTGGGAAAATGCCTTCCGTACTGCCCGAAGGGGAACCCGTGCCCCGGGACGGGGCCCTGCCGCCGCACGCCACGTTCGGCGGCGGCGCCGCACACCGTCCCCTCGGGTTCTACCTGCACGTCCCGTACTGCGCCACCCGCTGCGGGTACTGCGACTTCAACACCTACACCGCGACCGAGCTGCGCGGCTCCGGCGGCGCGCTCGCCTCGCGGGAGAACTACGCCGACGCCCTGATCGACGAGATCCGGCTCGCCCGCAAGGTGCTGGGCGACGACCCGCGCCAGGTCGAGACCGTGTTCGTGGGCGGCGGCACGCCCACCCTCCTCCCCGCCGCGGACCTCGTCCGCATGCTCCGCGCACTTCGCGAGGAGTTCGGGCTCGCGCCGGGTGCGGAGGTCACGACGGAGGCGAACCCGGAGTCCGTCGACCCGGCGTATCTCGCCGAGCTCCGCGAGGGCGGCTTCACCCGGATGTCCTTCGGCATGCAGTCCGCGCGCCCCCACGTGCTGAAGGTGCTGGACCGCACCCACACCCCGGGCCGCCCGGAGGCCTGCGTGGCCGAGGCGCGCGCGGCGGGCTTCGCGCACGTCAACCTCGACCTGATCTACGGCACGCCGGGCGAGTCCGACGACGACTGGCGCGCGTCCCTGGACGCGGCGATCGGCGCGGGCCCCGACCACGTCTCGGCGTACGCCCTCATCGTCGAGGACGGTACGCGGCTCGCCTCGCGCATCCGCCGCGGCGAGGTGCCGATGACGGACGACGACGAGCACGCCGACCGCTACCTCATCGCCGACGAGCGGCTCTCCGCGGCGGGCTACTCCTGGTACGAGGTCTCCAACTGGGCGACCGCCGACGCCGCCCGGTGCCGCCACAACGAGCTGTACTGGACCGGCGCGGACTGGTGGGGCGCGGGCCCCGGCGCGCACAGCCACGTCGGCGGCGTGCGCTGGTGGAACGTGAAGCACCCCGGCGCGTACGCCCAGGCCCTCGCCGAATCCCGCACCCCCGGCGCGGGCCGCGAGATCCTCACCGCCGAGGACCGCCGCGTCGAACGCATCCTCCTGGAACTGCGCCTCGCGGCGGGCTGCCCGCTGGACATCCTGACCGGCGCGGGCGCCGCCGCGGCCGCCCGCGCGGTGGCGGACGGCCTGCTGGCCGCCGCCCCGTACGCGGAAGGCCGCGCCGTGCTGACCCTCCGCGGCCGCCTGCTGGCCGACGCTGTGGTCCGCGACCTCACCGACTAGCCCGGGGGACGTGCCCCGAAGGGGTTCGGCGCGGGGGAGGGGAGATCTGCGCGCCCGGCCCACCCCGGCGCAGGGCCGCGCGGCCACCCGCGGGCGGCACCCCGGCCGCCCGGCGCGGCCTACGGGACGGTCACGAAGTCGATCAGCCGCTCCACCGCCCCCAGCAGCTCGGGCCGCAGGTCCTTGTACGAGCGCACGCCCGCCAGGATGCGGGCCCACGCCTCGCCCGTGCTCACGGTCCAGCCCAGCGCGTCGCAGACGCCGCTCTTCCAGTCCTGGCCCCGCGGCACGCGCGGCCACTCGGGGATGCCGACCGACGACGGCTTGACGGCTTCCCAGACATCGACGAAGGGGTGGCCCACCACGAGGACGTCCGCCCCGGACACCTGCGCGGCGATACGGGACTCCTTCGAGCCGGGCACGAGGTGGTCGACGAGGACGCCGAGCCGCGCGTCCGGCGCCGGGCCGAAGGCGGCGACCACCGACGGGAGGTCGTCGACGCCCTCCAGGAATTCCACCGCGACGCCCTCGACCCGCAGGTCGTGGCCCCACACCCGCTCCACCAGCTCGGCGTCGTGCTTGCCCTCGACGTAGATGCGCCCGGCGCGCGCGACACGCGCCTTCGCGTCCGGGACGGCGATCGAGCCGGACGCGGACAGCAGCGGCCCGCGCGGCTTCGGCGCGCCCTGCGGGCGTACCAGCGTGACGGTGCGGCCGTCGATGAGGAAGCCCCGCGGCACCATCGGGAAGACCCGGTGCTTGCCGAAGCGGTCCTCCAGCGTGACCGTCAGCCCCTCCGCGGTCTTCTCGCAGCGCACCACCGCCCCGCAGAAGCCCGTCGCGGCCTCCTCGACCACGAGGTCGGGTTCGGCCGGGACCTCGGGCGCGGGGGCCGACTTCTTCCAGGGCGGGGTGAGATCGCCGTCGTACGTCCTGCTGCGCATGCGGGCGATCGTAACCAGCCCGGGTCAGCTCCCGGTGGCGAACCGCTCGGCCAGCGCGTCCCGCTGGGCGCGGACGAAACGCGCGTCGACCACCGCGCCGTGGCCGGGCACGTAGCGGCCGGTCTCGCCGCCGAGGGCGAGGAGGGTGTCCAGGGTGCCCGGCCAGCGGTCGGGGACGGCGTCGTCGCCCGCCTGGGGCTCGCCGGACTCCTCGACGAGGTCGCCGCAGAAGACCACCGTGGGGTCGCTCGCCGTGGTGCCGGGCACCACCACGACCAGGTCGTGGGCGGTGTGCCCGGTGCCGGGGAGGACCAGCCGCACGAGGCGTTCGCCCAGGTCGATGACGGTCTCCCCGGCGACCGGCCGGGTGGGCAGGGCAACGGCGGCCAGCGCCTCCGCCGCCTGCGCGGCCTCCTCCGGGTCGGTGCCGTGCTCGACGGCGCAGGCGCGCAGCGCGTCCCCCGCCGACCGCAGGTGGCCGCCGAGCGCGCGGTGCGCGTAGATCTCGGCGCCGGGGAAGGCCGCGGTGCCGAGGACGTGGTCGAAGTGGCCGTGCGTGAGGGCGATGTGCGTCACGTCACGCCCGGTGAGCGCGGCGACCTGCGCGCGCAGCTCGGCGCCCTCGCGCAGGGTGGACCCGGTGTCCACCACCAGCACCGCGTCGGCGCCGACGACCAGGCCGATCGTCACGTCGAGATGCGGCAGCCGGCGCCGGGCGACCCCGGGAGCGAGCTGCTCCCACGACGTACCACCCGTACCACCCGAACCGCCCGTACCCGGATCCTCCGTACCGTCCACAGATTCCACGGGGGTGACGGTATCGCCGCCGCGGCCCCGTCCGTCGCCGCCTCCCCGGACCCGGTGTGCCGCACCCTTGCCGAGCCCTTGCCGCCTCGCCGTACACTGGCTCCGGGGAAGCTGGCACTCGAAACCGTGGAGTGCCAGGGTACGGACTGGCACGAAAACGACCGGCTGGAGGTGCGCGATGCTGAGCGAACGCAGACTCGAAGTCCTGCGCGCCATCGTTCAGGACTACGTCGGTACCGAGGAACCGGTCGGTTCCAAGGCGCTCACCGAGCGCCACAACCTCGGCGTCTCGCCCGCGACCGTGCGCAACGACATGGCGGTGCTGGAGGACGAGGGCTACATCGCCCAGCCGCACACCAGCGCCGGCCGCATCCCCACCGACAAGGGCTACCGGCTCTTCGTCGACAAGATGGCCGGTGTGAAGCCGCTCTCGTCCGCCGAGCGCCGCGCGATCCAGAACTTCCTGGAGGGCGCGGTCGACCTCGACGACGTCGTGGCCCGCACCGTACGGCTGCTGGCGCAGCTCACCCGGCAGGTCGCCGTCGTGCAGTACCCGTCGCTGACCCGCTCCGCGGTCCGGCACGTCGAACTGCTCGCGCTCGCGCCCGCCCGGCTGATGCTGGTGCTCATCACCGACACCGGCCGGGTCGAGCAGCGCCTCGTCGACTGCGCGGCACCGGTCACCGAGAACGTGCTCGCCGACCTGCGGGCGCGGCTCAACAGCCGGGTCGTCGGCCGGCGTTTCGCCGACGTGCCCCCGCTGGTGGCGGATCTGCCGGAGAGCTTCGAGGCCGACGACCGGCCCGCTGTCTCCGGTGTCCTGTCCACCTTGCTGGAAACGCTCGTCGAGCGTCCCGAAGAGCGCATCATGCTGGGCGGCGCGGCGAACCTCACCCGGTTCAACCACGACTTCCCGCTCACGATCAGACCCGTGCTCGAAGCACTGGAAGAGCAGATGGTGCTGCTGAAACTGCTCGGCGAGGCCACCGACTCCGCCATGACGGTGCGGATCGGGCATGAGAATTTTCACGAGGGCCTCAACTCCACCTCGGTCGTGGCCGTCGGCTACGGTTCCGGCGACGAGGCAGTCGCCAAACTCGGCGTGGTCGGACCGACCCGCATGGACTACCCCGGAACGATGGGAGCGGTACGCGCAGTGGCACGTTACGTCGGACAGATCCTGGCGGAGTCGTAAGTGGCCACGGACTACTACG
The DNA here is from genome assembly GCF_000721495.1 of Streptomyces sp. NRRL F-5123. Classification (GTDB taxonomy): domain Bacteria; phylum Actinomycetota; class Actinomycetes; order Streptomycetales; family Streptomycetaceae; genus Actinacidiphila. The sequence goes on from NZ_JOHY01000067.1 coordinate 12,245, forward strand.
CCGTCCTGGGCGTACGCCGCGACGCAGGTCCCGATGAGATCAAGAAGGCCTTCCGCCGTCTTGCCCGGGAATTGCACCCTGACGTCAACCCCGACCCGAAGACGCAGGAGCGGTTCAAGGAGATCAACGCCGCTTACGAGGTTCTCTCGGACCCGCAGAAGAAGCAGGTCTACGACCTCGGGGGCGACCCGCTGTCCGCCACCGGCGGTGCGGCGGGCGGCGGTTTCGGCGGCGGTTTCGGGAACTTCAGCGACATCATGGACGCCTTCTTCGGCCAGTCGTCGCAGCGCGGTCCGCGCTCGCGCGTCCGGCGCGGGCAGGACGCCATGATCCGGCTGGAGATCGACCTCGAAGAGGCCGCCTTCGGCACGACCAAGGACATCCAGGTCGACACCGCGGTCACCTGCGGCACCTGCAACGGCGAGGGCGCCGCGCCCGGCACCGCCGCGCAGACCTGCGACATGTGCCGCGGCCGCGGCGAGGTGTCCCAGGTCACCCGCTCCTTCCTCGGCCAGGTCATGACCTCGCGGCCCTGCCCGCAGTGCCAGGGCTTCGGCACGGTCGTGCCGACCCCCTGCCCCGAGTGCGCCGGCGACGGCCGGGTCCGCTCCCGCCGCACCCTCACCGTCAAGATCCCCGCGGGTGTCGACAACGGCACCCGCATCCAGCTCGCGGGCGAGGGCGAGGTCGGCCCCGGCGGCGGCCCCGCCGGCGACCTCTACGTCGAGATCCGCGAGACCCCGCACCCCGTCTTCCAGCGCCGCGGCGACGACCTGCACTGCACGGTCACCATCCCGATGACCGCGGCGGCGCTCGGCACGAAGTGCCCGCTGGAGACGCTGGACGGCCTCGAGGAGATCGACATCCGGCCCGGTACGCAGTCCGGCCAGTCGATCCCGCTCCACCAGCGCGGCATCACCCACCTGCGCGGCGGCGGCCGCGGCGACCTCGTCGTCCACGTCGAGGTCCTGACCCCGAGCAAGCTCGACGCCGAGCAGGAGGAGCTGATCCGCCGCCTGGCGAAGGCGCGGGGCGAGGAGCGCCCCACCGGCCAGTTCGCCCCTGGTCAGCAGGGCCTCTTCTCGCGACTGAAGGACGCTTTCAACGGCCGCTGAGCGCGTGCCGCTGTGACCTTCGCCCCTGCGCGGGGCGGCGCGTCCTCCGCCGGGTGCGGCGGGGGCGCGTTGCCTTCGCGCCGCGGGGCGCTGTGCCTTGCCCGTGCCGGGCGAGCGTTTTCAGGGGCGCGGGGAACTGCGCGCTCAGCCACGACGACGCTGCACGTCGTCACCGGCCCGAAGGGGCAGTTCGGTCCTCCCCCAGAGCTTCGCCTGGGAGGTACCCCCACGCGCCCCTGAGGAACGCTTGCCCGGCGGTGCAGGCGCGGCCTGAGGAACGCTTGCCCGGCGGTGCAGGCGCGGCCTGAGGAACGCTTGCCCGGCGGCGCAGCCGTGCGCTCGGAGGTCGCTGCCCCAGTCGGGGGCGCCCGGCACGGGCGCTTAGGGTAGGGACATGGCTGCTGCGGCAAACCTGCCGAAATTCTCGGCGCATCCGATCGTGCAGGCCCCGATGGCGGGCGGTGCGGCGAATCCGCGGCTGGCCGCTGCGGTGGCCGCGTCCGGCGGGTTCGGCTTCCTGGCGGCGGGCTACAAGACGCCCGAGGCGATGTACGAGGAGATCCGCCAGCTCCGCGACCAGAGCGCCCAGCCCTTCGGGGTGAACGTCTTCCTGCCGCAGCCCGCGGCGACGGACCCCTCCGCGGTGGCGGTGTACGCCGAGCAGCTTGCCGGCGAGGAGGCCTGGTACGGCGTGCTCCTCGGCGACCCGGACGCGGGTCCGGACGACGCGTACGAGGCCAAGGTCGCGATCCTCCTGGAGGACCCCGTCCCGATGGTGAGCTTCACCTTCGGCTGCCCCGCCCGCAAGGTGCTGGACGCCTTCCGGAAGGCGGGCACGTACACCGTCGTGACGGTCACCACCGTGTCGGAGGCGCTGGCCGCGGAGGCCGCGGGCGCCGACGCGGTGTGCGTCCAGGGCATGGAGGCCGGCGGCCACCGTGGCACGCACCGCGACGAGCCGCTGCTCGACGGCACCGGAGACGGCCTGCTCGCGCTGCTGCCGCAGGTCCGCGAGGCGGTCGCGCTGCCGCTGATCGCCGCGGGCGGGCTGATGCGCGGCGGCCAGGTCGCCGCGGTGCTCGCGGCGGGCGCGGACGCGGCGCAGCTCGGCACGGCGTTCCTGGTGTGCCCGGAGTCGGGGGCGAGCCCGCTGCACAAGCAGGCGCTGACCGATCCGGTCTTCACCCGCACCGAGATGACCCGGGCCTTCTCCGGGCGCCCGGCCCGGGGGCTGGTCAACCGCTTCGTGCGGGAGCACGGGCGGTACGCGCCGCCCGGCTATCCGCAGGTCCACCACCTGACCGCCCCGCTGCGCAAGGCCGCCGCGGCCGCGGGGGACGCGCAGGGCATGGCGCTGTGGGCCGGGCAGGGGCACCGGCTGGCCCGCGAGGAGTCCGCGGGGCGGCTCGTGGAGCTGCTCGTCGAGGAGATGCGGGCCGCGCGGGAGGTGGCGGCATGACCGCCCCGGTCTTCCTGGTCGAGCCCGCCGCCCTCGACGGCGGCCCCGCGCGCGTCACCCTGGACGGGCCCGAGGGGCGGCACGCGGTGTCCGTACGGCGGCTCCAGGCGGGCGAGGAGGTCGTCCTGACGGACGGGGCCGGGCGCGGCGCGTACGGCGTCGTCGTCGCCGCCCGCGGCAAGGACGAGCTCGACGTCGAGGTGCGCGAGGTCCGCGTCGAGGAGGAGCCGGAGCCGCGGATCACCGTCGTCCAGGCCCTGCCCAAGGGCGACCGCGGCGAACTCGCCGTCGAGACGATGACCGAGGCCGGGGTCGACGCCGTCGTGCCGTGGGCGGCGGGGCGCTGCGTGACGCAGTGGCGCGGGGAGCGGGGCGCGAAGTCGCTCGCGAAGTGGCGGGCGACCGCGCGGGAGGCCGCCAAGCAGGCCCGGCGGCTGCGGTTCCCCGAGGTCGGCGACCTCGTGACGACGCGCGGGCTCTGCGAGCTGCTGCGCACGGCCGATTTCGCCGGGGTCCTCCACGAGGAGGGTTCGCTGCCGCTGGCCACCGCGGCGCTGCCCGCCGCCGGGTCGCTCGTCCTCGTCGTCGGCCCCGAGGGCGGTGTCGCCCCCGAGGAGCTGGCCGCCTTCGCGGAAGCGGGCGCCTCCCCGTACCGCCTCGGCCCCACCGTCCTGCGCACCTCCACGGCGGGCGTCGCCGCCGTCTCCCTCCTCCAGACCCGCACCCACCGCTGGTCCTGACCCGCCGCCTGTACGCAGAGGGCACCCACCAGGGGCGCGTGGGGGCACCTCCCTGGCGAAGCCTGGGGGAGAACTGCGCGACCAGCCCCCGCGGCGGGAAGGCCGCGAACGCCGGCTCATGCGGCGCCCCGTGGCGAAACCCCCTCACCCGCGGACGCGGCAACTCACCCCCCGGAGGGGGACCTTGTCCCGTAAGGGGTGAATCGGCCGCCCGGGGGATGGACCCGCGGGCAAAGCCGCCGCACCGTAAAGCGCATGGGAAAGGCCAGAAGAACATGGGCGGTTGCCGCCCTCCTGACAGCGGCGGCGGCAGCCGCCACCGCGTGCGAGCCCGCCGACGGCCTCGGCACCAGTGCCGTCTCCGTGACAACGGACCAGCTGGCGACGCGCGCCCTGAAGCAGAAGGGCGTCGACGTCCAGTGGCTCTCGTGCAGCGCCCGGTCGAAAACGCACAGCGCGAGCGTGGACTGCGTCGGCCGCACCGACGACAACCGCAAGATCTCCGTGAAGGGCGATGTCACCGAGCAGCTCGACGACCTGTGCGTGCGCGGCAGGCTCACGGCCACGGTCGGCACGAAGCAGGTCTTCTCCGTGCAGGGGCTCGGCAACTGCGACCGGCGGCATACTGCGGGGAGTTGATCGAAGTTAGGGTGGTCTGGTGACGCACCCGACACCGAATCACCAGCCCTCGTACCTGAGGCACCCGCACCCGCACGGTGAGCTGATCGCCTTCACGGCGGAGGACGACGTGTGGGTCGCGCCGCTGGACGGCGGCCGCGCCTGGCGGGTCAGCGCGGACAACATGCCGGTGGGCCGCCCCCGAGTCGCGCCGGACGGCGCGAGCGTCGCGTGGACGTCCACGCGGGACGGCGCGCCCGAGGTGCACGTGGCGCCGCTGGACGGCGGCCCGTCGCGGCGGTTGACGTACTGGGGCGACGCGCGCACCGCGGTGCGCGGCTGGACGCCGGACGGCGCGCTGGTGGTGACGTCGGGCCACGGCCAGGCGTCGGGCCGCCGCACCTGGGCGCGGACGGTGCCGCTGGACGGCGGTCCGGGCGAGCTGCTGCCGTACGGGCCGGTCGGCGACGTGGCGTACGGGCCGGGCGGCGCGGTGCTGCTGCTGTCCGTGCCGATGGGCCGGGAGGCGGCGTACTGGAAGCGCTACCGCGGCGGCACCGCGGGCAAGCTGTGGCTGGACGCGCGCGGCGACGGCGGCTTCGTGCGGGTGCACGCGGGGCTGGACGGCAACATCGAGTGCCCGATGTGGGTGGGCGGCCGGATCGCCTTCCTGTCCGACCACGAGGGCGTCGGAGCGGTCTACTCGAGCCTCCCGGACGGTACGGACCTGCGCCGCCACAGCAGCCTGGAGGGCTTCTACGCCCGCCACGCGGGCACGGACGGCACCCGCGTCGCCTGGACCAGCGGCGGCGTGCTGCACGTCCTGGACGACCTCGACGCGGCGGCCCCCCGCCCCCTGGACATCGCCCTCGGCGGTCAGCGCGCCGACCTCCAGCCGCACCCCGTGCGCGCGGCCCACTACCTGGGCGGCGCGCGGCCCGACCACACCGGGCGGGGCAGCGCGGTCGAGGTGCGCGGCACCACGCACTGGATCACCCACCGGGGCGGCCCGGCCCGCGTGCTGGCCGCCGAGCCCGGGGTGCGCACCCGGATGCCGCGGGTCTTCGCGCCGGGCGGCGCGGACGGCGAGCAGCACGTGGTGTGGGTGACGGACGCGGACGGCGAGGACGCCCTGGAGCTGGCGCCCGCGCTCGGCCTGGCGCCCGGCGCCGCGCCGCGGCGGCTCGCGGCGGGGCGGCTGGGCCGGGTGCTGGGGATGGAGGTCTCGCCGGACGGGCACCGCATCGCCGTCGCCTCGCACGACGGCCGGGTGCTGCTGGTGGAGACGCAGACCGGCGAGGTCCGCGAGGTCGCGACCAGCGACGCCGGGGACGCGACGGGCCTGGCCTTCTCGCCCGACTCGGCGTGGCTGGCGTGGTCCGCGCCGGGCCCCGGCGAGCTGCGGCAGCTCAAGCTGGCGTCCACCGCGGACCTGGCGGTGGTCGACGCGACACCGCTGCGCTTCGCCGACTTCGCGCCCGCCTTCACCGCGGACGGCCGCCACCTGGCCTTCCTGTCGGAGCGCTCCTTCGACCCGGTCTACGACGCCCATGTCTTCGACCTGGCCTTCACCAACGCCTGCCGCCCCTACCTGATCACGCTCGCGGCCACCACGCCCTCGCCCTTCGGCCCGCAGCGCCAGGGCCGCCCCTACGACGGCGAGGACGACGCCCCGGGCGGCGCGGGCGAGGACGACAAGCCCCGCGACAAGGCCGACGGCGAGGGCAAGGGCGACGGGCCGCGCGTCCCGGCCACCACGGTGGACACCGTGGGGCTCGCCGACCGCATCGTGCCCTTCCCGGTCGAGGCGGCCCGCTACTCGGGTCTGCGCGCGGCCAAGGGCGGCGTGCTGTGGCTGCGCCACCCGCTGACCGGCGTGCTCGGCTCGGGCCTGGCCACCCCGGAGGCGCAGCCGCCGGGGACCGTCCTGGAGCGCTACGACCTGGCGCAGCTGCGGCTGGAGGAGATCGCCGACGACGCCGACGGCTTCTCGGTCACCGGAGACGGCACCAGGGTGCTGCTGCGGACAGGCGGGCGGCTGCGCGTGGTGCCCGCCGACAGCAAGGCCGACTCCGACGACGACTCGGGCAGCGCGGTCACCGTGGACCTGTCGCGGGTCCGGGTCACCGTGCGGCCGCAGGACGAGTGGCGGCAGATGTTCGCCGAGACCCACCGGCTGGCCCGGGACAACTACTGGCGCGCCGACATGGGCGGCCTGGACTGGGACGCCGTCGCCGAGCGCTACCGCCCGCTGCTGGACCGCGTCGCCACCCACGACGACCTGGTCGACCTGCTGTGGGAGCTGCACGGCGAGCTGGGCACCTCGCACGCGTACGTCTCGCCGCCCGGCGGCTACCGCGACCCGCTGCACCGCCAGGGCCTGCTGGGCGCGGACCTGTCACGGGACGCCGACGGCCTGTGGCGGGTGGAGCGGGTGCTGCCCGGCGAGTCCTCCGACCCGCTGGCCCGCTCGCCGCTCTCCGCGCCGGGCGTGGCCGTGCGCGCGGGCGACGTGCTGGTCGCGGTGGACGGTGTCCCGGTGGACCCGGTCGCCGGGCCGGGCCCGCTGCTGGTGGGCACCGCGGGCAAGCCGGTGGAGCTGACCGTGCGGCCCGCGCAGGACGGCCCCGTACGCCACGTGGTGGCGGTGCCGCTGGACGACGAGGAACCGCTGCGCTACCACGACTGGGTCGCCGGGCGGCGCGCGCACGTCCACGAGGCGTCCGGCGGGCGGCTGGGCTATCTGCACGTGCCGGACATGGTCGGCAACGGCTGGGCGCAGCTGCACCGCGACCTGCGGGTGGAGGTCGCCCGCGAGGGCCTGGTGGTCGACGTGCGGGAGAACCGCGGCGGGCACACCTCGCAGCTGGTGGTGGAGAAGCTGGCCCGCCGGATCATCGGCTGGGACGTGCCGCGCGGCAGCCGCCCGACGAGCTACCCGCTGGACGCCCCGCGCGGCCCCGTCGTGGCGGTGGCCAACGAGTTCTCCGGCTCCGACGGCGACATCGTCAACGCGGCGATCCGCGCGCTGGGCATCGGCCCGGTCGTCGGCACCCGCACCTGGGGCGGCGTCATCGGCATCGACAGCCGCTACCGGCTGGTGGACGGCACGGGCGTGACACAGCCCAAGTACGCCTTCTGGCTGGAGGGCTTCGGCTGGGACGTGGAGAACCACGGGGTCGACCCCGACGTCGAGGTGGTGTGCGCGCCGCAGCAGTGGGCCGCGGGCGAGGACCCGCAGCTGGACACCGCGGTGGAGCTGGCGCTGCGCGCGCTGGACGAGAACCCCGCGAAGACCCCGCCGGAGCTTCCGCCGCTGTGACCCCGCCGCGGGTCCTGCCGGCCGTACGCGCACCGGCGGTGCGCGTACGGCCGGTACGATGCGAAGCCCTGTAGCCCTGCGAGAAGGGAGCCCCGCGCCATGGCGGGAGAGCCCCAGGCCGACTGCCTGTTCTGCAAGATCGCGGCCGGTGAGATCCCGGCCACGATCGTCCGTGAGACGCCCACCACGCTCGCCTTCCGGGACATCAACCCGCAGGCGCCCACGCACGTCCTGGTCATCCCGCGGGTGCACTACCCGGACGCCGCCTCGCTCGCCGCGGGCGACCCGGGCGCGGTCGCGGACGTGCTGCGCGAGGCGGGCGAGGTCGCGGCACAGGAGAAGGTCGACGGCACCGGCTACCGGATCGTCTTCAACACCGGCTCCGGCGCGGGCCAGACGGTCTTCCACGCGCACGCCCACGTGCTGGGCGGCCGCGACCTGCAGCGGCTGGTCTGAGCCGCGCCCGATGCCCCGTGAACTCGTCGTCCTCGGCACCGCCAGCCAGGTGCCGACGCGGCAGCGCAACCACAACGGCTACGTGCTGCGCTGGGACGGCGAGGGCATCCTCTTCGACCCCGGCGAGGGCAGCCAGCGCCAGATGCTGCACGCCGGGGTCGCCGCGCACGACCTGACGCGGATCTGCGTCACGCACTTCCACGGCGACCACTCGCTCGGCCTCGCGGGGATCTTCCAGCGCATCAGCCTGGACCGCGTCCCGCACCCGGTCGCCGCGCACTACCCGGCGAGCGGCCAGGCCTACTTCGACCGGCTGCGGCACGCCACCGCGTACCGCGAGGCGGGGGACATCCGCGAGCAGCCGGTGAGCGGCGAGGGCGGTGTCCTCGCCGTCACGCCCGCCTTCACCCTCGAAGCGCGCCGCCTGTCGCACCCCGTCGAGTCCTACGGCTACCGGCTCACCGAGCCGGACGGCCGCCGGATGCTGCCGGAGCGGCTCGCCGAACACGGCATCGCCGGGCCCGACATCGGCCGCCTCCAGCGGGACGGCGAGTTGCGCGGGGTGAGCCTGGACGAGGTCAGCGAGCCGCGCCGCGGCCAGCGCTTCGCCTTCGTCATGGACACCCGGATGTGCCCGGCGGTGCCCGAACTCGCCGCGGGCTGCGACCTGCTGGTGATCGAGTCGACCTTCCAGGAGGCCGACGCCGCACTCGCCGCCGAGCACGGCCACCTGACGGCGGGCCAGGCCGCGGCCGTCGCGCGGGACGCCGGGGTGCGCCATCTGGTGCTCACCCACTTCTCGCAGCGCTACCCCGAGCCGGACGGCTTCGCGGCCGAGGCCCGCGCCGCCGGATTCGAGGGCGAGCTGACGGTGGCCGCCGACCTGGTGCGGGTGCCGGTGCCGCGCCGCGCGTGAGGGCGGTGCGGCACCGGGTCCGCCGTACCGCTACGGCAGGTAGTACATCGGGTTGGGCAGCTTGTAGGACTTGTCGGCGTGGCCGCCGGACAGGTCGCTGTACTGGTCGCCGAAGTTGCCGATGATGTCGTAGCCCAGCGACTCGATGTGGGCCCGCGTCCCGGACTTGTAGTCGATCGTGGTGCAGGTCGCGCCGCACGCCAGGTACGCGGGCGGGTTCGCGGCGTTCTTCAGGTACAGGTGCGCGGTGTCGGGAGCCGCGGTGTAGCCGACCGCGGTCAGGTTCCGTACGGTGTCGGCGCGCTGCGCCTCCGGGCGGCCGGTGATCCAGAAGACCGTCACGCCCTGGTCGGCGGCCCAGTTGGCGAGGGTGTCCATGCCGAAGACCGGCGGCATGTCCTTGGTGTCCAGGTAGGCCTGGTTGCTCGCCGGGCTGTAGGCGAAGCCGACCTCCAGCTCGTAGTTGTACGTGAGCACACTGGTGTCGTCGACGTCGAGCACGATCGCGGGCTTCTTGCCGTCCTTGCCGTCCTTGCCGTGCTTCAGCGCGTGCGCGAGGTCCGACTTGGCCTTGGCCTCGATGCCGGCGAGCTGGCGGGCGTAGTTGCTGTCCGCGGAGGCGTAGTGCTCGCTGCCCACGGTGGTGTCGCCGTAGTAGGCCTTGATGTCGTTGACGACGTTCGTGAGGTTGGGGATCTCCTTGTCGCTGCGCGGCACCGAGGGGTCCGCGGTGGCGGCTCCGACGCCGTAGAAGGCGGCGCCCAGGGTGGCCGCGGCTGCGGCGAGCGCCAGCGAACGGCGGGACGGACGGACGAGGGGCATGGCGGTGCTCCTTCAACGGTGGTCAATGCGCGGCAAGTTAGACCCCCCGTTCCCGGCAGGTCAAGGACGGTCTACGCGCGTATCGTCACAGCGCAGGTCAGATGGTGTTTCCCTGATGTTTCCTCATGCGCCTTCCGGGGCCCGGCCGCCGGTACGGGCCCGGTCCGCGTCTCAGCGGCCCGCCGCGGCGAGGATGCGGGCGGCGGCCGCGGGGGAGTCCACCAGCGGGTGCAGGGCGAGGGCGCGCAGCGCGGCCGTACGGGAGCCGCTCAGCGCCGCCTCGATCGCCGCCCGCTCCACCGCCTTGACGGCCAGCATCAGGCCCGCCTGGTGCTCGTCCGGCGGCGCGACGGGCAGCGGGTGCGCCCCGGCGGCGTCCACCGCGCAGGGCACCTCCACGACGGCGTCGGCGTCCAGGAAGGGCAGCGCTTCGCCCGAGCGGACGTTGAGGATCAGCACCGCCCGCTCGTCCCGCGCGACGGCCCGCATGAGCGCGAGCGCGACCCGGTCGTAGCCGCCGCCGTCCAGGTCGTGCGGGTCGCGCTGCCAACCGCCGCTCGCCGCCCGGGAGTCGGCCCCGTAGGTCTCCTCGCGCTCGCGCCGGGTGGCCTCCCACAGCGCGTGCGCGCGGCCCGGCTCGCGGTCGGCAGCCGCGAAGAACGCGCCCTGCTGCCGGTCCAGGAACTCCCCGCGGGTCTCCTGCGCGGCGCGCACCGCGGCGAGCGTCTCGCGGCGGAAGTAGTAGTAGTGCAGGTATTCGTTGGGCAGCGCGCCCAGCGCGGCGAGGAAGTCGGGGCCGAAGAGCCGCCCCTCCTCGAAGCCGCCGAGCGCCGCCGGGTCGGCGAGCAGTCCGGGCAGCAGGTCGCGGCCCCCGGAGGTCAGGCGGCGCAGCCAGCCCAGGTGGTTGAGGCCGACGTAGTCGTAGCCGAAGCCGGGCGCGTCCGGGTCGGCGCCCGCCGCGCGCGCCGCGCGCCGCACCAGGCCCACGGGCGAATCGCAGATGCCGACGACCCGGTCGCCCAGCACCCGCGCCATCGCCTCGGTCACCATGCCCGCGGGGTTGGTGAAGTTGATCACCAGGGCGTCCGGCGCGAGCGCCCGTACGCGCTCGGCGATCCGTACCGCGACCGGCAGTGTGCGCAGCCCGTAGAGGACGCCGCCCGCGCCCACCGTTTCCTGGCCGAGCACGCCCTCGGCGAGCGGCAGCCGCTCGTCGCGCACCCGGCCCGCGGTGCCGCCCACGCGGATCGCGGAGAAGACGAAGTCCGCGCCGCGCACCGCGTCGTCCAGCCCGTCCGCGAGGCGTACGGCGGGCCCGCCCGCGTCCGCCCCGGCGATCACGGCGGCGACGACCCGCAGCCGCAGCGGGTCCTCGTCGTACAGCACGACCTCGTCGATCAGGCCGTCGCCCGCGAGCGCCCGGTGCACCAGCGGCACCCGGAAGCCCCCGCCGCCCAGAATCGTGAGCTTCACCCGTACTCCGTTCCCGCGATGCTCGTCACTGTCAGTGGTATCGGGCACAGTGTGTTCCATGCACGACCAGCCCGTTCTCGATCCGCTCGGCGCGCTGCGCGCCGCGGGGGACCCGGCGACCGATGTCTACCTCACCGGCACCGTCTTCCTCGACATCATCTTCACCGGCCTGGACAGCGCGCCCGTGCGGGGCACGGAGTCGTGGGCCCGCGGCATGGGCTCCAGCCCCGGCGGCGTGGCGAACATGGCCACCGCCCTGGCCCGGCTGGGCCTGCGCACGACGCTCGCCGCCGCCTTCGGCGACGACATGTACGGCGACTACTGCTGGGAGAGCCTCTCCCAGGGCGAGGGCATCGACCTGGGGCCCTCCCGCCGCATCCCCGGCTGGCATTCGCCGGTGACGGTGTCGATGGCGTACGAGGGCGAGCGCACCATGGTCAGCCACGGCCACCGGGCTCCGCCGCCCGAGCAGGAGCCGGTGCCCGCGTGCCCGCCGCCCGCACGGGCCGCGGTCGCCTCGCTGGGGCAGCGCGAGCGGGCCTCCGACGAGGCGCCCGCGCCCGACCCGGACCGCGAGTGGGTCGCCCGCGCGGCCGCGTCCGGCACGGAGGTCTTCGCGGACGTCGGGTGGGACGACACCGGCCGCTGGGATCCGGCGGATCTGGCCGAGCTGCGGCATTGCGCGGCCTTCCTGCCGAACGCCGAGGAGGCCATGCGCTACACCCGCACCGCGAGCCCGCGCGCCGCCGCGTACCGGCTCGCGGAGCTGGTGCCGCTGGCCGTCGTCACGCTCGGTGCCGAGGGCGCGGTCGCGGTGGACTCCGGCAGCGGCGAGACGGCGGAGGTGCCCGCGCTGATCGTGGACGCGCTGGATCCGACCGGCGCCGGGGACGTCTTCGTGGCCGCCTTCGTCACCGGCAGCCTCGCGGGCTGGCCGCTGCGGGACCGGCTGGCGTTCGGCTCGCTGTGCGCCGCGCTGTCCGTCCAGGAGTTCGGCGGCTCGCTGTCCGCGCCGGGCTGGACGGAGGTCGCCGCGTGGTGGACGCGGGCCAAGGCGGACCCGGGCACCCCGGGCGAGGCCCTGCGCCGCTACGCCTTCCTGGACGAGCTGATCCCGCCCGCCCCGCGCCGCTGGCCGCTGCCCCGGGCGGTGCCGACGATCGGCTTCCGCCGCGCGTGAGCCCTGCGGTGCCGCCGTGGTGCCGCCGTGGTGCGGCCGCGGGTCCGCCGCGGGTCCGCCGTGGTGCCGCAGAGGGTCCGCCGCCAGTCCCCCGCCGGTCCGCCGCGGGTCGCCGCGGGTCGCCGATGACAACGGCAAATCCCCTCGGCGCCCGACGCCCCACGTCGTAGGCTTGGGACACAAGGCCTTAACCGGGCTCCTCGATCAGCAGAAAGCGGGATGAGCAGGCCCTAGCGCCGGCCCATGACTCAGACACCGACAAAGCAGCAGCCGCAGCCGCAGCCGGCGCGCGCCCACTTCGTCGTACCGGCCAAGCACCCCATGGTGACCGTCCTGGGATCTGGCGACGCTCTCCTCCGCGTGATCGAGCAGGCCTTCCCGGCCGTCGACATCCACGTGCGGGGGAACGAGATCAACGCCGTCGGCGACGCCGCCGAGGTCGCTCTCGTGCAGCGGCTGTTCGACGAGATGATGCTCGTCCTGCGCACCGGCCAGCCGATGACCGAGGACGCCGTGGAGCGCTCCATCGCGATGCTCCGCGCCAACGGCACCGCCGCCGACGAGGACGCCGAGACCCCGGCCCAGGTGCTCACCCAGAACATCCTGTCCAGCCGCGGCCGCACGATCCGCCCCAAGACGCTCAACCAGAAGCGCTACGTGGACGCGATCGACAAGCACACCGTCGTCTTCGGCATCGGCCCGGCCGGTACGGGCAAGACCTACCTGGCGATGGCGAAGGCCGTCCAGGCCCTCCAGTCCAAGCAGGTCAACCGCATCATCCTGACCCGCCCCGCGGTCGAGGCCGGCGAGCGCCTGGGCTTCCTGCCCGGCACCCTCTACGAGAAGATCGACCCCTACCTGCGCCCGCTCTACGACGCCCTGCACGACATGCTGGACCCCGACTCGATCCCCCGCCTGATGGCGGCCGGCACGATCGAGGTCGCCCCGCTGGCATATATGCGCGGCCGCACGCTCAACGACGCCTTCATCATCCTGGACGAGGCGCAGAACACCAGCGCCGAGCAGATGAAGATGTTCCTGACCCGGCTCGGCTTCGACTCCAAGATCGTCATCACCGGTGACGTCACCCAGGTCGACCTGCCGAGCGGCACCAAGAGCGGCCTGCGCCAGGTGCAGGACATCCTCGCGGACGTCGACGACGTCCACTTCGCACGGCTGACCAGCACCGACGTGGTGCGGCACAAGCTGGTCGGGCGGATCGTGGACGCGTACGAGCGGTACGACAACGCGCTCGCCGCGGCCGAAGCGGGCGACCCCGCGAACGGCGGCCGTACCGCACGGCCCAAGAGAAAGTAGCCGGACCACACCATCATGGCGATCGACGTCAACAACGAGTCCGGCTGGGAGATCGACGAGCAGGCGGTCCTCGACGCCGCACGCTACGCGCTCGGCCGGATGCGCATCCACCCGCTGTCGGAGCTTTCGGTGATCCTGGTGGACGCCGACGCGATGGAGCAGCTGCACGTCCAGTGGATGGACCTGCCCGGCCCCACCGATGTCATGTCCTTCCCGATGGACGAGCTGCGGCCCGGCAAGGAGGACGAGGAGCCCGCGCAGGGGCTGCTCGGCGACATCGTGCTGTGCCCGGAGGTCGCCAAGAAGCAGGGCGACGAGGCGCCGACCGGGCACAGCATGGACGAGGAGCTGCAGCTGCTCACCGTGCACGGGGTGCTGCACCTGCTCGGGTACGACCACGAGGAGCCCGAGGACAAGGCCGAGATGTTCGGCCTGCAGAAGGCGATCCTGGACGGCTGGCGGGCCGAGCGCGGCATGACGGGTCCCTCGCCCGCGCCCACCACCCACTGACGCGGGGGCACGGCTACCGCACGTGGACGCCTCATGATCGTCTCCGCCGTCCTGCTCGTCATCGTCGCCTGGCTCGCGGCCTGCGCCGAGACCGCGCTCGCCAGGATCTCCCGCTTCCGCGCCGAGGACGCGGTCCGCTCCGGCCGCCGGGGAGCCGCCAACCTGCTCGCGGTCGCCTCCGACCCGACCCGCTACCTCAACGTCGCGCTGCTGGTGCGGGTCGGCTGCGAGACCGCGGCGGCCGTGCTCATCACGGTCGTCTGCTACCGCGCCTTCACCAGCACCTGGGAGGTGCTGGCCGTCGCGATCGGCGTCATGGTGCTGGTGTCGTACGTCGCGGTGGGCGTCTCGCCGCGCACCATCGGCCGCCAGCACCCCATGAACACCGCGACCGCCGCCTCGTACGTGCTGCTGCCGCTGGCCCGCGTCATGGGCCCGGTGCCCGGGCTGCTGATCCTGCTCGGCAACGCGCTGACGCCCGGCAGGGGCTTCAAACGCGGCCCGTTCGCGAGCGAGGCGGAGCTGCGCGCGCTCGTCGACCTCGCCGAGTCCGAGTCGCTCATCGAGGACGACGAGCGCCGTATGGTGCACTCCGTCTTCGAGCTGGGCGACACCATCGTGCGCGAGGTGATGGTGCCGCGCCCCGAGCTGGTGATGATCGAGCGCTTCAAGACCATCCGGCAGGCCACCACGCTGGCGCTGCGCAGCGGCTTCTCCCGCATCCCGGTCACCGGCGAGAGCGAGGACGACGTCGTCGGCTTCGTCTACCTCAAGGACCTCGCCCGGCGCACCCACATCAACCGCGCGGCCGAGAGCGAGCCGGTCACGAGCGTGCTGCGCCCGGCGGCCTTCGTGCCGGACACCAAGAACGCCGGTGACCTGCTGCGCGAGATGCAGCGCGACCGCAACCACGTCGCGGTCGTCGTCGACGAGTACGGCGGCACCGCGGGCATCGTCACGATCGAGGACATCCTGGAGGAGATCGTCGGCGAGATCACCGACGAGTACGACCAGGAGACCCCGCCGGTCGAGGAGCTGGGGGAGGGCCGCTACCGGGTCACCGCGCGGCTCGACATCGGCGACCTGGGCGAGCTCTACGGCGTGCCGCTGGACGACGACGACGTCGAGACCGTCGGCGGCCTGCTGGCCAAGTCCCTCGGCCGCGTCCCGATCCCGGGCGCCACGGTGGTCGTCCCCCTCCCCGAGGACGGCTCGGGCGAGCGCCCCGCGGTCGCCCTGCGGCTGACCGCGGAGACCCAGGCGGGCCGCCGCAACCGCATCGGCACGGTGCTGGTGGAGCCGCTGACGGCGGAGCCGGATGCCCCGGAGGGCGGTCCGGAGCAGTGAGCCCCGGGCCCGGGGAGCCTGCCGGACCCGGGGGTCGCGAGACGGGTGGGTCTCAGGGGGTGAAGGTGCCGAGCATGCCCAGCAGGTTGGCGCCGGCGTCGTGGATCGAGCCCGCGAGGCTGGTGTCGGCCAGGTAGAAGCCGAGGGCTCCGCAGGCGAGGGCGTGGGTGGGCTTGAGCGCGCTCTTGCGGGTGAGGAAGACCGTGGCGGCGGCGAGCGCGAGGACGACGGGCAGGTGCAGAAGCATGCGATCACCTCGGGCACTTCGGATCGGCACTGCCCTGCCAGGCTAGGCGGGGGTTGCCGGGCGCGCATGTGCGGTCACGCAGCGCAATCCACAGGGGAGAAGTGCGGGGTGCGGGCGACGCCCTATGATCGCGCGTATGAGCGATCAGCAGCAGGCAGCCGAGCTGTCGGACCCGGAAGACCGCAAGCTCGTCACCCTCGCCCGCTCGGCCCGGGCGCGCAACGGGGTGGCCGAGGGCGCCGCGGTGCGTGACGAGACGGGGCGTACGTACGTGGCGGGCACCGTCGCGCTGGAGTCGCTGCGGCTGAGCGCGCTGCAGACGGCGGTCGCGATGGCCGTCGCGAGCGGCGCGAAGTCGCTGGAGGCGGCCGCGGTCGTGACGGAGGCGGAGGCGGCGTCCGACGCCGACCGCGCCGCCGTCCGCGACCTGGGCGGCCCCGCCGTCCCGGTCATCACGGCGGCGCCGGACGGCTCGATACGCGCGCAGGTCGTTGCGGGCTGAGCCGGGTGGGCGGCAGCGGCGGGGCCGGAACGGGCGGGAGCGGACTCAGAGGGCGTCGGGGCCGAACTCACCGGTTCTGACGCGGACGGCCGTGTCGACGGGCACCGACCACACCTTGCCGTCACCGATCTTGCCGGTGCGGGCCGCCGCGACGACCGCCGCGATGACCGCGTCCGCGTCGGCGTCCTCGACCAGCACCTCGACACGGGCCTTCGGCACCAGGTCCACGCGGTATTCGGCCCCCCGGTAGACCTCGGTGTGGCCGCGCTGCCTGCCGTAGCCGCTCGCCTCGGTCACGGTCATGCCCTGCACGCCCATCTCCTGCAGGGCGGTCTTCACGTCGTCGAGCTTGTACGGCTTGATGACGGCGGTGACCAGCTTCATCCCAAGGGGCTCCTGTCGTGCGCGGCCTGCGCGGCGGCGGCGTGCCCGGCGGCGGCGCCGTGCGACGTACCGTGCGTGAGTACGCCGTGATCGTAGGCGGTCTCGGCGTGCACGGTCAGGTCCAGGCCCCTCCTCTCGTGCTCCTCGCTCGCCCGGAAGCCCAGCAGCCGGTCGATGCCCTTGCCGATCGCGTACGTGACGGCGAAGGCGTACGTCCCGACCGCCCCGATCGCCGCGAGCTGGCGGCCCAGCTGTGCCAGGCCGCCGCCGTAGAAGAGCCCCTCGGGGCCGCCGGTCATGGTCTCGGTGGCCAGCAGGCCGATGAGGGCGGTGCCGACCACGCCGCCCATGAGGTGGACGCCCACGACGTCCAGCGAGTCGTCCACGCCCCAGCGGAATTTCCAGCTCACCGCGTACGAGCACAGCACGCCCGCCGCGAGGCCGACGAGCGCGGCGCCGGGGACGTCCACGCTGCCGCAGGACGGGGTGATCGCCACCAGGCCCGCGATCGAACCGGAGGCGGCGCCCAGCGTCGTGGCGTGCCCGTCGCGCCGCTTCTCGACGGCAAGCCAGCCCAGCAGGCCCGCGCAGCCCGCGGTCTGGGTGTTGAGGAAGGCCGCGCCCGCCATGCCGTTGGCGCCCAGCGCGGATCCGGCGTTGAAGCCGAACCAGCCGAACCACAGCAGCCCGGCGCCCAGCAGCACCAGCGGCAGGTTGTGCGGCCGCATCGCGTCCTTGCGGAAGCCCAGCCGCGGCCCCAGCACGATCGCCAGCGCCAGCCCGGAGGCACCCGAGCACACCTCCACGACCGTGCCGCCCGCGTAGTCCAGGGCGTGCAGCTTCGCGACGACCCAGCCCCCGTCGGCGAACACCCAGTGCGCCACGGGGACGTATACGGCCAGTGTCCACACCGGCACGAAGACCATCCAGGCCCCGAACCGCGCCCGGTCGGCGACCGCCCCGCTGATCAGCGCGGCCGTGATCACCGCGAAGGTCATCTGGAAGGTCGCGAAGAGCAGCGTCGGCACGTGGCCGTGCATCGCGGTGGGCCCGATGCCGTGCATGCCCAGGTTCTTCAGGTTGCCGATGAGGCCGAGCCCGCCCGCGTCCTGCCCGAAGGCCAGCGTGTATCCGGCCAGCAGCCACACCACCGTGACCAGGGCGATGGAGACGAAGCTCATCATCAGCATGTTGAGGACGCTCTTGCTGCGGACCATGCCGCCGTAGAAGAGCGCGAGGCCGGGCGTCATGAGCAGCACCAGGGCGGTGGCGGCCAGCAGCCACGCGGTGTCGGCGGCGTTCACGGCCGCCTGGCCGGAGGGGCCGGAGGACAGCAGCAGCACGGTCGGGGTCCTTCCACGGGCGGATATACGGAAGCGTCACGGGCGCGCGTTTCCGGATGTGGGCGTGGGTGTTTCCGCTGTGTTTCGTGTTGCGTACGCATTACGCCATCCTCACGAGAGGTAGGCGTGCGAGCGCTGTGGGCTCCCGTCCGCACGGACCCGCGCCATCGGGGAGAATGAGGCCCATGAGCGCTCGCACCCCTGCCACCGGCCCCGCCCACCGGTCCGGCTTCGCCTGCTTCGTGGGCCGCCCCAACGCCGGAAAGTCCACCCTCACGAACGCTCTGGTCGGCCAGAAGGTGGCGATCACCTCCAACCGGCCGCAGACCACCCGGCACACCGTGCGCGGCATCGTCCACCGGCCCGAGGCCCAGCTCGTGCTGGTCGACACCCCCGGCCTGCACAAGCCCCGCACGCTGCTCGGCGAGCGCCTCAACGACGTCGTCCGCAGCACCTGGGCCGAGGTGGACGTCATCGGCTTCTGCCTGCCCGCCGACCAGAAGCTCGGCCCCGGCGACACGTACATCGCGCGCGAGCTGGCCGAGGTCCGCAAGACGCCCAAGGTCGCGGTGGTCACCAAGACCGACCTGGTCGACTCCAAGGCCCTCGCCGGGCAGCTGCTGGCCGTCGACAAGCTCGGCCGCGAGCTGGGGATCGAGTGGGCGGAGATCGTGCCCGTCTCGGCGGTCTCCGGCGAGCAGGTGGGCCTGCTCGCGGACCTGCTGATCCCGCTGCTCCCCGAGGGCCCCGCCCTCTACCCCGAGGGCGACCTCACCGACGAGCCCGAGCTGGTCATGGTCGCCGAGCTCATCCGCGAGGCCGCGCTCGAAGGCGTACGCGACGAGTTGCCGCACTCCATCGCCGTCGTCGTCGAGGAGATGGCCCCCCGCGAGGGCCGCCCCGCCGACCGCCCCCTCGTCGACATCCACGCCAACCTCTACATCGAGCGGCCCTCCCAGAAGGGCATCATCATCGGCCCCAAGGGCGCCCGCCTGAAGGAGGTCGGCATGAAGTCCCGGCACCACATCGAGGCGCTCCTCGGCACGCCGGTCTTCCTCGACCTCCACGTCAAGGTCGCGAAGGACTGGCAGCGCGACCCGAAGCAGCTGCGCCGCCTGGGCTTCTGAGGCAGCTCAGCGGTTGGGCAGGAAGAACGGGCCCGCGCCCTTGAGGGTGCGGTGGATGGGGGCCGTCTCCGTGCGGCGGACGCCGGGGAGGGCCGCCACCGGGCCGGTGAGGTAGCGGTAGAGCGAGGGCGCGTCCCGGCACAGCAGACACGCGTACACGTTGGCCGTCCCCGTCGTCGCCGCCGCGAAGGCCACCTGCGTGTGGTCGGCGAGCGCCGCGCCCACCGCGGCGAGGTGGGCCGGTTCCACCTCCAGCCACAGGGCGGTCTGCAGCTCCCGCGGATGCAGGCCGGGGCCGAAGTCGAGGTCGAAGTAGAGCACGCCGGACGCGCGCAGCTCGGCCATGCGGCGGCGGACCGTGGTGGGCGACCAGCCGGTGGCGGCCGCCAGCTCCGCCGCGGGGGTGCGGCCGTCGTGCGCGAGGAGTTCCAGCAGCCGCCGGTCGCCCTCGTCGAGGACGGCCGGTTCCGTGGTGTCCGCGGGCGGCGGCGGGCGCAGGGCCGCCACCTGGCCGGGCGTGAGCGGTCCGAGCCTGCCGTAGGGGCTGAGGTCGCCGCCGAAGAAGACGTGCAGCAGGGCGTGCGCGGTGACCTGCACCACCCGGGGGGTGCGCGGCAGTTTGTTGAGCAGCAGCGCGTGCGGATCCTCCGCCGGGTCGGAGACATGGGTCAGGCAGCCGATCTCGGTGCCCCCGGAGAGCAGGCTCACCCAGCGGGTGTCGGTACGCCGGGCCAGCGCGTCCCCGATCTGCTGGGCCGCGTCCGGTGTGCAGCGCACCCGCACGAACCAGGGCGTGAGCCCCATCCGCAGCGGTTCGGTCAGCCCGAGCACCCGCAGGCCCGCCGTCTCCCGCAGCCGGGCGTGGCGGCGGGCGACCGTCTGGTCGGAGACGCCCAGCACCTCGCCGATGCGCCGGAAGGACGCCCGGCCGTCGAGCTGCAGCGCCTGCGTCACCTGCTGGTCGAGGGGGTCGAGGTCGTGGAGCGGACTCCACGGTGTGTCGGATTCCACGCCAGGATCGTAGTACGTGTCGGATTCCGCCGTCCGGGCCGGATCGGGCGCGGATTCCGCGTATCGGGACCGCACGCTGGGACAGTCACCTGAAGGCGCCCGATTCGGCCGCCCCGCGGTGTCACCACGTGAGCACCTGAACCGTCACACCAGAGCACCGAGAACCCTCAGCATCTCGAGCACCCCCAGAAACGGAGCCCCGTCCATGCGCAAGTGGCTGCCCCTCACGGCTGTCTGCCTGGGCGCCTTCATCCTGCTGGTCGACGTCACGATCGTGAACGTCGCGCTGCCGCGGATGGCGTCCGACCTCGACGCGCCCTTCTCCTCCCTGCAATGGGTGGTGGACGTGTACGCCCTCGCCCTGGCCGCGCTGCTGCTGGTGGCCGGATCGCTGGGCGACCTCTTCGGGCACCGGCGGCTGTACGCGGCCGGGCTCGTCCTCTTCGCCGCGGCCTCGCTCGGCGCGGCCCTGTCGCCGAACGCGGCGGCGCTGATCACCGCGCGGGGCGTACAGGGCATCGGCGGGGCGGCGATGTTCGCGACCTCGGCCGCCCTGGTGGCCTCCAGCTACCAGGGGCGTGACCGCGGGGTCGCGTTCGGTGTGTGGGGCGCGGTCAACGGAGCCGCCGCCGCGGCCGGGCCGATCCTGGGCGGGCTGCTCACCCAGGGCTTCGGCTGGCAGGCGATCTTCCTGGTCAACCTGCCCATCGCGGCGGTCGCCGTCCTCATCACCCTGCGGGCGCTGCCCGCGGGCGGCGGCCGCGGCACCGGCCGCCTGGACCTGCCGGGAGCCGCGGCCTTCACGCTGGCCGTGGCCGCGGTCACCTACGCCCTGATCCGGGGCGGGGACGCGGGCTGGACGGACGGGCTGACGCTCGGCGCCTTCGCGGCGGCCGCGGTCGCCGCCGCGGGCTTCGTGGCGATCGAGGCGCGCTCGGCCCATCCGATGATCGACCTGGCGCTGCTGCGCCGCCCCGGCTTCAGCGGCCTGCTCGCGGGCGGCCTGCTCTACCAGGCGGCGGCCTTCAGCGGCTTCGTCTACTTCTCCCTGTGGCTGCAGAACGTGCTGGGCCTCAGCCCGATCCGCGGCGGCCTGGCGATGATGCCGATGGCCGCCACCGCCTTCGTGGTCGCGGCCGTCGCCGGGCGCGTGATGCACCGCTTCCCCGCGCGGCTGCCGATCGGGGTGGGCCTGGTGATCATCGGCGCGGGCTGCGGCCTGCTGGCGCTGACCGTGCACACCTCGTCGGGCGCGGCCTCGCTGGCCGCCGGGTTCGCGGTGACCGGGGTGGGGGTCGGCCTGACCACGCCGGTGCTGGCCGCGGCCGCGGTGGACGCGGTGCCGCCGCACCGCGCGGGCATGGCGGGCGGGGCGCTGAACACCGCGCGCCAGCTCGGTATGACGCTGGGTGTCGCCGTCTTCGGCGCGGTCTTCACCGCCCGGCTGCGCCACGTCACCGGCCACGGCGGCTCCACGCACGCGGCGTACGCGGCGGCCCTGGACCGTATCTCGGTGTGGGCGGCGGTCGCGGGCCTGCTCGGCGGCCTGCTGGTGCTGGCGCTGGTCAGGCCGTCGCGCTCCGGCGACAAGGTGGTGGCAGCACCCTCCGGCGCCCCCGCGCCCGAACCCGCGGGCCGCTGAGGAACCAGGTCCTTTCCTCGCCTTTCCTCGCCTTTCCTTTCCGTCCTCAATTCCGCGTGACCGCGGTCACAAGGACCGCCGCAATTCGCTCACGTCCGGCGCCCCCGTTCTCACTCGCGGTGAGAGCGGGGGCGCCCCCTTGTGACGTCCTCGACGGGACGTGCGTCACATACTAAGCCGCTTAGAGAACCTCGGCCGCCGTATCGCACAGAATACCGGCCTTGTGAAAGCGTCCTACGAACGCACCCCGTAGTGCGGGTCTTTGACCGGCGGATCGCCGCCCCCTAACAATTCAGGGGTCCCGCTACGGAAGAGGTAATTTCTCCATGCAGCTCCCCACGATCCCGAAGAAGCTCCCGTCGTTCGCGAAGTTCAACCAGATGTCGAAGAAGCACAAGATCACCGCAGCCGGCGCTGTCGCCGCCGCAGCGGTCGTGCTGACCGTCACCGGGCTGGAAGCGACCGCCGGAGCCGGTTCGGCGACCGCGGCGGGCGACCCGACCGGGTTCTCCGTCTCCACCGGTACGCCCACCAAGGAACTGGGTGCGCAGACCGGTATGGCGTCGCAGAAGGCCATGGACGACTCCGCGCAGCAGAAGACGGCCAAGGCCGAGCAGGCGAAGAAGGAGGCCGCGGACGCGGCCGCCGAGAAGAAGGCCGCCGCCCGGGCGAACGAGCGCGCGAAGGCCGAGGCCGCCGCGAACCGCTCGCACCAGCGCGCCGACGTCGTGAAGAAGAGCGCCACCAAGGCCGCGCCGAAGAAGAGCGCGACCGTGCACAAGAAGAGCGCGACCGCCTCCAAGCCGGCCGCGAAGCACTACGCGAACAACCTCGACGGCTGGATCCGCGAGTCGCTCGACATCATGCACAAGAAGGGGATCCCCGGTACGTACGAGGGAATCCACCGCAACATCATCCGCGAGTCCAGCGGTGACCCCAAGGCGATCAACCTGTGGGACATCAACGCCCGCAACGGCATTCCCTCG
>NZ_JOHY01000068.1 GCF_000721495.1 Streptomyces sp. NRRL F-5123
CCGGTTACATTCCGAACCCGGAAGCTAAGCCTTTCAGCGCCGATGGTACTGCAGGGGGGACCCTGTGGGAGAGTAGGACACCGCCGAACAAATATTGAGAAATGCGTCAGCCCCCGTGCACAGCACGGGGGCTGACGCATTTCTGCGTTGCGACAGTTTTCCGCGCCCCGCGGTGTCGGTACGGGTGAGGGTGGGTGGACGTACGCGGTGAGGAGGGTCCGGAGATGGCGGCGGAGACCTGGCAGGACGGCGAGGCGGTGCTCGCGCGGGCGCGGGCGGGGGACGGGGACGCCTTCCGGGAGCTGACCGAGCCCTACCGGCGGGAGCTCCAGCTGCACTGTTACCGCATCCTCGGCTCCCTCCAGGACGCGGAGGACCTGCTCCAGGAGACGCTGCTCGCCGCATGGCGCGGGCTCGACGGCTACCAGGAGCGGGCGTCGGTGCGGACGTGGCTCTACCGCATCGCCACCAACCGCTGCCTGAACGCGCTGCGGGCCGGGCAGCGGCGGCCCGCACGGCCGGAGACGATGACCGCGCTGCCCGAACCCTCGCGGCGGCCCGCGGAGCCCGCGTGGCTGGAGCCGTATCCTGAGCCGCTGCTCGGCGAGCTGCCGGACCAGGAGCCGGGGCCCGAGGCGCGGTACGAGGCGCGGGAGGCCGTGTCGCTCGCGTTCGTCGTCGGGCTGCAGCAGCTCGTGCCGCGGCAGCGGGCGGTGCTCGTGCTGCGTGACGTGCTGGGCTTCCGGGCCGCCGAGGTCGCGGCGATGCTCGGGACAACGGCGAACGCCGTGCACCTCGCCCTGCGCCGGGCCCGTGCCGTACTCGATGCCGCGCTGCCCGGGCAGGACCGGGAGCGGGCGCCGCTGCCGGGGTCGGCGGAGGAGCGGCGGGTGGTCGACGCGTTCGCGCGTGCCTTCGAGGCGGGGGATGTCGCGGCCCTCGTGGAGCTGCTCACGGGGGACGCGCGGCTCACGATGCCGCCGCTGGAGGCCACGTACGAGGGCGTGCCGGCAGTCGCGGACTTCCTGCGGACGGTCGTCTTCGCGGACGGGCGCAGCTATGTGCTCCGTGGGTTGCGGGCGAACGGGCAGCCGGCGTTCGCGCTCTACCGGCGGGACCGGGGCTCGTCGATCGCGCACGCGCACGGGGTGATGGTGTTGGGCCTTGCGGGCGGGCGGGTGGGGGACATGACGAGGTTCGTCGACAACGGGCTGCTCGGCGCGTTCGGGATGGCGCGGTCCCTGCGCGAGGGGTGAGGGCCGTCAGCGCAGGTGGCGGACGCTCGCGCGCAGGACGGTGTGGGTGCCGAGGAGGTGGCGGGACTGGGTGGGGGTGCGGGGCCCGGCGGACTCCTCGGCGAGGGCGAGGCGGACGGCCTCGCGGCCGAGCTCGTAGGCGGGGATGTTGACCGTGGTCAGCGGGGGGTTGAGGTCCTGGGCGAGGCCGTCGTTGTTGTAGCCGACGACGGAGATGTCCTCGGGGGTGCGCAGGCCGTACTCGCGCATCGCGGCCATCGCGCCCGCCGCGGCCTGGTCGTCGCCGGCGAAGACCGCGGTGAAGTCGGGTCGGCCGTCGCAGCCGGCGAGGATCTGCCGCATGTTCGCGTAGCCGTGGGCGCGGCCGACGCCGATGCCCTCGACGCGCTCGGCGGACGACGGCAGGCCGTGGTCGGCCAGGGCCCGGCGGTAGCCGGCGATGCGCGGCTCGGTGGTGGTGTGGCCGGGCATGGTGCCGAAGTAGAGGATGTCGCGGTGGCCGGCGGACAGCAGGTGGCTGGTGATGGCGTAGGCGCCGGCCTCGTTGTCGTACTCGACGACGAGGACGGGCATGTCGGGGCTGGGCGCGGGGCGGCCGCACAGCACGAGGCGGGAGCCGGCCGCGGCCAGGCCGTGGGCGTACTCGCCGAGCCGGGCCTGGTAGCGCTCGTCCTCGACGGCGCCGCCGACGAGGACGACGAACTCGCAGCGCTGCTCGCGCATCATCTGCACGAGGGCCAGTTCGCGCGCCTCGTCGCCGCCGTGGCTGCACACCATGCACAGCCGGCCGCGGGCGGCGGCCTCCTGCTCGACGCCCTGGGCGACGGAGGCGTAGAAGGCGCTGTCGACGGAGGAGACGATGACGGCGACGGTCTTGGGCCCGGTGCCGGCGAGGGCGCGGGCGCGGCCGTCGATGACGTAGTCGAGGTCCTTGACGGCCCGCAGCACCTTCGCGCGCGCCGCGGCGGACGTCGGGTAGTTCCCGGCGAGGACGCGCGAGACGGTGGCGACCGAGACGCCCGCGCGGTCCGCGACGTCGCGGATGGTGACGCGGCGCGTGCCGTTGCCGCCGGCCGTGGTGCCCGGCCCTGGTGAAGTCTGCGCCATCCCCGCCATCCGATGTCCCCGGCGCCCCGGTGTGCCCGGTGTGCCGGTGTCCGCCCCGGCCGTGCGCCGCCGCCCAAGCGTAGTGGGCCGGGTGCGGCGGCGCCGGGCCGGTGCGCGTCCGTGGTCTGCTGTGCTGTCCGGCGGTGTGCCGGGGTCAGTGGTTCGAGGCGTAGTCCTTCGCGTAGTCCTCGGCGATCCGGTCCAGGCCCTGGTTGCGCATCTTCTTCACGGCGTCGCCCCAGGCGCTCATCGGCTTGCGGCCGCTCACGACGTCGCCGATCGTGTCGGTGCGCAGCTGGTCGATGGCCGCGCCGACGCGGCTGAAGGTCTGGGACTGGAGGCCGAAGCGCGGGTTGCGCACCAGCATCGGGGCGACCTTGAGCTGCCAGGCGTGGTTGCGCTGGACGACGTCGGGGCGGCCGGGCATGTAGAGGACCTGCGGGGCGTCGCACAGGTACTTGATCGGCAGCTGCACCGGGTTCTCGACCTGGCCCAGCTCGGTGGGGAGGGGGGAGCCGTTGCCGTCGCGGGTGAAGTGGGTGCCCTCGACGCCGAAGTGGTTGAGCTCGTACTCCTTGGTGCCGAACGGCGAGGCGAGGTAGTCCAGGACGCGCAGGATGAGCTTGATGCGGTCGGGCGTGGTCTTCTTCAGCACGGTGTAGCCCCAGGCGCCCTTGGCCCGTTGCATGCCGGGCTTGGCGCCGTTGGAGGGCGTGTACGGGACGGCGGCGTCGAGGACGAAGGCGTCCTTGATGCTGGGGACCGAGGTGCTCAGCGCCCCGAAGCCGTCGACCATGGAGCCGACGGTGCCGTTGTAGAAGAAGGTCTTGCAGTCGACCGTCGAGGTGCCCAGGACGTTGGGGTTGTAGAGGTTGGCCTGGCGCAGCTCGAGCATGAACTCGATGGAGGCGCGGTACTCGTCGGTGGTGTACGCGCTGACGAAGGCGCCGCCGTCGAGCTTCCACTCCTGCGGGGCGCCCCACGCCATGGAGTGCATGGTCTCGCCGAACAGCAGCGGCTGCGACGAGCCGAGGCCGTACTTCCTGCCCTTCGTCGCGGCCTTGGCGACCTCCAGGAAGTCCTCGGATGTCCAGCCGTCCTTCATGCCGGCGGCGGTGAAGACGTCGTTGTTGATCCACAGGCAGTTGCCGGGCGCGGAGCGCTGGACGGGGATGCCCCACAGCCGGCCGGCGATGTGGCCCATGTCCTGCCAGACGTACGTGGGCAGGTTCGCGAGGTTCGGGTAGGCCTTGACGGCGTCGCCGGAGATGTAGTCCGACAGGTCGGCGCACTTGGAGACGACGAAGTCGGCCTCGCGGGGGAGGGTGTGGCCGCCGCCGAAGTTGATGACGTCGGGCAGGTCGTTGCCGGCCATCATGGTGGCCATCTTGGTCATGTAGTCGGAGTCCGGGACGACCGTGAACTCCAGCTTGACGCCCAGCGCCTCGTTGACCGCCGTCCAGAACCTGTTCTCGCCGGCGGGCTTGGGCGGGGTGCCGTAGGTGATCGTCATCACCTTGATCGTCTCGGTGCCCTTGCCGGGCTTGTCGTGGACGGCGGTGGCGAGCTCCTTGGGGTAGCTCAGGTAGCCGGGCTGGATGCCGTCGGCGGTGCCGGGCAGGTCGGGGGCGGGCCCGGAGAAGGGGACGTACGCGGGCCAGGGGGCGAGCTTCTTGCCGGCGTTGCCGACGTCGTGCTTCCTGCCCGAGGTGGAACAGGCGGCGAGGACGGACGGCGCGGCCACGGCGGCACCACTTGCGGCGATCGAGCGCAGGAGGGAGCGCCGCGAGAACGACGGGGTACTCACGGGAGGTCCTTTCGGAGGGGTGAGGGGTTTGGCTGGTGCTGTGACCGGCAAACCCTCCCGGTCACAGCACTAGCTCTTGATGGCGCCGGTGAGCACGCCCTTGGTGAAGTACTTCTGAAGGAAGGGGTAGACGAGCAGGATCGGTACGGTCGCCACGACGAGCACCGCCATCTGGATCGTCTGCGGCGCGGCGACCTGGGAGGCGTCGCCGACACCGGAGTCCGCGAGCTGCGCGCCGCCGATGACGTACGTGCGCAGCACCTGCTGCAGCGGCCACTTGCCGGAGTCGAGGTAGATCGAGGCGTAGAACCAGGCGTTCCAGTACGACACCGCGTAGAACAGGCCGACGACGGCGAGCGCGGCCCTGGACAGCGGCAGCACGATGCGGCGCAGGATCAGCCACTCGCTCGCGCCGTCCAGCCGGGCGGCCTCGTGCAGCTCCTCGGGCAGCGACTGGAAGAAGCCGCGCAGCACGACCAGGTTGAAGACGTTGATGAGCACCGGGGCGACCAGCGAGCTGTAGCCGTTGAGCAGGTGCAGGCCCTTGACCAGCAGGAACGCCGGGATCATGCCGGGTGGGAAGAGGAAGGTGAAGAGGATCAGCAGCAGGATCGGCCGGCCGCCGAAGACGTCGCGGCGGCTGAGCGCGTAGGCCAGGCCGATCGTGCAGACCATGCTCGCGGCGGTGCCGAGGATCGTGATGCCGGCGCTGACCCACAGGGCGTGGGTGACGATGCCGCCGTCGAAGAGCTGGTGGTAGGCGCGCAGCGTGGGGTGCTGCGGCCACAGCACCCAGCCGCCGTTGGCGACGACCTCGTCGGTGGAGGCCAGGCTCGTCGCGACGATGATCAGGAACGGTACGCAGACCAGCAGTACGACCGCGGTCAGCGCGACGGCCTTCGCGGCCCGGGTGGCCGGGCGCGGCCGCTCCATCCACGCGGGGCGCGGGCCGGGTCCGGGGTGCCGGGCCGCCGGACGGGACCGGCGCCGGGCCTGGGTGAGGCTGCTCACTGGTAGACCCCCTGCTCGCCGAGGCGGTGCGCGACCTTGTTCGCGGCGAAGACGAGGACGGCGCCGACGACGCCCTTGAACAGGCCGGCCGCGGCGGCGTACCCGTAGTCGCCGCCTACCAGGCCCTTGAAGTAGACGAAGGTGTCGATGACCTCGGCCGCGCCGGTGCCGACGGAGGAGCGCTGCAGCAGCATCTGCTCGAAGCCGACCGACAGGATGTCGCCGAGCCGCATGATCAGCAGCAGCACGACGATCGGCCGGATGGCGGGCAGCGTGACGTTCCAGAACCGCCTCCACGGGCCCGCCCCGTCGAGGGCCGCGGCCTCGTACTGCTGCTCGTCGACCTGGCCGAGGGCGGCGAGGAAGATGATCGTGCCCCAGCCGCAGTCCTTCCAGATCACCTGGGCGATGACCAGCGGCTTGAACGCCTCCGGGTTGCCGATGACGTTCACGGTGTGCAGGTTCGCGTCGCCCAGGACGTTGTTGAGCAGGCCCGTCTCGCCGAGCACCTGCTGGAAGACCGCCACGACGATCACCCAGGACAGGAAGTGCGGCAGGTACACGACCGACTGCACGAAGCGCCGGATGCTGTCCCGCGTGAGGCTGTGCAGGAGCATCGCGAGAGCGATCGGCACCGGGAAGAAGAAGACCAGCTGGAGCAGCGCGATCACCACGGTGTTGAGCAGCGCGTGCCAGAAGTCCGGGTCGCCGAACATGGTCCGGAAGTTGTCGAAGCCCACCCATGCGCTGGCCCACAGGCCGTCGAAGGGGACGTAGTCCTTGAACGCGATGACGTTGCCCGCCAGCGCGCCGTAGTGGAAGACCAGGAAATACGCCACGCCGGGGGCCATCAGCACCAGCAGTGCCCAGTCCCTGCGCAGCCGTTTGAGGCGCGTCCCACGCCCCGCCCGTCCGGCCCGTCCGTCTGCACCGGACGCACCCGCCGCTCCTGTGCGGCCGGTGGCGTCCCGTTCGGCTGTCGCCATCGCGTCCTCCTCGACGCCTTGAGGTGGGAGGGAACCTAAACCGGTTACTACGAGAGGGTCAAGCCCTTGCGCACCGCAGAACGTTGACCCTTGGAGTGCCCGGACCTAATCTGAGTGCATCGAGGAGTAACCGATTACACGCGATCACACGCAAGGGGCAGACATGGCGGAGCGGCCGAAGCTGGTGCTGGCGATGCAGCAGGACATCGTGGACCTCGTCCTCCCGGCACCGCTGCGCGACCGGCTCGGCACGCTCGCCGACGTCCATCAGGTGCTCGTGACCGACGCCGCCGACCCGGCGAGCGACGCGGCTTTCGCTGAGGCGGAGATCCTCTTCACCGGGTGGGGCGCACCCGAGATCGACACCGCGCTCCTCGCGCGCACCCCGCGGCTCGCCGCCGTCATCCACGCCGCGGGGACGGTCAAGCACCACGTGCGACCCGAGGTGTGGGCGCGCGGTGTCGCCGTGTCGTCAGCCGCCGACGCCAACGCCGGGCCCGTCATCGAGTTCACGATGGCCACGGTCGTCCTCGCCGCGCGCCGCGCCCTCGGCTACGCCGCCGGGTACCACCACGGGCTGCAGCCCGCGCACGCCGAGCGGCGCGGCGCCGACGGGGCCGTCGTCGGCGTCATCGGGGCGTCCCGCATCGGCCGCGGCGTCATCGCCCGGCTGCGCGCCGCCGACGCCGGCTTCCAGGTGCTGCTGGCCGACCCGTACGTCACCCCGGAGGACGCGCGGGCGCTCGGCGTGCGGCTCGTCGACCTCGACGAGCTGTGCGCCGCGTCCGACATCGTCACCGTCCACGCCCCCGACCTGCCCGAGACCCGCCACCTGCTCGACGCGCGCCGGCTGCGGATGCTTCGGGACGGCGCCGCCGTCATCAACACCGCGCGCGGCCGCCTCCTCGACACGGAGGCGCTGGCGCGCGAGTGCGAGACGGGGCGGATCGAGGCGTACCTGGACGTGACCGACCCCGAGCCGCTGCCGGTGGGGCATGTGCTCCACCGGCTCAGGAACGTGCTGCTGACCCCGCACATCGCCGGGTGCCAGGGGTCCGAGGTGGCGCGCCTCGGCGCGTACGCGGTGGAGGAGGTCGAGCGTTTCGTCTCGGGCCTTCCCCTGCTCGGGGCCGTGGCAGCGGAGGACCTCGCGCGCATCGCCTGACGGCGGGGCGGGGTGCGCTTCCCCGGCGGGGGCTGGGGGCACGTCGGCGGCTCCCCACCGGTGGCGGGTTTCCCGCGCCTGGCGGCGCGGGGGTGTTTCCCACCCCCACCACCCGTGCGAGTAGGAGCAACAGTTGCGGTCCACCTGTGGGGGTGGCTCGCCGTCGGGGGCGAACCGCAGTCCGTTGGGGCATCATCCCCACCTGCGGGCAGCAGCCGACGAGACGTCGGGAGGGGGACGATCCGGGGGTGCCCCCGCAGGAATGCGCTTCCAGTCCCTCAACGGCTACGGAAGAGGGCGAACGCGCATTCCGAGGAGGTACCCCCGGAGTGGCACCCGACCCCACCCACGGCGCCGCCGCGCAGGGGCGCGTGGGGGTACCTCCCAGGCGAAGCTCTGGGGGAGAACTGCGCGAGCAACCCCCCACCCACCGCAAGCTCGCGCGACCAGCGCGCGAGGCACCCCGGAGCGCCCCCGGACAAAGCTCAGCGCAGCGGAATGGCGTCGGGCACGGAGAGCGTCGACGCCGGGTCCAGGGTGAGGCGGAGGTCTGCGGCGGGCCAGAGGGGGGCGGGCCAGCGGGCGGTGGCCTGTTCGGGGGAGCGGAGGACCGCCAGGGTGGGGAGGCCCGCGGTCGTGCCCTCGGCCAGCAGGGCGGGGAGGTCGGGGGCGGGGGCGAGCACCGCGACGTCGTCGAGGACGAAGGTCAGTGGTGGGTCGAGCCGGCCGGCGGGTGACCCTGCGGCCATGCGCCGGCCGTGCTCGACCACGCTGGAGACGAGTGCGGTGAGCAGGGGCATCGCACCCAGGTGGGTACGCGGGTCCTCGACCCGCTCGCCCACCACGTAAAGGGTGCCCAATTC
Organism: Streptomyces sp. NRRL F-5123; assembly: GCF_000721495.1. GTDB lineage: Bacteria > Actinomycetota > Actinomycetes > Streptomycetales > Streptomycetaceae > Actinacidiphila. Next base: position 8,196 of record NZ_JOHY01000068.1, read on the forward strand.
CGCGGCCCACGACTCCACGTCGAGCCCACCGGTCCGGGGCGGATTGCAGGCGTCGCGGATGTGCACGGAGCCCAGCGGTTCCAGGGTCTGCCGGATGAGGGCCTGCGCGGCGTCCCGCCGGTCGGGGTGGGCGTGCAGCACCGACTCCAGCTCGCCGCTCCAGCCGGAGGCCGCGCGCGGGTCGGAGCGCAGGATGCGCACCGCGTCGGCCGCCGCCTGGCCGCCCGCCGCCCAGCGGTGGACCTGGCGGAAGGGGCGGCCGTCGACCGCGGCGGCGTGCAGCCAGCAGCGCAGCAGCGTCACCGCGGTGGAGTGCACGATGGCCTCGTCGGCGCGCGCGGTACGCAGCGGGGCGAGCAGCGCCGCCGCGCGTATCCCCGCGGTCGAGGGCTGCTCGCAGCCGCCGTGCGGCGCCCACCGCAGCCTGCCGGGCACGTCCAGCAGGTGCGCGGGGTCGTAGACGTGCACGGGCCCGAGCTTGCTGCGGTTGCCGACCGTCTGGTGGTACGTGTCCGGGTCCGCCGTGGTGACCAGCACCGGGCCCGCCGCCGCGAGGACCGCCGGCTGCACCACCCGCTTGGCCTGGTCGCCGCGCGGCCCGGCGAACAGCGCGTAGGTGCGCGTCACCTCGCCGCCGTCGAGGGCCGCCGGGCGCGGCCCGGGCGCGGGCGGCGGGGCCGGGGCGGCGCCGACCGGGGGGAGCTCGGCGGTGATCGGGTCGGCGGCCCGCGGCGGGACCGCCCGCGGCACCGTACGGAACCAGGCGTCCAGCCCGTCGTCCTTGCCGTGGGCGTCGCCCGGCGTGCGGCTCCGGCGGCGCGGCGCGGGCACCGCCGCGGCCTCCGCCACCGGCTGCGGCTCGGCTTCCGGCTCGGCGACGGGTACGGGCGCCGGCCTGCGGGCGGGGCGGCGGCCCTTGCCGCGCAGCCGCGCCACCACGTTCATCACCCACACCGCGAGCGTGAACAGCACCATGAACTGCCCGACGAAGATCCCCCAGAACAGCCCCGCGCCGGACAGCCCGCCCGCCGCGGCGTCCGGCCACGCGGCCGGGATGTCGTGCGGCTCGCCGACCAGCGCCCGCATCGCCCGCGGGGTGCGGGTGAAGTGCAGCCCCGTCGGCCACGACCCGTGCGCGAGCAGCCCCGCGATACCGGTCGCCGTCCACACCAGCAGGGTGACGCCCAGCAGGAACGCGATGATGCCGACGACCAGCCCGTCCGGCAGGCCGCCGCCGCTCTGCTCCCGCTTCTGAGCCGCCATGCCCCCCGCCTCACGCCACCGCGTCGTCGGCCATTTGCTTGGCGAGCGCGACCTGCGCCGCGGCGTGCGCCTCCGCGCGTGCCTCGGCCTCGGCTTCCGCCTCCGCCTCGGCCAGGTCGGCGGCGTGCTCCGAGGACGACTGGGTCATGGCGCGGTCGGTGAAGACCAGCGGCCGCTCGGCCTCGGTGATCAGATGCTTGACGACCTGCACGTTGCCGTTGACGTCCCACACCGCGATGCCCGGCGTCAGCGTCGGGATGATCTCCACCGCCCAGCGCGGCAGCCCCAGCACCCGGCCGGTCGCGCGTGCCTCGTCGGCCTTCTGGGCGTAGATCGTGCGCGTCGAGGCCATCTTCAGGATCGCCGCGGCCTCCTTGGCCGCCGCCCCGTCGACGACGTCCGACAGGTGGTGCACCACCGCGACGAAGGACAGGCCGAGCCGCCGGCCGAACTTCAGCAGCCGCTGGAAGAGCTGGGCCACGAACGGCGAGTTGATGATGTGCCAGGCCTCCTCGACCAGGAAGATGCGTTTCTTCCGGTCCGGCCTGATCCACGTGTGCTCCAGCCACACGCCGACGATCGCCATCAGGATCGGCATCGCGATCGAGTTGCGGTCGATGTGCGAGAGGTCGAAGACGATGAGCGGCGAGTCCAGGTCGATGCCCGCGCTCGTCGGGCCGTCGAACATGCCGCGCAGGTCGCCGTCCACCAGCCGGTCCAGCACCAGCGCCACGTCCAGGCCCCAGGCCCGCACGTCGTCCAGGGCGACGTTCATCGCCTCGGCGGACTCCGGCATCGGGTGCCGCAGCCGCTCGACGATGTCGGTCAGGATCGGCTGGCGGTCCGTCACCGTGTCGGCCACGTACGCGTGCGCGACCTTCAGCGCGAAGCCCGACCGCTCGTCCAGACCGCGGCCCATCGCGACCTCGATGATGGTCCGCAGCAGCGCCAGCTGGCCGGTCACGGTGATCGCCGGGTCCAGCGGATTGAGCTTGATGCCGCCGTCCAGCGCCGCCATCGGGTCCAGCCGGATCGGGGTCAGGCCCATCGCCTGCGCGATCAGATTCCACTCGCCGACGCCGTCCTCGCCCTGCGCGTCCAGCACCACCACCTGGCGGTCCCGGAAGCGCAGCTGGCGCAGCACGTACGTCTTCTCCAGCGCCGACTTGCCGTTGCCGGACTCGCCCAGCACCAGCCAGTGCGGCGCGGGCAGCTGCTGGCCGTAGAGCTGGAAGGGGTCGTAGATGTAGCCCTTGCCCGAGTAGACCTCGCGGCCGATGATCACCCCGGAGTCGCCCAGGCCCGGCGCCGCGGTCGGCAGGTAGACGGCCTGCGCCTGGCCGGTCGAGGTGCGCACCGGCAGCCGCCCCGTCTCGACACGGCCGAACAGGAAACTGGTGAACGCCTCGGTGAGCGCCGCGAGAGGGTCCAGCATGGGCATGGCGACGGCCTCCTCAGGACGGCGACTAGCGGCGGATGCCGGTGGCGAACGGCAACGTATTGACGAATGCCCGGTGGTGCTCACGATCGCACCACTCAAGCTTCAAATACGACTTACCGGCGGAAGCGCGAATGGTGCGCTTGTCGCGCGCCAGCGCTTCCGGGGAGCGCGAGGACACCGTGATGTAACCCACCAGGTTCACCCCGGCCGCGCCGCTCGCCAGGTCCTCGCCGCGCTGGTCGATCCGGCCGTGGTGCGCGATGTCACGCGGGTCCACGGTGCGGTTCATCTTCGCGGCGCGGCTCGCCTCGGCGTCGTCGTTGGTCTTCTCCGTCAGCATCCGCTCGATCGCGACATCGGTCGGCTCCAGGTCCATCGTCACCGCGACCGTACGGATCACGTCCGGGGTGTGGACCAGCAGCGGCGCCAGGAAGTTGACGCCCACCGGGGTCATCGGCCACTCCTTGATCCACGCCGTGGAGTGGTGCCAGGGCGCCCGGGTCGTCGACTCGCGCGTCTTGGCCTGCAGGAACGTCGGCTCGGTCGCGTCCAGCTCGGCCGGCCACGCGTTGCGCCGGGTCATCGCCTGGATGTGGTCGATGGGGTGGTCCGGGTCGTACATCGAGTGGATGAGCGACGCCAGCCGCGCCTGCCCCAGCGGCTGCCGCACCCGGATGTCCGCCTCGGCGAGCCGCGCACAGATGTCGTTGAGCTCGCGCGCCATCACCGCGGCGAGCCCGGCGTCCTTGTCGACCTTGCGGCCGCGTCCGCTCGAAGCCCGTGCCAGCGCGTTGCCCTCGGCCGCGAGCTCGCGGGTGAAGTGCATGCAGGCCACCAGGTACGCGCGGTGCTGCTCGGAGGACGTCGACACCATCGACTGGAGCTGGTCGTAGGAGTCCTTGAGCCACCGCTCCGCCTCCGGGTCGCCGCGCTGGGCGACGTCCTTGGCGTGCGCGTCCGGATCGGCGGGCAGCGTACGGGCCAGCATCTGCAGCCGGGTGACGAAACCGTCGCCGTTGGCCACGTGCTTCAGGAGCGTGCCGAACCGCTCGACCAGGGCCTCCTGGTCCTCGCTGTCCCGCAGGCCGACACCTGGACCCTCGATCTCGATCGCCGCCGTCACCGTCCGCCGGTCCACGTGCAGCAGCACCGCGATCTCGTCCGGCCCGAAGGGCGCCGCGAGCCAGCTGATCCGCCCGATCCCCGGCGGCGGCCCCACCTCGACCTCCCGCCCGTCCAGCGCGGTGCCCGCCTCCTGCACCGCCGAGCGGTACGTCGGCGCGACCCGCAGCGTACGGCGGTAGGTGCGGTTGATCTCGAACCAGCGGTAGAACGTGCGCCTGCGGTACGGCAGGAAGACCGCGGCCAGCGCCAGCACCGGCCAGCCGATCAGGCCGACGATGCGCAGCAGCAGGAACGGCACCAGCAGCCCGTTGAGCATGCCGAGCCCCGCGCCGAGCACGATCAGCACGATCTCGCCGGTCTCGCGGTTCTTGCCCACGATCGCGTTGGGCCGTGCCTTGCCGATCAGATAGGTGCGGCGCGGCTGGGTGAAGGGCTGGGTCGTCACCCGCGATCACCTCCCTGCGAAGTGCCGTTGTCCGTTCCCCGGTTCGCCCGGAAGGGCGCCCCCAAGCCTCCGCCGCCGGTGCCGGGGCGCGGCGGTGCCGGGGCGCCGCCGCCCTGGCCGCCGCCGCGCGCGCTGTGCGCCGCGATGCCGCCCGCCACCGGGTTCGACGGTGTCGGGGCGCCGCCGCCCTGGGCCTGCTCCTGCGGGCCGCCGCGGGCGCTGTGGGTCTTGATGCCCTGCTTGACGAGCGCGGCCGGCGACGAGATCACCGCGGCGGCCTGGCTCTGGCCGCTCGCCTTGCGGCTGTTGCGCAGGTTGACCACGTCGTCCCCGAAGCCCGGCACGAAGCGGTAGATCATGAAGCTCGCGAAGATCGCCAGCAGGATGATGGCCAGACCGGACACCACGGCCGAGAACGAGTCCGGCCCGTCGTCCGTCGAGGACAGCGCGCCCGCCAGGCCCAGCACGATCACGATCACCGGTTTGACGAGGATGACCGCGATCATCACACCGGCCCAGCGCCTGACGTGGTGCCACATGTTCTTGTCCACCAGACCCGCGTACACCGCGGTGCCGAGCATCGCGCCCACGTACAGCAGCGCCGCCCGGATCACCAGCTCCAGCCACAGCACGCCCGCGGCCAGCACCGACACCATCGACACGACGATGAGCATGATCGGGCCGCCGCCGATGTCCGTGCCCTTGGTGAGCGCGGCGGAGAAGGAGCCGAAGAAGACATCGGTGTCGGACTTCGTGCCCGAGGACATCACGTCCGTGACGGCGTCGGTCGCCGACACCACGGTGTAGAGGATCAGCGGCGTGAAGGCCGATGCCAGCACCGTCAGCCACAGGAAGCCGACCGCCTCGGTCAGTGCCTCCGTCATCGGCACGCCGCGCACCGCCCGCTTGGCCACCGCCAGCAGCCACAGGATCAGCGTCAGGATCGTCGACGCGGCGAAGACGACGGCGTACTGGCGGAGGAAGGAGGTGTTGGTGAAGTCGACCTCGGTCGTCTTCGTCACCGCGGCCGAGAGTTTGTCGATCGTCCAGCCGGCGGCGTTGCCGCAGCCTTTGGCGAGGGAGGAGAGGGGGTCGAGGGATTCGGTTGCGGGGGACTTGGGCTTTGACGGTGTGCCGCTGGTGCAGTAGTCCTTGGCCCCGCCCACCAGTAGGGAGCAGGAGCTGTCGTCGGGCGTCGCCGAAGCCGTCGGCGTCGCGCTCGGCGTAGGCGTGTCGGCCAGGGCCGCGGACACGGGCCCGAGGCTCAGGGTGAGGACGGCGGCGGTCACGAGGGACCGGCGCAGACGGCGGCTACCTGGCATACGTGAACCCTCCGTAGTCCCGGACCGCGCCGGCGATGGCGTCGGCGGAGGCGGCCTGGTTGTCGGCGGCGACGGGGGCGGGGCCGTCCTTCTGGGAGGAGGAGCGGAGCTTCCAGTCGCCGCCCGACCAGACCAGCTGCTCGGTGATGGTGAACCAGGCGGTGCTGACCGGCTTGGTGGAGCCCGTGCCGGCGAGGCCGACGAGGTCGGTGCACCAGACCTCGACGGTCGTGGTGCCGGAGCCGGTGGAGCCGCCCGCGGTGACCTTGGTGCCGATCGGGACCGTGCGGGAGACGAAGGTGAGGCCGTCCGGGGCGGTGCCGTCGGCGTTCAGGCCGAGGTTCTTGAGCGCGTCGCCGGAGTAGGCGCTGTCCAGGTTCTGCTGGAGGGTGGCGCTGACGGCCGGGTCGTAGATGGCGGTGACGATGGCGTGCCGCCGGCCGGCGTTGAACATGTCAGCCGAGCCGAGCGCGACCGCGTAGTTGGCCGCCGCGGACTGCGCGCCCTGGTCGGTGTGGGCGAAGCCGGCCGGGATGCCGGCGGCGCTCTTGCCCTGGACGGGCCGCTGCCCGGTGGGGTCGGTGGGCGCGGCCTTGGAACCGTGGCTGCCGGTGGTGCTGCCGGTCGCGGTGCCCGTGGAGGCGCCCGACGTACCGCTGCCGTTGCCGGCGTTGTCGTGCGAGGCCGACGGGTGGTCGCCGCGGTTGGCGAAGGCCAGCGCGGCGATCAGCAGGACGACGATGCCGACGACCGTGACAAGGGCGCGCCGCGGCTGCGGGCGGCGGCTGCCGCCGTGGGCGGAGTGGCCTTCGGGCAGCCGGGTCCTGGTCGGGGGTCCGTCCTGGCCGAGGCTCATCGCGCGACCGCCCCTCGGGGCGCTGCGGGCGTGCGGATGCCACGGGTCGGGCGGACGGCTCCGCTGCTTGGTCGAGTGGGCATCAGCACGCAGCCTCGGGTGGGAAGGTGGAGCCGGGACGGGCTCCGCGGGACGTGGCTCGGATCGGACAGGGAGGAGGAAGGAAGAAGGAGCGGACGGGGAGGCGACAGCGGCGAGGGGCGCGAACCCGGCTCGGCGCGGCGGCGCGGACTACACGGCCATGCCGTAGACGATGGTGAACAGCGTGCCGAGCGACCCGATGATGAACACCCCGGTCAGCCCGGCGATGATCAATCCCTTGCCCTGCTCGGCGCTGAAGGTGTCGCGCAGCGCGGTCGCACCGATCCGCTGCTTGGCCGCACCCCAGATCGCCATGGCCAGGCACAGCAGGATCGCCACCGCCATGACCACCTCGATCATCACACGGGCTTCCTGGCCCAGTGACCCGAAGGGTCCCCAGTCGGGCGCGATGCCGCCGATGATGGTGTTGATATCGCCCTTGGGGGCTGCCACGAACATGTAACTCACCACCCCGCTCTGTCAGTTGGCTCCCCTGCCGGGGCGCAAGGGGCCAGCATCTATCTTGACGGACGTTTCCGCTGTTGCGCGTCGCTCGGCAACTTTCTCGGCGGATCGTCCGTGTGATCCGGCCCGGAGCCGTCAGACTGGTGGACGGACCGGTGTTCGATGGGACATGGTTGACTACTCTGTGTATCACGAGCATAACCGCTGGGCAACGAGGGGAACGGACGTTCCCGCGCGGGGGCGGCGGTGAAGGTCCGAGAAGATGACGGGACGACGACCTGACGAGCTGACAGAAGTCGACGGAAGTTGAGAGAAGGGGTCCGGCGGGGGCCGGAGGCCCGTGAGCGGCGGAAGGGGAGGGGCTGCTGATGGGGCGTAAGATCTGGCTCGGGTTCGGCGTCGGCGCCGGGTTGTTCTTCTCCTTCATCGCTCTGCTGGTCGTGGGCACCTTCTCGGCGGCCGCGGGTCTGGCGAGCCGCGGGACGAACGCGGTGGGCCTGGCCAAGGGCGCGGTGCCGGACGTCTACCAGTCGCTGGTACGGGACTGGGGCGATCTGTGCCCGGCGCTCAACCCGGCGCTGCTCGCCGCCCAGCTCTACCAGGAGAGCGGCTGGAACCCGCGGGCCCGGAGCGGCGCGGACGCCCAGGGCATCGCCCAGTTCATCCCCGGCACCTGGGCCACGCACGGCATCGACGGCAACGGCGACGGCAAGGCCGACGTCTGGGACCCGCAGGACGCGATCCCCTCGGCCGCGCAGTACGACTGCGACCTGGCCTCGTACGTCAAGAACGTGCCCGGCGACGTCACCGACAACATGCTCGCGGCGTACAACGCGGGCGCCTACGCCGTCATCAAGGCCGGCGGGGTGCCGCCGTACGCCGAGACGCAGAACTACGTCAAGCGCATCCGCACGCTGGAGAAGAGCTTCGCCGCGCCGATCGGGGCGGTCGCGCCGTCGCAGCAGGCGGCGGGGGCGATCTACTTCGCCCAGCAGCGCCTCGGCACTCCCTACCTGTGGGGCGGCGAGGGGACGGCGGCGCAGGACGGGCGGTTCGACTGCTCCGGGCTCACGCAGGCCGCGTACGCCTCGGTGGGCATCACGCTGCCGCGAGTGGCCGCCGACCAGTGGAACGCCGGGCCGCACCCCGCGCGCGGCGAGCTGCTGCCGGGCGACCTGGTCTTCTTCGCGACCAACCTGAGCGACCCGCGCACCATCCACCACGTGGGGATCTACGTCGGCGGCGGCCATATGATCAACGCCCCGCACACCGGCGCGCTGATCAGGTTCGACTCGATCGACGGCGCCGACTACATCGGCGCGACCCGCGTCACCCAGGACGGTGCGCAGGCGCTGCCGGCGGCCGCCGCGTCCTGACGCCCCCGGGATGCCTGGCGGGTGCGGACCGGTGCCGGCGGATGCCGGCAGATGCCTGCGGTGGTGTCCGGCGGGTGGACGGTGCCGTCACCGCGGTCCGTTGCGTCGCCCGCCCGTCACCCGGACGTCATCCTCTGGCCTACGGTCGGCCGCCAAACGCCCCGCGCGGTCACCCTTGCATAACAGCATGGTGATCTTCTGGCGAAGACCGGAACGCTACGTACAGTGCCGGGCGTTGTACGGGCGACAATGGCTTGGTACGCAAGCGACGGGGGTTGCAGACGTGCCGTGCCGCTGAGACACGGTCAGTTGCTAGTGGTTAGAGGGGCACCACCGCCATGGCACAGGGCGCCAACGACAGCGCGAACCCCGACGTCTCCCTGCTCAGATCGATCAACGACCTCGCCAAGCAGGCCCCGCGCGGTGTGGACCGGGCCGTGGAGTTCGCCGGTGAGTACGGGCTGGTGGCGCTGACGCTGCTGCTCGCCGGGTGGTGCTGGTGGCGGGTGGCCCGGCGGTCGGCGGACGCCCCGGCGGCGGTCGCCGGCGTGCTGTGGGCGGTCCTGGCCGCGGGCATCGCGCTGCTGCTGAACTTCCCCGTACGTGCGCTGGTCCGGCGCCCCGGACCGTCCGTCGACCACGACGGCCTCGACGTGCTCGTGTCCGGCCACCACGGCATGTCCTTCGTGAGCGACCACACCGCGCTGGCCGCGGCGGTCGCGGTCGGGCTCTTCATGGTGAGCCGCAAGGCCGGGGCGGTCGCCCTCGTGCTCGCGCTCGCCGAGGGCTTCACCCGCGTCTACCTGGGCACGCACTACCCGACCGACGTCGTCGGCGGCTTCGCCCTGGGTGCGGCCACCACGCTGCTGCTCGCGCCCCTCGCGCTCGCCGGCCTCACCGTGCTGACCCGGCGGGTGGCCGGCACCCGCGCCGCCTTCCTGGTGGTGGCACGGCGCCGTGAGCCGCACCGCCGGGCGCGGACGGCCGCCGCGCACCACCACTGGCACCGCGCGGACGACAAGGACCTCGCTGCCTGACCCCGCCCCGCTGCGGGGTCAAGGCGTTTTCCAGCCGCTCCGGGTCCGGAAGCCGGTCCGGAGCGCGGCCCTGCGGCGGAACCGGAGGGCGGATCAGACCGCCTGCGGGAAGTCGAAGAGCCGGTCCGGGTCCAGCCGGCGCTTGAGGGTGGACAGCCGGTCGGCGTTCGGCCCGTAGTAGGCGGTGCGCCAGTCCCTGAGGGCCGGGTCCGTGTAGTTCTGGTAGGCGGCGCCCGAGGCGTAGCGGCGCATCGCGTCGTGCGTCGTGTTCAGCCAGCCGGTCGTCGACAGCGCGTCGGAGGCCAGGTACTGGGCGAGGAAGCGCGAGCGGCGGTGGCTGAAGGCGGTCGCGGTCGGGTCGACCCGGTTGACGGCGCCGCCCAGCGCGGTCAGCGCGATGCTGCCCGCCCCGCCGCCCTTCGTCCCGGCCAGCCGCTGGACCTGCGAGAGCAGCGCGCTGATCCCGGCCGCGGAGAGGTCGGTGTCGTAGAAGTCGGAGCGCGCGGTGTACGTCTCGCGTCCCAGCTGCCCCGCAGGGGCGAGATGGCACTGGGCGGCGGACCAGTTGCCGCAGCCCGCGTAGGAGAACATCGCGTCGCGGTAGGTGTGCGGGTGCAGCGACACCGACGAGGCGTTCGCGCCCACGGCCGAGGCGAGTCTGTCGGCTGCGGCGGCGAGGTCGGCGCGCGAGCCGGAGGAGAGCATCGGCACGGAGACCTTCGGGGAGCCGCCGGGGGCGCAGTCCAGGTGCAGCGCCGACCATATGTGGTCGGGCTGGTCCGGGCCCCAGCTCTGCCAGGCGGCCACCACGTCGGCGGCCCGGCTCCACGGCCAGGTCAGGTAGCCGGTGACGACCGAGGGCGCGGGGTGGGTGGTGAAGCGCAGCGACGTGACGACGCCGAAATTGCCGCAGCCGCCGCCGCGCAGCGCCCACAGCACGTCGGGCTCGTTGTCCTCGGAGATCTCGTGGACGCTGCCGTCCGCGCCGACGAGGGTGGCGCCGATCAGGTTGTCGCAGGTCAGGCCCATGGAGCGGCTCATGACGCCGTGTCCGCCGCCGAGCGCGAGCCCGGACACGCCGACGGTGGGGCAGGAGCCGGCCGGGACCGTCCGGCCGTGCCGGCCGAGCGTGTCGTAGACGTCGATGAGCTTGGCGCCCGCGGCGACCGTCGCGACCGTGCCGTCCAGCCGTACGGACTTCAGCCGGGAGACGTCGATGACGAGCCGCCCGTCGCCGCTGGAGTAGCCGGCGTAGGAGTGGCCGCCGCTGCGGATCGCCGGGGCCGTGCCGGTGCGGCGGGCGAAGTCCAGGCAGCGGGCGACGTCGTCGGTGCCGGTGACGTAGGCGATGGCCGCCGGGCGCAGGGTGTCGAAGCGGGTGTTGTACAGCCGCCGGTCGGCCGCGTAGGCGCTGTCCTTCGGGAGGACCAGGGTGCCGTGGAGGGCCGAGCCGAGGGCGGACCAGTCCGCGGCGGACGGCGGGTGGGCGGTGGGAGTCGCGGTGGGCGGGGCGGTCGCGGTGGGCGTGCCGGACGCGGGCGGGGCGCCGGTGCTCGGGGTGCCGCCCGCGTTGTCGCCGTCGCCGCCGTCGGAGGGGCCGCAGCCGCTCAGCCAGGCCGCCGCGAGGGCGCCGCCGGCCGCGAGCGCGGTACGCCGCCGCAGCGGCGGCGGGGAGGAGGCCGGGTCGTTCACGCGCTTCACCGCCGCATTCCCGCCGGGGACGCCGGCGACCGGGGACCGGGACTGATCAAGGGCTGTCTGCACAGTCCTAGACGTGCCGGGGCGGGTGCCGGTTGCGGCCGGGCGCGGGCGGTACCCGGGCTCAGTCGGCGGTGTGCTCCTGGGCGTCGCGCCGGGCCCGGTCGCGCGACCGGCGGGCGGGGCCGTGCCAGCCGCAGGAGCAGCGGGCGGTGGCGAAGGAACCGCGCTCGGTGACCGACGTCCGGTGGCTTTCGACCGCGCGCGGATCGTCGAGGTTGCGAAGCTTCGGCACCCCACCACGGTAACGGGCGTGACGGCCCGCTTCCGACGGTCGTTACGGAGGTGAGGCCGAGGCGACGACGGGGATGGTTCAGGGATGACGGCGGCGAAGTCCACGGCGGTGCGGGCGGTGGCCGCGGTTGCCGCGGCCTGGTGCGCGGCGGCACTGCTGGCCGGTTGCGGCGCCGCGCACGGCGACACCGGGGAGGCCGCCCCGGCCCCCGCGGCCGACCCCGCGGTGCTCCTCCGGGGCGCTGCCGACGCGCTGGTGCGGGCCGGCAGCTCGGCGGTCGGCACGTCCCTGCAAATGGCCAGCGGCGGCACCTGGGTCACCGTCACCGGCAGCGGCCGCTACGACTACGCGCACGGGCAGGGCACCCTCACCCTCGTACTGCCGCGCGACGCGGCCGGGGCGCAGGAGCACGCGCCGGTCACCGAGCTGCTCACGCCGGGTGCGCTCTACATGAAGAACCGGGGCGCGGGTGTGCCCGCGGACAAGTGGGTACGCGTCGACATCGCCGCGCTCCCCGACGGCAACCTCGTCACCGGCGGCGCCACCGATCCGCTCGTCGCGGCGCAGCTTCTTCGCGGGGTTCTCGACGTGCGGTTCGCCGGGACGCAGGACCTCGGCGGTGAGCCCGTCCGGCACCTGGCCGGGACGCTCGGCATCGCCGAGGCGGCGCGCGCCTCCGGGGCCCGCCCGCCGGCCGCGCTGTCCGCTGCCGCGGCGGGCTTCGCGGTGGGCCGCGTCCCCTTCGAGGCGTGGCTCGACGGGGCGGGGCGGCTGGTCCGGATGACGCTGCGGTACGCGTACGGGCCAGCCCGTCGCACGGTGGAGGTCGTCTCCACCACCACGTACTCCCGTTTCGGCGCCGCGGTGCCGCCGCCCGCCCTCCCGCCGGCGGCGGACATCTGGGCCGGCAAGATCGTTTCTCCCCCCGCGTCCGGCTGACCCGGTGGTTCCGCCCGGGGCCTGCTCCCTTGCGGTGGCCCGTGCGACCACGCGCCGGCGGACGGTCGCGGCACCTACCGTGAGCGGCCCCCCGGGGCGCCCCCGGAAATGGTCATTACGTGCCATGCGGCGGGGCAAGGAGTGTCCCTACGCTGGAGGGCGGCCGCACGTGCGGCCGCAGGTATGCGCGGCCGCAACAGCAAGCACACCCGGCGAGGAGGGGGAATGGTGCCGTCGCCCGGCGCTACGCTCCAGGACGATCCGGTGGCTCTCGCCGAGATCGAGCTGACCTGCGAGCTGATGATCGCCGCGTCCACCGCCGTCGAGGACCGGCTGAGCTTCGCCCGTATCGACGAGGTCCTGGGGGTCCGTCGCCCGTAGGGCGAGCCGCTACGTGCGCAGCAGCCGCGCTATGGCCGCCGTCGCCTCGGCGACCTTCTCGTCGATCTCCGGCCCGCCGCCGACCGCCGCGGCGGCGACGCAGTGCCGCAGGTGTTCCTCCAGGAGCTGGAGCGCGAAGGACTGCAGCCCTTTCGTACTGGCGGACACCTGGGTGAGGATGTCGATGCAGTAGACGTCCTGCTCGACCATCCGCTGGAGCCCGCGGATCTGTCCCTCGATCCGGCGCAGCCGCTTCAGGTGGGACTCTTTGTCGTGGCTATAGCCATGCGGGCCCTGCGGCGCCACAATCTCGTCTGCTGCCGAAGCCGCTGGTTCCGCCACCGGTTCCGTCACCGCCGCCCGTTCCGTCGTCGCGTCCGCCATCCCGCCATCCGCCCTCTCTGTCCCCTTATACCCCTAGAGGGTATATCTTACCGAATCGATGTCGTGTGCGAGGCATCCCCCGTCCGGGGGACTGTGTCCCATGGGCGACACTGGATGCGCCGGTTAGCAGTGGCCGGATGTTGCGCCTAGCATCAACGAGACGACTCCCATGTATCCCGAGGAACCCACGTGCGCTTTCGTCTGACCCCCAGGGAGACGAGCTTCTACGACATGTTCGCCGCCTCCGCGGACAACATCGTCACCGGTTCGAAGCTCCTCATGGAACTGCTGGGAGCCGATTCGGCCACCCGCGTCGAGATCGCCGAGCGCATGCGGGCGGCGGAGCACGCGGGGGACGACGCGACCCACGCGATCTTCCACCAGCTGAACTCCTCGTTCATCACACCCTTCGACCGGGAGGACATCTACACCCTCGCCGGCTCGCTGGACGACATCATGGACTACATGGAGGAGGCCGTTGACCTGGTCGTCCTCTACAACGTGGAGGAGCTGCCGAAGGGGGTCGAGCAGCAGATCGAGGTGCTGGCGAGAGCCGCGGAGCTGACCGCGGAGGCGATGCCGAACCTGCGCACGATGGACAACCTGACCGAGTACTGGATCGAGGTCAACCGGCTGGAGAACCAGGCCGACCAGATCCACCGCAAGCTGCTCGCGCAGCTCTTCAACGGCAAGTACGAGGCCATCGAGGTGCTCAAGCTCAAGCAGATCGTGGACGTCCTGGAAGAGGCCGCGGACGCGTTCGAGCACGTGGCGAACACCGTGGAGACCATCGCGGTCAAGGAGTCCTGACCCACGTGGACACCTTCGTACTGGTCGTCACCATCGGGGTGGCGCTCTTCTTCACGTACACCAACGGCTTCCACGACTCGGCGAACGCCATCGCCACCTCCGTGTCGACCCGGGCGCTGACCCCCCGGGCGGCGCTGGCGATGGCCGCGGTGATGAACCTGGCGGGTGCCTTCCTCGGCAGCGGCGTTGCCAAGACGGTCAGCAAGGGCCTGATCGACACGCCCCAGGGCCGTTCCGGGATGGGCATCCTCTTCGCCGCGCTCGCCGGGGCGATCGTGTGGAATCTGGTCACCTGGTATTTCGGTCTGCCGTCGAGTTCCAGCCATGCGCTGTTCGGCGGTCTGGTGGGCGCCGCGCTCGCCGGCGGGATCGCCGTGCACTGGTCGGGGGTGGTCGACAAGGTCGTCATCCCGATGTTCGTGTCGCCCGCGGTCGGCCTGGTGCTGGGCTATCTGGTCATGCTGGCGATCCTGTGGTTCTTCCGGCGCGCCAACCCGCACAAGGCCAAGCGCGGCTTCCGGATCGCGCAGACGGTGTCGGCCGCCGGGATGGCGCTGGGCCACGGCCTGCAGGACGCGCAGAAGACGATGGGTGTCGTGGTGCTCGCGCTGGTGATCCACGACCCGGGCAAGGGCTTCGGCATCCCGATCTGGGTCAAGCTGGTGTGCGCGGCGATGATGTCGCTGGGCACGTACGCGGGTGGCTGGCGCATCATGCGCACCCTGGGCCGCCGGATCATCGACCTGGACCCGCCGCAGGGCTTCGCGGCCGAGACGACGTCGGCCTCGATCCTCTACGCGACCTCGTACATCTTCGAGGCGCCGATCTCCACGACCCACGTCATCACCTCGTCGATCATGGGTGTCGGCGCGACCCGCCGGGTCAAGGCGGTGCGCTGGGGCGTGGCCAAGAACATCGTCGCCGGCTGGTTCATCACGATGCCGGCCGCGGCGCTCGTCGCCGCCGCGTGCTTCTGGATCGTCAAGCTCGTCTTCGGCTGAGCCCTCCGGGCCCTCCGGCGGACACGGATCAGGCCCCGCCCCCCTTCCGGGGAGCGGGGCCTGCGCCTTGCGGTGGCACCGCCATGCAGCACCGCACGGCGGTCTGGATCACCCGAAGCGGCCCGAGATGTAGTCCTCGGTGGCCTGCACTGACGGGTTGGAGAAGATCCGCTGGGTCTCGTCGATCTCGATGAGCTTGCCGGGCTGCCCCACGGCGGCCAGGTTGAAGAAGGCGGTGCGGTCGGAGACGCGCGCGGCCTGCTGCATGTTGTGCGTCACGATGACGATGGTGAAGCGCTCCTTGAGCTCGCCTATCAGGTCCTCGATGGCGAGCGTGGAGATCGGGTCGAGGGCCGAGCAGGGCTCGTCCATCAGCAGCACCTCGGGCTCGACCGCGATGGCGCGGGCGATGCACAGCCGCTGCTGCTGGCCGCCGGACAGGCCCGAGCCGGGCTTGCCGAGGCGGTCCTTGACCTCGTTCCACAGGTTGGCGCCCTTGAGCGAGCGCTCGACGATGGTGTCCAGCTCGCCCTTCTTGCGGATGCCGTTGAGCTTGAGGCCCGCCGCCACGTTGTCGTAGATCGACATGGTGGGGAAGGGGTTGGGGCGCTGGAAGACCATGCCGACGGTGCGCCGGACGGTCACCGGGTCGACGCCCGAGCCGTACAGGTTCTCGTCGTCCAGCAGCACCTTGCCCTCGACCCGGCCGCCGGGGGTGACCTCGTGCATGCGGTTGAGGGTGCGCAGGAAGGTGGACTTGCCGCAGCCGGAGGGGCCGATGAAGGCCGTCACCGAGCCGGGCTCGATGGTCATGGAGATGTCGTCGATCGCCTTGTGGGCGGAGTAGTACGCGGACAGGCCGCTGACGTCGATGCGCTTGGCCATGGCTTGGATCACTTCTCTTCCGGGACGGTCTGGCTGACTGGTTGCGTGGCCGCGTCAGCGACCGGCCTTCGGCGCCTTCCATCGGGCGACGGCCCGGGCGACGAGGTTCAGGATCATCACGAAGGCGATGAGCACCAGGGCGGCGCCCCATGCCCGCTGGTAGCTGGGGTCGTTGCCGTTCTGGTACTGCTCGTAGATGTAGTACGGCAGCGACGACTGCGGGTCGTGGAACGGGTCCGTGTTGATCAGGTTGCTGCCGAAGACCAGCAGCGCGATCGGGGCGCTCTCACCGGCGATACGGGCGACGGCCAGCATCACACCGGTGGTGATACCGCCGATCGACGTCGGCACGACGACCTTGACGATCGTGCGCCACTTGGGCACGCCGAGCGCGAGCGAGGCCTCGCGCAGCTCGTTCGGGACGAGCTTGAGCATCTCCTCGGTCGAGCGCACCACGACCGGCAGCATCAGGATCGCCAGCGCGAGCGAGCCCGCGAAGCCGTTCGCCGGCGCCTTGCCCAGCAGCACGAACCAGATCGACAGGATGAACAGACCGGCCACGATCGACGGGACGCCGGTCATGACGTCGACGAAGAAGGTCACCCACTTCGCGAGCGCGCCCTTGCCGTACTCCACCAGGTAGACGGCGGTCAGCAGGCCGAGGGGGGCCGCGATGACGGTCGCGATGCCGACCTGCTCCAGGGTGCCGATGATGGCGTGGTAGACGCCGCCGCCGGGCTGGATGGTCAGCACGTTGTTCATCGAGTGGCTCAGGAAGGTGCCGTCGATGACGCCGGCGCCCTTGCTGATCGTCGTCTCCACCAGGGAGTACAGCGGGATGACGGCCAGCACGAAGCTGGACCACACCAGGCTGGTGGCCACCCGGTCCTTGGCCTGGCGGCGGCCCTCGACCCGGGCGGTGACGGCGTAGGAGCCCAGGACGAACAGCAGCAGGGCGATCAGCCCCCACTGGATGTGGCTGCTCAGCCCGGCGCCGGCGCCGATGCCGCAGCCGACCGCGACGGCACCCGCGGCGATCGCCGGCGGCGTCCAGCGGGGCAGGTGGCGGGTGGAGAGGCGTACGGGGGCGGGACGGGCGGCAGTCGCCTTGTCCATGGTCGCGTCGCTCATGCGTTGGCCCCCGAGTATTCCTTACGCCGCTGGATAATGATCCGCGCGGCACCGTTGACCAGCAGGGTGATGAGGAACAGCACCAGACCGGAGGCGATCAGGGCGTCCCGGCCGAATTCGTCGGCCTCGCCGAACTTCGACACGATGTTCTGCGAGAAGGTGCCGCCGACCGGGTCGAGGATGTGCGCCGACAGCTCGGGCGAGGCGGACAGCACGGTCGCGACCGCCATGGTTTCGCCGAGCGCCCGGCCCAGGCCGAGCATGGAGGCGCTGATGATGCCGGAGCGCGCGAAGGGCAGCACCGACAGCCGGATGACCTCCCAGCGGGTCGCGCCGAGCGCGAGCGCCGCCTCCTGGTGCATCCTGGGCACCTGGTTGATCACCTCGCGGCTGACGTTGGTGATGATCGGCAGCACCATGACCGCCAGCAGGATGCCCACGGTGAACAGCGAGCGGGCCGCGGAGCTGGGGTCCTCCTTGTGGAAGACGACCGTCCAGCCGAGGTAGTCGTCCAGCCAGAGGTTGAGCCCGCGCAGGTGCGGCACCAGGAAGAGGGCGCCCCACAGGCCGTAGATGATGCTGGGCACGGCGGCGAGCAGGTCGATCACGAACGCGATCGGGCCGCCGAGCCGGCGGGGCGCGTAGTGCGTGATGAACAGGGCGATGCCCAGTGCGATCGGCACCGCGATGACCATCGCGATGACCGCGCTGACGACCGTGCCGTAGGCCAGGACGGCGATACCGAAGACCGGCGGGTTGAGGCTCGGCGTCCACTCGAAGGTGGTCAGGAAGTTTCCGTGGTCCTTGGAGATCGCGTGGACCGCGCGGGTGGTGAGGAAGAGCGCTATCGCGGCCATCACCGCGAGGAGCAGGATGCCGGAGCCGCGGGCGAGCCCCGCGAAGATCCGGTCGCCCGGCCGCGTCACGGGCCCGGTGGCCCGGTGCGGCTCGGGTTTGGTGGGGGGTGGGGCGGTGGTTGTCATGTGATCGTTTCTCCGGTCTGGGTGGGGGACGCGGTACGGGCGTCCCCCGGCGGCGGTGCACCGGATACGCGACGGGTCCCGCGACCTCAGGGCCGCGGGACCCGTCGCGCGAGGTCAGGAGAGCGAACCGACGGTGGTGCGCACCTTGGTCGCGATCTCCGTCGGGAGCGGGGCGTAGCCGGCGGCGGACAGCTTCTGCTGGCCCTGCTCGCTGGCGATGTAGTTCAGGAAGGACTTGGTCAGCGCGAGCGTGTCGGCCTTGTTGCCCTTGTCGCAGGCGATCTCGTAGGTCACCAGGACGATCGGGTAGGCGTTCGGCTCCTTGGTGGTGTACGCGGCGCTCAGGTCCAGGGCCAGGTCGGAGCCCGTGCCGACGACCTTCGCGGCACCGATGCCCGCGGAGGCGTTGGCCGTGGTGGCCTCGACCGGCTGCGGGGCGCCGGTGTTGATCTTGACCGTGGGGATGCTGTTGGCGGTCGCGTAGGACAGCTCGAAGTAGCCGAGCGAGCCCTCGGTCTGCTTCACCAGCGCGGCGACACCGGAGGACTTCGGGGCGGCCTGGCCACCCTTGGCGGCCCATGCCTTGGCGTGCTCGTACGGCCAGTCGGCGGGGGCGGAGCCCTTGAGGAACTTGGTCAGGTTGTCGGTGGTGCCGGAGTCGTCCTGGCGGTGCACCGACTGGATCTTGGTGCTCGGGAGCTTGGCGCCCGGGTTGAGCTTGGCGATGGCCGCGTCGTTCCAGGAGGTGATCTTGCCGTTGAAGATCTTCGCCAGGGTCGAGCCGTCCAGGACCAGGTTGTCCACGCCGGGCAGGTTGTAGCCGATGGCGATCGGGCCGCCGACCATCGGTATGTTGATGCCCTGGCCGCCGGTGCAGACCTTCTTCGACGCGTCGACCTCTTCCGGCTTCAGCGGCGAGTCGGAGCCCGCGAAGGCGTCCGTGCCCTGGTTGAAGTCGACGATGCCCTCGCCGGACGACGACGTCTTGTAGTTGACCGTCGCGCCCTTGCAGGCCTGCTGGTAGTCCTTGACCCAGGCCTCGATCGCGTTCTGCTGGGCGCTGGAGCCGGAAGCCTTGATCTGGCCGGTGGCGCAGGTGATGCCCAGCGCGTTGGCGTCACCGCCCGAGCCGCCGGTGGTGCTGGCCGCCGAGGTCGACGTGTCCGAACCGCTGCTGTCGCTGTTGTCGTCCGAGCCGCAGGCGGACAGGACCAGCGCACCGGTAATCGCGACCGCGCCGACGGTCAGGGCCCGCAGCCCGCTCTTACGCTGAAGCTTCACCTTCGTGTGTTCCTTCCGAGAGCCCGCCGGTGCACGGCGAAGCAGAGGGTTGGTGATTCTGCGTCTGGCGGCTGACGCGCCGCCGGTAAGGCCGAAATTAGGCAGATCAGGTGAAGCGACCCTCGGGGCCGAGTGAACGCCGGGTGAACCTCACCCGTCAGCCCGGTGATGGCCCTTTCGGGCCCCCGAGGGCCCGCCCCTCCACCCGCGGGGCGCCCCTTCCCGCCCTGCGCTTCGCGCTGCCGCGCGGGGTGAGCGGTTTGCGCTGCCGCGCGGGTGGGCGGTTTGCGCTGCCGCGCGGGGCGGGCGTTTTCGGGTGCGGCTGCGCTGCGGGCGGGCGTTTCGCGCTGCCGCGCGGGGTGAGCGTTTTCGGGTGCGGCTGCGCTGCGGGCGGGCGTTTCGCGCTGCCGCGCGGGGTGAGCGTTTTTAGGGGCGCGGGGAACTGCGCTCCCCCAGAGCTTCGCCTGGGCGGTGCCCCCAGCCCCCACCGGGGCGCGGGTAGTCACCGGCCCGAAGGGGCAGTTGCTGCCCGTTTCCGGACCACCGGCCGGTGGGTGGTTGCTCGCGCAGTTCCCCGCGCCCCTAAAACCGCCCGCCCGGCGGTGCAGCCGCACCCGGAGAACGCCCGCCCGGCGGTGCAGCCGCACCCGAAAGCGCACGCCCCGCGCGGCAGCGCAAAACGCCCGCCCGGCAGGGCGGAAACGGGCCGCCCGGCGCGGCAGCGCAAACCGCCCGCCCGGCGGTGCAGCCGCACCCGAAAGCGCACGCCCGGCGCGGCGCGGCGCAGGCGCGGTCTAGAAACGCTCCCCCGGCGGGGGAAGGTCACCTCCCGGGGAGGCCAGCGCCAGCAGGAGGGCATCGATCAAGGGCCGGTCGCGGTCGTGGGTGAGGCGGTGGCGGGCGGCCGACGGGGGGAGCCAGACCATCGCGTCCACCTCCGCGTTCGCGGCGAAGCCGCCCGCGTGCGCCCGGGCCGCCCAGTAGCGGACCTCCTTGGGGCGGCCCGCGACGAGGTAGTGGCGGGAGGGCAGCGCGGCGCCGAGCTCGCAGTCGAGGCCGGTCTCCTCGCGGGTCTCGCGCAGCGCCGCCGCGGCGAAGCCCTCACCGCGCTTGAGCTTGCCCTTGGGCAGGCTCCAGTCGTCGTAGCGGGGGCGGTGGATCAGCGCGACCTCGATGCCGCCCGGCGCGGCGCGCCACAGGACGGTGCCCGCCGCGCGTACGGCGGAGCCTTCCTGGCCGGGAGGGGGTGCGGTCATTCCCGGCGCGCCCCCGGGAGGGAGGGCTGCCACAGCCGGGAGAAGGCGAAGCGCGCGGCCTCGACCTCGTGCCGCTGGTCGGCGTGCAGGACGCCGAGGGCGTACGCGGTCGCCGGCGCGATGCGCGGGGTGCGGGCCGCGGCGGCGACGGCCGCGGCGGACTCGGCGGCTTCGCGGTGGCGCTCCAGCAGCCGGGCGGCGTCGGCGAGCCGCTGCCGGTCGGGGCCGTCGCCCTCGGCCCGGGTCACCTCGACGGCGTAGCGGCTGAGCCGCAGCAGCACACGGACCTGGTGCCAGGGCGCGTCCTGGAGGTCGGCAGTCAGGTCGGCGCCGAGCGAGGCCTGGACGGCGTCGGCGTTGTACGGGTGGGCGGCGCGGTGCAGCGGCAGCGCGCCGACGGCGTCGGTGAGCCGCAGGTACGCCTGCCCGGCGAGCTGCGGCAGTACGCCCGCGGCGGGCGCGGCGGCGGCGGGGGAGAGCGGCACCTCGGAGGCGAGCACGGCGATGGCGTCGGCCAGCGCGTGGAACCGCGAGGAGCCCATGGCCTGCAAGGACGCCGAGTGGGCGCGGGTGCGGGCCAGGGTGAGCTGGCGCTCCAGCAGGGCGCCGGCGCGGGCGGCGCCCAGCGCGAGCGGCCCCCCGCCGGAAGCGGGCGGCGCCGGCGGTGCGGGCGCGCCGGTCCTGGAGGTCCTGGCGGCGCCGGAGCCCCCCGCGAGCACCGGCTCCTGCCCCTCGGGCGCGGCGACCGACAGCCGCCGCAGCGCATCGAGCAGCCGCGCCAGCCGGCCGGCGTGCTGCGGCTCGCGGCCCAGCGTGCTGGACAGCCACGCCAGTTCGGCGCGCAGCGGCTCGGCCCACGCCGGGTCGGTGAGCGACCCGAAGGTGTGCAGCGCCCCGCCGATCCGCCGGGCGCTGCCGCGCAGCAGCGCGTCGGCCTCCGCCTCGTTCTCGCCGCGCAGGCTGAGCCCGCGCAGGAAGCTCCCGGCACGTTCGTGCAGGTAGCGGGTCAGCACCTCGCCGGCGGTTCCCCCGGCCTGCGGCATGACGTCGTACGGTTCGGCGTTCATGATGGTGCTGGTCCCCGTGTCCCCGTTGTCTGCCGGTGCCCTGCCGCCACGGGCGGGCAGCAGGCGCGGTTGCCTGATCCTGCTCGGTACTCCCGCCGCCCCTTCCGGCGGCGGATGCGTCGACGACTCCCCCCGCACGCCCGCCCCAGCGCCGCCCGTGCGGGCGGCGGTTTGCGTACCCGCGGCCCGGGCGCCGGCGCCCGCGTGGCCCGAGGCCTGCGGCTCCGGTGCACCGGCGTCCTGTGCGTCGGAGGCCCGCGGGGCCGGTCCGGCGGCGGGGTCGCCGCCGGGGTGCATGCCCGCGCCGCCCGTGCGGGCGGCGGTTTGCGGACCCGGGGCCTCCCCCTCTCGCGCGTCCGGCCGCGTCGCCGCGGCCCCGCCGCGGTCCGCCCCCGCGTCGCCCGCGTGGCCCGAGGCATGGGGTTCCGCCGCCCCGGCGCCGTGCGCGGGAGGGCGCGGTGACGGGGGAGTCCCGTCCGCGGGGGCGTCGCCCGGGTGCGGGGGGACGGGGTCAGGTTGCTGCTGACGGGCCACGCCGGCGCCTCCGGGCGTCGATGAGCATCTCCTGGACGTTGCGCAGCGGGCGCCCGTCGGCGTCGGCGCTGTGGCGGGTCCAGTTCCCGTCGGCCGCCAGGTGCCAGGACGCCGTGGTGTCGGACATCCCGGTCTCCAGCAGGCGGTTCAGGGTGGCGCGGTGGGCCGGGTCGGCGACCCGGACGAGCGCCTCGATGCGGCGGTCGAGGTTGCGGTGCATCATGTCGGCGCTGCCGAGCCACACCTCGGGCTCGCCGCCGTTGCCGAAGGCGAAGATCCGGGAGTGCTCCAGGAAGCGCCCCAGCACGCTGCGCACCCGGATGTTCTCCGAGAGCCCCGGCACCCCCGGGCGTACCGCGCAGATGCCGCGGACCCAGATGTCCACCGGGACGCCGGCTTGCGAGGCGCGGTAGAGCGCGTCGATCACGGCCTCGTCGACGATCGAGTTGACCTTGATCCGGACGAAGGCGGGATGGCCGGCCTTGTGGTGCTCGATCTCGGCCGTGATGCGTGTGACCAGGCCGTCGCGCAGGCTGCGCGGGGCGACCAGCAGCCGGTTGTACGTGGCCCGGCGCGAGTAGCCGGACAGCCGGTTGAACAGGTGCGAGAGGTCCGCCCCCACCTGCGGGTCCGCGGTCAGCAGGCCCAGGTCCTCGTAGAGCCGGGCCGTCTTGGGGTGGTAGTTGCCGGTGCCGACGTGGCTGTAGCGGCGCAGCGTGTCGCCCTCCTGCCGGACGACCAGCGAGAGCTTGCAGTGCGTCTTGAGGCCCACGAGTCCGTACACCACATGGCAGCCGGCCTCCTCCAGCTTCCTGGCCCACTTGATGTTGGCCTGCTCGTCGAAGCGGGCCTTGATCTCGACCAGCACCAGCACCTGCTTGCCGGCCTCGGCCGCGTCGATCAGCGCGTCGACGATCGGCGAGTCGCCGGAGGTGCGGTAGAGGGTCTGCTTGATGGCCAGGACGTTCGGGTCGGCGGCCGCCTGGTCCAGGAAGGCCTGCACGGACGTCGAGAAGGAGTCGTACGGGTGGTGCAGCAGGATGTCGCGCTCGCGCATCGCCGCGAAGATGTCCGGCGCCGACGCCGACTCGACCTCCGCGAGGTCGCGGTGCGTGCCCGCGATGAACCGCTGGTACTTCAGCTCCGGCCGGTCCAGCCCGGCTATCGCGAACAGCCCCGTCAGGTCCAGCGGGCCGGGCAGCGGGTAGACCTCGGTGTGCTTCATCTTCAGCTCGTGCACGAGCAGGTCCAGCACGCGCGGTGCGATCGACTCCTCGACCTCCAGCCGCACGGGCGGGCCGAAGCGGCGCCGCATGAGCTCCTTCTCCAGCGCCTGGAGCAGGTTCTCCGCGTCGTCCTCCTCGACCTCCAGATCCTCGTTCCTGGTGACGCGGAACATGTGGTGGTCCAGCACGTCCATGCCGGGGAAGAGCTCTTCCAGATGCGCCGCGATCACGTCCTCCAGCGGTACGTACCGCTGCGGGCCCGCCTCCAGGAAGCGCGACAGGATCGGCGGCACCTTCACCCGCGCGAAGTGCTCGTGTCCGGACACCGGGTTGCGCACCACGACCGCGAGGTTCAGCGACAGGCCGGAGATGTACGGGAAGGGGTGCGCCGGGTCCACCGCGAGCGGGGTGAGCACCGGGAAGATCTGCTGCCGGAAGAGCGTCGCGAGCCGCGCCTGCTCCTTGTCGGTCAGCTCGCCCCAGCGGATGACGTGGATGCCCTCGTCCGCGAGCTGCGGGGCGACGTCGTTCTGGAAGCAGGCGGCGTGCCGGGCCATCAGCTCGCGGGATCTGGTGAGGATCAGGTCCAGCACGTCCTTGGGCTGCAGGCCGGACGCGGAGCGTGTCGCCACACCGGTCGCCATCCGGCGCTTCAGGCCCGCGACGCGGACCATGAAGAACTCGTCCAGGTTGCTCGCGAATATCGCCAGGAAGTTCGCCCGCTCCAGCAGCGGGGTGGCCGGGTCCTCGGCCAGCTCCAGCACACGCTCGTTGAAGGCGAGCCAGCTGCGCTCACGGTCGAGGAAGCGGCCCTCGGGGAGGGCCTCGCCGTACTCGCCGTCGTCGGCGGTGCCGCCCGCTTCCGGGTCGGGCTCCAGGCTCGGTACGACCCGGGGGTGGAAGGCGCCGAAGCCGTCGGCGTCGTCCTCGCCCTGCCCCGGCTGGGGCTGGACGGGGACGCTGGGGTGATTCGTCTGGGCCATGATGTGCGAGCCCTCCTCCGGATCCGGCACGTCGTACGCGCGGCCGACACCCCCCGTCAGGCGGCCTCCAGCCGTCGTTCCATTGTCTCGTGCGGAGGTGCCTTCCGGCAGGTCGGGGGAGTTCGGCCGGTGGGGGGCGGCGGGTTGCATCCTGCGATGCTGGCGGTTGCGGTTGAACCGCCGGTAACGAGAGTCTTGCCGTCAGGCAAGCGCAGCGCCTCCGGCGGGGGTGCCGTCGCCTCGCGGGGTGACCCCCTCGGACCTTCGTTCCCTTACGCCGGGCGGGTGACCCTCCGCCCTGCCGGGCGGGATGTGTACCGGGACCGTCCGCCGGCGGGTGGTTGCGCGCGCAGTTTCCCGCGCCCCTTCGCCCCGGGCTGCCACTTGCGGTGGCGTTCGCGATCTTCCACCGGTGGTGGGCTGGTTGCGCAGTTCTCCCCCAGGCGAAGCTCTGGGGGAGAACTGCGCGCGCAACCCACCACCGGCGGAAGGTCGCGCAAAGCACCCCCGGTGGCACCCCGGAGCGGAACCCGGCGGCCCCAGCGGGTAGCGGTCAGCTCTCCGTGCGGTACATGAGGTCGACCTCGTGGGTGGTGAAGCCGAGGCGTTCGTAGACGGAGACGGCCGCGGTGTTGTCGGCGTCGACGTAGAGGAGGACGCCGGGGAGGGCGCGGTCGGCCGCGAGGTGGCGCAGGCCGATCGTGGTGAGGGCGCGGCCGAGGCCGCCGCCCTGCTCGCCGGGGGCGACGGCCACCACGTACACCTCGCCGAGGCCCACGTCGGCGTGCACCTTCGTCCAGTGGAAGCCCACGAGGCGGTCGCCGCGGAAGGCGAGGAAGAAGCCGGCGGGGTCGAACCAGGGCTCCGCCTTGCGGTCGTCGAGGTCGCGCTGCGTGAGGGAGCCCTGCTCGGGGTGGTGGGCGAAGGCGGCGGCGTTGACGGCGAGCCACGCCGCGTCGTCCTCGCCGGGGCGGAAGGTACGGACGGTGACGCCCTCGGGGAGGACGGGCGCGGGCAGCCCCGAGAGGTCCGCGTCCAGCGGCCGCCGCATCTGCCGCAGCTCGCGGAAGAGCTGCAGGCCCAGCTGCACGGACAGGTGCCGGGCGGCGGGGTGGCCGCCGTGCGCCCAGACGCGCAGCCGCCGGGCTGTCGCGGTGAGCAGCGCGTCGCCGAGGGCCCGCCCGTGGCCGTGCAGCCGGTGCCGCGGGTGGACGAGGAATTCCGCGGCGGGCGCCTCGACCGGGTCGGTGTCCTCGACCTGCGCGTAGCCGGCGAGCACCTCCTCGTCGCCGTCGCCCTCGGGGACCCGCAGCAGCAGGTGGCGCACGCCGGGGCGGCCGGGGTGCCGTACGTGCAGCCGGCCCTGCTCGGACACCGCGGGCTGGCCGTCGGCCGCCGCGGCGTCCTCGATCAGGTCCAGCACCGCGCGCGCGGTGCCGGCGGGCAGTTCGGTCAGGGTGTCGATCCGCCGGGCGCTCATGCCGGAATCGTACGGGCCCGGTCCGCGCGGTCCGCGGCGGGCACGGCCCCGTGTACCGGAATCAGCCCGGCGGAGGCGCATGTGGCGGCCGCGGCGAGGGCGAAGCCCGGCCAGTACCCGGCGGCGCTGATGAGGGCGGCCATCAGCGGCGGCACGACCGCGGCGGTGAAGTTCTGCCCCGTGTTGTGGACGCCCAGTGCCCGCCCGGACCAGGCGGGGCCGGCGTGCTCGGCGGTGGAGGTGAAGGACAGTCCGTTGGTGCTGGAGGTGATGCCGATCGCGGCGACCAGCAGGGCCGGCGTCAGCGGCGACGGGAAGGCGGCGCCCAGCGCGGTCGCGCCGACGACGGCCCCGGTCAGCAGCGCCAGCTGCCGCATGGGCCGCAGCCTGCTGCCGACCCGGTCGGACCACCGCCCGACCAGGATGCGCGACAGCGCCCCCAGCCCCTGCGCGGCGGCGATGAGCTGCCCGGCGTGCACGGGCGTCCAGCCGCGTACGTCCACCAGCAGCACCAGCGCGAAGGCACCGGCGGTGAACTGCGGGATGACCAGCAGCGCGGCGGAGCCGTGGATGCGCCACAGCAGGCTCGACCCGCGGTACGGGTTGGGCGCGGGCCCGGCCGCGGCGGCCTGCGGGCGGGCCGGGTCGGCGGCGAAGAGGGCGATCAGTACGGCGATGGCCCCGCACGTCACGGCCAGGAAGCCGAAGGCGCCCGGCAGCCCGTGCCCGTCGGCCAGCGGCGGCATGGCCAGCGCGGCCACGCCCATGCCCAGCGGTGTGGAGGTCTGCCGGATGCCCATCGCGAGCCCCCGCTGCTCCTTGCCGAACCAGCCCATGACCAGCCGCCCGCTCGCGGAGTAGACGGACGCCCCGGCGGCCCCGGCCACGGCGAGCAGCGCCCCGAGAGCGACCATGCTGTGCACGCCCCACGCGGCGGCGGCCAGCGCCCCGGCGGCTCCGCCGAGCCCGGCGGCGATGACCACCCGCTCGCCCCAGCGGTCGGCGGCGGCGCCCCACCCGTACAGCGCGAGCACCAGGCCCACCGTGGGGCAGGCGACGAGCACGCCGACCTGCGTGAGCGTGAGCCCCTCGCGTCCGCGCAGGTCGTCGGCCAGGTACGGCACTCCGTAGACGAAGGCGCAGGCCGCGGTCTGCGCGGCCGTCCCCAGCCCCAACATGATCCAACGCCGCATGTCCGGCGCACCTCCCCGATGTGGATGGTGCGCGCAAGTATTCTCCGTTCGCCGGGATGTGAGACGGTAATTCCGTATAGTGAGACGCCTCAGGTCTCCGGGAGCGTCTCCGGCGGGGCCGTGGGGGCGCCGGGGAGCTGCACGGTCGCCAGTGTGCCGCCGCCCTCGGCGGGTGCGAGGGTGACCGTGCCGCCCGCCTGCTGGACGGTGCGGGCCACGATCGACAGCCCCAGCCCGCTGCCCGGCAGCGAGCGCGCGGTGGGCGAGCGCCAGAAGCGCTCGAAGACGTGCGGCAGCTCCTCCGCCGGGATGCCCGGCCCGTGGTCGCGCACGCTGAGCCGCCCCTCGTGCAGGGCGACGTCGATCGCGCCGGACGGCGGGCTGAACTTCACCGCGTTGTCCAGCAGGTTCACGATGGCCCGCTCCAGCGCCGCCGCCTCGCCCCGCACGTACCAGGGCGCGAGGTCCGCGCCGATCGTCAGGCCGGGGCCGCGCAGCCGGGCGCGGCGCAGCGCGGTCCCGGCGATCTCGTGCAGCGGCACCACGGTGAGGGAGGGGGCGGCCGCGTCGGCCCTGCTGAGCTCCTGGAGGTCGCCGATCAGCGCGGCCAGCTCCGTCATCTGCGCCTTGACCGACGCCAGCAGCGCCCGCCGGTCCTCCGGTGGGATGGCCCGGCCGGTCGCCTCGCTGCGCTCCAGCAGCTCGATGTTGGTGCGCAGCGACGTCAGCGGGGTGCGCAGCTCGTGCCCGGCGTCGGCGATGAGCTGCTGCTGGCGGTCCCGCGAGGACGCGAGCGCCGCGGTCATCGCGTTGAAGGACTGCCCGAGCCGGGCGATCTCGTCCTCGCCCTCGACGGGGAGCCGGACGTTCAGGTCCTCGGTCGCGGCGACGTGCTCGACGGCCTCGGTCAGCCGGTCCACCGGCCGCAGCCCGGTCCGCGCGACCCACAGCCCCGCGGTCGCCGCGCCCACCACCCCGATCCCGGCGACGGCGAGCAGCAGCCACGCGAGCTTCGTGAGCGGGTCGGTGACGTCGCTGAGCGGCCGCGCCACGGAGACCGCGGCGGGCACGCCGTTCACCACGATGTTGGTGGGCGCGGTGTACACCCGCAGCTTGTGCCCGTCGGCGGTGACGGTGTGCAGCGCGCCGTCCGGCAGCTGCTGGGACGCGACCTGGCGGTCGGCGTCGGTGACCGGGATGGTGATGTGCCCCTGCACCCAGCAGGACGTCCCGTCGGCCAGCACGACCTGCGCCGAGGTGGTCGTCGAGATGAAACGGCCGGGGGCGTCGCTCCGGGCCGGGGCGTTCGGGTGGCAGCCGTCCTGCCGCAGGGTGTTGTTGATCACCCCGAACGAGATGGTGTCCGGTTGCCGCAGCGACTTGTCCAGCTCCTCCATGAGCTGGTCCCGCGTGATGAACCAGCACGCGAACGCCGCCGCCGCGACCGCGACCGCCACCGCGGCGGCCGTCAGCAGGGCCAGCCGGGAGCGCAGGGCGAGCCGTCTCACGCGTGACCGCCCTCCGGTGCACGCAGCACGTAGCCGACGCCGCGCACGGTGTGGACCAGGCGCGGCAGCCCGCCGGCCTCGGTCTTGCGGCGCAGGTACATCACGTAGACGTCGAGGGAGTTCGAGGACGGCTCGAAGTCGAAGCCCCACACGGCCTTGAGGATCTGCTCGCGGGTGAGGACCTGCCGCGGGTGGGTGAGGAACAGCTCCAGCAGGGTGTATTCGGTGCGGGTCAGCTCGACCGGGGTGCCGCCGCGGGCGACCTCGCGGGTCGTGACGTCCATCCGCAGGTCGGCGAAGGACAGCACCTGCTCGGCGCCGCCGCCGCCCGCGGCCGCCGCCGTGGCGTAGGAGCTGCGGCGCAGCAGGGCGCGCAGCCGGGCGAGCAGCTCGTCCAGCTCGAAGGGCTTGACGAGGTAGTCGTCGGCGCCCGCGTCGAGACCGGTGACCCGGTCGCCGACGGTGTCGCGGGCGGTGAGCATGAGGATGGGCGTGGTCACCCCGGTCGCGCGCAGCCGGCGGGCGGTGGTCAGGCCGTCCATCCGCGGCATGAGCACGTCCAGCACGATCGCGTCCGGGTGGTACGCGTCGACGGCGTCGAGCGCCGCGAGGCCGTCGGCGGCCAGCTCGGTGTCGTAGCCCTCGAAGGCCAGGCTCCGCCGCAGGGCCTCGCGCACGGCGGGCTCGTCGTCGACGACCAGGACGCGGGCGGCGGTCTCGCCGGCGTCTGAGGTGCCGGGTGCGGAGCCGGGACCAGTGTTCATCTGCATCCTCGCGGGGAAACGGGGCCGGGTACGGGCCGGCTTCAGGGACGGGGGCGGGCGGTACGGGAGCGCGGTGCGGGCGGGGCCGGCCCCCGGGGGAGCCGGCGTCCCAGCCTCGCACGCCGCTGACCGACCGCGTCAGCTCGTGCCGTTCGTCCCGCTCGTGCTGTCGGCGCCGCCCGCCCGCAGCGTGGGCAGGTCCGCCTTCACGGTGTTGACCGGGATCGCGAAGCCGAGGCCGACGCTGCCCGACGACGACGAGGAGGAGCCGTCGGAGGAGGAGTCGGAGTACATGGCCGAGTTGATGCCGATGATCTGGCCGGCCATGTTGATGAGGGCGCCGCCGGAGTTGCCGGGGTTGAGCGAGGCGTCGGTCTGGATCGCCTTGTACGTCGTGGTGGAGCTGCCGGTGTCGCCGTTGTACTGGTTGCCGCCGAAGGAGAAGGGCCACTGGTCGCCGCCCCGGCCGCCGTTGCCGCCCTGGCCGAAGCCCTGGCTGTTCTGGTTCTGGCCGGTCTCGACCGGCACGGTGACCTCGCGGTTGAGCGCCGAGACGATGCCGCTGGTCACGGTGTTGCTGAGGCCCTCGGGGGAGCCGATGGCGACGACCTGGTCGCCGATGGCCACCGAGGAGGAGTCGCCGAGCGTTGCGGCGGGCAGGTTCGAGGCGCCCTGGATCTTGATGAGCGCGAGGTCCTTCTTGGCGTCGGTGCCGACCACCTTCGCGGCGGCGGACTTGCCCGAGGCGTAGGTGACGCTGATCTGCTGGGCGCCGGCGACCACGTGGTTGTTGGTGACGACCTGGCCGTCCGCGGTGATGATCACGCCGGAGCCGGTCGCCTTGCCCTGGCTGGAGCTTGCGGTGATCTCGACGACGCTGGGGTCGACGGCCTTGACGACGCCGGCCACGGTGCCGTCCAGCGCGGCGGCGTTGACCGCGGCGGAGCTGGTGGCGGCGGCGTGCACGGAGCCGCTCGCGGAGTCGCCGGTGGCGTGTCCGATGAAGGCGCCGACGCCGCCGCCGATCAGGCCGGCCGCGACCGCCGCGGCCGCCATGAGCGCGACGGGCCGGGGCACCCGGCGCCGCCGGGCGGGGGCGGCGGGCTCGCCGAAGGGACCGGGGGCCGCCGCCTGGCCGTACGGGTCGTAAGGGGGCGGCGGCGGGAAGCCGGGGTGGCCGCCGGCGGGGTGGACGGTGCCGGACAGGACCGGGGTCTCCGGCGGCTGGGGGCCGGACGGTGCCGGGGCGCCCTGCGCGTGGGGCTCGGACGGGGCCGGCGCGTCCGGCGCCCGGGACTCGGAGTAGAGCGGAAGCTGCGGGTCGTACGGGTACTGGGGTTCGCCGTTGCGGCTGCTCTCGTCGGTCATGTCTACGACTGTGCGGCCGGATTATGAGAGCGGGCTGAGCACACGCTGAGAAGCCCGGCAGAACCCCGTATGCCCGATATAAAGATAAGCGTCCGGCCGATCGGATCCCGCCCCGGACGGTGTGCCGGCCCCCGACCGCCCGGGCGGGCCACGGGTCAGTGGCAGCCGCAGGACTGCCGGACCACCAGCCGGGAAGGGAACTGCCGCAGCCGCTCGCGCCGTGCCCCCGGCACCCGCAGCGAGTCGTCCAGCACCGCGTCCACCGCCGCGCGCGCCATGCCCTGCCGGTCGGAGGCGACCGTGGTCAGCGGCGGGTCGGCGAGCGCGGCCTCCTTGACGTCGTCGAAGCCCGCGACCGCGAGTTCCTCGGGCACCTCGATGCGCAGCTCCCGCGCGGCCCGCAGCACGCCGAGCGCCTGGTCGTCCGTCGCGCAGAAGATCGCCGGCGGCCGGTCCGGGCCGGACAGCAGGCCGAGCGCGACCTCGTAGGCGTCGTAGCGGTTGTACGGGGCCTGGAAGAGCCGGCCCTCGGTGCTGCGCCCGGCCTCCTCCATCGCGCGCCGCCAGCCCTCGACGTGGTCGGTGACCGGGTCGCCGACCATGGGCGTGACCTCGGTGCCGCCCAGGCACGCGACGTACGGGTGGCCGTGCTCCAGCAGATGCCGCACCGCGAGCTGCGCGCCGCCGATGTCGTCGGTGCGCACCGCGATGTCGTCGATCGCCTCGGGCCGCTCGTGCAGCAGCACCACCCGGGCGTCCCACGCGTCGATCTCGGTGGCGGCGTTGTCGCTGAGGCCCTGGCTGATCAGGATCAGGCCGGAGACCCGCATGCCGAGGAAGGCCCGCAGGTAGTGCGTCTCGCGCTCGTCGAGGTAGTCGGAGTTCCCGACCAGCACCATCTTCCCGCGCTCGGACGCGGCCTGCTCGACGGCGTGCGCCATCTCCGCGAAGAACGGCTGGCGTGCGTCCGGCACGATCAGGCCGATCAGGTCGGTACGGCGGCTCGCCATCGCCTGGGCCACGCGGTCCGGGCGGTAGCCGAGCTGCTTGATGGCCGCGAGCACGCGCTCGCGGGTGGCCGGGGCTACCGGCCGGGGTCCGTTGTTGATGACGTAGCTGACGACCGCGGTGGAGGTCCCCGCCAGCCTGGCCACGTCGTCGCGCGTCACCTTGGGCACGACGGGAAGTCTACGCGTGTCTATCCGTTCGTCACACGGATTGTCATACCGTCTGCTCTGCGGACGAAGGGCTCCCGCGCCGGGCCGCCGGCTCGGCCGCCCCGGCGGCCTCCTCGGCACCCCGCTCGGCCTTCTCCGGGGTGACGAAACGGTAGCCGACGTTGCGCACCGTGCCGATCAACGACTCGTGCTCGACGCCGAGTTTGGCCCGCAGTCGCCGTACGTGCACGTCCACCGTGCGGGTGCCGCCGAAGTAGTCGTAGCCCCACACCTCCTGGAGCAGCTGGGCGCGGGTGAAGACCCGGCCCGGGTGCTGGGCGAGGTACTTCAGCAGCTCGAACTCCTTGAAGGTCAGGTCCAGGACCCGGCCCTTGAGCTTGGCGCTGTAGGTGGCCTCGTCGACCGACAGGTCGCCGTTGCGGATCTCCATCGGGCTGTCGTCCCCGGCGATCTGCTGGCGGCCCATCGCGAGCCGCAGCCGCGCCTCGACCTCCGCCGGGCCCGCGGTGTCCAGCAGCACGTCGTCGATGCCCCAGTCCGCGGTCACCGCGGCGAGGCCGCCCTCGGTGACGACGAGCACGAGCGGGCAGCCGGGTCCGGTCGAGCGCAGCAGCTGGCACAGGCTGCGGACCTGCGGCAGGTCGCGGCGCCCGTCGATGAGGATCACGTCGGCGCCCGGGGTGTCGACGAGGGCCGGGCCCTCGGCGGGGGCGACCCGCACGTTGTGCAGCAGCAGCCCGAGCGCGGGCAGCACCTCGGTGGACGGCTGGAGTGCGTTCGTCAGCAGCAGCAGAGAACTCACACGGATCTCCCGTCGGTCGGACCGGTGCAAAAAAGCACGAAAGGACCCGGGGGCGGCATTGCCCAGGTCCTCTTGCACGGAAGAATAGCCGACATGACCACCGCTGCCGACCCTCGCGACAGGCCTTTGTGTGTTTCCGCGCTCACTTCGGGTGGTCGGCGTGCCGTTCTGTTGACATCCGACGGCATCCCGATCGAAGCCGAACACCGCCCGGCGGCGGGCGGCGCGAAGGACCTCGCCGTCGTCGTCGCGCACGGCTTCACCGGCGCCCTGGAGCGCCCCGCGGTGCGCCGCGCGGCGGGTGTGCTCGGCGCCGAGGGCGGGGTCGTGACCTTCTCCTTCCGCGGTCACGGCGGCTCGGGCGGCCGCTCCACGGTCGGCGACCGCGAGGTCCTGGACCTGGACGCGGCGGTGGGCTGGGCGCGCAGGCTGGGCTACGCGCGCGTCGCGACGGTCGGCTTCTCGATGGGCGGCTCCGTGGTGCTCCGGCAAGCCGGGGCCGGGGCGGACGCGGGGCTGCGGCCGGTCGACGCGGTCGTGTCCGTCAGCTCGCCCGCCCGCTGGTACTACCGCGGTACGGCGCCGATGCGGCGGGTGCACTGGGTCATCACCCGGCCCGCGGGGCGGCTGGTGTCCCGGGTGGGCCTGGGCACCCGGATCCACACCCGCGACTGGGACCCGGTGCCGCGCTCGCCCGTCGAGTCCGTGCCGTACATCGCGCCCGTGCCGCTGTTGATCGTGCACGGCGACCGGGACGGCTACTTCCCGCTCGACCACCCCCTCTCGCTCGCCGCCGCGGCGGGCGGGGACGGCGCGGAGCTGTGGATCGAACGCGGCTTCGGGCACGCCGAGAACGCCGCGGACGCCCGGCTGCTCGGCCGCGTCGGCGCCTGGATCACCGCGAGCGGCGCGGGCCGGTGAGCCTCCGGTGACCCCGTGGGGCGGCGCGAAGGGCCATCATGGACGTCGCCGCACCCCGCAGGGGCGCGCGGCACCGTACGGACCGTACGAGCGGTAACAGCACCACGACGCACGATGAGGGACGGAGCCCCGATGGCCGCAACCGACACGGCCGCTCGCCCGGCAGCGGGCACGATCCGCTACTGGGCCGCCGCCAAGGCCGCCGCGGGCACGGCGGAGGAGGACTACCGCGCGGCGACGCTCGCCGACGCGCTGAACGCCGTCCGGCAGCGGCACGCCGGTCAGCCGGACTTCGCGCGCGTGCTGCGCCGCTGCTCCTTCCTCGTCGACGGCACCCCCGTCGGCACCCGCGACCACGCCGAGGTGCCGCTCCCGGACGGCGCGACCGTCGAGGTGCTGCCCCCCTTCGCGGGAGGCTCGGCATGAGCGACCACCGCGACGGCGGCCAGTACGGTTACGGCCCCGGCCCCGGCCAGGGCGACGCGCAGGGCCGCGGCCACGACGAGCGGGCCCACGGAGCCGCGCCCTACCCCGCCGACGGCGCCTACGTGCCCGAGCCGCTGCCCTCCGGGCCGCACCCGTACGCCGACCAGGGCACCCCCTTCGGCGCCCCGCCGCCCGGCGACGACTGGTCGGCCCACACCGCGGGACCGGACGGCACGGCGTACGGCAGCCCCGGCTACGGCGCGTCCGGCGACGGCTGGGGCGCCACCCCGCCGTCCGCCCACCCCTGGAACGCCCCGCAGCCCCCGTACACGGAGGCCGCCCCCGGCTACGGCACCGCGCAGCCCCCCTACGCCGACGGCGGACCCGGCTA
The DNA here is from genome assembly GCF_000721495.1 of Streptomyces sp. NRRL F-5123. Classification (GTDB taxonomy): domain Bacteria; phylum Actinomycetota; class Actinomycetes; order Streptomycetales; family Streptomycetaceae; genus Actinacidiphila. The sequence goes on from NZ_JOHY01000068.1 coordinate 42,492, forward strand.
CGTCACGCCCGATCCCGCCCCCGGCTACGGCACCGCCGCCTACGGCGCGGACCCCGCCCCCGGCTACGGGACGCCGCCCGGCTACGACCCGGCCGCCCCCGGCCAGGTGCTCGGCCACGGCCCGCTCGGCTACGACGCCACCGGCGTGGACACCGGCGCCCCCTGGCAGTCGCAGCCCCACGAGCAGACCGCCCCGCACGCGTACGCCGCCGGGCCCGCCGAGGCCGAGCCGTACGCGGCCGAGCACACCGCCGTCCTGCCCACGGTCCCCGGCGCGGACGGCGCGGACGGCGCGGCCCCCGGCCCCCGTGCCGCCCGGCGCGGCGGCCCCGCGCCCGTACGGCCGGACGGGCGTACCGGCTCGCCGATCATCGCGCCCGGCATCCAGCCCGCCGCCCTCACCGCGGGGCTCGGCCTGCTGCTCGCGGGCGGCGCGGCGGTCGGCAAGCCGGGTCTCGCGGTCGTGCTGGTGCTGCTCCAGGCGGTCACGGCCGCCGGGTGGTTCCGGCTCAACGGCATGTGGCCCGCCCGGCAGGGCATCGTGCTGGCCTTCCTCGCGGGCGTGACCGCCGACATCGGCATGCTCGCCGCCGACGGGGACCACGCGCCCGCCGTGGTGCTGGGCACGCTCGGCGTATGGCTGCTGCTCGTGCTCGTGCTGCAGCTGCGCCACCACGGCAGCGCCGACGAGCGCCTGTCGTCCCTCACCGCGACCTCGGCCTCGACGCTGATCACCGTGCTGGCCTGCGGCTATCTGGCGACCCAGGTGTCGGACGCCGGTCACGGCCCGGTCGTCGCGGGTGCGGTGGCGGTCGCCGCCGCGGCGCTGGTGCGCGCGCTGCCGCTGCCCGGCGAGCCGGTCTCGCTCGGTGCGGCACTGCTCGCGGCCGCGGCGACGGGCGCGCTGACCGGACCGGCGGGCGATCTGGGCGCCGGGAAGGGCGTGCTGCTCGCGGTCGCGGCCGGGGCGTGCGCGCTGGTCGGGCTGCGGGTGGCGAGCTACGACTTCCCGTCCCGTTTCGTGCACTTCACCGCGGGGGTGGCCCTGCCGCTCACCGCCGCGGCACCCGTCGTCTACGCTCTGGGCCGCGCGCTGACCTGAGGTAACGGTTCGGAGCCGGGGGGAACCGCGGCCCCCCTGCCGCCCGTCAGGCGTTGCGGGAAGTGTCAGGGGCGGGACCGATTGGGGAGTGGCGGACGTATGGGTTCGTGGCGGGTATGGCGGACGATCCTGGTCATCGTGGTGATACTCGGCGGCCTGTTCTACGCCGCCGACTGGTTCGCGGTGCGCGTGGTGGAGGACCGGGCCGCGGACAAGGCCCGTACGTCCGAGGGCCTGGAGCACAAGCCGGCGCTGTCGATAGACCACTTCCCGCGGCCGTTCCTGACGCAGGTGCTCTTCGGCAAGATCAAGCACGTCTCGATCAAGGCCGAGGACGTCAACGCGGGCGGTGGGCGGCAGGAGGTGCGGATCACGACCTTCACCGCCGACCTCTACGACGTGAAGCTCTCCGACAGCTTCTCCAGGGCGACCGCAGACCGGGCCACCGGCGACGCCTTCGTGAGCTACGACGACCTGTCGAAGTCCGCGCCCGCCGGGATCAGGGTGAGCGCCGCGCCGCCGGCCGCCGACGGCTCCGCGCGGGTGAAGCTGTCCGCGTCGCTGCCCGGCATGGGCGGTGACCTCAGCGTGTTCAGCAAGGTCGTGGTGAGCGGCCAGAAGATCACCCTGCACGCCGAGAGCATGCCCAAGGAGATCACCGCGCTGGGCCTGGAATCCTCCGTCCGCAAGCAGATCGACTTCGAGGCGAACCTGACCCACCTGCCCCACGGGATCACCCTCACCAAGGCGGTCGGCACCGCCACCGGAATGGACATCAAGGCCGCGGGGCAGAACGTGGAGCTGGTGTCGGGCTGATCCACGGCCTGACCGCGGCCTTCCGGTCGGGGACGATCACCGCGGAGGCGGGCGGGACGCTGCGGCGCCCGCCCGTTTTCCGGTATATGGACAATCTTGTCTCGTCATTTGACACGCCGGTGACACTCGCGGGTCCGCTTCCCTACGATCGGGACCATGAAGCGACAGGCGGATCTCACGAAGCGGCGGGCAGTCGACCTGTGCCGCGTCGCCGCCATGCTCTGTCGCATGCCCTGAGGGGCGGCAGCTCTCCCGCACCGCGCGTCCGGCCGCAAGGCGTCAGCGCTCCTGCCTGCCCCGCGCCGTGCCGCTCGCCGACAAGGCCGCCGGCCCGCACCGCACCCCCGCACCTCGCACCGCAAACGCACCGTGCGCCGCGTACCACGCAGCAACCGCAGCATCCGTACTGCCCCGGAGGAGAACAGCATGAGCCGCAGTGACGTCCTGGTCGACGCCGACTGGGTCGAGGCCCACATCGACGACCCCAAGGTGGTCATCGTCGAGGTGGACGAGGACACCTCGGCGTACGACAAGAACCACATCAAGAACGCCGTCCGCATCGACTGGAAGCAGGACCTCCAGGACCCGGTCCGCCGCGACTTCGTGGACCAGGCGGGCTTCGAGGCGCTGCTGTCCGCCAAGGGCATCGCCAACGACGACACGGTCGTCCTCTACGGCGGCAACAACAACTGGTTCGCGTCCTACGCCTACTGGTACTTCAAGCTCTACGGCCACGACTCGGTCAAGCTGCTCGACGGCGGCCGCAAGAAGTGGGAGCTGGACTCCCGCGACCTCGTCGCCGCCGTGCCCACGCGCCCCGCGACGGAGTACAAGGCCAAGGCCCAGAACACCGCGATCCGCGCCTTCCGCGACGACGTCGTGGCCGCGATCGGCTCGCTGAACCTGGTCGACGTGCGCTCGCCCGACGAGTTCTCCGGCAAGCTGCTCGCCCCGGCCCACCTGCCGCAGGAGCAGTCGCAGCGCCCCGGCCACGTGCCGAGCGCCCGCAACATCCCGTGGTCGAAGAACGCCAACGACGACGGCACGTTCAAGTCCGACGACGAGCTGAAGAAGCTCTACGAGGACGAGAACGTCGACCTGGCCAAGGACACCATCGCCTACTGCCGCATCGGCGAGCGCTCCGCGCTCACCTGGTTCGTGCTGCACGAGCTGCTCGACCAGGGCAACGTCAAGAACTACGACGGCTCGTGGACCGAGTACGGCTCGCTGGTGGGCGTGCCGATCGAGCTCGGCGCCAACTGACCCCGACTCCGATCACCCCGATCGACGACCCCCAGCGACAAGGCGAGGACTGAACGTTATGTGTGGAGCGAAGGCCGGCGGCCCGGAACTGGCGGGCATCGACGTGGCCAAGGAGACCATCATCCAGGGCTCCGTCACCCGTGACGGCGAGCCCGTCAGCGGTTACGTGCGACTCCTGGACGGCGGCGGCGAGTTCACCGCCGAGGTGCCGACCTCGGCGACCGGGCAGTTCCGCTTCTTCGCGGCGCCCGGCACCTGGACGCTGCGCGCGCTCGTACCCGGCGCGACCGTGGACCGCACGGTCGTTGCCCAGCAGGGCACGGCGTCCGAGGTGGCCATCGCCGTCTGAGACGGTTCGACCGGCATACGGTCGTTGTACGGCTGTACGGCTGTACGGCTGTTCTGTGGAGGGCCGCATCCCGCGACGGGGTGCGGCCCTCCGCCGCGGCCCGCCCTCTCCCGTACGGGCGCGGTCCGTTCCGTCCGTTCTGTTTCGGTATCCGCCTGGCGGACGTACCGTTGACATGTGGACGCACGACGCCGTCACTGGTATTTCGCCATGATGGGCACCTGCGTGGTGCTGTTCGTCATGGCGTGGGCAGTCGTGCGCCTGTGGTCCGTTCCGGCAGCGATCGTGATGTGCCTGGTGGCCATGACCATCCCGCCCTTCGCGGCGATCGTCGCCAACCGGCGCCGCCCGGGGGAGCGGTGGTTCGACGAGCAGGACGGGTCGGAGGACGGCGACGGCGCCGACGACGGGCAGGGTGTCTCCGACACCGGCGACCCGCAGTCGGACGCGTGGTGGAACGAACTGGAGGGGCGGGGCCGCAAGGACCACCGCAGATGAGGCCGGGGCCGCCAGGCCCCGCTTTTTTTGTGCGCTCTGTCTGCTCTTCGTGCGTGCGTCCTCGTGCGTGCGCGCGCCTCAGTAGACGAGCGCCTGCACGCCCTCCGGCATGATCTCGCTGACGAAGACCTGCGCGCCCGCGATGCGGACACCCGGCAGGACGTCCCGCTCGGTGATGTCGCGACGGGCGGCGCACTGGCTGCACAGCGTGACCTGGCCCGCTCCGACGACCGCGTCGAGCAGGTCGGGAAGCGGCGCGGCGTGCGGGAGTTCGAACTCCGCGGCCCTCCCCGGCAGTGCGAACCAGGCAGACTCGCCCGTCAGCCACAGCGACACCTGCACACCGCTCGCCACCGCGACCGCGGCCACCGTGAAGGCCTGCGAGCACCGCTCGGGCGCGTCGGCGCCCGCCGTCACCTTGATCACCAGCTTGTTCGCCATCCGACCAGCCTAGGTGCTGGGTGTATGTGGCACACATCACGTCGGGTCTGTGCATATTCGGTGGGGATGCGGTGTGGCGGCTGGACATAATACGAGTCTGTGTGTGATCGGTCGCACACGTGTACGTACATGCGCCTGGGGGGGCACCCATGGAGGAGTTGGGCGGCGACGTGCGCCGCGACGACGACGGCGGAGCGGACGGGGAACGGGCCCCGTCCTTCGAACCGGAGCTGACCGGGGCCACCGCCCCGCCCGTGCCCGCCGAGCGGCCCTACCGGCCGATGACCCGGCGGAAGCTCACGCTCGTGCTCGCCGCGGCTCTCGTGCTCGGCGTGCTGGCCGGCGGCGGGGCGGGCTACGCCGTGCAGAGCGGCCGCCCGGCCACACCGCTGCCGCCGCTCGTCGCCGCGGGCCCGACCCAGCCCGCGGGCCCCGGGCCCACGCAGCCCGCGCCCCAGGTCGCCGACGACCGCAACGCGATCTACGAGGGCAACCTGCTCAAGATGCTGGTGGCGGCCCCCGACGGGGCCAAGCACAGCGAGCGCGGCTGGGTCACGCAGGCGGAACTGGCCGACGAGCTGGACGGGTACAACTCCTTCGAGGAACTCAACGAGCGCGGATTCCGGCGCGCGGTCGAGGCCTCCTGGGACAGCGGGCACGACGACGCGGTCACCACCGACGTCCTGCTCACCCAGTACCGCGACGACACGAGTGTCTACACCGAGCAGGCGCTGCGCGACTCCGCCGGCAACGCGGACCGCGACCACCAGCAGCACGCGGTGCCGCTGCCCGGCACCGTGGACGGCACGGTGTTCGCCTCGAGCAAGCCCTACAAGGAGGACGACCTGGAGGTCTACGTCGGCCAGGCCGACGCCCGGGTCGGGAACATCTTCGTCGAGGTCTACATCTCGTCGCTCGACCCGGTGAGTGAGAAAGCCCTCCAGTCCGTGATCACGAAGCAGCTGGAGCGGCTGTGAGCGACGAGACCCCGCGCCCCGCGCAGCCCGAGGCGCCCGCCGTACCCGAGCCGGAAGCGGCCCCGGCCGCCGAGGTGACGCCCGAGCCCGCGCCCGAGCCTGCCGCCGAGCCCGCGCCCGAGCTTGCCGCGGAGGTGGCGCCCGCGCCGGAGCCTGCCGCCGAGGTGACCCCGGAGCCCGCGCCCGCGCCGGACACCGGGACGGGAGCGGCCCCCGAGGGTGTGCTTCCCGTGCAGCCCGCGGCGTTCGCCGCGCCCGTACCGCCGCCGCCCTCCGCGTACGGATACCCGGGCGGGCAGCCGTACGCCTACCCGGCGTGGGAGACACCCGTGCCGCCCGCGCCCCCGCGGAGGAAGCGGCGGACCGCGCTGCTCGTGGCCGGCGCCCTCGTGGTGGTCGCCGCGGCCGGCGGGGGCTACGCGCTCACCCGGGACGGCGACGGGGGCGGCAGGCCCGGCACGCCCGTGGCCGAGCCGTCGGCGACGGCCACCCCGACGCCGAGCAGCACGTACGCGGTGACCGCGGGCGGTACCCATGTCGGCGACCTCGGCCAGATGCTGCTGCCGATGCCCGAGAGCATGCGGCCGGGCCCGGACGTCGAGCAGTTCGGGAACGACTCCGTCCTCGACGCCTCGCGGGCGAAGACGCTGCTCATGGGCGGCGACAGCGGATCCTCCCTCTTCACCTCCGCGCAGCGCCGCCAGCTCGAAGCCGACATCGACGCGATGCACGTCAAGGGCGCCGCCCTGCGCACGTATCGCACCGCGGACAACAAGCAGACGTACCAGCTCTTCCTCGTGCAGGTCGGCAACAAGACGGCCGCGAACGCCGGGCCGGAGGCCTACCGCTCGCTGACCAAGGGCTCGAAGTACCTGGAGATGGGCCCGGACGTGCCCGGCTACCCGCACGCGGTGTGCGTGCGCCCCTCCGACAACTCCGACGACGACTACAGCGACGACGACTACAGCGACGACTACGACAACTACGACTATCCGTCCGTCGACACCATGTTCTGCGAGGCCACGGAGGGCGACCTGATGGTGCAGTTCCAGGCGGTCGGCACGGCGCTCGACGAGGACGACATCTCCTCGCTGCTGCGCCTCCAGCTCGACCGGGTCAAGGCACCGGAGGAGGGCATCTGATGTCCGACGCGTCCGAGGTCCCCGAGCCTGCGCCCGTCCCCGCCGCAGGCGGGCCCGCCGAGCCCGGGCCCGTGCCCGTCCCCGAGGCCCCCGCACCGGCCCCCGAGTCCCCGCCCGCGCCCGCGCCGCCCGCTCCCGAAGCCGTGCACCCCGCCGCCCCGTCCGCGTACGCGCCCCCTGCGTACGCACCGGCCGCGTACCCACCGCCCCCGCCCGGATACGTGACCGGCGCGCAGGCCGTGCCGTCCGCGCCCCGGCGGATGAGCCCGCGGACGCGGGTGAGGCTGCGCTGGACCGCGGTGCTGCTGGTCTTCGCCGTCTTCGGCGCCGGTACGGCCTACGCCGTGACGCGCCCGGAGCGTACGAAGATCCCCGGCCTCAAGACGCCCGACGACGGACGCTGGACGTACCCCGCGCTCGCGCTGCCGCAGCTGCCGGGCAGCAAGCCCCGCCCCTTCGACTCCACGCACAACCCCGCCGCCGTGCACTACGCCGACCTGCGGACCCTGCTCCTCCCCGAGCCGCAGGACGCGGTGGACGACGCCGCACTCCCCGGCGCGAAGGGCTGGCTGCCGCCTTCCGCCTACCTCGCGACGCGCCCGAACGGCGACGGCCCGCAGCAGGAGGCCGCGCTCAACGAGGGCGGCCTGCGGCACATCGCGGCCCGCGGCTGGACCATGCCGGACGGCACCCGCGGTGAGGTGTACCTGCTCCAGTTCATCTCCAGGGCCTACGCGGGCCGCTACCTCCAGGACCAGGGGTCGACGCCCCCCAAGGGCGTGTCCGCGGGCGAGAAGGACTCCGCGCCGAGCGACCTCACCCACCCCGAGGGCACCGCCGTCCACGCGTTCGGCGAGAAGACCCCGTACGGCCCCGAGATGACGCGGTACGCCGCCGTCGGCGCGGGCGACACCGTCGCGGTCGTGACGCTCACCCGCAAGGGCGGCGCCGTACCGGAGCAGGCCTTCGCCCAGACGGTCGCCCTCCAGGCGCAGATGCTCGGCTGACCCCGCCCGCCCCCGTCCCCCTGTCCCACGGAAGGCCCCGGCCCCTCCGCCGCACCCGGCGCGGGGGCCGGGCGCTTTCCGCCGCCCCCCACGTCAGACGGCCTGTCCGCGTCCGCGCGAGGCCGCGCACTAGACTTGGCGGCGGCCCTGCCCGCTGCCCTCGCGAGGAGCACGTCCCGTGCACATTGAGTACTACTTCGACGCCCTGCTCGTGCTGGTGTGCGTCGCCGTCGCCGCGTTCGCGCTCTACGCGGTCAAGAAGCTCTACCAGGGCCAGCGCTGACATGATCGAGATCCCGTCCGACCTGCACCCCGACCTCGTGCCGCTGGCCTTCCTCCTCGGCCGCTGGGAGGGCGCGGGCGTCTTCGAATTCCCCGGCGCCGAGAAGTGCAACTTCGGGCAGGAGGTCGTCTTCCGCCACGACGGCCGGCCGTTCCTGGAGTACACCTCGCACACCTGGGTGCTGGACGCCGAGGGCAAGAAGACCCGCCCGCTGGAGAGCGAGACGGGCTACTGGCGGATCGGCGCGGACCGCAAGGTGGACGTCACGACGACCCGCGACGAGGGCGTCGTCGAGATCTGGACCGGTGAGCTGGCCGAGGGCAAGCCGCAGATCGACCTGGTCACGGACGCGGTCGCCCGGCTGCCCTTCGCCCCGGAGTACAGCGGCGGCAAGCGGCTGTACGGCTACGTGAAGAGCGACCTGATGTGGGTCGGCGAGAAGGCCACGCCGTCCGTGCCGCTGCGCCCGTACATGTCCGCGCACCTGAAGAAGGTCGTGGACCCGCGCGAGTGGGTCGGTGACCTCAAGGACCTCCCGGACGACGGGATCGCCTTCTTCAAGTAACCGCCGCGCGGCGGTTAGGACGTAGGGGTCCGACCCCTGCCCGCGGTCCGGACCCGGGGCGCGGGGGCGCCACCGCCCTACACTGGCCACGTGGTCACCACCGACTGGAAGAGCGACCTGCGCCGCCGCGGCTACCGCCTCACGCCGCAGCGGCAGCTGGTGCTGGAAGCGGTCGACGCCCTGGAGCACGCCACCCCGGACGGCATCCTGTGCGAGGTGCGCAGGACCGCCTCGGGGATCAACATCTCCACCGTCTACCGCACCCTGGAGCTGCTGGAGGAGCTGGGCCTGGTCAGCCACGCCCACCTGGGCCACGGTGCCCCCACGTACCATCTCGCCGACCGGCACGACCACATGCACCTGGTGTGCCGCGACTGCGACGTGGTCACCGAGGCCGACGTCTCGCTGGCCGCGCCGCTCGGCGAGGGCCTGCGCGAGCGCTTCGGCTTCGAGACGGACATGAAGCACTTCGCCATCTTCGGCCGCTGCGCGGACTGCGCGGCGAAGGCGGCGGCCCGCGAAGCGGCGGAGGACGGCGCGGAGTCCGCGCCGGGCGGGTCGTAGTCTTGACGGCATGACGACGAAGAGCCCCTTGCTGTCGCTGCCCGGCGCTGTCGCGGCGGAAGGCCCCGACGAAGGGGTGGCCGCGCACTACGGCGACCTCTTCCGCGAGCAGCGCTCGCTCGCCGACGGCCGCGGATTCGTGGACCTCTCGCACCGCGGCGTCGTCACCGTGACCGGCGCCGACCGGCTGCCGTGGCTGCACCTGCTGCTCACCCAGCACGTCGAGCAGCTCCCGCCCGGGCAGGCCACCGAGGCGCTCATCCTCTCCCCGCACGGCCACATCGAGCACGCGCTCTACCTCGTGGACGACGGGGAGACGACGTGGCTGCACGTCGAGCCCGGCACCCAGGGCGCGCTGCTCGCGTACCTGGAGAGCATGAAGTTCTTCTACCGGGTCGAGACCGCCGACGCGACCGGCCGCTTCGCCCTCGTCCACCTCCCCGCGGGCTCCATCGTGCCGCTCCCGGACGGCTGGGCGGTGCGCGAGACGCCTTACGGGCGGGACGTGTTCGTGCCGCGCGAGAGCCTGGAGGACTTCGCCGCCCAGGCGGGACCGCCCGCGGGCGTGCTCGCGTACGAGGCGCTGCGCATCGAGGCGCACCGGCCGCGGCTCGGCCTGGAGACCGACCACCGCACCATCCCGCACGAGCTGGGCTGGCTGGAGACCGCCGTCCACCTGCACAAGGGCTGCTACCGCGGCCAGGAGACGGTGGCCCGCGTGCAGAACCTCGGCCGCCCGCCGCGCCGGCTGGTCTTCCTGCACCTGGACGGCAGCGAGGTCCGGCTGCCCGGGCACGGCACCCCGCTGCGGGTGGCGGAGGAGGGCGGCGAGGGCCGCGTCGTCGGCACGGTCACGTCGTCCGCGCGGCACTGGGAGCTGGGGCCGATCGCGCTCGCGGTCGTCAAGCGCAACACCCCCGAGGGCGCGACGCTCGTGGCCGACGAGACGGCCGCCACCCAGGAGACCGTCGTCGCGCCCTGAGCCGTCCGGCGCTCACATCTCCAGGACGACGGTGAAGGGCCCGTCGTTGGTGAGCGACACCTTCATGTCGGCGCCGAAGACGCCCGTCTCGACGGTTGCGCCGAGCGCGCGCAACTCGGCGACGACGGCGTCCACGAGCGGCTCGGCGACCGGCCCGGGCGCGGCGGAGTTCCACGTCGGGCGGCGGCCCTTGCGGGCGTCCCCGTACAGCGTGAACTGGCTGATCACCAGCAGCGGCGCGCCGATGTCGGAGCACGACCTCTCGTCCGGGAGGATGCGCAGCGTCCACAGCTTGCGGGCGAGCTGGGCGGCCTTCTCCTCGGTGTCGTCGTGCGTCACCCCGACCAGCACGCACAACCCGGGCCCCTCGACGGCCCCGACCGTCCGCCCGTCGACCACGACTTTCGCCTCGCTCACCCGCTGGGCCACCGCACGCATGCGCCCATTGTGACGCGCGCGCCGGGGGCGCCGACCCGCGGGTGGGGCGTACGCGAGGGGGCGCGCGGCACCGGCTCCCCGCGCCGGGGCGGCGGCTTCGCACAACTGTTGCGAGGCCCGTTCGGGTGCAGAGTCGCTGCGCGGCCTCGGGCCCAGGTGGCAGCATCGACGCCAGGATCCCCGGACCCGCGGCAGCCCGCCGCGTACGGGGGGTGACTCGCACTCGCGTGCGCGGCGGCCGGTCGCGTACCCGGGGTGACCTGCACCCGGTGTGCGCGGCAACCCGTCGCGCACGCGGGTGACCGCACCTCGCGTGTGCTGCGTGCGGGGGACGACACGCATGACCGCAACCGACGCCGGACAGACTCCCGGCACCGCCGCCCACACCGGCCGGCGGCGCCGCAGAAGCCCACGCCCACCAGGAAGGGCCACCCATGCTCAAGGCCGACGCACCCGGGCCGTCCCGCCCGCCCGCGCCCCGTGCCCCGCTCGCCGACACCGCCGAGCCCGACCTGGGCGCCCTCGACCTGCCCGCGCTGCGCGCCCTGCGCCGCGACGCCCAGCGCGAGGAGGCCGACCTGTCGTACCTGCGCCGCCTGCTGCACGGGCGGATCGACATCCTGCGGGCCGAACTCCGCCGCCGCGCTCCCGCGAGGTCCTCCGGGGAGGGGCCGGGGCCGGACGCGCCCGCACCCGTACCCGTCCTGGACCGCCTCCCGGAGATCCTCGCGGACGGCCCCTCCCGCGTCCGCTCCTCCGCCCGCCACGTCACCCTCGGCACCCCGCTCACCCCGCGCGTCCAGCGGCTCGCCGAGGAGATACTCGCCGAGGTGGAGCTCTCCGACCTCGAAGCGCGCACGGACGCCGAGCTCGACGAGGCGATGGCGCGGCTGGCGCGCCACGAGCAGGAGGTGTCGGGGCGCCGACAGCGCCTCCAGCACACCGTCGACGGCTGCTCCGCCGAGATCACCCGCCGCTACCGCGAGGGTGAGGCGCGTATCGAAGATCTTCTCTGCGAGGGCTGAGCGGGGTTCGCGCTCCGGGGTGCCCCTTGCGGCGGGCCGCGCGACCTTCCGCCGGTGGTGGGCTGGTCGCGCAGTTCTCCCCCAGAGCTTCGCCCGGGAGGTGCCCCCACGCGCCCCTGGCTTGTTCGCCTGCGCGGCATGCGCGAGCCCCTGATGGGGGCTTCCCCTGCGGGGCGGGTCCTGCGGGCGAGGGTGAGCGTTTTCAGGGGCGCGGGGACTGCGCACGCAAGCCGCCGTCGGTGCGGCCGGCCGGCGGGAGGATAACCGGGTGCGGGGGCACGCACGGTGTGCGTACCGTGCCCCGATGGGGACAGAAATTCGCACGCTGGGCGACGACGACGTCGCGGAGTGGCTGAAGGCGCTGAACAACGGGTTCCACCGCGCGGTGGACCTCTCTCCGGAGGAGATCCCGTTGCGGCGCGCGACGATGGAGCTGGACCGTACGCGCGGGGCCTTCGAGGGAGGCAAGTGCGTCGCGACCTTCCGGAGCATGCCGCGGGAGCTGACCGTGCCGGGTGGCGCAACCGTGAGCGCCGACGCGATCACCAACGTGTCGGTCACGGCGACGCACCGGCGGCGCGGGCTGGCGAGCAGGCTGATGGCCGCCGACCTCGCGGCGGCGAAGGAGCGCGGGGACGCGGTGGCGATCCTGGTCGCCGCGGAGTACCCGATCTACGGCCGCTTCGGCTTCGGGCCCGCGACCTGGGTGACCAGCTGGGAGGTCGACACGCCCCGGGCGGCGCTGGACCGGCGGTACGCCGGGCCGGACCCGGCGGAGGGCGGCGTCGAGTTGGTGAGCGGCGCCGAGGTGCGGGCCTTCGGGCCCGACCTGCACGAGCGGGTGCGCCGCGCGACGCCGGGCGCGATCAGCCGCGGCAAGCCGTGGTGGGACCAGCACACCGGCGCGGTGGTCTACGCCTCGAACGGCTACAGCGCACCCTTCTTCGTCGCCTACCGCGACACCGCGACCGGCGAGGTCGACGGCCTGGCGGCGTACCGCGTCAACGACCCGCACTGGCCGAACAAGCTGCCGCACGCCGACGTGACCGTGGTGAGCCTGATCGCCGCGACGCCCGCCGCGGAGGCGGCCCTCTGGCGGCACGTGCTCTCCCTCGACTGGGTCACGAAGGTCACCACGGACCACCGCCCGCCGGACGACGTGCTGCCGCTGCTGCTGGGCGACCCCCGCGCCGCCCGCGTCGAGACGCACGCGGACTTCATGTGGCTGCGGGTGCTGGACGTCCCCGTCGCCCTCAGCGCCCGCGGCTACGCCCCGGTCGCCGCGGACCTCGTGCTGGAGGTGCGTGACGAGGCGGGCCTGGCCGGCGGCACCTTCCGGCTGGAGACCGCGCCGGACGCCGGCCCGCGCTGCGCGCCCGCGCCGGGTGCCGCACCCGATCTGAGCCTGGACGTCGCCGACCTCGGGCGGCTCTACCTCGGGGACGAGTCCGCGCTGCGGCTCACCACGCTGGGCCTGCTGGCCGAGCACCGCCCGGGCGCCGCCGCGACCGCGGACGTCCTCTTCCGCACCGCGCGCCGCCCGTGGTGCCCCGAGGTGTTCTGACACCTCAGATTTGCTTAAGAGTTCATACCAGAATATTTCACTGGACCTACGATGTTGCCCCGGGTGAGACTCGGGACATGACCGCACCCCCGCCCGTCTACGTACCGCTCGTGACCCCCTACACCGCCTCCGGCGCCGTCGCCTACGACGCGCTGGAGGCCCTGGCCCGCGGGCTGCTCGCGGAGGGGGCCGCCGGGCTCTTCGCGCTCGGCACCACGGGGGAGCCGGAGAGCCTGGAGCCGGACGAGCGTGCCGCCGTCGCCGAGCTGGTCGGGCGGGTCTGCCGCGAGGCGGGCGCGTACTTCGCCGTCGGCGTCGGCGGCGGGCGGGACCTCGGCCCGTGGCCGGTCGAGCCGGACGCGCTGCTCGCGACCGTACCGGCGTTCGTCCGGCCCGGCGAGGCAGGCGTGGTCGCGCACTTCACCGCGCTCGCCGCCCGCGCCCGCCTGCCGCTGATCGTCTACCACGTGCCCTACCGCACCGCGCAGCCGCTCTCCGCCCGCGCACTGCGCACCCTCGCCGCGATCCCCGGCGTCACCGGTGTGAAGTACGCGGTCGGCGGCATCGACGCCGACACCGTCGACCTGCTCGGCGACCGCCCCGCCGGCTTCGACGTCCTCGCCGGGGACGACGTCTTCGCGCCCGCGCTGCTCGCCCTCGGCGCGACCGGCGTCGTCGCCGCCTCGGCCCATCTGGACACCGCCGCCTGGGTACGCCTGGCCGCCACCGGCGACCGCGCCCTCGGCCACCGGCTCGCCGCCCGCGCCGCCGCGCTCTTCCGCGAGCCGAACCCCACCGTCATCAAGGCGGCCCTGCACGCGGAGGGCCGCATCCCCACGGCGGACGTACGGCTGCCGCTGCTGCCCGCGCGCCCGGAGTCGCTGGCCGCGGTGGCCGCGGTGGCCGCGGTGGGCGCGGTGGACGCGCTGCCGCCGGGTGTACGCCCCGCCGTACGTCTCGGCACCTGAAACCATTCGCCGCCTGCCGTCGCCTGCGGCGATACTCGAACGGCGGGCACCCCCCACAGACCATGAGAGCCCACGAGAGCGGAGAGTACGCGGCCATGAGGATCGGAATCGTCGGAGCGACCGGACAGGTCGGCGGAGTCGTGCGCCAGGTGCTGGCCGAGCGGAAGTTCCCGGTGGACGAGCTGCGGCTGTTCGCGTCCGCGCGGTCCGCGGGCCGCACGCTGCCCTGGAACGGCACCGAGATCACCGTCGAGGACGCCGGCACCGCCGACTTCTCCGGCCTGGACATCGCCATCTTCTCCGCGGGCGGCGCCACCAGCCGCGCCATCGCCGAGAAGGTCGCCGCGCAGGGAGTCGTCGTCATCGACAACTCCTCCGCCTGGCGCCGTGACCCCGAGGTCCCCCTCGTCGTCTCCGAGGTCAACCCGCACGCCCTCGCCGACCGCCCCAAGGGCATCATCGCCAACCCCAACTGCACCACGATGGCCGCCATGCCCGTGCTCAAGGCGCTGCACGTCGAGGCCGGGCTCACCTCGCTGGTCGCCACGACCTACCAGGCCGTCTCCGGCTCCGGGCTCTCCGGCGTCGCCGAGCTGCACGGGCAGGCCCGGGCGGTCGTCGAGTCCGCGGACAAGCTCACCTTCGACGGCTCGGCCGTCGCCTTCCCGGAGCCGGCCGTCTACGCCCGGCCCATCGCCTTCAACGTCCTCCCCCTCGCCGGGAACCTCGTCGACGACGGCAGCTTCGAGACCGACGAGGAGCAGAAGCTGCGGAACGAGTCCCGCAAGATCCTGGAGATCCCGGAGCTCAAGGTCTCCGGTACGTGCGTGCGGGTGCCGGTCTTCTCCGGCCACTCCCTCCAGCTCAACGCCCGCTTCGAGCGGCCTCTCGGTGTGGAGCGCGCGTACGAGGTGCTGGCGGGTGCGCCCGGCGTGGAGATCTCGGAGATCCCCACGCCGCTGCAGGCCGCGGGGGGCGACGTCTCGTACGTCGGGCGCATCCGGGTCGACGAGACCGTCGAGAACGGTCTTGCGCTCTTCGTGTCGGGGGACAACCTCCGCAAGGGCGCTGCGCTGAACGCGGTCCAGCTCGCGGAGCTGGTTGCGGCTTCGCTCTGAGGGTTGCGCCCGGGGGCGCGTGTTGCGGTGTCCCGCGCGACCTTCCCTTGGTGGGGGTTGTTCGCGCCCGCGCGGCGCCGGCCGCACCTCAGATGCAGCCTCGCGCCCCTGGTGTTGCCCGGCGGGGCATCGCGCTTCTGCTTCGGTGGCGGTGACGGGCTGGGAGGCGCATTCCTGCGGGGGCACCCCCGGATCGTCCCCCTCCCGGCGTCTCGTGGGCGGCTGCCCACCGGTGGGGGCGGGGGTGGGTGGGGTGATCGGCCCCCTCCCGGGGTTGCGTGGGCGGCTGCCCACCGGTGGGGGTGATGTCCCATGGACTGCGGGTCGCCCCCGGCGATGGTGCACCCCCACAGGGGGCCGTCAGCCGGCGTCCCACCTGCACGGGTGGTGGGGGTGGGAAACACCCCGCGCCGGCAGGCGCGGGAAAACCCCCACCGGGCGGAAGGCGGACTGCCACCGCAAGAGGCACCCCCCGGCGAAAACGCGCAAGCGCTGGGCTCAGCCCAGGAGCAGGCGGGCCGTTGCGAGGACGGATTCGGACTGGGTGTCGACCTGGGACGGGACGGGAAGCCACCGGGTGGCGTGAACCGTGGTGAGGTCGGCGGACCAGGTGGTGAGGAGGCGGTCCGCCTCCTGCGCCGGCGCACCCCGCGCAGGGGTGAGGCGGCGGAGGGTGCCCGCGGCCCGCAGGGGCATGCGCCGGGCGGCGATGTCGAGCGCGGCCACGTGCGCGCGGGTCAGGGGGACGGGGGGCGCGGCCTCCAGGGCCTCCCATTCGTCGGCGACCCGCGGGGCCATGGTGATGAGGCCCTCCGCGATGCGCAGGAGCTGCGGGTCGCCCGCGGTGGCGCGGGCGCGGTCGAGGAGCGCGGCCGTCGTGCGGGTCTGCGCGCGCAGCCGTGCGGCGGCCGCGGCGAGCGCCCGTCCGGGCTCGGGGTGCGGGGCGGAGTCCGCGATCCCCGCGCTCGCCCACATGGGCACCTCGAACAGGGCGGTCATACCGCCGTACGCGTGCGGCCGTATCCATGTCGAGCCGGCGACGTCCTCGGGCAGGCTGTCGAACTGGCTGCGCTCGCCCGGCGCGGGCATCGCGTAGACGCCGGGTCCGGACACCCGCCAGTACAGCGCGTCGTATGTGCCGGTCTGCACGGGCACGTCGCGCTCCGCGCAGATCTTGCCGAGCGCCTCGGACAGTCCGGGCAGCTCGCGGGTGACCTGCGCCCAGGCCCCGCCGATGTCGTTGCCGTGCAGCGAGCACTGCAGCACGGGCCGCAGCTCGTCGATGAGGGCGAGGAGCGCCTCGGACTCCGGGAGCGGGTCGTCGGCGGCGCGGATGGACGGCGCCCACTCGGGCTGCTCGTCGGCCGGCGGCCGGTACGCGTGCCGGAAGTGGGCGGCGGGGGTGCGGCGGACGGCGGGGCCGTCCTCGGTGCGCAGGGCGCCGTCCGGGTCGAGGCAGAGGACGAAGTGCCAGGCCGCGCCGGCGCCGGCGTGCAGCTGCGGCTCGCGGGCGACGCGCTCGGCGATCCGCATCGCGGTCGCGCCGCCGATCCGCTCGTCGGCGTGGGCCCCGGCGACGACGAGGATGTTGCGGACCCGCGGCCGGTCGTGCCCGACGCTGAGGACGTAGAGGGGCCGACCCTCGCGGGAGCGGCCCGCGACGCGCAGCGCGCACAGCCCGGGCCGGAAGCGGACGAACGCGGAGGCCGCCGCAACGACCCCCGCGACGCCCGGATACGCGTCGACCGTGGGATGGCTCACGTTCCGTTGGAGTTGCTGGCGCCGGTGGTTTCCTTCTTGTTCAGCCGTCGTATGACGAGGCGTTTCGCCATGGTGGCTCCCCCTTTTCTCGTTCGCACAGGCACTAGCGCACGGGAGTCGAGCACTCACCCCGGGTGACTCCCGCGTCCTGTCAGATTCCGGCGGACCTGAGGGGCTGTCAAGGCGCCCGGCAGCACCGGTTCGCGGCTCTTGTCCGCCGACAACTTCCGGTTCGTCCGGCGCGGGTGTCACAGCAGCCGGTCCACCGTGGCGAGTACGGTGCGGGCCTGCAGCTCGACCTGCTCGTAGACCGGGACCCAGCGCGCGTCCGAGCCCATGACCAGCTCGCGGGCGCCCGAGTCGAGGCGGCGTTCGAGGCGGGCGCGCAGCCGGCCGGGTTCGGCGGCCGGGTCGGGGTCGGTGAGCGGCTGCGCGTCCAGCAGCCGCAGCAGCATTCCGGCGGCCCGCAGCGGTATCCGGCGGGCGGCGATGTCGAGGGCGGCGAGGTGCGCCACGGTGAGCGGGACGGGGGAGCCGGCGGCGAGCGCGTCGTAGTCCGCGGCGAGTGCCGCGAAGGCTCCCACGGCCTGCTCGACCCCGCGGAGCAGCAGCGCGGCGCAGCCGTCCGGGTCGCCGGGGTCGCCGAGCAGCGGCAGCGCGCGGTCCAGGCTGCCGGTGAGCGCGGCGCCGTCCTTGCGCAGCCGGGCGGCGAGGGCGTGCAGGGCGGTCGCGGGCTCGGGGTGCGGTGCCGGGTCGGCGATCCGCCGGGTCGCCCACATCGGCACCTCGACGACCGCGGTGAGGCCGCCGTGGTCGTGCGGGCGCGACCAGGTGGAACCGTCGAGCCGCTCGTGGCCGGTGCCGGGCGGCAGCAGGTACACGCCGGGTCCTGCGCAGTCCCAGAACAGCGCGTCGTACGTGCCGGTCTGCACGGGCACGTCCAGCTCGGCCGCGTACTTCCCGAACGGCTCGGCCAGGCCCGGCACCTCGCCGGTCAGCAGGACCCGGCCGCCGCCCACGTCCGTACCGTGCAGCGTGCACTGCACGAAGGGCCGCAGCTCGTCGACGAGGGCGAGCAGCGCGTACGTCTCGGGCGGCTCGTCGCCGGGGGCGCGGAAGGCGCCCGCCCACTCCGGCTGGTCGCGGGCGGCGGGGCGGTAGGTGTGCCGGAAGTGCACGGCGGGCGGGCGTCGGCCGGCCGGTCCGGTCTGGTTGAGCACGGTGCCGTCCGGGTCGAGGCACAGCAGGAGATCCCACGTCAGATCGGCGTCGGCGAGCCGCTCCCGGTCGGCGACGGCCTGCTCGGCGAGCCACAGCGCCGTGCCGCCGCCCGCCTGCTCGTCCGCGTGCGCCCCGGCCACGACGAGCGCATGCCGCCGCCCGTGCCCGACCGACAGCAGCCACAGCGGTCGGCCCGTCCGCGACTCCCCGGCCAGCCGCATCCGGACCAGGTCGGGATGCCGCGCGCTCAGCAGCCGCGCCGCCGCCGCGACACCTGAGACGGTCGGATACGCGTCTGGCCCGCGCATGGCGGCTCCTCCTCGGCTGTGCGGCTCCGCGGCGGCCCGCCCGCGCGCGGTGCGGCTCCGCGCGGCCTTCTCCCCTGGCGCCGCCCGAACCCCCCTTGCGCGCACCGGAATTGATACTGCGCCGGCTCATGCGCCCCGGGGCACGCCCTGCTCAGACTCTGCGGCCACCCGCCACGTGTCAAGGCCGCCCCCCGCTGCGCGGGCCTGCGGGTGAGCCGGTACGCGCGGGGCCCGTTTCCGGCCGGGGGCCGTTTCCGCAGGGCGGGGGGAGGGGTGCGTCCGGTCGGCCCGCAGGGCCGCGGAAGGAGGTGCGCGGGGGGTGTCCGCTGCGAGCGGCGGTTGGCTGCGGGCGCGCCGCTTCGGTCGGCGGGCGCCCGGCGCTCAGCGCGAGCGCCTGTGGCCCGACTGCGCCCCGCGGCGGGGCACCCGCCTCAGTGCGCCGCCGCCCGGACCTGGCGTACCGCCTCCTCCGTGCCGCCGTTCCAGGGGGTGCCGTGGCCCGGCAGCACCCAGGTCGCGCCCAGCTCGGCGATCCGGTCGAGGGACGCGAGGGCCTGCTCCGGCTCGTCCGTGAAGGGGGCCGGCTGCGGGCCGTGCTGCCCGGTCAGGACATGCCGGGTCGTCAGCCCGTCACCCACGAAGACCGCGTCGGCGACCGGCACGTGGAGGGCGATGCTGCCCGGCGAGTGGCCCGGCATGCCCACGACCCGGGGCGAGCCGGGCAGGTCGAGCACGTCGCCGTCGGCCACCTCCGTGACCTCGGTCAGGTACGTCGTGCGCAGGCCGCCCTTGCGGGCCCCGTACCAGAGGAAGCCCGCCGTGGCGCCGACCTTGGCGTGCCCCCGTTCCGGCTTGGTCTTGACCTCGCCGCGGGCACGGGCGGCGTCGGCGGCGTGCACGTACACCGGCACGCCGTGGTCGCGGCGGAGGCGCTCGGCGAAGCCGATGTGGTCGGTGTCGCCGTGGGTGAGGACCAGGCCGCGGATGTCGTCGGGGGTGCGGCCCAGGGCGGCCAGTTCGGCGGTCAGCTCCCGCCAGTGGCCGGCCAGCCCGGCGTCGACGACCGTGACGCCCTCGTCGGTGACGACCAGATAGACCGCCACGATGTCGTTGCCGATGCGGTGCAGGTGCTGACCGAGCTTCATGTGCGTCTCCTTGTGAGCCGTTCTTGATAGCTACGATACATAGCCATCATGGCTACTGTCCATAGCTATGATGGAGACGACACGGGAGACGACACGACGGGCCGGGCCGTACCGGCGCGGCCCGGCCGGAAGGAGCACCACGCATGCCGACACCCGACCGCACCTCGCTCGACGCCATCGTCGCAGCGGCCCGCGACATCCTGGAGGCCCAGGGGCTCGACCGGCTCACCATGCAGGCCGTCGCCGAGCGGGTCGGCGTCCGCGCGCCCTCGCTCTACAAGCGCGTCCGCAACCGCGACGCCCTCGTCCGGCTCGTCACCGAGGCCACGCTCGCCGACCTGGAGCGCGCCCTCCAGGCCGTACCGCCCGCCGCCGACCCCCGCGACACCCTCGCCGAACTGCTGCGTGCCTTCCGGGCGTTCGCCCACGCCCGCCCGGCCGCCTACCGGCTGGTCTTCGCCGACACCCCGCGGCCCGCCCGCCCCGACGTCGCCCTGCTCGCCCGGGCCGCCGCCCCCGTCCTCCAGGTCACCGAGGTCCTGGCGGGCCCCGAGCACGCCCTGGAGGCCGCCCGCACGGTCACCGCGTGGGCCCACGGCTTCATCAGCATGGAGCTGGCCGACGCCTTCAACCTCGGCGGCGACGTCGACAGCTCCTACGTGTACGGCATGGCCTGCCTGGGCGGAGCCTTCACGCCGTGAGGGCGCCCGTCCCGGCCGGGCCCGCGAGGCGGGAGCGCTCGATGTCGGGGCCGCGGTACATCCGCTCCGGGATGCGCGCCAGCGCGGACTCGCGGAGCCGCGGCCCCAGCCCGTACAGCTGCTGGAAGCTCATGATCAGCGGGCGCCAGCGGTCCGGGTCGATGTGGTCGTCCGTGCCGGGGACGCGGATAGCGTCGTGCACCAGCACCCGCTGGATCCGCACCTCGAAGACGAGGATGCCGCCGCGCTGCTCCGGGTCGTCCTCGGCCAGCGGGTGCACGCCCTCCACGACGGCCTCCATCGCGACCGGGCACTCCGCCGCACGCGGCGCCCCGACCGTCTCCGACGGCACCTCCGTCAGCCCCGCGAGCCCGAACTTGTCCCCCTCGAAGCGGTACCCGCGCCGTGCCTTGCCCTCCGGCACCGGATCCCGCCCGGTCGTCAGCGCCAGCCGGTCCACCGCGTCCGCGAGCGAGTCGTCCGGCAGGTTCAGCACGCACTCCCGCTCCCGCAGCAGGTTCACCGCCGTCTGCGACCGCGCCCCGAGCCCCAGCATCCCCCGCCACCCCAGCCAGAACGCCGACGACATCGGCGCGAGATTCGCGGTCCCGTCCTCGTTCCGCGTCGAGAGCAGCACGACGGGCGTGCCGAAGTAGAGAATGCCGGGCTCGATCCGCCCGTGCAGGTCGGTGTGTGTGCCGTAAGTGCTCATGACCTCCACCCTGCCGCTGCCGCCGCGCCCTTTCCGGCGGCTTTCGGACACCACGCTGAAGACATGGAGGAGCCGGACGGCGCGCCCGACGGGGGAGTGGGAACGCGCCGCCCGGCCGTATGGGGGTGGGGCGGGAGGGGGCTGGGGGTCAGTCGCCTTCGGCGAAGATGTCGTCGGCGACCTCGACGTCGAGGGCCCGCTTGAACCAGCGGTCCAGGAGGTCCGGGTCGTCGCAGCCGAGCACCCGCTCCATCATGTCGACGGAGACCTCGAAGCCGCGGTGCTGGAGCACGGTGATGACCATGCGCGCCCGCTCGTGCTGCAACGCCTCGACGCGGCCCCTCTCGAAGCCCTCCTCCACGCCCCGCTTGAGCCCGCGTTCCAGGCCTTCTTCCAGGCCTTCCGCACGGCCCTTCTTCAGGCCTTCCGCCAGACCCTGGGCCTCGCCCCTGAGCAGGACCTGCTCGACGAGGCTGCCCCGGCCGGGGAAGTAGCTCCGCACTGTCATCAGTTTCCTCCAGACCTCTCGTGCCGGGGTCTCGCCCAGGCCGATTTCCAGCATCTCCGCGTAGTAGGAGGCGCCCTCGGTGTCCAGCCCCGCCAGCGCGGTGGCGAGTGTTCTCAGTATGGCCGGGGCGTCGGGATCCCTGCCGTGGGTCAGGGCCGAGAAGGCGGCCATGGGCAGATTCGCCGAGGCCTCGCTCACGTCCAGGACCACCGGCACATTGCCGGGCCCCAGGACCAGCGGGTGGACGGACAGCGAGCACCAGTCGTCGAGCCCCAGCCGGAAGGGGCCGGCGGCCCAGTCGGCGGTGGACTTGTCCTGACAGACCACCAGGAACAGCGCCGGACAGCGGTACTTCGCCTGGAGGTACGCCACGTAGTAGGCCCAGCTCACCGGCTTGTCGAGGTCCCGGCGCTGCTGGGCCTCGATCGCGAGCAGCAGCGGGCTCTCGCCGCCCGGCCCGGACACGCGCAGGACCGTGTCGACGCGCCGCTCCAGCGGGCGTATCTCGGTGACGTCGGGGGTGAGGACCTCCGTCACGGCCTGCTGGGGTAACCGCACACCGAGCAGGTCGAAGACGGGGGTCAGGAGTTCGGGGCGTTCCTGGAATATCCGGTGGGACGCCTCGTGGTGCGAAGTGACCATGATCCGAAGGTAGGACCATGCGTTCGGCATATGCCAGCGGCATGAGTCAATGTCACCCGACCGGGTGGTTTGGGTGCACGCGTGGCGCGAATCGGGGGCGCGCGGAAGTGCGTTGCGCGCCCCCGGCCGGCCGGGAATGGGGGAGTGGGGCCGCGCCCTGGCGGCTGCGGGCAGTGCGGCCGGCTCTTCCCCCGGGGAACGCGGCGCGCGGCTCAGCGCACCAGTTCGGCCAGGAAGTCCTCCCACGTCCGGGTGCCGAGGTCGGCGCCCTCCAGGGTGAGGTTGACGCCCTCGCGGTAGGCGCGGCCCGCCTTGCCGGGCATCGGCGCCGGGAGGATCAGTCGGCGCTTGCCCGTCGCCTTGAGGTAGTCCCGCAGCAGGTCGTTCAGCGGGTGTACGGCCGGTCCCGCGAGGTCGGGGGCGCGGCCCGCGGGCTCGCCCAGGGCGAGGGCGGCGACGCGCTCGGCGCAGTCCCGTACGTCGACGGTCTGCGCGCGCATGATGCCCGGCAGCGGGATCACCGGCGACTTCGCCAGCGTCCTGAACATGTTCGTCGCGAAGTCGTGGAATTGCGCGGCCCGCAGGATCGTGTACGGCAGCCCCGAGTCGAGGACGGCCTGCTCCGCCGCGATCTTGCTGCGGAAGTACGCGAACGGCACCTCGCCCGCGCCGATGACCGACATGTACAGGAAGTGCTTCACGCTGCCCGCCGCGACCGCTGCCCGCAGCAGGTTGCCGGTGGTGACCTCGTCGCCCTTGGGGGCACCCGCGAGGTGCACTACGGTCTCGACGCCCTCCAGGGCCTGGGCCGTACCCGGATCGCCGTCCTGCGTCAGGTCGCCGGTCACGTAGACGACCCCGTCGTCGTCCGACGCGTGCGCCGACCGGCTCAGGACCCGCACGGTGCGCCCCGCCTCGCGCAGCAGCGGCAGCACGTGACCGCCGAGGTTGCCGGTGCCGCCGGTCAGCAGGATCGGGGCTGCGGGGGTGTTCTCGGTGTTCGACATCGTTGGACGTCACTCCTCTTCGGTGGGCCGCCGTGCGGCAGGTTACCGTGATGACCCGCGGCAGATGGGGAATGTGACCGATGGACCAAAGCACGGCCCTGGGCGAGCAGTTCGAGGCGGAGCGGCCCCGGCTGCGAGGTGTCGCCTACCGCATGCTCGGCTCCGCCGCGGAGGCGGACGACGCCGTGCAGGAGGCGTGGCTGCGGCTGAGCCGCGCGGGCGCGGAGGGCATCGACAGCCTGCCCGCGTGGCTGACCACGGTCGTCGGCCGGGTCTGCCTCAACATGCTCAGGTCGCGCGCCGCGCACCGTGAGGACCCGCTCGACGGCGCGCTGCTGCGCGAGCCGGCGGGCGGCGACGAGGCGCGCGACCCGGAGGAGGAGGCGGTCCTCGCCGACTCCGTGGGCCTGGCCATGATGGTCGTGCTCGACACGCTCGCGCCGCCGGAGCGGGTCGCCTTCGTGCTGCACGACATGTTCGCCGTGCCCTTCGACGAGATCGGCGAGCTGACGGAGCGTACGCCGGCCGCCGCCCGGCAGCTCGCGAGCCGCGCCCGGCGCCGGGTCCGCGGCGCCGGTGCGGACGCGGCCGCGCCGCAGGCCGCGGTGGGCGGGCAGCAGCGGCTCGTCGAGGCCTTCCTCGCCGCCTCCCGCGGCGGTGACCTGCAAGGCCTCGTCGCCGTCCTCGACCCCGACGTCGTCCTCCACGCCGACCGTGCCGCCGGTCCCACCCCCGAGCCCGTCCGCGTCCGCGGGCGCGACCGGGTGGCCCACGGCGCCTCCGCGGCCGCCGCGCGCGTCGCCTTCACGGAGGTCGCCCTCGTCAACGGCCGCCCCGGCCTCGTCATGGCCCCCGCGGGGCGGCTGCGCCTGGTGCTCGCCTTCACCTTCGCGGAAGAGCCCGCCGGGGGCACGGGCCTGGTCACGGCGATCGACGTGATCGCCGATCCGGAGCGCCTGCGCGAGGTGACGATCACCGTCCTGTGAGGGCCGCGCTCCGCGCGGGGCTGAAGGCCGGTCACCCGCCGCGCGGGGGGTGGGCGAGGGCGTCGCCCAGCTCCGTGCGGCGGTAGAGGACCTCGTGACGGTGGCGGGTGGAGGTCACGAGGCCGGTCGTGCGGAGGACGGCGAGGTGTTCGGAGACCGTCGCGGGAGCGAGCCCGTGGTGGTGGGCGAGCCACGCGGTGGAGGCGGGTTCGGTCAGGGCGGTGAGGAGGCGCGCGCGGGTGCGGCCGATGAGGCGGGCGAGGGCGGCGGTGGCGTCCGCGGAGGTGCCCGGCGGCTGCCAGAGGGTGCCGACGCCGCGGGCGGGGTAGATGAGCGTGGGCTGCCAGGGCGGGTCCAGGACGATCACGACCTGGTCCCACTTGAAGGCGCTGGGCACGAGGACCAGACCCTCACCGGCGAGGTCGCGGTGGTCGGCCCCGCCGTGCTCGCGGGTGAGGACACCGTCGTGCCAGCGCACGGACGGGTGCAGCTCGGCGAAGAGCCGGTCCAGGCCCCCGGCGGCGAGCCGCCCGCTCTGGTAGGAGATGTCCGCCTGGAGCAGCGCACGCGTCCTGGCCCAGTACGGCTCGACGAGTGCCTCCCACGCCGCCCGGACGAGTTCGGCGAGCATCCGTACGACGCCCGCGGGCTCGGCCGCGAGCAGGGCCCGGCCGGTGGCGGTGCGGGCGGCGCCCGGGGTGTCGGCCAGGGAGCGGGCGATCTCGGCGCGGGCCTGCTCGGGCGGGGTCGCGGCGATACGGGCGAGGTCGGCGGCGAAGGAGTCGACTGGGGCGTCGGGCGGCGGGGCGAGGAAGTCGGGGGTGTAGCCGCGTCGCGGCTGGAGGAGGACGAGCGGCCGCAGGTCGAGCCCGGCGAGCCGGGGCGCGGTCTCGGCGAGCCAGCGCGCATGGTGCCCCGGCGGCTGCGGCCCGGTCGCGACGCGTACGGCGGCGAGCGTCTCGAAGGCGGGCGAGTACGCGAACCGGCACCGCAGCAGGTCGTCGGGCCCGAAGCGGAGCGTGGTGATGGCGGGACCTCCTCGAAGCGGGCGGCGCACCGCACCGGGAGCCCCGCCCCGGGGCGCCCGGGATGCCCGCGGGCCCCGCGCGGCGGCGGAAGGGCGCGGGCCGCGGACGACAGCGGCGCCCTTACCGTACAACGAAGTGATTCGGCGACGGCCGAATGAGTGGTCCGCGGCCGAAGCGCCCTCGCAGGATGGCGGGTGCCGGGTCCGGTGCGGGCGACGGCGACGCAGACACCGTGAACTGGAGCGTGACCAGCGATGTACGACTACCCGAGCACCCCCGCCCCCGTGCCCGCCGCGGAATGGGAGGAGCGGGACGTCGCGCTGTGGGGCGCCATCGACAGCTACGCGGCGGCGGAGGACTTCCGGGCGGCGGTCGACGCGCTCGCCGGGGAGCTGCCGGACGGCGACCCCACCGCCGTCTTCGAGCGGGCCGCGGCCTGGGATTCCACCGGGCACCCCGACAAGGCGGTCCCGCTCTACCGCGCCGCCCTCGCCGGCGGCGTGCCCGGCGAGCGGCGGCGCCGTGCGGTCATCCAGCTGGCCAGCTCGCTGCGCAATCTCGGCCGCGCCGAGGAGAGCGTGGCGCTGCTGACGGAGGAGCGCGAGCGCACCAGCGACCACCTGGACGAGGCCCTGGTGTGCGTCCTCGCCCTCTCCCTCACGGAGTTGGGCCGCGCCCGCGAGGCGGTGTCCCTGACGGTCGCCGCGCTCGCGCCCCGTCTGCCGCGCTACCAGCGCTCGATGGCCGCCTACGCCCGGCTGCTGGTCGAACCGGAGAGCTGACGGCGGAACCTGCCGCGCGGGGTCAGCGTTTCCAGGGGCGCGTGGGGGTACCTCCCAGGCGCCCCTGGCGGGCCCGGCGGAGCCTCCGCACCCCGAAGACGCGCACCCTGCGGAAGCAGGAACTCACCCTGTTACGTTTTCCGCCTCCCGCCCGTCGCAGACGTGAGGGGGACTTCCGGCGGAAGGTGAGGGTCATGACGGGACCGGGCCCGGAGGGCGAGGCGCTGGCGCGGCTCTTCGAGGGGGAGCGAGGCCGGCTCACGGCGGTGGCTCACCGCATGCTCGGCTCACGGGCGGACGCCGAGGACGCCGTCCAGGAGGCATGGCTGCGGCTCGCCCGCCAGGGCGACCCGCACGGGATCGACAACCTCGCCGCGTGGCTGACCACCGTGGTCGGCCGCGTGTGCGTCGACATGCTGCGCGCCCGCAAGATCCGCCCCGAGGAGCCGTACGGCGAGTACATACCGGAGATCGAGGTCGTGGACGACCCCGCGGCGGCGCCCGAAGCCGACGCGGTGCTCGCCGATTCGGTCGGCGTCGCGCTGCTGGTGGTGCTGGACACCCTCGGGCCCGCGGAGCGCCTCGCCTTCGTGCTGCACGACATGTTCGCGGTGCCGTTCGACGAGGTGGGGCAGATCCTGGGCCGGTCGACGGACGCGGCGAAGATGCTGGCGAGCCGGGCCCGCCGCAAGGTGCGGGGCTCGCACGACACGGCGGAGGGGCGGGGCCGGCGGCGCGCGGTGGTGGACGCCTTCCTCACCGCGGCGAGGGCCGGCGACTTCGCGGGCCTGCTGGAGCTGCTCGACCCGGAGGTGGAGTGGCGCTCGTACTCCGACCGGGGCCTCACCGCCGCCCGGGTGGCGGCGGACGAGATGGCCGTCCGCGCCCAGCGCGGCGTCCGTGCGGTGGCGGCGTACCGCCCGGTGCTGGTCGACGGCGACCCGGGCTTCGCGGTGTGGGGCCCGCAGGGCAGGCTGCTGGGCCTGGTGGCGTTCGCGGTGTCGGACGCGGGCCGTATCACCGGGGCGGTGACCGTACGCGGCCCCGCGCGGCTCGCGGCGCTGGACCTGCCGCCGGAGCTTACGGGCGGCGCCCCCACGCCGTGATCATCGGTGAGGTGGCGAGGTCCATCGTGCCGGTCGCGACGTTCGCCAGATGCCGGTCGATCTCCTCGTCCGTGGCGAGGCCCGCGGCGACGAGGCGGCCGCGGATCTGCCGTACGGTCGCGGCCTCCAGCGCGGTGCAGGCGGGCGAGGCGACGGGGAAGTACGCGTCGGCCCGGACGTCGACGAGCCCTGCCTCACGCAGCAGCCGGGGGAGCGTACGGCCGTAGGCGAGGTCGGCGCCGCGCTCGGCCATGAGGGTGCGGAAGCCGGCGCGCAGCCGGTTCGCGAGCCGCTGCTCGGGGCCGTACTCGTCGGGGCACAGCAGCGGCTGCAGGCCCGGGTCGGCGTCCTCCAGCAGCAGCCGGCCGCCGGGGCGCAGCGCGCCGGCCATGCTGCGCAGCGCCGCCGCGCGGTCGGCGACGTGGACGAGGACGAGCCGGGCGTGCACGAGGTCGAAGCCCCCGCCGGGCGCGGGATCGGCGGCGACGTCGTGCCGCAGTACCTCGACGGGGCCGCCCGCGGCCTGCGACGTCCAGGACACGTCGATGTCGGTCGCGACGACCCGGCCCCGCGGCCCGACCCGCTCGGCGAGCCCGAGCGGCACGGACGGCCCGCCCGCCCCGACCTCCCAGCAGTGCATCCCGGCGCCGATGCCGAGCCGGTCGACGTGCCGGAAGGTCACCGGGTCGAACAGCTCGCCCAGCGCGGCGAACCGCTCGCCCGCCTCCGCCTGCCGGTTGTCCAGCAGGTACTTCCGCTCCGGGGCTTCGCTCATGCGCGGGATTGTCGCAGGGATACGGTGTCAGGACCGGGCCCGGACACGTACGGAGGCGCCATGACCCCGCAGCTGCGGATGACAGCGATCACCCTCGACTGCCCCGACCCGCTCGCCCTCATGGCCTTCTACCAGGCGGCCACCGGCCTGCCCCCGCACCCCGAGTCCGACGCCGATTTCGCCGGCCTCGCCGGCACGGACGGCGAACTCCTCCTCGGCTTCCAGCGCGTCGACGGCTACCGCCCCCCGCGCTGGCCCGGCCAGGACTCCCCCCAGCAACTCCACATCTGCTTCACCGCCGACACCGACCTCCCCACCACCGAGTCCCACCTCCTGACCCTCGGCGCAGGGGTCCCCACCCACCAGCCCCACGGCGGGAAAGCCCGCGTCCTGACCGACCCCGCGGGCCACCCCTTCTGCATCGTCAGGGGCTGAGCGAACCCTCGGTGAGGAGCATCCCCCGCTCGGGGAGGACGCCGGACAAGCGGTGGACGGTGGGCAGCGCCGCGTTGTGGTCCCGGTCGCGGCGGGCCGCGCCGGCGTCGGCGGGCCTCAGCACCCGCGGGCCCGAGGTGGCGGGGTTGTGCCGGTCGTCCGGCGCGACCCGGACGTGCGGCGCGGCCCCCGGCGTCAGCGCGAACCGATCGTGAAGCGCAGTACGCGGGAGTCGCGTTCCCGGAAGCCCAGGCGGGCGTAGAGGCGGTTGGCGGCTTCGCGGGAGGGGCGGGAGGTCAGGTCGACGGTGCGGGCGCCGGCTTGTTCCGCGAGGCGCACCGCGTGCTCGGTGAGGG
The DNA here is from genome assembly GCF_000721495.1 of Streptomyces sp. NRRL F-5123. Classification (GTDB taxonomy): domain Bacteria; phylum Actinomycetota; class Actinomycetes; order Streptomycetales; family Streptomycetaceae; genus Actinacidiphila. The sequence continues at coordinate 71,067 of NZ_JOHY01000068.1, forward strand.
CCGCGCCCACACCGGCGCCGCGCGCGGCGCCGTCCACGACGACGTCCTCGATGCGGGCGCGCAGGCCCGTGGGGAGGGGGAACATCACGAGCGTCAGCGTTCCGACGATCTCGCCGTCGAGGCGGGCGACGAGCACGGTGTTGGCCTCGCTGCCCACGACCCGCGCGACCCCGTCGGCGTCCAGCACCACCGCGCTGCTGGACAGTTGCGGCAGCAGCCGCGCGAGGGCGCCGACGACGTCCGCGCCCGCTTCCCGTACCACCTCGATCTCCACAGCCATGCCCCGACTCTACGGGGACGGCGCTCAGAACCTTCCGAGGGCCACGAAGAGGCAGGCGAGCAGGATGACCAGGTTGATGCCGAAGACCTGCTTGTACTCCCGCAGGCTCCAGTGCGAGACGGCCGCCCCGACCATGACCGCGGTCAGGCCGACCGCGGCCAGCGGGGTCAGGACCGGGGCTGTGCCGGTCAGCCGCGGGACGACGAGCCCGATCGCCGCGAGCAGCTCCAGCAGGGCGACGACCCGGATCGCGCGCAGCGGGAACGGGGCGACGCCGGTCTGGCCGGTGGCGATCATCCGCTCCTTCGACTGCGTCGACTTCGCGCTGCCCGAAGCCAGGAAGACGGCGGCCAGCAGGCCCTGGGCGATCCACAGTGCGGTGTTCATCATGACCTCCGACGGGTGTGGTGACGATCAGGTGCGGGGCGGCTGCTGGAGGAGCCGCTCGGCGAGGTCCACGAAGGCGGTGACCCAGCGGTCCTCGTCGAGGCCGCTGGGATGGGTGCCGAAGACGTCCCGCAGCAGCCAGAAGTGCGAGACGGAGCCGACGAGGACGACGGCGAGCGCCTCCCAGTCCCGCTCCGCGGCGTCCCCGGCGCCGGCCTGCATGCGCAGCCACTGCGCGACCGCCGCGTGGATGCGGCGCATCTCGCCCTCGCGGACCTCGTCCAGCAGCGCCGGGAAGGCGGCCAGGTCCCGCACCACCATCCGGTTGAGGTCGCGCTCCTGCTCCAGCCGCCGCAGCCCGGCGCGGGCCAGCCCCGCCAGCCGTTCGCGCAGCGGGAGCGCGGCCATGGCCTGGGGGTCCCCGATCATCGCCAGCAGCCCGGCATTCTCCGCGACCTTCGCCCGCACCCCCTCGGCCAGCAGCTCCTCCTTCGACCGGAAGTGCCGGTAGAGCGACCCCGACCCGGGCGAGAGCCCCGCGGCCCGCTCGATCTCGGCGACCGTCGTCCTCGCGTAGCCCTGCTCCCCGAAGAGCCGCATGGCCTCGGCCACGACTCGCGCACGGGTGTCCACCGTTCCGGTCCTCCTCGCGCAAGTAAGTGCTTACTTGCAAGGTTAGCGGACGCCGCTCCCGCCGGGTAGCCCCGGCCGGGCGTCCGGCGTCGCCGCAGGCCGCTACGGCACGAGCAGCGCCCTGCCGCGGATCGCGCCCGCCTCGGCCGGCCGGTGGGCCCCAGTGAGGACGTCCGGCCGGGCGGGGCCGACGCCGCCTTTCAGCAGGATCTTCCCGCCCCCGAACGGTTCGGGCGCGACCCGGCACCGACCCGTCCCGGCCTCGTACCCGTACCGGGACGGCCCGCGTCCGCCTCCGTCCGGCCGCGGCGGTCGGCGGGTCCTCCCCGCCACGGCCCCGGAGGCCTCGTGCTCAGGCGGGGCGCTCGGCCATGACGACCAGGCCCGGGCCGCTGAACTCGTCTGCCGGGAGCCGGAGTTCGGCGACCGGTCGCAGCCCCGCCTGCTCGATCAGGCCGACGTACTGCTCCGGCCGCCATTTGTGCGTCGTCCAGCGGACGGACACACCTCCGTAGGCCTCCGTGCGCACCGCGTCCTCGTCGCCGACGTGCGTACCGGTGATGAAGTGCCCGCCCGGCTTCAGGGCCCGCGCGAAATGGGCGAGGACCTGGGGCAGGACCTGGCGCGGGAGGTTGAACAGCGACCACCACCCGAGTACGCCGCCGAGGGACGCCTCGGCGAGGTCGAGGTCGGTGGCGGAGGAGATGTCGAAGCGGCAGTGCGGATACAGGCGGCGAGCGTTCTCGATCATGCCGGGTGAGAGATCGACCCCCGAGACGTCGAGTCCGCGCTCGGCGAGGTAGGCGGTCACCGTTCCGGGCCCGCAGCCGACGTCGAGGACGGGCCCGAGTCCGCCCACGGTGTCGGCGAAGGCGTCGATCGACGCCTTGAGCCAGGGATGGCGGCGGATGTCGCCCATTCCCGTCGTCGCCACCATCTCGGCGTAGTTGTCGGCCACCCGGTCGTAGGACTCCCGGACCACGTCGAGATCGGCCGGTCGGTCAATTCGGTGTGCGCGCATCGGCCAACGATAGGGCGGCGGCTTCGCCGGGGCAGGAGGTTGGAGCACTCGGCCGGGCAGGGTGTGACCGAGCGTTTCCGTTGGCGAAACCCGCCGGCTGAGGCACTCGGCTCCGACCGGGTGTTACCGGCTGCGCGGGTCACGGGCTGGGCCAGGCCCTGGCAGCGGGTCGGGCACCGTGAGATCGTCCGCAGATGAACAACGCTGCTGTTGGGGAAACACCTCCTGGACGGCCGGACGACCGCGCCGCATCCGTCCTGCGCTTCGCGACGGAACTCGTCGCCTGGGTTGCCACTCCCTGGGCTCTGGCCGACCGTTCATGGCAGCTTGCCGCCCTGTCCGTGGTGGCCCTGATCGGCGTTCCGACGCTCTTCTCCACTCCGGGAGACAAGACCAACGTGATCATCGCGGTGCCGGGCTGGATCACGATCCTGCTGGTGCTGCTCCAGCTTGCGGCGGCCGTGGTCTCCTCATGGCTGGCGTGGCCCGCCTGGGCCGCGGTTTCTGTGACCCTGCTGGCCACCGCCGCCCTCGTCTCGGAGCGTCCGCGCTGGCGGTGGCTGGTTTCCGCGAACCGACTCGCCGGCTGAAGCGCTCACTCGCCGAACGAAGGGCTCGGTCACACAGGCTGTGTTAGCCGTCCGCTAGCAGGTGCTTGCAAAAGTTAGCGCGAGGGGGCACTCTCGTACGTATGGCGTCACTGAGAGTCGGCAACGTCGGGGCCTATCTGCGGGAGCAGCGGCGCAGTGCGCAGCTCAGTCTGCGGCAGCTGGCGGAGGCGGCCGGTGTGTCGAATCCGTATCTGAGCCAGATCGAGCGCGGGCTGCGGAAGCCTAGTGCGGAGATCCTGCAGCAGCTCGCGAAGGCGCTGCGGATCTCCGCGGAGACGCTGTACGTGCAGGCCGGGATGCTCGACGCGCGGGAGCGGGACGAGCTGGAGGTGCCCGCGGCGATTCTCACGGATCCGGCGATCAACGAGCGGCAGAAGCAGGTGCTGATCCAGATCTACGAGTCCTTCCGGAAGGAGAACGCCGCCGCGGGGGGATCGCGGGCGGAGGAGCCGGACGGGCCGGGAGAGCCGGACGAGGGCGTGGAAGAGCGAGGCGCGGCGGGTGGCCCAGAGGCCTCCGCCGCCGTACGGGAGGAAGACGGGAAATGACCATCACCGACGACATCGTGAAGAGCCTGCGCAACCCGACCCCGCTGTACGCGGTCGCCGGGACCGCGGACCTCGCCGCCGAGAAGCTGCGCGAGGTGCCGGCGCTCTTCGGGCGGCTCCGGGAGCAGGCGCCCGGGCACATCGAGAAGATCCGCAGCACCGACCCGAAGGCCGTGCAGGAGCGGGTCGCCGCGGGCGCCAAGGACGCGCAGACCCGGCTGTCGGAGACCTACCGCGACCTGGACCTGAAGTCCTTCCGCGAGATGCCGGACTTCAAGAAGCTCGGCGAGTCCGTGCAGGACCTGGCCCTGCAGGGCGTCGGCCGCGCGACCGGCTACGCGGTGAAGGCGCGCGAGACGTACGACGAGCTGGCCGAGCGCGGCAAGGGCGCCGTCGCCCACTGGCGCGGTGAGGAGGGCGACGGCGACGGCGGCGCGGACGTGCGGCAGATCGCCGACGCCACGCCGAAGAAGACGGCTCCGGCCGCCTCCGCCACCCCCGCCGCCCGCAAGCCCGCGGCGAAGAAGGCCCCCGCGGCCAAGAAGGCGCCGGGCAAGGACTGACGGAAACGGGCCGGGCACGCATCGCGCGCCCGGCCCGTTGTACGCGTACGGCCGGTACCGTGGAGTGGCCGGCGGCGACCGACGGACGGACCGACGGACCGACGGACAAGGGATGGGTGGACAGCGTGCTGATCACAGGGTTCTTCGGGGTGGTCGCCCTGATCTCGTGGGCGCTCCTGCTCTTCGCGGTGTTCGCGTTCGTCGACGCCGCCACCTACCGCGAGGACGCGTACCGCGCCGCGGGCAAGAACAACAAGGGCTTCTGGCTCATCATCCTGGGCCTGGCCGGCCTGGTGATGAAGTTCTTCTCGATCATCTCGTTCCTGCCGATCATCGGCCTGATCGCGGTGATCGTGTACACGGTCGACGTCCGCCCCGCCCTGCGCGAGGTCAGCGGACGGGGCCAGGGCCGCAGGCGCGGGATGCCGCGCCGCAGCGGTGGCAGCCGCGGCAGCAGCAGCGACGGGCCCTACGGCCCGTACAACGGCCGCCGCTGACCCGCCGGGAGCCAAAGGCGCACGGAGAGCGGAGAAGCGAAAGCGGAGAAGCTACGCCGTCGCGCAGCGCTCCAGCAGCACCACGGCCACGTCGTCCGTCAGCTCGCCCCCGTTGAGTTCGCGCACCTCCGTCACGGCGGCGTCGAGCAGCGCGTCGCCGTGCAGGCCCGCCGCGAGCAGCCGGGAGACCAGGCGCAGCATGCCGTCCTGCTCCAGGCGCTGCGTGCCGACGCCGACGCGGCCCTCGATCAAGCCGTCCGTGTAGAGCATGAGCCGCCACTCGCCGTCGAGCGCGACCGGCACCCGCTGCCAGTCGGCCAGCTCGTCGGGGAGCAGGCCGAGCGCGGGGCCGCCGTCCTCGTGCGGGAGCAGCCGCGGGGCGCCGCCGGTGCCGGACAGCAGCGGGGCGGGGTGGCCGGCGAGGTAGAGGTCGGCGGCGCGGCCGTCGGGGGCGATGTCGAGCGTGCAGAGGGTCGCGAAGATCTCGTCGTCGGACCGCTCGTGCACCAGCACCTGCTGGAGGGTGCGCAGCAGCGTCTCGCCGCCGAGCCCGGCGAAGGTGAGCGCGCGCCAGGCGATGCGCAGTTCGACGCCGAGGGCGGCCGCGTCCGGTCCGTGGCCGCAGACGTCGCCGATCATGGCGTGCACGACGCCGTCGGAGGTGCGGACGGTGTCGTAGAAGTCGCCGCCGAGCAGCGCGCGGCTGCGGCCGGGCCGGTAGTGGGAGGCGAAGCGCAGCCCCGCGCCCTCCAGCAGCGGGGTCGGGAGCAGGCCGCGTTCGAGGCGGCGGTTCTCCTGGGCGCGCAGCCGGGTCTCGGTGAGCTTGCGCAGCGCGAGGTCGGCGCGCTTGCGCTCCACCGCGTAGCGGACCGCGCGCGTCACCCCGGCGGCGTCGATGTCGCCGCGCGGGAGCAGGTCCTGGGCGCCGATGCGTACGGCTTCCGCGGCGGTGCCGTCGTCGGCGCCCTCGGTGAGGACGAGGACGGCGGTGCCGGGCGCGACGCGCAGCACGTGCCGGACGCCCTCCAGGACATCGGGCAGGTCCAGCAGGATGCAGTGGACGTCGTCGGTGAGCAGCCGCCCCGCGGCCGTGAGGTTGCCCGCGCGCAGGACGCGGATGCGGGGGCCGCCGCCGTCCTGGAAGTACGGGGCGGTGAAGGCGCCCGCCGGGTCGTCGCCGACGACCAGCAGGTTGAAGGTGACGGGGGCCTCAGCGGTGTCCTGGCGCTGGCGCGGCAGACTGACCGCTCCGGAGGCGCCGGGCGCGGGGCTCGCGGGCCCGGCGCCCGCGGGTCCGGGGGCTGCGGAGGCAGGGGCGGAGGCGGGGCGCCCGGCCTCGTGATCGGTGGCCGTGGGCCGTTCGGTGCCGCGCTTGGCAGCGGACATCAAGCGACTCCTTTCCGGTCCCCTGAACGATTGACGGTCTTTCCTTTGCCTTGCTTTGCCATCCCCGGCCCCAGGAACCCTAGTGGCTGGACCTGACGTCACGGGAGGGGCAGTTGTAAACCGTCACCGTCATATGCGGTGGCCAGGGCGGGATTTCGCCACCGATGTGGGGATCCGCACATGACGTATGTCACGCGGTTCCACTGCAACCATGCCCCGTATGCGGCCCACTGACGGAACCGATCCCGGGTGAATGGCGGGGGAGTACGGGAATTGTCCGCCCCTGCATATTGGGCGGCGAAATCAACCCCCACGGGCTATTTGTGCGAGCGGGGTGTCACCCGGAGTGAGCCGCGCGCCGCTACGCGCCCGCGTACGCCGCTGTCCGAGTTCTGCCCCTCCTCGCGCCCTTCCATGCGCGCCCGTCCGCGCCCGTCCGCGCCCGAGCCCGCCCGGAGCGGCCCGCGCCCGTCCGCCTCCGTTGGTGCCCGCCGCGCCGCCTGCCCCCGCCCCCGTCCGCCGGTCGGCGCCACCGCAGACGGCCTCAGCGCGGCGCCAGCGCCTCCCACGCCACCGTGACCTCGCCCTGCCGCCAGCGCGCCGGGCCGTCCGTCACCGGCCAGCCGTCGGCCCGCAGGGCGCGTACGGCCGCGATCCAGCGCTGCCGCGCGCCCAGCGCCGACAGCGGCGCCGCCGCGGCCCATGCCCGGTCGAAGCCGGTGAGAAACGCGTGCACGCCCTCACCCGGCACATTGCGGTGGATCAGCGCCTTCGGCAGCCGTTCCGCCAGGTCGGACGGGCGCTCCAGCGAACCCAGCCGGGTGGCGAAGGTCACCGTCCGCGGGCCCCCGGGTCCGAGCGCGACCCATACGTGCCGCCGCCCGATTTCGTCGCACGTGCCCTCGACCAGCAGCCCGCCCGGTGCGAGCCGCTCCGTGAGCCGCGCCCACACCGCGGGCACCTCGTCCTCGGCGTACTGCCGCAGCACGTTCGCGGCGCGGATGAGCGTCGGCCGCCGCCCGTCCGGCAGCGGCACCTCGAAGCCGCCGCGCACGAAGTCCAGCCCCTCGCGGGCGTACGGCAGCGCGGCGGCGACCCGCGCCGGGTCGATCTCCACGCCGACCACCTCCGCGTCCGCCCGCACCCGGCGCAGCCGCCCGAGCAGCTCGACGGCGGTCCACGGCGCGGCCCCGTACCCGAGGTCGACCGCAAGCGGGTCGGCGGTGCGGCGCAGTTGCGGGCCGTGCGCGGCGGCGATCCAGCGGTCCATGCGGCGCAGCCGGTTGGGGTTGGTGGTGCCCCTGGTCACGACGCCGACCGCGGCCCCGGCCCCGCCTGCCCCGCGCGCCGCCCGCGCCCGTCCCGTACCGCCCATGCCCGCGAGCGTAACCGGCCGCCCGCGGGGTAGGTGCGGCTGCACGGCGGGCCGGTGCGCGGGGGCGCAGGGGCCGCGCGCGAGGGTGTCAACCGGATTTATCACGCTTCGGCAAAGGTGGAAATGGAATCCCTGCTTCCGGTGTTGCCCACGGTTGAAGGCGGGGGTACGGCTGCCGGAAGGATGGAAGGGTGACGACCCAGTACACGTCCCGGTTCGGCGGGCTGCGCAGCGCTGCCGGTGCGGCCGCCGCGGCGTACCGCCCGCACCGCAGGGGGAGCCGCCGGGTCCGCAGGATCGCCATGCTGAGCGTCCACACCTCGCCGCTGCACCAGCCCGGCACGGGCGACGCCGGCGGCATGAACGTGTACATCGTCGAGCTGGCCCGGCGGCTGGCCGAGCGGGACATCGAGGTGGAGATCTTCACCCGCTCCACCACCGGCGCCCGCCTCCCGCACGTCGAGCTGGCGCCCGGCGTGCTGGTGCGGCACATCGACGCAGGTCCCTACGAGGGCCTGGCCAAGGAGGAGCTGCCCGCGCAGCTGTGCGCCTTCACGCACGGCCTGATGCGCGCGTGGGCCGGGCAGCGCCCCGGCCACTACGACCTCGTCCACTCCCACTACTGGCTGTCCGGCCACGTCGGCTGGCTCGCCGCCGAGCGCTGGGGCGTCCCGCTCGTGCACGCCATGCACACCATGGCCAAGGTCAAGAACGCCGCCCTCGCCGAGCACGACACGCCCGAACCCGTGGCGCGGGTGATCGGCGAGACCCAGGTCGTCGCGGCCGCCGACCGGCTCATCGCCAACACCGACGAGGAGGCCGACGAGCTGGTGCGCCACTACGCCGCCCCGCCCGGCAAGGTCGCCGTCGTCCACCCCGGCGTCAACCTCGACCGCTTCCGCCCCGACCCCGGGGGCCGCGCCGCCGCCCGCGCCCGCCTCGGCCTGCCGCAGGACGCGCTCATACCCCTCTTCGCCGGCCGCATCCAGCCGCTCAAGGCGCCCGACGTGCTGGTCCGCGCGGTCGCGGTGCTGCTCGCCGAGCGGCCCGGGCTGCGCGACCGGCTGCTCGTGCCGATCGTCGGCGGCCCGAGCGGCACGGGCCTGGCCAAGCCGGAGGCGCTGCACAAGCTCGCCGCCCGGCTCGGCGTCTCCGACGTCGTCCGCTTCCAGCCGCCCGTGCCGCAGGAGCAGCTGGCCGACTGGTACCGCGCGGCCACCGTGCTGGTGATGCCCTCGCACAGCGAGTCCTTCGGCCTCGTCGCGATCGAGGCGCAGGCGTGCGGCACGCCGGTCGTCGCGGCCGCGGTGGGCGGGCTGCCGGTCGCGGTGGCCGACGGGCGCACCGGCTTCCTCGTCGCCGGACACGACCCGCACGACTACGCGCGCGTGCTCCGCCGCTTCGCCGACCACCCGCCGCTCGCCGACACACTCGGCGCCGCGGCCGCCCGGCACGCCCGAGCCTTCGGCTGGGGGGCCTCCGCGGAGGACACGGCCGAGGTGTACGCGGCAGCGCAGTGGGAGCACCGCCGTCGCCTACGATCGCCCCATGGCTGAGCCTGAGCAGGGCGGCGCCGCCGACGGCGCCAGGGGTACGGACGACGGGCCCGCCGCCGAGGCCGCGCGGCGGGTCGTCGAGCAGGTGCTGCGCGAGTCGGAGCTGCCGTGGGAGTCGCCGCGCTCCGGCACGTACGTCACGCAGCTGCCCGGCACGCGCAAGCTGTCGACCACCTGCCAGCTGATCGTGGGGCGGCACACCCTGTCGCTCAACGCCTTCGTCGTGCGCCGCCCGGACGAGAACCACGAGGCCTTCCACCGCTGGCTGCTGGAGCGCAACCTCAAGCTGTACGGCGTCGCGTACGCGGTCGACCGGCACGGCGACGTCTACCTCACCGGCCGCTTCCCGCTCGCCGCCGTCACGCCCGACGAGGTCGACCGGCTGCTCGGCGCGGTGGTCGAGAACGCGGACGGGTCGTTCAACACGCTGCTGGAGCTGGGCTTCGCGACCGCGATCCGCAAGGAGTACGCGTGGCGGGTCTCGCGCGGCGAGTCGACCCGGAATCTGGACGCGTTCAGCCGGTTGACCAGCGAGGAAGCGTAGCGCTGCGCGACGGCGGGTGGCTGCGCGGGCCGTACGTCTCGGGGGTGCGGGTGGCTGCGTGGGCCGTACGTCTCGGGGGTGCGGGTGGCTGCGTGGGCCGTACGCCTCGGGTGGCGGCGGCCCGCACCGCCGTACGGGGCTTACGCGGGCGCGTCCGCGGTCTCGGCGGCGACGCCGTCCGTGCCCGCCACCGCCCGCTTCCCGGCCGCGGCCGCATCCGTCGCCGTACCGGGCTTGAGCAGCACCCAGTAGCCGACCGACGCGACCGTACCGACGACCGCGCAGCCCAGCCACACCGTCGCGCGCCCGAGGTACTCCAGGGTGAGGCCGCCGACGAGCGGCCCGACGAAGGCGGCGGCGGCCCAGGCCAGCGTGGAGACGCCCTGGTAGCGGCCGCGGGCGTGCTGGGGGGCGAGGTCGGCGACCGCCGACATGGAGGCGGGCGCGTGGATGATCTCGCCGATCGTCCACACCGCGACGGTGAGTGCGTACAGCGCGACGGTCGTCGCGAAGACGGTGAGCCCGATGCCCCAGGAGAGGACGAGGCAGCCGGTGGCCAGCAGAACGGCGTTGCTGCGGGCGCGCAGCGCGCGGGTGACGGGGATCTGGAGCAGCACGATGACGACACCGTTGATGCTCGCGACGAGGCCGAACTGCTGCGAGCTGAGCCCGTGCTCGCCCATGTCGACGGCGAGCGTGGAGTTGGCCTGCTGCATCACGGCGGCGAAGACGAAGATCAGCCCGGTGAGGACCATGAAGCGCCGGTCGCGCAGGACGTCCAGGAGCGTCGTCCGGCCGGCGCCGGTGCCTGCCCCCGCTTCCTGCGCCGTGCTCTTCGCCGCCTCCGGCCTGGTCTCCGACACCTTCGCGTAGACGACCACCGCGCACAGCACGGTGGTCAGCGCGTCGCCGAGGAAGAGCCACAGATAGCCCTCGGCGGCGATGAAGCCGGCCGCGGCCGCCGAGACGCCGAAGCCGATGTTGATCGCCCAGTAGTTGAGGGAGTACGCGCGGACCCGGTCCGCGGCCGGGACGAGGTCGGAGATCATCGCGGAGAGCGCGGGCCGGGAGGCGTTGCCGGTCAGGCCGACGAGCGTCGCGACGGCGGCGATGGCGACGGGCCCGTCCGCGAAGCCCAGCACCGCGGTCGTCACGGCGGCGCCGAGCTGCGCGGCCAGCAGCGTCACGCGCCGCCCGAGCCGGTCGGCCAGCACCCCGCCGAGCACCGCCCCCACCGCGCCGCCGAGCCCGAAGAGGGCGGCGACCAGACCGGCGTACGCGGCGGAGTACCCGCGGTCGACGGTGAGGTAGAGCGCGAGGAACGTCACGACGAAGCCGCCGAGCCGGTTGACCAGCGTGCTCGTCCACAACCACCAGAACTGCCCCGGCAGGCCGCCCGCCGTCTCTCGTACCGCTCGGCTGATGGCCGCCACGGGTCACTCCCAGGTCTCTTGTAAGAGGCGCAATCGCATCGCGCATCTTACGGAGCCCGGTCGCGAGGGGCGATCGGATTTCTCTTAGACTCGATGGCATGGCTGCTGCTGCGTACAAGCTGATCCTGCTCCGCCACGGCGAGAGTGAATGGAACGCGAAGAACCTGTTCACCGGCTGGGTGGACGTCAACCTCAACGACAAGGGCGAGAAGGAGGCCGTCCGCGGCGGCGAGCTGCTCAAGGACGCCGGCCTGCTGCCGGACGTGGTGCACACCTCACTCCAGAAGCGCGCCATCCGCACCGCCCAGCTCGCCCTCGAAGCCGCCGACCGCCACTGGATCCCGGTCCAGCGCAGCTGGCGCCTCAACGAGCGCCACTACGGCGCCCTCCAGGGCAAGGACAAGGCCCAGACCCTCGCCGAGTTCGGCGAGGAGCAGTTCATGCTGTGGCGCCGCTCCTACGACACCCCGCCGCCCCCCCTTGAGGACGGCACCGAGTTCTCCCAGAGCGACGACCCGCGCTACGCCTCCATCCCCCCGGAGCTGCGCCCCCGCACGGAGTGCCTCAAGGACGTCGTCCACCGGATGCTCCCTTACTGGTACGACGCGATCGTCCCCGACCTCCTGACCGGCCGCACCGTCCTGGTCGCCGCCCACGGCAACTCCCTGCGCGCCCTGGTCAAGCACCTCGACGGCATCTCCGACGCGGACATCGCGTCCCTCAACATCCCCACGGGCATCCCCCTCGCCTACGACCTGGACGCCGACTTCCGCCCGGTGACCCCGGGCGGCCGCTACCTCGACCCCGACGCTGCGGCGGCGGCGATCGAGGCGGTCAAGAACCAGGGCAAGAAGTAGTTCGTCCGTACGTTCATGCCTCCGACCTGCGGCTTCTTCCGCGGGACGGGGGCATGACTGCGTCCTGGGCCGTGCGTGGGCCGTGACTCCGACTCGGGGCACGGCAGACCGCTGGGGCGTTTCGCCGTCAGTGCCGTCGAGTAGGTTCTGCCCGTTCGGCCCGACAAGCGGGCTGCCGAACTGGGGGTCGCCGCAGTGAGCATCCACCTGCACTTTCGCGCCGTCGTGGAGTCCGAGATCCAGGACGACCACACGTGGCTTGCGGCGTTCATGTCCGAGGCTTGGGACAACCACCCCGACGAGTATGCGGCGGGTATCGCCACCTCGATCAACAAGGCCTACGACAGCGTCAATGACCTCTACGCCGTGGCCGATCTCCTCGACACTGACGCCGGCAAGCCTTGGGCGTTCCCGATTTACGGTGGCCGCCCCGTGCCGCACGCTGCTGACGCCGACCCCTCCGACCCACCCATGATGCTGCTGGAGCCGCCTGAGGCGTCCCAGGCCGCAGATTTCCTCGCGACTGTTTCCTTCGACGATCTGTGGAACGCCGCCGGTGCCAAGCTCATTCGGCCGGGCTGGGACCCGGCGCAGGTCAGGCAGGAGTTCCTGGATTATCACAGCGACCTTCGAAGGTTTTACGGGCGGGCGGCTTCGGCAGGCCACGCTGTGGTCAAAGCGCTGTGGGCTTGATACGCGGTCAGGGGCAGATCGTTCCGAACCTGTGCCGGGCGGTAGACGTTCGCAACCGCATTCCTGGGGCGCTCCTGGCTGGACGGCATGAGGTGCGCGTACACCCTCAGCGTCAGCCCTGGATCGGAGTGGCCCAGGTACTCGGCCAGCGCCTTGACGCTCTCGCCAGCGTCCAGGAGGACCGACGCGTAGAGGCGCCGCAGGGCGTGCATGCCATGCTCCCGTGCTGAGGCGTACTCCGTGCCCTTCTTCCGCGCCGGGATGACGCCAGCAGCTGCAGGCGCCCGCTTCCATGTGTCCGGGTTGAACGAGCTGCGCCAGACGTGCCCACCGATCGGCCCCGTGAAGACCAGCTGACCGGTCACCAGCGGCCCACCGGTGACCTTCCACGGCAGCGTGATGTCCACCGGCGGGAACCGCTTCATGCGTGCCGCAAGGCATCGGCCACGGGACCAGGCAGCGGCACGTCCCGCAGCTTGCCCCCCTTCGGCGGCGCGAAGACAGCCTCCGCTCCGGCAGCCGCGGCCTCCGGATCGCCCCCGCACCGCGACGGACGACGCTGGATCCGGACTGGAGATCGCCCGGCAGTAGGCTCATTCCGCAACACGACGCGAAGGGGAGCTCAGTGGCGCGGGTTGCGGTGCTCGGTGGGGGTATCAGCGGGCTGGGGGCGGCGCTCATGCTTGGTCGACGGGGCCACTCGGTCACGTTGTTCGAGCAGGACGCGCGGCAGGCCGGAGACGACCTGGACCGGGATTTCTTCCACTGGGACAGGCCCCGAATCCCGCAGGCCGTCCAGCCGCACTCGTTCCTCGCGCCCGTGCGCACCGTGTTGCGCACCGAGGCTCCTGATGTCTATGCGGACCTGCTGGCACGCGGAGCCCGGGAATATCACGAGTTCGACTGGTTCGGTGTGCATCCGCTGCATCGGGCCGGCGACGAGGACTTGATGACCCTGCGCACCCGCCGGATCGTGCTGGAGGCCGCGTTGACCGCGGCCGTGCGGCGGGAACGCACCGTTGAGGTGCGGCGAGGATGCCGGGTGCGCGCCCTCACCATCGAGGAGGGACGTCCTGCCCAGGTAACCGGCCTGCAGGTGGGCGCAGAACTGCACCAGGCGGACCTGGTCGTCGATGCCTCGGGTCGTCGCTCGCCGGTGCCCGCCTGGCTGATCGCGGCAGGTTGCCGCCCGCCCGTGGTCGACAGCCACCGCGCCGGGATCGCTTATCTGTGCCGCTGGTACCGCCTGCGTGCCGACGGTCCGCGTGACCCCGGGCGGGTGAAGACCGGCTCGGCCGCACCGTTCGCGCTCGCTGGCGTCTTTCCTTCCGACAACGACACCTTCGCGGTGAACCTGGTGCTCTCCACAGGTGATCCGACCCGGGGCGCGCTTACCGACCCCGCCGTGTTCGAGGCCGCCGCCCGCCGCTTCCCCGCCACCGCTGCCTGGCTCGGCCTGGCCCCCGAACCACAGTCAGCCGTCCTGGCGATGGCCGGTTTGGACAACCTCTGGACCGCCCTCGCGGACGATGACGGACCTGTCGTCACCGGCCTGGTCAACGCCGGGGACAGCCTCATCCACACCAACCCCACCTTGGGTCAGGGCGCGGCCCTCGGCCTGCGTGCCGCCCAGTACCTCGCCACACATGTCGACCAGATCGCCGCGGACCCCGTCGTCTACCACACCTGGACAACCAAGGCCCTCCGCCCGTGGTTCGACGCGCAGGTGACGGTCGACCGCGCCAACGAGCAGCGCCTCGCCGAGTGCTCACCCTCCTCGGATCGGCGGGCCGCTGCCCTGGCCGCCTGCGCCTATGACGATCCCGTCGTCATGCGCGCCCGAGCCCAGGTGCGCCATCTCCTGCGACTAGCCCACGACGCCTACGGCACCGACGAAGTGGACCGACACGTCACCGCGTGGCTGGTCGCCCACCCAGACTTCACGCCAACATACGACGGCCCGACCCGAGATCAGTGGGATGCACTTATCCCAGATTGGAAGTAGGAGTCCGGGGCATTCTTGAAGCGGGGCAGGTCAGGAATTACGGTGCTTCTCCTGGGTCTTCTGAAGCGGAAGCTGTCGGTGCCGGTCTCGATGATGTGAGCGTTGAAGGTCACCCGCTCCACGATCGCCGCCGGTGCGATGCGGTCCCGGTATTCCTCAGGAAGCGGTTGGGGCGCGCGGTCGAGCGGAGTCAGGCCACGACGCGGGGGTCGGGGCGACGCACGCAGGCGTCTGGCCTCACAGATCACGGCCACCGGCTGCTTCCCCGGGCAGGGAACTGCGGGGCGGGGGCATGTGCGTATCCAGTCCCCGAAGGGCCGTGCTGGCCGGTGCCCGCCCCGGGGCAGTACGCGGCTCCGCTGTGGAGCGTCCGGTGACGGAGGGGGAAAGGCTCGGGCCGCAGGACTAGGGCCCCTGGTCCAGGGCTATCGGCCGATGGCCGACGGGGAGGCCGAAACCTAGGCTGCTGAGCAGGAAATGGCAGCTCAGGAAGAGGTCACGATGGCCCTCAACGGTCGCAGTCACATCCGTATCGCCCGGCCCTCCCGGGACCTTGTGGTGGCCGAGCGGTTCTGGGTGCGGGGGCTGGGGCTCCGCGTGGTGTGGCGGGCCGAGGGCGGGGCGGAAGCCGGGGCGGAACCCGATGGGCACGATCTGCTGATGGTGGGGTGGCCGGACGCCGGCTGGCATCTGGAGCTGGTCCACGCGCCCGCCGGGCCGGTCGGGCCCCGGCCCACCGAGGAGGACCTGCTCGTGGTCTACGTCGACGGGCCGGTGCCTGATGACCTGGTCAGCCGGTTGGAGGAGCACGGCGGCAAGCGGGTGCCCTCGCCGAACCCTTACTGGAACCGGTGGGGCGTCACGATCGAGGATCCGGACGGCTACCGGCTCGTGCTCTGTGAGCGGGCCTGGTCGAACGCGTAGCGGCGGGTTCCCGCCCCGGGCGGTACGCGGCTTCTCCGGGGGAGGGCGTCAGCCGATCTGCTCCGCCAGCGCGACGATGATGCCCGCCGGGCCGCGGAGGTTGCAGAGGCGGTAGGCGTTCTCGTACCGGGCCACCTCGCCGAGGAGTTCGGCGCCGTGCGGGCGCAGGCGGGCGAGGGTGGCGTCGAGGTCGTCGACGGCGAACATGACGCGGTGCACGCCCAGGGTGTGGGGGGCGGGCGGGGGCGCGGGGATGGCGGCGGGGGAGTGGAAGGCCGTGAGTTCGAGCTTTCCGTGGCCGTCCGGGGTGCGCATCATCGCGATGGTGGTGCGGACGCCGTCGAGGCCGAGCATCTGGTCGGGACAGCTCCCCGAGAGCTCCGCCTCGCCCTCCAGCTCCATGCCGAGGGCGGTGAAGAAGGCGACGGCGGCCGCCAGGTCGTCGACGACGACGCCTACGTTGTCCATGCGCTGGATCGTCACGGGGTGCTCCTTCGTCGTTGCGCGGTACGTTGCGGCTACTGGTACCCCGGGGACGGGGCGGGTGCCTCGTTCTGGGGGAGGGGATCCTCGCTGCGGAGGCGGAAGGCGGACGTGACGCCCAGGTCGTGGCGGGCGGCGAGGTAGAAGACGTCGCGCTGGTCCTGGAAAGCGAGGAAGGCGCGGGTCCAGTCCGCGGGGGTGTCGGCCGGCGACGGGGTGCGGACGAGGCGTTCGAGGGTCCAGGCGTGGCGCTGGAGGGCTCGGGCGGCGGTGATCGCGTCGGCGTCTCCCAGGAGGAGGACGGCCTCGAAGGCGTGTCCGCGGTCCTCCTCGGCCGTGGCGAGCAGGGCGAGGCCCGCGTCCAGGTCGAGGGGCTGGGGAAGGGTGGACAGGCCGCGGGCGGCCGCCAGACGGCCCGCGATCGAGGTGAACCTCTTGATCGCGTTCGCGAAGCCGAGGTACGCCTCCAGGCGGCGTTCGTCCCAGCGGGTTTCGAGCCGGCGGCGCCAGCGGGCGCTCTCCATGAGGGTCGCGCCCACGTACGACGCCACCGCGCCCGCGAGCACTCCGAGCAGCGTGAACAACTGACCCGACACGTCCCCCCCTCCCGTGGTGGTGCCGCTCAGTATGCCCAGGACGGGGTGCGGCCGTACGGGGGACGGTGTGCGTGTCGGGCGGGGGAGGCCGGCCGGCGGGTACCCACCATGGGGGGAACCGGCTCACCACGCGGGAGAGATCATGGCCTGTCGCAGGACCGGGCGCCGCGGCGCGCAGCACGTCCCGGGCGGCGGCCGGTGAGCCGCAAGGGCCGGAGCCGGGGCACGCCGAGCCCGCGTGTCTCCGTCTTCACGCCCAGCCACGATCCGCGCTACCTCGACGACTGCCTCGCCTCCCTCCGGCGCCAGACGTTCACCGGCTGGGAGTGGGTCGTGCTGCTCAACCAGGGCGCGCGGTGGCGGCCGGAGCCGGCGGACGAGCGGGTGCGGGTCGAGGTCGCGGACGGCGTCAAGGGGGTCGGGGCGGCCAAGCGGCGGGCGTGCGCGGCCACGCGCGGGGAGTTCCTGGTCGAGCTGGACCACGACGACGTGCTCGCCTCGGACTGCCTCGCGCGGATCGTCGAGGCCTTCGACGCCGACACGGACGCCGTCCTCGTCTACAGCGACTGCGCCCAGATCCGGGCCGACGGCAGCGCCGACACCTCCCGTTTCGACATCGCCCACGGCTGGGAGTACGAGGATGCGGTGGTCGACGGCCGGAGCGTCCTGAGCCTGCGCTCGCTCGCGCCCGTCCCGCACAACGTCTCGTACATCTGGTATGCGCCCAACCACGTCCGGGCCTTCCGCTTCAACGCCTACGACAAGGTCGGCGGGTACGACGCGGAGCGGGACGTCCTCGACGACCAGGACCTGATGTGCCGGCTCTACCAGGCCGGGCCCTTCCACCACGTCCCGCGCTGCCTCTACCTCCAGCGCGTGCACGCGGGCAACACCCAGAGCGTCCCGGAGACGAACGCCCGCATCCAGCGCGAGACGGTCGCCCTCTACGACCGCCACGTCGAGGGGAACGCGCTCGCCTGGGCCGAGCGCAACGGGCTGACGGCGCTCGATCTCGGGGCTGCGCACGGCAAGCCCGCCGGATACCTAGGGGTCGACCGGGAGCCGGGGGAGGGCGTGGACCTCACGGCCGCACTGCCCGACCCGCTCGACCTGGCGGACGGCTCGGTGGGGGTGATCCGCGCGGTGGACTTCCTGCCGCACGTGGCCGACAAGACCGGGCTGATCAACGAGATCCACCGGCTCCTCGCCCCGGGCGGCATGCTGCTGTCCCGCACCCCGAGCACGGACGGCCGCGGCGCCTTCCAGGACCCGGCGCACACAGCGTTCTACAACGAGAACTCCTTCTGGTACTGCACGGACGACGCCTACCGCCGCTACGTCCCGGGGATCTCCGCCCGCTTCCAGGCCTCCCGCCTGGTGACGTACTACCCGACCCCGTGGCACGAGGCGCACCACATCCCCTACGTGACCGCGAACCTCGTCGCCGTGAAGGAGGACGCCCCGCGCTGCGGCGGCCTGCTCCGGGTCTGAGCCGGTCGACCGGCCCGATCGGGCCTGATCCGGCCCTGGCCCCCCGCCCCGTGGCAGACTCGGCCGCGCCGGACTCGCGCAGACCGCCTCGGGGGGACATGGCTGACTTCCGGGTACGCAAGCGCCTCGTGCTCGCCGTCGCCGCCGCCCTCACCACGGCGCTGGGCATCTACGGGCTGTACTACGTCTCGCCGTACGGCCGGCACGACCGTACGGCGGCCGGCTACGAGAACCGGATACGCGCGCAGGTGCGGGCCCTCGGGGACGTGACGATCACCTCCGGGCGGCACGAGGTGGGTGGCAACCGGTGGGGGAACGGCGGCGAGTGCGGCTACGTCGTGACGCTGGAGGTCGATTCCGCGCTCCCGGCGGACGCGGTCGAGGACGGGCTGAGGGCGCGGCTGGACGTGCAGGGACTGGGGCCCGTCGAGGAGACGGTCACCCCCCTGGACAGAAGCGGCGCGCGGCACCGGCTGCGGATCGAGGTCGGCTTCCTCGGCGAGGGCGGCAGCCTCGACCTCCGCTGCGGCTGACCGGCACCCACCCCGCACGGCACCCTCCCCGCACGGCACCGGCACCGGCTCCGTCAACGCACCGCGCCCCCGCGGCCGGGGCGGCGGCGGGGGCAGGGTTACGAAGCGGCGAGGTCAGCCGCTGCAGCCGCTGCACTGGCAGGGGCCACCGGACTGGCAGCCGCAGCCGCAGCCCGAGCCGCAGCCGCACGCGGCGACCAGCGGGAGCGGGATACGCAGCGGGGCCGCGGCGGCGTCGGGGGCCGACTGGTCGCGTACGGGTGTGGGCGTGGGGGTCTCCGGCATCAGTGCACCCTCCTCGGGCTTGGCCTGCCCTCCAGTGAAACGGCGCCGCCCCGGGT
>NZ_JOHY01000069.1 GCF_000721495.1 Streptomyces sp. NRRL F-5123
CCGGTCGAGGATGGTGGAGTAGGTCGAGTCGCCGAGTCTGCCTGCTGCTACGGCTGTGCCGAAGTACCGGCCGGACTGGGCGGCCGCGGAGCCGAGCGAACCCGCCGCCGCAGCATGGGGCGCTGTCACCGCGATGCCGACGAGAGCCGTGGTGGCGCTCACTGCCACACCGGCGACCGCCGCAACCGCCTTTCCGGGCACACGGCGATGTCTGTTCAACCAAGACATGCTGGTCTGTTCTCCTTCGTGTGGGGGGAGGGCACCGAATGGCGTTGGTGCCCTTCTGCAACCGCGAGCCGGGCTCTGTCGGCCCGCCGCAAGGGAGACGTGTGGGATCAGCGGCCGGGATGTGAGTTGAGCGCTAACAATCTGGTGGTCCTCTCCTGCTCCGGGCGAGCGGCGCCGTGACGGAGCCGCCTGCCCGTGCTGTGACAGATCCCGGTCGGGAACGGAGGTCCCTGCCGCCTGTGGCGGTGGCCCTGATCTGTACCGAAAAGATTTCGGACGTCGTGCGATTGTTTCGGGCACACTAGATCTGCCGTTGGGGCACGTCAATACATCGCGCACAAAGGGGTGGTGGCGCCTTCCTGGCCCTTGTGCTCCGAAGGGGGTGCCCCGTATGGGCGTGCCCCAGGCATGTGCGCGAAAGGTTTCGACCATGAGGGTGGATGTTTCGGTAGCTGTCGCAGATGCGGTGCGGGGGCGCGCCGGCTGTTGACGCGAGAGGATCACCGGTCGTAAGTTGCCCGTGAGACATGCGCTGGGCCGTGAGGGGCGGGTGCGGAATGTTAGCGCTCACTTGGTGTCTGCCCGTGTCGCCCACCCCTCATCGGTCGGCGGGCGTGCGCCGACCGCGGATACCGGGCGGGAACCGGCGGACGGGTACTCACCTTGTTTCGGCATGCGGAAGGGATCCACCCAGTGCACGTGTACGACAACCCTGTGATCAGCGGGTTCCACCCCGATCCGAGCGTGTGCCGGGTGGGTGATGACTACTACCTGGTGTGTTCGAGCTTCGAGTACTTCCCGGGCCTGCCGATCTTCCACAGCAGGGATCTGGTCAACTGGCGGCAGATCGGCAACGTCCTCGACCGCCCCGGACAGCTGCCGCTCCCGGTGCCCGGTGCGATGGCCTCCCGAGGCCTGTACGCGCCCACGATCCGCCACCACGACGGCCGCTTCTGGGTGATCAACACCAACGTCAGCTCCGGCGGGAACTTCATCGTGACCGCCGAGCGTCCCGAAGGCCCGTGGTCGGATCCGGTGTGGGTCGACCTGCCCGGTATCGACCCGGACCTGGCGTGGGAGGAGGACGGCACCTGCTGGGCGGCCTTCACCGTGCCCGGCATCCACATGGCGCGGATCGACCCGCTCACGGGCGAGGTCCTGGAAGGCCCCTTCCCTGCCTGGTCCGGCACCGGACTGAAGTGGCCCGAGGCCCCGCACCTCTACCGCATCGGCGAGTGGTGGTACCTCCTGATCGCCGAGGGCGGCACCGAGCGCGGCCACGCCGTGTCCGTCGCTCGGGCACGCTCGCCGCGCGGTCCTTGGGAGGGCGCACCCGCCAACCCGGTGCTGTCCCACAGCGCCACCGACCACCCGATCCAGAGCACCGGCCACGGCGATCTGGTCACGGCGCCCGACGGCACCTGGTGGATGGTCCTGCTCGGGACCCGGCCCCGCGGCTACACCCCGAACTTCCAGGTGCTCGGCCGCGAGACGTTTCTCGCCCCGGTGGAGTGGGACGCGGCCGGCTGGCCCGTCATGGGTCCCGTACCCGAGCGCCACACCGCACCCGGCGGCGCCTGGCACCCCGTCCCCGCCCTGCCCGCCCGTGACGACTTCGACGCCGCGGAACTGGCGCCGCACTGGATCTCCCCCTACGCCCGCCCCGACGACTCCTGGTCGCTGACCGAACGCCCCGGGTGGCTCACGCTCACCGCCACCGGCCACACGCTGGACCACCCCGGCTACACCTTCGTCGGCCACCGCCAGCAGCATCACGACTGCCGCGTCACCACCCTGCTCGACCCCGGCAGCGGACGGGGAGGCCTGAGCGTCCGCATGGACGAGGCCCACCACTACGACCTGGAGGTCGGTGGGGGAGAGGTCGCCGTTGTCGCGCGCATCGGACCCCTGCGCCAGACCGTCGCCCGCCGCGCGGTTCCGCCCGGTCCGCTCACCCTCACCGTAACGGTACGCACCACCGAGGTCGTCCCGCCCTCCCCGGAATTCGCCGGCATCGAGCCCACCGGCCCGGACACCCTCGCCTTCTGGACCGAAGACCCCGACGCCCCCGGTGCCCGGCCGCTGGCCGAGTTGGAAGGGCGCTACCTGTCGACCGAGGTCGCCACCGGCTTCACCGGCCGCGTCATCGGCATGTACGCGCTGGAGGGCACCCTCGCCTTCGACTGGTTCGCCTACGAACCGCAGCACACCGACTGACACCACGCGGTCGCGCCGCACCGGCCGGGCGGATGTGACGAGTACGCCCGGATGAGCCGGGCCCGGTCCTGCTCCAGGTTGTCGAGGTACGTCCCGGGCTTCGCCGCGAAGTCCGGAACGTACACCTGCACGCCGAGAGGGGACGGGCTCGGCCACCAGCGCGCGCACGAACGCGGCCGAATCCGCCGTCGGGTCGTTCCACGCGCCGACTCCGACCCACTCCCGCCCAGAGGCGACGCGGAATGCGTTCGGCGGGGCCCTGCACCGAGTGCATATTGACAGGTGCATGGCGATCAAAGATTCTGTACTGCCGCCCCAAGTCCCCTACGCGGCCCGGGGGTCGGCGTTTTGAGCATCCTGAACCCCCATGAAGGAGCCAGCATGCGCAGATTCCTGTCACGCTTCGCCACCGTTGCGGTAGCGGCGGCCACCCTTGCCGCCCCCGCCGTGCCGGCCGGTGCGGCGGCCGCACCGGGACTGTCCTTCCGCCCCTTGCACTACAACATCAACGGCTACAACTGGGGCGGGTACGCTGCCACGGGGAGCGGCTTCACCTCGGTCTCGGCGACCTGGACCGAAGCGAACGCGACCTGCAACTCCACCGACGACCTCTACGCGCCCTGGGTCGGCATCGACGGGTACGGCTCGTCCACCGTGGAGCAGACCGGGGTGGCGACCGACTGCTCCAGCGGCAGGCCCGTCCACCAGGCCTGGTACGAGATGTACCCGGCGAACCCGGTCTACCTGAGCCTGAGTTCGTACCCGGTGTCGGTCGGCGACAACATCACCGCCTCGGTGACCTACGCCGCGAGCAACAAGTACACCCTGAAGTTGGTCAACTCCTCGCGTGGCTGGACCTACAGCACGACCAAGTCCCTCTCCGCCCGGCGGGTCAGCGCGGAGGTCATCATCGAGTCGCCGACCGGGGCCTACCCGAACTTCGGCACCCTCAACTTCACCTCGGCCACCGTCAACGGAAGCTCCCTCGGGTCCTTCGGCCCGGTCGCGCTCGACCCGTCGAACGGCGCTTACGAGGCCCGGACCGGCGCGCTCGGCTCCGGCGGCACCAGCTTCAGCGAAACGTACCTGCGGGAGTAGCCGCACCGGCGCTGGGGCGCTCGGCGCCCCAGCGCGACGAAGGGGGTTCTGCCGGATGCCGAGGGGAAGCGGCAGACGGCCGAGCCGTGGGGGTCGGCGTGGGACACGCTGCCCGCGAAAAGCCCGGTACATCCGCTCCGGGCAGGAGCGGATGTATCCGCTCCGAGGTGTCGGCAGCTGCTGGTAAACGAGTGGCGTCTTCGTGGCCGGGCCCCATAGCTTGTGCGCTCGTGACCGACGACCCGAAGCCGCCCCCGAATTCCCACGACCTCGGCCGAGTGTTCAACGAGGTCCCGGAGCTGTACGACCGGGTGAGGCCGGGATACCCCGGCGAACTGTTCGCGGATCTCGTCGCCGTCACCGGCCTGGAAGCCGGAGCGCCGGTACTGGAGGTGGGTTGCGGTACCGGTCAGGCGACGCGTTCGCTGGCAGCGCTCGGATGCTCGGTGACCGCCGTCGAGCCGGGCGCGGACATGGCCGCACTCGCTCGCCGGCGGCTCGCCTCCTTCCGCAACGTCGATGTCGAGACGTCGACATTCGAGGAGTGGGACGACCGTGGCCGACGCTTCGATGTCCTCGTGGCTGCGTCGTCGTGGCACTGGGTCGACCCGTCGACCGGCTGGCGGCGAGCGCACGACGTGCTTTCTCCCGGGGGGTGGACGGCGTTGCTCGGCCACGTCGTCGTCCGCGTGCCAGGCGAGCCGGAGGTGTACGCCGAGACCGCCGATCTGCACGAGCGGTTCTGCCCCGGGAACCCCGGCTGGGGCCGTCCACCGCTGGAGGACGAGGTGCGCACCACCGACGGGGGGTGGGGCCTGGTCGACGATCCCGGGGAACTGTTCGGTCCGACGATCGTGCGCTGGTATCCCACCGTTCAGTGGTTCGACGGGGAGGGCTTCGCCGATCACCTTCGCTCGTTGTCGCTGTATCGGGGACTCGACCGGGAAGTCCGTGAGCCTCTGCTCGACGCCGTCGCCGAGCGGATTCGCACGCGAATGGGCGACCGGGCGTCCCGCCGTTATCTGACCGTCCTGCGTGCTGGGCGGCGTGCCGAGTGAGGCCGGTGCCCCGGACCCGCCGGGCAGGGCAGCGTCACCCGAGCATGTCCAGCACGAGGTGGACGACCTCGTCCGTGTCGGCCTCGGCCAGCGCGCTGAACGCGCCGCCGTGGCGTGACAGGACGATGCCGACGAAGGCGGCCACCATGAGTTCCGCCCGAAGTTGCGGGCGGTCCAGGCCCTCGCGGGTGAAACGCTCGCGCAGCGGGTCCACCAGCCGCCAGTGCAGCTGGTCCGCGGCGGCGGCCTGCACCTCGGGGTCCTCCAGCGGGGTGACCGCGGCCCGGAAGACCGGGCCCGGGCCGCGCCGGTCGACGCGGTCCACCAGCATCAGGTTGCGTTCGGGTTCCAGCAGGTCGGCGGGGCGGGCGTTGGCCCGGTCCAGGTCGAGCACGGCGATGTACAGCTGCGCCTTGCCGCCGAAGTAGCGGGCGATCAGGGCCGGGTCGACGCCGGCGCGTTCGCCGATCTCCCTGGTCGTGCTGCGGTCGAAGCCGCGTTCGGCGAAAAGGCCGGCCGCCGCGTCGAGCAGGAGCTGCCGGCTGCGGGTGGAGTCCCGCCGTTTGGCGGGGCTCACCTGTCGGTCCGGCCCGGTGTCGCGGTGACGCTGTCCTCGGCGCTCTCGGCGTCGGCGATGCTCTCGTCCATCAGCTCCTCGTCCACGGTCACGGGGGCCACCGGGTGCTTGGCCGCGGCCGACCGCCTCGGCAGGACAACCGCAAGGACACCGGTGACCACCCAGATCGCACAGCCCAGCCAGGCGGCGGCCTGGTAGCCGCTGTCGGCCGGCAGCAGCCGACCCGAAGGGGTGTGCGCCTCCAGGACGACGGCGCTCAGCACGCTGCCGGTCGTGTAGCCGATGGTACGCAGAACCTGGTTGAAGCTGATGGCGCTGCCGGTCTCGTGCGCGGGCACGGCGGTGACGATCAGCCCCGGCATCACCGCGAAGGTGCAGCCGACGCCCAGCCCGGCGATGCCCATGATCACGAACAGCTCCCACAGGCTGCCCCGGGCGAACAGGAACATCACCATCGACAGCAGCGAGATCGCGCAGCCGATCGGCAGCACCGCCGCCGTGGAGGTCCGCCGGGTCAGCAGCGGCACCAGCTTGCTGGAGGCGACACTGGCGGCGGAGAACGGCAGCAGCACCAGCCCGGTCACAAGGACCGACGTGCCGAAGCCGTAGCCGGTGGCGCTCGGGGTCTGCACGAAGCGGGTGACCATCGACATCAGCATGTACATCGCCACGCCGGCTATGAGCCCGGCGACGTTGGCGGTCAGCACCGATCGGTTGCGCAGCGTCCGCAGGTCCACCAGCGGGTGCGCGGTGCGCAGCTCGTGGAAGCTCCAGCCGACCAGCAGCGCCAGCGCGAACAGGACCAGGCCCAGCACCCGGGCCGAGGTCCAGCCCCAGACCTCGCCCTCGCTCAGCGCGAGCAGCAGCGAGGCCAGCCCGACGGCGAGCAGCGCCGCCCCCGGGGCGTCCAGCGGCCGCTTCTTCCGCGCGCCGACCTCGGGTACGACCAGCACCGCGGCCAGCAGGGCGAGACCGCTGATGATCGCGCCGAACCAGAAGCCCGCGTGGATGCCCATCGACTCGGTGATCAGCCCGGTGAGGGGGTAGCCGAGGCCCACACCCGCCACGGTGGTGATGGAGAGCAGCGCCACCGCCGGGCGCGACCGCTCGGGCGACAGCACGTCGCGCGCGGTGGCGATGGCCAGCGGGATGAGGCCGAGGCCCACTCCCTGCAGTCCCCGCCCGGCGACGAGGAAGCCGAAGCCCAGCGGCAGCGCCGCCAGCACGCTGCCGGCCAGCACCATGGTGAGCGTCCCCAGCACGACCCGGCGCCGGTGCGGCCCGTCTCCCAGGCGTCCCATCACGGGGGTGGCGACCGATCCGACCAGCAGCGTGATCGTGAGCGACCACTGCGCGTCGGTCAGTGACACGTGGTCCACGTCGGCGATGGTCGGCACCAGCGGAGCCCCCAGGCTGCTGATCACCGCGACCACCGTGCCGAGGAACACCAGCACCGGAACCAGCGCACGCTGCCGCAGGTCGGACCCTGTATGTCGGGCAGTCATCGACGTTCTCCCCATGTTTGTCATCACGTGATGTCTTCATACGATGACATATTTGCGGCGCGAGCCCCAAAACACCCGGGAGCTCACGCCCGGTCCGGTGAAGCCGGAGACGGGAACCCCGGGCGGGAACCCGGGGGCGGGGGGCCGGCCGCGCGGGCGGTCAGGATTCGCGCGCGTGGCGGGCGCCCGCGGTGGCCGCCATGACCTCCTCGGCGGTCTCCCGGATCTCCGGGAGCTCGTCGAGGGTCCGTTCCGCCCGGTCGCGGAGGTCGGCACCGCTGGTGATGCCGATGTCCGCGAGGAGTTCGGCGAACGCCGGCTCATGGGCCGGCTTCAGGTCCGGCGCGTCGGCGGCCAGGACCTTGTGGCAGCGCGCGGCCGTGGCGACGAGCCAGAACACCACCTCCTGGTGGTCGCCCCGGCGCGCCAGGGCGTAGCTCGCGTCGACGGCGATCGGCCGCGCCGCCGCGGTGAGGTCGCTGCTGAAGAAGAAGGGCGTCCTGGACACGGACGCGGCGCAGTCGAACGTGGCGGAGAGCGCGTCGATGTGCCGCTCCACGCGGTCCGCGGTGAGCGCCTGGGCGCCCAGCTGGCGCAGCAGCAGGGGGTAGTGCCCCCGCAGCCCGGTGTCCGTCAGGGCCTCGCGGGCGCGCAGGTAGCGCAGGCGCACCGTGGGGTTGCGCAGCGCGGCCACCAGGATCAGGTGGGCGGTCACGCCGGTGGGGAACAGCCAGCCGGTGACCCGGTCGTGCCAGGGGGCGCGGGTGTCCGGTGCGCGCAGGCCGTTCTCGATCCGCTGCCGTACGTTCTCGCAGCGGCGCCGGACCCAGGTCTCGTCGGCGAAGGCGGCGGCCACCTGCCGCTGCAGCGCGCGCAGCCGGCCTGTCGGGTCGTCGATGACCGTGTCGGTGCGCAGGCCGCCCGCCAGGTGGTAGTCGGCCAGTGCCCTGCCGGCCGGCGCGATCCGGTCCCACGGCAGGTGGGTGACCTCCAGCAGTACGCCGTGGTGGAGGAACTTGCCGAGTTTCAGGCCGCCGACGGGCTGCCGGGTCACCACCACGACGTCCACGTCGCTGCCCAGGGGGAGTTCGCCGAGGGGCGGCATCTCCACCGTGGAGCCGCTGAAGTACGCGCCCACGTAGCCCTCGTAGGCGTGCGCCGCGCTCTTGACCCAGTCGTGCGCGGCGGAACGTGCGGCTGCCACGGTGATGCCGGTTGCCATGCTGGGCGGAACCTCCTCGTGCGCGGGTGGTGCCGACAGCTTGCCGGAGGGCGTGAAATCCCCTTGGCCGCAACCCTCCGGAAGCCGTGGAATTCCTCGGCTCGCGAATCCGCCGGAGGGCGCATAATTCCCCGTTCCGTACGTCTTCGCCCTCTCCCCGGAGCTGGCCTCCCAGCTGTCACACGTCAGCCGCGGCCGGGGAAGCTCCCCGGCCACGGCTGACCCGGCCCGCGGCGGGCTCAGCCCACCAGGGCGGGAGCTTTCGCCGAGTCGGCCGCGGCGCCGCCGGGGTCCGTGGTGCGCGCGGCGCGTCGGGGGAGCGCCGTCATGAGGGTGACGACGACGGCGAGCGCGCCGACCATCCAGAGCATCGCGTGCTCGAACGCGCGGACCGGGGTCGAGCCGGTGAAGGCGACCGAGACCAGCGCCAGGCCGAACGCGTTCCCGAGCTGGTTGGTGGTGTTGATCAGGCCGGACGCCGACCCCGCGTGGTCCTGCGGCACGTCGGACAGCACCGCGTCCGTCAGGGGCGAGAAGATCATGCCCATTCCCAGGCCCGTCACGACCAGCGGCAGCGCCATCTGCCACGAGTGGACGGAGTGCCCGTAGCGGGCGGCCGTCCCGATGTAGAGGAGGGCGCCGCAGGCCGTGATCAGCGCCCCTGCCTGAAGCACCAGGCGGCCGAATCGCGGCACCAGCAGCTGGACCGACATGCCGGCCGAGGCCGAGCACGCGACGGTGAACGGCAGTCCGGTGAGGCCGGCGTGCAGCGGGGACCAGCCGAGGCCGATCTGCATGTAGAGCGTCCAGACCAGGAAGAAGATGCCGCACGCGGCGCCGAAGACGAGCTGGACGCCGATGCCCGCGGCGAAGCTGCGGGCCCGGAAGAGCGCCAGCTCGACCAGCGGGGAGCCGTCCCTGGCCGCCTTGGCCCGCTCGTAGCGGACGAATCCCGCGAGCACCGCGAGCCCGCCGGCCATCATCGCGTACCCCCACAGCGGCCAGCCGTTCTCCCGGCCCTGGACCAGCGGGTACATCAGCAGCAGCAGGCCGACGGTGGCCAGCGTGACACCGATCAGGTCGAGACGGAGCGCGTGCGGGGCCTTCGACTCGTCGATGAAACGGCGGCCCAGCAGCAGCCCGGCAATCCCGAAGGGCAGGTTGATCAGGAAGATCGGCCGCCACTCCAGCCCGAGGATGTTCCACTGGGTGAGCAGCGCGCCGAGCAGCGGGCCCGTGACGGCCGCCAGGCCGATGATCGCCCCGAACAGCCCGAAGACCTTGCCGCGCTCCTCGCCGGAGAAGGTCGCGTGGATGATGGACAGCACCTGGGGCACCATCAGCGCCGCTGTCGCGCCCTGCAGCATGCGGGTCGCCACCAGCATCTCCGGGTCGGCGGCCAGCCCGCACAGCAGCGACGCCACCGTGAAGCCGGCCGTGCCGATCAGGAACACGCGCTTGCGTCCGTAGATGTCGCCCAGCCGCCCGCCGGTGATCAGGCCGACCGCGAACGCCAGGGCGTAACCGGCGGTGATCCACTGCACCGCGCTGAAACCGGCGCCGGTGTCGCGCTGGATGCTCGGGACGGCGACGTTGACGATGGTCGCGTCGACCAGGTCCATGAAGCTCGCCGTCATCACGACGGCGAGAGCGATCCAGCGCCTGCGCTCGGTACTCATTCCTGGGCTCCTGCCTGCCTCGTTCACTGACAGGCCCTATGCTAGAGGTCATGTAGGACAGCCATTGTCCTACTGGGCGCGGACTCTGGACGACATGACGGACACCCCGGCACGACTGCTGAATCTGCTCTCCCTCCTGCAGACCCCGAGGGAGTGGTCCGGTACGGAACTGGCCGAACGGCTCGCGGTGACCACCCGCACCGTCCGGCGGGACGTGGACCGGCTGCGCGAGCTCGGCTACCCGGTCGAGGCCACCATGGGCTCGCTCGGCGGCTACCGCCTGGTCGCGGGCAAGGCGCTGCCGCCGCTGCTGCTGGACGACGAGGAGGCGGTCGCCATCGCCGTCGGGCTGCGCGCGGCGGCGGGCAGCGCGGTGGACGGTATCGAGGAGGCGTCGCTGCGCGCGCTGACCAAGCTGGAGCAGGTGCTGCCGTCGCGGCTGCGGCACCGCGTGGGCGCGCTGGGCTCCGCGGTGGTGACGATGACCGGCGGCGGCCCGCGCGTCGAGCCCGCCGCGCTGACCGCCCTCGCCGGAGCCATCGCCAACCACGAGAGCGTCCGCTTCGCCTACCGCGCGGGGGACGGCGCCGAGAGCCGTCGGCACGCCGAGCCGCAGCGACTGGTCGCCAGCGGCCGGCGCTGGTACCTGGTCGCCTGGGACCTGGCACGCGACGACTGGCGCATCTTCCGGGTCGACCGGCTCGCCGACGTCACGGCGACCGGCGCCCGCGCGGCGCACCGCGTGCTTCCCGCCGCCGACGCGGCGGAGTTCGTCGAGTCCAAGCTGCGGAACCTGTGGCCCACGGCGCCGGCCGTGGTGGACGTCGACGCCCCCGCCGGCGTTCTCCGGTCGAGGCTCGGCCAGGCGCCGGGCGAGGTCGAAGCCCTTCCGGACGGCACGTCCCGCTGGCGGGTGGACGCGGACCGCATCGACTGGATGGCCGTGCGCCTGCTGATGCTGAACCTGCCTTTCCGCGTCCAGTCGCCCCCGGCCCTCATCGACCGGCTCCGCACCTTCGCCGACCGCGCACGCGAGGCGACGGAGTGACGGGGCGCGGCGGCGGGGCGGCGCCGTGTCAGGAAGCCGTCACGACGATCTTCCTCCCTGCGTGCAGCCCCTGCTCGAAGCGGCGGTGCGCCCCGACGACGGTGTCGAGGGAGAACACCTCGTCGTCCACTGCGGGCCGCAGCGCGCCGAGGCGCACGCCCGCCTCCAGGAAGGCCGCCATGCGCCGCACCGCGGCGGCGTCGAGGGTGTGCTCGAAGCTCCGGTAGCTGAAGATCGTGAGCGGCGGACCCGCCGGGAAGGGGGCGGGCCGGGGGTCCAGGAAGCCCGCGGCGACCAACGTCCCGCCGGGGCGGGCCGCCCTCAGCAGATCCTGCTGGCCGGGGCCCCTGACGAGGTCGAGGACGATGTCCGCGCCGGCCCCGCCGGTGTGCCGGCCGACGGCTTCGGCGATGTCCGCCCGGTCGGTGGCGACGACCGCGGCGGCGCCGGCCGCGAGCAGCTCGTCCTCCCTCGCGGCGTGCCGGGTGACGGCGATGGGCACGGCGCCGATCTGCCGGGCGATCTGCATCGCCGCCCGTCCGACGCCGCCGGACGCGGCGGTGACGAGGACGTGGTCGCCGGGCCGCATCCCCGCCTTCTCGACGAGCGCGCCGTAGGCGGTGGAGAAGGCGACCCAGACCGCGGCCGCCTCGGTGGCGCCGAGCCCGTCCGGGCGGGCGACGACGCGGCTCGCGGGGAGCGTTGTGTACTCGGCGTAGCTGCCCCGGACGTTCGCGTCCGGAACGGCCGCGAGGATGACCGGCTCGCCCTTCCTCAGCCCGGTGACCCCGGGCCCGAGCGCGTCGACGACGCCCGTTCCCTCGATGCCGAGGCGGGCGTGCGGCAGGGGGACGGGGGCGGGCGAGGCGCCGGAACGCATCATCTGGTCCAGCGGGTTGACGGCGAACGCCTCGATCCTGACCCGGACCTCGCCGGCCGCAGGCTCTTCGAGGGGCTCCTCGACGACGTGCATGACCTCCGGTCCGCCGAACTCGTCGAACACGACGACTCGTGGCATGGTGACTCCTCCGCATCCGTTACTGGCTGGCTGAACAACGGAAACGCTACGGAGCCCTGCGTTACCTCCTGGTACCTTCGACTGTCATGCAGAACGTGGACGGAGCAACCTCGCTCGCCGACTGCCCCACCCGGCTGGCGGTCGAGATCATCTCCGACAAGTGGGCCGTGCTCGCGCTCTTCGGCCTCAGCCGGGGACCCCGCAGGCACGGCGAGCTCGTCGACCTCATCGGCGGCGTCTCCCGCAAGGTCCTCACCCAGACGCTGCGCCGGCTGCAGCAGTACGGCCTGGTCGACCGCCGCGCCGAAGGGCCGAGGCGGGTCGAGTACAGCCTCACCGACCTCGGCCGGACGCTCGTCGAACCCATCGAGGTCCTGACGGACTGGGCGCGGGAGCACGGCGGGGACATCGCCGACTTCCAGGAGGCGGCGGAAGCCGCCCACCCGTCCTCCGCGGCCTGACCGCCGCGCCCTGACGCGGTGCAGCCGCCCCTCCCGCGACCCTGAGCGAACCCCTGCGCCCGCGAGCCCGCGTGCTCCCCCGAACCCGCAGTACCCCGGCACCGCAGTCGTGGCCCGGCGCCGGGCAGGGGAGCAGCGGGCGTGTCCCGACTTGGGCCCGCAGCCGCTCGTGCCTCGCCACGAGGGCGGCGAGCGTGCCACCAGGAACCGTCGCGGCGGATGCCGTTCAGGCGGCGAGGTCGCTCTGCGCGACGACCTTCTCGATCCTGACCCGGACGACCAGTTCGCCGGGGACGCCGTTGCGGGCGGCGAACTCCTCGGCGCGGTCGGCGCCCATGTAGCGGGCGGCGATCCGGCCCGCCGAGCCGCGGAGCTCGTCCGGGTCCTCGGAGAGGGTGGCGCGGCCCTCGACCAGGACGAAGGAGAAGGGAGGCTGCTCGTCGTCGACGCACAGCATGACCCGCGGGTCGCGGGCCAGCGTGCGGCCCTTCACCGTGTCGCGGCCGGTGTTGAAGACGAGGTCGTCGCCCTCCAGCAGGAACCACACGGGCGCCACGTGGGGGCGACCGTCGGCGCGGGTGGTGGCGAGCTTGGCGGTGCGGGTGCCGTGGGAGAGGAAGGCCCGCCACTCGGTTTCGGTCATCTGGGGCATGGCCCCATCATGGCCGCTCAGGGGGCGCGCACCGCGGCACGCCGCGCCGCTCCGGCGGGTCACGGCAGCGTGACCACCGCGATGCCCTCCGCCTGGACGACGGCCAGGCGGCTGCCGTCGGGGTGCAGGGCGGCGACCGGGGTGAGGTGGCTCTTGCGGCTGTAGCAGAGGGACTTCGTGGGGACGGCCACGTCCGGCCACTGCGCCAGGACGCGGCCGGTCACGGTGTCGAGCAGCCGGGGGTGGCCGTGGAGGGTGACGACCTGGTCGCCGCGGGGGAGGAGCAGCACGCCCGGTTCAGGGACGGGGCTGCGGTGCAGCCAGCGGCGCCCGGACACCGACCAGACGCCGAGGTGGAGGACCGGAAGAGCCTCGGGTTCCTCGTCGGGGCTGTACCACTCCTCCCGGCCGGTGGCGAGCACCAGCCGGTCCGCGTCGAGCCAGCAGCCGGCGCTGACCTCGCCCCCCGTGACCGCCTCGCAGGGCAGCACGCCCTCGCCGTCCAGGGTGGCGGGGTCGGCGAGCGCCTGGGCGGTGTCGAAGACCTGGGCAGTCCCGAAGGGTTGCCAGAACCACCCGATCGACAGGAGGTGCCGGCCGTCCGGGCTCAGGCCCAGCCGGGAGTGGAAGACGTCCTCCGGTTCGCGCGCGCCCGCGGTCAGCCGCTCGCCGCTGCGCGCGTCCTCGATCTGGAGCGTGTGGTACTCGTCGGGGCAGTGGACGACGACGTCGCGGCCGTCGCCGAGCCGGCCGAGCGCCACGGGGTAGTCGAAGGACGTGGCATGGGAGAAGCTGCGGTTCAGCTCCCGCACCACCCGCCGGCCTTCCAGCAGCACGCCCTTGGTGCCGCGCTCCTGATAGACCACGCGGTACGGTCCCGGTGCCGGGACCGTGGCGGCGTCGAAGGGGAAACCCCAGAAGAACTCGGCCGCCCCCTCCGTCCCGTCGGGCCCCCAGCGCCGGCCGCCCGCGGTCCAGGAGACCAGGTCGTCCCCCTGCCACGCCAGCGACCTCGGTGCATGCTGCACCGGGATGAACCGCACACCCACCACCCCCCACCGGAGGCTACCGCCTCAGTGGTGGACGGTGCCGTCCTCGTCGAGGAAGGGGTGGATCCGCTCGGGCGGGTGGATGTCGGTGTCGGACGGGCGCGGCTGCTCGGGCCCGTCGGGGCCCCAGCGCACCAGGCGGCGCATCCGGCAGATCCGGCGGACCGTGCCGTCGACCTCGATCTCGTCGGCGTGCTCCCGGAGCCGGTCGGCGGCCCGGACGAACGCGGACAGGCGGTCGGCCGCGGGATGGCTGCCCGCGGCGACGAGGCTGCGCGCGTCGACGTCGCGGTCGGCGTCGAAGTCGATGATGCCCTGCTTGCGGGGCTCGAACCAGGTCAGCCCGAACTCCAGGGACCGCCGGGCTTCGTGGGCGGTGCAGTGCAGGCCGCCGTCGATGGTCCAGGTGTCGCCGCGCTGCCGCAGGACCCGGAAGGTGGTCGGCAGCAGCACGACGTCCGGGTGGTCCGTGACGGCCCGGGCGGCGTCGCGGAGCACGTCCTGCGGGTAACGGGCCCCGCTGTAGGCGAGGCCGCGCATCGCGAACCGCTCGGCGGCCTGCGTGGGCGTGACCGGGGCCGCGGCGTCCAGCACCAGCCCGTCGTCCACCGCCGCGTCCGACGCGGAACGGTCCCAGCTGACGACGGCGGGCTCGGCGTCGGTCGGGCGGGGCCCCTCGATCCCCTCCGGCCCGGCCCCGGCGTACTCCTCGGCCCGCACCACCCGGTAGCGCCGGCCCAGCACCGTCAGCTCGTCGACGCGCTCGGTCTCCAGCCGGGCGACCGCCGCCAGCAGGGCGCGCCGCTCGGCCCGGTCCTGCGTCTCGTCCCTCGCCCGGAACCACAGCAGCGAGTTCAGGCTGTCCCGGGCGTCCTGGCCGGTCGCGGCCGTCACCGGGGTGACGACCCGCCACCGCGCCGCGCCGCCCTCGTCCTGGACGGCCACCCCGAACAGCGGCCCGCGCACCATGAGCGTCTGCGCGTGCCGTGCCGCGTCGAGCGCGTCGGCCTCGACGACCTCCTCGACCGGGCCGTCCGGATACCGCACCACGACCGGCCACATCCTGTCCGGCCCCACAATGCCCTCAGCCATGCCCCCATCCTGCCGACTCCGGCCCGCCGTTGTTCGCGATTTCCGCCGCGGAACACCTGATCGCGTGTACGGGGCCCGGCCGGAGGCGCCCACCGCTCCGCGCCGCACCCACCGGGCCCTCAGGAGGACGCCGTGCGGGGGCGGTTGCAGCCCATCTGCGCGTTGACCTCCGCCCTGGACCGCGGGCCGTCCTCGGTGAACCAGGAGTCGGGACCGGTGGCGTGGAAGGCCCGGACCTTGGGGAGGTCGAGGAAGTCGTCCATCCCGCCCCCTCCGTCCTCCGCGACGTCCACGTAGACGCTCCACGGCAGCGGACGCGCCGCTGTGGTGGTCGTGAAGCTCGCCGGCGCGTCGACGGTGAAGACGCCGTGCCGCACCGCCTCGGACCTCGGGCCCTTGCCGTTCCACAGGAACGGGCCCTCGCCGTCGCCGCTGGTGCCGCTGCGCAGCTCGACCCCTGCCACCTCGTGGCCGCGGCACAGGGGGTAGGCCACTTCGACCACGCCGTCGACGAGGCGGTAGCCGAAGACGGCGCCCCGGGGATCCCCCATGAAGCAGCCGGACAGGCTCAGCACGCCGCACAGCGCGGCGCACAGGGCGGCGGCGCGCCGGGCGGTCGCTCCCGTACCGGCCTCCTGACGGGACGTCGGCCGCGGTCTTCCGGCCGTGGTGCGCGGCCGGCCGACTCCCGATTCCGGCAGCTCCGCGAGCCCCCGACACCCGGTGGCGGCCGCTCCGTTTGCGGAGCCCGGCGCTGCGACCGCCGCCGGGGCCGTCGAAGGGAACCGGGTGGCGCGGACCGGGCGCCTGGGCGGGCCGCCGAGATTGTTTCCTCCTGCATCATTGACGGCTCGATCTCCGGAGGACAAGATTCCTCACGGCTCACTCACGTGTTCCCGCACCTCAAGTCCCTTGCGTGACAGGCGAACCCGATCGTCTGACAACGTTGTCAGATATGGAGAGAGGACGTATGCCTCCAAGAACGCAGCGCCTGCGCACAGCCGCGGCGATCGCGGCCACCGCGCTCCTGGCGGCCGGGGCGGCGCTCCTGCCGGTCCCGGCCGCGTACGCCGCGGGCGCGGGCGGCGCCCCGGCCACGGGCGATCTCACCCATCTGGTCAACCCGTTCATCGGCACCCAGAACGACGGCAACACCTACCCCGGCGCGGCCGTGCCCTTCGGCATGGTGCAGCTCTCGCCCGACACCGGGCACAACACGGGGTACGACTACGACGAGGACCACATCCGCGGCTTCAGCGCCGTCCACCTGTCCGGCGTCGGCTGCGGCCTCGGCGGCGACCTGCCCGTTCTGCCGACCACCGGGGAGATCACCTCCACCGACTACGGCCGGTACGCCGCGCCCTACAGCCACGCCGACGAGAGCGCGTCACCGGGCTACTACAAGGTCGGGCTCGGAACGGGCATCACCGCCGAACTGAGCGCCACCGACCGCACGGGCTGGCAGCGGTACACCTTCCCGTCGACCGACCGGGCCAACGTGCTACTCAACTCCGGGCAGGCGCTGCACAAGGTCACCAGCAGCACGGTGACCGTGCTCGACGACCGCACCGTCGTCACGTCGATCACCGGCAGCGGCTTCTGCCAGGACACCCGGCCGTACACCCTCTGGACCGAGACCCGGTTCGACCGGCCCTTCGCGTCCTACGGCACCTGGAAGGGCGCCGACGTCACCCCCGGCGGTCGCACCTCCACCTCGACCGGACTCGGCGGCGCCTACGTCCGCTTCGACACCACGCAGGACCGCAGCGTCACCGCGGTGACCTCGCTGTCCTGGGTCGACGCGAAGGGCGCGGCGAAGAACCTCGCGGCCGAGGGCCGCGGCAGCTTCGACCGCACCGCGGCCGCGGCGAAGCAGGCCTGGCAGGACCGGCTCGGCCAGGTCAGGGTGCAGGGCGGCACCGCCGAGCAGCAGCGCACGTTCTACTCCTCGCTCTACCGGTCCTTCCTCGCGCCGAACATCGGCAGCGACGCCGACGGCCGATACACCGGCTGGGACGACGAGGTGCACCGCGGCGACGGCTCGACGTACTACCAGAACTGGTCGCTGTGGGACACCTACCGCACCCAGCAGCAACTGCTCTCGCTGCTCGCCCCGCGCGAGTCGCGGGACATGGCGCTGTCGCTGCTGAAGGTGGCCGCGCAGAGCGGCCAGCTGCCCAGGTGGGGCTACGCCACCGCCGAGACCAACATCATGACCGGCGACCCGGTCACGCCCTTCCTGGTGGACGCCTACCGGCAGGGCCTGCTCAAGGGCCACGAGGAGGAGGCGTACCGCGCGCTCGTGAAGCACGCCGACACCGTCCCCCCGGAGTCCTCGCAGGCGGCGGGGCGGCAGGCCGACGCCGAATACCTCGCAGGCGGCTACGTCCCGTACGCCCCCGAGCATCCCGGCAAGCCCGGTGACAACGATTTCCAGCACGGCCCGTCGGCCACGCTCGAATACGCCCTGGCGGACGCCGCGCTGGGCGGCATGGCCCAATCCCTCGGCCACACCGCGGACGCACGGCGGTATCTGGCCCGCGGTCAGAACTACCGCAGCATCCTCGACCCGGACACCGGCTTCTTCCGCGCCCGCGACACCGACGGCGCCTTCACCGGCCCGGCCGACCCGGCGCAGAGCGTCGGCTTCCACGAGGGCACGTCCTGGCAGTACATGTGGCTCGTCCCGCAGGACGTGCCCGGCCTCGTCGGCCTGATCGGCGGCAAGGACCGGGCCAACGCCCGGCTCGACTCCTTCTTCGCGTACGACCAGCTGCTCGCGGACCCGGCCGGCACCGCGCGGGACGTGTGGGTCAACGGACCCTACGCGTACTACAACCAGGACAAGTACAACCCGCAGAACGAGCCCGACCTCGGCGCCCCGTACACCTACCTGTCCACCGGGCAGCCGTGGAAGACCACCGACGTGGTGCACGCGGCGCTGACCCTCTTCACCGACGCGCCGAACGGTGTGACCGGCAACGACGACCTCGGCACGATGTCGGCGTGGCAGGTGCTCTCGGCGATCGGCGTCTACCCGATGGCGCCCGGCACCGACCTGTGGGGGTTGTCGACACCGCTGTTCAGCCGGGTCGACGTGGCGCTCGACCGGCGCTACTACCCCGGCGGCCGGCTGACCGTCACCGCCCCCGGCAGCTCGGACACCGACCGCTACATCCAGTCCGCGGCGCTCGGCGGCCGCGGCCTGGCCCGCACCTACATCACCACCGGCGACATCAAGGCGGGCAAGGACATCGACCTGACCCTCGGGGACTCGCCCTCGGCGTGGGGCACCGCGCCCGCCGACGCACCGCCCGCGCTCGACACGGCCGCCGCCACCGAGGTCCGTACCGCGGCCGCGGTGTCGCCCGCGTCGGTCGGCGTCCTCGGCGGGGGCACGGCCGCCGACGTCACGGTCTCCGCGGTCCTCACCGCGCCCGGCGCCGCCTCCGGCACCGTCACGGTCACCGCGCCCGCCCCGCTCACCGCGGACCCCGGGCGCGCCTCCTTCCAGGTCACCTCGAACACGCTGCCCGCCACCCACCGGGTGCCGGTGCACATCACCGCCCCCGCGGGCACCCCGGACGGCACCTACCCGGTGACCGTCACGGTGACCCAGGCCGGCGGGCCCACCGCCACCAGGACCGTCCCCGTCTCGGTGACGACGGCGACCTGCGAGGGCCGGGCCGGCTCCTGCGTGCAGGACCTGTCGGCGCAGTACGACGTCGACGGCGTCGGTACGGCCGGTTCGACCGGCGCCGACTTCGACGGCACGGGGACGAGCTTCCCGGCCGAGAGCCTGCCCGCACCCGGCCTCGGCGTCCTCGGCGGGCACGCGTACCGCTTCCCCGACACCACCGGCAGCGCCCCGAACCTCGCGACCGCCCACGGGCAGACATTGCCGCTGGTGCCGCGCAGCTACTCGGCGCTCGACGTGCTGCTCACCGCCCACCACGGGGACGTCGACAGCACCGCCACCGTCACCTATGCCGACGGCACCTCGGCCGACGTCCCGCTCGTCGCGACCGACTGGGCGTCGGGCGCCCCGCGGCTCGGCGAGGACCCGGCGATCCACGCCGGCAGCCGCTACGACGCGCACGGGGCGCCCGACGGCGTCGGCGTCGGCATCTGGCACCTGACCCTCCCGCTGGACAGCACCAGGACCGCGGTCTCGCTCACCCTGCCCGACGACACCCGGCTGGCGCTGTACGCGCTCAGCGGGCGTGACGCATGAGGCCCCCCGAGCAGCACCCCCGGTCCGCAAGGAGAAAGGCAGTACCCATGAGTCGTGGCCCACTGCGCCGCACCCTCACCAGAGCCGCGCTGGCAGGCGTGGTCTCGATGGCACTGACCGTGCCCGCGACCGCGCTCGCGCACGCGGACGCCACGCGGGCGGGCGGCGCCGCCCCCGCCTTCACGACGTCCTTCGAGCCCGGTGACCCGCAGCCGACCTGGACCGACACCGCCGAGACCGACGCCAAGGGCGACCCCGACGTCTCCGGGGTGACCGCGGGCACCCTGCCCGTGCTGCCCGGCAGCGTCAAGGACGAGATCACCGGTGTGACGGCCAGTTCGGACAACCCGCCGAACGAGGTGGCGAAGAACGCCGCCGACGAGGACCCGAACACCAAGTGGCTCACCTTCGCCGCCACCGGCCGGCTGCAGTACCAGCTGTCCGGGGACGTGACGGTGAGGAAGTACGCGCTCACGTCCGCCAACGACTCCCCGGAGCGCGACCCGAAGGACTTCACCCTCCAGGGCTCCGCGAACGGCACCGACTGGACCACCGTCGACACCCGCAGCGGGGTGAAGTTCGCCGGGCGGCTCAAGAGCAACGTCTACGACGTCGCCGACCCCGGCGCGTACCGCTACTACCGGCTGAACGTCACGGCGAACACCAGCGGCTCCATCGTGCAGCTCGCCGACCTGATCCTCTCCGACGGCTCCGCGGCGCCGCCGCCGGTGTCCGGCATGACCACCGAGACCGGCGCAGGACCCGCCTCCGGCCCGAACGTCAAGCCGGGCGTGGGCTTCAGCGGCCTGAAGGCCCTGGAGTACGCGGGCAGCCACACCCGGTCCGGCGCCGTGCACGCGTACAACAAGCTCTACGACGTGCACATCCCGGTGCAGCGCGACACACGGCTGTCCTACGACATCTTCCCCGAGCTGACCGGCGCGGACCTCGCGTACCCGAGCACGTACGCCTCGATCGACCTGCACTTCACCGACGGCAGCTACCTCAGCAGGCTGCGCACCCCCGCGCAGGACCAGAACGGCGTCCCGCTCACCCCGAACGGCCAGGGCGCCGCCAAGATCCTCTACGCCTCGCAGTGGAACGCCGTCGCCTCGGACATCGGCAAGGTGGCCGCGGGCAAGACGGTCGACCGCATCCTGCTGGGCTACGACAACCCGGCGGGCAGCGCGGAGGCGGGCGCGAACACGCAGTTCAAGGGGTGGATCGACGACCTGACCATCGGCGCCGCCCCGGTCCGCGACCCGCACGCGAGCTACGCCGAGCACGTCGACACCCGGCGCGGCACCAACGCGTCCGGCTCCTTCTCGCGCGGCAACAACCTGCCGCTGACGGCCGTCCCGAACGGCTTCAACTTCTTCACGCCGGTCACCGACGCCGGATCGACAAGCTGGGAGTACAGCTACGCGGCGCAGAACGACGCCGCCAACCTGCCCGAGCTCCAGGCGCTCGGCATCAGCCACGAGCCCAGCCCGTGGATGGGGGACCGCGACACCTTCCAGGTCATGCCGTCCGCGGCGACCGGCACCCCGGACCTGAACCGGAGCAAGCGGGCGCTGGCCTTCGACCACAAGGACGAGGTGGCGCAGCCGCACTACTACGGCGTCACCTTCACCAACGGCATCAAGGCCGAGATCGCGCCCACCGACCACGCGGCGGAATTCCGCTTCACCTTCCCCGGCGACCACGGCGACCTGCTGTTCGACAACGTGAACAACAACGGCGGCCTCACCTTCGACGCCGCCGCGGGCACCCTGGACGGCTGGTCCGACGTCAACACCGGCGGCGGCGAGGCCGCGACGCGGATGTACGTGCACGCCGAGTTCGACCGCGCCCCGGGCACGGCCGCCAAGGTCACCGGGCAGGGCCGCGACAACGTCACCGGCTACGCCGCCTTCGACACCTCGGGCTCCCGGACGGTGACGATGCGGATCGCCACCTCCTTCCTCGGCGCCGACCAGGCGAGGAGGAACCTGGACCTGGAGATCCCGAAGGGCACCTCCTTCGACACCGTGGAGAAGAACGCCGAGCGGCAGTGGAACGCCAAGCTCGGCAAGGTCGAGGTGCAGGGCGCGAGCGACGACCAGCTCACCACGCTCTACTCGAACCTCTACCGGATGAACCTGTACCCCAACTCCGGCTACGAGAACACCGGTACGGCCGCGAAGCCGGTCTACCGCTACGCCAGCCCGTTCTCCCCGGCCACCGGTTCCAGCACGCCCGCGCAGACCGGCGCGAAGATCGTCGACGGCAAGGTCTACGTCAACAACGGCTTCTGGGACACCTACCGCAGCGAGTGGCCCGCCTACTCCCTGCTGGAGTCGGACACCGCCGGTGAACTCGCCGACGGCTTCGTGCAGCAGTACAAGGACGGCGGCTGGACCGCCCGCTGGTCCTCCCCGGGCTACGCCGACCTGATGACCGGCACCAGCTCGGACGTGGCCTTCGCCGACGCCCTCGCCAAGGGCGTCGGCAACTTCGACGCCAAGGCCGCGTACGAGGCCGCCGTGAAGAACGCCACCGTCGTCCCGACGGCCGGCGGCGTCGGACGCAAGGGCCTGGACACCTCGGTGTTCAACGGCTGGACCAGCACGTCGGTCGACGGCAGCGTCTCGTGGTCGCTGGACGGCTACATCAACGACTACGGCATCGGCCGGATGGCCGCCAGGCTCGCCGAGGACCCGCACACCTCCAAGGCGGACCGCGAGCGCTACCAGGAGGAGTCGGCGTACTTCCTGGGCCGCGCGCAGAACTACACCACCCTCTTCAACGAGAACGTCGGCTTTTTCGAGGGCCGCAAGGCCGACGGTTCCTGGCGCGTCCCGGACGCCTCGTACGACCCGCAGCAGTGGGGCAACGAGTACACCGAGACCAACGCCTGGAACTACGCCTTCACCGTGCCGCAGGACCCGAACGGCCTCGCCGCGCTCTACGGCGGCCAGAAGGGCCTGGAGAAGAAGCTCGACGCGTTCTTCGGCACCCAGGAGACCGCGGACGGCGACGCGGGCGGCTACGGCGGCACCATCCACGAGATGATCGAGGCCCGCGACGTGCGGATGGGCGAGCTGGGCATGAGCAACCAGCCGTCCTTCGGCATCCCCTACATGTACGACTACGCGGGCGCCCCGGCCAAGACCCAGGCCGCGGTCCGCGAGATCCAGCAGCGGCTGTTCACCGGCAGCTCCATCGGGCAGGGCTACCCGGGCGACGAGGACAACGGCGCCACGTCCACCTGGCAGATCTTCAGCGCGCTCGGCTTCTACCCGCTCCAGACCGGCAACGACAACTACGTGATCGGCTCCCCGCTGTTCACCGAGGCCACCGTCCACCTGGACAACGGCCGCAGCATCGTCGTCAACGCGCCCGACAACAGCGGCAAGAACGTCTACGTCCAGTCCCTGAAGGTCAACGGCAAGCCGTGGAACAAGGTGTACCTGACGCAGGACCAGCTCGCGTCGGGCGCACGGCTGGACTTCACGATGGGCTCCCGGCCGTCGTCGTGGGGCACGGGCAAGGACGCGCTGCCGCCGTCCCTGACCGCGGCCGGTGACACCCCGCGGCCGCTGGCCGACCTGACCGGCGCCGGCAAGGGCACCGCCGCCGCGGGCGACGGCACCGACGTGACCGCGCTCTTCGACAACACCTCGAAGACCGCGGCGGCCCTCCCGTCCACCGACGCCACCGTGCGGTACACCTTCGCCGGTGGCACCGCAGGGAAGTCCGCGCGCGAGGCCGCCTTCTACACCCTCACCTCGGGCAGCACCGCAGCCGCTCAGGACCCGAGGAGCTGGCAGCTGCAGGGCTCCGCCGACGGCGTGCACTGGAGGACCCTGGACACCAGGACCGGCCAGGCCTTCACCGACCGCCTGCAGACCCGGCCGTTCGAGATCGCCCACCCCGGCGCGTACACCTCCTACCGCCTGGTGGTGACCGCGAACAACGGCGACCCGGGCACGACGTCCCTGGCGGAGGTGGAGCTGCTGGCCCGCGGCTGACGCTCCGTCGTTCGCAACCGGCCCGGCGCCCGGGGACACGTCTCCCCGGGCGTCAGGGCTCGCGCTGCGGCGCGCCCGGGCGGCCGGCCGGGTGTGACGCCGTGTCCCGCGGCGGCCAGGGGGACCCGCCGCGGGGAGCCGTCCTCCGGATCGCCGCGGCCGCCGCGTAATCTGGCGGCCGCGATGATCAACCACCCGAGGAGCCACCCCATGACGTCCGCCCCCGCGCCGCGCTTCCCGCGCGGCTTCCGGTTCGGCGCCGCCACCGCGGCCTACCAGATCGAGGGCGCCACCGGCGAGGACGGCCGCGGCGTCTCCATCTGGGACACCTACTCCCGCACGCCCGGCGCCACCGCCGAGGGCGCCACCGGCGACGTCGCCTGCGACCACTACCACCGCTACCCCGAGGACGTCGCCCTGCTGCGCGACCTGGGCGCCGACACCTACCGCTTCTCGATCGCCTGGCCGCGGATCGTCCCGGAGGGCAGGGGAGCGGTCAACCCGGCCGGGCTCGACTTCTACGACCGCCTCGTGGACGAGCTGCTCGCGGCGGGCGTCGAACCCGCCCCGACCCTCTACCACTGGGACCTGCCGCAGACCCTGGAGGACACCGGCGGCTGGCGTGTCCGCGACACCGCCGAGGCCTTCGCCGACTACGCGGCCGTCGTCGCCGACCGCCTCGCCGACCGGGCCGGCCGCTGGATGACCCTCAACGAGCCGTTCTGCACCGCGTTCGTCGGCCACGCCGTCGGCCGCCACGCCCCGGGCACGCGCGAGGGCAACGGCGCCCTCGCCGTCGTGCACCACCTGCTCGTCGGGCACGGCCTGGCCGTCGACGCCCTGCGCGCCGCCGGGGCCCGCGAGGTCGGCATCGCGCTCAACCCCGACCGGCTGCTGCCCGCCACCGGCTCGCAGGCCGACGCCGAAGCGGTGGAACGCGCCGAGGTCCTGCACAACCGCTGCTGGTTCGACCCCATCTT
Organism: Streptomyces sp. NRRL F-5123; assembly: GCF_000721495.1. Lineage (GTDB taxonomy): Bacteria > Actinomycetota > Actinomycetes > Streptomycetales > Streptomycetaceae > Actinacidiphila. The sequence goes on from NZ_JOHY01000069.1 coordinate 24,132, forward strand.
CCTCGGCCGCTACCCCGACGGCGAGGCGGACGTCTGGGGCGCCATCAGCGACTTCTCCTTCCGCCGCGACGGCGACCTCGCGCTCGCCTCCCGTCCGCTGGACTTCTGCGGCGTCAACTACTACCGGCCCATCACCGTCGCCGACGCCCCCTGGCAGGAGCCCGATCCGGCGCTGCGCACCGCCGTCGACATCCGCGCCGCGGAGACCTGGGGCGACCCCGCCGCCCGCCGCACCACCATGGGCTGGCCCGTGGTCCCCGCCTCCTTCCGCGACCTGCTCGTCGACCTCACCCGCCGCTACCCCGGCCTGCCGCCGATCGTCGTCACCGAGAACGGGTCCGCCGAGGCCGACGTCCCCGGCGCCGACGGCACGGTCCACGACGCCGACCGCGTCGACTACCTCCGCGACCACCTCGACGCGCTGGCCCAGGCCGTCGCGGAGGGCGTCGACGTGCGCGCCTACTACGTGTGGTCCCTGCTGGACAACTTCGAGTGGGCCTTCGGCTACGACCGCCGGTTCGGCATCGTCCGCGTCGACTACGACACGCTCCGCCGCACGCCCAAGGACAGCTACCGCTGGTACCGGGACTTCATCGCCGCGGAGCGCGCCGCACACGGGAGCTGACGGCCGGCCACCTACCCCGGCGCCCCGGCGGCGAGGGCTTCGAGGAGCGCGGGAAGGCGCCCGAGGGCCGTCGCGCCGGCGATCGGGTCGGCGTAGTCGCGCGTGTGCACGATCAGCCCGTTCCGGACGGTCATCACCATCAGGAACGACAGCGTGAACGGCTCCCCGCCGGCGATCAGCCGCCCGTGCAGGTCGTACTCGACGATCACGACCTCCGGGTCGGCCGTCTCGTGCACCCGCACGCCGGTGACGCGCTCGTACCGGCGCACGGCGGCACCGGCCCGGAAGCGGGCGCGCAGGGACTCGCGGTCGGTCTCGGTGCGGGCGGGGTGGAGCGCGGGCGGGGCGAACGGCATCTCGATGACGGTGTGCGGGGCGTAGAAGTCGGCGAGATCTCCCGGGTCGTCCCCGGTCGTGGCGGCGAGGAAGCGTTCGGCGGTGTCGCGGGCGGTGCTCGGCATGCTGGTGTCCCTTCCGGGGCGGGATCGTGGAGCCGGGATGGAGCGGGGGTTCCGGAGCGGGGATTCCGGAGCCGGGTCGCTCGGGTCGTGTCGGGCTAGCGGTGCCGGGTTGCCGGTGCCGGGGTTGCGGGGCCAGGCTTCGGGGGCCGGACCGGGATCGGTCCGACAGAAGCGGAGAGTGCGCCCCGGTTGGACGGTACCGGAGAGTGCGCCCCGGTTGAAGGGTTTCCGAGAGAGAGGCGGGCCGATCGTGCGGGCCGACGCGCGGCGCAACCGCGACCTGCTGCTGCGAGCGGCGCAGGACGCCTTCGCCGAGGAGGGGATCGGGGTGCCGCTGGACGTGGTCGCCCGCCGGGCCGGTGTCGGCCCCGGCACCCTCTACCGGCACTTCCCGACGAAGGAGGCGCTCTTCGAGGCCGTCGTCCACGAACGGCTGCGCGGGCTCGTCGCCCGAGCGCGGGAGTCGGTGCAGGCCGCCGACCCGGGCGCCGCCTTCTTCGGCTTCGTCGCCCACATGGTGCGCGAGGCCGCCCCGAAGCAGGACCTGGTCGACGCGCTGGGCGGCGCCGGGGCCGAGGTGCGGACGGCCGTCGCCGCCACGGCGGGCGAGCTGCGCGAGGAGGTCGGCCGACTCCTCGCGCGGGCCCAGCGCAGCGGCGCCGTACGCCAGGACCTCGCCACCGCCGACCTGATGGCCCTCCTGTCGGGCCTGCTGCACGCCCTGCGCGCCCGTCCCCGCGACCCGGCCGCGCCGGTGGACCAGGACCTCGTGGTGGCCGTCCTGTGCGACGGCCTGGCCGCCCGCCCCGGTGCGGCGCCGGTCCGCTGACCGCTCCCGCCCGCGGCGGTCAGGACGGCCGCACCTCGTCGAAGGGGGCGACGGCCGCGGCGGGGTCCGGGCTCACGAGGCGTTCCAGGCCCGCCGCCGTCCGCGCCGCCCACCGGGCGGCCCGCTCCCACATCCGCTCCTCGAAGGCGCGGAACGGCGCCGTCCGGGTCCGCGGGGCCGGGGGGCGAGGGACTCGGCGAGCTCGGCGCCCTCCAGCAGCGCGAGGTTCGCGCGCGCCGGCTCGGCGGGGGCATCAGACGGGCGGCGTCGCCCAGCAGCGTCACCCCGGGGACGTGGGTCCAGGTGCGGGAGACCGGCAGGGCGTGGAGGGGCGGCGGGTGAAGGCGGTGCCGTGCCGCAGGAGTTCGAGGACGGGCGCGGCCCAGCCCTCGAACAGGGCCGGCAGCTCCGGGCGCACGGCCTCGACGCCCGCGGGGTCCGTGCACGGGCCCCGCGGGCCGGTCGTCCGGCGGCGCGCGGAACTGCGCGTAGACCTTGACGTGGCCGCCGCTGCCGCGCTGGGCGACGAGGGCGCGGTTCACGCCGTACACGGCCGGGGAGCCGTCGCCGAGGGCGAGGGCGAGGGCGAGGGCGAGGGCGAGGGCGGGGACCGGCCGGAGCGGGTCCGCGACGCCGTGGCCGCCAGGCTCGGCCCGCCGCCGGGAGCGTGACGCCCGGGTGCGTCGCACACGGCGCTGCCGGTGCACCGCCGAGCCGCGCGGGGCACGCGAGGGGCCGCCACCGCGGCCGGGGCGGTGCCGTCACCGGGCGGGGGCAGCGGCATACGATGGCCGCCGTCAGGCGCTCCGCACCGCCGGCCGCGGCGCGGCCTCGGGGCCAGAACCGGGAACTGGGGACATGACCGCACTGAGAGTCGCCGTGCTCGTCTCGCACACGGGGTCGAACCTGCGCGCGCTGTACGAGGCGTCGAAGGAACCGGCCGCCGGGTACGAGATCGCCCTCGTCATCAGCAACAACAGCGGCTCGCGCGGGCTCGCCTTCGCCCGCGGGCACGGAATCCCCGCCGCCCATCTGTCGGGCCGCACGCACCTGGACCCCGGCAGCCTGGACGACGCCGTGCTCGCGCTCCTCGACGCGCACCGGACCGATCTCGTCGTGACCGCCGGCTACATGAAGAAGGTCGGCCCGCGCACGCTGGCCGCCTACGCAGGCCGCATCGTCAACGTCCACCCCGCGCTGCTGCCCCGCCACGGCGGCCCCGGCATGTACGGCGCCGCGGTGCACCAGGCCGTCCTCGACTCCGGCGACCGCGTCACCGGCCCCTCCGTGCACTACGTGACCGCGGAGTACGACGCGGGCGAGGTGATCGCCCGGCGCGAGGTCCCGGTGCTCCCCGACGACACCGCCGAGTCGCTGGCCGGGCGCGTGCTGGAGCAGGAGCACCTGCTGCTCCCGGCGGTCGTCCGCGCCATTGCCGCCGAGCGGACGGACCCCGGCCGCCCGTCCTGACCCCGCCCGGCGGCCGGGGGAGTGCCGCGACGCAGGGCGCCGGCTCCCCTGCCGAAGAGGCGGCCGTCTGTGCTGACCGCCCCGGCCCGTGCCGGGCCCCGCTGCGCAACGCCGCCCGACCGCCGCCCGTGGGCGCTCAGGCGGTGCCCGCCGGCCGGCTCCTCGCCCCCGCGCGAGGACCCTCGCCCTCGCCTTCACCGCGCGCCGGACCGTCACCCGGATGTGGCGCGGCGCCGCGGTGACCGTGACCGCGGCGGACTGCACCCGCACCCTCCCCGCGGGCGGTTCCGTCACGGTCGGCATCCTGGCCGGACCGGGGCGGCAGCAACCCGGTGTCGGCCGCCTCCGCCCTCGACGGCGGTACCCGCACGACCGACCGCGGCACCCGCACGTACCGGTGCACCGGGCCCTCACCCGCGTGGCCGCCCGCCGCCGGAGGGGGCACGGTGGAAGGAGGCGGTACGGGACGGCGTGCGGCCGGGAAGCGGGTGTGCGGTCATGGCCAAGCCACTGACGGTCGGTGTCGACGGGTCCGACGCGAGCCTGCGGGCCCTGGACTGGGCCGTCGACGAGGCCGCGCGCCTGGAGCTGCCGCTGCGCATCCTGCACGCCTCCCTGTGGGACCGGTACGTGCGGCCCGCCCCCCGGCTCGCGGCCGTACGGCCCGGGCAGCCGGCGGCGGACGAGGCCGTGGTGGACGCGGCCCGGGAGCGGGCGACCCGCCTCGGCCCCGGTGTGCCGCTGACGGTGCAGGACGTCCCCGACGATCCCTTCGGGGCGCTGCTGCGCGCGGCGCCCGAGGCGTACGCGCTGGTGGTGGGCAACCGCGGCCGCGGCGAGCTCACCGACGTGCTGCTGGGCTCCGTCGGCCTGACGGTGGCGGGCCGGGCGCCCTGCCCGGTCGTCGTGGTCCGGGGCAGGGACGCGAACGTCGCCGGGCGCTTCGGCCGCGTCACCCTCGGCGTGGGCGGGCCGGACGACGCGGCCGACGCGGTGCGGTTCGCCTTCCGTACGGCCAGGGCGCGGGGTGCGCGCGTCGAGGCGGTGCACGCCTGGCGCAGCCCGGACGGGGACGCCGGCGGCGGGCGGGCCGGGGCCGAGCGGGTCGTCGACGACGCGCTGCGTGACGCCCGCCGGGAGCACCCCGGGGTCGCCGTGCACGCGAGCACCGCCGAGGCGAAGGCGCGGACGCCGCTGCTGGCGGCCTCGGCGTCGAGCGACCTGCTGGTGGTGGGTGCCCGGCGGCGCGACGGAGCGGTGGGGCTCCACCTGGGACCTGTCAACCACGCCCTGCTGCACCACGCGGACTGCCCGGTGGCCGTGGTGCCGCAGAGCGGCTGACCCGGACCGCGGGCCCGCCCGACCCCTCCGACCTGTCGGGGCCCCGGCGGCACCCGGCGGCCGGGGGAACCGGGGGCTCGGCCGGGTGGATGAGTGGGAGCGCTCCCATTTTGTCGAAAAGTGCATGGCGCACAGGGATTTCGCAGCTCGGCCGTGCTGGCTAGGCTCGGGTCCGGTTGCGCGGGAGCGCTCCCATGGAAGGCCCCGCCGCACCCCGGCCCTCACCCGAGGGCCCGCCCTCTCCCCCCACGAGAGCACGGAGGACGACTGTGACACCCCCCATCCGCACCCCGCGCCCCGCCGGGCCGGCCGCGGCCGCCGCGCGCGGGCCACGGCTGCGCAAGGCCCTGGCGCTCGGCCTGGCCACCGGGCTCGCCGCAGCCGGTATCGCGCTGGGCACCGAGATCTCCGCGGGCGCCGCGGCGCAGGGCAGCCTCCCCACGGGCACCCAGCTGTACAAGGACCCGGCTTCCCAGGTCAACCGGTGGGTCGCCGCCAATCCCGGCGACTCCCGCGAGCCGGTCATCGCCCGGCGGATCGCCTCCCAGCCGCAGGCGGTCTGGTTCTCCAACTACAGCCCCTCCACCGTCACCGCCGACGTCCGCAAGATCACCTCGGCCGCGGCCGCCGCCGGGCAGGTGCCGGTGCTGGCGGTGTACGAGATACCCAACCGCGACTGCGGCGGCGCCTCCGCCGGCGGCGCGCCCGACCTGACCGCGTACCGCACCTGGGTGAGCAACTTCGCCGCCGGGCTGGGCAGCGGGCAGTCGATCGTCATCCTGGAGCCCGACTCCATCGCCCTGACCACGTGCCTGTCCGCGCAGCAGCAGTCCGACCGCTTCGCCGCGCTCTCGCAGGCGGGCGCCACCATCCACGCCGCCTCGCCCAGCTCCAAGGTCTACATGGACGGCGGCCACTCGGCCTGGAACAGCGCCTCGGAGCAGGCCTCCCGGCTGCGCAGCGCCGGCATCCTGACCAACGCCGACGGCCTGTTCACCAACGTCTCCAACTTCAACGCCACTGCGAACGAGGTCAACTTCGCCAAGAACGTGCTGTCCGCGCTGGGCAACCCGTCCAACCTGCACGCCGTCGTCGACACCAGCCGCAACGGCAACGGTCCGGCCGCGGGTGGGGAGTGGTGCGACCCGTCCGGCCGGGCGATCGGCGCCTACCCCACGACGAACACCGGTGACCCGGCGATCGACGCCTTCCTCTGGGTGAAGCCGCCGGGTGAGGCGGACGGCTGCGCGGGCGCCGCGGGCACCTTCCTGCCGGACGTGGCCTACGCGCTCGCCTCCGCGGGCTCCTCGGACCCGACGACTCCGCCGACGACTCCGCCGACCACCCCTCCGACGACTCCGCCCACCACGCCGCCCACCACCCCTCCGACGACGCCCCCCACGACACCGCCGACCACGCCTCCGACGACCCCGCCTGCCGGTGCGGGCTGCTCCGTCACCTACAAGGTCCCCAGCGCCTGGACGGGCGGCTTCACCGCGGACGTCACCGTGCGCAACACCGGAAGCACAGCCCTCAGCAGCTGGTCGCTCCGCTGGACCTTCCCGGCGGACCAGAAGATCACCAGCGCCTGGAACGCCGCCGCCACCCAGTCCGGCGCGGCCGTGACCGCCACCAACCTCAGCTACAACGGGAACATCCCGGCCGGCGGCTCCACGAACTTCGGCTTCCAGGGGACGGGCTCCGCCACCACCTCGCCCACCGCCTTCACCCTGAACGGTGCCGCCTGCACCGTGTCCTGATCCGCCCCCGCTCCACCGCGGCGGCCGGCCCGGAAACCCCCGGGCCGGCCGCCGCGGCGCGTCCGCGGGCCGGGTGAATCCGCCCGCGCGGAAAAGGGCGATTTCCGGGTGACCGCGGTCACAAACACCGCTCACGCGGTGCGTGCCCGCGCTCGCTCCCGGTAAGACGAAAAGCCCTCCAGGGTGATGCCCTCGACAGGACGTGGATCACATACTAAGCCGCTTAGTGGACCTTCGCCGCCCTATTGCACCGCATATCAGGTCCGTATAAGCGTGCTACGAAAGCACGCCGTAGCGGGGGTCTTTGACCCGCGGATCGCCAGCCCCTAACAATTCAGGGGTCCCGCTACGGAAGAGGTAATTCCCCCATGCAGCTCCCCACGATTCCGAAGAAGCGCCCGACGTTCGCGAAGTTCAACCAGATGTCGACCAAGCACAAGGTCACCGCGGCCGGCGCAGGTGCCGCCGCAGCGGTCGTGCTGACCGTCACCGGGCTGCAAGCGACCGCCGGCGCCGGTTCGGCGAGTGCGGCGAGCGGCACGACCGGGGTCTCCGCCGCCGCTGTCACGCACGCCAAGGAACTCGGCGCGCGGACCGGTACGGCGCAGCTGAAGGCGGCCACCGGCACCACGCAGCAGAAGGCCGCGCCGAAGACCGCGCTGGCCGCGCCGAAGGCGCAGCCCAAGGCGGACCTGACCGCCTCGGCCAAGAAGCAGGCCGCGGACGCGTCGGCCAAGAAGCAGGCCGCGGACGCGGCCGCCAGGAAGAAGGCCGCGACCGAGGCGAACGAGCGTGCGAAGGCCAAGGCCGCCGCGAACCGCTCGACGCACCGCGCCGCCGTGGTGAAGAAGAGCACGACCGCGTCCAAGCCGGCCGCCAAGACTTACGCGAACAACCTGGACGGCTGGATCCGCGAGTCGCTCGACATCATGCACAAGAAGGGGATCCCCGGCACGTACGAGGGAATCCACCGCAACATCGTCCGCGAGTCCAGCGGTGACCCCAAGGCGATCAACCTGTGGGACATCAACGCCCGCAACGGCATTCCCTCGAAGGGTCTGCTGCAGGTGATCGACCCGA
>NZ_JOHY01000070.1 GCF_000721495.1 Streptomyces sp. NRRL F-5123
ACCAATTCGGGAAGAGGGCGAACGCGCATTCCGAGGAGGTACCCCCGGAGTGGCACCCGACCCCACCCCCGCACGGACAGCGCGATGCCCCGCCGGGCAACGCCAGGGGCGCGGGGCTGCATCTGATGTGCGGCCGGCGCCGCGTGGGCGCGACCAGCCCCCACGCTGGGAAGATCGCGGCAAACCGCAAGAGCCACCCCCGGAGCGCAGCCCCTACGCCGAAGCCAACACCTGCCGCTGCCGCCCCAGCCCGTCGATCGTGAGCTCCACCGTGTCACCCGCCCGCAGGTACGGGCGGGGCTCGGGCTGCCCGAGCGCGACGCCGGCCGGCGTCCCCGTGTTGATGACGTCACCCGGGTACAGCGTCATGAAGTGGCTGAGGTAGCGGACGACCTCCGCGACCGGGAAAATCTGGTCCCGCGTCGAACCGTCCTGCCGCAGCGTCCCGTTCACCCACAGCCGCAGCGAGAGCGCCTGCGGGTCGGGGACCTCGTCCGCGGTGACGAGCCACGGCCCGAGCGGGTTGAAGGTCTCGCAGTTCTTGCCCTTGTCCCACTGGCCGCCCCGCTCGATCTGGAACTCGCGCTCGGAGACGTCGTGCGCGACGGCGTACCCGGCGACGGCGGCGAGCGCCTCCTCGTGGCTCGCCGCGTACCGCAGCTCGCGGCCGATGACGACGGCGAGCTCGACCTCCCAGTCGGTCTTGGTGCTGCCGCGCGGTACGAGCACGGTGTCGTCGGGGCCGACGACGGTGTCGGGCGCCTTCATGAAGACGACCGGCTCGGCGGGCGCCTGCGCGCCCGTCTCGGCGGCGTGGTCGTGGTAGTTGAGGCCGATGCAGACGATCTTGCCGATGCGGGCGAGCGGCGGCCCGATCCGCAGGGACGCGTCGAGCGCGGGCAGCGCGGCGGTGTCGGCGGCCGCGACACGGGCGAGGGCGTCGGCGTCGGCGAGCAGCGCGCCGTCGATGTCGGGGACGAGCCCGGAGAGGTCGCGCACGACTCCGTCCTGGTCGAGCAGGGCAGGGCGCTCCGCCCCGGCGGGTCCGACTCGCAGCAGCTTCACAGGGGTACTCCGTTGTGCCTAGGGTGTCCGCGGCGGAGGACGCCACACGTCCTCCGGCAGGGCGGAGATGTCATCGGATGTCTGTCCGATCCTCCGACCGACGGAGGATCCGCGCAAGCCCTGTTCACGGGCTGGACGTGGGATCAGGTCCGCTTCTGACGGCTGCCCAGACGTCGGATGGCCCTCACCCGCCCACCGCTCGCGACACGGTGTAGATGAGCAGGCCGACGAGCGCCCCGACGACCGTGCCGTTGATGCGGATGAACTGCAGGTCGCGCCCGACGTGCGCCTCGATCTTGCGGGAGGTCTGCTCCGCGTCCCAGCCCGCGACGGTCTCGCTGATGAGCGCGGTGATCTGGTCGCGGTAGGTGGTGACGAGGTAGACCGCGGCGTCCTCCAGCCAGCCGTCGACCTTCTCCCGCAGCCGCGGGTCCGCGGACATCCGGCGGCCGAGGGTGAGCAGCGAGGCGCGCGTCCGCGTCCGCAGCTGGCTGTGCTCGTCCTCGGCGGCGGCGACCATCATGGCGCGCACCGACCCCCACACCGAGGCGATCAGCTCCTGCACCTCGGGACGGGCGAGCAGGTCGTTCTTGAGGCGCTCGACGCGCTCGCGGGTGTCGGGGTCGGTCTGCAGCTCCTCGGCGAAGTCGCGCAGGAACCGGTCGACGGCGCCGCGCGCGGGGTGCTCGGGCGACTCGTTCATCTCGGTGACGAAGCGCAGCAGCTCCTTGTAGACGCGCTCGCCGACCTTGCGGTCGACGAAGCGCGGGGTCCAGCCGGGCGCGCCGCCCTGGACTGCGGCCATGACGGAGTCGGAGTGCTGGACCAGCCAGTCGCGGGCGCGCACGCACACCAGGTCGACGAGGCGGCGGTGGCCGCCGTCGGCGACCGTGCGCTCCAGCAGCTTGCCGAGTCCCGGGGCGACCTCCTGGGCGGCGGCCCGCCGGGTGATCGCCTCGCTCACGACGGCCTGGACGTCGGAGTCGCGCAGCACGGTCAGCAGGCCGCGCAGCGTCGCGGCGGCCTGCTCGGTGACGCGGTCGGCGTTGGCCGGCTCGGAGACCCACGCGGCGAGCCGGGAACCGATGCCGACGGCCCGCAGCCGGGTCCGTACGACCTCCGCGGACAGGAAGTTCTCCCCCACGAAATCGCCGAGGCTCGCGCCGAGCGCGTCCTTCTTGGTGGGGATGATCGCGGTGTGCGGGATGGGCAGGCCCAGCGGGTGGCGGAAGAGGGCGGTGACGGCGAACCAGTCCGCCATCGCGCCGACCATGCCCGCCTCGGCCGCGGCGGCGACGTAGCCGGCCCACGTGCCCGCGCCGCTCGCGTCCGCCCACTTGGCCAGGGCGTAGACGGCGGTCGCGACCGCGAGGAAGCCGGTCGCGATGAGCTTCATCCGGCGCACCCCGCGGCGCCGGTCCGCGTCCGGATCGGCGGCGCCCGCCGCTACGACACTCCCGGACACCTGGTCCACCTGCTTCGCCCGCATATCCACCTGCGTATTGTCGCCAGCGCTGACGGAAGTGGAACGAACGGCGGGTTCCCGGCGCCTCCCGCGCCGCCCCGCGGACAGGAGCGCAACCCTGATGGACGACGTGACGCACGCCGGCGGCGCACCCTCCGGCCACGCACCCGCCGGGGACGCGGCCGCGGGCGGTGCGCCCGCCGGTTACGCCGAGCTCTTCGACGCCCCCGCGGGCTACCTGGACTTCGCCCGCTACGGGCCGCCCTCGCGCCCCGTGCTCGACGCGACCGCCGAGGCGCTGGGCCGCTCCGCGCGCGCCGACCACACGACCGTCAACGACCTGATGCGGGCCGACCTGCGGGCCCGCGAGTCCGCCGCGCGGCTCGCCGGCACGGACGCCGAGCACACCGTGCTGCTGCCCAACACCACCACCGGGCTCTTCCAGGCCGCCTTCGGCATCCCCTCCGGCACGGTGCTCGTGCCCGAGGGCGACTTCCCGGCCAACCACTACCCCTGGCGCCGCGCCGCCGCCGCGGGCCTGGCCGAGCCGCGCTGGCTGCGCGGCGACGCGCACGGCCGGCCCACGCCGGAGGCGGTACGGGACGCTCTCACCGCCGACGTCGTCGCCGTCTCCCTCAGCGCGGTCGACTTCCGCACCGGCTACCGCGCGGACCTCGCCGCGATCCGCGACGTCATCGGGCCCGACCGGCTGCTCGTCGTCGACGCGATCCAGGGCTTCGGGGTCGTCGAGATGCCCTGGCAGGCGGCGGACGTCGTCGTCGCGGGCGGCCAGAAGTGGCTGCGGGCCGGCTGGTCGACGGGCTTCGCGGCGCTGTCCGACCGCGCACTCGAACGGCTGGCGCCGACGCTCACCGGGTGGACGGGGGTGGAGGACGTCGCCCTCTTCGACGGCGCCGAGCACCCGGCGGCCGCGGGGGCGGGGCGTCTCAGCCTCACGAACCTCAGCCCGGTCGCGGCGGCCGCGTTCGCCGCGGCGCTCCAGGTGGTGGAGGCGGCGGGGGTCGCGGCGATCGAGTCCGCGGTCGCCGCGCGGGTCGACGCGCTGCTCGACGCCGTACGGGCCGCCGGTGCGGAGGTCCTCTCCGAGACGGTACGTACCCGCCGGGCCGGCATCGTGTCCTTCCGCCTCCCGGGCGTCCCCGCCGCGCAGGTGGCCGCCGCCCTGCACGCGCAGGGCCTGACGCCCACGGTCCGCCCCGACTCCCTCCGCCTCTCCCCGCACGCCTCCACCCCGGCGTGGGTGGCCCCCCAGGTGGCGAAGGCCCTCCGCTCCCTCGGGGGGTGACCCGCCGCCCTGCCGGGCGCCGTCCGCGCCGGGACCGGCCCACCACCGGCAGAAGGTCCCGGGACAGCCTCAGGAGGCAGCCTGCGGGCTACCCGCCTTCACCGGCGGAGCCGGGGCCCGCCGTGCCGCCCGAGTCACCGCCGCCGGTCAAGCCGCCCAGGGGGTCCAGCGTCGGCTGGGTCGGGGGCGGCTCCGACGTGGGAGGCGGCTGCGAGGTCGGCTCGTGCGTGGGCTTGCCCGTGCCGGTGGAGGACGGCGGACGGGAGGAGTGCGGCGGCGGGCTGTGGGAGGGCGGCGCGGACGTCCCGCCCGTCGACGACGTCGGCTCGTCGGACGGCTCGTCCGTGACCGGCGGCAGCGCCGGCACGTCGGTGCCCGTGTCGAGGTCGAAGTCGCGGACGGGCACCCCGTCGAGCGCGGCCGCGGTGTAGTCGGCCCAGACCGCGCCGGGCGGGCCCCCGCCGTTGATGCGGTCGGTGTGCATCGCGTGGTACATCGGTTTCTGCTTGCCGTTGGCGGGGTCCATGCCGAAGAGGGCCACGACGGTGGCGAGCTTCGGGGTGTAGCCGGCGAACCACGCGGCCGTGTCGTTCTCCGCGGTGCCGGTCTTGGCCGCCGAGGGCCACCCGGAGTCCTGCGCGACGGTCGCGGTGCCGCCGGAGCTCTCCACGACGCTGCGCAGCACCTGCGTCACGGTGTCGGCGACGTCCCGCGGCACGGTCTGGTGCGCCTCGCGGTCGGGCAGCGGCAGGTCGTCGCCGTCCTTGCTGACCTTCTTCACCAGCGTGTAGGGGATCTCCTCGCCGTGGTTGGCGAGGGTCGCGTAGACCTGCGCCATGTCCAGCGGGCTGGCGCCGAAGGATCCGAGCGCCATCGCGGGCGTCGTCGGGATCTTCACGGACTCCGGCATGCCGAGGTCGTGCGCGGTGTCGACGACCTTGTCCGTGCCGACGTCCTGCGCCATCTGGGCGTAGACGGAGTTGACGGACTTGTCCATCGCGCGCGTGACGTTGATCTGCGGGTAGCTGTGCCCGTCCTCGTTCTCCGGCGCGTAGCCGACGGGGCCGTCCGGTCCGACGACGGGCCGCTTGTTGTCGCCCTCGTAGACCGTCTTCGGCGTGATCCGCTTGCCGTCCTGCGTCCTGGAGTCGTGCTGGAGCGCGGCCGCGAGGATGACGGGCTTGAAGGTCGAGCCGGGGGTGTACGTGGAGTTGGTGGCGCTGCTCACGTACTGCTTGGTGTAGTCGATGCCGCCGTAGAGGGCGACGACCTCGCCGGTGGCAGGGTCGACGGACACCCCGCCGGCCCGTACGTACGCGTCGGCCTTGTTCTTGCCGAGCTTGTCGTAGACCTGGGCCTGGGCCGCCTTGACGAAGTCGTCCTCCTTGCCCTTCTGGATGCTGGTGACGATGCGGTAGCCGCCGCGGCGCAGCGAGTCGGCGTCGACGATGTGGTTCGCGTCGAGGTAGTCGTTGACGGCCTCGATGATGTAGCCGCGCTGACCCGCCTTGCTCGCCACCGGGGTGGGCGCGCCGACAGCAGGGAATTTCGTCGCCGCCCGCTCGGACGCGCTGAGCCAGTGCTCCTTGACCATGCCGTCCAGGACGTAGTTCCAGCGCGCCTTGGCCGCGGTCGCGTTCTCCGGGTGGGCCGCGAGGTCGAATTCGCTGGGGGCGTTGAGCAGCGTCGCGATGTACGCGCCTTCCGCGACCGTCAGGTCCGAGGCGTTCTTGTGGAAATAGGCCTGCGAGGCGGCCTGGATCCCGTACGCGTTCCGCCCGTAGTAGCTGGTGTTGAGATAGCCCTCGAGGATCTGGTCCTTGGTCACGTTGCGGTCGAGTTTGATCGCGATGAAGAATTCCTTGATCTTCCGCGACGCCGTCTGGTTCTGGTTCAGGTAGTAGTTCTTCACGTACTGCTGGGTGATCGTCGAACCCGACTGCCGGCCCTTGCCGGTCGCCGTGTTCCACGCCGCCCGCACCATGGCCTTCGGGCTGACCGCCGACTCGTGGTAGAAACTGCGGTCCTCCGCGGAGAGCACCGCGTGCTGCGCGGTCTTGGCGACCTCGGACAGCGACACGTTCTGCCGGTTGACCGCGCCGTCGCGGGACAGCTCGGTCTTGCCGTCGGAGTAGTAGTAGACGTTGCTCTGGGCGACCGCCGTGGCATTCGGGTCCGGGATGGACACCAGCGCGTAGCCCAGGAAGAAGCCGCCAAGCAGCAGCACCATGACACCGAGGAAGGTGCCCAGAACCACCCGCCACGTCGGCACCAGCCGCCGCCAGCCCGTACGGCCGGCCCGGCCGGAACCGCCCGCGGCGCCACCCGCCGCCCCGAAGTGCGCGTCGCTCATATCAGTAGGGACTCCTCATCCGCCGCCGGGGTTGTCCGCGGCGGAAAACCGAGAAAACACCGAGAATTCCGTCCCGAACCGGCACGGACACTCCCGTAATCGTACGTACGCCCCAGGGCGCACACTCCTCCCACACTGGCGCATCCCCCGTCCGTCCGGGCAACCGGCCGCCCATCCGTGACAGGCCTGTGACAGGACGGTCAAACCCCGCCGGGCCCGGCCCGGCGGGAAACCGCCGGAAGATCGGCGGAGAACCCCGGAAAACGCCGGGGAAAAGCGGTGGAAGGCACGGCCCGCCGCGCACTAGGCTCCTGCGCTTGTGTCTCCCTCGGGATGTGCCGCATCTCACGGCGCCGCGAGGGGGCCGACCACCGAGAGCGGGGACAGGGAGAAAGGCGGAAGATATGGGCGGCTTCTACGCTGCCGTCATGGTCCGCGGCTTCCGGCGCTATGCGACCTACCGCATCGCGACGGCCGCCGGAGTCGTCACCAACACGGTCTTCGGACTGATCATCTCCTACAGCTACATCGCCCTGTGGAGCCAGCGCCCGCACCTCGGCGGCTACAGCGAGGCGCAGGCGCTGACGTACGTGTGGATCGGGCAGGGCCTGCTCGCGCCCATGGCCCAGATGGGCGGCGGCTTCGAACGCGAGATGATCGGCCGGATCAGCTCGGGCGCCATCGCGATCGACCTCTACCGGCCCGCCGACCTGCAAGGCTGGTGGCTGGCCTCCGACCTCGGCCGGGCCTGCTTCCAGCTGCTCGGCCGCGGGGTGCTGCCCGGCGTCGCGGGCGCTCTCGTCTTCGACCTGGCCCTGCCCGGCACCCTCCTGCCCTGGCTGCTGTTCGCCGCCGCCGTCGCCCTCGGCCTGCTGGTGAGCTTCGCGATCCGCTACCTCATCGCGCTCAGCGCCTTCTGGCTGCTGGACGGGGCCGGCGTCATGCAGATCGCCGGCATCGTCGCGCTGTTCTTCTCCGGCATGCTGCTGCCGCTCAACGCCTTCCCCGGCGCCCTGGCCGGCCTCGCGCAGGCACTGCCCTGGGCGGCCATGCTCCAGACCCCCGCCGACGTGCTGCTCGGCCGCCGGCACGGCGCCGGCGCGGCGCAGGCGCTCGCCGTCCAGGCCGGCTGGGCCGCCGCGCTGCTGGCCGCCGGACGGCTCCTCCAAGGCGCCGCGACCCGCCGGGTGGTGGTCCAGGGTGGCTGACACCGCACAGGCCCCGCCCGCCGCCGGACAGCCGCCCACCACCGCCCCCGCGGCCGTACGGCAGCGCCTCGCCGTACGCGAGGGCGTCCGCGCCTACCGACTGATCGTGCGGATGTGGATGCGCTCCACCATGGCCTACCGCACGTCCTTCGCCCTCACCACCCTCGGCAACCTCGCCGCGACCGCGCTCGACTTCGTCACCATCGTGCTGATGTTCTCCCGCATCGACGCCCTCGGCGGCTTCGGACTGCCCGAGATCGCCCTGCTCTACGGCACCACCAGCGTCTCCTTCGGCCTGTCCGACCTGCTGGCCGGCAACGCCGGGGCGCTCGGCGACCGGGTCCGCGACGGCACCTTCGACGTCCTGCTGCTGCGCCCCGCCCCACTCGTCGCCCAGGTCGCCGCCGACCGCTTCGCGCTGCGCCGCCTCGGCCGCGTCACCCAGGGCCTCGCCGTGCTCGGCTGGGGAGTGCTGCGGGTGGACACCGACTGGACGGCGGGCCGGGCCGCGCTGCTCGCCGTCACCCTGCTCGCCGGGACCGCCATCTTCTGCGCCGTCTTCGTCGCCGGAGCCGCCTTCCAGTTCTGGGCCGGCGACGCCTCCGAGGTCCAGAACTCCGTGACCTACGGCGGCAACACGCTGCTCCAGTACCCGCCCGGCATCTTCGGCCGGGAACTGGTGCGCGGGGTGACCTTCGTCGTCCCCCTCGCCTTCGTCAACTGGATGCCCGTGCTGCACATCCTCGGCCGGCCCGACCCGCTCGGCCTGCCCGGCTGGGCCGACTACCTCGGCGCGCCCGTCGCCGTGCTGTGCTGCGCGCTCGCCGGGCTCGCCTGGCGCGCCGGCGTCCGTTCCTACCGCAGTACCGGGAGCTGAGATCCGTTGACCGACACCCCCGCCTCGGGCGCCGCACCCATGATCGCCGTCGAGGGCCTGGAGAAGGTCTTCGACGTGACCCGCAAGGTCCCCGGCCGCGCCCTGCGCCGCGAACGCCACCAGGTCAGAGCCGTCGACGGCCTGGCCTTCACCGTGCCGCGCGGCCAGATGGTCGGCTACATCGGCCCCAACGGCGCCGGCAAGTCCACCACCATCAAGATGCTCACCGGCATCCTCACCCCCAGCGGCGGCACCGTCCGCGTCGCCGGCATCGACCCCGCCCGCGACCGCACCCGGCTCGCCCGCCGCATCGGCGTCGTCTTCGGCCAGCGCACCACCTTGTGGTGGGACCTGCCGCTGCGCGACTCCTACGAGCTGGTCCGCCGCATGTACCGCATCGAGCAGCCCCGCTACACCCGCAACCTCGACGCCTGCGTCGACCTCCTCGACCTCGGCCCGCTCCTCGACGTCCCCGTACGCCAGCTCTCGCTCGGCCAGCGGATGCGCGGCGACATCGCGGCCGCACTGCTGCACGACCCCGACGTGCTCTACCTCGACGAGCCCACCATCGGCCTCGACGTCGTCAGCAAGGCCAAGGTCCGCGAGTTCCTCGCCGCAGTCAACTCCGACCGCGGCACCACCGTCCTGCTCACCACCCACGACCTCACCGACATCGAGACGCTGTGCAGCCGCGTCATGGTCATCGACCACGGCCGGCTCATGTACGACGGCGGCCTCGACGGCCTGCACGCCGCCGGCGAGTCCGAACGCACCCTCGTCGTCGACTTCGCCCGCGAACTGCCCGCCGTCGACATCCCCGGCGCCCGCTGGGTCCGCAGCGAGGGCCCGCGCCAGTGGCTCGCCTTCCCCGCCGGACAGAGCGCCGCCCCGCTCGTCGCCGCACTCGCCGCCGACCACCCGCTCGTGGACCTGTCCGTCCGCGAACCCGCCATCGAAGATGTCATCGCCCGGATGTACGGGGCGGCGTAACATCCCCGGCACCGTCCGTGCGGGCCGGGACCCGAGAACAAGGGAGTTCATGTGCGGGAGGACTTCACCGTCGCCGAGGCGACGGCCGCCGACTGGGACGAGATCATCGGATGGTGCGCGGCCGAGGGCTGGAACCCCGGCCTCGGCGACGCGGCCTGCTTCCGGCCCACCGACCCGGCCGGCTTCCTGGTCGGGCGGCTCGGCGGCCGGGTGGTCTCCGCCGTCTCCGTCGTGGCCTACTCGCCCGACTTCGCCTTCCTCGGCTTCTACCTCGTCCACCCCGACCACCGCGGCACCGGCCTCGGCATCGCCACCTGGAAGGCCGCGATGCCGCACGCCGAGGGCCGCCTCGTCGGCCTCGACGCGGTGCCCGAGCAGCGCGCCACCTACGAGCGGTCCGGCTTCACCGCCGCCTACGACCAGATCCGGCACACCGGCCGCCCCCGCCGCGCCCCCGGCGCCGCGCCCGCCGGCACCACCGTGGACGCCGTCACGCCCTACCACCTCGACGCCATCAGCGCCTACGACAGCAGGTGCTTCCCCGCCGAACGCCACGCCTTCCTGAGCCGCTGGCTCACCGCCGCCGGGCACACCGCCCGCGTGCTGCTCGACGAGGCCGGGCACGTCACCGGCTACGGCGTCGTCCGCGCCGCACACGAGGGCCACCGCGTCGGCCCGCTCTTCGCCGACACCCCCGAGGGCGCCGCGGCCCTGCTGGACGCGCTCACCGGCGTCCTGCCGGAGGACGCCGAGGTGTGCGTGGACGTGCCCGACCACAACGCGGCGGCACTCGATCTGGTGACCTCCCGCGGCCTCGCCCCCACCGCCCGCTTCACCCGCATGTACACGGGCCCGGAGCCGTACTCCCGCCGCGAGGCGACGTACGCGACGACGACGCTGGAACTCGGCTGAGAGCTTCACGGCACACAAGGCGGCGGCGCCCCGGGCCGCGCGGTGCGGCCCGGGGCGCCGGGAAGCGGTCAGCGGGTCAGCGGGTCAGCGGGTCAGCGGGTCAGCGGGTCACAGATACAGCCCGGTCGAGTCGTCGGTGCCCTTCAGGCGCTCGGCGGCGACCGCGTGCAGGTCGCGCTCGCGCATCAGGACGTACGCCACGCCGCGGACCTCCACCTCGGCCCGGTCCTCCGGGTCGTACAGGACCCGGTCGCCGACCTCCACCGTCCGTACGTTCTGCCCCACCGCGACGACCTCGGCCCACGCCAGCCGCCGGCCCACCGCCGCGGTCGCCGGGATCAGGATGCCGCCGCCGCTGCGGCGCTCGCCCTCGCCGGCCTCGTGCCGCACCAGGACGCGGTCGTGCAGCATCCGGATGGGCAGCTTGTCGTGCTCACTGTTCGAACTCACCCGCACGACGTTACCGGCGGCGCCGCCACGACGAGAGACCGCCCACCACCACGACCAGCGCCACGCCCGCGACCGCCGCCGGAACGATGCGCTCCAGCCGCGGCGCGCCGTCCGCCCCCACGAAGGGCGCGGCGACCCGCCCCACCGCCTGGTTGATCCTCGTGTACGCGCGCCCCGCCGTGCGGTCCACCGCGGACATGGCCCTGGCCTTCGTGTCCGCCGCGATCGTCGCCGGATGCACCCGCACCGCGAGCTCGTCCAGCGTCTCCGCGAGGTCCTGCCGCCTGCGGGCGATGGCCGCCTCGATCTGAGCGGGCGTCCTGACGTCGTCCGACACCGCGTATCCTCCATCGGCTGATTAGGTACCGTTCGGACAGTCTGTCAGTTCGACGCGGCCCGCGCCTCGTCGGCACCCCCGTTTGAGGAGCTTCCCCATGGCCGAGCGCCTGTCCCCCGGCGACCCCGCCCCCGACTTCACCCTCCAGGACGCCGACGGCAAGCCCGTCTCGCTGGCCGACCACCGCGGCCGCAAGGTCATCGTCTACTTCTACCCCGCCGCCATGACCCCCGGCTGCACCAAGCAGGCCTGCGACTTCACCGACAACCTGGACCAGCTCGCCGCCGCCGGCTACGACGTCCTCGGCATCTCCCCCGACTCCCCCGAGAAGCTCGCCAAATTCCGCACCAAGGAATCCCTCCGCGTCACCCTCCTCTCCGACCCCGACCGCGCCACCCTCACCGCCTACGGCGCGTACGGCGAGAAGATGAACTACGGCAAGAAGACCATGGGCGTCATCCGCTCCACCTTCGTCGTGGACGAGTCCGGCACGATCGCCCACGCCTTCTACAACGTCCGCGCGACGGGCCACGTGGCCAAACTCCTCCGCGACCTCGACGTCTGAGCAGCCGTAACCGGGGGCGGGGCGGGTCGTTGGTCCGTACGGGGGGCGAACACACGTCCTGGTACGGGGGTGGCGATGGGTACGAGGTACACGCGGGAGGCGCTGGCCGAGGCAGTCGCGTCGGCACGGACCCTGTCCGAGGCGCTCATCGCGCTCGGCGTCGACCCGCGGGACGCGCCACGGCGCAAGTACCTGCGGGAACGCATCAGGACCCTGGCGATAGGCACCGCGCACTTCGAGCGGGAGGGCACCCGCTGGAGCCGGGAGGCCCTGGAGGCGGCCGTCTCGGCGGCCACCTCCCTCGCGGGCGCCCTGCGCCGTCTGGGCCTCGACGCGACGGGCGGCCACCACACCCACATCACCCGCCGGATACGGGCCCTCGGGATCAGCACGGCCCACTTCACCGCCCCCGCCCCCGCGCGCGGCCCGCGCCGGAGCACCCCCGCCGACGTCCTGACGCGGCTGCCCCCCGACCACCCCAGGCGCCTCCCCGGCGCCCAGCTCAAACGCGCCCTGCGCGCGTCCGGCGTCCCCGAGCGCTGTGCCCTGTGCGGCACGGAGCCGTATTGGCAGGGCCGTGCCCTCCCCCTGGAGGTCGACCACGAGGACGGCGACTGGCGCAACAACCGCCGCGAAAACCTGCGGCTGCTGTGCCCCAACTGCCACGCCACGACCGACACCTACCGCGGCCGGCGCCGGTGAGCGGCGGTCGGCGGTACTCCTCGGACGTGCTGCGGGAAGCCGCCGCCCGGTGCCGCGACATCGACGAAGTCATCGCCTTTCTCGGCACGCCCCCGTACTCGAAGCTGGGCCGTTATCTGATCCGCCGGTTCGCCCACCACGGCATCGACGTGTCGCATTTCCGCCGCGCAGATCGCCGGCAGGCGCCCAGCGCGGCGCAGGTGCGGGAGGCCGTCGCCGCCTCGGTCTCGATCGCCGGAACGTTGCGGCGGCTGGGGCGACCGGACAACGGCCGGGAGCGGGCGCGGCTGCGCGAGCAGATCGCGGCGGCGGGGATCGACGACACGCATTTCCTCGGGCAGGCCCACCAGCGCGGCAGGCCGGGGCCCAAACGCGTACGGCCCGCGGCGGAGGTGCTGGTGAAGCGCGAGGACGGCAGCCGGACGCGGACCGTCGTGCTCCGGCGTGCCATGGCGCAGATGGGCGTCGCGGAGGTATGCGCGCAGTGCGGTACGGGGCCGGTGTGGCGCGGGAGGCCGATGACGCTGGAGGTCGACCACGTCAACGGCGACCGTGGCGACGACCGGCTGGAGAACCTGCGGCTGCTGTGCCCCAACTGCCACGCGGTCACGAGTACCTGGTGCCGCGGGGCAGGGCCGGGGCCAAGTGGGCGCCGCTAGAATGGCGAGGCCTACCGGCGGCGGTGGCGCAACGGTTGACGCAGCAGATTTAGGTTCTGTAGCCCTTGACCGGGCTTGAGGGTTCGAATCCCTTCCGCCGCACCGTGAACGGTCTGCGACTCGCAAGCGCGAGGCGCAGGCCGTCCGTGTGCCCGGCGGCGCTCAGCCCAGCAGTTCCGCCACCATCGGCGCCAGCGCGCGGAAGGCCTTGCCGCGGTGGCTGATGGCGTTCTTCTCGTCCGGGGTCAGCTCGGCGCAGGTGCGGGTCTCGCCGTCGGGCTGGAGGACGGGGTCGTAGCCGAAGCCGCCGGTGCCGGCGGGGGTGTGGCGGAGGGTGCCGGGCAGGCGGCCCTCGGCGACGCGGGTGGTGCCGTCGGGGAGGGCGAGGGCGGCGGCGCAGGCGAAGTGGGCGGCACGGTGCTCGTCGGCGATGTCGGAGAGCTGGGCGAGGAGCAGGTCGAGGTTGGCGGTGTCGTCGCCGTGCCGGCCGGCCCAGCGGGCGGAGAAGATGCCGGGGGCGCCGCCGAGGACGTCCACGCACAGGCCGGAGTCGTCGGCGACCGCGGGCAGGCCGGTGGCCTGGGCGAGGGCGTGCGCCTTGAGGAGCGCGTTCTCCGCGAAGGTGACGCCGGTCTCCTTGACGTCGGGGATCTCGGGGTAGGCGTCGGCGCCGACGAGGTCGACGTCGAGTCCGGTGCCGGCGAGGATCGCCCGCAGTTCGATGACCTTGTGGGCGTTGCGGGTGGCGAGTACGAGGCGGCGCGTCATGGGTCCGATTATCCCGGGCGCGCCGGGCGCGTACCGCGTACGGGGGCGTACGCGGTACGCGCCCGGGCCGGGTCAGGCCTCGGTGACGGCTTCGAGCGCCGCCTTCTGGGCGGCGGTCAGCTCGGCGCAGCCGTTGACCGCGAGGGCGAGCAGCGCGTCGAGTTCGGCCCGGTCGAAGGGCTGGCCCTCGGCGGTGCCCTGGACCTCGACGAAGCGGCCGTCGCCGGTGCAGACGACGTTCATGTCGGTCTCGGCGCGGACGTCCTCGGTGTAGGCGAGGTCGAGCATCGGCACGCTGTCGACGATGCCGACGCTCACGGCGGCGACGGTGCCGGTCAGCGGGCGGGACTTGGCCTTGATGAAGTGGTTCTGCTGCATCCAGGTGACCGCGTCGGCGAGGGCGACGTACGCGCCGGTGATCGCGGCGGTGCGGGTGCCGCCGTCGGCCTGGAGGACGTCGCAGTCGAGGACGACGGTGTTCTCGCCGAGGGCCTTGTAGTCGACGACCGCGCGCAGGGAGCGGCCGATGAGGCGGGAGATCTCGTGGGTGCGTCCGCCGATCTTGCCGCGGACGGATTCGCGGTCGCCGCGGGTGTTCGTGGCGCGGGGCAGCATCGCGTACTCGGCGGTGACCCAGCCTTCGCCGCTGCCCTTGCGCCAGCGGGGGACGCCCTGGGTGGCGCTCGCCGTGCACAGGACGCGGGTGTCGCCGAAGGCGACGAGGACGGAGCCTTCGGCGTGCTTGCTCCAGCTTCTTTCGATGGTGACGGTTCGAAGCTCATCCGGCCTGCGGCCGTCGTTACGTGACATCCCCGCACCCTATCCGTGCGAGCCCGGGCCCCTCCCCGGTCCCGGGGAGACCCCGCACCCCGCCGGGTGCGCCCGGCCTCTTTCCGGGGGGACCCCGCGCCCCTTGTCTCCCGGGGGCGCCCCGCGCCCTTGCCCGCCGGGTGCGCCCCGCTCCCCTTTGCCTTGCCGGGCAGGCACATCTTCTCCGCGCCCCGCGGGGGGTCTTCGTGGAGCGGCGCGCGGAGGTGCGCCGGGCGACCCGGCAGCCTTCCGCGCGCCTGCCCTTCCCGCCTCCCCGGCGGGGCGCGGAAATGTTGTCTGCGCGGCAAGCGAAAGAGGCCTCCCCCGCGGGGGCGGTAAGGATTTCGTTGCCCGGCGGGGCAGGGGCTGTGCGGGCCCCCGCCCGCGAGCCGGGGCCCGGGCGGGCCCGGCTGGGTGCGTGCGGGTCCGGCCACGGCCCCCGGCGGGGCACGTGCAGGCCCGGCGGGGTGCGCGCAGCCCCCGGCGGGGTGCGTGCAGGCCCGGCCACAGCCCCCGGCGGGGTTACATCATGTCTTCGATGTCCGCGGCGATCGGGTCGGCGTCGGTGCCGATGACGACCTGGATGGCGGAGCCCATCTTCACGACGCCGTGCGCGCCCGCGGCCTTGAGGGCGGCCTCGTCGACGAGCGCGGGGTCGCGGACCTCGGTGCGGAGCCGCGTGATGCAGCCCTCGACCTCTTCGATGTTGTCGATTCCGCCGAGCCCGGCGACGATCTTCTCTGCCTTGGTGGCCATTGGTGTCTCCCTGTTTCCCTGACCCACCGCGGGTCCGTAATGTCACGTTAACGCACGGTTGGCCCAGCTTCACGGGCGGTGGGCCGCCCCATGGACCACCATGTCGATCATGGATGCCGGTCACCCGCACCCTCAAGTGGTCTACACCACTGTACGCGAGCAGCAGGTCCGCGGAGCCGCCCGGTGAGCGCCGCGGACGCCGCCACGAGCGGCCCCGTACGCCGCAGCTGGGGCAGCAGGTTCTTCCAGGGCCTGCAGAAGATGGGCCGCAGCCTCCAGCTGCCGATCGCCGTCCTCCCGGCCGCGGGCATCATCAACCGGCTCGGCCAGAACGACGTCTTCGGTCCCGACGGCCTCGGATGGGACCGCGTCGCGAAGGTCTTCGTGGGCGCGGGCGGCGCGCTGCTGGACGGCAACTTCGGCCTGCCCCTGCTCTTCTGCGTGGGCGTGGCCATCGGCATGGCGAAGCGCTCGGACGGCTCGACGGCGCTGGCCGCGGTCGCCGGCTACCTGGTCTTCTTCGGCATCCTCACCCGCTTCCCGAAGGACTGCCCGCAGGGCTCCACGTACACCCAGCTCGGCCAGCTCGCGGGCGCGTGCACGCTCAAGGACGGGACAACGACGCTCGCGGAGTTCCAGACGCCGGGCGTCTTCGGCGGCATCGTGATGGGCCTGCTGACCGCCTTCTTCTGGCAGCGCTTCCACCGCACGAAGCTCCCGGACTGGCTCGGCTTCTTCAACGGCCGACGCCTCGTCCCGATCATCATGGCGGGCGTGGCCATCGCCTTCGCGGTGGTCTGCCTGTTCATCTGGCCGCCGATCGGCGACGGCCTGACGAGCTTCAGCAAGGAGCTCGTGGACCTCGGCTCGTGGGGCGCGGGCATCTTCGGTGTCGCCAACCGCGCGCTGCTCACAGTGGGCCTGCACCAGTTCCTGAACACCTTCGTGTGGTTCCAGTTCGGCGACTTCACCAAGCCGGACGGCACCGTCGTGCACGGCGACATCCCGCGCTTCCTGGCCGGCGACCCGACCGCCGGCCAGTTCCAGACCGGCTTCTTCCCGATCATGATGTTCGCGCTGCCCGCGGCCGCGCTGGCGATGACGCACACCGCCAAGCCGCACCGCCGCAAGGAGGTCGGCGGCCTGATGCTGTCGGTCGCGCTGACGTCCTTCGTGACGGGCATCACCGAGCCGATCGAGTACTCGTTCCTCTTCATCGCGCCCCTGCTGTACGCGATCCACGCGGTGCTCACGGGCGTGTCGATGGCGCTGTGCTGGGGCCTGGGCATCAAGGACGGCTTCAGCTTCTCGGCGGGCCTGATCGACTACGTCATCAACTGGAACCTGGCGACCAGGCCGTGGCTGATCCTGGTGGTGGGCGCGGGCTTCGCTGTCGTGTACTACGTGCTCTTCCGCGTGGTGATCCTGCATTTCGATCTGAAAACGCCGGGCCGCGAGCCGGAGGAGCTGGGCGAGGAGATGGAGCGCGACAACGTCAAATAGCCGCCACGCCGCGTGACGGCGGCTCGGACCGTACGTAAGACCCCCTGGTCAACAGGCCAGGGGGTCTTCGCTGTGCGTGAGCGGTGTGACGCAGCGCACCCGGAAGCGCGGATTCCTTTACCCGTAGGGGTCGTGTAAAACTGGTCTACACCACTGAGTGGTATAGACCACGGAGGATTCTGATGACAACGGCCACGGCCACCGCCGGCACTCCGGCGGCCCCCGCAAAGAAGCGGGGCTCCGGCCTCTTCCAGGGGCTGCAAAAGGTCGGCCGCAGCCTTCAGCTGCCGATCGCCGTCCTGCCCGCGGCGGGCATCATGGTCCGGCTGGGCCAGGACGATGTCTTCGGCGCGAAGGGCCTGCACTGGGACAAGGTCGCGTCCGTCTTCGCCAATGCGGGCGGCGCGCTGACCGGCGCCCTGCCGATGCTGTTCTGCATAGGCGTGGCCATCGGCTTCGCGAAGAAGTCCGACGGCTCGACCGCGCTGGCCGCCCTGGTCGGCTTCCTGGTCTACACCAAGGTGCTCCAGGCCTTCCCCGTCCACGACGCGATCATCAACACCACCGCCAACAAGGGCATCGACGTCGCCGCGGTCTACAACGATCCGGGCGTCCTCGGCGGCATCATCATGGGTCTGCTGTCCGCGATCGTGTGGCAGCGCTTCCACCGCACGAAGCTGCCCGACTGGCTCGGCTTCTTCAACGGCCGCCGCCTCGTCCCGATCCTGATGGCCTTCGTCGGCCTGGTCATCGGCGTCTTCTTCGGCCTGGTCTGGGAGCCGATCGGCGAGGGCATCACGCACTTCGGCAACTGGATGACCGGTCTGGGCTCCGGCGGCGCCGCGATCTTCGGCGGCGTGAACCGCGCGCTGATCCCGGTCGGCATGCACCAGTTCGTCAACGCGGTGGCCTGGTTCCAGATCGGCGACTTCACCGACGCCTCCGGCACGGTCGTTCACGGTGACATCCCGCGCTTCCTCGCGGGTGACCCGTCCGCGGGCATGTTCCAGTCCGGTTTCTTCCCGATCATGATGTTCGGCCTGCCGGCCGCGGCCCTGGCGATGGCGCACACCGCCCGCCCGGAGCGCCGCAAGGCCGTCCTCGGCATGATGGTCTCCATCGGCCTGACCTCGTTCGTGACCGGTGTCACCGAGCCGATCGAGTTCTCGTTCATGTTCATCGCGCCGATCCTGTACCTGATCCACATCGTGCTGACCGCGGCGTCGATGGCAATCACGTGGGGCCTGGGCGTGCACGCCGGCTTCAACTTCTCCGCGGGTCTGATCGACTACGCGATCAACTGGAGCCACGCCACCAAGCCCTGGCTGATCATCCCGATCGGCCTGGTCTTCGCGGTGATCTACTACGTGGTCTTCCGGTTCGCGATCCTCAAGTTCGACCTCAAGACCCCGGGCCGCGAGCCCGAGGAGGAGATCGAGGACCTCACGAAGTAGACGACCACCCGCCACGGCATCCGGCCAGGACCCCGAACAGACCAGCGGGGACCTGCTGCGCACCTGCCGGGTGCCGGGGGCGGGCGGGTGTGAGGCGGGTGCGGTCCGGCGGCTGGGCTTACAGCTGGTAGACCGCGCCCGCCTTCGCCAGTTCCACGGGGCCGTCGAAGGCGGTGCGGGCGTCGCGCAGGTTGACCGCCGGGCTGGTCCACGGCGGGATGTGGGTGAGCACCAGGCGGGAGACGCCCGCGCGGTCGGCGATGCGGCCGGCCTCCAGGCCGTTGAGGTGGAGGTCGGGGATGTCCTCCTTGCCGTGCACGAAGGACGCCTCGCACAGGAAGAGGTCGGCGCCCTCGGCGAGGGTGTCGAGGGCCTGGCAGGGGCCCGTGTCGCCGGAGTACGCGAGGGTGCGGCCCTGGTAGCCGAGCCGGAAGCCGTAGGCCTCGACGGGGTGGCTGACCAGGTCGGTGGTGACGTCGAAGGGGCCGAGGGCGAAGCGGCCGGGGGTGAGGGTGCGGAAGTCGAAGACCTCGCTCATGCACTTCTCGTCGGGCACGTCGCCGTACGCGATGTTGAGCCGCCGCTCGGTGCCGGACGGGCCGTAGACGGGGATGACGGGGGCGGGGCCGCCGTCGTGCCGGTAGTAGCGGGCGACGAAGTAGCCGCACATGTCGATGCAGTGGTCGGCGTGCAGATGGCTGAGCACGACGGCGTCCAGGTCGTACAGCCCGACGTGGCGCTGGAGTTCGCCGAGGGCGCCGTTCCCCATGTCGATCAGCAGCCGGAAGCCGTCCGCCTCGACGAGATAGCTCGAACAGGCCGAGTCCGCGGACGGGAAAGAACCCGAGCAGCCGACGACGGTGAGCTTCATTCCGGGAAACACCTCCGTGGGCGCGCCGCATCCACCCCATTCCTGAGGGCGTGGGGGTATTGGCGGAAGCGGTCCGCCATGTCCTGCGAGGGTAAGGCGCGCTGCGCCGCGCGGGGCCACCGTGGTACCCGTGTGTGGGCGGAATCACCAGTCCGGGTGTCTTGGCGTGGCCTCGGCGGGCCGGAGGCGCTAGGCCCAGTTGTCCGGGGTTGCCCGGGTCGGCACGGAAGCGGGCGCCCGGGCGCCCGGAGGGTGCGGGACCTCCGGGCGGGCAGCGCCGGCCGATCCGTGGTCCGAGGCCGGCGCCCGGCGGGCACTGCGGGATCTGCCCCGCCGGCCGTAGGGAGGCCGGCACGGGCGTGTCCCGGGGCCGGCGCCCCGGGACACGCGGGGGCTTCAGGCCCAGAGCTGGCCGTGCAGGGCGGCGACGGCGGCCTCGTCGCTGGGGGCGGTGTAGATGCCCGTGGAGAGGTACTTCCAGCCGCCGTCGGCGACGACGAAGACGACGTCGGCGCGCTCGCCCGCGCGCTGCGCCTTGGCGGCGACGCCGAGCGCGGCGTGCAGTGCGGCGCCGGTGGAGACGCCGGCGAAGATGCCCTCCTGGGCGAGGAGTTCGCGGGTGCGGCGGACGGCGTCCGTGGAGCCGACCGAGAAGCGGGTGGTCAGCACGGACTCGTCGTAGAGCTCGGGCACGAAGCCCTCGTCGAGGTTGCGCAGGCCGTAGACCAGGTCGTCGTAGCGCGGCTCGGCGGCGACGACGCGGACGCCGGGCACCTTCTCGCGCAGGTAGCGGCCGACGCCCATCAGGGTGCCGGTGGTGCCGAGGCCTGCGACGAAGTGGGTGATGGTGGGGAGGTCCGCGAGGATCTCCGGGCCGGTGGTGGCGTAGTGCGCGCCGGGGTTGGCCGGGTTGCCGTACTGGTAGAGCATGACCCAGTCCGGGTGCTCGGCGGCCAGCTCCTTGGCCACGCGCACGGCGGTGTTGGAGCCGCCGGCCGCGGGCGAGGAGATGATCTCGGCGCCCCACATGGTGAGCAGCTCGCGGCGCTCGGCGGAGGTGTTCTCCGGCATCACGCACACGATGCGGTAGCCCTTGAGGCGGGCGGCCATCGCGAGCGAGATGCCGGTGTTGCCGGAGGTCGGCTCCAGGATGGTGCAGCCGGGGGTGAGCCGCCCGTCCGCCTCGGCCTGCTCGATCATGTACAGGGCCGGGCGGTCCTTGACGGAGCCGGTGGGGTTGCGGTCCTCCAGCTTCGCCCACACGCTCACCTCGGCGGACGGGGACAGGCGCGGCAGGCGGACCAGCGGGGTGTTGCCGACCGCCGCCAGCGGACTGTCGTAGCGCATCAGGCCATGCCCCCGGCGACGGCGGGCAGGATCGTCACGCTGTCGCCGTCCTTGACGTCGGTCGCGATGCCCTTGAGGAAGCGGACGTCCTCGTCGTTGAGGTAGACGTTGACGAAGCGGCGCAGCTCGCCCTCATCCACGACCCGGGCCCGCAGGCCGGCGTGCCGGGTGTCGAGGTCGGTGAGCAGCTCGTCGAGCGTGCTGCCGGTACCTTCCACGGCCTTCTCGCCGTCGGTGTAGGTGCGGAGGATGGTGGGGATGCGGACCTCGATGGCCATTCGTTCGCTCCAGTGAGTGCGTGGGGCATGCGGGAGTTCGTGTCGCGGTGGCGACGCGGGCTGGCTGCGGTGCTGTGCGGGCCGTACGGGGTTCGTGCGGTCGTGCGGGTCCCGGGGTCCTGCGGCCCCGGGGTCGCGTGCGGCGGGGCGGGCGCGCCGTCAGTCGCCGGGGGCGGACGGACACGCCGCGCTGGTGCGGCGGCACAGGTCGACGTGCAGCCGCGCCACGAGCAGCGAGCCCGGCGCATTGTCGCTCACGTCGGAGGAAACCATGGGTTCATCGTATCGATTCCCGCCACCGGCCCCAGGGCCTCGTCTCGGTATCCGGGACGTCAGGCGTACGAAGCCACTACTTTGACCGGCTCTTCGGTCACCGTGCCGTCCACGATGCGGAACGAGCGGAACTGCGGCTCGGAAAACTCCTCCGCGGTGGACACCAGGACGTAGTGCGCGCCGGGCTCGTTGGCGTACGAGATGTCGGTGCGCGAGGGGTAGGCCTCGGTCGCGGTGTGCGAGTGGTAGACGATCACCGGCTCCTCGTCCCGGTCGTCCATGTCCCGGTAGAGCTTGAGCAGGTCGGTGGAGTCGAACTCGTAGAAGGTCGGGGAGCGGGCGGCGTTGAGCATGGGGACGAAGCGCTCGGGGCGGCCGCTGCCCTCGGGGCCGGCCACGATGCCGCAGGCCTCGTCGGGGTGGTCGGCGCGGGCGTGGGCCACGATCGCGTCGTGCAGCTCCTGGGTGATGGTCAGCATGCAAGAAAAGTACAGCGCGCCCCCGCCGCCCCTCGCCTGCCGGTGGCCCGTCTCACAGCGCCGCCGGCGTCAGGGTCACAGCGCGGCCGCGTCCGGCGCGGCCGGGCCCTCCGGGGCGCCCGGCGCCGCCGCCGTACCGGGCGGCTGCGGGGGCAGGTGCGGGCGGCGGGCGAAGGCGGCGGGATTGCGCCGCCGCAGCATCCGGTAGCCGGCCGCGAGCAGCGCGAACCACACGGGCACCCCGTAGAGCGAGACCCGGGCCTGGCTGTCGGCGCCGGTCATCACCAGCACGGCGGCGAGGAAGCCGAGCGCGGCCCAGCTGGCGGCGGCCCCGCCGGGCGCGCGGAACCACGCGGTGGCGGCCCGCCCGGCGCGCACGGCGGCGCGGTAGCGGATGTGCGAGCAGAGGATCACGCCCCACGTCCACACCCCGGCCACGGTCGCGAAGGCGGTGATGTACGTGAACGCGCCGTCGGGGTCGACGTAGTTGATCCACACCCCGATGCCCATCAGGGCCACGGAGGCGGCGGTGCCGGCCGCGGGGGTGCGGCGGCCGGTGAGGCGGGAGAAGAAGGCCGGGCCCTGGCCGTTGACGGCGAGGTCGCGCAGCATCCGGCCGGTGGAGTACATGCCGGAGTTGCAGGACGACAGCGCGGCGGACAGCACCACGAAGTTGACGATGCCGGCGCCGAAGGGGATGCCGATGACGGCGAAGGCGGCCACGAAGGGGCTCACGCCCGGCTGGAAGTGCGTCCAGGGCACCACGCACAGGATGACGGTGAGCGCGCCGACGTAGAACAGCACGATGCGCCACGGGAGGGTGTTGATGGCCTTGGGCAGCGTCTCGCGCGGGTTCTGCGCCTCGCCCGCGGTCACCCCGACCAGTTCGACGGCGATGTAGGCGAACATGACGATCTGCAGGGTCAGCAGCGAACGGCCCACCCCGTTGGGGAAGAAGCCGCCGTCGCGCCACAGGTGGCCGACCGACGCGGTGTCGCCGGCCGCCGAGACGCCGAGCGCCAGCACGGCGGCACCGATCAGGATCATCCCGACGATCGCCGTCACCTTGATCATCGAGAGCCAGAACTCGACCTCGCCGAAGAGCTTGACCGAGATCAGGTTGGCCGCGAAGAGCACCAGCAGGAAGCCGCCGGCCGCCGCCCACTGCGGCACGTCCGGCCACCAGAACTGCACGTACGTGGCCGCGGCGGTGACCTCGGCCATCCCGGTCACCACCCACATCAGCCAGTACGTCCAGCCGGTGACGTAGCCCGCGAAGGGCCCCAGGAACTCCCGGCCGTAGTCGGCGAAGGAGCCGGACACCGGGCGGTAGGTGAGCAGTTCGCCGAGCGCGCGCATGATCACGAAGACCGCGGCGCCCGCGACCGCGTACATCAGGATCAGGCTCGGGCCCGCCTGGTGGATGGCGCGGCCCGCGCCGAGGAAGAGCCCGGTGCCGATGGCGCCGCCGATCGCGATCATCTGGATCTGCCGGCTGCCGAGCCCGCGCTCGTAGTCCGCGTCCGCGTCCCCGCCTGCGCCCGTGCCTTCGCCGGGGGCGGGAGCGCCGGGCGGCACGTCCTTCACGTCCGTCATGTCCCGATGCGTACCACACGGGCGGTACGCCGGAATCCACGCTCCGCCACCCGGGGGGGGCGGCCTCCGGCGCGGAACGGCTCAGCCGGTCATGGCCTCGACGAGGGACTCCTGGAGGCTGCCGAGCCAGAGGTAGGCCATCACCATGGGCTTGCGCTCGTCGCTGTCGGGCAGCTGGTAGAGGCCGTTCTGGTCGTCCTCGCTGACGTCGAGGTACGTGCCGATGGTCAGCCGCAGGTCGTTGAGCGCGCCGAGCCACTGGCGGGCCTCGGGGGCGGACAGCCGCAGCTCCGAGCCGTCGCGGTCCAGGCTGCGGACCATCGCGAGGGCGTCCTCGCGCTTGCGGGAGCGCAGTTCGTTCTCGGTGAAGCGGCGGAATTCCGCCGCGTTGCCGCCGTCCTCGTACGCATCGGGGAAGAGCCTGGCCAGCGCCGGATCCTCCGGCGGCTTGCTGGGCCCCTCGGCGAACAGCTCGGCCAGCGGGTCGGCCTCCGCGCCGGAGTCGGCGGCAGCCGGGCCGGGGCCGATGAGCTCCAGCAGCTGCACGGCGAGCGTGCGCAGGATCGAGATCTCGTCCTCGTCCAGCAGGATCGCGGCGCCTCCGCCGTCGACGCCCGTGAAGGCGCCCCGCCGGGCGCGGCGGCGGCCCATCAGCGGTCCTGCGACAGGGTCGCCCACAGGCCGTAGCCGTGCATCGCCTGCACGTCGCGCTCCATCTCTTCGCGGGTGCCGCTGGAGACCACGGCTTTCCCCTTGTAGTGGACGTCCTCCATGAGCTTGGTGGCCTTGTCCTTGGAGTAGCCGAAGTACGTCTGAAAGACGTACGTCACGTAGCTCATGAGGTTGACGGGGTCGTTGTGCACGAGCGTGACCCAGGGAACGTCCGGCTCCGGCACCTCGAACGGCGCTTCGCCGGAGGCAGGGCGGGTCTCGACGGGCTCGACGGGCGCGACACTCACAGGTTCCATGCTGCCGCCGGTGGGGGCTCTCGCACAAATGGGCGTGCCAGTGGGGGTGTGCGCGGGGCGCGCGGTTCCCCCGGCCGCTCCCTTCCGCGCCGTGTGAGGGGGCGCACACGGCGGAGATCTCGTCAGTTTGACGAAATCGGGAGTAGCATCGCTTCCATGAGCACAGCAGAGCTGGGACTGCCGGTGGACGTGCCGTCCACCGCGCTTTTCACCGACCGCTACGAGCTGACCATGCTGCAGGCGGCCCTGCGCAGCGGCGCGGCGCACCGCCGCTCGGTCTTCGAGGCCTTCACCCGGCGGCTGCCGGAAGGCCGCCGCTACGGCGTCGTCGCGGGCACCGGCCGGGTGCTCGACGCCGTCGAGAACTTCCGCTTCGACGCGCCCGTCCTGGACTTCCTGCGGCGCGAGCAGGTCGTCGACGACGACACCCTCGAATGGCTGGCCGGCTACCGCTTCAGCGGCGACATCTGGGGCTACCCCGAGGGCGAGGTCTACTTCCCCGGCTCGCCGATCCTGCGGGTCGAGGGCACCTTCGCCGAGGCCGTCGTCCTGGAGACGGTCGTCCTGTCGATCCTCAACCACGACTCCGCCATCGCGGCGGCCGCCTCCCGGATGGCCGTCGCCGCCGCCGGCCGCCCGCTCCTGGAGATGGGCGCCCGCCGCAGCCACGAGCTGGCCGCCGTCGCCGCCTCCCGCGCCGCGTACGTCGGCGGCTTCCGCACCAGCTCCAACCTCGCGGCGGGCTTCCGCTACGGCATCCCCACCGTCGGCACCAGCGCGCACGCCTTCACGCTGCTGCACGACACCGAACGCGACGCCTTCACCGCCCAGGTCGACTCCCTCGGCCGCGGCACCACACTGCTGGTCGACACCTACGACGTCGCCACCGCCGTCCGCGCCGCCGTCGAGATCGCCGGGCCCGAGCTGGGCGCGGTCCGCATCGACTCCGGCGACCTGCTGCTGCTCGCCCACCGGGTGCGGCAGCAGCTCGACGACCTCGGGGCGAAGAACACGAAGATCGTCGTGACCTCCGACCTCGACGAGTACGCCATCGCGTCGCTGGCCGCCGCGCCCGTCGACTCCTACGGGGTCGGCACCTCGCTGGTCACCGGCAGCGGTCACCCGACGTGCTCCATGGTCTACAAGCTCGTCGCCCGCGCGGGCGACGACGGGGGGCCGCTCGTGCCCGTCGCGAAGAAGTCCATGGGCGGGAAGACCAGCATCGGCGGCCGCAAGTGGGCCGCGCGACGGGTGGACGGGGACGGGGTCGCTTCCGCCGAGGTGGTCGGCAGCGGGCCGATCCCCCCGGACCTGGCGGACCGCCAGCTGCTCGTGCCCCTCGTCCGGGGCGGGGACATCATCGGCCGCGAGCCCCTGGAGGCCGCCCGGCTGCGCCACATCGAGGCCCGGGCGGGCCTGCCGCTGTCCGCGACCCAGCTCTCGCGGGGCGAGCCCGTCCTCCCCACGGAGGTGCTGTAGCAACCGGGGCGCTGCCCCGGACCCGGGCTCCTTCGCGAAGGAGGGCAAGCGTTTTCAGGGGCGCGTGGGGGCACCTCCCCAGGAGGAAGGCCCCGCGGGTGCACCCCGTGAGAGGGTGCGGGAGAATCCTCACGCTCAGGCCGTATCCATCCATCCGCCGGAAGGGCACTATGCACCGCGCACTCATCGTCGTCGACGTGCAGAACGACTTCTGCGAGGGAGGCAGCCTCGCCGTTGCCGGCGGGGCGGACGTGGCCGCCGGGGTCACGGATCTGATCGGGGAGTCCGCCGGGAGCTACCGGCACGTCGTGGCGACCCGGGACCACCACATCGACCCGGGGGACCACTTCTCGGAACACCCGGACTTCGTGACGTCCTGGCCCGTGCACTGCGTGGCGGGGACGGAGGGGGTCGGGTTCCACCCGAACTTCGCGCCCGCGGTGGCGTCGGGGGCGGTCGACGCGGTCTTCGACAAGGGCGCGTACGCCGCCGCGTACAGCGGTTTCGAGGGGCAGGACGAGAACGGCACGAGCCTTGCGGACTGGCTGCGGGCGCGGGAGGTCGCCGAGGTGGACGTCGTGGGGATCGCGACCGACCACTGCGTGCGGGCCACCGCGCTGGACGCGGCGCGCGCGGGGTTCGGGGCCCGGGTGCTGCTGCGGCTGACCGCGGGGGTGGCGCCGGAGACCGTCGAGCGGGCGCTGGGCGAGCTGCGCGGCGCGGGCGTGGAGCTCGTGGAGGCGTGAGCCTCAGACGCGGTTGAGCGCCGATATCGGGTGCCAGGGGTCGGACGTCCTGGCGCGGTAGTCGCGCCAGACCAGGCCGTCCGGGTGGTGCAGGACCGCGCTGATCTCGTCCGGCGTGGGCGGCTCGGCGTTGCCGGAGATGCGGGCGCCGCGGAAGCCGAGGTTGCTGAGCCGGGTCAGGGCGCGCTGCCGGTTGAGCGCGTGCACGACCACGCGTATCCGGTGCGCCGGGTCGGCAGGGTGCGTCAGCGCGAGCGCCACGACCACCGTGCCGCTCGGCAGCTTGCTGAAGCCTCCGACCGCCATGGTCACATCGTGCGCCGTTCGGCCGCCGTCCACCAGCAGACGGCGGCCGAACGCAACGTCACCGCAGGTCAAACACCCCGTTACGGGGTCAGCGGTGTGCCGGGCCGACCTGCACCGTCATGGTGCTGCCGTCCAGCGGCTGGGACAGGATGGAGATGCGCGTGTTGGTGTCGGGCACCTGCACGCTGCCGTACGGGTTGCTCGCGTCGTAGTAGCTGCCGTAGTGGTCGTCGAAGACCGGCGCCCCGGGCTTGGCCTTGACCTTGGTCTCGACCCCGTTGCTGTGCAGGGTGAGGCCCTTGGTCGGGTACAGGCTGAACGTCGAGTCGTAGGCCTGGATGCGGTTGCGCATGAGCGAGCCGTCCGACCACTTCTCGGCCTTGGCGTGCGCGTCGACCGGCAGTATCTCGCCCGAGCCGGGGTGCAGGCCGACGTCGTTGCTGGCCTGCGAGGTGTCCCACAGCCAGATGAGCAGCCCGTTCTGGTACGGGAAGTGCTCGGCCTTCTGCGGGGCGGTGTTCAGCCAGCCGAAGTTGTACGGGCCGGTCTGGAGCGTCCGGTCGAAGGAGACGTACTGCCGGTTCTCCGCTATGTAGAACTCGGGGTAGTCGTCGGTGAAGGACGCGCCGATGCGGGTGAAGCCCTTCGCCGTCCAGCCGTTGTCGTCGCCCTCGGCGCCGTCGCTGAAGACCGCCGAGCCGTCCGCGGTGACGCTGATCGCGTCGGCGGTGAAGCCCTGCTGGGCGACGCCGCCGTCGGTCAGGTAGCGGAAGCGCAGCTGGATCTGCTGCCCGGCGTAGGCGTCGAGCGGGAAGGACAGGTCCTCGTACGCTCCGCTGGTGCCGGTCAGCGCCGGGTAGCCGCCGCCGTCACGGGGCAGCGCCTTGCCGTTCGCGGTGCCGTCGACCGGGGTCCAGTTGGCGCCGCCGTCCGTGGAGACCTCGGTGTAGAGGTAGTCGTAGTTCTCCTCGATGTCCCACCAGCCCTTGAGGGTGAGGGACGCGGACGTCCTGCCCGTGAGGTCCACCGAGCGGGTCAGCGTGTTGGACAGGTCGTCACCGCTGCCCGACCACCACTGCTTGCCGCCCTCGGCCGGCTGGGTGACGGTCGTGGTCACCGTCTTGTCCGGGAGGGTGACGATCAGCGCCTGCTTGTCCTTGGTGTTGTACTCGGCGACGCCCAGCTTGGTGGTGGAGCGCGTCGCGGCCTCGGCCGTGCCGTAGTTGAGCCAGCCCAGCTGGAGCTTGTCCCAGGCGTTCATGTCGTCGGGGCGGTCGCCGATCGAGTCGCCGCCCGTGCCGAGCCAGGAGCCGGACGACATGAGCGTCCAGAAGGCGGTGCTGTTCTCGCCGATGTACGTGGTGTCGTACTCGTCGGGGAGGCCGAGGTCGTGGCCGTACTCGTGGGCGAAGACGCCGAGGCCGCCGTTCTCCGGCTGCAGGGTGTAGTCGCCGACCCAGATGCCGGTGTCGCCGATCTGGGTGCCGCCCGCGCGGTTGTCCGCCGGGCCGGTGCGGCCGACGTCGTTGCCGTACGCGTACCAGCGGTGCGCCCACAGCGCGTCGGTGGCCTGCGCGCCGCCGCCGCCGGACTCGTCGACACCGGCGTGCACGATCTGGAAGTGGTCGATGTAGCCGTCGGGCTCGTTGAAGTTGCCGTCGCCGTCGTAGTCGTAGCGGTCCCACTGGTCGTACTGCGCCAGGTCCGCCTTGATCTGCGCGGCGGTGCGGCCCTGCGCCTTCTGGTCCGCGACGTACGCGGTCGTCGCGTCGCGGATCAGGTCCCAGGCACTGGAACAGATGGTGCTGCCGCAGTAGTTGGAGCCGTAGCGGGCCTCGTTCCAGGGCACCTTGACCCAGGCGGAGACCTCGCCGTCCACGGAGTAGCGGCCCGAGGACTGGCGCTCGTAGTAGGTGGCGAGCGAGTCCTTGCCGGCGGCGTGGCTGAAGTAGAGGTCCTGGAAGTGCTGCTGGTCGTAGTCGGCCTGCCAGGCGGTGCTGGTGTCCGTGGAGCGGTCCGGCTGGGCGATCTCGTTGTGCGCGGGGCCCGGGTCGCCGCCGTACTTGGTGACGGGCGGCTCGGGGCCGTCGGGGCCGTCCGGGTCGTAGGTGGAGGTGCTGTCCACCTGGTCGCCGAACTCCGCCAGGATGGTGAAGATCTTGTCGGTCTTCTCCCGGCCCAGCTCGACGTACTTGCTCTTGCCCTTGCCGCCCTTCGCGCTCTTGCCGCCGCCGAGGTCGACGACGTTCGAGCCGCCGATCTGCTGCACGGTGGCCTGGCCCGCGACGACCTGCTGGAGCGCGGCGGACCGCTCGGCGTCCTGCTGCTCGCTGAAGGGGCCCGGCAGGTCGTGGGACTGGTTGCCCGCCGGGTCGTGGGACGAAGCCGCCGGCACGCCCGCGGGCGCACTCCCCCGGTCCGTCCCGGCGGCGCCCGCCGCGGTCGCGGTGGGCAGCACCCCCAGAACGGCGATGGCCAGGGACAGCGCGGCGGTGTGGGTGATCCTCCGCTGAATCTTCAAGATTAATTGACCTCCCCTTGGGAAAGGCCATTGCATCGGAGTGCCGGAGGAAAAAACAGACCTTGACTTGAGCATGGCACGACAGTACGTTTACCGGTTCCACGGCACCGCTGAGCGGACGTCAGTGCCCGCGGACTCCCGCACCGGGTGCGGATCGTGACGCTCCCTCCGGCCGCCGCACCTGCGGCCGCGCCCCCTTCCCGCTCCGCACCTCGCACGGCATCGGACGCGCGTGCGACCCCGTGCGCCCCCTCGTGCACCGCGCCGACGGTTAGGTTGTGCTTACCGGGTGGCGACCCCGGGCATGCCGAACACGAGCCACCCGTCAGCGTGCCCCCGCTTCGACGTACCCGAGGACGGTCCTTCCGATGCCACGTCCGACGACCGCGCAACTCGCCTACGGTTCCCTCACCGTCGTCCTGTCCACCTTCGCGGCGCTGCTGCTGTCCGACGTACGCTCCGGCGCCGCCGTCGTCGCCGTTGCCACCGCCGGGCTGCTGCTCGGCCTGCTCGTCGCCGTCGCCGTCACCGTGCCCGCCGTGGCCCGCCGCCGTGCCGCCGCCGAGCGCACGGCGCCCCTCCGGCCCGCCCCCGTGCCGCTGCCCCGCTCCCGGGTGGCCGGCGGCGCGGAGCCCCAGCGGGTCGGCGAGCACAGCCTGCGGCGCTGAGATCCGGGGCGCCGCCGCCCCCGGCACCCGGCGCCACCTCAGAGGGCGGTCACGACCACGGTCCTGGCCGCCTTCTCGTGCAGCCCCTGCTTGTACGGCTTGTCGAACACCACGGTGATCCCGATCAGCAGGAACCAGAAGCAGCTGCAGCAGAACGCCGGCAGCCACAGCACGGCGGCACGCACCGCCGACGCGTTCGCGTTCGGCACGCTGCCGTCGGAGAGCATCGCGGCCCGCAGGCCCATCAGCTTCTTGCCCACCGTCTGGCCGGTGGACTTCGTCATGTACCACTCGTAGAAGAAGCCGAGCCCGGCCGTGAAGACGCCGCCGATCGCGGAGCGGCCGTAGCTGAAGTCGCTGCCGTTGACGCCGCCCGCCGCCCAGTCCAGCAGGCCCGCGGGGATCAGCACGATGACGATGTCGATGACGCGGGCGATGACGCGCTTGCCCGAGTCGGCGAGCGGCGGCATCCCCGGCAGCGGCTCGGGCCCCCCGCCGCGCCCGCCGCCGTACCCCGGCGGGGGGTTGTCGTACGGGTTGCCTCCCCCGGGCGGAGGGTTCCCGTACGGATCGCCTCCCCCGGGCGGAGGGTTCCCGTACGGATTGCCGGGGGGCGGCTGGGCGGGCGGCGGCTGATCACTGCTCATGACCCGAGTGAATCCCGCGAGCTGACGGTACGCCCGCCGCCAAGATCCATCCGGGGGACCCCTGCGCGCCGGCGCTCACCCGCAGGGGTCGGTGCGGCTGGTGCTGTGACCGGGAGGGTTTGCCGGTAGCTTGCGGCGTCCGGTGCGGTGCGTCGCAAGGCGCCGGATCGGCCTCGTAGTGGGCCTACTCGGTAAGCTCGGAGGGAGCTGGCCCTCGATGTCGAGAACCTTCAGACCCATCAGCTTCTTGCCGAGCGTGCGGCCCCACCGGGCGGTGGGCAGCACTTCGAGAAGCACCCCCGCGAGCAGCGCGACCAGCAGGATCGCGCCCGCCTCCGCACCGGTCGTGGTGTCGAGGAGCCACACCCGGACCGTCTCCCCGGTGAGCTTGGCCGCGTCCACCTTGTCCTTGGCGTGGTGGTACGCCGCCGAGCCCAGCGGCACCGCAGCCACCCCGGCCACGGCCGCGAAGAGCACGGTGTCGACGAGCCGCGCGGTGAAGCGGCGCCACAGGCCGCCGGGGCGGTCGTGGCCGCGGGCGGAGGCGAAGGGGTCGGCGGCGACGGGCCGCCACGGCACCGCGGCACCGCCGTCCCGGGCGAGTTCCTGGACCTGCTCCGCCCAGGGCGCCGGGCTCTGCTGCGGCATCGCGGGCGGCGCGGCAGCACCGCGGCTCGGCGTGCCGGGCGCCGGCGGCCCGACGGGCGAGGGCGTCGTCCAGGAGGGCTGCGCGGGCGCCTGCGGCTGCGGCACCATCGGCCGCGGCCCGCCCCGCCCGTCCGGTGCGCCCCAGGAGATCGGCGGCAGGTCACCGCCCGGCGGGTTCGCGGCCGGCACCGGCCACACCGGCGGGGCGGGCGCGGGGCCCTGTGCGGCCGCGGCCGCCGGGGGCCGGGACGCCGTAGGGTCGGGCCACACCGGGTCCCCGGCGGAGGAAGCGGAAGGCACTGAGGGAGCAGAGGGGGCGAAGGGCGCCGAGGGAGCAGGGGGAGCGGAAGGGCCCGGTTCCGGCTCGCCCTGGACGGCGGCGGGCGCGGTCGGGTCGGCGTCCAGGAAGACGGGACCGGACTCGTCCAGCGCGGGCCCGGCAGGCGCTGCCGGAGTGACGGGGGCGGCCGGCGCGGCGGAAGCGGGCGCGGGGCGGCTCGTACCCGGCACCCATCCTGTGCCGTTCCAGTACCGGATGTAGTTCGGAATCGACGGGTCCGGGTAGTAGCCCGGCGCCGGCGAGCCACCGGCCCCGGCCGCGCCGGATGGACCGGAAGGACCAGAAGGGGGAGCGCTCATGGGTCACAGCTTCCGTATCTGCTCGGCCAGGGGATACAGCTTCCAGACATACCAGACCCGGGGGGCCGTTGCGCCCGCGCCACCGCGCGCCACCCCGTCCTTACCCGCCCGCGCCACCGCGCGCCCCCTCTTCGGTAATTTTGAACCGAAACCCGAGAAGTCGCGTAATGGTGAGGGAGGCACGCGCTCTCTCCAGGTGCTGGCCCCGATCGCGACACCCGCCAACTGGGGCCACCGCGCCAAGGAAAGGACGTCGACTCGATGCACACCGTGGTGGAACGCGAACTCGAAATGCAGTTGGTGCTGTCGCCCGAGCGCAGCATCCCCGTGCCGGCCCGGCTGGTCTACCGCACGAACGACCCGTTCGCCGTGCACGTCACCTTCCATGTGGGCTCCGACCTGCCCGTCAACTGGACCTTCGCCCGCGAGCTGATCGTGGAGGGCGTCTTCCGCCCCTGCGGGCACGGCGACGTGCGGATCTGGCCGACGAAGGTGGGCGGCCGCAGCGTGCTGTGCATGGCGCTCAGCTCGCCCGACGGCGAGGCGCTGCTGGAGGCGCCGTCGTCACCCGTCGCCGCGTGGCTGGAGCGCACCCTGCGCGCGGTGCCGCCGGGCACGGAGCACGAGCAACTGGGCATGGACGACGGCCTGGAGCGGCTGCTCGCGCCCGCCGCCGGCGACGACCTGTGGCTGCGCGACCCGTGGAAGGACTCCTCGGACGACACCCCCGACGCGGGTGCCTGACGCGGACCCCCCGGGAGACCTCCGCCAGGAGCGGGCGTCAGAAGACCTTGCCGGGGTTGAGCAGCCCCTTCGGGTCGAACACGGCCTTGATGCCGCGCTGAAGCTCCATGCCGGTCGGGCCGATCTCCCGGGCCAGCCACTCGCGTTTGAGCAGCCCCACCCCGTGCTCGCCGGTGATCGTGCCGCCGAGTTCCAGGCCGAGCGCCATGATCTCGTCGAAGGACTCCCGGGCCCGCCGGGTCTCGTCGCCGTCGTGCCGGTCGAAGCAGACCACGGGGTGGGTGTTGCCGTCGCCCGCGTGCGCGCACACCCCTATCGTCAGGTCGTGCTTCGCGGCGATCGCGGCGACGCCCTCCAGCATCGCGGCGAGCCGCCCGCGCGGCACGCACACGTCGTCGATCATCATCGCCGTCGACACCTTCTCCAGCGCGGTGAGCGACAGCCGCCGGGCCTGGAGCAGCATCTCCGACTCCGCCGCGTCCTCCGCCGGGACCACCTCGGTCGCGCCCGCGGCCGTGCACAGCTCGCCGACGGCCGCGAGGTCGGCCGCCGCGTCCGGGGTGTCGAACGCGGCGAGCAGCAGCGCCTCGGTGGACTCCGGCAGCCCCATCTTCGCCATCGCGTTGACCGCCCGCACGGTCGTGCCGTCCATCAGCTCCAGCAGCGACGGCACGTGCCCGCCCTCCATGATCGCGCACACCGCGGCGCCCGCCGCGGCCGCCGACGGGAATTCGGCGACCAGCGCGAGCTGCTGCGGCGGCGCGGGCCTGAGCGCCAGCACCGCCTTCACCACGACCCCGAGGGTGCCCTCGGAGCCCACGAAGAGCCGCGTCAGGTCCAGTCCCGCGACGCCCTTGGCCGTACGCCGCCCGGTCGTCAGCAGCCGCCCGTCGGCCAGGACGACGTCCAGGCCGAGCACGTACTCGGCGGTGACGCCGTACTTGACGCAGCACAGGCCGCCCGCGCCCGTCCCGATGTTGCCGCCGATCGTGCACTGCTCCCAGCTCGACGGGTCCGGCGGGTAGTACAGGCCCTGCTCGGCGACCGCGCGCGACAGAACGGCGTTGACGACGCCTGGCTCGACGACCGCGATCCGCTCCACCGGGTCGATCTCCAGGATCCGGTCCATCTTCGCGAGCGACAGCACGATGCAGCCGTCCACGGCGTTGGCGCCGCCCGACAGCCCCGTCCGCGCGCCCTGCGGCACGACCGGCACATCGTGTGCGGACGCGGTCCGCAGCACGTGCCGGACGTCTTCGGCGGTGCGCGCCAGCACGACGGCGAGCGGCGTGCCCGCCGCGGAGAACCCCGCCATGTCCGCGGAGTACGCCTCCGCGACCGCCGCGTCCGTGATCACTGCCCCGCCGGGCAGCCCGGCCGCCAACTCCTCGATGACCTCACCCATTCCCTCACCTTCGCACCTGCGGTGCCCGCCGCACCAGGGCCTGCCCCCGGCGGAGGGGGCTGCTTTTCGGGGCGCGGCTGCGCCGCAGGGCAAGCGTTTTCTGCTGCGCAGGGCGGTGAGCGTTTTTCAGGGGCGCGCGGGGCACCTCCCAGGCGAAGCCCTGGGGGGGGGGAGAACTGCGCGAGCAACCCACCACCGGCCGGTGGTCGGTGGGGGCGCCTCCCAGGCGAAGCTCCGGGGGAGACAGCAAATGCCCCTTTCCGCCGGTTACCACCCGCGCCCGAGCGGGGGCCGGGAGCACCGCCCCTGAAAACGCTCACCGCCCTGCGCAGCAGAAAGGCCCGATGCTGCGCGGCCGCGCCCCGCGGCACGCGGCACCTCCGCGGAGCGGGCGGACCGCGGTGTGACGTCGGTCGCACAGGCGTGGGGGGCTGAGCGTCGGAGCCGAGGCCCGGGCCGGAGGCCGTTACGCTGAGGCGGTCCCACGGGCCGGCTGGGCCGGCCGCCGCCTTCCACCCCCGCCGGAGACCGTGACTACCTCGCACCCCCACCACCTGTCCCCCGCCTTCCCCGGCCGCGCGCCCTGGGGGACGGCGAACAAGCTGCGGGCGTGGCAGCAGGGCGCCATCGACGCGTACGTGGCGCGCCAGCCGCGGGACTTCCTGGCGGTGGCGACCCCGGGCGCAGGCAAGACCACGTTCGCGCTGACACTCGCCTCGTACCTGCTGCACAACCACCTGGTGCAGCAGATCACCGTCGTGGCGCCGACCGAGCATCTCAAGACGCAGTGGGCGGACGCGGCGGCGCGCATAGGCATCCGGCTGGACCCGCAGTACAGCGCGGGCCCGGTCGGGCGGGAGTTCCACGGCGTGGCCGTGACGTACGCGGGCGTCGGCGTGCGGCCGATGCTGCACCGCAACCGGTGCGAGTCGCGCAAGACGCTGGTGATCCTGGACGAGATCCACCACGCGGGCGACAGCAAGTCGTGGGGCGAGGCGTGCCTGGAGGCGTTCG
Source organism: Streptomyces sp. NRRL F-5123 (assembly GCF_000721495.1). Lineage (GTDB taxonomy): Bacteria > Actinomycetota > Actinomycetes > Streptomycetales > Streptomycetaceae > Actinacidiphila. Next base: position 34,810 of record NZ_JOHY01000070.1, read on the forward strand.
AGCCGGCGGCCCGGCGGCTGGCGCTGACCGGTACGCCGTTCCGCTCGGACACCAACCCGATCCCGTTCGTGGTGTACGAGGAGGGCAACGACGGCATCCGCCGCAGCTCCGCGGACTACACGTACGGCTACGGCAACGCCCTCGCCGACAACGTCGTGCGGCCGGTCATCTTCATGTCCTACAGCGGCAACATGCGCTGGCGCACCAAGGCGGGCGACGAGATCGCGGCCCGGCTGGGCGAGCCGATGACGAAGGACGCGACGGCGCAGGCGTGGCGTACGGCGCTGGCGCCGACCGGCGACTGGATGCCCAACGTGCTGCGGGCCGCCGACCAGCGGCTGACCGAGGTGCGCAAGGGCATCCCGGACGCGGGCGGCCTGGTGATCGCCACCGACCAGGACTCGGCGCGGGCGTACGCCAAGCTGCTGCGCGAGCTGACCGGGAACAAGGCGACCGTGGTGCTGTCCGACGACACGGGCGCGTCCAAGCGCATCGAGGAGTTCAGCGCCTCGGAGGACCGCTGGATGGTCGCGGTGCGGATGGTGTCGGAGGGCGTGGACGTGCCGCGGCTGGCGGTCGGGGTGTACGCCACCACGATCTCCACGCCGCTGTTCTTCGCGCAGGCGGTGGGCCGTTTCGTACGGTCGCGGCGGCGCGGCGAGACGGCGTCCGTCTTCGTCCCGACGATCCCGACGCTGCTGGAGTTCGCCGCGGAGATGGAGGTCGAGCGCGACCACGTGCTCGACAAGCCGAGGAAGGCGGGCGAGGACGACCCGTACGCCGAGGAGGACCAGCTGCTCGCGGAGGCCGAGCGGGAGCAGGACGAGGCCACCGACGACGACCAACTGCCCTTCGAGGCGCTGGAGTCCGACGCGGTCTTCGACCGGGTGCTCTACGACGGCGCCGAGTTCGGCATGCAGGCGCACCCGGGCAGCGAGGAGGAGCAGGACTACCTGGGCATCCCGGGGCTGCTGGAGCCGGACCAGGTACAGATACTCCTGCAGCGGCGGCAGGCCCGGCAGATCGCGCACAGCCGGCGCAAACCGGACGAGGAGGCGGATCTGCTGGAACTGCCCGCGGAGCGCCGCCCGGTCGTCTCGCACCGGCAGCTGCTGGAGCTGCGAAAGCAGTTGAACACCCTCGTCGCCGCGTACAACCATCAGAGCGGCAAGCCGCACGGCGTGATCCACACGGAGCTGCGCCGGGTGTGCGGCGGTCCGCCGAGTGCCGAGGCGACCGCGGGTCAGCTCGGCGAACGGATCAAGAAGGTGCAGGAGTGGGCCACCCGAATGCGATGATTTCTCCCGTGTTACAGGGATATGAAAAGCGACGAGGCGTCACCACACCGCCCGGATTGTGGACGGCCTCTTCCGCTGAGCGGTACACGCCCGCTACCGTGCCGATCACGCACGCGCCGTGGCAGAGCCGCCGCGGAGCGCAGCCGGTAAGCCGACATCCGGTGGCCTCTCCGCGCACCGCCGCGGGACCGGCGGTGCATCCCCCCGACAGGCGCCGCCGATTCTATGAGGGAGGGGCGTCGTGACCGCCGAGACGTCTCAGACACTGGACCGGGGCCTTCGGGTCCTGAAACTGCTCGCCGACACCGACCACGGGCTGACCGTCACCGAACTGGCGTCCAAGCTCGGCGTCAACCGGACGGTCGTCTACCGGTTGCTGGCCACCTTGGAGCAGCACTCGCTCGTCCGCCGCGACCTCGGCGGCCGGGCCCGGGTGGGCCTCGGCGTGCTCGGACTCGCCCACCAGGTGCACCCGCTGCTGCGCGAGGCCGCGCTGCCCGCGCTGCGCTCGCTGGCCGAGGACATCGGCGCGACCGCCCATCTCACCCTCGTCGACGGCAGCGAGGCGCTCGCCGTCGCCGTGGTCGAACCCACCTGGACCGACTACCACGTCGCCTACCGCACCGGCTTCCGGCACCCGCTGGACCGCGGCGCGGCCGGCCGGGCCATCCTCGCCGGGCGCGGCATGCAGCCCACCGCGGACGGCAGCCGCTGGGAGCGCTTCGCCGACAGCGTCGAGGCCGAGGACGCCGACGGCCCCGCCGACGGGGACGGGACGGGCGGTACGGGCGACGAGCGCGGCACCCTCGTCCGTACCGGCACGGCAACCGTCGGCACGGGCCTGGCGACCGACCGGGTCCGCTACGTCCTCACCCACGGCGAGCTGGAGGCGGGCGCGAGCGGCGCCGCGGCCCCGCTGCTGGGAGTGCCGGGCGTGGAGGGCAGCGTGGGCGTGGTCATGCTCTCCGAGGCGGTGCCCGAGCGGGTGGGCCCGCGCGTGGTGGAGGCGGCGACGGAGGTCTCCGAGGCGCTGCGCTGAGGCCTCGGGAGGGCTCGCGCGGGCCCGGGAGGGGCTCGCACAGGCTCGGAAGGGCTCGGAAGGGCCCCGAGGGGCTCGCGCGGGCCCCGAAGGGCTCGGGAGGGGCCGCGGATTCGGGGCGGGCGCCCGGGTGAAATAAGGTCGGGCGCATGCCTACGCTTTCCCGCCGGTCCGTGATCCTCGCCGCGTGCTCGGCGGTCGTGGCCGCCCTGCTGGCCGTGGCCGCCCTCGCCCCGCTGCCGGTGGTCATCGCCGAGCCCGGCCTCACCGCCGACGTGCTCGGCAGCAACGCGGGCACCCCGGTCATCACGGTGAGCGGGAAGCCGGTGCGGCAGACCAGCGGGCAGCTGCGGATGGTCACCATCCAGGCGACCGGGCCGTCGGCGTCGGTGCACTTCACGGACGTCGCCAAGGCGTGGTTCGCCGACGACCAGGCCGCGATGCCGCGCGAGGCGGTCTACCCCAGCGGCAACACGACCGAGGAGATCGACAAGGCCAACCAGAAGGAGATGACCGAGTCGCAGCAGGACGCGACCTCCGCGGCCCTGAACCACCTGCACCTGTCACCCTCCGCGGTGAAGGTGAACCTGCGGCTCGCGGACGTCGGCGGCCCCAGCGCCGGGCTGCTCTTCTCCCTCGGCATCATCGACAAGATCGCCGGCAACGGCCGCGGCGGCGACCTCACCGGCGGCCGCGTCATCGCCGGCACCGGCACGATCGACGCGGACGGCAAGGTCGGCGCGGTCGGCGGCGTACCCCTCAAGGAGCAGGCCGCCCGGCGCGACGGCGCCACCGTCTTCCTCGTCCCGCGCGCGGAGTGCTCGGACGCCAAGGCGCGGCTGCCGAAGGGGCTGCAGCTCGTCCCCGTCGAGACGCTGGACGGCACGCTGGACGCGCTGGACGCGCTCGCGGCGGGCAGGAAGACCCCCACCTGCTGAGGCGCCCCTCTCAGGCGGCTTCCGTGGGCACGACCCCCGGTACCGCGGCCGTCGCCGCCTCCGAATGCGGGGCGTCCCAGCGGCGGAAGGCGGGCAGCACCAGCGGGCTCAGCGTCGTGAGCAGGTAGGCGGCGCTGACGGCGGCGAGCGTGCCGCGCAGCCCGGCGTACTGCACGAGATACCCGGCGGCGAGCCCGCCGAGCGGCATGGCCATCAGGCACCCGGACGTGATCGCGCCGAAGACCCGGCTGCGCAGCCGCTCCGGGACGAGCCGCACCATCTCCGTACCGATGATCGGGTTGAGCACGCCCGCCGCGATCCCGCACGCCGCCGTGACGGCCACCAGCGGGGAGAGCCCCGGCACGAGGGCGGCGACCGCGGTGCGCGGGAAGCCCGCGATCAGGAAGGCCCCGATGAACAGCCCGCGGCGCGGCAGCCGGTGCCCGTAGGCGCCGTAGAGCAGCGACCCGACGAGCGCCGCGCCGCCCGTCGTCCCGGACACCAGCCCGATGGCGTAGGCGCCGCCCAGGTGCTCGCGCGCGTCGACCGGCAGCAGCACCGCCGACCACGCCTGGTCCAGGGCGTTGGTGACCATCACCATCACCACGACGGCGAACAGCAGCCGGGCGCGCACCAGATACGCGTACCCCTCGCGCAACTGCGCCCCGTAGCCCAGCTCCTCCGGCTCCGCCATCTTGCCGCGGGGGCTGCCGTGCGCCCGCGCGCCGAGGCCGACCAACAGCGCGGACACCGCGAAGCTCGCGGCGTCCACGAGCAGCACGTCGGCCGCGCCGACCGCCGCGATGAGCACCCCGGCGAGCGGCGCCCCGAGCATCCGCGCGCCCCGGAAGGCCCCCTCGTACGCGCTCGACGCCCGCGCCACGGTCGTGCCCGCCACCTCCGCGAGCCGCGGCATCAGCACCTCCCGTGCGGTCTCGCCCGGCGCATGGAAGAGCCCGGCGACGCCGACGAGCGCGAGCAGCGTCCCGTACGACAGCGCGCCGGCCATGTGCAGCACGGGGATCGCCCCGACCGCGACCGCGCACACCGCGTCGGACACCACGCTGCTGACGGTCTGCCCCAGCCGGTCGATGAGCGGCCCGCCGAGCAGGGCCGCGACCGCCACCGGCAGCGTCGAGGCGAAGGCGACGAGCCCGGCGCGGGCCGGGCTGCCGGTGGTCTGGAGCACGAACCACGGGACGGCGACGATCGTCAGCATGTTGCCGGCGACGGATATGACGTTGGCGACGAGCAGCAGGACCAGCGGCCGCCGGTCGCTGTCGGTGCTGGGCATGGTTCCCCCCGGGACGTGGATCGCGTACGGGCCGCCCGTGCGCCGGGTGGGCGCCGCGGGCGGGGGTGCTCCGCGCCGCCCGGCGCGGTGGTGGGGCGCGGGGCGGCTTCGTGCGGTTCCGGTCGGCTTCGTGCAGCCCTGGTGCGCTTCGCGCGGCTCTAGGGCCTGTTTCGAAAGTAGCGTCGTCCGCCCGCAGGGCGGGGCCGGAGGGGTCTGGTGCGTGCGATTGCAAGGCGGAGGGAGGAAAGCGCAGCGGG
>NZ_JOHY01000071.1 GCF_000721495.1 Streptomyces sp. NRRL F-5123
CCCCCGCAACCCCCTCCCCGCCGCCCGAAGGCCCCACGCCGCCCGAAGGCCCCACGCCGGCCGCAGGCCCCACGCCGGCCGCAGGCCCGACGCACGCCGCAGGCCCGAAGTCGGCCCCAGGCCCGAGTCCGTTCGTCGACCTCACCCGGGACCAGTGGAGCGCCCTGCGCGACCGCACCCCCCTCCCGCTCACCGCCGCGGAAGTGGAGAAGCTGCGCGGCCTTGGTGACGTCATCGACCTCGCGGAGGTCGAGGAGGTCTACCTCCCGCTCTCCCGCCTGCTCAACCTCTACATCGCCGCCCACAGCGGCCTGCGCGGAGCCCTCAACACCTTCCTCGCGGGAACCGCCGGCGACGGCGGCGCCCCGCAGCCGGGCACGCCCTTCGTGATAGGCGTGGCCGGCAGCGTCGCGGTCGGGAAGTCGACCACCGCCCGCCTCCTCCAGGCACTGCTCGCGCGGTGGCCCGAGCACCCCCGGGTCGAGCTGGTCACGACCGACGGCTTCCTCCACCCGAACGCCGAGCTGGAGCGCCGCGGGCTGATGTCGCGCAAGGGCTTCCCGGAGTCATACGACCGGCGCGCGCTGACCCGGTTCGTCGCGGACGTGAAGTCCGGCAAGCCCGAGGTCACCGCCCCGGTGTACTCGCACCTGTCGTACGACATCGTGCCCGGCGAGCGGCTGGTGGTGCGCCGCCCGGACATCCTGATCGTCGAGGGGCTGAACGTGCTGCAGCCCGCGCTGCCCGGCAGGGACGGCCGCACCCGCGCGGGCCTCGCGGACTACTTCGACTTCAGCGTGTACGTCGACGCCCGCACCGAGGACATCGAGCAGTGGTACCTCGGCCGCTTCCGGAAGCTGCGCGAGACGGCGTTCCAGAACCCGGACTCGTACTTCACGAAGTACACCCGCGTCGCGGAGCCCGAGGCGATGGACTACGCCCGGATGATCTGGCGCACGATCAACCGCCCGAACCTGGAGGAGAACGTCCTCCCCACCCGCGGCCGCGCGACCCTGGTGCTGCGCAAGAACCAGGCCCACAAGGTCCGGCGCCTGTCGCTGCGCAAGCTCTAGGACGGGCCGCGCCCGGCGGGGGCGAGAACCCCCACCGGGCGCGGCCCGTCCGTCAGAGCCCCGGCGGTCAGCCCAGCGCCGACTTCACCGCGTCCGCGAGCCGGCCCGCGACCGCGCGCGCGTGGTCGATGTCCGCGGCCTCCACCATGACGCGTACCAGCGGCTCCGTCCCGGACGGGCGGAGCAGCACGCGACCGGTGTCACCCAGCTCGGCCTCGGCCTCGGCGACGGCGGCGGACAGCTCCGCGGAGGTGTGGACGCGGCTCTTGTCGACGTCGGGGACGTTGACGAGCACCTGCGGCAGGCGCTGCATGACGGACGCGAGGTCGGCCAGCGAGCGGCCGGTCTCGACGACGCGGGCGGCGAGCAGCAGGCCGGTCAGCGTGCCGTCGCCGGTCGTGGCGTGGTCGAGCACGATGACGTGCCCGGACTGCTCGCCGCCGAGCGCGTAGCCGTGCTCCTTCATGGACTCCAGGACGTAGCGGTCGCCGACCGCGGTCTGCACGAGGGTGATGCCCTCGCGCTCCATCGCGAGCTTGAAGCCCAGGTTGGACATGACCGTGCCGACGACGGTGTCGTGCCGCAGCTGGCCTCGCTCGCGCAGCGCGAGCGCGAGGATGGAGAGGATCTGGTCGCCGTCGACCTCCTCGCCGTTGCCGTCGACGGCGAGGCAGCGGTCGGCGTCGCCGTCGTGGGCGATGCCGAAGTGCGCGCCGTGTTCGAGGACGGCGGCCTTGAGCGGTTCGAGGTGGGTGGAGCCACAGCCGTCGTTGATGTTGAGGCCGTCGGGGCGGGCGCCGATCGTGATGATCTCGGCACCGGCCCGGGAGAAGGCCTCGGGCGACACGCGGGACGCGGCGCCGTGCGCCTCGTCGAGGACGACGGTGATGCCGTCGAGGCGGTTGGGCAGGACGCCGATGAGGTGGGCGACGTACTGGTCGAAGCCCTCGTCGTAGTCGCGGACGCGGCCGACGCCGTCACCGGTGGGGCGCACCCAGGGCGCACCGGTGCGGTGCTCCTCGTACAGCTTCTCGATGCGCTCTTCGAGGTCGTCGTCGAGCTTGTGGCCGCCGCGGGCGAGGAACTTCACGCCGTTGTCGGGCATCGCGTTGTGGCTCGCGGACAGCATGACGCCGAGGTCGGCGCCCAGCGCGCCGGTGAGATACGCCACCGCCGGGGTGGGCAGCACACCGACCCGCAGGACGTCCACACCCGCGCTCGCGAGGCCCGCGACGACGGCGGCCTCCAGGAATTCGCCCGAGGCGCGTGGATCGCGCCCGACCACCGCGACGGGCCGGTGCCCGGCGAAGCTGCCGGCCTCGGCGAGTACGTGCGCCGCGGCGACCGACAGGCCGAGCGCCATCTCGGCGGTGAGATCCGCGTTGGCGATGCCCCGCACCCCGTCGGTGCCGAAGAGTCGTCCCACTGTTGTGTCCTCCGATGTGTTACGGCTGCGCTGCCGTCTCGGCGATGTGCTGCGCCTGCGGCGCGCCCGCGGCGCGTCGTGCTGCACGGGCCTGCGCCGTCCGGTGCCGCCCGCGTCGTCCCGACACGGGCCTGGCAGCTCTTTGACGCCCGACGCCCTGCCTTTGGTTGTACCAGTCGTACAACCCGATGTCGCACAAGCGGACGTCCTACAACCCGATTAATACGCGCGCGACGCCCCATGCGAACGCCCCGGAGGCCATGGTGTGCCTCCGGGGCGTTGCGATACGGCTACGGCGTGCCGCCGACGACGGCGACCGCGCGTATGGCCCAGCCGAAGGGCCGACGGCGCAGAGCGCCGCCGATTAGCGCTTGCTGAACTGCGGCGCCTTGCGGGCCTTCTTCAGACCGGCCTTCTTCCGCTCGACCGCGCGGTCGTCACGGGTCAGGAAGCCGGCCTTCTTGAGCGGGCCGCGGTTGTTGTCGACGTCCGCCTCGTTGAGCGCACGGGCGACGCCCAGCCGCAGCGCACCGGCCTGGCCGGAGACGCCACCGCCGCTGATGCGGGCGATCACGTCGTAGCGGTTGTCGAGTTCGAGCACCTTGAAGGGCTCGTTGACTTCCTGCTGGTGCACCTTGTTCGGGAAGTAGCCCTCAAGGGTGCGGCCGTTGATCTTCCACTTGCCGCTGCCCGGGACGATCCGGACGCGGGCGATGGAACGCTTGCGGCGGCCGGTACCGGCAGCCGGCTGCGGGTCTCCGAAGCGCGAGGCGAGGGACTCGGAGGTGTACTCCCCCTCGACCGCCTCGGACTCGAAGGTAGTGATCTCCTCGTAGGACTCTTCGCCCTCGACGACGTTCTCGGCAGTGGTCTCAGCCACGACTCTCCTCTGATTCCTTCTGGTAGCTGGTGGCCGGAACTACTGCGCGACCTGGGTGATCTCGAACGGCACCGGCTGCTGAGCAGCGTGCGGGTGCTGGTCGCCCGAGTAGACCTTGAGCTTGGAGAGCATCTGACGGCCCAGGGTGTTCTTGGGGAGCATGCCCTTGACGGCCTTCTCGATGGCCTTCTCCGGAGCCTTGGCGAGCAGCTCGTCGTAGCGCACCGAACGCAGACCGCCCGGGTAACCGGAGTGGCGGTAGGCCATCTTCTGGGTGCGCTTGTTGCCCGAGAGGTGGATCTTGTCGGCGTTGATCACGATGACGAAGTCGCCGGTGTCCACGTGGGGCGCGTAAATGGGCTTGTGCTTGCCCCGGAGGAGGGTCGCGGCCTGGGTCGCCAGACGGCCCAGGACAACATCCTGCGCGTCGATGACGTGCCACTGGCGCTGAACGTCGCCGGGCTTGGGGCTGTACGTACGCACGGTCGTAGCCTTCGCTTCTTCTCAGTAGTGGTTTCTCCCGCTCGCCCGCGGGCCGCGGAAGAAGGGTCCTGACAAGGCCACCCGGACGATCACGACAGCCATGGCGGCACACGGCGACGCAACCGTGTCCCTGCCGCTGGTCATCGGCCCGGTGGACCGGCGTAAGGGCCCCTCACGTGAGATAGAGCAAGCCAATACGCATAACAAACCAAGAGGATACCCGGGCGCCCCCGGCAGGGTCAAAACGCGCCCCTTCGGGTGACGGGCCCCTCACCGCTCCCGTACGACCCGCGGCTCGTCCCACACCGGCTCCCTCGTCTCGCGTACGGTGCCGTCCGCCGCGAAGAGCAGGAAGCGGTCGAAGGTGCGGGCGAACCAGCGGTCGTGCGTCACCGCCAGCACCGTGCCGTCGTAGGACTCCAGGCCCTCCTGGAGGGCCTCCGCGGATTCCAGGTCCAGGTTGTCGGTGGGCTCGTCCAGCAGCAGGGCCGTGGTGCCCTGGAGCTCCATGAGCAGGATCTGGAAGCGGGCCTGCTGCCCGCCGGAGAGCTTGTCGAAGGGCTGGTCGCCCTGCCGCTCCAGCTCGTAGCGGCGCAGCACCGACATCGCGCGGCCGCGGTCGCGCGCGTGCTCGGCCCACAGGATGTCGACGAGGGTGCGGCCGGCCAGCTCGGGGTGGGCGTGCGTCTGCGCGAAGTGGCCGGGCACGACGCGCGCGCCCAGCTTGAAGTCGCCGGTGTGCGCCACACTGCCGTCCCCGGCGAGCAGCCGCAGGAAGTGCGACTTGCCGGAGCCGTTGGAGCCGAGCACCGCGACCCGCTCGCCGTAGAAGACCTCCAGGTCGAACGGTTTCATCAGGCCCGTGAGGCCGAGCTGCGCGCAGGTGACGGCGCGGACGCCGGTGCGGCCGCCCTTGAGCCGCATGCTGATCTCCTGCTCGCGCGGCGGCTCCTGCGGGGCGCCCGCGTCCTCGAAGCGCTTCAGCCGGGTCTGGGCCGCGTGGTAGCGGGAGGCCATGTCGGGGCTGTTGGCCGCCTGCTGCCGCAGCCGCAGCACGAGCGCCTTGAGCTTGGCGTGCTCCTCGTCCCAGCGGCGGCGCAGCTCCTCGAAGCGCGCGAAGCGCTCCTTGCGGGCGGCGTGGAAGGTGTCGAAGCCGCCGCCGTGCACCCACGCGGTGGCGCCGGTCGGGCCGGTCTCGACGCTGACGATCTTCTCGGCGGTGCGCGACAGCAACTCGCGGTCGTGGCTGACGAACAGGACGGTCTTGCGGGTCTGCGCGATCTGCTCCTCCAGCCACCGCTTGCCGGGCACGTCCAGATAGTTGTCCGGCTCGTCCAGCAGCAGCACCTCGTCGGGGCCGCGCAGCAGCGCTTCGAGCACCAGCCGCTTCTGCTCGCCGCCGGACAGCGTCCGCACCTCGCGCCACTGGGCCCGCTCGTACGGGACGCCGAGCGCGGCCATGGTGCACATGTCCCACAGCGTCTCGGCCTCGTAGCCGCGCGCCTCCGCCCAGTCGCCGAGCGCGTGGGCGTACGCCATCTGCGCGGGCTCGTCGTCCTGCGCCATGATCGCCAGCTCGGCCGCGTCGACGGCCTCGGCGGCGGCGCGGATACGCGGGTGGGCGACGGAGACCAGCAGGTCGCGGACGGTCGAGTCGTCGCGGACACTGCCGACGAACTGCCGCATCACGCCGAGCCCGCCGCTGGACGTGACGGCGCCGCCGTGCGGGGCGATCTCGCCGGAGATCAGCCGCAGCAGAGTGGTCTTCCCCGCGCCGTTCGCCCCGACGAGCGCGACGGCCGCGCCTTCCCCGACGCGGAAGGAGACGTCGCCGAGCAGCGCCCGCCCGTCCGGCAGGTAGTACTCCAGATGCGCTGCTTCCACATGTCCCATGCAGCCGATTGTCCCTGCCCGGCCGGATGCCCCCCAACCCGTTTTTGCCGCTCACCGGTCGCCGGGGAGCGGGCCCCGCGGACGGCCGCGGATACGGCGCCGGGGGCGGGGCCGGCGGCGGTAGGCCGGGGGGCGGCGCGGCAATATGATGCGCGACATGACCGATGGCCCCGGGCAGCAGCCACCGCAGGAACCGCGTCGCAACGCCGCCGACGGCGAGCGCGAAGTCCTTGAGGGACGTGTCATCCCCTCCCGCCGGAACTCCGCGGACCCGCGCGCGCAGTTCCGGCAGCAGACCTCGCCCCCGCAGGCTCCCGAGCCCGGCCCGGCCTGGTCCCCGCAGCCCGACGCGGGCGCGCAGTCCGCGCCGCCCGCCGAGCCCCGGCCGGGCGCGCCCTGGGCCCCCGGCCCGGGTGAGCAGCCACCCGCGCAGGACGCGCTGCCGCGCGACAACGACCCGGCGACGCAGGTCATCCGCCCCGTCCCGCGCCACCGCGGCCCCGCGGAGCAGCAGCCCCCGCAGGGCCCGGCCCCCGTCGAGCGCCCGGCGTACGCCGGCGAGCCCGCGCCCGCCCCGGCGCCCGGACCCGCTCCCGCGCAGCCGCAGCCGCAGCAGGCGTACGCGGCGACGCAGCAGACGCCGGTCGAGCCGCCGCCGTACGCGGGGCCGCAGCAGCCGCCGTACGCGGCGCAGGGGCAGGTCCCGGCCCAGGCCCAGGCGCCCGCGCCCGCTCCCGCCGAGCAGCAGCCGTACGTGCCGCCGCAGCAGCAACAGCCGCCGTCGCACTACGTCCCGACGCAGCCGTACGGGGCCCAGCCGCAGCAGCAGGCCCCCGCCCCGGCCCCGGCGCCCGCGCCCGCCCCGCAGCAGCCCGCGCCGAGCCGGCAGCAGGCCCCGGCACCCGCTCCGGCGACCTCCCCCGCCCCCGCCCCACGGCCGGACCGCGGCGGCGGCGACCTCGGCGGGACCCCCGACTGGAGCGCGCTCGCCGAGCAGCAGGAAGCTTCCGGCGCCCGCCGCAAGCGGGTCCTGATGCTCACCGGCGGGGCCGTCGCCGTCGCCGTGATCGCCGGAGGTGTCGCCACGGCCGTGGTGATGTCCGGCAAGAGCGGCGACGACAAGCCCGTCGCGTCCCCGTCCGCGTCCGGCAGCACGTCCGCGAGCCAGGAGCCGCTGCCGCCCGCCCCGTCCTTCTCCTCCGTCGCCCCGCCGCCGCCCGCGAACCCGCTCGACTACATCGGCACCGCCGCGAAGGACAAGGCGCCGCTCACCCCGGACAGCCTCTTCCCCGGCAAGCAGTTCGTGTGGGAGGGCCGCGCGTACGTCAAGACGAAGACCGACGTCACAACCTCCTGCGCGGCGAACGCCCGCGCCGCCCTCGCCCCGGCCCTCACCGCCAACGGCTGCCAGAAGCTCATCCGCGCCACGTACACGAACGGAGCGCTCGCCGTGACCGTCGGCGTGGCCGTCTTCGAGGACGCCGCCCACGCGAAGAAGGTCCAGGCCGTCTCCCAGTACGTCGCGCCCCTCAACGGCGGCGCCGTCCCCTCCTTCTGCCGCGGCGTCCGCTGCCAGATGACCTCCAACGCGGTCGGCCGCTACGCCTACTTCGCGATCTCCGGCTTCAAGAACGGCACGACGCTCGCCGCGAACGACACGGTGGGCAAGCAGGCGGCGAACGATGCGAGTGATTTCGCGTTCACGCGCATCGTCCAGCGCGGCAAGGACGCGGCTGCTGCGGATCCCGCTCGTCGGTAACCCCCGCGGCGGGGTGGCCCGGCGGCGTGCGCCCCGGACTGCCCCTCCCCGCGGGGCTCGGCAGCGTGCGCCCCGGACTGCCCCTTGCGGTGGGGTTCGCGACCGTCCGCCGGTGGTGGGCTGGTCGCGCAGTTCCCCGCGCCCCTGAAAACGCTCACCCTGCGCGACAAGCCGCGGACCCAGCGGCAGCCGCCCTGCAAGGGCAAGGGGCAGCCCCTTACTCGCCCGTACCCCGCGGAGCCTTACGCGCACGTACCCCGCGGAGCAAGCGTGCGGAGGTTGCGGGATTCGGCGTTGCGCTGCGCCAGCAGGTGGGGCGGGGGGTAGCCGACCTCTTCCAGGGTGAGGCCGTGGGGGCGGACGACGTTGACGGCGGAGTGGCGGACCCGTCCGGCAAGGACCTCCGCGGGGAAGCCGACGTGCTTGTGGCCGTCGCCGACGAGAATCATCGCCCCGACGAGCGCCCGCACCATGTTGTGGCAGAAGGCGTCGGCCTTCACCGTGGCGACGGCCACCCCGTCCTCCCGCCGCTCCCAGCTGACCTGGAGCAGCCGGCGGATCGTCGTCGCACCCTCCCGCTTCTTGCAGTAGGCGGCGAAGTCGTGCTCGCCGAGCAGCAGCTGCCCTGCCTCGTTCATGGCGGCGACGTCGACGGGCCGGTCGTGCCACAGGACGTGCCCGCGCAGCAGCGGGTCCACCCCGCCCGGGTGGTCCCCCACCCGGTAGGCGTACCGCCGCCAGATCGCGGAGAAGCGCGCGTCGAAGCCCGCGGGGGCCTCCGCGACGCCGAAGACCCGGACGTCCCACGGGAGCCGCCCGGCGAGCCGTCGCCGCAGCTTGTCCCGCTCGGCGTCCCACACCTCACCCGGCAGGTCGACGTGCGCGACCTGCCCCCGCGCGTGCACGCCCGCGTCCGTCCGCCCGGCCACGGTCAGCTCGACGGGCTCCGCGAGCCGCAGCACGGTGCGGATCGCGTCCTCCAGCTCCCCCTGCACGGTCCGCCGCTCCCGTTGCTTGGCCCACCCGGAGAAGTCGGCCCCGTCGTACGCCAGGTCCAGCCGGACCCGTACGGAGCCGGGTGCGGGCTCGTCGCTCACGATCAGTCCTCCTCAACAGGGAACGGACCCGCACCCCCGGGAGGGTGCGGGTCCGTTCCGTCGACCTGCGGGACGCCTCAGGCGTCCTTGGCCTCGTCCGACTCCTCGGACGGCTTGGCGTCCTCGGTGTCCTCGACGGTGTCGTTCTTGACCTCGGCGAGGGCGGCGTCGCCGGCCGCGTCCTTGGCCTTGTCCTTCGCGGAACGCTTGGTCGCGGCCTCGGCCTCGCCCACGGCGGACTGCTGGACGGTCAGGGCCTCGACCAGCTCGATGACCGCCATCGGGGCGTTGTCGCCGCGACGGGGGCCGACCTTGGTGATGCGGGTGTAACCACCCGGGCGGTTCTCGTACCGCGGGCCGATCTCGGTGAAGAGCGTGTGCACGATGCTCTTGTCCGTGATGACCTGCAGGACCTGGCGACGGTTGTGGATGTCGCCCTTCTTCGCCTTGGTGATCAGACGCTCCGCGACCGGGCGCAGCCGGCGCGCCTTGGCCTCGGTGGTGGTGATGCGGCCGTGCTCGAAGAGCGACTTCGCGAGGTTCGCGAGGAGCAGCTTCTCGTGCGCGGCGCTGCCGCCCAGACGGGCACCCTTGGCGGGCTGAGGCATGGGTCTTTCTCCTTCTTCGCTGCACCGGCCGTATCAGGTACCGATGTCAGTGCGAACCGGCTGGCCGCCGGCTCGTGTGTCCCGGGGCCGAGCCCCGGAGTCCCCAGGGCTGCCGCCCTGGGAGGCTTCCATTCTGCCCCGAGGGGCAACTACACAAGGGGCGCGCAGGCACCTCCCACGCGCCCCCGAAAACGCTCACCCCCCGCGGCAGGGGAACGCCCCGCCGCGGCAGCGGCAGAAACGCTCACCCTGCGCGGCAGGGAGACGTCCGCCCGGAACGGGGCGCGGAAAACGCACCCCGCAGGGGCTAGTACTGCTCGGTCTCGACGAAGCCCGCGTCCACGTCGTCGTCCGCGCCGAAGGCGTCGGCGGCGGCGGTGGGGTCGAATCCGGGCGGGCTGTCCTTGAGGGCCAGGCCCATGCCGGCCAGCTTCGCCTTGACCTCGTCGATCGACTTCGCGCCGAAGTTGCGGATGTCGAGCAGGTCCGCCTCGGAGCGGGCGACGAGCTCGCCGACCGAGTGGATGCCCTCGCGCTTGAGGCAGTTGTAGGAGCGGACGGTGAGCTCCAGCTCCTCGATCGGCAGGGCGAGGTCCGCGGCCAGGGCGGCGTCCGTGGGGGACGGGCCCATGTCGATGCCCTCGGCGTCGACGTTCAGCTCGCGGGCCAGGCCGAACAGCTCGACCAGGGTCTTGCCTGCGGACGCCATGGCGTCGCGCGGGCGCATGGCCTGCTTGGTCTCGACGTCGACGATGAGCTTGTCGAAGTCGGTGCGCTGCTCGACTCGGGTCGCCTCGACCTTGTAGGTGACCTTGAGCACCGGGCTGTAGATGGAGTCGACCGGGATGCGGCCGATCTCCTGGCCCTGCTGCTTGTTCTGGACCGCGGAGACGTAGCCGCGACCGCGCTCGACGGTCAGCTCCATCTCCAGCTTGCCCTTGGCGTTGAGGGTCGCCAGGACGAGGTCCGGGTTGTGCACCTCGACGCCGGCCGGCGGCGCGATGTCCGCGGCGGTGACGACACCCGGGCCCTGCTTGCGCAGGTACATCACGACCGGCTCGTCGTGCTCCGAGGAGACGACGAGCTGCTTGATGTTGAGGATGAGGTCGGTGACGTCCTCCTTGACACCCGGCACGGTGGTGAACTCGTGCAGGACGCCGTCGACCCGGATGGAGGTGACCGCGGCACCCGGGATCGAGGAGAGGAGCGTACGGCGCAGGGAGTTGCCGAGGGTGTAGCCGAAGCCCGGCTCCAGCGGCTCGATCACGAACCGGGAGCGGAATTCGTCGACGACCTCTTCGGTCAACGAGGGCCGCTGAGCGATCAGCATGGTGTGAGGTCCTTCTGTCGTGGGCGCCCGCTATTTGACGCCCCCTGTACTACGAGGGTACGGGCGGCGCGGCGAAACCGTCGGGTGACGGCGGCCGCACCGCCCGTGACCACGAGCTTTCCCGAAGAAAGTACAACGCTGTGACGTACAGCGATTACTTCGAGTAGAGCTCGACGATCAGCTGCTCCTGCACCTGGGTGTCGATCACCTGGCGCTCGGGCAGGCTGTGCACGAGGATCCGCAGCTTGCCCGCGTTGGCCTGGAGCCACGCCGGCACGGTCTTGTCGCCGGCCTCGCCCTGCGCCACCTGGAAGGGGGTCAGGGTGCGGGACGACTCGCGGACCTCGACGATGTCGTTCACGGCCACGCGCGCCGACGGGATGTCGTTCTTGCGGCCGTTGACGGTGATGTGTCCGTGACGGACCAGCTGACGGGCGTGGTCGCGGGACTTGGCGAAGCCGGCCCGGTAGACCACGTTGTCGAGGCGGGTCTCAAGGATGCGCAGAAGGTTCTCACCGGTCTTGCCGGACTTCTGGTTCGCTTCCTTGTAGTAGTTCACGAACTGCTTCTCGAGGACACCGTAGATACGCGCGCACTTCTGCTTCTCACGCAGCTGAAGCAGGTACTCGCTGTCCTTGGTGCGCCCGCGTCCGTGCTCACCCGGGGGGTAAGGACGGATCTCGATCGGGCACTTCGCGCTCTCGCACTTAGCTCCCTTGAGGAAGAGCTTCTGCTTTTCCCGACGGCATCGCTTGCAGTCGGCCCCGGTGTAACGCGCCATTGTCTCGTTTCTCCTGTGTCAGCTGGTCAGACGCGGCGGCGCTTCGGCGGGCGGCAGCCGTTGTGCGGGGTCGGGGTGACGTCCTGGATCGACCCGACCTCGAGGCCGGTGGCCTGGAGGGAGCGGATCGCGGTCTCGCGGCCGGAGCCGGGACCCTTCACGAAGACGTCGACCTTGCGCATGCCGTGCTCCTGCGCCCGGCGGGCTGCCGACTCGGCGGCCATCTGCGCGGCGAAGGGGGTGGACTTGCGCGAGCCCTTGAAGCCGACGTGGCCGGCGGAGGCCCAGGAGATCACGTTGCCCGAGGGGTCCGTGATCGAGACGATCGTGTTGTTGAACGTGCTCTTGATGTGCGCGTGACCGTGAGCGACGTTCTTCTTTTCCTTGCGGCGCACCTTCTTGGCTGCACCCTGACGGCCCTTAGGAGGCATGTGTCATCTTCCCGGTGAGGTGGTCGGTCCTACGAAGCGAAGACCGCGGATGGGGTCCTGCTTGCGGACTACTTCTTGCCCGGCTTCTTCTTGCCGGCAATCGCGCGACGCGGGCCCTTGCGGGTGCGGGCGTTGGTGTGAGTGCGCTGGCCGTGGACCGGAAGGCCACGGCGGTGGCGCAGACCCTGGTAGCAGCCGATCTCGACCTTGCGGCGGATGTCGGCCTGGATGGAACGACGGAGGTCACCCTCGGTCGTGTAGTTGTCGTCCACGTACTTGGCGATCTTGACGAGGTCTTCCTCGGCGAGGTCGCGCACGCGGACGTCGGGGCTCACACCGGTGTTCTTCAGGATCTCCTGGGCGCGGGAGCGCCCGACGCCGAAGACGTAGGTGAGGGCGATCTCCACGCGCTTCTCGCGCGGGAGGTCAACGCCTGAAAGGCGTGCCATGTGTCTGGCTCCTGGTGATTCGGAGGTCTTCCGCAGTGCCTGTTCCCGGCGGCCGTGTCAGGTACCGGCCGGGTCCCCGGCCTCCGCCGGGGGTGTCGTCGCCCTTGGAGCAGGGGACGGGCACTGCGTATGTACGGATGTGCGTCGCGCGAAGTTCTGCGGGGTGCAGAAGGTGGAGGTCGTGCGTCAGCCCTGGCGCTGCTTGTGGCGCAGGTTGTCGCAGATGACCATGACCCGGCCGTGGCGGCGGATCACCTTGCACTTGTCGCAGATCTTCTTGACGCTCGGCTTGACCTTCATGGGATCAGGTTCTCCGGGTCGTGAGATCTACTTGTAGCGGTAGACGATCCGTCCGCGCGTCAGGTCGTAGGGAGACAGCTCCACGACGACCCGGTCATCCGGGAGGATACGGATGTAGTGCATCCGCATCTTGCCGCTGATGTGCGCGAGGACCTTGTGACCGTTCTGCAGCTCCACCTTGAACATCGCGTTCGGCAGAGACTCGATCACGGTGCCCTCGATTTCGATGGCGCCTTGCTTTTTGGCCATGTCCTGCTTTCGGGATCGGCTACCTTGGTCGACTGCGGGCATGACGGAAGACATGCGAGAGCCGACGTGTCAGTCTACGACACGGTTCGAAGAAAGACGAATCCACTGTGTATGCCCGGACACGGTGATCATTACGCCACCGGATCGGGAGCGGTCGTGATGCCGTACTCGGCGAGCTTGGCACGGCCGCAGTCCGGCGCGGTCAGCACGAGCGGGCCCTCCTCGGTGAGGGCGACGGTGTGCTCCCAGTGCGAGGACCACGACCCGTCGTCGGACTTCACCGTCCACTCGTCCTCCAGCACATGGGTGCGCGGTGTGCCCAGCGTCACCATGGGCTCGATCGCCAGGCACAGCCCGGGGACGAGCTTGATGCCGCGGCCGCGCTTCTTCGTCACGTAGTTCAGCACGTGCGGCTCCATGTGCATCGCGGTGCCGATGCCGTGGCCGCCGTACTCCTCGACGATGCCGTACTTGCCGGACGCCGGGCGCGGCTGGCGGCGGATGTAGCCCTCGACGGCCTTGGAGATGTCCTCTAGCCTGTTGCCCTTGCGGAAGGCCGCGATGCCGGCCCACATCGACTCCTCCGTCACCCGGCTCAGCTCGATCAGCTCGGGGGCGTGACCGGTGCCGACGAAGGTGGTGAAGGCGGCGTCGCCGTGCCAGCCGTCGACGATCGCGCCGGCGTCGATGGCGATGATGTCGCCGTCCTTGAGCACGGTCTCGCGGTCCGGGATGCCGTGGACGACGACGTCGTTGACCGAGGTGCAGATGTTGCCGGGGAAGCCGCCGTAGCCGAGGAAGTTCGGCTTGGCGCCGTGGTCGGCGATGACCTTGGCGGCGACCTCGTCGAGGTCCTTGGTGGTCGCGCCGGGCACGGCCGCGGCGCGGGTCGCCTCGTGGATCGCGGCCACGACCAGTCCGGCCCGCCGCATCGTGGCGATCTGCTCGGGGGTCTTGATCTCCACCATGCGGCTGACGCCTTCCTCGGGTCGTGGGGGGGTTGCGGGAGGTGCGGGGGTACGGAAAAAGGGCTCGTTCAACGATACGGCCGTGGTGCCCGGTCGGGCACCACGGCCGTACGTCTCGCTGCTGCCGGTCGCGCCTAGGCGGCGCCGTCCGCCCGTCGGTCCTGGAGGGCGGTCATCGCACGGGCGGTGACCTCCTCGACGGAACCGAGCGCGGAGATCGTGACCACCAGGTTCTGCCGCTTGTAGTAGTCGATGATCGGCTCGGTCTCGCGGTGGTAGACGTCGAGGCGGTTGCGCACCTTGTCCTCGGCGTCGTCGCTGCGCTGGTACAGCTCGCCGCCGCACGCGTCGCACACGCCCTCGGCCGCGGGCTTCTTGTACTCGACGTGGAAGACGTGGGCGCTGTTGTTGCGGCACACCCGGCGGCCGGCGATGCGCTTGACCACCTCGTCCTCGGGGACCTCCAGGTCCAGCACGCCGTCCAGCGTGAGGCCGTGGGCACCGAGGTAGGCGTCGAGCGCCTGGGCCTGGTGCTCGTTGCGCGGGAAGCCGTCGAGCAGGAAGCCCTCGGCGGCGTCGGGTGCGTTCAGGCGGTCCTCGGCCATGCCGATGGTGACCTCGTCGGGGACCAGGTCGCCCGCGTCCATGTAGGCCTTCGCCTGCTTGCCGAGGTCGGTGCCCTGGCTGATGTTGGCGCGGAAGAGGTCGCCCGTGGAGATGTGCGGGATCGACAAACTCTTGGTGAGGACCTCAGCCTGTGTCCCCTTGCCCGCGCCGGGCGGCCCGACCAGGACGATACGCATCAGCGGAGGAACCCTTCGTAGTTACGCTGCTGGAGCTGGCTCTCGATCTGCTTCACGGTTTCCAGACCCACACCCACGATGATGAGGATGCTGGTGCCGCCGAGCGGGAAGTTGCCGTTGCTCCCGTTGAAGATCGCGATGGCGACCGTCGGCACGAGTGCGATGAGACCCAGGTACAGCGAGCCCGGCCACGTGATGCGGTTCAGCACGTAGCTCAGGTATTCGGCGGTGGGGCGACCTGCCCGGATGCCCGGAATGAACCCACCATACTTCTTCATGTTGTCGGCGACTTCCTCGGGGTTGAAGGAGATCGCGACGTAGAAGAAGGCGAAGAACACGATCAGCAGGAAGTAGGCCGCCATGTAGATCGGGTGGTCGCCCTTGGTGAAGTTCCGGCTGATCCACTGCGCCCAGCCGGCCGTCGAACCGGAGAACTGCACGATCAGCGCCGGGATGTACAGCAGCGACGAGGCGAAGATGACCGGGATGACACCGGCCTGGTTGACCTTGAGCGGGATGTACGTGGACGTGCCGCCGTAGGACCGCCGGCCGATCATGCGCTTGGCGTACTGCACCGGGATCCGGCGTTGGGCCTGTTCGACGAAGACCACGAGGCCGACGATCGCCAGGCCGACCGCGATGACGGCGAAGAACTCGACCCAGCCGCCGGCGATGGTGCCGGACACCTTGATCGCCCACAGGTTGCCGGGGAAGCCGGCCGCGATGGAGACGAACATCAGGATCGACATGCCGTTGCCGATGCCGCGGTCGGTCACCAGCTCGCCCAGCCACATGATCATCACGGTGCCCGCGGTCATCGTCGTGACCATGGTGATGGTGGTGAAGATCGACTGGTTGGGCACGATGCCGCTGGCCTCGTTGCAGCCGGAGAACAGGCTGCCGGAGCGGGCGGTGGCCACCAGGCCGGTGCCCTGCAGCACCGCGAGGGCGACGGTCAGGTACCGCGTGTACTGCGTGATCTTCGTGGTACCGGCCTGGCCCTCCTTCTTCAGGGCCTCCAGGCGCGGGATGACCACGGTCAGCAGCTGCAGGATGATGCTCGCGGTGATGTACGGCATGATGCCGAGCGCGAAGATCGTCAGCTGGAGCAGCGCGCCACCGCTGAACATGTTCACCAGACCGAAGAGGCTGTTGTTGCCCTTCGTCTCGCTCACACACTTGTTGACGATCGTGTAGTCGACGCCTGGGACCGGGACGTGCGCCCCGAGGCGGTAGACCACCACGATGCCCAACGTGAACAGCAGCTTCTTGCGCAGGTCGGGCGTCCTGAACGCCCGTGCGAACGCGGTGAGCACGGTGCCTCCTGCACCCCCCGCGACAGCGCGGGCGGACGGTTTTGAGGTATCTGACGACACTGACGGGGTCTGGCGGTAGCACAAAGATGACAGCAGCGTCGGTCAGCCTACCGGCGACGTAGCCCCGCAAGGAATGACCAACCGGGGAAGGAAATCACAGGAACGCACGACCGGGGACGCTCTGGTCTGTTCAGAGCGTCCCCGGTCGTGGTGGGCATCGGGCTCAGACGAGCTCGGTGACCGTGCCGCCGGCAGCGGCGATCTTCTCCTTGGCGGAGCCGGAGACCGCGTCAACGGTCACCTGCAGCGCCACGGAGACCTCGCCGGTGCCGAGCACCTTGACGAGCTGGTTCTTGCGCACCGCACCCTTGGCGACCAGGCCGGCCACCGTCACCTCGCCACCCTCCGGGTAGAGGGCAGCGAGCTTGTCCAGGTTGACGACCTGGTACTCGGTACGGAACGGGTTCTTGAAGCCCTTGAGCTTCGGGAGGCGCATGTGGAGGGGCATCTGCCCGCCCTCGAAGCGCTCCGGAACCTGGTAGCGGGCCTTGGTGCCCTTGGTGCCACGACCGGCCGTCTTGCCCTTGGACGCCTCGCCGCGACCCACACGGGTCTTGGCGGTCTTGGCGCCCGGGGCCGGACGGAGGTTGTGGATCTTGATCGGGTTGTCACCCATGATCAGTCGACCTCCTCGACCGTGACGAGGTGGCGGACGGTGTGGACCATGCCGCGGATCTCCGGGCGGTCCTCCTTGACCACGACGTCGTGCAGGCGCTTGAGCCCGAGCGAACGCAGGGTGTCACGGTGGTTCTGCTTGCTGCCGATGTAGGACTTGGTCTGCGTGACCTTGAGGCGCGCCATCAGACACCCACCCCGGCACGAGCCCGCAGCAGGGCGGCGGGCGCGACGTCCTCGATCGGCAGACCGCGGCGGGCGGCGATCTCCTCGGGGCGCTGCAGCCCCTGGAGCGCGGCCACCGTGGCGTGCACGATGTTGATCGCGTTGTCCGAGCCGAGGCTCTTGGACAGCACGTCGTGGATGCCCGCGCACTCCAGCACGGCGCGCACCGGGCCACCGGCGATCACACCGGTACCGGGGGAAGCCGGCTTGAGCAGGACGACGCCCGCGGCCTTCTCGCCCTGGATGGGGTGCGGGATGGTGCCCTGGATACGGGGGACCTTGAAGAAGTGCTTCTTGGCCTCCTCCACACCCTTGGCGATGGCGGCCGGCACCTCCTTGGCCTTGCCGTAGCCGACACCCACGGTGCCGTCACCGTCGCCCACCACGACCAGCGCGGTGAAGCTGAAGCGACGACCACCCTTCACAACCTTGGCGACGCGGTTGATCGCGACGACCCGCTCGACGTAAGCGGTCTTCTCGGCCTGCTGGCCGCCGTCCCGCCTGTCCTTACGGTCCCGCCGCTCGCCGCCACCGGCACCGCTTCCGCGGCGCTGGGGTCCAGCCATTGGAATTACCTCTCGATCCTTTTAGCGTTTCTCCGCTGGTGACGGACGGCTAGAACTTCAGGCCGGCTTCACGGGCGGCGTCCGCGAGGGCGGCGATGCGCCCCGCGTACTGGTTGCCGCCACGGTCGAACACGACGGCCTCGACGCCCTGGGCCTTCGCACGCTCGGCCACGAGCTGGCCGACCTGCTTCGCCTTGGCGCTCTTGTCGCCTTCGCCGCCGCGGATGGACGCGTCGAGGGTCGACGCCGACGCGAGCGTGTGGCCCGCGAGGTCGTCGATGACCTGGGCGACGATGCCGCGGTTGGAACGCGTCACGACCAGGCGCGGGCGCTCGGGCGTACCCGAAATGCGCTTGCGGACCCGGATGTGGCGACGCTTGATCGCAGCGCCCTTGTACGCCTTGCCCTTGGCGATCTTCACACCGTATGCCATGGCTACTTACCAGCCTTTCCGACCTTGCGGCGGATGACCTCGCCGGCGTACTTGACGCCCTTGGCCTTGTACGGGTCGGGCTTGCGCAGCTTGCGGATGTTCGCCGCGACCTCGCCCACCTTCTGCTTGTCGATGCCCTCGACGGAGAACTTCACCGGGGACTCGACCTTGAAGGAGATGCCCTCGGGGGCCTCGACGAGAATCGGGTGGCTGTAGCCCAGGGCGAACTCCAGGTTGGAGCCCTTCGCCTGGACGCGGTAGCCGACACCGCTGATTTCGAGCTGCTTGCTGTAGCCCGCGGTCACGCCGGTGATCATGTTCGCCACCAGCGTGCGGGACAGGCCGTGCAGGGCCTTCGAGACACGCTCGTCGTTGGGGCGGGTGACCAGCAGAGTGCCGTCCTCGCCCTTGGCGATGTCGATCGGCGCGGCAACGGTGTGGGTGAGCGAGCCCTTGGGGCCCTTCACCAGCACCGTGCGGCCGTCGATGGTGACGTCCACTCCGGCGGGAACCGAGATGGGCAGCTTGCCGATGCGCGACATTGCTTTACCTCGCTTTCCCGGTTACCAGACGTAGGCGAGGACTTCCCCACCCACGCCCTTCTTCTGAGCCTGCTGGCCGGTGAGCAGCCCGTGCGACGTGGAGATGATCGCCACGCCGAGGCCGCCGAGCACCTTCGGCAGATTGGTGGACTTTGCGTAGACCCGCAGACCCGGCTTGCTGATCCGCTTGATGCCGGCGATCGAACGCTCGCGGTTGGGGCCGAACTTCAGCTCGAGGACGAGGTTCTTGCCGACCTCGGCGTCCTCGACCTTCCAGCCGGTGATGTAGCCCTCCTGCTGGAGGATCTCCGCGATGTGCGACTTGATCTTGCTGTGCGGCATCACGACGTCGTCGTGGTACGCCGAGTTCGCGTTACGCAGACGGGTCAGCATGTCTGCGATGGGGTCGGTCATGGTCATGAAGTGGCCCTGGGCCTCTCTCGCCGGGGTTTCCTGGTGCGACGTCCCTCTCCCCCGGCTGTGCGGGGACGGGTGCGATGCGGTGGACCTACGGCGTAGTAAGTCGATGCGGGCGGCGAACGCCCAACCCTTCTACCTTACGGGAAGAAGAGCGGGGCGCTCACCGGCCCAACTGCTTACCGAGAGTCCTGGTGATCCGGGGAACCGGATCTACCAGGAGCTCTTGGTCACGCCCGGCAGCTCGCCACGGTGCGCCATCTCACGGAGGCACACGCGGCACAGGCCGAACTTGCGGTAGACGGAGTGCGGCCGGCCGCAGCGCTGGCAGCGGTTGTACGCGCGCACCGCGAACTTGGGCTTGCGCGAGGCCTTGGAGATCAGTGCCTTCTTAGCCACGGTCAGTTCTCCTTGAACGGGAAGCCGAGGTGACGCAGCAGGGCACGGCCCTCGGCGTCGTTGACCGCCGTGGTGACCACGGTGATGTCCATGCCCCGGACCCGGTCGATCTTGTCCTGGTCGATCTCGTGGAACATGACCTGCTCCGTGAGACCGAAGGTGTAGTTGCCGCGGCCGTCGAACTGCTTGGGCGACAGGCCCCGGAAGTCGCGGATACGCGGCAGCGCCAGCGACAGCAGCCGGTCCAGGAACTCCCACATGCGGTCGCCGCGCAGCGTGACGTGCGCACCGATCGGCTGGCCCTCACGCAGCTTGAACTGCGCGATGGACTTGCGGGCCTTGGTGACCTGCGGCTTCTGGCCGGTGATCGTGGCGAGGTCGCGGATCGCGCCCTCGATCAGCTTGGAGTCGCGGGCGGCGTCGCCCACACCCATGTTGACCACGATCTTGGTCAGACCGGGGATCTGCATGACGTTCTCGTAGGAGAACTCGTCGCGCAGCTTGCCCGCGATCTCCTCGCGGTAGCGCGTCTTGAGACGCGGCGCCGTACGCGTGGTTTCGGTGGCGGTGCTCATCAGATGTCCTCACCGGTCCGCTTGGCAACGCGGATCTTGTTGCCCTCGTCGTCGAAGCGGTAGCCGACGCGGGTCACGACCTTCTTGCCGTCCTTCTCCACCACCAGCTGAACGTTGCTGACGTGGATGGGGGCCTCGGTGGTGATGATGCCGCCGGTCTGCGAACCACGGTCGGTCTGGCCGGCCTTGGTGTGCTTCTTGACCCGGTTGACACCCTCGACGAGGACCCGGTCCTGAGCGGGGTAGGCCACGATGACCTTGCCCTGCTTGCCCTTGTCCTTACCGGTGATGACCTGGACCAGGTCGCCCTTCTTGATCTTCATCGGTTACAGCACCTCCGGCGCGAGCGAGACGATCTTCATGAACTTCTTCTCGCGCAGCTCACGGCCGACCGGGCCGAAGATACGGGTGCCGCGGGGGTCGCCGTCGTTCTTGAGGATGACGGCGGCGTTCTCGTCGAACCGGATGTACGAGCCGTCGGCGCGACGGCGCTCCTTGACGGTCCGGACGATGACCGCCTTGACGACCTCGCCCTTCTTCACGTTGCCACCGGGGATCGCGTCCTTGACGGTGGCGACGATGACGTCACCGATTCCCGCGTAGCGGCGACCCGAGCCACCGAGAACACGGATGCAAAGGATCTCCTTGGCACCAGTGTTGTCGGCGACACGCAGTCGCGACTCCTGCTGGATCACGTCTTACTCCTGAAGTGTCGCGTCGGTTCCCGGCAGCCACGCAAGCCGGCCTGCGTGGACGACTTGCGTGGGCTGCCGAGCCTGACGGAACGGTCCTGAGCGGGTGCGCCCGCTCAGGGATTACTCGGCCTTACTTGGCCTTCTCAAGGATCTCCACGACGCGCCACCGCTTGGTGGCGGACAGCGGCCGGGTCTCCATCAGGAGGACGCGGTCGCCGACGCCTGCGGCGTTCTGCTCGTCGTGGGCCTTCAGCTTGTTGGTGCGGCGGATGACCTTGCCGTACAGGGCGTGCTTGACGCGGTCCTCGACGGCGACGACGACGGTCTTGTCCATCTTGTCGCTGACGACCAGACCCTCACGGGTCTTGCGGAAGCCCCGCTGCTCGCTGCTCTCAGTCACATTCTTCTCGCTCATCAGGCGCTCTCCACCGTCTCCACCGTCTCGATGCCCAGCTCGCGCTCACGCATGAGGGTGTAGATCCGGGCGATGTCCTTGCGGACGACCCTGAGCCGGCTGTTGTTCTCAAGCTGCCCGGTGGCCGCCTGGAAGCGGAGGTTGAACAGCTCCTCCTTGGCCTCACGCAGCTTCGCGACGAGCTCCTCGTCGCCGAGCTGGCGCAGCTCGGTCACCTTGGTACCGGCGGCCATCACGCCTCACCTGCCTCGCGCCGCACGATGCGGCACTTCATCGGAAGCTTGTGCGCGGCGCGGGTGAGCGCCTCGCGCGCAGTCTTCTCGTTCGGGAACGACAGCTCGAACATCACCCGACCGGGCTTGACGTTCGCCACCCACCACTCGGGCGAGCCCTTGCCGGAACCCATGCGGGTCTCGGCGGGCTTCTTCGTCAGCGGGCGGTCCGGGTAGATGTTGATCCAGACCTTGCCGCCGCGCTTGATGTGGCGCGTGATGGAGATACGAGCGGACTCGATCTGCCGGTTGGTCACGTACGCCGGGGTCACGGCCTGCAGGCCGTACTCACCGAACGCCAGCTCGGTGCCGCCCTTGGCCATGCCGTCACGCTTGGGGTGGTGCTGCTTGCGGTGCTTGACCCTGCGGGGGATCAGCATTGTTACTCAGCCTTCCGTTCCGGGGGTCTCCGCCGCCGGAGCCTCAGCGACGGGAGCCTCGGCGGCCTTGGGGGCCGACTGGGCGCCTTCCGTCTGAGGACGACGGCCGCGGCCACCGCGCTCGCCACCGCGGCGCTGCGGACGCTCGTTGCCGCCACCGCGCGCCGGACGGTTGCCCGCCCGGGCGGCCGCGTTGTCGGCGCGGACCTCGGCGATGTTCTTGACGTCGCCCTTGTAGATCCAGACCTTCACACCGATGCGGCCGAAGGTGGTCTTGGCCTCGAAGAAGCCGTAGTCCACGTTCGCGCGCAGGGTGTGCAGCGGCACACGGCCCTCGCGGTAGAACTCGGACCGGGACATCTCGGCGCCGCCGAGACGGCCACCGCACTGGATCTTGATGCCCTTGGCGCCGGCCTTCAGCGTGCCCTGCATGCTCTTGCGCATGGCACGGCGGAAGGAGACGCGGGAGGACAGCTGCTCGGCGACGGCCTGGGCCACCAGCTGAGCGTCCATCTCCGGGTTCTTGACCTCGAGGATGTTCAGCTGGACCTGCTTGCCGGTCAGCTTCTCCAGGTCGCCGCGGATACGGTCGGCCTCCGCGCCGCGACGCCCGATGACGATGCCCGGGCGGGCGGTGTGGATGTCGACGCGGACGCGGTCGCGGGTGCGCTCGATCTCCACCTTGGAGATGCCGGCCCGCTCCATGCCCTGCGTCATCATCCGGCGGATGGCGACGTCTTCCTTGACGTAGTCCTTGTACAGCTTGTCGGCGTACCAGCGGGACTTGAAGTCCGTGGTCACACCGAGCCGGAACCCGTACGGGTTAACCTTCTGGCCCATTACCGGGAACCTTCCTTGCTGGCGACGACCACGGTGATGTGGCTGGTGCGCTTGCGGATCCGGTAGGCACGGCCCTGGGCGCGCGGCCGGAACCGCTTCAGGGTCGGACCCTCGTCGACATACGCCTCGCTGATGTACAGCGAGCCCGCGTCCGTGTGGTCGTAGTTGTGCGCGGCGTTGGCGATGGCGCTGTCCAGCACCTTGCCGACCGGCACGCTCGCGGCCTGCGGGGTGAATCGCAGGACCGCCTGAGCCTCCGTGGCATCCATGCCACGGATCAGGTCCACCACCCGGCGGGCCTTCATGGGCGTGACACGGATGTACCGTGCCTGGGCCCTGGCTTCCATGGTCGTCCCTTCAGTGTCTGTCTTCGTCGTCACGATTCAGCCCGCTCAGCGACGCCGCGACTTGCGGTCGTCCTTCTCGTGCCCGCGGAAGGTGCGGGTCGGGGCGAACTCGCCGAGCTTGTGGCCGACCATCGACTCGGTGACGAACACCGGGACGTGCTTGCGGCCGTCGTGCACCGCGATCGTGTGGCCCAGCATCGCCGGGACGATCATCGAGCGGCGGGACCAGGTCTTGATGACGTTCTTGGTGCCTGCTTCGTTCTGGACGTCCACCTTCTTGATCAGGTGGTCGTCGACGAAGGGCCCCTTCTTGAGACTGCGCGGCATCTAAACCCGCTCCTAGCGCTTCTTGTTCGTCTTGCGGCGGCGGACGATGTACTTGCTGCTCGCCTTCTTCGGCGAACGCGTACGTCCTTCCTTCTGACCCCACGGCGAGACCGGGTGGCGGCCACCGGAGGTCTTGCCCTCACCACCACCGTGCGGGTGGTCCACCGGGTTCATGGCGACACCGCGGACGGTCGGGCGGACGCCCTTCCAGCGCATACGGCCGGCCTTGCCCCAGTTGATGTTCGACTGCTCGGCGTTGCCGACCTCGCCGATCGTGGCGCGGCAGCGGACGTCGACCATCCGGACCTCGCCGGAGGGCATACGAAGGGTGGCCATGGTGCCCTCCTTCGCCAGCAGCTGGACCGAAGCGCCCGCGGAGCGGGAGATCTTCGCGCCGCCGCCCGGACGCAGCTCGATCGCGTGGATCGTGGTACCGACCGGGATGTTGCGCAGCGGCAGGTTGTTGCCGGGCTTGATGTCGGCGTTGGCGCCGTTCTCCACCCGGTCGCCCTGCTGGAGCTTCGCGGGGGCGAGGATGTAGCGCTTCTCGCCGTCCGCGTAGTGCAGCAGCGCGATGCGCGCGGTGCGGTTGGGGTCGTACTCGATGTGCGCGACCTTGGCGGGCACGCCGTCCTTGTCGTGCCGACGGAAGTCGATGACACGGTAGGCGCGCTTGTGGCCACCGCCCTGGTGGCGGACGGTCACACGACCGGCGTTGTTACGGCCGCCCTTGCTGTGCAGCGGGCGGACCAGCGACTTCTCCGGCGTGGACCGCGTGATCTCGACGAAGTCGGCGACGCTGGAGCCACGACGGCCCGGGGTCGTCGGCTTGTACTTGCGGATACCCATTTCTCAGTCCTCGGAATATTCCGGACTTCAATCGGCCGGTCCCCGTTAGGAGACCGGGCCGCCGAAGATGTCGATACGGTCGCCCTCGGCGAGGGTCACGATGGCGCGCTTGGTGTTGGCGCGCTTGCCGAAACCGGTGCGGGTGCGCTTGCGCTTGCCCTGCCGGTTGATCGTGTTGACCCCGGTGACCTTGACCTGGAAGACCGTCTCGACGGCCTGCTTGATCTGGGTCTTGTTCGCGCGCGGGTCGACGACGAACGTGTACTTGTTGTCGTCGAGCAGCGCGTAGCTCTTCTCGGAGACCACGGGCTTGATCAGCAGGTCACGGGGGTCCGTGAAGGTCTTGCTGGTGGTCACGGTCTGCTCGGCCATCAGGCGTCGCTCCCTTCCAGCTCGGCCTCGTCCGCGGCACCGGCACCGGTGAAGCGGTCGAACGCGCCCTTGGTGAAGACCACGTCGTCCGAGACGAGCACGTCGTACGTGTTCAGCTGGCCGGCCTCCAGGATGTGCACCTGGGGCAGGTTGCGGGCGGACAGCCAGGCGGCCTCGTCCGAGCGCTCGATGACCAGGAGCACGTTCTTGCGCTCGCTGATCTTGCCGAGCAGCGTCTTGGCGGCCTTGGTGGACGGCGCCTCGCCCTCGACCACGCCGGAGACGACGTGGATGCGGTTGTGCTGCGCCCGGTCGGTCAGGGCCCCGCGCAGCGCGGCCTTGATCATCTTCTTGGGCGTGCGCTGCGAGTAGTCGCGCGGCACGGGGCCGTGGACGACGCCACCGCCGGCGAACTGCGGCGCGCGGGTCGAGCCCTGACGGGCGCGGCCGGTGCCCTTCTGCCGGTACGGCTTCTTGCCACCACCGCGGACCTCGCCACGCGTCTTGACCTTGTGCGTGCCCTGACGGGCGGCGGCCAGCTGCGCGACGACGACCTGGTGGATCAGCGGGATGCTGATCTTGGCCTCGAAGATCTCGGCCGGGAGCTCTACGGTCCCGGCGGTGTCGCCGGAGGGCGACAGAATGTCAATGGTGCTCATATCCTCAGGCCCCCTTGGCCGCGGTGCGGACCAGGACGAGGCCGCCGTTCGGACCAGGAACCGCGCCCTTGATCAGGAGCAGGCCCTTCTCCGCGTCAACGGCGTGGACGGTCAGGTTCTGGGTGGTGACCCGCTCGTTGCCCATGCGGCCCGCCATGCGCAGGCCCTTGAACACGCGTCCGGGGGTGGCGCAGCCGCCGATGGAACCCGGGGAGCGGTGCTTGCGCTGCACACCGTGGCCGGCGCCGAGGCCCTTGAAGTTGTGGCGCTTCATGACACCGGCGAAGCCCTTGCCCTTGCTCTTGCCGGTCACGTCGACCTTGACGCCGGCCTCGAACACGGTGGCCGTGATCTCCTGGCCGAGCGTGTACTCGGCGGCGTCGGACGTGCGCAGCTCGACGAGGTGGCGGCGCGGGGTGACGTCCGCCTTGGCGAAGTGGCCCTTGAGCGGCTTGTTCACCTTGCGCGGGTCGATCTCGCCGAAGGCGATCTGTACCGACTCGTAGCCGTCGGTGTCATTGGTGCGGACCTGGGTCACGACGTTCGGACCGGCCTTGACGACGGTCACCGGGACGACACGGTTGTTCTCGTCCCAGACCTGGGTCATGCCGAGCTTCTCGCCCAGGATGCCCTTGATCTGCTTGGTCATCTTCTCCGCGCCTCTCAGAGCTTGATCTCGATGTCGACGCCGGCCGGCAGGTCCAGGCGCATCAACGAGTCAACGGTCTTGGGCGTCGGGTCGAGGATGTCGATCAGGCGCTTGTGCGTGCGCATCTCGAAGTGCTCGCGCGAGTCCTTGTACTTGTGCGGCGACTTGATGACGCAGTACACGTTCTTCTCAGTGGGCAGCGGCACCGGGCCCGCGACCTGCGCACCGGTACGGGTCACCGTCTCGACGATCTTCTTCGCCGAGGAGTCGATGACCTCGTGGTCGTAGGCCTTGAGCCGAATGCGGATCTTCTGTCCCGCCATGGCTACTCCGTAGTCCTTGTCTCTTCTCAGCTCCGGCATCCGCTTGCTCCGACCCACGCGGTCGGGCGTGTCGCGCCCCTCGCACATGGTTTTCCGCAAGCGGAATCCCTGATCAAGGGGTTTGCGTGGGAGAAGTCACCCACCGGATGCCTGGTCTGCTCCGCACTGACACTTCCCGGAAGATTCCCGTACGTCCGCCCCAGCGCTGCCACCTGGGCAGTTGGAGCGACGAGTACCGTGGGACTCGCTTCCGGTCCCCCCGACGGGAGGCGCGCAGCATCGGCGCTCGACCGAGCAACTTGAGTAGTCTGCCATACGCCCCACAAGGGGCGCCAATCGAGCCGGGTAGCTTACCCCTCGGTGACAGCTGCGCAAACGCGGGTGCGGACGCCACTGCGCGCGGTCCCGCGGAAATCCCGTCGCCGCCGCGCGGGGCGTCCCGTTAGGGTCGGCGGGTTCACCCGCACCCGTTCGCGCGTTCCCGGAGGAAACGGACCATGCCCCAGGTCATCGTGCTCAACGGCGGGTCCAGCTCGGGAAAGTCCAGTATCGCCCGGTGCCTCCAGGAGATCCTGCCCGAGGCGTGGCTCGGTGTGAGTGTCGACACGTTCGTGGACGCGCTGCCGCCGCGGCTCCGGGAGGGCGGTGAGGGTCTGCTGATCGGCCCGGACGGCGAGGTGACCACCGGGCCCGCCTTCGACGAGCTGGACGCGGCCTGGCTCGCCGGGATCGCCGCGATGGCCCGGGCCGGCGCGCACGTCGTCGTCGACGACGTCTTCCTCGGCGGCCCCCACTCCCGGGCCCGCTGGTCCCGCGCCCTGACCGGCCTCGACGTCCTGTGGGTCGGCGTCCGCTGCACCCCCGGGGCTGCCACCGCCCGCGAGACCGCCCGCGGCGACCGCACCCCCGGCATGGCGGCGAAGCAGGCGGCCGTCGTCCACGAGGGCGTGCCGTACGACCTGGAGGTCGACACGACGTCCACCTCCGCTGCCGACTGCGCCCGCGTCATCGCGGAGTACGCGGCCGGGCACGGAGCGTAAGGAGAAGGCATGTCACGCAGGAGCGGCAAGGCCCGCCGCCTGCTGGTCGGCGAGGCTGCGTACCGCTGGTCGGTACGGCACCGGCACCACGTCCCTGACGCGGGCGGCTACGACGACTGCACGGAGGTCGTCACGCTGCGCCGCGACGGCGCCCGCGGCGCGGTGCGCGTCAGCTTCGCGGGCGGCCCCGGCCACTACGTCCCGGACGGCATCCTGCACTCCGGCGCCGTCGGCACGGACGAGGGCTTCCTCAACCTCCACGAGCCCGGCACCGCCCGCGCCCTCCTCGACGAGGCGCTGTCCCGCGGCTGGGACCCCGACGTCCCGTCCCCGCTGCTCCTCGACGGCTGGGCCCTCTTCACCGCCGTCCGCGCCCGCACGGCGTGAGGGCGGCCGTTTCGTTCAAGCCGCGCGCGGGCGGGCCGCACTAGCGTCGGCGGGATGAACAGCCCTTCGCACGAGTCCCGCCACGTCGCCGTCCGCATCGCCCGCCCCGCCGCGGAGGTCTACGCGTACGCCGCCGACCCCGCCCACCTCCCCGCCTGGGCGCACGGCCTCAGCGGCGCGATCCGCCACGAGGGCGGGGTCTGGGTCGCCGACTCCCCCATGGGTCGGGTGACCGTCGCCTTCGCCCCGCCCAACCCCTTCGGCGTCCTCGACCACGACGTGACCCTCCCCTCCGGCGAGACCGTCCACAACCCCGTCCGCGTCCTCCCCGACGGCGACTCCGCCAGCGAGGTCGTCTTCACCCTCCGCCGCCTCCCCGGCGTGACGCGGGCCGACTTCGAGCACGACGCCGCCATCGTCACGGCGGACCTGGAGCGGCTGCGGGGGGTGCTGGAGGCGAACTGAGGGGCGGGCGGGCGGAGTTGGCGGAACGCGGGCACGTCGGCGCACGGCCGGACGCGCGTCCCGGTCCGGCCGGGGGCCGCTCACCAGGTGGTGCCGGCCTGGGTGCCGTTCACGCGGTTGAGGCGGTTGAAGAAGTTGGTCAGGGCTGTCTCCAGGATGATCGCGGCGAGCTGGGACTCGGTGAAGTGGGACGCGGCCGCGGTGCGGATCTCCGGGGTGACGGCGGGGGCGCCGTCCTGGAGCCGGGTGGCGGCCTCGGCGAGGGTGAGGGCGGCGCGCTCGGCGGTGCTGAAGAAGGGGGTCTCCCGCCAGGCCGCCACGGCGTGCAGCCGCTCCTCGGACTCGCCGTGCTTCTTCGCCGCCGCGACACCCGCGTGGACGCAGGGGCTGCACCCGTTGATCTGGCTGACCCGCACGTGGACGAGAGCGAGCAGCCGCGGGTCGGCGCCGCCGTCCTGGACGGCCTTCGTGAGGTGCCGGATTCCGGTGATCACGTCGGGGTGGGGGACGCCGGTGGCGCGTGCTTCCATCGGTTCTGCTCCTTTGCCGGTTACCCGTGCCCGGCCGGGCACGTCATCCCCCATGACGGAGCGGTTCCGAGGGAGGTAACGGCATGCCCGGCAGCAGCACCGCCGACACGTTGGCCGAGGTGTTCGAGGGGCAGCGCGCGCGGCTGCACGCCGTCGCCCACCGCATGCTCGGCTCGCACGCCGACGCCGAGGACGTCGTCCAGGAGGCGTGGCTGCGGCTGTCCCGGCAGGACGCACCGGCGATCGGCAACCTCCCCGGCTGGCTCACCACCGTCGTCGGCCGGATCAGCCTCGACGTGCTGCGCACCCGCCGCTCCCGCCCGCAGGCGTCGTACGACGACGGGTGGCCCGAGCTGGCGGTGCGCGCCGACGACGGGGCCGGGCCCGAGGACGGCGCGGCGCTCGCCGACGCGCTCGGCGCGGGGCTGCTGGTCGTCCTGGCGTCGCTGCGGCCGGACGAGCGGCTGGCGTTCGTGCTGCACGACCTCTTCGCGGTGCCCTTCGCCGAGATCGCCCGCATCCTGGGGCGTTCCGCCGCCGCGGCCAAGATGCTCGGCAGCCGCGCCCGCGCGAAGGTCCAGGCCGCGCAGCCCCCGGCGGCGGCCGCCGGCCCCGGGCAGCGGCAGGTGGTCGACGCCTTCCTCGCCGCATCCCGCGACGGCGACTTCGCGGGCCTGCTGCGCGTCCTGGACCCGCAGGTGCGGCTGACCGTCGACACGGCCGACGGCCAGGTCGTCGCCCTGGGCGCGACCCGCGTGGCGAGCGGTGCCCGCACGGGGGCGGATGCCGCGGGGCGGGGACGGGCGGTGCAGGTGCTGGTGCGGGTGCCCGTGGCGGGCGGAGTGCCGGACGGGACCGCCGGACCGGTGTGGCTCCCGGGCTTCCTGGCGTGGCGCCCGGACGGCTCACCGCTGACGCTCGCGGCCTTCGCCGTGGCCGACGGCCGGATCACCGCGATCCGGATGGTGACCGACCCCGCGCTGCTGGCGTCGCTGGAACTGCCCGCCCCCGTGTGAGCGGGCCGGTGCGCCGCCCCGGCGGGCTGCGCGCGGAGCACTCACCGGACGGGCGAAGCCCCCGGCCCCGGCGGGCCGGATCGCCCGCATGGTCCCGCATTCCCGGCGCGGGCAGTCCGGCGCGTATTCCCCTCGCCGGTCGCGGCCCCGGGTGGCTACGGTCGGGCGATGCGGATACTCCATCTCTCGGACACCCACCTGGACCGGCACGCCGCCCCCGACGCCGACGGTGCCGACGGGACGGCCGCGCTGCGGCTGCTGCTCGCCGAGCTGGGGCACCTCGACGGGATCGGCGCGGTCGTCGTCACCGGGGACGTCGCGGACGACGGCTCGCGGGAGGCGTACGGGCGTACGCACGAGCTGCTCAGCGCGTACGCGGGCCCGCGCGGGGCCCGCGTCCTCTACGCGACCGGCAACCACGACGACCGCGCCGCCTTCGCCGACGTGCTCGGCAGCGGGCACGCCGAGCCCGACGCGGTGTACGACGGCCCGGCGGGCGAGCGCGCCGCGGCCAGCACGGTGCAGGGGTACCGGCTGGTCACCCTCGACTCGCTCGTCCCCGGCAAGGGCTACGGCCACCTGTCCGCGGGCCAGCTCGACTGGCTGCGCGGCCTGCTGGCCGCGCCCGCGCCGCACGGCACGGTGCTGGCCTTCCACCACCCGCCCCTGGCGCTGCCCTCCGTCGAGGTCCAGCGCGTCTTCGGGCTGCGCAACGCCGCGGAGCTGGCCACCGCGATCGACGGCACGGACGTCGGCCTCGTCCTGTGCGGCCACTTCCATCTCCAGCTCACGGGCCGCCTCGGGCAGGCGACCGTCTGGGTCACGCCCGGCGTCGTGACGCGCATCGACCTGACCGCGCCGCCCGGCACCGAGCGCGCCGTCCACGGCCCGTCCGCGACCCTCGTCGACCTCGCGGCCCCGTACGGCCCTCTCCTGCACACCCTGCACGCGCGCGACCCGCGCATGGGCGCGACCGTCTACGAGGCCGACGCCCCCGAGATGAGCGAGGTCATCGCCCGCCTCGGGCTGTGACGCGGCGGGGCCGCAGCCGTACACAGCCGCCCGCGGCCCGCACGACCAAAGCGACCGGCACCGCGACCGGAGGTCATCGCCCGCCTCCGGCCATGACACCAGCACGACCGGCACCGCGCCGGAATGCGGCGAGCACACTCAGCGCCGCCCGCCCGCAGCGCCTCGGCCCGCCCGGCGTGAGGTTCGGGCTCAGCCGGTGGCGGCGGCGACCACTTCCGAGAGGGAGCCGAAGCAGGGGCCCGGCCAGTCGTCCTCGCGGGCGTGGGCGTCGTTGGCCGCCCAGTCGTCGGCGCGCAGCATCACCGCCGTCATGCCCTGCGCCGCCGCGCCGGTCAGCTCGCTGCCGCCGCCGTCGCCGACGTAGAGGCAGGAGGCGGGGTCGGTGTCCAGGGCCGCCGCTATCCGCCGGAAGAGCTGCGGGGCGGGCTTGCGGTGGCCCTCGCTGCAGGACAGGACGGCCGCGTCCACGAGCCCTGCGAGCGGCAACTCCTTCCAGCTCACGGCGAGTTCGACCGTGCAGTCACTCAGGACGCCGATCCGTACGCCCGCGCCGCGCAGGCGCTCCAGCGTCGGGACGGCGTCCTCGCGCAGCACCAGCAGCTCCCGCTGGCAGGCGAGCCTGACCGCGGCGGCCGCCGCGACCGCGTCCTCGCCGGGTTCGACCCCGCAGCGCCGGGCGAGCGTACGGATCGTCTCCGGCAGGTCACCCAGCGCGCCGACGGCCCGCTCCGGGAAGGAGGCGTTCAGCGCCTCCCGCCACTGCCCCGCGGGAATCCCCAGCGGGACCGCTCCCAGCGCCGCGTGTCCGTCCCAGACCGCGGTGGGCGTGCTCGGGGTGAGGGTGCCGTAGAAATCGAAGATCACGGTGGGAAAGGCCATGCCGGGACGCTACCGGGTGCGCGGACCGCTCGGCCTTCGCGTCACAGCGGTGCCGCCCGCGGGGCCGCAGCGCGTACGCGGGTGGCCCCGGATCGGCCCCCACGCCCGCCGGGCGGCCGTGCGCCGGTGGGGCCGGCCGCCGTACCGGCCCCGCGTCAGTGGCGCGACCTGCGCCATGCCACTGCGCCGCGCACCACACTGATCACGAAGAGCAGCAGCGCGACCCCGGCGAGTATCTCCAGGAACCACTTGTGGTCGGTGATGGAGTCCGACGCCCACCACGCCAGCAGGGCGGACGTGATCAGGTAGAGGGGCGCCATGATCAGCGCCATGCGCACCCGGGGGTCGCGGGCGCGGGGGCGGGCGTGGGCCGGGCCGCCCTTGGTCCGCTCGGTGTCCTCCGCCGGGGGCTTGTACATCGTGGTCACGGCAGCCTCCTTCGCTCCTGGCTTCGGACAAAACGTGACCAAAGCCATGACCCTCGGCTTACCGGCAGGCGGCGTCGCAAACCGCGGCCATGAACCGGTGCGAGGTGGGAGGGGCCGGCCCCGGCGCACACGGGTGCGCCGGGGCCGGCCGTGGAGGTGCGGGCGGGATCAGCTCGCGCAGGTCAGCCGCGGCTCCGCCCAGTCCGCGTGGTCGTGGGCGTTGCCGTCACCGCCGTCGTCGGCGACCAGGTCGAGCTGCTGGACGCCGGTCACGTCGGCGTCCAGCGCGACGCCCGGCGTGTCGCCGGTGACCACCGGCGTGCCGGCGATCGTCTTCCCGTCGGCGACCAGGTGGAAGCCCACGGAGCCGTAGGGCGCGACCTCGTCGTCGATGCCGACCGTGGCGGTGAACCGGGTGCAGTTGCCGCCGAGGAAGAACGCCACGTCACTGCCCGCGTGGACGCCGATCCCCTTGGTGTAGGCCGTACCGCGCAGCGTGATCGGGCCGCCGTCGCCCGCCGCCTGCTCGCCGTTGGACAGGTCGCGTTCGACCGGCCCCCAGCCGTTGGTGGCGGAGACGAACGACAGGTCGCTGAGGTACGGGGTACCGGTGGGCGCCGGGATCGGCACGGTGGTGGCCGCCGAGCCGTACGTCCAGTGCCGCACGCCGCCGCGCGCGTAGCGGCCGAGCGGCGAGAACGCCGCGGACACCGGGGAGTCCGCGGCGGTCGGCGCGGTGACGGTCCAGGTGACACTGACCGTCCGGCCCGCGGGGACCTCGGGGAAGACCGTCGGCCCGGCGGGCGTCGCGGTCCAGCCCGCGGGCGCGCCCGGCGTCAGCTCCAGGTCCGTGACGGCGGGCGCGGAGGCCGGGTTGGTGAACGTGACCCGCTCGGTGGCGGTCGCCCCCCGCTCGATCCGCTCCGGCAGCGTCGCCGTCACGGTCGCGGGCGCCGCGGTGTGGGCGTGCACGGGCGTGATCCGCAGGTTGTCGAACTCGTCGGTCAGGTAGCCGACGACGCCGATCCCGACCTGCCCGGCCGCGTACGAGGCGTCGTCCACGGCCCCCACCCGGCTGCCGTCGACGAGCGCGGTGATCGTGGTGCCGTCGAAGCCGAGGCCGAGGGTGTGCCAGCTGTGGACGCCCAGCGCCTTCGCGGTGCCCTCGGCGAGGGTGGTGAGTCCGCCCGTGGTGCTGCTCTTCACGATCGACCAGCGCCCGCTGTCGGCCACCCGCAGGAAGTACCCGGCCTGGTGGGACTGCGGCCGCTGCTGCTGACCCGCCCGGCCCAGCAGTTCGACGGTGCCCGCCTGCTCCATGTACACGTCCGACGTGACGGTGTAGTCCGTCCAGGAGGTGTCCCCGAGCAGCGCGAAGGCATCGCTGTCGTCCTGCCACTCGATGGGCTGCTGCGCGGCCATCTGCCGTACGCACCCGCCCGCCCGGCCGCCGTCGCAGCGCGCCGTCTCGAACGAGCCCTGCATGTCGGACAGGTACCGGGCCTCCTGGTTGGGGGTGGCCCGGTCGAAGGAGTCGGTGTAGGGCAGCGCCAGGTCGGCCGGGCGCGGGCTGGCGGCCGTGCCCTTGCCCTGGCCGGTGGTGGTCGTCAGCGAGTAGACGTACCCGGGCTCGAAGGTGAAGGAGTAGTGCCCGTCCTGCGGGGTGAGGTCCGCGGTGTGCGCGAACTGCTGTGCGGGATCGGTCGATTGGAGACTCGTCGCCCACACGTGGACCGTTCCGGTCGGCAGCCCGCCGGAGAGCGTGAAGTGCGCGGTCTGCGGGGCGTTCGCCGTCGAGGTCTCGACGATCGTGCTGTACGCGGACGCGTCCGGCGACCGCAGGGTGACGAAGCTGCCGTTCGCCCGGTCGCCTGCGAGGTAGCCGCTTGCCGCGTCGACGAACGACCAGCCCGGCTCGGTGACCTGGGTGACCTGCGCCGTCGCCCACAGGCTCGTGCCCAGGCTGT
This sequence comes from Streptomyces sp. NRRL F-5123, assembly GCF_000721495.1. Taxonomy (GTDB): domain Bacteria; phylum Actinomycetota; class Actinomycetes; order Streptomycetales; family Streptomycetaceae; genus Actinacidiphila. The sequence goes on from NZ_JOHY01000071.1 coordinate 33,551, forward strand.
ACGCGCCGGACCACGGCTGCGACGCCACCGCGAGGCCCACCGTGTCGTACGGCAGGTTCGGGTAGACCGCGGCGAGCAGCGGCCAGTTGAGGTAGGAGGTGAACTTGCCGTCGATGTAGCCGCGGGTGATGGAGCGGATCAGCGGGCCGGAGCCCGCGTCGTCGTCCTGGGAACCGTTCTCGCTGGCCCACAGCGGCTTGCCGGTCGCCTTGGCGTTCGCGGAGCTGTCGCAGGTGGTGGCGCTGCCGCCGTCGCCGCCCTCGCACGGGTAGTGCGCGCCCACGATGTCGACGGCCTTGTCGAAGGCGGGGTCCTTGAGCATCTCGTCGGCCACGTCGAGACCCGAGTCGGCGCCGACCACCTGGATCGGCAGGTGCGCGGCGGCGAGTGCCGCGTGGAGCTTCTCGTACCAGGCGGTGTCGTAGCCGCGCTCGTTCCAGCCGCCGAGGTAGTCCATGGCCAGTCCGTGCTGCTTGGCGCAGCCGAGCCAGGTCGTCAGGTAGTCGATCATGTCCTGGGACCAGAAGTTCCCGCCGCCGGTGGTGCCGGAGGTGTTGCCGATCCAGCCGGGCGCGCCCCAGGCCAGGGCGTAGAGCTTGATGTCCGGGTTGCGCTTCCTGGCCTGCTCCATGAGCCACCACTCGTAGCCGCTGGTGCAGTTCACCGCGCCCTTGGTGTGCTCGATGCTGGGCTCGGAGCCGTCGGTGGAGTTGGTGTCGCCGCCGATCTCGACCTTGAGCATCTGGAGGGACGCGCCGTAGCCGGGCGTGAAGAGGTAGTCCAGGATGCGGCTGCGCTGCGGCTCGGGGTAGTCGATGAGCAGCCGCGAGTTGCCGCCGCCGCCGCTGATCGCGCCGATGCCGTCGAAGGTGCGGCCTGTGCCGGTGCCGTCGAGCGGGATGTCGGTCTCGCCGGGCGGCGGCGCCTGGCCGTCGAACTCGGCCCGGTCCACGACCACGGCGGTCCCGGTGGCCGCGGGGTTCTTGCGGCCGGTCCAGGCGACGGTGAACGTGTGGGGGCCGTCGGCGAGTTCAGGGCTCGTCCACAGGGCGGCGTCGCCGGTGCGGGAGGCGCTGTAGAAGTCCACGTCGACCGGCGTGCCGCCGTCCACGGACACCGCGCCGATGCCGTGGCCGGGGTCGGTCACCCCGTGGAAGGTCAGCCGGGTGCCGGTGAACCGGAAGCTCACGGTGTCGCCGGTGTGGTCGGTCCAGCTGTTCGTCCCCTGGTACGGGTCGGCCGGGGCGCCCTCCCCGGAGGCGTGGCCCCAGCCGGACCCCTGGTAGTCGAACTGGTCCTGGCCGGTGCCCTGGACCGAGTCGTCGACGGAGACGCTGCTGTTCGCCGCTGCGGCGGGTGCGGCGGGGGCGGGCGTGGCGCTGACGGCCGCGGTCCCGGAGAGCAGCAGGGCGGTCGCGCCGAGGGCCACACCGGCCGACCGGCGCAGGCGGGACAGGCGACGACGGGCAGAGGGGGGCGGGGGTGACGGCTGCGGTGGCACGGATCTGGCTGGCATGAGGGCTCCCAAGAGGCGGAGGCGGAGGGATCGACTCCGCACGCGGGCGCCCAAAGATCTACATCATGCAACGTGATCGGACAATGGATCGGACATAATTCAACACGCCGGGGGCGGCGGGCGCTTGGGGTGGGCCGGAAGCCGGGGGTGGAGGGGCGGACCCGGCCTGGGGGCGGAACGGGGCTGGGCCTGCTTGCGTGTGCGTTCCCGGGCGGGGCGGTCGGCCGGTGGGCCGGTACGGTGCCGGGATGATGACCGCCGTGACCGTACGGGCCCTGTCCGAGGCCGACCTCCCCGCCGTGTCCGCGATACGGGTGACCGGGTGGCAGACGGCCTACGCCGGGATACTGCCCCGGTCCTACCTCGACGCCATGACGGTGGAGGCCGATCTCCCGCGCCGCAGGGCACGTTTCGCGAAAGGGGCGCCGCCCCGCACGGCCGAGTTCGTCGCCGTCGACCGCGACGGCCGGGTGGCGGGCTGGACATGCCTCGGCCCCTACCGCAGCGACGTCTACAGCGAGGGCGGTGCGGGCGGTGAGGTGCCCGCGACCGCCGGTGAGCTGTACGCGCTGTACGTGCGGCCCGCGCTCATCGGCTCCGGCGTCGGCCTGGCACTCGTCGGCGCCGCGCACTCCCGGGCGCGCGAGGAGGGGTTCGGCGAGCTGCTGCTGTGGGTCCTCGCGGACAACGCCCGCGCCCGCCGCTTCTACGAGCGCGCGGGCTACGCGTCGGACGGCGCCGTCCAGGCCGAGGCCTACGACGGCGTCCCCGTCCCCGAGGTCCGCTACCGGCGCTCCCTCGGCGGCTGACGCCGCCGTCCTGCGAGGGGGTTGCCACCCCGCCGGACCGCCGACCGCGCGCCGCTCAGCCGGACGTACGGCGGTAGGTCCACATCTCGGCCATCCGGCCGCCCCGCAGCCGGACCAGCCAGACGAGGTGGCTGTCGACGACCCCCGGGCGGCTCGCGTCGCCCACCCCGCCGACCACGGAGAGGAGTTCGTCCCCGCTGCCGAGGACCGTCTCGACGTGGAAGCGGAGTCCCGGGCGGGCGGTGCGGATGCGCGTCACCGCGCTCTGCACGTCGGCGACGCCCGCCAGGTCGGGGTGCGCGTGGTCGGTCCAGTCAGGGCACAGGACGTCCGGGGCGATGGAGATGTCGCCCGAGTTCCACATCTCGAAGTACCGCCGCACGGTGGCGTGGGCGGGGCCGACCGCCGCCCCGGCCTCCTCCGCCGCCGCCCCCGTCACACCTCGTACGACGCCGCGTACGCCAGGAACGCCGCCCACGCGTGGGGCGTGACGCTGAGGCGGGGCCCGTCGGGGTCCTTGGAGTCCCGGACGAGGATCTCCTCGTCGCTCGCCTTCACTTCCACGCACTCGGGCCCGTCGTTGGTGCTGTGGCTGCTCTTGGTCCAGCCGACCTCGACGCAGGCAGGGCCGTCGTTGCTGCTGTAGCTGCTCTTGACCCAGGCCACTTCAACGCAGTCGTTGTTGTTACCAGCGCTGTAGCTGCTCTTGCTCCACCTCAGCGCTGAGCCGACTCCGGTAGAGGGCTTGAGGGTCATGTCTCTCCCCGCACTTTCTCGATGAAGGCCAGCGACTCACGAGGCGTGAGAGCCTGCGATCGGATCATGCCATACCTCATGTCGAGGATCTGGACCTCTTTCGGAAGCGAGATCAGTCGGCTCGTCAGCTGAGCCTCGGAGTAGCCGACTGTTGCCCCGTCGCTGAGCTTCAGCAGGTTGATCTCGCCGCCCATTCCAGCGTGATCCTCGCGATCCGTTGGCATCACCTGAAGCGAGACATGCCTCAACTGGCCCACTTCGAGGAGGTGGTCCAGCTCGCCCCGCAACACGGACTTGCCGCCGAGAGGGCGTCGCAGAGTGACCTCCTCCAGGACGAACGACAGGAGCGGGAACGGTCGCCGGTCGAAGATTGACTTTCTCGCCATGCGGGCCTCGACGAGCCGATCCACCTCGTCAGGCGTGTACGAGGGGCGACGCATCTCGAACAGGGCACGGGCATACGCCTCGCTTTGAAGGAGGCCCGGCACAACCGTGCTGCCGTACGCCCCCAACTCGACCGCATCAGCCTCAAGCTTGGCCAGGTCACGTACCTTCTTCGGGTACCGGACCTCCGCAAGGTCCGGCTTCATCGCGGAGATCTTGCCTTCCGCCTTCAGGACCCGGTCCGCGCTGTCCAGGTACACGGGCTTCGGGGCCCGCACGCCCCGTTCGACCTTCGAGACCATCTCCTCGCTGTAGCCGATCGTGGCGCCGAAATCCGTCTGCGTGAGACCCGTCGACTCGCGCCACAGCTTGATCTGGCGGCCGATCGCGCGCATGACCGCTGTCGATTCGTCCTCGGCGCCGGAGTCCCAGTCAGGGGTGTCGGAGCCGTCCGTCGTGTAGTTGGGGCCTGAGCCTGGTGCCATCGTGACCACCGCCGTTAGCGTCGATTCGTACTGCGCACGCTAAGCGCCCACACCTTCGCGTGTCCGGAAAACTGACTGAAAGTCACCTGTCCGGGAGGAGCCTCCGGAGCGCAGGGGGCGCACACGGACCCGTACAACCCGTACAAGCGGGCGCCGGGCGCGGGGCCGACCCGTACAAGACACGCCCACACCCGGACAGCCACCCGCACAGCCCGCACCCTGGCGGTCGAACGTGCTGGTCAGCGGGTAGGCGGGAGCGCCACTCTCGGAGGCGTGACGAATGACACTCCTCCCGAAGAAGTGGACGCGCCCGCGCGGCGGTTCAGCGTCCAGTTGCCCTCCACCCGGCGCGGAGCGCACCGCGCGCGTCTGCTCGCGACGGCGAAGCTCGACCGGTGGGGGCTGCCTCCGGACCCGGCGGCGCACGTAGTAGCGGAGCTCGCGGCGAACGCGGCGGTGCACGGCCGGGTCCCCGGGAGGGACTTCCGGCTGACGCTCGACGCGGACGGCAGTCCGGGGACGCTGAGGATCGAGGTGACGGACGCGCGGGCAGAGCGGTTGCCCGCGATCGCGCGGGACGCGGGTGGGGCGGAGTCGGAGTCCGGCCGGGGGCTGCTGCTCGTGACGGTGCTGGCCGCGCGGTGGGGGGTGACGTCGGGGCCGTTCCCGACGAAGACGGTGTGGGCCGAGGTGGACCTCGACAAGGGGTGAGGCTTCAGACGTGGGAGACCTTCGTGCAGGTGAAGGTCGCCGTGACGGTCACCGACGACCGGTTGCTGACGTCGGTGATGTCGCTGAGCTTCGCGCCCGTGACGGTCACGGTCCAGACGTCGCCGTTCTCCCGCGCCGAAAGGCCCGCCGTGGAGTCGAGGTTGTCGAACTCCTGCTTGTCCGCGGTGATGAGGGAGATGCCGCCGCCGCGCGTGGTGGCGGAGAAGGAGGGGGCGGTGGAGCCGTCGCGGTCGCTCGGTGCGAGGACCGCGGCGAACTTGCCGTCCTGGAGGATGCAGCCGACGTCCGTGGTGATGTCGAAGCCGCCGGTAGCGGAACCGGCGTAGGAGACATGGCCGTTGGGGCCGTGCACCTTCTCGGCGGTGCTGTCGTGACCGCTGGACGAGGAGCAGCCGGTGAGCGCCGCCGCTGCGGCGAGGGGCAGCGCGAGGCTCGTCAACGTCGTCCGTGCGTGCGGCACTTGGTCCCCCTCGATACGTGGTCGGCGGGACGCACCGTACACGGCGGCAAGGGCGTCCCGCGGGCGTACCGCCGGTGCACCGGCGCAGGGGGCGGGCCGCCCGTGCGGGCGGGGCTATGTGCCGGAGACCTTCGTGCAGGTGAGGGTGCCGTTGACGGTGACGGAGCCGCCGGAGGTGTCGACGGCGCCGAGTTCGGTGCCGGAGAGCTTGACGGTGTAGGTGCCGTTCTGCTCGGCGGCGGAGATGCCGTCCGCGCCGAGCTTGACGAAGGTCTTCTTGTCGGCGGTGACGAGGGTCGCCATGGCCTGGTCACCGATGGTGGCGACGAACGACGGCGTCGTGGACTCGCCGCTGTCGGGCGCGGGCGCGGTGACGGCGACGACCTTGCCGCCCGCGGTCGCGCAGGACACGCTCATGGTGACGTCGAAGCCGCCGGTGACGGAGCCGGTGTAGTCGAGGCGGCCGTGGGTGCCGCCGTCGGAGGTGGCACCGGTCGTCGCGGCGGGTGCGCTCGACGCGGGGGCGGTGGACGTCGGCTTGCCGTCGTCGTTCTTGTCCTTGTCCTTCGACGACGAGCAGGCGCTCAGCGCGGCGACCGCGGTCACCGGCAGCAGTGCGGCTGCCAACGCCTTTGAGATACGCGGCACTTGTCCCCCTTGGTCCGTCACACAAGTCGCGTGCAGCGGAAGGCTACCGAAGCCCTTCGCCGTCCCGCTCGAACGTGCGCCCGGCCTGCGGTTAGTGTGACCAGCACCACCGGGGCGCGGGCCCCGCCAGAAGGGGAGCCACCTCGTGCACAGTGACCCTGACCTCGTCGCGCCGCGTCCGGCGGACACCCGGCCCTTCCGCCTCATCGTCACCGGTGGCGGAACCGGCGGGCACACGTATCCCGCGCTCACCGCGATACGCACGCTGCGGGCCCGACTCGCGGACGACGGGCGGGCGTTGGAGGTGCTGTGGGTCGGCACCAGGGACAGCCTGGAGGAGCGGGTCGCGACCGGCGAGGCGATACCCTTCCGGGCGGTCGCGACCGGCAAGGTGCGCCGCTCGGCGAATCCCCTGATGCTCTTCTCGCTCGCGAACCTGCGGGACATGGGGCGCGTGCCGCTCGGCGTGCTCCAGGCGCGGCGCGTGGTCGCCGACTTCCGGCCGGACGTGGTCCTCGCGACGGGCGGTTACGTGGCGGTGCCGCTGGGGCTCGCGGCGAAGGCGAACCGGCGGCCGCTGGTGGTGCACGAGCAGACCGTGCGGCTCGGCCTCGCGAACCGGCTGCTGGCGCGGGTGGCGACGGCTTTCGCGGTGTCGTCGGAGTCGACGCTGCCGCTGCTGCCGAGGCGGGCGCGGGCGGCGGCGGCCGTGACCGGCAACCCGGTGCGGCCCGAAGTCCTCGCCGGGCGCGCCGACAAGGCCGTGGAGTCGCTCGGGCTCGGCGGCTTCGACCGCTCGCTGCCGACCGTGTACGTGACGGGCGGCGCGCAGGGCTCGCAGCAGATCAACGACGTGATCGTGACCGTCCTGCCGTGGCTGCTGGCGCAGGCGAACGTCATCCACCAGTGCGGGCCGGGCAACTTCGCGTCGCTGCGGTCCACCGCGGCGCTGCTGCCCCGGGAGTTGGCGGGGCGATATCTGCTGACGCCTTACGTGAGCGCGGAGTTGCCGGACGTGCTGGCGCTCGCGGACGTGGTGATCTCGCGCAGCGGCGCGGGCACGCTCGCCGAACTCACCGCGCTGGGCAAGCCGTCGGTGCTGGTGCCGCTGGCCTCGTCGGCGGGCAACGAGCAGGTCCACAACGCCCAGCACCTCGCGGAAGCGGGCGCGGCGGTGGCCCTCGTCCACACCGTGACCCCGGACACGCTCTCGTCGGCGGTGGCCCCGCTGCTGGCCGACCCCGCCCGCCGGGCGGCGATGGCGGAGGCGGCGAGGGCGCACGGCCGCCCGGACGCGGCGGAGCGCTTGGTGGACACGGTGCTGGGCGCGGCGCTGCCGGTGTCTGCTGCGGAGGAGCCGGTGGCTGCGGCGCTGCCGGTGGCGAATGCGGAGAGGCCGCTGCCGGCGGCGGAAGAGCCAGTGGCTGCGCCGCTGCCGGTGGCGAACGCGGAGGAGCCGCTGCCGGTGGCGGAAGAGCCGGTGGCTGCGCCGCTGCCCGTGGCCGAGGAGCCGGTGGTACCCGTACCGAGCCCGGTGCAGGCCCCGCCGGTCGCGGCGGCGGAGGAGCCGAGCCCGGCCGAGGCCGCGAAGGAGCCGAGCCCGGAAGCGCCGAGCCCCGCCGCGGAGGAGCCCGCGCCCGAGCCGCCCGCCGAGCCCGCGACGCCCCCGCTGCCCCCGGCTGAGCCCGCCGCCCCGCCCGTCCCGGCCGCCCCGCCGCTGCCCCCGACCCCGCCGCGGCCCCCGGCCCCCGCCGCCCCGCCC
>NZ_JOHY01000072.1 GCF_000721495.1 Streptomyces sp. NRRL F-5123
GGTCGTGGACCGAGTGCGCGGGGGGAGTGCGCCGTTGTGCCCGGTTCGGCGGCCTTTTGTCGAACGAACGGGGAGTCTGTTGACCATGCGCGCACCGCACGCGCTCGCCGCCACCTGCGTGGCTGTCTCTGCCGCGCTGCTGCTGTCGGCTTGCGGCGGCTCGAAGAAGGACGACGGCAAGATCAAGGATCCGGGCGCGGACGTCTCCACGTCGGCGCCCGCGCCGACGTCGTCGTCGGCTGCGCCGTCGCCGACCGCGGCGGGGGTGAAGCGGCCGACGATCACCCTTCCGTCCGACGCGAAGGACGTCTTCGAGGACGAGCACACGGGGGACCCCGTGAAGGACGCGGTCCTCGCCGACAACGCCGGTTACGTCCTTGCGATGGACGAGGGCGTCTTCAAGGGGACGACGACGGACAACCTCGGGTTCTACGCCACCGAGAAGGGCCTGGCGAACGCCATCAGCTACGTCCAGGGAGTTCACGACAAGGGCCTCGTGTGGACGGGCACGGTGCGGTTCTTCAACCGCAAGGTCACGCTGGAAGGCACCGGCGACGCGTCCGTCGTCTACTGCTCCGACGAGAGCAAGGCGTTCCCCAAGCACGTGAGCACCGGCAAGGTCGACAAGGGCGCCACGACGGCCCGCAGTTACGTCCTGTACAGCACCCACGCGAAGAAGAGCGCGGAGGGCGTCTGGCAGACGACCGACATCGTGTCCGAGCGGGGGTCGAAGCAGTGCCAGCCCTGACGCGGCGGCTGCCGCGGGCACTGCTCGTCGGGTCTGCTGCAGCTTTGATGACGGCCGTGCTCCAGGCCCCCGCGTACGCGGACCTGGACGACCTCGGCAACGCCGGCGGCGGCGAGAAGGGCGGGAACATCACCGCCACTGCCGGTGTGCAGTACAACTACGACCACAACGGGACGTCGTCGTCGGGCCACCCCGCCGGCGCCCTCAAGCCGGCCGGCAATTGGAAGCCCCCCGCGTGCTGGTACGAGCCGTACTACACCCCTGCCCAGCTGAAGGCTGAGCGGGAGGGTGTGTGGGCCCAGCCGTCCGTCGGCAACGAATGGGTCGTGGGGCAGAAGGACCATTACGAGAACGGCAAGCCCTACACCGACTTCAACCTGGACAAGACCGGCAAGGGCTACTGGTGGTACGGCTACGTGCCACACCCCGGTGCGCCCGGCTGGGACGAGTGCCAGGATCCGCCCTTCTGGGTCGACAAGGGCGACACCCCGCCCGCCGCCCACCGCAACGTGATCACGCCCGCGGTGCTCGCGGAACTTGCGTACAACGAGATCCGCATACCCACCGGCGACGCGTCGATCAACCCCGCAGGGAAGCAGGGCGTGAACATCCCCACCTGGGTGTGGATGAACCCCACCGTCTTCCACCCGGTGTCGGTCACCGCCTTCCTCCCGGACTACAACGTCTCGGCGACGACGACCGCGAAGCCCTCGAGCATCTCGATCGATCCCGGCACGTCCTACGCCCAGACGTACCCCGCGTCGGGGAAGTGCAAGGGGACGGGCAAGGCATGGACGGCAGGGGCGGGGAACGTGCCGCCGTGCGGGGTGGTGTACCTCAAGGACTCCGGCAGCGGGACGTACACGATGAACGTCACCGTGACGTGGAACATCAGCTGGGTCGGGACCGGGCACCCGGATCCCACGGCACTGCCCACGGGGACGTTCACGAGCCACCAGACCGTCAGGCCCATGAAGAACGCCGAACAGCGCAAGCAGGACATGGCCGCGGTGCAGACCGCAGCCGACAACGTCAGGACCGCCGTCAACGACGTCACCCCGTTCCTCGTGAACCCCTGCCGGGGCGGATGAGGGAACGGTCCGGTTCTGGGGGGCGTCCATCTCGTGTGGGGCCTGGTACTTGGATAGTCTCGGGCGCTGCACGAAACGGGGTCGTGGACCGAGTGCGCGGACCGAGTGCGCGGGGGGAGTGCGCCGTTGTGCCCGGTTCGGCGGCCTTTCGCCGAACGAACGGGGAGTCTGTTGACCATGCGCGCACCGCACGCGCTCGCCGCCACCTGCGTGGCCGTCTCTGCTGCGCTGCTGCTGTCGGCTTGCGGCGGCTCGAAGAAGGACGACGGCAAGATCAAGGACCCGGGCACGGACGTCTCCACGTCGGCGCCCGCGCCGACGACGACGTCGGCTGCGCCGTCGCCGACCGCGGCGGGGGTGAAGCGGCCGACGATCACTTTTCCGGCGGACGCGAAGGACGTCTTCGACGGCGGGACGACCGGCGACCCGGTCAAGGACGCCGTCCTCGCGGACAACCAGGGCTTCATCTCGTCCGTCGACGACGGATTCCTCCGCGGGTCCTCGTCGACCGACGCGCTGGGTTTCTACGCGATCGGCAAGGGGCTGACGAACTCGATCACGTACATTCAGGGCACCGTCACAAAGGGGTACGTCTGGTACGGGACCCTTCGTTACTTCGACCGCAAGGTGACGCTGCTCGACGACCACACGGCCTCGGTCGTCTACTGCTCCGACGAGAACGAGGCCCACCTCAAGGACCGCAGGACCGGAAAGGTCGACAAGAACTCCCTCAGCACGTCACCGCAGAACTACGTCCTCTACAACACGCATCTGACGAAGAGCGCCCAGGGCGTGTGGCAGACGGACAACATCATCAGCAACAGGGGGGCGAAGCAGTGCCAGCCCTGATACGCAGGCGACGGGTCCTGCTGGCGGTGTCCGCCGCGGCGACGGCTGCGGTGATGCTCGTCCCCGGCTACGCCTACGCCGGTATCGGAGACGCGGGCACGTCGGGATCCAGCGATCCCGGCACGTCCTACGCGCAGACGTACCCGGCGTCGGGGAAGTGCAAGGGGACGGGCAAGGCATGGACGGCGGGGGCGGGGAACGTGCCGCCGTGCGGGGTGGTGTTCCTCAAGGACTCCGGCAAGGGACGTACACGCTGAACGTCACCGTGACGTGGAACATCAGCTGGGTCGGGACCGGGCACCCGGATCCCACGGCACTGCCCACGGGGACGTTCACGAGCCACCAGACCGTCACGGGGCAATGGTGTCGGATGGTACGGAAGGCCCCAAGGGCTTCCGCACCACCTGCACACCGTCCGCGGTACCCCTCCCTACGTGAGGCACGGGTTCATGAAGAACGCCGAACAGTGCAAGCAGGACATGGCCGCGGTGCAGACCGCCGCCGACAACATCAGGACCGCCATCAACGACGTCACCCCGTTCCTCGTGAACACCTGGGTCGGCTCCGAGGCCGACGCCTGGGCCACGGACTTCCGCGGCCGTATGGCGCGGTTGACCGGGATCCTCGACGAATGCCCGGGGCAGGAGCGTTGGATGATCCTCAAGGCCACCAACGAGCAGGCGGATTCGGACGCCAAGTACCACGGCCACGCCTGACCGCACACCATCCAAACCGGGGGGACCCGTGAACGACTTCGCCGGTGTGGAACCGCACCGGGTGCGCCAACTCGCCGATCGGTTACAGGCCCTGGCCACCGCGCTGGCCAGGAACGGCCCCGTCATCAGCAAGCACTTCGGTACGTGGGGCCCGGCCCTCATCGACCTCGGTCCGCTCGCCGCGCAGACGACACAGGTCGCCCACGACGCCCATGACATGGGCCGGCGTGCCGACCAGGCGATGAACCTTCTGCACTCCGGCTCGCTGCCGGCGCTGTGCCGACCTGACGGCGACTTCTACGGCGTCCCCTGGGACGTCACCGCCATCGACGCCGCCAAGGAGGCGCGGCAGGAGGCCGCCGAGCTGAAGAAGGTGACCGCGCACCCCAGCGACCCCGCCTCCCGCGAGATCATCGACTCGGTCGGCCAGTCCCTCGCCGACCACCAGGACGACCCGGCGTACCTGCAGGCGTTCGCGGCCAACGGCGGCCTGGACCAGGCGGCCCGTGTCGCCCGCGTGCTCCACGAGCAGGACGGCACGCACGACGGCGTGGTGCTCGACAAGAAGTCGGAGGCGACGCTCGCCCAGTTCGGGCAGGGCGTCCAGGCGGCCACGACGATGGCCGCCCAGGGGAAGATCACCATGCCGCCGGGGTGGGAGAAGCAGCTCACCCAGCCCGCCGACGGCGACATGTGGTCGGTCGGCATGCTCTTCAAGTACGGCCCGCCCGGCGACAAGTGGGACGCCAAGGTCCTCTCGGACGTCAGCGGCGCGATGCTCGACTGGCGCCGGACGCACCCCATGCGCCCGGGCTACTCCGAGCCCGTGTATCCCTACTCGGCGGGCGGCTACGTCGACCCGCCCGACGCCTGGTACACGACGCTGGGCATCCACTGCGACTACGTGAATCACGGCGGCGACCACGCGGCCGACCTGAAGGGCATCCGGGCCAACGACCCGACCCTCGCCCTGCTCGACCGGCTCGGCGAGAACCCCGAGGCCTCCCGTGACCTGCTCGGCCAGGACACCGCCGAAGCGAGGCGGCACGCCGGGCAGTTGGTCGACCACACCTGGCAGACGCCCGGCCCGGTGACGTGGGACGACTCGGGGCCCGTGAACAAGGTCCTCATCATGGCCGCGACCGACCGCAGCGACGCCCACGCCGACCAGTCCGGCCAGGCCGCCGCCAATATCCTTCAGGCCGCCGCCCGGGAGAACGACCTCTTCACCCACCGCAACAGCGCCGAGAAGGCCAACTACCCCACCTACCCGCCGCAGACGGCCATCGCCCTGGCAGGCATCACGGGCACGTGGGCCGACGATCTCGGCAAGACCACCCAGCTGTCGGCCGGGGCTCACGGCTACGACGCGGAGTTCCACCATCTGGTGATGTACCGCGACGACGTGGTGGGCGTCATGCAGCTCTTCGCGCGCGACAACCCCGGCGCGGCGGCGATGTTCGACGCCACCACGCACCAGCAGGTCGCCGATGCCGCGGCGCAACCCCACCCGGACGCCGAGCTCACCGCGCTCGGCCACATGGTGGGGCTGTTCACCAAGGCGAAGAACGGCCTGAGCTACACCGAAGCGCAGCAACTCGACGAGAAGCACAAGACCAACCAGGCCATCCTCGACACCGTCGGCATCGTCTTCGAGGGCGGCTCGCCGCCTGCCGCCCTGACGGGGAAGAGCAAGACCGTCGTCACCAAAGGCCTCAAGTACTCGCAGACACTGGTGAAGTGGGGGCGAGGCGTCGGTGCGAAGCAGACGGACCCGTTCTCCACGGACAACGCCGCCAAGCAGGAGGCGCTCAACGAGAGGAACGCGAGGGACGTCACCTCCCCCTACGCCCCTGCGATGGCCCAGGGCCTCATCCGGGCAGGGGCAGTACCGCCTCCCCCCGCTGACGTCACGTGGTACAACCCGGGCACGATGACGGTGGCGCCGAGCGCCTACCAGGACAAAAATTTCTTCGCCTGGTGGGTCGTGCAGAACGATTCCCCCAGAGGCGACGGCCTGTCGACGGCGCAGGAGCAGAAAGTGTTCGACGAGGGGTACAACAAGGCGGAGGGCTCCTATGACGGCAAGTGAGCCGCGGTCCTTCGCCGCGAGGACGGCGGCCTTCCTCTGCGCGGTGACGCTCGTGCTGGCCGGGTGCTCGGGCGGCGGCGCCGGTCACCGTCCGGCGGGGTTGCCGGCACCGGTGCGGGGGGAGGCCGTGCCCTTCGACCTGGACGGGCTCGGCTACGAGGGCCTGTCCGCCGACTTCACTGCAGCCGTGGGGCTCGTGGCGTCCGACGCCGCCGGCAACGTGTACGTGGTCCCCGACGTGGACGAGCACTATCCACAGGTCGTGCGGATCACCCCGGGCGGGGTCGCTCAACCGTATCTGCGCCTGGACGGTGTGAAATTGGTCCTCCAGATGGCAGTCCTGCGGGACGGCACCATGGTGGTGGTGGACGACGACTACTCCGGCAGCGCACCGCAGTCCGGGCTGTACACCGTCCAACGCAACGGCTCCGTGTCGCCGCTCGCGTCCTCGCACTCTTTCAAGGATCCGAGCATCGTCGGTGAGTACCCGTCCGGGTCGCTCCTCGTCGGTGACGACTCGGGCCTGTGGTCCGTGCGGAGCGGTCAGGCGACGCGGCTGCCGGGGGCGGGGGGATCGTTCCGCCCCGGCAGGTGGAATGTCGTTGATCCGTCGGGCACCCTGTACGCGATCAGCGACACCCTGGGGACGATTCGGGTTCTGCCGGCGGGGAAGGCGCCTCACGGCCTGGCTGTGACGGGAAGCGTTCCGGGTGGTGCGCAGGCGCTCGCGAAGCTGCACGTGACGGAGGTGACTCCCGCGTCGGCCGGCGGCTTCTACGCGGTGGTGCGATCGGAGTCGTACGATTCCTACTCCGTCGTCCACGTCGCACCCGCCGGTGCCGCGGTGACCGTCCTGGCGCAGTTCCGCCTGTCCTCGAAGGGCTGCGCTCCCGGCAAGGCCTACCCTGCTCTCCACAACTCCTGCGAGCCCTCCCGGTTCCTGGCGGAGAGCGGCAGCCGGCTGCTCATGCTCGGGTCCTTCCTCCCGCGACGCCCCGGACTCGTCCTGGCCGCGGTCGGGCGGTGAACCCCTGCCGGGGCGGATGAGGGAACGGTCCGGTCCTGGGGGGCGTGCATCTCGTGTGGGGCCTGGTACTTGGATAGTCTCGGGCGTCACACGAAACGGGGTCGTGGACCGAGTGTGCGGGGGGAGTGCGCCGTTGTGCCCGGTTCGGCGGCCTTTCGCCGAACGAACGGGGAGTCTGTTGACCATGCGCGCACCGCACTCGCTCGCCGCTACCTGCGTGGCCGTCTCTGCCGCGCTGCTGCTGTCGGCTTGCGGCGGCTCGAAGAAGGACGACGGCAAGATCAAGGACCCGGGCGCGGACGTTTCCACGTCGGCGCCCGCGCCGACGTCGTCGTCGGCTGCGCCGTCGCCGACCGCGACGGGGGTGAAGCGGCCGACTATCACGTCCTTTCCGGCGGACGCGAAAGACGTGTTCGAGGACCAGCACACCGGGGACGCGACCAAGGACGCGGTCCTCGCGGACAACCAGCAGTGGGTCATGGCCCTGGATGACGGGATCTTCCAGGGTACGGCGGCGACGAAGGCGCTGAGCTTCTATACCGTGGGACCTGCCAACGACACGGTCACCCTCTACGTGAACGGCTACCTGTCGAAGAACTACACCTGGACCGGCACGGTCCGCTTCTTCGACCGGAAGGTCACGATCCTCGGGACCGGTCACGCCTCGGTGATCTACTGCTCCGACGAGAGCAAGGCGTTCCTCAAGAACCGGAAGACCGGGAAGGTCGACAACACCCCGACCACGTCGGACAGTTACGTCCTCTACAACACCGACCTGAAGAAGAACGCGCAGGGCGTCTGGCAGACGGACGGGATGCTGCAGGACCGCGGGGCGAAGCAGTGCCAGCCATGAGCCGATTCAAGTAGCAAGCGGTGGTCGCCGTTTCGGCGGCCCTGGTGGCCCTCGCGCCCGGACTCGCGTACGCGGGCGGACGGGGTGACGCCGACGGCGCCCTCTCGGACGACGGCAAGAACATCACCGCCACCGCGGGTGTTCAGTACGACGAGGCGGCGAACGGCTCCCCGTCGAACGGCAAGCCGGTAGGGACACCGAAGGCCGCCGGCAACTGGACGCCACCGCCGTGCTGGTACGAGCCGTACTACACGCCCGCCCAGCTCAAGGCGGAGTCGGAGACGGTGTGGTCGGAGCAGTCGCCGAGCTGGGAATGGATCTCGGGGCAGAAGGACAAGTACGCGGACGGCCATCCGTACACCAACTTCAACATGGACAAGACCGGCAAGGGCTACTGGTGGTCGGGATACGCGCCCGACTTCAGCGTGCCCGGCGCGAACGACTGCCAGGACGAACCCTTCTGGGTCGACAAGGGCGCCACCCCGCCCGCCGGCCACCGCAACGCGGTCACTCCCGAGGTGCTGGCCGAACTGGCCTACAAGAAGCTGCTCATACCGACCGGGGATCCGTCGATCGAGCCGAAGCTCACTCAGGCGGTGAACCTGCCGACGTGGGTGTGGCTCGACCCCAAGGATTTCTACAAAGTCTCCGTGACTGCGTACCTCCCGGACTACGGCATCTCCGCGACGACCACAGCGACGCCCATCGGCTTCCGGATCGAATCGGGCGGCCTGGACGCCGAGAAGTTCCCCGCGTCCGGCAACTGCCCCAATTTGGGCACGAAGTACCAACCGGGGGCCAATGGCAACCCGCCCTGCGGGGTGACCTACCTCGAGGACAGCAACGGGAACCAGGTCCCGCTGAAGGTCACGGTCAAGTGGCGGGTGAGCTGGACCGGCACCGGGCAGCCCACCCCCAAGGCCCTGCCCGCGGCGACCTTCCCCAGCACGGTGGACGTCACCGTCCGGGAGATCCAGACCGTCAACCGCTGACCGGGTGCGGGGCCCAGGCAGGGGCGCGGGGGGCAGACAGCCCCCCGCGCCCGGCCGTGCTTCAGCGGCCTTCGGGCGTGCCGCTCAGTCGACCTCGGCGACCGCCTGGGCGAACTGCGCCGCGTACAGCCGGGCGTACGCGCCCTGCGCGGCGAGCAGTTCGTCGTGGGTGCCCTGCTCCACGATGGCGCCGGACTCCATCACCAGGATGACGTCGGCGTCGCGGATCGTGGACAGCCGGTGGGCGATCACGAAGCTCGTACGGCCGTGGCTGAGCCGGGCCATCGCGCGCTGGATGAGCACCTCGGTGCGGGTGTCGACGGAGCTGGTGGCCTCGTCGAGGACCAGGATCACCGGGTCGGACAGGAAGGCCCGCGCGATGGTGATGAGCTGCTTCTCGCCCGCGCTGACGCCCGTGCCCTCGTCGTCGAGGACGGTGTCGTAGCCGTCCGGGAGGGTGCGGATGAAGCGGTCGGCGTGCGCCGCGCGCGCGGCCGCCTCGATGTCCTCGCGGGTCGCGTCCTCGTGGCCGTAGCCGATGTTCTCGGCGATCGTGCCGCCGAAGAGCCAGGTGTCCTGGAGGACCATGCCGATGGACGCGCGCAGCTCCTCGCGCGACATCGCGGCGACGTCCACGTCGTCCAGGGTGATCCGGCCGCCGGTGACCTCGTAGAACCGCATCAGCAGGTTGACCAGGGTGGTCTTGCCGGCGCCGGTGGGGCCGACGATCGCGACGGTCTGGCCGGGCCGGACGCTCACCGTCAGGTCGTCGATGAGCGGCTTGTCCGGGTCGTAGCGGAAGGAGACCTTCTCCAGCGCGACGCGGCCGGTCAGCTGGGCCGGGCGGGCGGGGACGGCCGGCTCCGGGGACTGCTCCTCGGCGTCCAGCAGCTCGAAGACCCGCTCGGCGGAGGCGACACCGGACTGGATCAGGTTGGCCATGCTCGCGACCTGCGTCAGCGGCTGGCTGAACTGCCGCGAGTACTGGATGAAGGCCTGCACGTCACCGATCGACAGCGCCCCGGACGCGACCCGCAGCCCGCCGACGACGGCGATCAGCACGTACTGCAGGTTGCCGATGAACATCATCAGCGGCTGGATCGTGCCGGACAGGAACTGCGCCTTGAAGCCGGCCTCGTACAGCGCCTCGTTCTCCTGCCGGAAGGTTTCGGCGGATTCCTGCTGGCGGCCGAAGACCTTCACCAGGCTGTGGCCGGTGTACATCTCCTCGATGTGCGCGTTGAGCTTGCCGGTCGTCTTCCACTGCTGGACGAACTGCGGCTGCGCGCGCTTGCCGACCCGCGTCGCGACCAGCATCGTCAGCGGCACGGTGGCGAGGGCGACCAGCGCCAGCAGCCAGGAGATCCAGAACATCATGGCCAGCACGCCGACGATGGTCAGGACCGAGTTGATCAGCTGGCCCATGGTCTGCTGCATGGTCTGGCCGATGTTGTCGATGTCGTTCGTGGCGCGGCTGAGGACCTCGCCGCGCGGCTGCTTGTCGAAGTACGACAGCGGCAGCCGGGAGATCTTCGCCTCGACGTCGCGGCGCAGCCGGAAGACCGTGCGGTTGATGACGGTCGTCGCCGTCCGCATCTGGACGACGCTGAACAGCGCGGCCAGCGCGTAGACCCCGAGGGCGAGCAGCAGGACGGAGCCGATCGCGCCGAAGTCCATGCCCTGGCCGGGGGTGAAGTCGATGCCGGAGAGCATGTCCGCGACGCCGCCCTTGCCGTGGGCGCGCAGATAGTCGAGGGCCTGCTCCTTCGAGCCGCCCTTGAGCCGGCGGCCGATGACACCGGCGAAGATCAGGTCGGTGGCGTGGCCGAGGATACGGGGGCCGGTCACGGTGAGGGCGACGCTGACGAGGCCGACCGCGAGGACGACGTAGAGCAGGGCGCGGTCGGCGCGCATGAGGCCGACCACGCGCTTGAAGGAGCCCTTGAAGTCCATGGAGCGCTCGATGGGGCCGCCGCTCATGAAGCGGGCGGGGCCGCCCATAGGGCGGGGGCCGCGCTGGGCGGTGGACATGACGCCCTTGCCGCCGGGGGCGCCCTTCCCGCCGGGCGCGTCCTTGCCGCCGGGCGCGGCTCCCGGGCCGCCGGGTGCGCCGTCGGAGCCTTCGCCCGGACCGCCCGGACCGCCCGGTCCGCCCGGACCGCCGGGCTTGCCCGGTGCGCCGTTGGGGCCGCCGCTCATGCCGCCGCCTCCTGCTCGGTCAGCTGGGACAACACGATCTCCCGGTAGGTCTCGTTCGTGGCCATCAGCTCGTCGTGGGTGCCGGTGCCGACGACCCGCCCCTCGTCGAGGACGACGATCCGGTCGGCGTCGCGGATCGTGGACACCCGCTGGGCCACGATCACCACCGTCGCGTCCGCGGTCTCCGCGCCGAGCGCCCGCCGCAGCGCCGCGTCCGTCGCGTAGTCCAGCGCGGAGAAGGAGTCGTCGAAGAGGTAGATCTCCGGGCGCCGCACCAGCGCCCGCGCGATCGCGAGCCGCTGCCGCTGCCCGCCGGAGACGTTGCTGCCGCCCTGCGCGATGTCCGCGTCGAGGCCGCCCTCCAGCCGCTCGACGAATTCCTTGGCCTGCGCCACCTCCAGCGCGTGCCACAGCTCCTCGTCCGTCGCGTCCGGCTTGCCGTAGCGCAGGTTGGAGGCGACCGTGCCGGAGAAGAGGTACGGCTTCTGCGGGACCAGGCCGACGGTCTCGGCGAGCAGCGCCGGATCCAGCTCCGCCACGTCCTCGCCGTCGATGAGCACCCGGCCGCCCGTCGCGTCGTACAGCCGGGGGATCAGGCCGAGCAGGGTGGACTTGCCGCTGCCCGTCGAGCCGATCACCGCCGTCGTCTCGCCGGGGCGGGCGATGAGGTCGATGCCGCGCAGCACCGCGGCCTCGGCGCCCGGGTAGGCGAAGTCGACGTCGAAGAGCTCCAGCTCGCCGCGCCGCCCCAGCGACGTGATCGGCGCCTTGGGCGGGACGACGCTGGACTGCGTGCCCAGCACCTCCTGGATGCGCTCGGCGCACACCTCGGCACGCGGCACCATCATGAACATGAAGGTGGCCATCATGACCGACATCAGGATCTGCATGAGATAGCTCAGGAAGGCCGTGAGCGCGCCGATCTGCATGCCGCCGCTGTCGATGCGGTGGGCGCCGAACCACAGCACGGCCACGCTCGACAGGTTCACGATCGCCATCACGGTCGGGAACATCAGCGCGAGCAGCCGCCCGGAGGCCAGCGAGACCGCCGTGACCTCCTCGTTCGCCTTCCCGAAGCGGCGCTGCTCGTAGTCGTCCTTCACGAAGGCGCGGATCACGCGGATGCCGGTGATCTGCTCGCGCAGCACCCGGTTCACGGTGTCGACGCGCTTCTGCATCGTCCGGAAGATCGGGCGCAGCTTGCGGATGATCAGGCTCACGGCGATGCCCAGCACCGGCACCACGGCCAGCAGCAGCGACGAGAGCGGCACGTCCTGGCCGAGCGCCATCACGATGCCGCCGACGCACATGATCGGCGCGGACACCATCATGGTGAACGACATCAGCACCAGCATCTGGACCTGCTGGACGTCGTTGGTGGTGCGGGTGATCAGCGAGGGGGCGCCGAACTGCCCGACCTCGCGCGCGGAGAAGCTCTGCACCTGGTCGAAGACCGCCGCGCGGATGTCCCGCCCGATCGCCATCGACGTCCGCGCGCCGTAGTACACCGCGCAGATCGCGCACAGCACCTGCACGACGGTCACGCCGAGCATGGTCGCGCCCATGCTCAGGATGTAGCCCGAATCACCCTTGACCACGCCGTTGTCGATGATGTCGGCGTTGAGGGTGGGCAGGAAGAGGGCGGCGAGGGTCGAGACGAACTGCAGGGTCACCAGCGCGCCGATGGGGCGCTTGTACGGTCCCAGGTGGGACCGCAGGAGTCGGATCAGCACACTGACTACCTCGTGGTCGGTCGGTCGGTACGGCACGGGCGGCGGCTCGGGCTCTGGGCTTCTGACGTCCGGGGGCGGCGCTTCGTGACGGGCGTGACGGGGCTGTGGTGCGTGCGGGCGGGCGTTGTGGACGGACTGGCGTGCGGACGGGCGGGCACGGCACCGGCGAAGGACGGCGGCGCTGTGCCTTTTCCCGTCAGGACGCAGGACCGCCCGGGCAGGGTTGAGCGGGCCGCCCTGGGGCGGCCCGCAACCCTATCGTCGGACATCGCGGGGCCGCACCCGGTTAAAGAGAGGCAAAACCTCCCGGGTCGCGGGGGCCGCGGGGGTCACGCGGGTCGCACCGGTCGCACCGGCGGCGCGTATCGCCCGGGTCGTGCCCCGCGACGAGCCCCGCCGGCCGCCCGCCGGGCTCCCTTCGGCCGCCCCGCGGGTCACAGCGCGCCGAAGGCTGCCGGGAGGCCCGCCGGACGTGCCGCTCACAGTGCGGCGAAGGCCCCCGGGTGGGTCTGCTCGCGCACCGCGATGAACTGCTGCCGCACCGCCGAGCCGACCGCGGGGCCGCCCCCGCCGTGCCCGGGCTCGCCCGGCCCCGTACCGTCCTGGCCCGGGCCGTCCGGCTCCACGGCGTCCTCCGGGTCGAGCACCGTGGTGCCCGCGGGCTGCGGCCAGGCGGGTGGCTCGCTCTGCGAGTGAGAGCCCAGCACCGTGCCCAGCGACCACGCCGCCTGCCGGGCCGCGCCGAGCGCCGCGTACTCCGCCGGCGGCGGCACCACCACGAGCGTCCCGAAGATCGACGGCGCCAGCGCCCGCACGGCCGGCAGCTCCGCCGCCGCGCCCAGCAGTACCACCCGGCGGATCTCCACGCCCTTGCCGCGCAGCACGTCCAGCGCGTCGGCGAGCCCGCACAGCATGCCCTCGAAGGCCGCCCGCGCCAGGTGCTCCGGCTTCATCGACTCGCGCCGCAGCCCGGCCAGCGTGCCCGCGGTGTGCGGCAGGTCCGGGGTGCGCTCGCCCTCCAGGTAGGGGAGCAGGACGAGGCCGTACGCGCCGGGCGTCGAGGCCAGCGCCAGCTCCGAGAGCCCGGCGAGGTCCGTGCCGAGCAGGTCGGCGGCGCCGCGCAGCGTCCGTACCGCGTTGCGTACCTGGAGGACGGGGAGGTGGCGGCCGGTCGCGTCGGCGAAGGCGGTGACGGTGCCGGTCGGGTCCTTCAGCGCCTCGTGGTGGACGGCGAAGACGCTGCCGCCCGCACCCAGCGAGACCACCGCGTCGCCGGGCCCGACGCCCAGGCCCAGGGCCGCGGCCATCGTGTCGCCCGTACCGGCCGAGATGAGCAGGCCCTCCGGCGTCTGGCCCGCGGGCTCCGCGGGGCCCAGCACCTCGGGCAGCGCCACGGAGCGGCCGAGGGCGCGTTCGACGAGGTCGGGGCGGTACTCGCCGGTGGCCGCCGACCAGTAGCCGGTGCCGGAGGCGTCGCCGCGGTCGGTGGTGCGGCGGGCGGGCTGGCCGAGCAGCTGCCAGACCAGCCAGTCGTGCGGCAGCATCACCGCTGCGATCCGCGCCGCGGCGGCCGGCTCGTGCTGGGCGAGCCAGCGCAGCTTCGCCACCGGGTACGCGGCCTGCGGCTGCGCGCCCACCGCGTCCGCCCAGCCCGCGGGCCCGCCCAGCTCCTGGAGCAGGTCCGCCGCCTGCGTCTGCGCGCGGTTGTCGCCGCGCAGCAGCGCGGGGCGTACGGTCACGCCCCCCGCGTCCAGCGCGACCAGCCCGTGCTGCTGGCCGCACACCCCGATCGCCTGCACACCCTCCAGCACCCCGCCCTTGGCCGCCTCGCCCAGCGACAGCAGCCAGGCCTGCGGATCCAGCTCGGACGGCTTGCCGCCGTCCGGCACCTCGTGGGGTGCGTAACCCTGCCGCAGGATCTCACCGGTGTCCGTGTCGCAGACGACGACGGTGGTACCCGCGGAGGAGTTGTCTATACCGGCCACTTTGCCCATGGGCCGATGATGCCGCACCGGGCGGCCCGCGCGCCGCGCGGCCCGCCGTCCGGTGCGCCCGGCCTGGCTCAGGTGTTCGAGGTGCCCCAGTCGTCCTCGGGCGCGCTGCCGTTGCGCATCGCCCGCACCTTCTCCGCGAGCGGCTCCGGGAGCCTCGGCCCGACCTTGACGACGACCGTGTCGGCGGCCCGTACCGCGGCCGTACGGCTCTGCTGCGCGGCACTCTCCGCGGCGTTCCGCACCGCCGGGTTCTGGACGAAGGCCTGCCCGGCCCTGACCAGCTGCTCGTACCGCTCCCGGCCCGCCCTGGCGCCGATCACGAACCCGACAGCGGCTCCCGCGATGAACGTCAGCTTGTAGCGCATGGCTCCACCATCCTCGCTGCGGCCGTACGCCCTGGCGGCCGCGTTGCTCGTCATTGCTGGTCGTGCTCGTCGTGGCTGGGCGCCTACCCTCCGCGCCCGCTCCGCAACCCGGCCGCTAAGGGTTGGCGGAGCACCCCCCCACTTGCGCTAATGTATGTGTCGCACCGAACGCGCGCCTTCCGGGAAGCCCCCGGCGGGTGCATTCGGTGCACGCGAAGCGATCCCCTGTAGCTCAATTGGCAGAGCAGCCGGCTGTTAACCGGCAGGTTACTGGTTCGAGTCCAGTCGGGGGAGCTTCGGTCCCCTGTAGCTCAATTGGCAGAGCAGCCGGCTGTTAACCGGCAGGTTACTGGTTCGAGTCCAGTCGGGGGAGCGCACGATCCGGGACCCCGTTGGGGTCCTTTTTCGTACCCGCGGGAACCATCCGCCCGCCCCGGGGAGTCCACCTGATGCCGCGTCTGTGACCCACGAGGGCGACAGATCGTATGAGCAGCTATGCTGCGGCAGACGGCGCACGCCACGCCGTACGGGGCGGTAGCTCAGCCGGTTAGAGCAGCGGACTCATAATCCGCCGGTCCTGGGTTCGAGTCCCAGCCGCCCCACTCTGGCGCCCGCGGATGAAGCGGGCGTGACCTGCACGGGCCCCCGGTCGGGGGCCTGTTGCGTTTCCGGCCTACTCCCTCTCAAGATCTTTTGCTGGGCCGCTGTCTGGCCGGGCGCCGATGATCTTGCTTGCCGCGGCCTCGTCCGTGAGCGGACAGCGGCGCGGGGTGAGGTGCCGCCTGGGCGGGGCGGCGGGCGGGGTCGTCGGGGGGCGGGGGTCAGGTGCGGCGCTGGGTGCTGGCCTTGCGGAGTTCGTCGGTGCGGCTGGTGAGGGTGTCGAGGCGGCTGGCGAGGTCGGGGTGGCCGGTGCCGAGGTGGGGGCGGACGCGGGTCAGCGGTGCGACCAGGTCGGCGGCGTCGGTGGCGCCGAGGGCGGTGTGCAGGGCGTGCAGCGCCGGGCCGGCCGCGGTGGGCAGGTCGGTGAGGGCCGTGATCCGGGCGGCGAGGGTGCGCAGGTCGGCCGCGTTGCTGCGGGCCCAGCGGGTGACGGTGCGGTCCGCGGCCCTGCGGTCGCGTACGGCCTTGACCCGCTCGGCGCCGGTCTCCGTCGTGCCGGGCGCCGAGGGGCGCAGCCGCAGGTAGCGGTTCTCCGCGGCCTGCCGGCTGGCGACGCCCATGGGCGGGGCGAGGTCGGCCCAGGTGGCTCCGGCGGCCCTGGCGGCTTCCACGATGCCGGCCTCCCAGCCGGCGAGCTGTGTGCGCAGTTCGCGCAGCAGGAGGAGGGCGGCCATGGCCTGCTGTGCGGCGGCGGGCGGCTCGCCGTCGGGGCGCCCCGCGGGATCCTGGGCGCCCCGTACCGCGTCGTCGATCGCGGACAGCGCGGCAGCCGCGGCCATGAACGACACGGGCTCGCCCGGGGCCCCGTCCCCGGAGGCGGTCGGTTGCGTCTTCTCGCTCACGGCGTCACCTTCTCCACGACATTTCGACTTGTCATCCGATGGATGACATGTTACAACGGATTCAGGTGAAGCGCACTGGCACCTGGTGCAGAGCAAATGGAGGTGTTCGCGATGCTGATGCGCACTGACCCGTTCCGGGAACTCGACCGTCTGACCCAGCAGTTCCTCGGCTCCACGGGAACCTGGTCCCGGCCCACCCCGATGCCGCTCGACGCCTACCGGACCAGCGACGAGTACGTGATGTGCTTCGACCTGCCGGGCGTGGACCCGCAGGCGATCGACATCGACGTCGAGCGGAACATGCTGACGGTCAAGGCGGAGCGGCGGCCCCGCCACGAGGGCGACGGCGTGAAGTGGGAGCTGTCCGAGCGTCCCCTCGGCGTCTTCTCCCGCCAGGTCATGCTGTCCGACACCCTCGACCCGGACGGCATCCGCGCCGACTACGACGCCGGCGTACTGACCCTGCGGATCCCGGTGGCCGAGAAGGCCAAGCCGCGCAGGATCGCCGTCAACCACACGGACGACCGCAAGCAGATCCAGGCCTGACCGCCGCGACCGCGGCCAAGGGCGCCCCGGCACGGTCCCCAGGGACCGCGGCCGGGGCATCTGCCTGGCCCGATCCCGCGGTCCCGCGCACGCGTCGCCCGCCCGGCGGCCGGACCACCGCCCCTGACCCTCAGCGCCTTCGACGCTGACCGACACCCCGGAAAGGCTCCAGATGACCTGGAAGCACCTCATCGCGCAGGTACGCGAACTCGGCGGCTACGACAGCGACGAGGAAGCTGTCGACGTCCTGCGTGCTGTCCTCGCCGCGCTCGGCAGCCAGCTCATCGGTGAGGAACGCTGCGACCTGGCAGCCGTGCTCCCCCTCGAAGCCCGTACGGACTTCGCCTCGCAGATACCCCGCACCGAGCCCGCCGACGCCCCTGCCTTCGTCGCCACCGTGGCCGACGCCCTCAACACCACCCCGGCGCAGGCCCGCTGGCACACCACCTCGGTTCTTGCGGCCCTCACCGAGACAGCCGGCCAGTCCCTCACGGACCGCATCCTTGCCGAACTACCCCGCGGCTACGCCCTCCTGTTCTGCCGCGCCGACCTCAGAGCCGCCGCCTGACGGGCACCCCACCGTCGGACGCACAGCAGGGCCGCCCCGTGCGCATCGGCACGGGGCGGCCCTGTTCCGGCCCTGTCCCGGTCCTGACCGGGCCGGATCCCGGCGAGGCGGTCGGCCGGGGTGAGCGGGTCGAGGCCGCGCCGTGCGACCCGCTCACGCCGGCCCGGCCGCTTCCCTGTTCAGCCTCCGGCGCGCGTCACTGCGCGGTGTCGCAGGTCGCGCCGTTCATGGTGAAGGCGTGCGGATCGCTCACCTGGCCGGTCGAGGTGCCGTTGAAGCCGAAGCCGACCGAGGCACCGGGGGACAGGGAGGCGTTCCAACCGACCGGCCTGGCAGTGACGTTCCGTCCGGCCTGGGTGATCTCGGCCTGCCAGCGGTCGGTGATCTTCTGGTCGTCCGTGAAGGACCACCCCAGCTCCCAGGGGGAGATCGCCGTGGTGCCGGTGTTCTTCAGGGAGACCAGGGTGGTGAAGCCGCCGCTCCACCGGTAGGAGGTGTACGTGACCTGGCAGGTCGCCGGGTTGCCGCCGTGGTCCCCGCCGCTGCCGAGGTCGTCGGCGTAGGAGGCGACCCAGGCCAGCGGGGCGTTCCAGTTGATGGCGCTCTCGTTGGTGGAGTACGACTCGATGTCGTCGATGTAGCACATCGCCGGCGCGCAGCCGGTCAGCTTGGACTGCGCGGTCGGGTCCTCCAACTGGCTGTCAGGGCCGCCGGCCAGGGTGCCCGCGGGCGGGGTGGGCAGGTCGGCATCGAGTTCGTGGGCCCAGATGCGGCTGTGCTGGTTGTGCGAGTTCCGCTCGCCGAAGCCGGTCACGTACGACTGGTTCAGCGGGTTGCGGCCCAGGACGTAGTCGAGAGCGTGCAGCACCGCGTCCCGGTACCTGGTGTCGCCGGTCAGGTCGTCGGCGACGCCCAGCACCACCGCGTTGTTGAGCACCTGGCTGTTGGAGCCCCACACGTAGTGGTTGCCGGACGGCGCGTACGGCAGGCCGTAGAGCGCTTGCTCGGACTGCTCGGCGTAGCCGTCGGCGGCGTCCGTCACCATGGTGCGTACGGCGGCCAGTTCGTCGGCGGGCAGCTTGTTCGGCACCGTCGCCAGGTCCAGGGCGCCGAGCGCCGCGGTGGAGCCCCAGGAGAAGCCCTCGTGCGGGAAGACCGCCTCGGTGTCGCCGTACAGCGGGGAGTCCAGCAGCTTCTGGCGGTAGGAGTCGTCACCGGTGGTGATGAACAGCTCGGACGCGGCCCAGTAGAACTCGTCGGTGACGTTGCCGTCGCTGTAAGCGCCGCCGCCGGTCGCGTCGTTGGGGTCGGCGTAGACGGCCGGGTGGGCCTCGGCCGCCGTCCACGCCTTCTCGGACGCGGTCAGGCAGCGGTCGGCGAAGGCCGCGTCGTAGGGCCTGAACAACCGGGCGCACTGGGCGCCCGCCGCGGCCAGGTTGAGTGTGGCGGCGGTGGACGGCGGGTGCAGCTCGCGCGGCTGGGCGTCCTTGTCGGGCGCCTGCGGCAGGCCGGTCCACGCCTTGTCGTGCAGCTTGTGGTGGGCCATGCCTTCCAGCGGCTGTCCGTCGGGGACCTGCATCTCCATCAGGAAGTTCAGTTCCCAGCGCGCCTCGTCCAGGATGTCCGGCACGCCGTTGCCCGTCTCGGGCACCTTCAGCTTGCCGTCGCCGAGCGCGGCGCCGTCGGCACCCTTCGCGGTCAGCGTGCGCTCGTAGGCGTTCATCAGCTCGGAGACCGAAATGCCGCCGTTGACCACGTACTTGCCCTGGTCGCCCGCGTCGTACCAGCCGCCCGCGGCGTCGAGCGTGTAGTCGCACACGCCGGGCTGGCAGGGTACGCCGTTGTCGCCGGTGTTCGGGGCGACGTTGAGGTGGCCGGCCGGGCGGGCGTAGGCGGCGCCGGCGATCGAGCCGTCGATCGCGATGCCGCTGCGCTGGTTGTAGTAGTAGGCGAGCGAGTCGGTGCGCAGCGACGTGTAGACGTCGGTGGCGATGGTGAACGGCTCGCTCGTCTCGTCGCCGATGGTGACGGTGTAGCCGTCGCCCGCGGTGGTGTAGCTGCTGAAGTCGAACGTCTGGACGTTCTGGCCGGAGCTCGGGTCGGTGCCGCCGGGCACGGTCGTGCCGGTGGCGACGGCGGTACCGGCCGCGTTCTTCAGCGTCCAGGCCTGCGGTTCGGTCGCGTCGGTGACGAAGGTGCCGTCCTTGGGCCCGTGGGGCAGGTAGCCGACCTGGTCGACGCGGACCGGGGAGCCGGTGTCGGGCGTGTAGACGGGTGGTTCCGCACCGCCGCGCAGCGAGACGTCGTCCAGGCAGAAGGTGAACGGCTCGGAGCTGCCGCCGACTTGGAAGACGAGTTGGGCGGCGTCGTTGTCCGCTCTGGCGGTGAAGACGTGGGAGACCGGCGTCGCGGTGTCGTCGAGCTGGTCGTGCTCGGAGAGTTCGGCGGTGTACGGGTCCACCGCCATCTGCACGTTGGTGGTGATCGTGACCGGCACCGAGGTGGTCGCGGTGTAGCTGAGCGTGTAGCTCTCGCCGGCGATGAGGGGGAGGTCGCTCTCCCCGACGATGGCGTCCCACGGGTTGGTCGTGCCGCCGGGGATCTCGGCGCAGAGCCGGCCGTCCACGACGGAGCCCGGGCTGTTCTCGGTCCACCACCAGGGGGCGGTGCTGCCGTTGGAGAAGTCGCCGTTGACGATCTGCTCCGGCGCGTCGTCGGCGGCGGCCGCGGCCCCTGCCGGGGCGACCAGCACGGCGCCGAAGAGGCCGGCCACGGCCAGCGTGCCCAGGACGCGGGTACGGGCCCGGCGGCCTCCACGGTGAGGTCTCGGGGGGTGGGAGTGGTGTGAGTGGGGGATCACAGGGGTTTCCTTCCAGTGCGGAAGTGACGTGGGAGCGCTCCCACGAAATGGTCCGGGGTCCCCGGGGCGCCGTCAAGACGGGGGACCGTTCCCGCGCTGCCGGCAAGGGCGGCCACCGGGCCGAGGGCTCGCTTGTCGTCACGCCCGCACCCGACACCCCGGTGAGCCGACGCACCCCCGACTCGCCCTCGGCCGCACCGCGGGGAAACGCCGGGGCCGGGGGCGGGGTCGGGGCATCGGCGCTGGTCGGAGGGGCGCGCTTGCGGGAGCGACGGCGCCGGGACTCCCGTCGCCGGTCGAGGGCGACAGTCTTTCCGGGTGACATGCGGAAATCTATCGCGGCCGGAGTAGACATTGGGCGGCGGTGTGGGTATGGTTTCTCTTGTAGTCGAGATCGAGTGAGCCCGGCAGAGATGAACTGCCAGGCAGTTTTACCCGCAGGTTGCAGGACGGTGCGGTGGTGGAGTCCCGAAGCCGGAGCGTTGCAGGATGGCGACGGGGCTGACGGCCGGACCGGGTGGCCCGCAGTGATCAGGGGCCGCCGTGGAAGTACCGCAGTTCATGTAGTAGGTAGTTCGGTAAGTGCAGTTCGCAGTACCCAGCAGTGAAGCAAGTGAGCAGTACCTCGGTGAAGGCGTCGGCTGCGGGCGCGCGCACCGGGTGGTCCGACAGTGGGGTTCCAAGCCGGAGCAGATGCAGGACGGGCGACGGGGCCGGCTGTCGGAGAGTGGCGCTACCACAGGCCACGGAGCGGTTCGCATCACCCGCAGTACGCAGTAGCCGCTCGGCAAGTGATCGATTCCAGAGGGAAGAACGGAGGGGCCAGGCGCCATCAGGATCGCCCGGGCGAAGTCATGGGCCCGGGTACCGTAGGACATCGATAGTGAGGTGGTCTCCGGTCAAGCAACCGCGATCCTCGCGGTCCCCGCAGCATCTCGGTCGGGGCCGTGGAAACAGAAGGTCGGCGCAGTACACAAGCCGGCCGGTGGTGTAGTAGTTCCTTCGGGGTCCTGGCGCCGTGCGGCGCCAGGACCCCTCCATGCGTTCCACAGAGAGGTGCAATGACAGCAGACGACTCGTTCGGCCGTCTCGATGACGACGACTACCCCGCTTTCACGATGGGCCGCGCCGCGGAACTCCTCGGCACCACCCCTGGGTTCCTGCGCGCCATCGGAGAAGCCCGCCTGATCACCCCGCTCCGCTCCGACGGCGGCCACCGGCGCTACTCCCGCTACCAGCTGCGTATCGCCGCCCGTGCACGAGAGCTCGTCGACCAGGGCACCCCCATCGAGGCGGCCTGCCGGATCATCATCCTCGAAGACCAGCTCGAAGAAGCCCAGCGCCTCAACGCCGAGTACCGCCGCGCCGCCTCCCAGGCCGGGGAGGGTGGGTGACCCCCGGTCCGCGGAAGCGCAACGCTGCTCCGGCAGTAAGTCCGGCGCCCCCCGCACCCCCGCGGCCGAGCCGCCCGCCGGCGCAACCGCCCGGGTGGCCGCCGGGCGCGTGGCTGCCGTCCGGGACGGCGGAGTGGAGCCGAGAAGGCCGGTGAGCGTGCCCCGGGGCGGGCGCCGCATCCACCGTGACCTCTGCCTGCTGTAAGCCGTGGATTCGTTCCCCGGGCGCTCCTCCACAATGCGACGCCGTGGGTGTATCAATACTGCATCCGCCGGATGAGGATTTGATGTTCCGTGCGGGGAGTGTTTTTGCCGGTATGGACGACGTGTCGCCACGGCCGGTCTCGTGCCGCGCCCGTGTGATACTGTCGGTCACAGTTGCAGTTATGGTTTCCCAAAATCTTCGTGGCCCCGCAGGCCCTTTCGACCTCGGGAAGCGTTTTGTATTTCCGGTCGTCTTCCGGGCGGGGCATCATCGCGGCGACCCGGTATCCGTGGACTGCGGAAACCGGCGTACTGCCCAGAGGAGATGCGACATGGCGTCCGGCACGGTGAAGTGGTTCAACGCGGCCCGGGGATTCGGCTTCATCGAGCAGGACGGCGGCGGCGCAGACGTGTTCGCCCACTTCTCGAACATCGCCGCCCAGGACCTCGGTGAGCTGGTCGAGGGGCAGAAGGTCACCTTCGACATCGCGTCGAGCCCCAAGGGCCCGACGGCGGAGAACATCGTTCCCGCCTGACGCCGAAGCGTACTTCGTGTCCGGGGCCCGTAATCCCTCGGTGCCGCGGGCCCCGAGTACGGGAATTCCCCGAATTTCGCCTGCGTTCCGCGCTTCCGCATTCGCGTTCCATCGCCGGTGCTGCATCCGGTGCACCACCGTGATCTGCTCCCGCATTCCATTCGGCCCGTTTCTGTGATTCCCTGCCGCTTTTCCGCAGTGAGAATTCCTTGACGCGTGCCGTCCCGTGTCGAGGAAGGTTTTCATTGAATTCCACACGTACGAAGAGCCGCACTTCCCGCAGCCGTACCTCCGGGGCCGCTTTCGGCGCCGGTACGGGCACGGGCACGGGAAGCCGCTTCGGCTCAGCCGCCCCGAGCC
The DNA here is from genome assembly GCF_000721495.1 of Streptomyces sp. NRRL F-5123. GTDB lineage: Bacteria > Actinomycetota > Actinomycetes > Streptomycetales > Streptomycetaceae > Actinacidiphila. The sequence continues at coordinate 22,630 of NZ_JOHY01000072.1, forward strand.
GTTCCCAGGGCCGGAGCCGTCCGGGCGGCCAGGGCCGACGGCCCGCGGCGGTCTCGGGTGAGTTCGCCCTGCCGAGGACGACCACTCCGGCGCTGCCTGCCGTCGAGACGTTCGCGGGTCTCGACATGCCCGCGCAGTTGCTGGCCGCGCTCACCGCGCAGGGCGTGAGCGTCCCGTTCCCGATCCAGGCCGCCACCCTGCCGAACACCCTCGCGGGCCGGGACGTCCTCGGCCGGGGGCGCACCGGCTCCGGCAAGACCCTCGCCTTCGGCCTGGCCCTGTTGGCCCGTACCGCCGGGCAGCGCGCCGAGCCCCGTCAGCCGCTGGCCCTGGTCCTCGTGCCGACCCGTGAGCTGGCGCAGCAGGTGACGGACGCGCTGGCCCCCTACGCCCGGTCGGTGAGGCTGCGCCTGGCCACCGTCGTGGGTGGAATGCCGATCGGCAGGCAGTCCGGCGCGCTGCGTGGCGGCGCGGAAGTCGTCGTCGCGACGCCCGGCCGTCTCAAGGACCTCATCGACCGCGGTGACTGCCGACTGGACCAGGTCGCGACCACCGTGCTGGACGAGGCGGACCAGATGGCCGACATGGGGTTCATGCCCCAGGTCACGGCGCTTCTGGACCAGGTCCGCCCCGAGGGCCAGCGGATGCTGTTCTCCGCCACCCTCGACCGGAACGTCGACCTCCTGGTCCGCCGCTACCTCACCGACCCGGTCGTCCACTCCGTCGATCCCTCCGCCGGCGCGGTCACGACGATGGAGCACCACGTCCTGCACGTCCAGGAAGCCGACAAGCACCGGACGACCATCGAGATCGCGGCCCGCGAGGGCCGGGTCATCATGTTCCTGGACACCAAGCACGCCGTCGACCGGCTGACGCAGGACCTGCTGAACAGCGGGGTGAGAGCCGCCGCCCTGCACGGCGGGAAGTCGCAACCGCAGCGCACCCGGACCCTGGCCCAGTTCAAGACCGGGCACGTCACCGTGCTCGTGGCGACGAACGTCGCGGCGCGCGGCATCCACGTCGACAACCTCGACCTCGTCGTCAACGTCGACCCGCCCGCCGACCACAAGGACTACCTCCACCGGGGCGGCCGTACCGCGCGGGCCGGCGAGTCCGGCAGCGTCGTCACCCTGATCACCCCCGGCCAGCGCCGCTCCATGACCCGCCTCATGGCGGCCGCCGGCATCGCCCCCCGGACCGCGCAGGTTCGCCCCGGCGGAGAGGACCTGAGCCGGATCACCGGCGCGCAGGCCCCCTCCGGTGTTCCTGTGACGATCACCGCGCCGGTGGCCGAGCGTGGCAAGGGCGGCCCGGCCTCCCGCGGCCGGCGCCGCCCCACCACGTCCGTCCGCCGCGCGACCGTCCGGAAGCCCTCCTTCGACACGGCGGCCTGACATCTCCCGGTGACGAGGAAGCTGCCGCGTCCCGCCGCTTCGCCGTTGCAGAACCAGCCCTTTCCGTCCCGTTCCCTGTGAGGTCTCATGCGCTGTGTCATCGCCCGCTTCCCGTTCGACCTGACCAGGAGCGGCATCCTGGAGTCCATGAGGGGCGTCAAACCCGAACCGGTCGACGGCGACGGGTCCGTGATCATCGGTCGCCGCACCTACCCCCTCAAACAGGTCGGGCAGGTCATCACACGCCAGGACCGGCGCGACTTCAGCGCCGGCGAAGTCCTCCGGGCCATGACCCGGCTCGGCTTCACCTGCCCGGGAACTGCCCGCACCGTCGCACCAACGGGCTTCCTCAGCCCGGTGCAACGGGCTTCCATGCTCCTCGGAGCCCAGGCCTCCTCCTGACTGCCGATCTCCTCGGCGCGCTCCGGGTCACGGTTCGTCGTCGTGGAGTTCGAGGCCGGCGAAGAAGTCGTCGTCGTCGAGCTCGAGGCCGTCCTTCTTGTCGGCAGGGGCCTTCGCCGCGCTTTCCGCCTGCAGGCGGGCGAGCTCTCGGAGGTGCTCCACGCCTTCCCTCACCTCCTTCTCCCAGAGCCTCTTCATCGTCGCGCTCGCGGCGGCGTCGACGAACGTGATCGCCCGGGTGGCGGCCAGGAACTGGCCGAAGCCCTGCTTCTTCACCACGAGGTTGGGGATGCCCCCGGCGTCGTCGGTCCCGCCGGCCGCGCCCTCGTACTTGACGTTGGGGTTGGGCATGAACGCGTTCGGCTTGGCCGTCACGGGGGCGCTGATGTACGCGTACTTCTCCAGGAAATCCAACAGCTCGGTAGTGATCGGGATCTCGACCACGCGCGCGTAACCGGTACCCATGTCGGGCACGTCCCGCATCGGGGGTTCGCCGGCGAATCTCCGCTTGGCCTCGGCCTTGACCGCGTCGGCCCAGGCGGTTTCCCGGGAGAGGATGAACACGTCCTCCACGGAGAAGACGATCTCACCGCGTTCGTAGCCCTTGGTGTCGAACAGGGCCTCGACTGCTGAGGCGACGTCCTCTGCCCGCGCCGCGATCTTGTAGTTTGCCTCCTCCGCCCGGCTCACCCGGCGGACGAGATGCCTGCCCCGCATCCGCTGGAGATCGTCGTGCAGCTTCTTGGCCGTGGTGGCCGTGTACTGGTTCGGGTTGAGCAGCTCTTCCGGGCCGACCAGCGGGGGCGGGGCGTACGGGTCGTCGGAACGCCGCTCCGGCCGGTCGAAGGCGGTCATCCTGGCCAGGGCCCGCTCTCCCTCCCTGACGAGGGCGGCAAAGTAGGGCAGTGTGTGGGCGAGGATCAGCAGCGGCTCGGGGGTGACCTCCATCGGCCAGCGCCTGATCCCGACGTACAGCTTCTTCGCGGTGTCGGCCAGTTCCCGGTCCGTTCCGATCAACGGGCTGTCGGCGCCGGTCAGCTCGACCAGCGTCCGCAGCGGCGTGGCCAGGTGGGAGCCCTCGGCGGCGTCGAGCAACTCGGCCCGCAGGCTGCTGACCACACTCTCGATCCGGGCGCGCTGTGCGCGGATGAGCTGGTGGATGTCCCGGAACTCCAGCGCGCCGTCGGCCAGGGCGTCCGACCAGTCGGGCAGGGGCTCCGGTTCGAGGTCCGCTTCGAGGTCCGGTTCGAGGCCGTGACGCACCTCCCGGCCGAACGCGGCCACCGGCTCCGCGTAGCCGCGGGCCCACTGGACGCCCGCGCTGATCCGGCCGTTGAGGGCCGCGATGAGCGCCGGGCGCTTGGCCTCGGGCAGGCCGCTCGCGTTCACCAGCTGCTCGATCGTCGCCGGGGGCAGCCGCTTGTCCAGGTCGACGAGGGACTCGGCGAACCTCTCCGGCGGCACGTCGGCGTACGGCGAGCCGTTGCTGTGCCGCCCGGTGGACATGCTGGCGATCGTCCGGGTGACGTCCGTGGATTCCATGAAGTCGTCGGGCTTCTTGGGCGCGCCCTGGGCGCTGACGTACATGGCTCCGCCCAGGTCCTGGCGGTACAGGTCGGCACCGATCTTCATCCAGTTCGGCGGCTTGCGCAGGTCGAAGATGGCCAGCACCACGTCCAGGCCGACGAACGGCAGGAAGTCCGCCATGGAGGCGATCTTCGCCGCGTCCGGCCGGTCCTCGTCCACCGTCCGGAAGTCGGTGACCTGGGCCAGGGTCCACTCCGCCGCCGTCTCGTTGCCCGTCGCCACCCAGGCGAACGCGGCCGGGAGCACCTTGGCCCCGGCCGCCTGGTAGATCTTGCCGGTCAGCATCTCGGCCAGCATGATCTCCTCGGCGGGCAGGGAACTGCTCTTCCTGGCCGGCTCGCCTTTTTCGGCCTCGCCCTCGGCGGCTTCCTCGGACTCCGGCACCGTGATCGGCCCTGGAACCCCGGCGGGCGTCAACGGGGTCCGGCCCCGCGGCTGGCTGAACTTGAAGACCTTGTCGGCCCCGCCGACCCGGACGTGCCACGGACTGCTGGATCCGCCCCTGAGCTCGGTGACGAACTCGAAGGTCCCGGGAGCGAAGGCCGGCAGGTCCGTGGCGCTGTCCGAACCCGGCTGGGCCCCGTCCGGCTGCGTCTGCTGCGAAGGCGGGTCGGTCAGCACCCGCTGCACGGTCCGCTCCCCGGCCGCGGGCTGACGGCCCGCCTCGCCGCCGACCTCCGCGTGGGCCACGGCCGGGCCCGACATCACCCGGCCCGCGGTGGCCTCGGCTTCGCGTTCGAACCGGTCCGAGGGGTCCGACACCCGCAGCCCGGCCCCGTTGTCGCTGCCGGCGACAGGGCCCTTGCGCTGCTGGACGACGTGCGTCAACTCGTGGGCGAGGGTGTGCTTGTCGGCGCCGCCGTCGCCGATCACGACATGGTTGCCGGAGGTGTAGGCACGAGCGCCCATCTCCGCTGCCGAGGCCCGCGCGGCCGCGTCCGCGTGGATGCGGACGTCGGAGAAGTCCGCGCCGAGCCGGGATTCCATCTCCTCGCGGGTGTCGTCGTCGAGGGGGCGGCCCGACGTGCGGAGGACGCCGTGGACGGTGGAGCGCTGCAGGGGGTGCTCGGTCTGCCCGCCGTCGCGGCCGGCGCCTGGCAGGTGTTCCTGGGATCCCTGGAGTCCGGCCCGGTGGAGCATCTGGACAACCGCCGTGTTGCCGGCGCTGCTCTGCTGCGCCAGGAGACCGGGGGGCCCCGTCCGTCCGGCAGGCCGGGACCGGCGGGCCGGTGCCCCGCCCTTCCGCGCCTCTGCCGACCTCGCCCGGTCTTCGGCGTGCATGCGACCCCCCGGTGGGTGAACGATCCCCTCTGGATACCTGAGGCGCGGTCGGTCGGTCCAGGTACCGGAGGGCACAGTGAGGGCAACGCGGGGTGTCGTCGCCGAGGAGACCGAAGCTGTCGGGCCGGCGGCGCGAGACGGTGGGATCGGCGCGAGCCGGACCGTACGGCCGGACCGAGGTCGCGCGAACGGCGCGCGGGCCGGCGCCCCGGGCCGCGCGGGACGGGCCGGCCGGTCGCGGCGAACGGCCGTGCGCCCAGGGCATCATGGGGGCGTGGCCGTCGTCAGAAGAGCCTCCGCGCCCGACGCCCCCCGGCTCGTGGAGATGCACGCGGGGGTGCACGACCTGCATGCGCGGCACCGGCCCGACCTCTTCGTCGCGGAGCCGGACGGCGCGGGCGTGCGGGCGTTCTTCCAGCACGCCCTCCGGGACGCGTCCCTGCACGTCCTCGTGGCCGAACTCGCCTCCACCGGACCTGTCGTCGGCTACGCCATGGCCCGGGTGGTGGAGAGCGGGAGCAGCCTGCACATGAGGCCCGGGTCGGTGGTGAAGCTGGAGCACCTCGCCGTGGAACCGGCCGCCGCGCGCAGCGGGGTGGGGTCCGCGCTGCTCGACGCGGTCCGCGCGATCGGCCGCGAGTCGGGCTGCCACCGCCTGGTCGTGAACGTCTGGGGCTTCAACTCGGCGGCCCGGTCCTTCTACGAGGCCTCCGGGCTGGTGCCCGTGAAGGAACAGCTCGACCAGCTGCTGTGAGGACCACGGCCGACCCCGCCGGGCGCCCGCGCCCGCGCCGCGGCGGGCAGGGCAGGCCCGGGGTGGTGGTCAGCGCAGGCCCGGGGTGGCGGGGGTGGCGGGGGCCGTCTCCGGGGGGCGGGTGACCTGGACGCGGCCGCCGGTCGACGTGTCGTGCGGCTCCAGGTCGACCTGGACGCGGTGGGTCGTGCCGCTGTCCACCGAGCCGCCCAGCTCCGCCGTCACGACGCCGATGCGCAGCCCGCCGCCCGCGCGGCCGGTGCGGTGGACCTGGACGGTGAACTCCAGGCTGACCTTCTCCACGGTGAAGCCGATCTGCTCGCCCTCCGCCGCGCCCCGCGCCTGCTGCAGCTCGGTGCGGATCTGGGTGATGACCTCGGCCAGCCCGACGAAGGACGGCTCTTCCACGGTGGCTTCCCCCGGAGGTGGTTCTGCGGTGCGGAGGGCCAATTGTAGGGCTTTCAGGACGACATGACGTGACGTCAGGCGTAGGGTGCACGGCATGGTGGCCGACGGGGGAAACGCCGACGGGGGGACGTACGGGGGGACGTTCCGGGCAGGCGCTGCCCGGCCCAGCCCCGTGGCGACACCGCCGTGGGCCGTACGGATCCGCCGGGCCGACGGCGAGATCGCGGGCAGCGGCATCCTGCTGAGCCCCGACCGCGTCCTGACCGCCGCGCATGTACTGCGGCGCGGCGAGGAGGTCGTCGCGGAGTTCGTCGGCGCCGGGGGCTCGCACGTGCCGCGGGTCACGGCCCGGGTCGCCGGGGATTCCTACCGGCCCGAGGAGCGGGACGAGGACGGCGACCCGAGCGGCGACGTCGCGCTGCTCGCCCTGGACCGGCCGCGCCCGCCGGGCGAGGCCACGACGCTGCACCGGCTGTCCGCGCCCGGCCGCGAGGTGCAGATGTACGGCTTCCCCGCCGACTTCAACGGCGGCCTGTGGCTGCCCGCCACGATCGTCGGCGGCTGCGGGCGCGACGGCCAGGTCCAACTGCGCCCGCCGAGCCCGGCGGAGGCGGCCCGGCCCGGCTTCAGCGGCGGTCCGGTCGTGGACCTCGCCACCGCGCAGGTCGTCGGCATGGTGCTGGCGGGCCCTTCCGAGCCCGTCGGCGGCTACTCCTTCATGAGCCCGGCCGAGACCGTCGTCCAGCACCTGCCGGAGGTCGCCGCGTGGACCCGCGGCCCTGCCGCCGTCGACGAGGAGCTGCGGGCGCCGGAGCCGGGGGCGGGACAGGCGCCGCTCGACCAGCCGTTCGCCGAGCGGCTGGCCCGCTGGCTGCGCGGCGACGCGGCCGTACGGGGTGACGGCGCCGCCCCGCAGGTGAAGATCAGCCTCGTGCCGGAGGACGACGCCGCCCGCGCCGCGACGCTGCGCCGCGCGATCACCCTCGCCGACCGCGAACTGCGCACCAGCCTCTCGACCCGGCGTGCCTCCCTCGACGCGCCCGGGACCGTACCGGCGGCGGGCGGCCTGGACCTCGCGCTGTACGTCGCGGGCAGCGACACCGCCTCGGTCGCCGAGCGCATCGCGCTGCGCATGGGCCTCGGGCAGCACCGCGAACTGCCGCCCGCGGAACGCGTCGCGGCGGCCCGCGTCACGATCACCCTGGTCGTCGTCGGGGTGGACGCCGCAGCCGACCCGGCCTCGCTGCTCGATCTGCTGGCCGTCCTGGTCGCGGGCGGCAGCCGGGTCCTCCTCGCCTTCCGCACCGCCGGGGACCACTTCGCGCGGGCCCGCGACGAGCTGCTGGTACGTCCGGCCGTGCAGCGCAGGCAGCAGCTCGCCGCGCGCTGCGCACGGATCTGCGAGACGGACGCTCCCGAGCTGGGCGGGCTCATGGCGCGCGTGACGGGCGACGCGGAGGCGGCCGACCTCGCCGACCGGGCCGTCCGTGCGCTCGTCCACGTCAACGCCGTCCGCGCCGAACTCACCGCCGGGCGCGGCCCCTTCGCCCTCCCGCCGGACCGGGCGCCGGACCTCGGCCACTACGAGCGCGTCGCCGCACGCGCCGAGCGCCGCATCCCGCCCGCGGTGGCGGCGCTGTCCGAACTGCTGGACCGGCGCAACGAGTTGCGCGGCCGCCTGGTGAACTACCGCAGGGTGTACGAGGAAGTGGCCGCCCGGACGGAGGACCTGGCGGCCGACGAGCTGTACCTCACCGCCTACCGGCTGCTGCACGAACGCCCCTGCGACGTCCCCGCGGCGGAGGCGGCGACCCGCGCCTACGTGGCCCTCGTCGACGGCCGGCCCGATCCGCCGGCGCCCGGAGCCCAGCCCCCGCAGGAGCCGCAACCAGCGGGGGGCGAAGGGGCGTCCGCTCCGCCGCCGGGAGCCGAACCGCCAGGTCTGCCGGGCACGGCTGAGTCGCCGGGCACGGCTGAGTCGTCCGGGGCCGAGCCGCCGCGCACGCCGTCCGGGGCCGAGCCGCCGCGCACGCCGTCCGGGGCCGAGCCGCCGCGCACGCCGCCCGGTGCCCCGCCCCGCCCGCCGCAGCCGCCGCACGTTCCGGGCCCGCGCCCGGTCCCGCCGCCCCGTCCGCCGGGGCCCCCGGCCGTACCGCCCGAGCCTCCCCTCCCGCCGCAGGCCCGGCCGGTGGACCCGCCCCCGCCGCGGGAGAACCCGCCGGAAGCCGCGCCGCGGCCGCAGCCCCCGACCCCACCGCCCGCCCCGCCCGCGCCCCGCCCGCCCGACGGCGGGGTGACCGGCCACCCCCGAGGGGGCACCCCGCAGTGACCGCAACCGCTGAGCCCGGCACCGGAGCTGCCCGCCCCTGCCCGTACCCCGACTGCACCGGCACGGTCGGCCCCACGGGCTTCTGCACCCTCTGCCGCCGCAGCGCCGCGAGCGCCCCCGGCGCGCCACCCGCCGCCCAGCCCCGGCCCCAGCCCCCGCGCGCCCCGGCGGACACCGACC
>NZ_JOHY01000073.1 GCF_000721495.1 Streptomyces sp. NRRL F-5123
CCGGCAGGCAGCCGCCGACGAGACGTCGGGAGGGGGACGATCCGGGGGTGCCCCCGCAGGAATGCGCTTCCCAGCCCCTCACCAACACCGGATGACGGCGAACGCGCATTCCGAGGAGGTACCCCCGGAGTGGCCCCCGACCCCACCCACCGCACGGAAAGCGCGATGCCCCGCCGGGTACACCAGGGGCGCGTGGGGGCACCTCCCAGGCAAAGCTCTGGGGGAGAACTGCGCGAGCAACCACCCACCGCAGGGACGATCGCGACGCCAACCGCAACAGGCACCCCCGGGGCGCAAGCCCCGCCCCCACCCGCGGTGGTCAGGACTTGTCGGACCACCGCGGATCCGTGTCCCACTCGAGATTGCGCTCGGCAGCCTGCTGCATCGCCTGCTCCGCCGCCTCCCGCGAGGGATACGGGCCGAAGCGGTTCTTCGAGGGGCACTGCGGCCCCTCCTCCGCCTGCTTGTGGTCCAGGCAGTAGAACCACTCACCCGGCTTGCCGGCCGGCTTCTTCGTCCGGAAGACCGCCATCAGCTCCTCCTCCTTCATCCACCTGGAAGCATCTACCCAGCCGGCCGGGCCCCAGCCCCGCCCCGCGGGCCTCAGCCCCATCGTGCGCGCCGATACACTTCCCGGCATGTCTGGTCAGTCGCCGCAGCTCGTCCCCGGCAAGCTCTCGCCCACCCGCCAGGTACCCCCGGCGATCCCGCGCCCGGAGTACGTGGGGAAGCCGGGACCCACCCCGTACACCGGGCCCGAGGTGCAGGACGACGAGACGGTCGGGCGGATGCGGATCGCCTCGCGGATCGCCGCCCGGGCGATGGCGGCCGCGGCCGAGGCGGTGGCTCCGGGGGTGACCACGGACGAGCTCGACGCGATCGCGCACGCGTACATGGTCGGACAGGGCGCGTACCCGTCCGACCTCGGCTACCGCGGCTTCCCGAAGTCCGTGTGCACCTCCGTCAACGAGGTGATCTGCCACGGCATCCCGGACTCGACCGTGCTGCGCGACGGCGACATCGTGAACATCGACGTGACCGCGTTCATCCACGGAGTGCACGGTGACTGCAACGCCACCTACCTCGTGGGCGAGGTCGACGAGGAGTCCCGGCTCCTCGTCGAGCGCACGCACGAGTCGCTCGCGCGGGCGATCAAGGCGGTGCGGCCCGGGCGGCAGATCAACGTGATCGGGCGCGTCATCGAGTCGTACGCCAAGCGCTTCGGCTACGGGGTGGTGCGGGACTTCACCGGGCACGGCATCAACACGTCCTTCCACTCCGGGCTGATCATCCCGCACTACGACGACCCGCGCGCGACGACCGTGATCAAGCCGGGCATGACGTTCACGATCGAGCCGATGCTGACGCTGGGCACCCACGAGTACGACATCTGGGACGACGGCTGGACGGTCGTGACCAAGGACCGCAGGCGCACGGCGCAGTTCGAGCACACCCTGGTCGTCACGGCCGAGGGCGCGGAGATCCTGACCCTGCCGTGAGCGCGGGTTCCCGGCCGGTAGTGTGGCGGCGATTCCGCGCGTGATCGCGCAGGAGTTCTGCAGGAGCTCAAGGCACGAGTCGAGGAGCCGCGCGCCATGAACCGCCGCAGGGTGGGCCTCGGGGCCGCCGCCACCGCGCTCGCCCTGCTGCCGCTGGCCGGGTGCGTGACGGTGCACGGCGAGCGCGAGAACGTACCGTCGGTGCAGCAGAAGAGGGCCGCCGCGGTGCTGGCGAACTTCCTGACGGTCAACAACCGGGCCAACAAGGCGTATTCGCCCCAGGACATCCTCACCGTGGAGTCCGGGGCGCTGGGCGCGACGGACGAGGCGGGGCTGCGCGCCCGGCACACCAACCACCCGCAGGGCAACCCGGGTTACCAGCCGCTGGCCTTCTCCGACGCCCGCTACCTCATACCCAGGCAGGTGGGCTGGCCCAAGTTCTTCGTCGCCGACGTGGCCACCAACCGCGGCACGGACAGCCGCTGGCTGCTGGTCTTCCGGCACGCGGGACCGGACCAGCCGTGGAAGGCGGCCTTCGTGGCGGCCGTTCCCACCGCCCAGATGCCCGACTTCGCGAAGGACAAGGACGGCTACGCCGTCGACCTGGGCCTGGGCGGCACGGATCTGCTGGTCCAGCCGGGGCAGTTGAGCCAGACGTACGCCGACTACCTCGGCAAGGGCGGGGACGGCACCTTCGCCGACGGCAGCTCCACCTCGCAGGTGCGGGCGGACCGCGCCGCGCTGGGCAGTACGGCGAACTCCGTGACCCAGTACGCCGACCAGCCCGCGAGCGGCGGCGACTTCACGCCGGTCGCGCTGCGGACGGCGGACGGCGGCGCGGTGGTCTTCTTCGCCACCCGCCACCAGTCCCGCGCGACCTTCCGGGCGGGCTACAACCTCTCGCTCGACGAGGACACCAAGGCGCTCATGACCGGCACCCCCAAGACGTCGATCACCCGGTCGACGGTCGCCGACGAGCTGGTCACCGTGCCCAAGGGGGGCGGCAGCGGCAAGGTGGCCTTCCTCAGCCGCGTGGTGGGTCTGGTCTCCGCGAAGGGCGAGTGACCCCCGAGGGGACGTTCAGCGCAGCCAGGTCGCCGGCTCGCGCTCCGGCTCGTACGAGAACTGCGCGCACGCGTCCGCGAGGACGTCGAGGACCGGCAGCGGGTCGGGGAGCGGCAGGTCGGGGCCGTGCCCGGCGAGCCACTCGACGGTCTCGCCGGACGGCAGCCGGGAGGGCGGCAGCAGGACGTAGCTGCCACGCGAGTGCCAGCGGATGCCGGGGTGCTCGTCGCGGGTCTCGGGGTGGCAGTCCAGCTCGCAGGGCCACCATTCGTCCTCGTCGGCGGGATTGCCGCGGGTCGCGGTGAAGAACAGCAGCCGGTCGCCGGCGAGGGCGACCGGGCCAAGCGTGGCGCCGTCGGCGACGAGCCGCTCGATGGCGAGCCGGCCGGCCTCGGCGGGGACGTCCAGGACGTCGTGGCCGACACCGGTGGCGGTGACGAAGTTGGCCAGCGGGTCGCGGTCGAACCAGCGCTCCAGGGTGTCCGGGTCGGTGCTGGCCTGCGTCTGCCACGCGGGGGAGATCGGATGGACGGCGGGAATGGGACAGCCGATGCGCTCGCACGAGCACCCGTAGTTCGCGGGGTGGGCGGCGGGCGCGACGGGGAATCCGGCGGCGGTGGCGGCCCTGACCAGCGGGTCCCGGCGAAGGTCGGGCACATCGGCCCCAGCGGCGCCCGAGGCGCCCTCCGCGCGGCGGCGCACCCACCCGGCCAACCTGCCCTTGCCTGCCATCGAGCTCCTTCCCTCGCCCCCGTCCCGCAGTGTCCACGGTACGCGGCTGGTGGAGGACATCCTCCCTCTTGCCGGGAAGGAACACCCACCCGGGGTCGCCGTGTTCCCGCCACTTCCACCGGTGATTTTTCCCGACACGACGTCGGCAACACAGTGACTTAGGCATACCTAAGTCATGATGACCGGAGTGCCGGACGGCGCTCGGGCCCCGGCAGGACACCGGAGGTCTCCCATGCCAGCGCCCCTGTCCGGCCTCACCCCGCCCGTACCGGCGCAGCCCTTCTCCGCGGTCATCCGCGAGGCCGTCCGCGACCGGCACACCGAGGCGGAGAACTCGCGCTTCATGGCCGACCTGCTCGGCGGCCGCCTCGGCGTCACCGCCTACGCGCGCCTGGCCGAGCAGCTCCTGCACGTCTACCGGGCCCTGGAGGAGGGCGCCGACACCCTCGCCGGAGACCCGGTCGCCGGGCCCTTCCTGCGGCCCGAGCTGCGGCGCGTCCCCGCCCTGGAACGTGACCTCGACCACCTCCTCGGCCCCGGCCGCCGCGAGCGCACCGCCCCGCTGCCCGCCACCGCCCGCTACGCCGCCCGTATCGCCCGGACCGCGGCCGAATGGCCCGCGGGCTACATCGCGCACCACTACACCCGCTACCTCGGCGACCTCTCCGGCGGCCAGGTCATCCGCGGTATCGCGGAGAAGACCTGGAATCTGCCCCACAAGGGCGACGGCGTCCGCTTCTATGTCTTCGAGCACATCGCCAACCCGGCCGCCTTCAAGCGCGAGTACCGCGAGCTGCTGGACGCGGTCGCGATCGGCGAGCAGGAGCGGCAGCACGTCGTCGAGGAGTGCCGGGAGGCCTTCCGGCTCAACAGCGAGCTGTTCGCCGCGCTGGGAGAGGAATTCCCGCGCGCGGCGTGAGGTCCGTCCCCTGAGCTGCTCCCCGCGAGGGGAGCGGCGGGACGCCGGGCGGCCGGTGGTGGTCCGCCCGGCGTCCCGCGTACGTCGCCACGTCCGCGGTGCTCGACGCCGCGGGCGCCCGCCCCGCTGCGCAGGGGGCGGGCGCCCGCGTCCCGTCGTACGGCGGTCAGGCGCGGCGGCGGGCCGCCGTCACCGTGAGGGCCGCGCCCGTGAGCACCAGCGCGCCCGCGGCTCCGACGAGAGCGCCGGTGGGCACGCCCGCACCCGTCTCGGCGAGCTGCGTGCCCGTGCCGCCGGCGTTGCCCGCCCCGTGCGTGCCCGTGCCGCCGGCGCTGCCCGCCCCGTGCGTGCCCGTGCCGGAGGTGCCGCTGGTGGTCGGGGCGGTGGTGGGCAGGTCGATCACGAGGACCGCGAGCGTCACCGGGTCGAGGGCGGTGCCCTTCTCGTAGAAGCCGCTGAAGGCCTTGACGCCGTCCGCCGTGAGCGTCGCCTCGGCGGCGAGGACGCTCAGCAGGCCGGATCCCACGTAGGGCGCGACCCCGCTGAGGTCGGCGATGGTCAGGTCGTTGTAGCCCATGACCTGGCCGCTGAACATGTCCTTGCCGGCGACGTCCGCGGTGAGGGTGCCGGTCGCGCCCTTGGTGTGCACCTTCAGGTCCGAGAGCTTCAGGTCCATCGCATATGTGCCCCCCTGGTGAGTGAAGCGGACACTGCCGCCGAAGGACACGTCGAGCTTCTCGCCGGCCGGTTTCCAGGTGCCGGTGGCCTTGGTGAAGCGGTAACCGGCCGCGGTGGCGGTCACCCCGTCCGACGGCTCGACCTTGCCGCCCGGGCTCGTCACGTACGCGCGGAAGGCGTCCTTGACACCCCAGTCGAGATGGCCGCCGACCACCACGGCCGGACCGCCGAGGGCCGCCGGGGTGGTGGGCGGCGTGGTGGGAGCGGCGGCCTTCACCGCCAGGTTGCCGGAGTCGAGTGCGGTGCCCGCCGTGTACAGGCCGTCGAAGGCCTTCGCGCCCGCGGCCGTCAGGGTCGCCTGTATCTCGTCGAAGCCCGTCGAGCCGTCCGCGCCGGCGCGCGGCTGCACCCCGGAGAGGTCGAGCGTGGCGAATTCCACGTCGTCCGTGGTGCTGCCGTGCGCCGTCACGTCGACCGTGAGCGTGCCGGAGGCGCCCTGCGTGGCCACCTTGAGGTCGCCGAGGGTGACGTCCAGGCCGTGCGCGGGCGAGCGGAATTCGACGCTGCCCTTGAAGGCCGCCGTCACCGCGTGCGTCGCGGGGTCGTAGGAGCCCGCGACGGCGGCGAAGCGGACGGTGCCGCCGCTCATGGCGGCGGCGCCGTCGCCGGTCGTGACGGTGCCGCCGGCGGCGTCCTTGACGTACGACCAGAGGGACCGCTTCACGCTCCAGTCGAAGGTGCCGCTGCTGAGCGGCAGCGTCTTGCTTCCTGCGGCGGACGCCGCCGCGGGCATGCCGAGCGCGGCGGCGCCCGCCGCCAGCACGACGGCCGTCGCGAGCGCGGTTCTGCGGGTACGGGTACGAGCGGTCATGGCGGGTCTCTCCTCGAAGGGCGTGACTGGGTTCGGAGTGCCGCGCGTCGGCGCGCGGCGGAGCGGGGGCGACGGCGAAGGCGCGTCACCCGCAGGCGTTTTGAGGGCGCGGTGAGGGCAGCCGCCGTGGCCGGCAGGGGACTTGCCGCCGGTGAGGAGTCGCCGCGCGGACCGGCCGCGGCGCGGGAGCCGGCGCCCGGCGGGGTGGTGTCCGCGGACGTCGCGTCGGCCGGCACGGTGCCGGCCGCGGGCGCGGCGGCGTCCGAGCCGGTGCCGGGCCGCGCGGGCAGGTCCACGCCCTGTCGGAGGGCGACGGACATGCCGACGGGGTCCGTCGCCGTCCCCGCCGTGCGATACCCGGCGAAGGCCCGGGCCCCCTGCGCCGTGAGCGTCTCGCGAAACCCCGCCGGTGCCGGCCGCGTCCCCGCCACCCCGCGGGTGTCCACCCCGCCGGGCGCGAGACGTGCGAGCGGCACCTGCCGGGACACCGCGACCTTGCCGGTGTCCTTGTCCTTGCTGCTCATGTAGGCGTAGACCGTACCGCCGCCCCCCGAAATCCGCACCGGGAAACGGGAGATGGCGGGATCCGGTCGGCGGACCCCGTCGCTCCTCTCGTGCCCGGCGAAACGCACCCCGCCGGCGCAGCCCGCGCCCGGCGTGCCGGACGCGGGCTCGCGGGACCCCGCGCGGGCGGGAAGCGGAACCGGCCGGACCCCACGGTGTCCGCACCCCCGGCCCGGCGGGACGGGGGCGTCCTCGGGCAGGTGGTGCCCGGTGCGAACGGCATGGTTACCGGCGTCCGAAACGGGCGCACAATCCTGCCAGGGGTACGGGCCCACCGGCCCGGCCCCGTATCAGGGAACTCACACCCCGAGGAGCCCGCGTTGCGCATACCCACGCCCCGTCGCTACCTGATGTGCCCACCCGCGCACTTCGAGGTCGCGTACTCCATCAACCCGTGGATGGACCCCCGCAAGCCCGTCGACCCCGCGCTCGCCCTCTTCCAGTGGGAGGACCTGCGCGACCGCTACCGCGGCCTCGGCCACACCGTCGAGATCCTCGACCCCGTGCCGGGACTGCCGGACATGGTCTTCGCCGCGAACGGCGCGACCGTCGTCGACGGGCGCGTGCTGGGCGCGCGCTTCGCGAACCCCGAGCGCGCGGGCGAGGCACCCGCGCACCTCGCGTGGTTCCGGGAGCGCGCCGCGGGCTTCGCCGACATACGCGAGCCCGAGCACGTCAACGAGGCCGAGGGCGACTTCGCCGTCACCGCCGGATGGCTGCTCGCCGGACAGGGCTTCCGCAGCAGCCCGCTCGCGCACGACGAGGCGCAGGAGTTCTTCGGGCGGCCGGTGATCAGCCTGGAGCTGACCGACCCTCGCTACTACCACCTCGACACCGCGCTGGCCGTCCTCGACGACACCGCCGACGAGATCATGTACTACCCCGGCGCCTTCTCGCCCGGCTCGCGGGCCGTCCTCGCCCGGCTCTTCCCGGACGCCCTCCTGGCCACCGCCGAGGACGCCGCCGTCCTCGGCCTCAACGCGGTGAGTGACGGCCGCAACGTCCTCCTCCCGCGCGGGGCGGCCGGGCTCGCCGCGGCCCTGCGCGACCGCGGGTACGAGCCGGTGGGCGTCGACATGAGCGAGTTCCACAAGGCCGGCGGCAGCGTGAAGTGCTGCACGATGGAGCTGCGCCCGGCGCCCGCAGGGGCCTGACCGCCCGCCGAGGAGCCGCCGTTCGGGCGGCGCGGTGGCCCCCGGAACGCCCTTCGCCGGGGGCCACCTGGCAGGATCGCCGTCATGACTAACGCTGACGACAGCAACACCGCCGCCGCTGCCCGGCCCAAGGCCCCCGCGAAGGACCCCTGGGCGCTGCCCGACGTCTCGGGCCTGGTCGTCGGAGTGCTCGGCGGCACCGGTGACCAGGGCCGCGGCCTCGCGTACCGGCTCGGCAGGGCCGGCCAGCGGGTGATCATCGGCTCGCGCAGCGCGGACCGCGCGAGGGTCGCCGCCGACGAGCTCGGCCACGGCGTCGAGGGCGCGGAGAACGCGGAGTGCGCGCGGCGCAGCGACATCGTGGTCGTGGCGGTGCCGTGGGAGGGCCACGCCAAGACCCTTGAGGAGCTGCGCGCCGACCTCGCGGGCAAGCTCGTCGTCGACTGCGTCAACCCGCTCGGCTTCGACAAGCAGGGCGCCTACGCGATCGTCCCGGAGGAGGGCAGTGCTGCCCAGCAGGCTGCGGCCCTGCTCCCCGACTCCCGCGTCACCGCGGCCTTCCACCACCTCTCCGCGGTGCTGCTCCAGAACCCCGAGGTCGAGTCCATCGACACCGACGTCATGGTCCTCGGCGACTCCCGCGCCGACACGGACACGGTCCAGGCCCTCGCCGCCCGCATCCCCGGCATGCGCGGCGTCTTCGCGGGCCGCCTGCGCAACGCCCACCAGGTCGAGTCCCTGGTGGCCAACCTCATCTCCACCAACCGCCGCTACAAGGCCCACGCGGGCCTGCGCCTGACGGACGTCTGAGCCGAATCCCCGCCGCGGAGCCGCACGTCCCGACTGCGGCTCCGCGCCCGCCGGGTGTCGGGGGCGGGGGCCGAGCCGTCACCCCGACCGCCGGCGGCGGACTGTCGGCCGCGCCGCGCGGGCGAGGGCGGCCACCCGGGCCGGGCGCGCGGTGCCGGCGACCCGCGCGGCGCCGCCGGAGGACGGTCCTCGTGCGGGTCACCGCGTCGCGGGCGTCCGTCGTCGCGGTGCGGGCGGTGCCCGTCGTGTTGCGCACGCTCGCGCCGAACGCCTTTGCGTGCCGCCGGCGTCGCGGTGCGGGCGGTGCCCGTCGCGTTGCGCACGCCCGCGCCGAACGCCTTTCCGTGCCGCCGGCGTCGCGGTGCTACCCCCGCGCGGCAGCGCCGAGCCGCCCCTCCAGCTGGACGAGCAGCTCGCTCAGCCGTGCCGCCAGGTCCTCCCGCGCCTGTCCGGCGACGCCGGACAGGACCGCGGCCTCGTACGACAGCTGCTCCGGCAGCAGACCGTCGACGAGTTCGCGCCCCGCGTCGGTGAGCCGGACCAGGGCGACCCGGCGGTCGCGGGTGTCGGGGCGGCGGTCGACGAGGCCGCGTTCGGTGAGGGACTTCAGGCGCTTGGTCACGGCCGCGCCGGAGGAGAAGGTCTCCCGGGCCAGCTCGCCCGGTGTCAGCTCGTGGCCGGTGCGGCGCAGCGTGCCGAGGACGTCGAACTCGGGCCGGGTGAGCCCGGCGCGCCGCAGCGGCGCGTCCTCCGCCTGCTGGAGCAGGGCCGCGCAGCGGTTGACGCGCCCGATGATCTCCATGGGGGCGGTGTCGAGGCCGGGTCGTACGGCGTTCCACTGCCGTACGACACCTGCCACCGTGTCGTCTGTCGTCATACGCGCACGCCCTCCGCAGGCGGCGGCACCTGCCGCCGTATCGCCACCGCGAGGGTACGGTGCCCGGCCTGCTCGGCGTGCAGCACCCGCTCCTGCGGGAGGTCCCGCTGCCACCACTCGCCCGCGGCGGTGTCGGCGGCGGTGCGCAGGGCGACGAGCGCGCCGGTGAGGTCGCGGTGCGCGGCGGTGAGGGCGTGCGGGTCGGGCTCGGGCGCGGCGAGCAGCCCGGCGGAGTGCTCGCGGGCGCGGTGGACGGCGGCGAGCGCGTGCTCGATACGGTCCGCGGCCCGCCGGTTGGTGACGGCCACGGCCGCGGCGAAGCCGACGAGCGCCCCCACGACGGTGTCCAGCACGCGGTCGGCCATGAGCGTGCCGGGCTCCTGGTAGCGGGCGAAGTCGGTGATGAGCAGCGCCATGGGCGTGACGCACACGCTGCCGAGCCAGTAGTTGCGGGTGATGAGCGCCTCGGCGCCGAAGTTGAGCGCGACGCAGCACAGCACGAGCGAGAGCCGGCTGACGTGGCTGAGCGGCGCGAGGGCGGCGAAGAGGAGGACGCCGAGGAGGTTGCCGACGACCCGCTGGACCCCGCGGTTCCAGGTGAGCGTGACGTTCGCCTGGTAGAGCGAGGCGGCGGTGACGAGCGCCCAGTACGGCCGCCCGACCCCGAGCGCGAGCGACGCGTAGCCGGCGAGCGCGCACCCGAGCGCCGTCCGTACGGCGAGCGGCGCGACACCCGCGAGCCGCTCCCGTACGAGCGCGCCGAGCCGCTGCGTCCGGGGCCGCCGGGCGCCGTGCGGGGCGTCCCCGGCGGACAGCGCCGCCCGCGCGGGACCGGCGCCGCTCGCGGGCCCGCCGGGGAAGGCGCCGTTGCCGCGCAGCGCCGCCGCCCAGGCCCGGAGCCGGGCGGGGTCCGCGTCCGCGGGGGAGGCGAGGGCGACCTCCGCGCGGGTCAGCAGCCGGGCGAGGGGGGCGCGGGCGGTGGAGCGGGGTCCGGAGGCGCCGAGCGTCTGCCAGGCCGCGTGCAGGGCGGCGGCCGCGGCCGTACGGGCGGCGCCGTCGCCGTCGCCGGACTGCGCGTACCCGGTGGCGTATCCGGCGGTGGCGCGCAGTGCGTGCGCGGTGGCCCGGCGCTCCGGGCCGTACGGCCGGACGAGCCCCGGCGCCATGCCGACGACCCACGACCACAGGCCCGCGAGGGCCGCCAGGCCCACGTGCGCCGGGACCTGCCCCAGCTCCTGCGGGGCGAAGAGGGTGGCCGAGCTGATGAAGGTGAAGATCACATTGGCCGGGGGCCCGACCCGTGTCGCGTCGCACACCGCCTTCTGACCCGCGGCCAGCAGCGCCCCGACCGTCACCAGCACCACCGCGCTGCTGGTCAGCGACGCCGTCACGAGCGCGGCCGCGAAGCCCGTGAGCATGCCGAGCACGACCCAGGCCAGCACACGGGCGCGGGCGGCGTACGGCCGGTTGTGCGCGTAGAGGGCGCACAGCGACCCGGCCATCGTGTAAAGGGCCAGGTCGAGCCGGCCGAGCGCGAGCAGCAGCAGGTTGGGCGGCGCGACGGACACGACGACGCTCAGCGCGGGCTTGAACCACGTCTCCGACGGGACGCCGAGCCGCATGAGGCCGGTGAGGGGGAGACGGGGACGAGTGCGGGTGCGGGGAGTGGGCGTGCGGGACATGCCTATAAGCTTAACAGGTGTTTTACTCGTAAAAGATATGGCCGGGGCAGCCCACCGGCAGCCGTGGGGGAGAATGGGCCGAACGCCGCCCCGCGCTGCTCAGGACAGGAGCCGTACGCCCATGCCCCGCCTCGCCGTCTACGCCCTCGTGGTGTGCGTGCTCGCCGTAGCCGCCGCCGTCGTGTCCTTCGTGAAGGGCAACTGGATCGGCATCGTGTGGGTGCTCGTCGCGGGTGTCTCCAGCAACATGTGGTGGTACTACCACCGTAAGGCGCGGCTCACCGCGGCCTCCGCGGCGGCCCCCGAGCGGGGCTGAGCCCCGCCCGGGGCGCCGGGCTCAGTTCTTCCAGAACTGGAAGAGGACGTAGCCGTTCGCGGCCAGCCACGGCGACACGTGGAACCACTCCAGGACGTGGTAGACGCCGTTGAAGAACTTCTCGTTGACCGCGGGGATGTACAGCACGCCGAAGGTGGCGAGCATCCCGAACGGCGCGAAGGCCTCGGCCTGGCGGCGGATGTTGTACGACAGCCACGGCTCCCAGATGCCGTAGCCGTCCAGGCCCGGCACCGGCAGCAGATTCAGGAAAGCCGAGCTGACCTGCAAGAACGCCAGGAAGCTGAGCGCCTTGCAGAAGACCAGCGGCCAGTCGTCCGCGAGGCCCGTGGTGAACGGCAGCATCAGGGCGAGGGCGAAGAGGATGTTCGCGAGCGGGCCCGCCGCCGAGATCGCGGTGTGCTTCCACCGCCCCCGGATGCGGCCGCGCTCGATGAAGACCGCGCCGCCGGGCAGGCCGATGCCGCCGAGGATCACGAAGATCACCGGCAGCACGATCGACAGCCCGGCGTTGACGTACTTCAGCGGGTTGAGGGTGAGGTAGCCCTTCGACCCGATGCTGATGTCGCCGCTGTGCAGGGCGGTGCGGGCGTGGGCGTACTCGTGCAGGCACAGGGAGACGACCCAGCCGGACACGACGAAGAGGAAGACGGCGAAGCCGGGGTCCGAGGCGAAGTCCGTCCACAGGGCCCAGCCCGATACGCCCATGACGGCGGCGATCCCCAGGAACACCGGGCTCACCCACCGGTCCCCGCTCCCGCGGGCCTGGCGAATGGGTGTGACGCTCATGAGCGGACCTCTCCCCTTTCCGGGGCCTCGGCCGCCCCGGCGTGGCGTGCATTCTCCCATGCCGGGGGCTGTGGGGAAGCCCTGAGCTGGGCCCCCACCGGGGCGCGGGCCGTCACCGGCCCGAAGGGGCGGTTCGGTTTCGTTCCGGACCACCGGCCGGTGGTGGGCTGGTCGCGCAGTCCTCCCCCAGAGCTCCGCCTGGGAGGTGCCCCCACGCGCCCCTGAAACGCTCGCCCGGCGGGGCAGGGGTCGCGCCCCTGAAGCGCTTGCCCGGCGGGGGCGTCCGGGGCCCGGGAAGACGCTTGCCCGGCGGGGGCGTCCGGGGCCCGGGAAGACGCTTGCCCGGCGGGGGCGTCCGGGGCCCGGGAAGACGCTTGCCCGGCGGGGCTGTCCGGGGCCCGGAGAACGCGCCCTCGGCGGGGCGTCCGCGGGACTGGAAACACTCGCCCCGCAGGGGATCCGTAAGAATGGGGGAGTGCGATACGGGATCCTCGGGGGCGCCGAGGCGTGGGGGGACGGCGGGGAGGCGAGGGGGTCGCTCGCCGGGGGGCGGCTGCGCGCGCTGCTGACAGCGCTCGCGCTGCGGCCCGGCCGCGTCGTGGCGGCGGACGCGCTGATCGAGGACGTGTGGGACGGCGAGCCGCCCGCCGGGGCGACCGGCGCGCTCCAGGCCCTGGTCGGACGGCTCCGCCGGGCGATCGGGCACGACGCGGTCGACTCCGTCGAGGGCGGCTACCGGCTGGCCGCGGAGAAGGACGACGTCGACCTCTTCCGTTTCGAGCGCCTCGCGGACGAAGGGTCCCGCGCGCTCGCCGACGGCGACGCCGTCAAGGCCGCGGTCCTGCTCGCGGACGCCCTCGCCCTGTGGCGCGGCCCCGCCCTCGCGGACCTCCCGGACCGGGGCGGCAGCGTGGCCGTACGTGCCGAGGCGCTGCGGCTGGACGCCCGGCGGCTGCGGCTCGCGGCGGAGGTGCAGCTCGGCCGCGCGGCGGGCGTGCTGCCGGAGCTCGCGGGGCTGGCCGCCGACCACCCGCTGGACGAGCCGCTGCACGCCCTGCACATCCGCGCCCTGCGCGCGGCGGGCCGCACGGCGGACGCGCTCGCGGCGTACGAGGGCGTGCGGCGCTCCCTCGCGGACGAACTCGGCACCGACCCGAGCCCCGAACTGCGTGCCCTGCACGCTGAGCTGCTGAACCCCGAACCGGCGCCGCCGCCGAGGCCGGCAGTGGAGAAGCGGCGGCCCGCCCGGCAGGGCAACTCCCGCGCCCGGCTCACCAGCTTCGTCGGCCGCGAGGCCGAACTCGACGCGGTCGCCGACGACTTGACCCGTGCCCGGCTCGTGACGCTCACCGGCCCCGGCGGCACGGGCAAGACCCGCCTGTCGCAGGAGGCCGGCGACCTCGTCGCCGACCGCTGGCCGGACGGCGTCTGGTACGCCGAACTCGCCCCGGTCAGCGACCCGCTGGGCCTCCCCGAGGCCGTGGTCAGCTCGCTCGGCCTGCGCGACACCCAGCTGCACGGCCTCACCAGCGAGGCGATAGCGGCCCTGGAGAACAAGACCAAGGACCCGGTGCGCCGCCTCACCGACCTCCTCGCGGGCCGCGAGCTGCTCCTCGTGCTCGACAACTGCGAGCACGTCATCGACGCCGCCGCGACCCTCGCCGAGCGGCTGCTCGCCGACTGCCCGGGCCTGGCCGTCCTCGCGACGAGCCGCGAACCCCTCGGCGTACCGGGGGAGTTGGTGCGCCCGCTGGACCCGCTGCCGGATCCGACCGCACTGCGGCTGCTCGCCGACCGCGGCGCCGCGGCCCGCCCCGGCTTCTCCGTCGACGACGACCCGGTCGCGTGCGCCGAGCTGTGCCGCCGGCTGGACGGCCTGCCGCTGGCCATCGAGCTGGCCGCCGCCCGGCTGCGCAGTATGTCGCCGCGCGGGCTCGCCGACCGCCTCGACGACCGCTTCCGGCTGCTCACCGGCGGCAGCCGTACGCTGCTGCCGCGCCAGCAGACGCTGCGCGCGGTCGTCGACTGGTCCTGGGACCTCCTCGACCCCGCCGAGCGCACCCTCCTGCGCCGCCTCGCCGTCTTCCGCGGCGGCTGGACGCTGGAGGCCGTCGAGGCCATCTGCGCCGACCCCCCGCCGCCCGGCGGCACCCGCGCGCCCGCAGCACCGCCGAGCGGACCCGGCACCCGTACCCCCGCCGACCCCGCCCCCGGCGCCGCCACCCCCGCCCCCGGCGGGACCGGCGCCCGTATCGACGCCGCCGACGCGGCTGCCCTCCTCGCCTCCCTCGTCGACAAGTCCCTCGTCCTCGCCGAGTTCACCGGTGCCGGCGAGCGCTACCGGATGCTGGAGACGATCGCCGAGTACGCCGCCGAGCGGCTGGACGAGTCCGGTGAGCGGGACGCCGTCGCCCGACGCCACCTCGTCCACTTCCGGGAGCTCGTCCGCACCGCCCACCCGGAGATGCGCAGGGCGGGCCAGCTCGTCTGGTTCGAGCGGCTGGAGCGCGAGCACGAGAACCTGCGGGCCGCGCTGCGCCGCGCCGTCGACACCGGCGACGAGGACGAGGCACTCGTGCTCCTGCTGGCCTGCTCGTGGTTCTGGGAGGTGCGCAACTACATCTCGGAGCGCCGCTACTGGCCCGGCCTGGTCGCCGCGATGGGCGAGGACCCGTTCGACGCCCCGACCTACCTGGAGCCGGTCGAGCGCGGCCCGCTGGACGACCCGCCGCCGCTCGGCGAGCAGCAGCGCGTCGAGGCCCGGCGCTGGGTGCGGGTGGTGCAGATGGCCGCCTCCGAGGGCGACACGGAGTGGTGGACGATGCCGGACGTCGCCCGGCTCGGCGAGCGGATGATCGCCAGCTACCCGCCGCACCTCCCGCAGTCCGCCCGCTTCCCGGGCCTGCTGCGCCCGTACGCGGCCTTCTTCACCGGCGACTTCGAGAAGCTGCGCGGCCTGATGGACGAGACGGTGGAGTCCTGCCGCATCCACCACCGGGACTGGGAGCTGGCCTTCTCGCTCCAGCTGCGGGCCAAGGTGAACAACGACGTCAGCGAGTACGTCGAGGGCTCGATCCGCGACATCGCCGAGAGCCGGCGGATCTTCGAGCGGCTCGGCGACGAGTGGGGCATGGCCGAGACGCTGTCCGCCGAGGCGGAGGCGGCCGGCAACGCGGGGGAGTGGGCGCACGCCGCCGAGTGCTGCCGCAAGGGCATCGCGCTCGCCCACAAGATCGGCTCGGAGCAGCATGTCCCGGTCCTCACCGTGCGGTTGGGCGACGCCCTGATCAACACGGGCGCGATCGACGAGGGCATGCAGACCCTGCGGCGGGGTGTCGAGGAGGCGTCCGACTACGGCGCCGACCAGGACGGCGCCCGCTTCTACGGCCGGGTGCTGCTCGCGGGCGCGCTCACGCACGTCGGGAAGGCCGCGGAGGCGCTGGACCTCATCGAGGAGACCCGGCACGACAGCCGGCACACCAGCGGCCAGCCCGGCTTCATCGCCGGCATGCTCGTGAGCATGAAGGGCTATCTGGTCGGCCTGCTGGGCGAGCCGCACGCCGGTCTCGACATGATCCGCGACGGCCTCGCCGTGCTCGCCGAGCACCCGATCGCCCATGTGATCACCCCGCGGATCGGCATGATCCTCGCCCCCGGCGCGGCCGAACTCCTCTCGCTGCTCGCGGAGTCGGAGCACGCCCCCGTGCCCCTGCCCCCGGGCGGCCTCGCCGATCGCCGCGCCACCCGCGCCGCGGCCCTGCTCAACGCCCACCGCCGTCTGCGCCCCAACGCGCTGCCGCCCGCGGAGGCCGAGCGGGTAGCCGCGACCACCGAGCGGCTGCTCGGGCTGCTCGGCCCGCAGCGGTACGCCGCCGCGTACGCCGAGGGCGACGGCCTCGCGGTGGAGGAGGCCATCGCCCTCATGGGCAACGTGGCGGAGCCGGCCGGCTGAAGCAGCCGGCCGCGCCGGCGGCCACTCAGGTCTTCTTGCGGAAGCGGGCCACCGCGAGCGGCGCCGTCACCAGGGTGATGCCCGCGGTCCAGGCGAGGGTGATCCACACCGAGTGGGCGACGGCCCCGCCGTTGATCAGGTTGCGGGAGGCGTCGGCGAGCGTGGACAGCGGGTTGACCTTGGTGAAGCCCTCCAGCCAGCCGGGCATCGTGGTCGGCTTGGCGAAGATGGAGCTGCCGAACTGCAGCGGCATCAGTACGAGCATGGCGACCCCCTGAACTGCCTGCGGCGTCTTCATGGTCAGGCCCAGCAGGATGAAGATCCACATCAGCGACGCCCCGAACACCGCGGACAGCGCGATCGCGGCCAGCAGGTGCAGCACGTCCGTGCCGACGGTCATCCCCAGGGCGAAGCCCATCCCGAGGAGGATGAGGGTCGCGACCATCATGCGGCCCAGCTCGACGACGATCTTGGCGATCAGGACCGAGGACCGCGCGATCGGCATCGTGCGGAAGCGGTCCATGACCCCCTTCTTGAAGTCGTCGTTGATACCGGTGCCGACCGCCTGGGCGATGTTCATGCCCATCATCGCCATCAGGCCGGGCACCACGTAGTTGACGTACTCGTGCTGGTGGCCCTTGCCGGAGACCGCGCCGCCGAAGACGTACACGAACAGCAGCGTGAAGATGATCGGCATCAGGACGGCGTCGAACATCGACTCCGGGTCCTGCTTGATCTGGAGCAGGTTGCGGCGCGAGAGGGCGCCGATGTGCCGCAGGTTGGCCCGCAGGCCTATCCGCCCCTCGTGGGGCGCCGCGGCGGTCGTGGCCGGCCGGTCGAGGGTGGCCGTGGCCGTGGTCATACCGTCACCTTCTTCTTCTCCCCGTTGCCCGCCGCGCGGGCGGCGGTCGCGTCACCGGTGGGTGCCGCGGAATCGTCGTGCGGGCCGTCCGTACCGTGCGTGCCGTCGTCGGCCTTCTTGCCGGTGACGGCGAGGAAGACCTCGTCCAGGCTGGGCAGGTGCGTGCCGATGTGCGCGATGCCGAAGCCGCGCGCGGCCAGCAGGCCGACCACGGCCGTCAGCTGCTCGTCGGTGAGGATCGGCACCGACACCTCGCCGTCGGCGGCGGCGGTCTGCACCTCGCCGAGCCCGGCGAGGCCCGCGTCGCGGACGGCCTCGGCCATCGGGTGCAGCTGCACCGGGTCGGACGGGCGGATCACCAGGGTGCGGCCGCCGACCTTCGCCTTCAGCTCCGCCACCCGGCCGTTGGCGATCACCCGGCCGCGGTCGATGACGGTCAGCTCGTTCGCGAGCTGCTCGGCCTCCTCCATGTACTGCGTGGTCAGCAGCACCGTCGCGCCGTCGGCGACCATGTGCTGGACCTCTTTCCAGACCTCGTTGCGGGTGCGCGGGTCGAGACCGGTCGTCGGCTCGTCCAGGTAGAGCACCTGCGGGCGGCCGGTCATGCTCGCCGCCAGGTCCAGGCGGCGGCGCATGCCGCCGGAGTAGTGCATCGCGGGGCGCGTGGCGGCCTCGGTCAGCGAGAAGCGCTCCAGCAGCTCGTCGGCCCGCGCCTTGGCCTCCCGGCTCGACAGGTCGAGCAGCCGCCCGATCATGTAGAGGTTCTCCCGGCCGGACAGCTTCTCGTCCACCGAGGCGTACTGCCCGGTGAGGCCGATCACCCGGCGCAGCTGCCGGGGCTGCCGCAGCACGTCGTAGCCGGCCACCGTGGCCGTGCCGGCGTCCTGCCGCAGCAGCGTGGACAGCACCCGCACCAGGGTGGTCTTGCCGGCCCCGTTCGGCCCGAGGACCCCGAGGACGGTGCCCTGCTTCACGTCGAGGTCGACGCCGTCGAGTGCCTTGGTCTGGCCGAAGTGTTTGACCAGCCCCCGCACCTCGACGGCGGACTCGTTGTTCCTGCTCGGTCGCGTCGTCATGTCCACCACTGTGGCGGGCCCCTCCGACACGGCGCCGACACGGCGCCGACATGCCCTGTCGGTGCCGCCGACACGCCCCGACATGCCGTGTCGGTACGCCGTCGGTACGCCCACGGCGGGCCGCTGACCTGCGGGAACGGTCGAGGCGGCGGTGTCAGGCGGGGACGCTGACGAGCAGCGCGCCGCGCTCGGTGCGGATCTCGAAGTGGGTGATGTCGCCGGGGTGCAGCCCCGCGGCGCCGTGCACGGTGAGCGGGACGGGCTGGGTGTCGGTGCCGTAGCCGTCCGTGGGGACGGACCAGGTGGCGACGGTCTGCTGGTCGCCGTTCATCGCGTAGACGAGCAGCCGGCAGGTCAGCGGGCCGCGCACGCCCGACAGCCGCAGGTCGATCATGCTGCCCCAGCCCTTGTCCGTGACACCGACGACCGCCGAGACGCCCGTGGCCGGGTCCGTGCCGGTGTGCTGCTGGGTGCCGAAGCCCGGCGCCGCGCTGGTGGAACTGTCGCCGTGCTGCACGGCCAGCACGGCGACCAACGGGCCGCCGACGACCAGCACCGCCGCCGCGGCCACCGCGACCACCAGCCGCCGCCGCCGTGACCGGCGCGTGCCCGTGACCTGCGCCAGCAGCCGGTCCAGCAGCGCGTCGCCGCTGGGCGGACCGGCGAGGCCGGCCCCGTCCGTTCCGTCCGCGCTGTCGATGCGCAGCTCCGCCAGTACCGGCACGACCCCGCCGAGCTGGTCCAGCTCGTACCCGCACAGGTCGCACTCCGCCAGATGCTCCTCGAAGCGGGCCATCTCGCCGTCGTCGAGGGCGCCGAGCAGGTAGGCGCCCACGTCCATGTGCGGGTTCACGACGTCGTCACCCCCCTCTCCTCCAGCGCGTTGCGCAGCGCGCGCAGCGCGTAGAACACCCGCGAGCGTACGGTGCCGGGCGGCAGCCCCAACTCCGCGGCGGCCTCATTGACGGTACGGCCCCGGAAGTACGTTTCGACGAGGGCCTCGCGATGTGCCTCGGACAGGTCCTGCAAGGCGTCGGAAATGGTCATCAGGCGCAGCGAGCGCTCCAGCTCGTCGCTGGCGGGCACCTGCTCCAGCGCGGCCGGGGAGGTCTCCGGCGGGCGCGCCTGGCGGCTGCGGTGGCCGTCGATGACCAGCCGCCGGGCGACGGTCACCAGCCACGGCCGCAGCGAGCGGGCCGCGGGGTCCAGCGTGGCGGCGCTCTTCCAGGCCCGCAGCAGGGTCTCCTGCACGATGTCCTCGGCCAGGAAGCGGTCACCGGCCACGAGCCGCAGGACGTACGTGTACAGCGCGCCCGCGTGCTCGCGGTACAGCGCCCGCATCAGCTCCTCCTCCGGAGCGGCGCCGGGCGGTCCCGAAGGTCCGTGGGGTGGTCCTTCCACGGGCGCATCCTGCCCTACCCGGCCCGCGCGGTCGAGATCGCCTCCCACGGCGAGCGCACCGCGACGCGGAGTGAGGTTCATGGCGGGGGTCCCGTCCGTCCCGTCGGTGCCGGTGGGCGCCCCCGGGCGGAGCGCTCACCGGCACATACGGACGCGCGGCGGGAATGTCTCAAAAGAACCCGCGCGGATGTCGCGCCGCGGGCTTTTCCGGACGCCGCGCGCGGATCAGTGGAACGTGTGCTCCTCGGCGGGGAAGGCCCCGCCGACGACCTCCTCGGCGTACGCCCTGGCCGCGTCGCCCAGGGAGCGCCGCAGGTCCAGGTACTGCTTGGTGAAGCGCGGCACCTTGCCGCCGGTGAGGCCGGCCATGTCCGTCCACACCAGCACCTGCGCGTCCGTGTCCGGCCCGGCGCCGATGCCGACGACGGGGATGTGCAGCGAGCGGGTGACCTCCGCGGCGACCTCGGCCGGCACCAGCTCCAGCACGACGGCGAAGGCGCCCGCGTCCTGCGCGGCCTTCGCGTCCCGGACGAGCTGCTGCGCCGCCTCCTCGCTGCGGCCCTGCACCCGGTGCCCCAGCGTGTTGACCGACTGCGGCGTCAGGCCCAGATGCGCCATGACCGGGATGCCGGACTCCACGATCAGCGCGGTGGCCGCGAGCGAGCGCTCCCCGCCCTCCAGTTTGACCGCCCCGACCCCGGCCTCCTTGACCAGCCGCGTCGCGCTCCGCAGCGCCTGCACGGGCCCTTCCTGGTAGGACCCGAACGTCAGGTCCCCGACGACCAGCGCGCGGCTCGTACCGCGTACGACGGCCGCGGCCAGCATCGTCATCTCGTCCAGCGTGACCGGCACGGTGCTCTCGTAGCCGAGGTGGCAGTTCCCCATCGAATCCCCGACGAGCAGCACCGGGATCCCGGCCTCGTCGAAGACCGACGCGGTCATCGCGTCGTACGCGGTGAGCATCGGCCACCGCTCCCCGCGCTCCTTGGCGAGCGCCAGATCGCGCACCGAGACCCGGCGGTTACGGCTCCCGCCGTACAGCGCCTTGGGATTGTCGAGCCCCTTGCCCTGTTCCCGGGCAGCAGAAAGTGACGTCATTCTCGACGGCTCCTTCACGTCATCTCGAGGCACCCTGACGGTGTCCCCGGACCACCCCCCATGCTGGCACGCTGCGCGCCCGCGGCAAAGGGGGCTCCCCGCCCGGGCTCGCTCCCGGGCGGGGAGCGAGCCGTTCAGGAACCGGTGGCCGCGGCAGGGGTCACGACGGAGTCCAGCGCGGGGGCGATGACGGCGAAGGCCCGGCCGGTCAGCTCCGCCGGGTCCACGGTGCCGTCGTCGCTCCACCGCTGGAGGATGGTGTCGAAGGCGGCCAGCGCCATCCCGGCGGCCAGCTCCGGATACAGCTCCACCGCGGGGTCCATGCCGAGGCGGCGGGCCAGCTCCGCCGCGAGCTCGCCGCGCCACTGCGCCTGGCGCTCCAGGAAGCGCGCGAGCAGCGGCGGGGTGCGCAGGATCAGCCGCACCACGCTCAGCGCCCGGTCGGCGTGCCCCGCGCAGGCGTCGACGGAGGACTGCACGGCGTGCCGCAGGGCGACGGACGGCGGCTCCAGCGGCGGCCGGGCGGCCAGCTCGTCGCGCATGCCCGCGCCCATCTCCGTCAGGAACTGGACGACCACGTCCTCCTTCGAGGAGAAGTAGCGGAAGAACGTCCGCTTGGACACGCCCGCCGCCGCGGTGATCTCGTCCACCGTCACCGCTTCGAACCCCTCGCGCACGAGCAGGTTCAGCGCGGCCTGGGTCAGTGCGTCCGCGACGAGCGCGCGCTTGCGCTCGGCCAGGGTCCCAGCGGGTCGGGAAGTCATCCCCCCATCGTAGGCGCCGCGCCAGCTTCGCCTCCAGATGCCACGCTTGACACTCAATGCCACGGAGGGCACGATGAGCCGCATGACGCGTGAGAGCCGCTGGCGAGCCGACCAGATGCCGGACCAGGACGGACGGGTGTTCGTCGTCACAGGGGCCAACAGCGGCCTCGGACTGGCGACCACCAGGGCGCTCGCCCGCAAGGGCGCACGGGTGGTCCTGGCCGTCCGCGACGAGGAGAAGGGCCGCCGGGCCGCCGCGCAGCTGACGTCCGAGCAGGCCCGGGCCCGCCTGGAGGTGCGCCCGCTGGACCTGTCGGACATGGCGTCGGTGCGTGCGTTCGCCGACGGGCTGAAGGCCGACGGCATGCACCCCGACGTGCTCGTCAACAACGCGGGCCTCATGGCGCCGCCCCGCACGCTCACCGCCGACGGCCACGAGGTGCAGTTCGCCGCCAACCACCTCGGGCACTTCGCGCTCACCGCCCTGCTGCTCGAGCTCATGGCCGGCAGCGACGACCCCCGCGTGGTCACCGTGACCTCCGCCAACCACCGCCAGGGGCAGATCTTCTTCGACGACCTGACCGGTGAGCGCAAGTACGCGCCCATGGGGTACTACAACCAGTCCAAGCTCGCCAACGCCCTGTTCGGCTGGGAGCTGCACCGGAGGCTGAGCGCGGCCGGCAGCCGGGTCCGCAGCGTGCTCGCCCACCCCGGCTACAGCTCCACCGGGCTGCAGACGAGCGCCCCCGTCGGCCGGGTGAAGTTCGTCTTCGGCCGGCTGCTGCTGCCGCTCGCCCAGACGTCGGAGCAGGGCGCGCTGCCGCAGCTCTACGCGGCCACCGACCCGCAGGCGCGCGGCGGCGAGCTCTACGGGCCCGACGGCATGGGCGAGCTGCGCGGCGCACCCAAGCGGGTGGAGCTGGCTCCGCGCGCCACCGATCCGGCGGCCGCCGGCCGGTTGTGGCAGTTGTCCGAAGAACTGACCGGAGTGAGTTTCGCGCTTCCCGCCGTGGTTTGAGGTGTTCGTCGAGAGATTTCGGGCGTTCGCATCATAAAAGGCGCCCAAGTGCCGGAACAAAACATTCCGTTGACCGTGAGCTGAGTGTGAGTCAGATCACTCTTTGGCGGCCCTTTGTGCGATGCCTGTTACGATGATGACCCCTTATAGGCGGCAAGTTGTTCGGGGGTCCACTGTGGCGCATAAGGTTCCGGACGTTGATGTCGTAAATCTCCCCGCTTTCCCATTCATAGGCCCGGAAAGCAATCCTTTCATTCCCGTTCGCGATGACGACCTGGCGCGGCTGGACGGGCCGATGGGCAAGGTCAGGCTCCCCTTCGGGGGATGGGCCTGGCTGGCGACCCGGCACGATCAGGTCAAACAACTGCTGCGGCATCCGGGATTCAGCTCCGACCAGTACCGTCCGGGATTCCCGGTGCTGAATCCGCTGCCGCCCCAGCAGGAGGACGCCACCGGGCTGTTCATCTTCATGGACGGTGAGGCGCACAGCCGTCTGCGGCGCATGCTCACCGCCGAGTTCATGATCAAGAACATCCGGCGGATCGAACCGCTCATCGAGGAGACCGTGGTCGACACGCTGGAGCGCATGCGCGCCGGCGGTCCCCCGGCGGACCTCATGAGCGAGTTCGCGCTCCCCGTGCCGTCCATGACGATCAGCCACCTGCTGGGCGTCCCCTACTCCGACCACGAGTTCTTCCAGGAGCACAGCCGGGCGATCATGGACCGCAACTCCGGTCCCGCCGAGGTCCAGGCCGCGCTCGGCGCCCTGAGCCAGCTGCTCGGCGAGCTGATCACGTACAAGCGCACCTCGCCCGGCGAGGACCTGCTGAGCAGACTCGTCGCCGAGCGCGTCGTCCCCGGCGAGCTGCGCGAGGACGAGCTGCTGAGCATGGCGCAGCTGCTGCTCGTGGCCGGTCACGAGACCACCGCCAACATGATCGGGCTGTCCTCCCTGGCCCTGCTGGAGCACCCGGAGACCCTGGACGCCCTGCGCAAGGACCCCGGCCTCGCCCCCAACGTGGTCGAGGAACTCCTCCGCTACGTCACGGTCGTCAGGACCGGCCTGCCCCGCCTCGCCATGGAGGACGTGGAGATCGACGGCCACCTCATCCGGGAGGGCGAGGGCGTCGTGGCCATGCTGTCCCTGGCCAACCGGGACGCCCTGGCCTTCCCCGACCCCGAGGTCTTCGACCCCGCGCGGCAGGAGGCGCACCGCCACATGGCGTTCGGCTTCGGCCTGCACCAGTGCGTCGGCCAGCCGCTGGCCCGCGCCGAACTGCGCATCGCGCTGGTGGAACTCGCCCGCCGCTTCCCCGGCCTGCGCTCCCTGACCACCCTCGCGGACGTCCCCAAGCGCCACATGGCCGTCACCTTCGGGGTCGGCGAGCTCCCGGTGACGTGGTAATGCGGATCACCGTCGACAGGGAACTCTGCTGCGGGTCCGGCAACTGCGTCGCGAACGCCCCGGAGGTGTTCGACCAGGACGATGCGGAAGGACTCGTCGAACTGCTGGTGGAAGAAGCGCCGGAAAGTCTCCGGGCTCCGGTGGAAAGAGCGGCGCACATGTGCCCGGTGGGCGCGATCAGTGTCAGTCCGCAGGCTGCTCCGACGAATTGACGACGCAATAGTGCGGGGGCGAGTGCGCCGTTGCCCGTGAACCGTTCGGCGGGATTGAGGTGAATAGCACCGGCCCGCCGGACCAGGTTCCCGGTCCGCCGTGAATTCTGCCGCGTGCACCGGACGGTTCGTTGCCCTCCGGTGCTTCTTCGGCGTGCCCCGCCTCTCTGGCGCACGGGGAGAACCCGTGCGTGTCCGGGTCCGGAAACGGTGTGTCGCTGCGCGTCCTCACTGCGTGCATTTCACGCCCAGCAGGGGAGCGATGATGATGAGTAATGACCCGAGAATACGAATTGTCGTGTGCGACCAGCATCCTTACGGGCGTCTCGGTATGCGCGAGGCCTTAGGCCGGGACCCCGCGCTGTGCGTGGTCGGGGAGGCGCCCGGTCTGGACGAGCTGGTCCCGGTCGTCGACCTCTGCCGCCCCGACGTCGTGGTGCTGGTCGATCCGCCCTCCGCGTCGTACGCCGACCCCGACGAGATGGTCCGCGTCGACGCCGACCTGGTGGTCGTCGTGCCGGACGCGGACGTGGCCCTCGGCTGGATCGGCTGCACCCGGGCCGAGATCAAGGCCCTGGTCCACTCCGACGACCCCGAGGAAGAGCTGATCACCGCCGTCCGCAGAACGGCCGACGGCACCGGATACGTATCCCCCGGACTCAGCGGCCCGCTGCTCGGGTACGTACGCGCCTCACTGCCGCGGCGCCTTACCGTCGTCCCCACCCACGCGCCCCTGACCTCGCGCGAGTCCGAGGTGCTGGAGCTCGTACGGCGCGGCATGGCGAACAAGGAGATCGCCCGCCGGCTCGGACTCAGCGAGAAGACCGTCAAGTTCCACGTGTCCAACGTGCTCGCGAAGGCGCACATGGCCTCCCGGGCCCAGCTCATCGCCTCCGCCAGAACCATGTGAGGCGGCGCCACCTGACCGGAGATCACGTGAGCCGGGATCCACCTGACCGGAGATCACGTGAGAGCCGGGATCACGTGAGCCGGAGCCGTCTGAGCGCGGACGCCCGACCGTCCCCGCCCGGCCGGCACCCGCGGCCCCGACCCAGCTGATTGCAGCACAGGCCCGGCGGCCGGACAACCTGGACGAAGGTCCAGCGCCGGCGCGAAAAACCCCTACCGAAGCCTTAGGCCCCGGCCGTTCCTCTGGCGGAAGCCGATCTTGGGGTCGCTGCCGATACTCCGATTATGAAGCCATCCATGCCCGGTGACCAGGTGACCGACGGCTCCCACGACAACGCCATCGCTGTGATCGGCCTCTCCTGCCGCGTCCCGTCGGCATCGAACCCGGCCGAGCTGTGGCGTCTGCTGTCCGAAGGAACCGACGCGGTCTCCCCGTGGCCACAGGACAGAGGACCCGGCTCCGCGTCCTGGCGTGGCGGCTTCCTCACCGACGTCGGCTCCTTCGACGCCGCCTTCTTCGGCGTGCGGCCCGAGGAGGCCGTCGCCATGGACCCCCAGCAGCGCCTCGCGCTGGAACTCGCCTGGGAGGCGACGGAGGACGCCGGTGTGCCCGCGGACCGGCTCCGCGGCTCACGCACCGGGATGTTCGTCGGCGTCGCGTCCGACGACTACACCACCCTCGCCACCCGCGCCGGCCGGCCCGGCGGCGGCGACCTCGACGACTTCGTGGGCCGGCACCGCGCCGTCGTCGCCAACCGCATCTCCTGGACCCTCGGCCTGCGCGGCCCCAGCCTGGCCGTCGACGCGGCCCAGGCGTCCTCGCTGGTGGCCGTCCACCTGGCGTGCGAGAGCATCCGCCGCGGCGAGTGCGACCTCGCCCTCGCGGGCGGCGTCAGCCTGATCCTCTCGCCGGAGAGCATGACGGCCACCGCAGGGCTGGGCGCCCTGTCCGTACGCGGACGCAGCGCCGTGTTCGACGAGAGCGCCGACGGGTTCGTACGCGGCGAGGGAGGCGGCATGGTCCTGCTCAAGCCGCTCGCCCGGGCCGTCGCCGACGGGGACCCCCTCTACTGCGTCATCCGGGGCAGCGCCGTCAACAACGACGGCGGCGGCGAACGGCTCACCGACCCGGACGCCGAAGGCCAGCGGGACGTGCTCGCGCGGGCCTACGCCGACGCGGGCGTCAGCCCCGACGCCGTCCAGTACGTGGAGCTGCACGGCACCGGCACACCGGTCGGCGACCCCGTCGAGGCCGCCGCGCTGTCCGCCGCCGTCGGACGCGCCGCCGACCGCCCGCCGCTGCACGTCGGTTCCGTCAAGACCAACATCGGCCACCTGGAGGCCGCCGCGGGCATCGCCGGGCTGCTCAAGGCGGCCCTCAGCGTGCGGCACCGGCAGCTGCCGCCCACCCTGCACTTCCGCACCCCGCACCCGGCGATCCCGCTGGACGCGCTGAACCTGCGCGTGCAGACCGCGCTCGACGCATGGCCGCAGCCCGACACCCCGCTCGTCGCAGGCGTCAGCTCGTTCGGCATCGGCGGCACCAACTGCCACGTGGTGCTCACCGAAGGCCCCTACACCGGTCGCCCGGACCGCCCGGTCGCCCGGCCCGCCACCCCCCGCCCCCTGCCCTGGGTCCTGTCCGCCCGCACCGGCCGCGCCCTGGACGCCCAGGCGGGGCGGCTGCTCGACCACCTTCGGGACAACGGCGACGACGCGGCCGACATCGCCCGCTCACTGGCCGTGACCCGCTCCGCCCTCGAACACCGCGCCGTCGTCATCGGCACCGACCGCGCCGAACTCACCGCCCGGCTCGACGACCTGCACTCCGCGGCCGTCACCGGCGCCACCGCCGCGAGCGGCCGTACCGCCTTCCTCTTCGCGGGCGGCGGCGCGCACCGCCTCGGCATGGGGCGCGAACTGTACGCGGCACACCCTGTCTTCGCCCGGGCGCTGGACGAGGTGCTCGACCACTTCGACCCCGCGCTCGGCCTGCGCGAGGTGCTCCTCGGCGACGGCGACGGCGACGGGGACGGGGACGGCGACGCGGCGGCCGCGGCCGCCGCCCTCGACGGCATGCGCCTCATGCAGCCCGCGCTGTTCGCCTTCCAGGTCGCCATGTACCGCCTGGTCACCTCCTGGGGCGTCCGGCCCGACCTGCTCGTGGGCCACTCCTTCGGCGAGATCGTCGCCGCCCACGTCTCCGGCTCCCTCTCCCTCGCCGACGCCGCCGCCCTCGCCGCGGCCCGCGGCGCGCTCATGGAGGCCCTGCCGCCCGGCGGCGCCATGATCGCCGTCGAGGCAACCGAGGAGGAGGCGGCCGAAGCACTCCTGGACGCCGACGACGTGTCCATCGGTGTCATCAACGGGCCGCGGTCCGTCGTCCTGTCGGGCGGGGAGGCGTCCGTCACCCGGATCGCCGCCGCGCTCCACGCCCGCGGCCGCCGCACCACCCGGCTGCGGGTGCAGAACGCCGCCCACTCGCCGCTCACCGTCCCGATGCTCGACGAACTCGCCCGCGAGATCAGCGGGCTCACCGCCGCCGAACCGCGCATCCCGATCGTCTCCACCGTCACCGGGCACACCGGCACCCCCATGGGCGAGGCGTACTGGATCGCCCACGTGGGCGCCACCGTGCGCTTCCACGACGCGATCACCGCGTGTCGTGAGCTGGGCGTCACCCGGTTCGTCGAACTCGCCCCGGACTCCGTCCTCACCCCGCTGGTCCACCCCACCGAGACCGAGGTCGCAGTGGCCCTCCAGCACCGGGACGTCCCCGAGCCCGAAGCCCTCCTCGCCGGGCTCGGCGCCGCCTGGGTCTCCGGCCTGCCCGTCGACTGGGCCGAGGCCGTCGGGGACGCCCGCCTCGTCAGCCTGCCGACCTACGCCTTCCAACGGGAGCGGTACTGGCTCGACGAACTCCCCGCCGCGCCGGCCGCCGAGCAGCACATCAGCTCCGCCACGCTCGCCCTGCGCGACACGATCCGCACCTCCCCCGAGGGCTTCCTCCAGCGCTGGCTGGCCGGGCACGTCGGCGAGATCGTCGGCGACCACACGGCGGACCCCGGCACCGCCTTCCGCGACCTCGGCTTCGACTCCACGCTCTCGGTGCAGCTGCGCAACCGGCTCGTCTCCGCCACGGGGCTGCGCCTGCCCACCAGCGTGCTCTTCGACCACCCCACCCCGCAGGCGCTCGCCGCCCACCTGCACGACCGGATCGTCGGCGCCCTGGACACCCCGGGTACGCCCGCCGTCCCGCCTCCGACCGCCGTTCCGGGCACGGGCACGGGTGACGATCCGGTGGTGATCGTGGGGATGGCGTGCCGGCTGCCGGGCGGGATCGAGTCGCCGGACGGGTTGTGGCGCGCGGTGTCGGAGGGTGTGGACGCGGTGTCGGAGTTCCCGGTCGACGGCACCGAGGGCTTCCGCCTCACCGGCAACACCACGAGCGTGGCGTCCGGCCGGATCTCCTACCTGCTGGGTCTTGAGGGCCCGGCGATGACGGTCGACACGGCCTGCTCGTCCTCGCTCGTCGCCCTGCACCTGGCCGCCCAGGCGCTGCGGAACGGTGAGTGCTCGCTCGCGCTGGCGGGCGGGGTGACGGTGCTGTCCACTCCCGGCATGTTCGTGGAGTTCTCGCGGCAGCGCGGGTTGGCGCCGGACGGGCGGTGCAAGGCGTTCTCGGACGCCGCTGACGGTACGGGGTGGGCCGAGGGTGTCGGCGTGCTCGTCGTGGAGCGGTTGTCGGAGGCGCGGCGCAACGGTCACCGGGTGCTGGCGGTGGTGCGGGGTTCCGCGGTGAACCAGGACGGTGCG
>NZ_JOHY01000074.1 GCF_000721495.1 Streptomyces sp. NRRL F-5123
GCACCCCTGAACGCCTTCCAGATCGCCTTCGAAGGCCGGCTCACCCCGGCCAACAACTGAACCCCAACAACCAAGATCAGCCGTTAACTGGACACACCCTTCGCCCCGTCTCGCGGGGTGGCGGCTGCAGGCGCCTCTCGAATGCATCCCGCGTAGTCTCGCGGGGTGCATTCTCATCTGAACTTCGAAAACCCTCCTGCGCTGCCTCACGCGGTGGTGGTTGAGACGTTGGAGCGGGCTCTTCGTGACCGCTCCGCAGAGGGCGAGGCGGCGGGAGTTCTGGTCGGCACCGCGTTGAACGACGACGACGCGAACTTCGTCGAGTTCTGGTGCGTGCAGGTCGGGACGCAGGCAGTGCCGGGGAGTCCGCTGCTGGGACTGGCCGGCCTGTGCCTGGGACACACCGCTCGACGCTTCGGCCGTCTCAGCGATGAAGCCCTGGCCCTGGCGGAGTCGCTGGCCGCGCGGGCTGAGGCGGAGCCGACGGACGTAGACGGCCGCGCTGTCGACGGCTATGACGACGTGCGGAGCTTCCTGCACCTGTGGTGATGCCGCCTTCCGTATCGGGTTAGGCGGCGTTCGCCCTGCTCACGAGGGCTTTGAGGTGCTTGTCGGCGGCGTTCTTGTTCCGCCAGATGATGTAGCGGCGGATCATGCTGCCCTGGGCCTTGTGGCTGGGGTGGTCGGTGCCGTCGAGGGCGAAATAGCGAAGGGCGGTGAACTGGGCCTCGATCCGGTTGAGCCAGGAACTGTTGGTCGGGGTGTAAGCGATCTCCACGTTGTTCGCCGCAGCCCAGGTCCCGACCCGCTGGCAGCGTTTGGTGGTCAGGTGCGGGGAGTAGTTGTCGCAGATGATCGCGATGCGTGTGCCGGCCGGGTGGAGGGAGCGCAGGTAGCGGCAGAATTCCAGGAACTTGGAGCGGTTCTTGGTCTTCTTGATGTGACCGTAGAGCTGGTCTTTGCCCAGGTCGTAGGCGGCGAACAGGTGCCGGACGCCGTGGGGGCGGCTGTAGGTCGCGCGGCGACGCCGTCGGGGTCCTTGTGCTTGCCGCTGCGTTCGGCCCACTGACGGCCAGGATGGGGCTGGAGGTTGAGCGGCCCGAACTCGTCGAGGCAGAACACGACATCGGGTTCGCCGGGCTCGGGCAGGACTTCGCCGTCGGCGATGGCGTAGAGGTGCTCGACGCGGGCTTTCTTGACGGCGTAGTCCGGATCCTTCGAGGTCTTCCAGGTCTTCAGGCGTTGAAAGGTGACGCCTTCCTCGCGGAGCAGGATGCGCAGGCCCTCGTGGCTGATGTCGTCGACCACCCCCTCGGCGACCAGGAAGTCGGCCAGCTTGACCAGGCTCCAGGTGGAGAACGGCAGGCCGTGCTCGACCGGCCTGGACTTGGCGATTTTCTTGATCTCCCGCCGCTCGGGCAGGGTGAAGGTCCTGGGCCGGCCGCCCTTGTACTTCGGGTAGAGCGAGGCGAAGCCGTCGGCGTTGAAGTTGTGGATCACGTCTCGGACCCGGTCGGGGCTGGTGAACGTCACCTCGGCGATCTTGGCAACGTCCATTCCCTGGGCTGATAACAGCACCATCTGGGCCCGCCGCCAGGTCACCACCGATCCGGTACCGCGTCGGACGATCCGCAGCAGTCGCTGCCCCTCGTCGTCATCGATCTCGCGGACCCGTACACGCTCAGCCACCCGCACAGCATGCCGCACAACGAGCCGCCCGAATTACCATCCGGACGGCTCGTCACAACAGGGCGAACGTTGCCTGATGCGGCACTAGTGGTCGCGCCTGTTAATTCGTCGGGGATGGCGGGTCGATCCAGGCTGTGGTGTCGCCGAGGTAGAGGCCGCAGGCGCAGTCGAGGGCTTCTTGGGGGCTTCCGGCCGGGTTGCCGCTGGGCAGGATCGATTTCTCGTAGTCGTCGTGGCTGGCGCGGTAGATGGCAAAGCCCCAGGTGATAGCCGATCCGGTGTAGCGCAGGCGCATCAGGGGCAGGGAGGTGCCGCCGGGGAACTGCCCGGCGACGTAGGCGAACTCGCCGTGGTAGCGCACGGTGATGCCCCCGAGCTGGGGCCAGCGCTCGCGTGCCCTGGCAGCCAGCCGCTGACGCAACGAGGTCTTGGTCGACTCCGGTGGCTTGGCCATATGGCCATCGTGCCCTACCCGGCTGCCAGCGACGCGATCCACGTGAAGATCCGCGATGGCGCGGTCGCCAACCGGCCGATCCATGTGGCCCTGGCCGTCACCACCGACGGCCGTCGCGAGATCCTCGGCCTGTGGGCCGGCGACGGCGGCGAGGGCGCCAAGCACTGGCTCCACATCCTCACCGAGATCAAGAACCGTGGCGTGGGCGATATCCTCATGCTGGTCTGCGACGGTCTGAAGGGTCTGCCCGATGCGGTTGAAGCAGTGTGGCCACAAACGATCGTCCAGACCTGCGTGGTCCACCTGCTGCGGAACTCCTTCCGCTATGCCGCCCGCCAGGACTGGGACAAAATCGCCCGTGTGCTGAAGCCTGTCTGCACCGCCGCAACCGAAGAGGCCGCACCGGAACGGTTCGCCGAGTTCGCCGATACCTGGGGCAGGAAGTACCCGGCGATCGTCCGGCTCTGGGAGAACGCGTGGGAGGAGTTCACCCCCTTCCTCCGCTTCGACACCGAGATCCGCCGCATCATCTGCACCACGAACGCGATCGAGTCCGTGAACGCCAGGATCCGCCGGGCGGTCAAGGCGCGTGGCCGCTTCCCCAACGAGCAGGCCGCCCTGAAGTGCGTCTACATGGCCGTCATGTCGCTCGACCCCACCGGCAAGGGCCAGGCCCGCTGGACCATGCGCTGGAAGACCGCGCTGAACGCCTTCGACATCACCTTCGACGGCCGCCTCTCAGAGCGCGTTTGAGATCGGCTCAGAGAGTCCGTCGTAGCGGTTTGGGGCCGGGTCGGGCGGCGGGTCCTCCGCGGGTGAGCCGGCGGAGTATCACGTCGGTCATGGCCCAGCGGATCATGGTCTCGGAGTGTGCCGGGTCTCGTTCGTAGTCGCTGGCGAGGCGGCGGCGCATGGTGATCCAGGCGAAGGTGCGCTCGACCGCCCACCGCTTGGGCTGGACATGGAAGCCGCGTTGTCCGGGCTGTTTGCGGACGATGTCCACCTCGCGGCGCAGGGTGTCGGCGGCCCACTGGACGAGGCGGCCGGCGAAGCCCTGGTCCGCCCAGACCTTCAGTACGGTGGGATGGTCCAAGCGGGTCCACAACAGTGGCCGCCTCCCGCCGTCGCGGTCCTGGACACTGGCCGCGACGACGTGCACGGCCAGGAG
This sequence comes from Streptomyces sp. NRRL F-5123, assembly GCF_000721495.1. Classification (GTDB taxonomy): domain Bacteria; phylum Actinomycetota; class Actinomycetes; order Streptomycetales; family Streptomycetaceae; genus Actinacidiphila. Next base: position 3,312 of record NZ_JOHY01000074.1, read on the forward strand.
CAGGCCGAGGGTGTCGGTAACGATGAACCGCTTGCGGCCCTTGGTCTTCTTGCCCGCGTCGAACCCGCTGGTGGCCTTCGGCACAGTGTCGGCCGCGCGGACGGACTGCGAGTCGATCAGGCCGGCGGACGGTTCCGGGTTGCGGCCGTCGGCCTGGCGGACCTTGCCCCGCAGGGCGTCGTGGACCTTCTCCACCGTGCCGTCGTCGTGCCACCAGGTGATACCAGTACACCGTCGGCCAGGGCGGAAAGTCCTTGGGCAGGTACCGCCACTGGCACCCGGTCCGCGCCAGGTACAAGATCGCGTCCACGATCCGCCGACGCGGATGCTTCTCCCGCCGCCCGCCCTTCCGGCCCGTCCTCGGCGCAGGAAGCAGCGGCTCGATCAACGCCCACTGCTCATCGGTCAGATCAGACGGATAGCCGCCCCTGCCAGCACTCACACACCACCCAACGAGCCACCCGGACGGCCGATACGGCAGATCTCAGACACGCTCTCAGAACTACTCATTTGTGAGAGTCGCGGAGGGCGGTGGTGTACAGCGAGCGCGGGTATCGGCGAAGCGACCCGCCTGGGCGTGGTGACCTGGTAGAAGGACTGGCTTCTACCGCAGGCGGGCCGGACCGCCCGTCGCCTCCCGAGTCTGAGCGCGGGTTGCTTTCAAGCGCGCTCGAAGCTTTAGCGTCGGGGCCATGACCACGACGAACGAGACGAAGACATGGATCATCACGGGCGCGAGTTCGGGCCTCGGCCTGGCGCTCGCCGAGGCGGCACTCGCGGCCGGCGAGCATGTGATCGGGACCGCGCGACGGGCCGACCGGTTCGACGGGCTCAAGGCGCGGTACGGGGATCGGCTCCTCGCCATCGAGCACGATGTGCGCGTCACGGCGGGAGCGGCCGCGGTCGTGCAGCGGGCGCTGGAGGTGTTCGGGCGCGTCGACGTGCTCGTCAACAATGCCGGTGCCGGACAGGTCGGCGCCGCCGAAGAGATCACGGATGCCGCGCTGCGGGCCATGCTCGAGCAGCACCTGTTCGGCCCGGCCGCCTATGTGCGTGCCGTGCTGCCCCACCTGCGGGAGCGTCGCTCGGGTGCGATCGTGCAGATGAGCAGCCAGGGCGGGCGGATGTCGTTCCCCGCCGTCGGCAGCTACTCAGCCGGCAAGTTCGCGCTCGAGGGCTGGTCGGAGGCGCTCGCGGGCGAGGTCGCACCGTTCGGCATCCGCGTCCTCATCGTCGAGCCCAGCCGCTTCCGCACCGCGTTCAACGCCGCCGACGTGCTCAACACAGCGCAGCAGAGCTCGATCTACGACGAGGCCATCGGTGCCGTGCGCGCGAACATAGCCGAGGCCGACGGCATCCAGGAGGGCGACCCGGCACGCGCCGCCCGGGTGATCCGCGACATGCTCGACACCCCCGACGCGCCGCTCCGGCTCCCGCTCGGTGCCGAGGCGGTTCGCAATCTCACCCGCGTCTACCGTGGTGCGCTCGACGACGTCGAGAAATGGGCGTCTGTGAGCGAGTCGGCAGACTTCCCAGGCATGCCGCCCGCGGTGCGCGCGTTCTGATCGCCGTACGCTGTGGGCCATGGCTACTGAAGCGCTGATCGAACGCATCCTCGCTGCCAGCGACGGGCCATCCTCGTCGGCGATCGATGCGCTGCACGAGCTGCTCGACGATGCCACGATCGAGGCCTCGGCGATGCCCAAGAGTGTCGCCGAGGCCGCCCGGCTTGTCGGCCTGTCGACGCACACCCTCCGGTACTACGAGCAGGAGGGACTCGTGCGGCCCGCTCGCAACGCCTCCGGGTACCGCGAATACTCGGCGTTCGACCTGCGCCGCCTCGTCTTCCTCACCCGGATGCGCCTGTCCGGCATGACCATGACCGACCTCAAGCGCTACATCCTGCTCGTCGAGCAGGGCCCGAGCACCATCCCGGAACGCCGCCGCATCATGCTCGACCAGCAAGACCGAATCACGCGGCAGATCCGTGAGCTCGGCCTGGCGCTGGAGACCACCGAGTACAAAATCCGCGTCTACGACGGACACCCGGAAGGCTGACGCCCGCCCGCTGTCCAACGGGCTGATGTGAGCGTGTTTCATAGGTGTCCACCTGCGCGAGCAGGAGAGGAGCCTGCGCGACATCGCCGCCAGGCCCGTCATCGCCACCGACAAGAAGAAGGGCCGGCACTGCGGGTGCCGGTAAATCGTCCGGCCTGGTGGTACTGGTGGAGTGTCCCGCCGAGTCGGTCTCGTCGATGGACTTCGAGACGTCTGATCTGTGCTGGTTCGTTGAGTGGATGGGGGAGTGGTCGGAGTGGAGCGGCTTGGTCCAGTGCCCGGTGGGGTCTGTGCCCGTTGTAGAAGGTCTAGAACTTCCTGAGTGCGTGGAGGAGGTGGCTCTGGTTCCAGATCAGGGTTCTGTCGAGGAGTTCGTGCCGACGGGTTTGTATCCAGCGCTCCATGACGGAGTTCATACGCGGCATCCGGACGCCGGTGGTGACGACCTTCAGTCCGGCGTCCGTCAGTAGCGCGGCGAAGGCGGTCGTGAATTTGGAGTCGCGGTCGCGGATCAGGAAGCTGGCCTTGCTACCTGCCTCTTCGAGGTCCTTGAGGAGGTTGCGCCCGAGCTGTACGACCCATTGTGCGGTGGGGTGTGCGGTGGCGCCCAGGATCCGGATGCGTCGGGTGGAGTGCTCGATGCCGGCGAAGACGTAGAGTCGCGCCCCGGTGAGGGTGCGGGTCTCGGAGAAGTCGCAGGCGAGCAGGGCGCTGGCCTGGCCGCGCAGGAAGTCGGCCCACGTGGTGTTCTGGCGTTCCGGAGCCGGTGGGATGCCGTGGTCCTTGAGGATCTCCCAGACGGTGGACGCGGCGACGCTGATAACCAGGGCGGCGAGCTCGCCGTGGATGCGCCGATACCCCATGAGGAGTTCTCGCGAGCCAGACGGAGGATGAGGGCGCGAATGGAGCGGACGGTGGGTGGTCGTCCGCGCCGCTTGGGTGCGCAGGTCGCGGCGTGGCGCCGTTTGAGTAGGTCGCGGTGCCATCGCATGATCGTGTCGGGACGTACCAGCAGCAAGAAGTTCCTCAGCTTGTCCGTCGGGAGGTGATGGAGCAGGCCGGAGAGGATCACCCGGTCGGTGTCGGTGAAGGTGGGCTTGCCGACCTGACTTGGAGAACCAGCAGTTGGTGCCGGAGGGCGAGGATCTCGATGTCCTTGTCGCGATCGCACACCGGTAGCAGATGAAGGAAGGCGAAGGCGTTGGTCGCGGCGGGACAGGCCAGGCGCAGGAGCACGACAGATCATGATGCCTCGATGCCGTGCGCAGGCGCAGACGTCGAGGGCTGGAAGCAGGTCACCAGCAGACCAGCGATCAAGGCCGTGACCTGGGCGGATGATTTATCGGCACGCGCAGGGCTGACCACCAAAGTCCACCTGGCCGTCGACGGCCGCGGCCTGCCCCTTTCGATCGTGCTCACCCCGGGCAACGCCAACGACGCCGCTACGTTCGGCCAGGTCCTTGACGCCATCCGGATCCCGCGCCCCGGCGCCGGCCGTCCGCGCACGACACCGGACCGAGTGAGGGGCGACAAGGCCTACTCCAGCAAGGCGATCCGCCACCTGCTCCGACGCCGGGGTATCGCCGCAACCATCCCCGAGCGCCGCGACCAAGAGGCCAACCGCCGACGACGTGGAGCCCTTGGCGGCCGACCACCCACCGTCCACAAGGAGACATACCGCGCCCGCAACATGGTCGAACGATGCTTCGCTCGCCTCAAGCAGTTCCGCGCGATCGCCACCCGCTTTGACAAGCCGGCCGACCGCTACCGCGCCGGAGTCGTCCTGGCCTCCCTGATCCTCTGGCTTCGCGAACCAGCCCGATGGTCACTGAGCGTCTCCTGGCTGCCGTTGCTCGGCCGCTCGGCGAACGGCAACGCGGAGTCCTTCGTCGGGCTCATTCCGCCTGAGTACAGCTTCGAGAGAAACCTGCGCTGCCTCCCGCACATCCGGATCCTGGTCGGAGAGCCCGCTGGCGATGATCGGCGCGTGCGCCACGGCGTCGGGGCCGAAGATGGCGAGACCCTCGATCCCTGCGCGCCTGAGCATCGGATCCTGTGCCGCCGTAGCTGCGACAAGTAGTTCCATGGCCTCAACAGGTGCCTCCGCGCACAGCAGTGCCAGGCCAAACAGCGCCTGATCGAACTCTGCGGTGTCGTGGCGCGCGACCGCGGCGAGGCGCTTCAGCGCCTCGCTCAACGACGACGGACAGGCCGCACGAGGGCTGACCTCGTCGGTCCGGGCGGGGGCGGTGTCGTCGTCCATTCGGCCATCCTGCCAGCAGCGGAAACCCGACCAAACCTGGAGGGCACTGGCCCGGCCGCAGCAAGCGATCCCCTGGGTCTGGGCAGCCGACACCGTCTCCCCGCGAGCACGCCAGATGATCATTTATCAGACACGCCCTAGGCTAGGCGCAGCCGCCGTCGGCCAGCACCGTGCGGACGGCGTCGGTGAAGTCGCGGAGGAGCGGGACGCGGGCGCCGGAGAGGCGGACGAGGGCCCACCGCACGGGCAGGGCGTCACGGACGGGCAGGAAGGCGACGCCGGGGAACTGGTTGTACCGGGCCATGTGGGCGCCGAAGCAGAATCCGCCCTTGCCCGCGGCGATGAGCGCCAGCCCCTCGGACACCGAGGAGATGTGCGGGCCGCGCGGGATCGGCCGCCCCTTCGGGGTGAGGGACGGCGAGCGGTCCTCGTTCCAGTACGCGGACATGTAAGGGGCGACCAGCAACGGGGTCCGCGCCAGGTCCTCCAGGCTGACGCCGTCCTGCCGGGCCAGCGGGTGCCGGGTGGAGATCGCCAGTACGCGCGGCTCCTCCAGCAGCACCGGGCCGGCGGTGATCCCCTGCTCCTGGGCCGGCAGGCTCGCGTTCATCACGTCGACTTCGCCGCGGAGCAAGGGCTCGAAGGCGTCACCGGCCGATATCTCGTGGACGAGCAGCTCGATCGGAGACCGGCGGGCCCGCAGCACGTCCGCGACCTCGACGATCACCTTCGCCCACAGCGTGCTGAAGACCCCGATCCGAAGATGGCAGGTGACGCCGTGCGCGGTCGCGGTGGCGCAGGCCAGGGCGTCCTGGATGCCCTGGAAGTGGGGCTGGAGGCGGTCCCGGAACTGGCGGCCGAGATCGGTGAGGGCCACATGCCGGCTGGTGCGCTCGAACAGCGCGTCACCGATGCGCCGTTCCAGTGCCTGAATCAGCTGGCTGACGCGCTGCGGGGACACCTGGCGGCGCTGGGCGGTCCGCCCGAAGTGCAGCTCCTCGGCGAGCACCAGGAACGTCTCGAGCTCGCCGGGTTCGACAACTGCCACTTGATGATCATACAGCAGACGGCGATTGATCCATCTGTGCCTGGTTGAAACCCTTCGAGGCAGATCGCCACGGGCGATCGGAACGGGGACTCGCATGGAAGACGTGGAAACCGCTGCTCACCCTCCCCGCCGGCTGGTGGTCGGCATCAGCGGCGCCACCGGGATCGCCTACGCCGTACGGGCGCTGGAACTGGCCCGCAAGGCGGGGGTGGAGACGCATCTCGTGGTGACGCCCGCGGGGCAGCAGACCCGGGCGTACGAGACGGATCTGGACGCCCGCGACCTGGCCGCGATGGCCGACGTGACGTACCGGCCGTCCGATGTCGGGGCGGCGATCGCCTCCGGCTCGTTCCGTACCGCCGGGATGCTCGTCGCCCCCTGCTCGATGCGGACCCTCTCGGCGATCGCGTACGCCGGCAACGACAACCTGCTCACGCGGGCTGCCGACGTGACGCTCAAGGAGCGACGGCGCCTGGTGCTGCTGGTCCGCGAGACACCGCTGACCCTCGGCCACCTGCGTGCCATGCAGGCCGCCACCGAGTCCGGCGCCGTCGTGATGCCCCCGGTGCCCGCCTTCTACCTGCGCCCCCGGAGCGTGGCCGACATCGTCGACCACACCGTCGGCCGGGCCCTGGACCTGCTGGGTATCGACGTCCCGGAACTGCCGCGCTGGGGCGAGTAGTCCCCAGCGGCCCCGATTCCGCGCGGACCTTCGTACCCGCGCGCATCCCCCCTTCGTACCGCATTTTCACCTCCCCGCTCTTCGAGAGGAACCCCGTTGAAGCACCTACGCAGCCTGCGCGCATTCATCGACGAACTGGAAAAACTCGGCGACGTCCAACGGATCGACGCCGAGGTGGACTGGAATCTGGAGGCCGGCGCGATCATCCGCCGCTGCTACGACCTGCAGGCGCCGGCCCCGCTGTTCACCAGCCTCACCGGCTACACCGGCACGGGATTCCGCCTGTTCGGAGCTCCCGGAGCGCTCAGCTCCTCCCGGCACCGCTTCGCACGGATCGCCCTCGCCGTGGGGCTGGACGCTGACGCCACCGGTCAGCAGATCGTGGAGCACCTCGCGGCGGCCCGCGCCAGGCCGGGCATACCGCCGGTGGAGGTCGCCCGGGAACAGGCCCCCTGCAAGGAGAACGTCATGCTGGGCGACGACGTCGACCTGCTGGCGTTCCCCACGCCGCTGATCCACGCCGGCGACGGTGGCCGCTACATCCAGACCTACGGTATGAACATCGTCAAAACCCCGGACGGGTCGTGGACCAACTGGTCGATCAACCGCATGATGATCCACGACCGGAACACCCTCGCCTGCCTCATCCCCGCCCCGCAGCACCTCGGCGTCATCCGCTCCCAGTGGACCGCGCTCGGCCGACCCATGCCGATCGCGCTCGCCATCGGCGTCGAACCGGCCCTGCCCTGGGTCGGCGGGATGCCGCTGCCGGAGGGCGCCGACGAGAGCCACTACCTGGGAGCACTGTTCGGCGAGGGGATCGAGCTGGTCAGGGCCGAAACAGTGGACCTGCTCGTCCCGGCCACCGCGGAAATCGTCATCGAGGGGCACATCTCCCTCGACGAGACCGTGATGGAGGGGCCGTTCAACGAGTTCCCCGGCTACAACGCCACCGAAGCCTCCCCCAAGGCCGTCTTCCACGTGTCGGCGGTCACCTACCGCGACGGGGCGATCCAGCCCGTGGTCGCCGCGGGACCACCGGTCGAGGAGGACCACACCATCATCGGTACGACCTCGGCCGCCGAGATCCTCCACCTGCTGCGCGAGGCGGGGCTGCCGATCTCCTCGGCCTGGTACAACTTCGAGGCCGCGGTGCACTGGCTGAGCCTGGCCGTCCGCAGCGACTGGCACCGGACGACCGGGCTGGGCTCGCACGAACTCGTCGACCGCATCGCCGCCGTGATCTTCCACGGCAAGCCCTCGGTCAACGCGCCCAAGATCCTGCTGGTCGAGGACGACGTCGACATCACCGATCTCTCCGAACTCGTGTGGGCTTTCGCGACGCGTTCCCACCCCGACGTCGACCGCGGCGAGTTCCACTACCCGCCCGCGGTCAGCGACCAGCTCGCCGTCTACCTGACGCCCGAGGAGGCCCGCAGTTTCATGGCCGGCAAGGTCATCTACAACTGCCTGCTCGCCGACCTCTACCCCGGCGGCAAACGCCCGGTGAAGGGCAGCTTCGAGAACGGCTGGCCCGCCGAGGTTCGCGACCGCGTCCTGGCCAACTGGGCCACCTACGGCTTCACGGAGCAGTGAACGCACCATGTCCACCGGCATCGACACCCACGGGACCGACACCGGCGCCCCCGGCAGGAGGATCTTGCTCCTGGCCTCCAACCCGGCGGTCTCCGGCCGGACCGGCTGGCCGATCGGCTTCCGGTGGTCGGAACTGACACATCCGTACTGGGAGTTCACCCAGGCCGGCTACGAGGTCGACATCGTCAGCCCGGAGGGCGGCCCGTTGCGGGCCGACTCCTGGAGCGACCCGCGGGACGAGTCCCGCTACTCCGCCGACGACCTCCTGTCCCTGGGCTTCGCCACCTCTCCCGAGCACAGCGCACTGCTCGACAAGACCCCTCCCTGGCAGACACCGACACCTCCGGCTACGACGCCCTGCTGGTCATCGGCGGCCAGGCACCGATGTACACGTTCGCCGTCGACGAGCGGGTCCACTCGCTCATCGCCTCCTTCCACGAGACAGGCAGGATCACCGCGGTGCTCTGCCACGGCACGGCCGCCCTCCTCAAGACCCGCCTGGCCGACGGCACGCTGCTGGTGACCGGCAAGACCTGGACGGGCTTCGCCAACTCCGAGGAGGACTACGCCGACGCCTATGTCGGCCGGACCATCCAGCCCTTCCGCATCGAGGACGAGGCGCGCCGCCTGCCGGACACCAACTTCACCGTCGCCGGACGGTTCCGTCCGCACGCCGTACGTGACGGGCTGCTCGTTACCGGGCAGCAGCAGTACTCCGGTACGGCCGTCGCCCAGCTCGTCGTCCAGGCCCTCGGCCGTAGCGCTCCTTGACCTCACCCGACAGGACCTCACATGACCGAGACCGAACGCGCGGACGGCACGATCACCGTCCGCAGCTACCAGCCCCTTCCGTACGAACAGCCTGACGACGGGCCCGCCTTGTTCCGGATCCACGTCGAGGAGACCTTCAGCGGCGACATCGAGGGCGACGGCGTCGCCGAGTTCCTCCAGGCCGCGCACCCGGATGGCACCGCGAGTTTCGTCGGGGTCGAGCGGGTGACCGGGCGACTGGCCGGCCGCGAGGGAACCTTCCTCCTCCAGGACTCCGGCACCGTGGCCGGGGGCGTCGTCAACGGCGAGTGGTTCGTCGTCCCCGGCTCCGGCACCGGCGAACTCACCGGCCTGCGCGGCACCGGCGGATTGCGCGCCAACCTCGGCGAAGGCGCCGCCATCCATCTGGACCACTGGTTCGAGCGGCCGGACACAGCCCTGGGAGGTGGCTCCTGACAGACCCTGTCCCGGCGTGCGGTCACCGCCGCCTTCGCCGTGGCGCGGACCGCGGTCGTCGGCGCGTCGATCACCGCCACACCGGCAGCAGCCGCTCAGGCCGGCGGGGTGGCCAAGTCGGGGCGGCAGAGGCGGACCGGGCCGTCCGGCTCCGCAGGGAACGAGTGGTCCAGGTGCCAGCCGTGCTCGGCGGCGACGGCGAGCACGGCGTGCGCTCCGGCGCCCCGGAAGTGCCAGGACGGCACGCTGACCCGGCGCAGGATGCGGCCCTCCTCGGCCAGGTAGCCCCGGCGCGGGTCCCGCTTGGTCTCGGCGGCGAAGAAGCGCGGCAGCCGGGTCCTCAGGTGGGCGAGGTAGGCGTCGGCGCTGTCGCGCAGTTCGAGTGCGCGCAGCCGCGGCATGAAGACGAGGGTGAGCAGCGGCGTCGCGAACCGCCGCGGCAGCGGCCCCCACGGCTCGCCCCGCCGGGGCGCGGGCCCGTACGGGTCGGGCACACTCGTGTGCTGCGGCGGCGCAATGAGCCGGTAGAGGTGCAGCTCGCTGCGCGGGTCCCGGGTCTTCTGCCAGTCCACCGACCAGCCGCGCCGGCCGGCCAGTTGCTCGACCGCCGCGGAGTCCAGCCCGCGGTAGTGGCGCACCGGGAGCGCGCACTCGGCCCGCCGGACTCCGCTGGGCGGCAGCTTGGCCGCCTCCCAGCCGCTGTTCTTCTCCGCTTTGGGGAAGAGGGCGGCGAAGCGGTCGTCGGTGAAGGGCGCCCACAGGTCCGTGCGCCCGGTCCACTCCACTCGCAGCCGGCGCCAGGAGATGGCGGTCGTCTTGAAGGCGAACATCGCGCCGGGCAGGCCGACGTTGCCGTCGCCGAGGATGTCGATGGCGATCACCACGGCCAGCAGGGCGAAGGCGAGCAGGGCCCACACGGGGATGTAGAGGTACTGCAGCACGTACTGCAGTGCCAGAGCGGTCCGCGAGCGCTGCGGGGCGGCCGTGAACTGCCGCTCGCCCAAGCCCGGTCGGGGCCCCTTCGGCGGCTGCGGCGTGACCCCGGAGGGCACCCAGCCTGCGCCCGACGGTGCCTGGGCCGCGTCCTGGGGGCCGGGCGCCGCGCCCGCCTGCGGGGCGCCGCCGTACCCACCCGGCGCGTAGGGCGAGCTGCCGTACGCGGGATGGTCCCCGGCGGGCGCGCCGTACCCGGACGGGCCGTACCCCGCGGGGCCGTGGCCCGCGGACGGGGGAACGTAAGGGCCGCTCGGGGCCGCGGGGTTGCCGTAGAGATCCTGACCCCGGGACGGTGTGCTCATCACACTCTCCTCGCTGCACGGCGCCGGGCACCCCCGGAGAACCCAGCGCCCGCCGGCCGACGGCGGCTGCGCCAAGTACTTCAGCAGGATTTCGGTGCCTGACCTGGTGTTTTCGCCGGGTGGCGGGATTATAGCGGGACTTCGATCGTGTGGGGGCGGTCTCACGGGGACCGCCCCTCGATCGTGCGACAACGCCGCAGGTAGTGACAGTGGCGGCGACGGCTTGGCATCGTCGGCGCGAGTTCGACCAGTTGAGCGCGTGGTGGCGACCGCGGTGTCCGCTCAGGTGCGGGGGCCTGGCACGACAAGCTGCCAGGAGTCGCCGAACCTCCACCACTGTGAGCCCGATGACCCATTACTGAGGTTGTGTCCGTGATGTCGTCGTGGTGAGGCCGGTGCCGGTGAGGCATCCGTCGGTGAGGTCGCTGCGGTATTGGACTTCTCGTAAGCCCCGAAGTTGATGTTGACCTGGCAGCGGTGGCGGAGCAGTGACCAGATGCCCTCGACCGGGTTGAGTTGGGGCGCGGTTGAACTGCGAAGACGCGTATCCGCCGCACGGCATCATGCGAAGATCACCAGTGACCGAGAGGTACATTGCCAGGAGCGACGGGCAAATCGGTGGCGCTGGCGCCACGAGCGTCGCTAGCGTCGCGCCGTGAAGCACCAGAATCCGCTCGCCTACTTGGTGGGCCTTGAAGGCACTGCCCTGCTGCGATCGTTCACCGGGGAGCACGATCGCGAGTTCGTCGATGCGCGTATCGGCGAGATCCGGAGGCTGCTTGACGACGAGACGCTGGCGGATGCCGCTGTGGACGTTGCCCCGGTGGGCACCGTCGATGGATACCAGATCTGGTCGAGGACCTATGACGGCCCCAACTCGGCGTTCGACTTCGACGAGCCGGTGGTCGGGGAAATCCTCGATGGAATGCCGACTGGTGTCGCCTTGGACGCCGCCTGCGGCACCGGTCGGATGACGGCCCTGCTGGCCGAGCGCGGTCACCGGACAGTCGGCGTCGACAGCTCGGCGGACATGCTGGCGCGGGCACGTGAGCGGGTACCAGCAGGCGAGTTCCTCCTTGGCGACCTGCGCCGGCTGCCCGTGGCCGATGATGCCATGGACTTGGTGGTCTGTTCTCTTGCCCTGACGCACGTCGCCGACCTGAGGCCGGTGATGGCGGAGTTCGCCAGGGTTTTGCGTCCGGGCGGGCACCTCGTGACCTCGGACATCCACCCGGAATGCGTGGCGCGGGGTTCGATTCCCTCGGTGCGCTTGGCGGACGGGAGGCCGGGGCAGGTGGAGACCTATCGTCATCCGGTCGGGGACTATCTACGTGCCGCGCTTACGGTGGGGCTACAAGTCCGGCGCTGTGAGGAACCCGAGGAGCGAGCCGGGGGACGGACCGGGGCACAGGATCCGCCACGGAAGCTCACGATCGACTTGGGTCCGTGGGAGGACTGGCCATGGTGCCTGATGGACCTGGTACCCGAGGCTGCTGTGGCGGCCAACGCCGGGGTTCCGGTGGAGATCATCTGGCACTTTCAACTGGCCGAGACCTGAACTCCCGTACATGATTTCATCTGCCACCGGAACATCGTTTTCCGGCGCAGGATCATCGCCACCCACAGGCAGGGGATCAGGGCGGGTGCTACGGTCCGCTCATCAACTGGTGGGTGATCTTCGCATGATGCCGTGCGGCGGATACGCGTCTTCGCAGTTCAACCAGTAGGGTCCGCGACATCACGCATCGCCGAGGCGGAATGACCGCCGCGCAGTCCAGCCCTGGAGGCCGGCGAGCCCGAGCGGGCGCGGCCTTCGAGCGAATGGCTGCGCGGATCGACTTCGACGGACCGGGTACCCTCCACCGTGCTGCTGGTTGTGGGCCGGGCATTCATCACGTCACCCCGTGGAGACGCCCCCGTGGCCACGAAACATCTCTCCCTGCACACCGAGCCGCACGTCGCCGAAATCGGCAACGACCTGGTGTTCGAGTTCCAGCCCGAGGTGGACGGCGACGCCTTCCTCGACGCCTACGACACGCTCCAGGAGCGGTACTCCGGGCTCCAACTCGATGACGGCGCCAGCCTCGACAGCGTGCAGACCAGCGAGCTGCGCGAAGCGATCGGCGCCTGCCGCGCGTTCCTGGCCGGGCTCACGCTGCAATCTCGTCCACACCTCCGACGACGCCGTCGCGGCCGACGAAGTCGGGTGAGGCGTCAGCCCTGATCGTGCCCTTCGCCGGCAACCGGCCCACAGCGCCCCCTCGCTGTCCGCGCGCGCTCCCCCGACACCGGAGCCCGCAGCCGCCGGCTGTCCGGGCACCGGGAAATCGCGTTCACCGTAGCGGTATCGCAGCTCCGCCCCCCAGCGACAGCGGTACGGCGGCCGGGTCCGGCGCGTCAGGAGAGGGCGTCGCGCAGCTGGGCGCGGGACGTGATGTGCAGCTTGGGGAAGATTTTGTGGAGGTGGTAGCCGACGGTCCTGGGCGAGAGGTGGAGCTGGGCGGCGATGTCGCGGTTGGTCAGGCCCTGCGCGGCCAGTTCCGCGATCTGGCGCTCCTGCGGCGTGAGGTCCGCGGCGGGGCTCGCGGCCGGCAGGGTGGTGGCGGCGCCGGCGGCGCGGAGTTCGGCGGCCGCGCGCTCGCCCCACGGCAGCGCGCCGAGGCGCCGGAAGGTCTCGAGAGCCCCGTTCAGGTGCGGGCGGGCGTCCGCGGCACGGCGCCTGCGGCGCAGCCATTCACCGAAGTCCAGGCGGGCGAGGGCGAGTTCGAAGGCCAGCGGGCGGCGGCCGGATCAGCTACCGCGGCGAGGAAGTGCTCCTCGGCGCCGTCGGGGTCGCCGAGCAGGGCGGTGGCCCGCCGGAGCACGGCGCGGACCCGGGGGGACTGCTCGGCGCCGAGGATCTCCAGGGACGAGTCGAGGACCGCCCGGGCTTCGTCGGCGCGTCCGGCCCTGACCGCCGCGGCCGCGAGGTCGCCCAGCCCGTAGACGGACGAGTGGTAGTGCACGGGAAGGGGCCGGAAGTCCTGGGTGAACATGCTGCGCAGCTGGTCGTACGCGCGGCCGTGGTCGCTCTCCCACATCCTGGCCAAGCTCCGTACCGGGATGCTCAGCGAGAGCTGAGGGGGCAGTACGGCCCGGGCCAGGATTTGCCGACATCTTTCGAGCCGTGAGGCGAGCGGCGGGGGCTGACGACACGGACGCGGTAGTAATAAACGGGGCCTTGGCATGGATGGGCGCGCTGCTCGCCGGCGTGGCCGTGATCGGCGACGGACTGATGGGCCCGGTGCTGACGTCGGGGGGTATCGCCGCCTTCATCGTGATGGCGATCTGCGTGACGGTCGTGCCTCGCCGACTGCGTTGGCAAGGGGACGTCCGGCCACGCGGCACCAGTCGTCCTGCCGAACCCGGGTATGGGTTGAAGCTCGAGCAGATCGCGGCCGAGGAACGCTGGGGCGGTGCGCAGCAGATCGCGGACAGGGGGTGGGTGAGGGAGGTCGGACGGCTGAGCTGGCGTCAGGCCACGGTGTTCCTGGTGGGTGACGAGACGGGGTTGGTCGTCGACCCGTGGTTCTTGTCGCGCCGGGCCTACATCTTCGACAGCAGCTGCCACGCCGGCTTCGGCGCAGGCGCGCGTGGCGAGGCCGGCGGCGGAGCGCGGGGGCGCCGTAATTGAGGGGGACCATCGCGTGCCGGGCCGACGCCCAGACGAGCGTCTGCCTCGGTGTCATCACCGGTTCGGCCTGTGGGGGTGGGGCAAGCCCTACCCCCGGTGGCCGGGTAGCAGGTTGGACGCCGGCCGCGCGTAACCGCGATCGTAGTGCCCATGACTGAGACCGCCTCGCTCACCGTGCCGCATGCGTCCACCGAGACCGGGCCCGTTGGCCACCGATTCCGCCGGGAGTTGGGCTATCTCCTGTCCGGACTGCCCCTCGGGGCAGCGGCGTTCACCGTCGCGGTCACCGGATTCACCCTGGGGGTGTCCACCCTCTTGGTCTATGTCGGACTGCCGGTCCTGGCCGGGACCCTGCGCGCGGCACGGGCCCTGGCCAACACGGAACGCCGACGGGTGACGGCCGTCACGGGCCGTCCGCTGCCGTTGCAGCACCCCCGGCAGGCCGGCACGGGATGGGCGGGGTGGCTGCGCGCGGTGCGCGAACCACAGCCCTGGCGCGACCTGGCCCATCTGGTCGTCGCCTTCCCCCTCCAGGTCATCACGTTCAGCGTGGCGCTGACGTGGACCCTCGGCGGTGTGGGCGAGCTGCTCTACGGCACATGGTCGTGGTCCCTGCCGCAAGGGCCGGACGACCAGGGACTGGCGGAGCTGATATTCGACACCAGCTCGCGGGCGGTCGACATCGGCTTCAACACCGCCGTAGGGGTGGTCATGTTGGCCACCGCGGTTCCGGTGGTCCGCGGGCTGGCCGCGATGCAGACCCGGTTGGCCCGCTCCCTGCTGACTGACCGGGCCGCGTAGCCATGGGCCGGGCCCGCCAACAGCGGCTCGCGGTGGACTGCCCGGCGCGAGGGGCTGCCGATCCCCTCGCGGAGTGCTTGGGAGCTGTAGGTGCCGACGGCGCTCCTGCCGCAGCGCTGGACGCCCGACTGGACTGCTCATTCATTGACCGTGAATCAGCTGCCGATGTATAGGTACTGGTCCCATCCCATATGGACCGCGAAAGTGCCTTCCTCTTCCAATCGGCACCAGGCGCCGTTGTCGCGCAACATGGCTCGTACCAGCTCCAGCCCGACATCGAGCGGCACCTCTGCCCCGTCGTCAAAGCCGGTTGGGCCAGCAGGGAAGAGTCCGTCCAGCCCAAAGCCGTCCACCGGGGGCCCTACGCCGAAGTGTGCCAGGGACAGGATCTGCGGTTCCCGTACGACCAGATGATCGACGCCGGTGTCCCTGGCGAAGGCCGCGACCGCCTGAAGACAGGACGCCTCAACCTCATTGTGGTCGCTGAAGACGTCCTCGGAGCCGGTGTAGTGACCGTGTTCGTCGCGGTCGGCGGGGTTGTACTTGGTTACGCGGTAGACGTAGGGGAGCTGCACCTCAACCATCATCCAGCACGCTCCTGCCACCCCGGCGAGGAAATGCCATGGGAGCTGAGACAGAGGCGTGGGACATCGGCCTGAGACAGATGAGAAACCCGCTGGTCAGGGCGGTTCCCTCTCCCACGAGCCGCGAGATCCTACAGACCTTGTAGGGTCTCAGAGGACGTTCCGGTTGAAGACCTGCTAGTTCATGGGTTGTGCCAGGTTATGGGTGTTTCGCCGGTTGCTCGTTTCGCGAGGTTGGAGATCATCGCGAGGCGGATCATGCTCTCGGAGTGGGCGGGTTTGGTCTCGTAGTCGCGGGCGAGGCGGCGATGCATCATGATCCATCCAAAACTCCGCTCCACCACCCACCGCCGTGGGATCACGGAGAAGCCTTTGACCTGCTCGTTTCGCGGGACGACGTCGACGTCGATGCCGAGCGTGGCACCGTGCTCGATCGCCTTCTTCTTGTAGCCGGTGTCGACCCATGCCTTGCTGATGGTGGGGTGGTCGGTGGCGATCTGGGTGAGGAGTTGGATGCCGGCTTCGTTGTCCGAGACGCTGGCGGCGGTGACCATGACCAGCAGTAACAGGCCGAGGGTGTCGACGGCGATGCTGCGTTTGCGTCCGACGATTTTCTTGCCGGCGTCGGTGCCCTGGGTGTCGGTGGGCACGCTGGTGGCGGTCTTGACGCTCTGGGCGTCGATGACGCAGGCGGTGGGTTCGGCGGTGCGTCCTGCCTGCTCGCGGACCATCCGGTGCAGGTGGAGGCCGAGTTTCTCGATGGTGCCGTCGGCGGTTCAGGAGCTGAAGTAGCCGAACACGGTGGTGTGGGGCGGGAAGTCGTGGGGCAGGTAGCGCCAGGGGACGCCGGTCCGGTTGAGGAAGAGGATCGCGTTCATGACTTCTCGAAGGTCAGTGACCTTTCCGCCGAGGTTGAGCGAGGTCTTCTGCCGCTCGGCCCGCAAGGCCGTCAAGGTAGGTTCCATCAACGCCCAGCGGGCATCGGAGAGATCACTCAAATACGGCTCACGCTGCTTCGAAGAGGTCATGAGACCACTCATGCACGAGGCCCCCAACCGGGCATATCGCTCGATCGGGCGAGGCAAAAGCCAACTTCAGGGATGTATTCGAACCGGACAGAAGCTATCGGTAGCAACCGGGGTGAAACGCTAGTCCGGCATGGTTCAGCCGAAGAGACATATCGCCTATTCTGCCTGCACAAGGCAAATCCCGGCGCGACCCAACTATCGCAAACCGATGCATTAACGACGCGAACGTCCTCTCAGAGGGAGGCTCCCCGTGGCCCCTCCGGCGGAGGGGCCACAGGCGGGGTTATGCGTGTGTGTCGGCTCTGTGCGAGGGGGATGGCAAGCGGGGGCCGGGGTCCGGGACGGGGTGGGCCTGGTGGCGGTGGGTGCGTGTGGCTTCTTCGGACCAAGCGGCGAAGGCGGGGTCGCACAGCCGGTCACGGAACCGGCCGTTTCCCATCCAGCGGAGTACCGCTCCGGCCCGGTCCAGTCGGAAGTAGGTCTCGCCGGGCCCGGTGGTGCCGGGGTCCGGCTCACTGGGTGGTTCGGGCGACCATCCCAGAGCGGTGACGGTGTCCAGGGAGCGAAGGGTGCCGAGGACGCCGGGCATGCCACGGGCATGCCTGGTCAGGTCGAGGTGCTCCACCTGGACCGGTCCGGTGTCGTCCGTCGCGTTCAGTGACGTGGTGAGGTCCCCGCCGGTCTGGCCGGCGCGGCCCAGGACGATCTTCTCCTGTATCAGGACCCTGCCGGTGCCGTGCAGCCGGATACGGGTGTTCCGGTGGGTGGCGATCCCGTCCGAGACCACGAAGGGCCTGCCCGCCCAGGTCAGGACCGCTTCGTCGCCCACCGTGGCGTCGATCGTCCACGAGGACGGTGAGTCGCCCTCGTACGCCACGGTGCCGGTCGTCTCCACGACGTCGAGCCACGCGCCGGGAGCGATGTCCACCTCGATGCGGACGTCGTCGCCGGACAGCAGCAGTGCCTGGGTGGCGAGCAGGCCCACCCGGGCACCGTCGGCGTCCTGGTCCATGATCCGTGCCGTCAGGTGGCCGGTCGTGCGCCGGACGCGGCTGCGGCCCCCTGTACGCTGGACGCTCAGTCGGGTCGGTCCGGTCACGTGGGCTGTCCCGCATGCTCGGGCTCCTGGCCGTGCGCGTGGTTGTGCGGGTGGGCTTCCTCGCCGTGTGGGTCGGGGTGGAAGTGCGGGGCCATGGGGCCTGGGTCGACCGGGGTGTGCTCGCCGGTGCGGTAGCGCGCGAGGGTGTCGCGGACCCAGCCGGTCAGCGACCGGACGGACGCCTCGTCGTGCCGGGACAGCGCGATCACCGGGGAACCCCCGCGGGCTTCGCGCCCCTCGCGCGTCATGCGTTCGACGTCCACGCCTACGTGCTCGCCCAGGTCGGTCTTGTTGATCACGAGCAGGTCGGCGCGGGCGATGCCGGGACCGCCCTTGCGGACGACGTCCCCGCCGCCGGCGACGTCCAGGACGAACAGCTGGGCGTCCACCAGGGCCGGGGAGAAGGTCGCGGTGAGGTTGTCGCCGCCGGATTCGATGACGACCAGGTCCAGCGGGCCGAAGTCGGCCTCCATGTCCTCGACCGCCAGCAGGTTGGCCGTCACGTCGTCGCGGATCGCCGTGTGGGGGCACGCGCCCGTCTCGACCGGGCGGATTCGTTCGGGGTCCAGCACCCCGGCGCTCTTGAGGAAGCGCGCATCCTCGTCGGTGTAGATGTCGTTCGTGATGACGCCGAGGCGCAGTTCGCCGGAGAGTGCCCGGCACAACGTCGCGATGAGCGAACTCTTGCCGGTGCCGACGGGGCCGGCTACGCCCAGGCGCATGGCACGGGCGGGGGCAGTGGGCTTGTCAGGCACTGAAGAGCCTCTCTGTGGTCGTGTCGTGGGTTTCGGCCCAGCGCTCGATGAGGGGAGCGCTGTGGGCGGGGATCTGTTCGGGGTGGTGGAGGTGCGCGACGTCGGCGGCCAGTGCGTCGATGTCGGGCAGGAGTTCGTTCACCCATGTGGTGATGAGCAGCGGGTCCTGCGGTTCGAGTTTGAGGAGGGCCGCTGTCACGGTCTGGACGTCGTCGTACCCGACCAGGCGGGCGAGGTCGACGGGGTCCATCCCGGCCCGGTGGGCGAGCAGGCCGAGCACGACCGGGCGCGACCAGGTGCGTGCGCGGGCGTCGGCGGGGCCTGGCCAGAGCGTTTGCAGGACGCGGAGATACCCGCGTCCCAGGCGTCGGCCGTTGGCCCTCAGCGCCTGGCTGGGCGTACGGGCGGCCCAGGCGGCCTCGACGTCGGCCAGGTCGCCGCCGCGTACCGCCACTGCGCGGGCGACGACGGCGGTGCCCGCCTCCACGCGGGTGACGGTGTGCAGGCGGGCCCGCAGATACGTGGGTACCTGGGCCGATGTCGTGCCGGCCCGCAGCGCCGGCTCCAGACCGGCGGACTGCGTGTGTCCCCCGGACGGGAGCCGGGCGTCGCCCAGCAGGGCGAGCAGGAGCGGGGAGGTGCTCACCGGGCGCTTCAGAAGAGCAGGTAGCGCTGGGTGAGCGGGAGGCTCTTCGGCGGGTTCGGCTGGTCGAGGTACCAGAAACCGTTCCGGCTGCTGTGCCTGGTGAGGCTGTGCTTGGACGGGTCGACTCCCGGGATCTCCACCGCGATCTTGAACGTGCTCGGGTCGATGTCGATGCCGAACCGCTCGCCGTTGAAGACCATGTCCGCCTTCTCGACGTCCTTGACGGGCTTCGCGCCCCTCAACTCCCGCCGCAGGCCGAGCGTCTCCTCCAACGAGTCCTTGAACACGCCCTTGCCTCGTACCCTGCTGTACGGGTCGGTGCCGGAGGGCGGGTTGAGCACCTTCTCGGAGACGAACGAGTAGGACAGCCGGCAGGCGATCGCGTGGGCCAACGCGGGCCGCAGGAAGCTCGGCTGCGGGGTCGACACCGAACCGTTGGGGTCACCCAGGTTGCCGATCACCATGGCGCCGGCCTTGATGACCATCTCGGGCCGCACGGCGAAGAACCGCGGGTCCCACAGCACGAGGTCCGCGAGTTTGCCCTCCTGCACGGAACCGACGTATTCGTCGATGCCGTGGGCGAGGGCGGGGTTGATGGTGTATTTGGCCACGTAGCGCAGCGCGCGGGCGTTGTCGCCCGGCCCTTGAACGGCGCCGTAGAAGAAGTTCGCGTCCTCAAAGGTCTTGTGGGACCACTCCTTCATGACGTGGGCAACCTGCCAGGTACGGGTCACGACCTCGCCGATGCGGCCCATGGCCTGGGCGTCGGAGGAGGTGAGGGACATCGCACCCATGTCGTGCAGTACGTCCTCGGCGAACATGGTCGTGGAGCGGATGCGGGAGTCGGCGAACGCCTGGTCGTTCCTGTTGCTGAGATCGAGATGGTGGGCGGAGGCCAGCATGTCGATGTGCTCGGCCACCGTGTTCGCGGTGTACGGGAGGGTCGGGTTCGTCGAGGCGGGCAGGACGTTTCGTTCCGCGGCAACCTTCAGGATGTCGGGGGCGTGCCCACCGCCGGCGCCCTCGGCATGGAAGACGTGGATTCCGCGCCCGCCGATGGCCTTGAGGGTGGACTCCACGAAGCCCGACTCGTTGAGGGAGTCGGCGTGCAGGGTGACTTGCAGACCCCACTCCTCCCCGGCCGTCAGCGCGGCGTCCAGCGCTGCCGGAGTGGCCCCCCAGTCCTCGTGGATCTTGTAGCCGCCGGCGCCCGCGAGTGCCTGCTCGTCCAGGCCCTCCTTGCTGACGGTGTTGCCCTTGCCCAGCAGCATGACGTTGACCGGCAGGTCGTCGAAACTGCGGTGCAGGTTCACCAGGTGCTGCGGACCGGGCGTCACGGTGGTCGCCTTCGATCCCTCGGAGGGGCCCACGCCACCGCCGATCAGCGTGGTGGTCCCGGTGGACAGCGCTTCGTGGACAGCCGAGGAGGAGATGAAGTGTACGTGGGTGTCGATGGTGCCCGCGGTGAGGATCTTGCCCTCGCCGGAGATCACGTCCGTGGACGGACCGATCTCCAGGCCCGGGGTGACCCCGCCCATGACGTCGCTGTTGCCGGCCTTGCCGATCGCGACGACCTTGCCCCCCTTGATCCCCACGTCGGCACGCACGATGGAAGTGCCGCTCGCCCGTTCCAGAGCGGGGCCGACGTCCAGAATGATCACGTTGGTGATCACGGTGTCAGGGGCGTCCTCCAGGCTGGTGTTCATCCCCTGCAGCATCGACTCACGGACGGTCTTGCCACCGCCGAAGATCGCCTCGTCACCGCCGAACGTCAGGTCCTCGGTGACCTCGATCCAGAGATTGGTGTCACCCAGGCGTACCTGGTCGCCCACGGTCGGCCCGTAGGACTTCGCGTACTGCTTGCGGGTGATGTTCGCCATTGCATTCCTCCAGCTAGGTATACGAAGGCCCTGTCAGTCGAGAGCGACGTCGTCATCCGGCTTGTCCTTGCGCAGGCCCGGAACACGTCGCCGCCCGCCGATCGGCACGACCGCGATCGCCTCGCTGGGAGCGTTCTCGGGGCTGAACCGCACGGAATCCCCGGGAGCGATGTCGAGGCGGTATCCCCAGGGGGCCTTCCCCGGCGTCTTCGACCAGTCGTACGCCAAGTTGCGGGCCGCAGCGATCTGCTCGGACCGAACGCGCCGGGAGTCGGTCAGAACGGCCTCTGCCTCGGTGGCGGTGTCCAGGTCGGTGAAGAACAACAGGTCCCTGTTGACGTCGGCCAGATGGAAGTGCGAACCGACCTGGATGTCGCGGTCACCGACGTTGACCACATAGACAGTGGCTCTGCCGCCCTGCGAATTGAGCACGTGCATCGCGTCCGGGTCTTTGACCCACACTCCCCCCACCTCGTACCGGGAGAAGTCGGGGGACAGGCTCGGGTCCAGAGCGGAGGGCGGTCCGGGTTCCGGCCTCTGGCAGGGGCCGTCCCCATGGCAGCAGGCGCAGGTGTCCGGACACGTGACCGGTGCCGTCACCGGAGGCTTCGTCAGTTGCTGGAAATAGGGCATCGAGTTCGACCTCAGCGGATAGGAGCGGGCAGCGGTGCGGCTTCGGGCGGCCGGATCGGGTCGTAGAGGGTGACGAGCTTGCGCCCGTCGGGGAAGGTCGCCTCGATCTGGAGGATGTCGAGCATCTCGGGCACGCCCTCCATGACATCGTCGGTCGTCAGGACGCTCTCGCCCCGGCCCTGTGTGTCTCCCTTCCGCTGTTCCAGAGGAACGTCGGCATCGCTCATCATCTGGTCGACGGTGTAGGTGCCCGCCCGTGCTTCCTCGATGACCCAACAGCTGATGTAAGCCACGGCCTCGGGGTAGTTCAGCTTGATGCCGCGCTCCTTGCGATAGCTGGCCAGCATCCCGGCCACGCTCAGCAGCAACTTCTCCTGCTCTGACGGAATCAGATGCATCCGTGCTCCTCTCTGTTCTCCGCAGTGGTGAGGGTGCCCCGGCCCTGAGAGGGACGACAGCACCGTGAGTCCCCACGCCCGATCGCCCCGGACGCATCCGACGAACTCGGCAGGTGCGTCCGGTCGGCAATTCCCCAGAGGACAGCCGGCGTCCTGCGGCGGGCGCCCCGCGATGCCGTGCACCGACCTGTGCCAGACACCCGTCACGCGGAAGAGCAGATGCACCCGCTAACGAAAATGGGATTGGCGACGCGATGCGGCCCCACCGGCCCCTTCAGCCGAACCGCCCCCCGCCTCAGACGATCATGACGCCAAAGAGCAGCATGCTCCCGCATAACCACACGGCCCGCCTCGAACGGACGTAGATGCGATCGCATGACCGAATTCAAGAGGTCGAAGCGGTCGTTGGGCGGCCATCAAGCTCACCTGAACGTCCAGATCTCGCGGCCCGCCGACCTCTCCCAGGTCACCCGCGCACTCACACGCAAGCTGAAGCAGCTCCAGTGCCGCCCCGGCATAGCCGACGGCCGCTTCGCAAGCACCGGCCCCACTCAACAGTTGACCGAAATCGCCAATTCAAGTTCAGTACCGGCGGCTTGCCGAATTCGAGGCGAGTGTGTGAACGGATCGACCGCTTACTCAAATACGCCAAGATGCTTCAATGCTTTAAGAGCCGCCTTGGCGAGAAGGTGGATGTCATATCGGCACCCCTCTTCTCGGCACGTGAAATCTAAGCGTGTCTATTTGGATGGTAGTGATCGCCCGCGCCCCGCTCGCAATGTTCTGCAAGTTTCTTCTACTGATCGGACGGCTATTCGATTGACCTTGAAACGACTGCCGAATCCGAGAGGGCCTGCCGGAGGATGTTCTCCGCGATTACATTGTCGCCATTGTGGGTGCCGGTTAATCATCCGGCCTGGTCAGGTCGCGTGGTGGTACTCGTGGAGGGTTCCTCCGGGTCGATCTCGCCGACGGACCTCGAGGCGTCCGATCTGGGCTGGCTCACTGTTTGGGTGGGGGAGTGCTCGGAGTGGAGCGGCTTGGCCGAGAGCCCGGTGCGGCCGATGCCCGTTGTATTGATCAGAAACTCATGGGGTTCTCGTCCAGGACGTAGCGGACGTGTGGGCCGCCGAAGTAGCCGCGGACGATGTGCGGCTGACGCTGGCGTCTGTGGAAGAAGCGGCGGGTCTCGGCGGCGAGTTCGGCCTGGTTCCGGGCCCGGTGCTGTTTGGGCAGGCTGTGCTTGAGGTCCGCGTTGACCAGCTCGTCGGGATTCAGCTCGGGTGAGTACGGCGGCAGGAAGTGCAGTTCGACTTGGTGGTCGGTGAGGGTCTTGACGGCCGAGCGGGCGTTGGCCCACGGGTGATCGGGGGGTCCCGCGCAGGGGCGGGGCAGCGGCTGCTCGGCCGCCTCCGACGCCGGCCTGCCGCAGGTCAGGAGAGGGACCGCTCCCGGTCAGCGGCGGCAGTTGCCGCGTCGACGGTGGCAGGTGCGTCGACGACTCCCAGCCGAAGGTGCTCGATGTGGTGGACGGCTTGGTCGAGCAGGGCCGCGACGTGGTTGTCGTGCAGGGCGTAGATCACCGAGCGGCCCTGGCGGGTGCCGGTGACCAGTCCGAGGTTGCGCAGCAGGCGCAACTGGTGGGAGCAGGCCGACTGCTCCATCCCCACGGCCGTGGCCAACTCCGTTGCCGCACACGGCCCTTCACGCAGCCGAGCCAGGATCAGCAGCCGCGACGGCGTCGACAGCGCCTGCAGCGTGGTGGCCACCTGCGCGGCATTGGCCGTCGTCAGGCGGGTGCGCGGCGGCTCATTGTCGGCGGTGTTCGCTCCGTGGCCCATGGCACTATTCTACGAAACGGATCCATGAACGACTCTTCAAGTATTCCTGTTACGATGGGAGGATCGCCCGCTCCTTGCGAGAAGGACCGCCACGCCCATGACCACTGCTCTCGACCAGCGCCCCGTCCAGGCCTCACCCCGGCACACGCCTGACGCCGCCCCGCGGCGGCGCACCCGCGTGCTCGCTTTGGCCGAGGCCCGCTGGGCCGCGGCCGCCCTGCTGCTGTTCCTGGTCGCGCTTCCGCTGCAGCTCACCGGCGCCCCGGCATGGGCGTGGGGCCCGCTGTATGCGCTGACCTACGCCACCGGCGGGTGGGAGCCGGGCTGGGCCGGGCTGCGGGCCCTGAAGGAAAAGACGCTGGACGTCGACCTGCTGATGATCGTCGCCGCCCTCGGCGCCGCGGCGATCGGGCAGGTCATGGACGGCGCCCTGCTGATCGTCATCTTCGCCACCTCCGGCGCCCTGGAGGCGCTGGCCACCGCACGCACCCAGGACTCGGTGCGCGGCCTGCTCGACCTCGCCCCCACCACCGCCACCCTGCTCGCCGACGACGGCACCGAGACGACCGTGGAGACCAGCCGCCTGGCGGTCGGCGACACCGTCCTGGTCCGCCCCGGTGAGCGCATCGGCGCGGACTGCCGCGTGCTGGACGGTGCGAGCGACGTCGATCAGGCGACGATCACCGGCGAGCCGCTGCCGGTGGCCAAGCAGGCCGGGGACGAGGTCTTCGCCGGCACTTTGAACGGGACCGGGGCGCTGCGGATCAAGGTCGAGCGCGACCCGTCGGACTCGGTGATCGCCCGGATCGTGGCCATGGTCGAGGAAGCCGCCGAGACCAAGGCGCCCACGCAGTTGTTCATCGAGAAGGTCGAACAGCGGTACAGCCTGGGCATGATCGCCGCGACCCTGGCGGTCTTCCTCGTCCCGCTGGCGTTCGGGGCGGCGCTGACCGCCTCGCTGCTGCGGGCGATGACCTTCATGATCGTCGCCTCGCCGTGCGCGGTGGTGCTGGCGACCATGCCGCCGCTGCTGTCCGCGATCGCCAACGCCGGCCGCCACGGCGTGCTCATCAAGTCCGCAGTGGTGATGGAACGCCTTGGGCAGGTCGACGCCGTCGCGATGGACAAGACCGGCACCCTGACCGAAGGCACCCCCCGCGTGGCCGCGATCCGCCCCCTGGCCGGCTCCGGCCCGGACGAGAACGGACTGCTCGCGCTGGCCGCGGCGGCCGAGTATCCCAGCGAGCACCCGCTGGCCCGCGCTGTCGTCGACGCCTCACGCGACCGCGGCCTGGACCTGCCGGCCGTGAGCAACTTCGCCTCCACCCCCGGCGTCGGTGTCACCGCCGTCCTGGACGGCTCCACCATCGGTGTCGGCGCCCCGGCCCGGCTGCTGAGGGAGCCGGGACAGGACAGTGCGGCGGCGCGGGCCGTGGTCGTCGCCGGTGACCTGGAGGACAGCGGCCACACCGCCGTCCTCGTGCAGCGCGACGGCCGCCCCGTCGGTATTCTCGGCATCGCCGACCGGCTGCGGGACGATGCTGCTGCCACCGTCACCGCCCTCGGCCGGCTCACCGGCACCGGCCCGCTGCTGCTGACCGGTGACAACCCGCGTGCCGCCGCCCGCCTGGCCGCCGAGGTCGGCATCACCGACGTGCGCGCCGGCCTGCTGCCACAGGACAAGGTCACCGCGGTCAAGGAGCTGGAGCAGGCCGGCCGCCGGGTGCTGGTGGTCGGCGACGGCGTCAACGACGCACCCGCGCTCGCGGCCGCCCACACCGGCATCGCCATGGGACGGGCCGGATCCGACCTCGCGCTGGAGACCGCCGACGCCGTCATCGTCCGCGACGAACTGGCCACCGTGCCCACCGCCGTGGCCCTGTCACGGCGGGCACGCCGGCTGGTGGTGCAGAACCTGGTCATCGCCTTGGTGTTCATCACCGGCCTGGTCATCTGGGACCTCGCCGGCCACCTGCCGATGCCGCTCGGCGTCGCAGGCCACGAAGGCTCCACCGTGATCGTCGGCCTCAACGGACTGCGCCTGCTCGCCGACGGCGCCTGGCGCCGCGCCCGCACCGGGACCCTCCAGTGAGCCGCCGCACCCCCCAAGCCGCCCCCGCTCGCGGCAGGACGGGGGCGGCCCGCTGCACCGTCACCGTGTGCCGCGGCACCGCCAAGGTGCCCGGCCTCGACCACGCCGCCCAACTCGCCGACCTGCGAACGACCCTGCGAGATGTGGCCACCGTGCGTCCGGTCACCTGCCTGGTCACCTGTGAGCACGCCGACGTCATCGTCGTCCAGCCCTCCGCCGAAGGCCGCCGCGCTGGCGGCCGTCCGGTCTGGCTCGGCCTGGTCAACGACCCCGACGCCACCGCCGACGTCGCCGCCTGGGTCCTCACCGGAGGCCCCGGACTGGCCGACCCGCCCGACATCCTCGACCTCTACGCTTTCAGCCCCTCGCGCCGCATCCGACAGGCACTCGACGACTGAGCCAGGACGGACAGGCAGAACCACGAGGTGCACGAACGCGGCGCCACCGGAATGCGGTGGTCAGTGCTCGCCGGAGAAGATCACTTTGACCTCGCGCAGCGCGTAGTGGACCAGTACGTACCCTGCGGCCGGGTCGGCCCACCACAGGCCCGCCAGAGCGTTCAGCACGAGACCGGCCAGGACAGCGGCGGCCAGGAGACCGTCGATCAAGGTGACGCGGCCCTCCGTCTGCAGCACCGGATTGTCCAGAGCCGCACCGGTACGGGCCTTGCCCGCGGCGAGCGCGAACATCACCGCCGCTGTCACCGCCGTCCAGCCGATACCCAACAGCGAGTGGCGCGGACGAAAGCCCACCGCCAGGACCCAGGTGGACTGCACGAGCAGATACAGCGCCAGCAGCGTGAAACCGACACCGATCAGCTTCAGCGCACGACGCTGACGCTCCTCCCCTACGCCCGACAACTCCCAGATCACCACGGTGGAAGCACCGATCTCGATCAGGGAGTCCAAGCCAAAACCCGCGAGTGCAACAGACCTCGCCGAAACGGCAGCGAAAGCCAGCACGACGATGCCAACCACATTCCAGCCGAGAGTGACGTACTCCAAGGCAAAGCCCCGGCGGGTGAGCGCCCGACGAGCGGATTCATCGTTGCTGGCCACCGCACGAGCCTCCCAGACCCGCCTACCGGCCTGACAGACACCACCGCCCGCTCCCCGCTGAAATGGGCACGCCATCGCCCGCCTGGCACATCACCCCCTTGGCCACGCCGCCCTGCGGTCGGCGGACGTCGGTGTTTTCTTCCGGACTGCGGGGGCTGCCAGGCCGGAACAGGTCGCGGACAAGGGGAGGTCGGTCACCTGACCGGGGCGTCGGCGATGGGCGTCGACGAGCGGAGGGGAGTCGCGGGTGGCAGGCACATCCAAGGAGGGCGACGCCGTCCGGCATCGCCCTCGGCGCCTTCCCGTCACAGGAAGCGGCACGGTGCATGAATGCCACGTCACAGGTCTACGAGCACGGCGGAGACCCTCATGACTCACTGCCCAACAAGGATTGGGAGACACGGCCCGACCGGAGGCGCCTCCTGACTGTGCCAGTGGGAGCTGAGGGCTGGTGGGGAGTGGGGGGCCATCAGCGGGGGTGGTTGAGGAGGTACTGGAAGGTGCGGGCGTGTGCGGCTTCGTCTTCGGCGTTGCGGCGGAAGACGCGGGCGGCCTGGTGGTCGCCTGCGGCGTCGGCGCGGGCGGCGAAGGTGGGGTACATGACGGTGGCTTCGTGGGTCTCGCCGGCGATGGCGGCTCGCAGGTTGTCCGCGTCGCTGCGTACGACGCCGGCCAGGGCGGGCCGGTGCGTCCGACGCCGTGGACATGGCGCTCCTGGGGCGCTGCTACGAGGGCTGTGCCTGGCACTCCGTGGCTGCCGTCAGACATCTCGTTCTGCTGGCGCCCTGACCTTCGCGTTCGGGAGTCCGGCGCGCGCGCTCACGGCAGTCCGGCGACCTCCGTCAGCCGGAAGAGGTCACGCTGCACGTCACGCCGCAGCAGGTCGCCGTGGTGCGTGACCACCAGTGCGGCGTGCAGGGGATCCCCCAGGTCGATCGTGAACCGGCCGTTCGCGGCGAAGCGGCCCAGCAGCGCCGCGGCCCTCTCCGCGTAGCCCGCCGAGGCCTCGTGTGCCAGGTCCGGGACCAGGCTGCCGGCGCCGACGACGGTGACACCGGGCGGTACCGTCACCGCCGTGCCCCAGCGGACCCCTGCGACGCTTCCGCCGTCGGGTTCGGCGGTGGTGTCCACGACGACGGAGCCGGGTGCCATGGAGGTGAGCGCGTCCCTGCCCATCAGCACCTCGGGCATCCCGGGTGAGGTGTCCCGGGCGGTGACGACGGCGATGTCGGAGCCGGTCAGTGCTGCCAGCAGGGCGCGCGGCGTGCCGTCCTGCAGTCGCGGGCCGCAGGTGTCGCAGACCGTAGCCGCAGCACCCAGCGTGCGGGCGGTGTGCGCGGCCTGCAGCCCCGCCGGGCCATCGCCGGCCACCAGGACCCGCACGGTACGGTCCCTTCCCCCGGTGCCGGATCCGGGCAGGTCCCGCCCGCTGTGCAGAAGGCCCGTCAGTACGGCCTGACGTCCGGCGATGCGGGCCTGCTGGGCGGCGGCGTCCATGTCGGCGAGGTCGCCGGGCGCCTCGGCGAGGAGGTCGAAGCTCACGGCGGTGATCCCGTGGTCCGCCCAGTACCGTACGGTCAGTGCGTTCCGCAGGGGGCGGAGCAGGCCCGCCACCACCTGCCCGCGACGCGTCCCCGGCCCTGTCGAAGCGGCTGGGAGCCCGACCCCGAGGAGTACGTCCGCTCGGCCCACCACCGCCGCGCGGCCGAGCACCTCCGCCCCCGCACGCACGTACGCGCTGTCACCGTAGCCTGCCCGACGCCCGGCACCGGCCTCGACGGCCACCTGGGCCCCGAGCGCCCGCAGCGCGCCGACCGCGGCCGGCACGACGGCCACGCGCCGCTCCCCCGGGCCGGACTCCGCACACACGCCGACCGTGAAGGACACCACCTCGACCGCCTCTCCGGAGAGGAATACCCGGTATCTGAGAGTATGCGTGAGTATTTTCGGTTTTGCGGCAGTATCCACCTCTCCTCGATACTGAGGCCATGACGGATCGGCGCTGGCAGTTCTGGGTCGACCGGGGCGGCACCTTCACCGACATCGTGGCCCGCCGCCCGGACGGTCGGCTGCAGACGCAGAAGCTCCTGTCGGACGATCCCGCCCGCTACCGCGACGCGGCGGTGGCCGGCATCCGGCGTTCGCTCGGACTGGGCGGGGACGAACCCGTACCCGACTCGCTCGTGGACACGGTACGCATGGGCACGACGGTGGCGACCAACGCCCTGCTGGAGCGCACCGGTGAGCGGGTCCTCCTCGTGGTCACCCGGGGGTTCCGGGACGCACTGCGGATCGGGTACCAGAACCGGCCGCGCATCTTCGCGCGCCGCATCCGCACCGCCGAGCAGCTCTACGAGCGGGTCGTCGAGGTCGACGAGCGGATCGCCGCCGACGGGACGGTGGTGCGCCGCGCCGACCTCGCACGGCTGGAGGACGACTTGCGGGCCGCCTACGACGCGGGCATCCGGTCCGTCGCTGTGGCCTGCCTGCACAGCCACCGGAACCCCGACCACGAGCGCGCCGTCGGCGACCTGGCGCGCAGGGTGGGCTTTCCCCAGGTGTCCCTCTCCAGCGAGATCAGTCCACTGACGAAACTGGTGCCGCGCGGCGACACGGCAGTGGTCGACGCCTACCTGTCACCGGTGCTCCGCCACTACGTGGGAGAGGTCGCACGGCAGATGCCCGGGGTCCGGCTGATGTTCATGCAGTCCAACGGCGGACTCGCGGAAGCCGGGCACTTCCGCGGGAAGGACGCGGTGCTCTCCGGCCCCGCGGGCGGCATCGTGGGCATGGCCCGCATGTCGGAGCGCGCGGGGTTCGGCAAGGTGGTCGGCTTCGACATGGGGGGCACCTCCACCGACGTGTCGCACTACGCGGGGGCTTACGAACGCGTCCAGACCGCGGAGATTGCCGGGGTGCGGCTGCGCGCTCCCATGCTCGACATCCACACGGTCGCCGCCGGCGGAGGCTCCGTGCTGCACTTCGCCGGCGGGCGCTACCGCGTGGGCCCGGACTCCGCCGGGGCCGTACCCGGGCCGGTCTGCTACCGCCTCGACGGGCCCCTGACCGTCACCGACGCCAACGTCATGCTCGGCCGTGTCCAGCCCGACCACTTCCCGAAGGTGTTCGGGCCCGACGGGGACCTGCCGCTGGACGCGGACGCGGTCCGCCTGCGGTTCGCCGAACTGGCCCGACGGATCCGCCACGACAGCGGTGACGACCGCTCCCCGGAGCAGGTTGCCGAGGGCTACCTGCGCGTGGCGGTCACGAACATCGCCAACGCCGTCAAGCGGATCTCGGTGCAGAAGGGACGTGACGTCACCGAATACGTGCTGACGACCTTCGGTGGCGCCGGCGGACAGCACGCCTGCGCCGTCGCGGACGCGCTGGGAATCCGCACGGTCCTGGTGCCACCCCACGCGGGAGTGCTCTCTGCGCTGGGCATCGGCCTGGCCGACGTGACGGCCATGCGGGAGAGGTCGGTCGAGCTGCCGCTCGCCGACGGATCGATGTCCCTGATCCGTTCGGTTGCCGGCTCGCTGGAGGCCGCCGCCCGTGACGAGCTGCGCGACGAGGGTGTCGACACCGAGCAGATCCTCGTCGTGCACCGCGCGATGCTGCGCTACGAAGGGACCGACACCGCCCACCCGGTGGAGCTCGCCGACGCCGACAGTATGCGGAGAGCCTTCGAGGCGGAGCACCGCGCCAGGTACTCGTTCCTCCTGGACCGGCCGCTCGCGGTCGAGTCCTTGTCGGTGGAGGCACGATGCCGGACACCGTGGACGGCCCCCGATCCGGAGCCGCCGACGGCCGCGACGGTGGAGCAGGGCACCGCGCCGATGTACTGCCGCGGCTCCTGGCAGGACGTGCCGCTGCTGAAACGGGAGGAGATGGGCGTCGGCACCGTCGTCACCGGACCCGCGATCGTCGTCGAGGCCAATGCCACCACGGTGGTGGACGACGGCTGGCAGGCGGAGACGACCGAACACGGCGACCTGCTCGCCCGGCGGGTGGCGACCGGGGCCGAGGACCGGACAAGGACCGAGGCGGATCCCGTCATGCTGGAGGTCTTCAACAACCTGTTCATGTCGATCGCCGAGCAGATGGGCGCCCGGCTGGAGTCCACTGCCCACTCGGTCAACATCAAGGAGCGGCTGGACTTCTCCTGCGCCCTCTTCGACCCGGACGGCAACCTCGTCGCGAACGCCCCGCACATCCCCGTACACCTGGGATCGATGGGTACCAGTGTCAAGGAGGTCGTCCGCCGCCGGGGCGCGACGATACGGCCCGGCGACAGCTACGCGGTCAACGACCCCTACCACGGGGGCACCCACCTGCCCGACGTCACCGTCATCACCCCCGTCTTCGACGGCGACGGCGACCGGATCCTCTTCCACGTCGCGTCCCGCGGCCACCACGCCGACATCGGCGGTCTGAGCCCCGGATCGATGCCCGCGGACAGCCGGCGCATCGAGGACGAGGGCATCCTGTTCGACAACTGGCTGCTCGTCCAGGACGGCCGGCTCCGCGAGTCCGAGACACGGGAGCTGCTCGCGAGCGGCCACCACCCCTCGCGCAACGCGGACACCAACCTGGCGGACCTCAGCGCGCAGATCGCCGCCAACCGCAAGGGCGCCGAGGAGGTCGGCGCGATGATCGACCACTTCGGCCTCGACGTCGTGCAGGCCTACATGCGGCACGTGCAGGACAACGCCGAGGAGGCCGTCCGGCGCGTCATCGACCGGCTCGGCGACGGTTCGTGCCGCTACGAGACCGACTCGGGCGCGGTGATCGCCGTACGGGTCGGCGTGGACCGCGCCGAACGCACGGCCACCATCGACTTCACCGGCACCTCACCGCAGCTCTCCAGCAACTTCAACGCCCCCACCGCCGTGGTCACCGCGGCCGTCCTGTACGTCTTCCGGACCCTGGTGGACGACGACATCCCGCTCAACGACGGCAGCCTGCGCCCGCTGCGCATCGAGGTGCCGGACACGTCGATGCTGGCACCCACCTACCCCGCCGCCGTGGTGGCCGGGAACGTCGAGACCTCGCAGGCGCTGGTCGGGGCCCTATACCGGGCCATGGGCGTGCAGGCGGAGGGCTCCGGGACGATGAACAACGTCTCCTTCGGCAACGACAGGCACCAGTACTACGAGACCGTCGCGTCCGGAGCCGGAGCGGGTGACGGCTTTGACGGCGCCTCGGTCGTCCAGACGCACATGACGAACTCCCGGCTCACCGATCCCGAGGTCCTCGAATGGCGCCACCCGGTCAGGGTGGAGGAGTTCGCCGTCCGCGAGGGCAGCGGAGGAGCCGGCCGCTGGCGCGGGGGTGACGGGGCGGTCCGGCGGATCCGCTTCCTGGAGCCCATGACGGTGAGCACCCTGGCCTCGCACCGCCGGGTGCCCCCCTACGGAATGGCGGGCGGCCTTCCCGGCGCGCCGGGAGCCGGGCGGGTGGAGCGCGCGGACGGCACCGTGTCCGCTCTGAGGGGGAGCGAGGTGGTGCGCATGGAGCCCGGCGACGTCCTGGTGATCGAGACCCCCGGCGGTGGCGGGTACG
Source organism: Streptomyces sp. NRRL F-5123 (assembly GCF_000721495.1). Lineage (GTDB taxonomy): Bacteria > Actinomycetota > Actinomycetes > Streptomycetales > Streptomycetaceae > Actinacidiphila. The sequence continues at coordinate 35,537 of NZ_JOHY01000074.1, forward strand.
GCCCACCTGAGGGGGAGGCCGAGCGGATGCGGGGACGAGGACGGAACGCGGAGCGGTCATGAGCCCCTGGCCGGAGCGGGCGGGAGGCAGCCGGCCCGGTGGCAACGGCCCGGCGGGCATCTGGCAACCGCTCGGAATGGCGGAGACCACTTTCGGCCCCCTCACCCCCGAGATGGCGACCCGCTGCGCCCCGACGGAGCTGGACGACGAGACCGGCCGCCAACTGAAGGGCACGCCCACGACTTCTCGGCTCGCCTCCTCGGCGGCGTCTTCTCCACCGCCACCGACCTCACCACCTTCGCGCGCCAGATGCTCACGCCCGGCCAGGCCGCCTTCGACCCGACGTGGATCGCCCAGCCGCGGTGGGATGCGCGGTCGCGCCGAGGATCCGGATCCGCCGGTTGGCGTGCTCGATCACCGCGAACACGTACAACCGTGCCCCGGACAAGGTGACGGTCTCGAAGGAAGTCACAGGCGGGAAGCACGTCCGCTTGAGAACGCGGGAAGTCCGCCCAGGTGCTCGACGCCCGTTCGGGTGCCGGTGGGAGACCCGCGTCCTGGAGGATTTCCCCGACGGTGGACGCGGCTGCTTTCACTCCGAGGACGAGCAGCTCGCCGTGCAGTCGCCGGTAGCCCCAGGTCGGGTTCTCTCGGACCAAGCGCAGTACCAGGGCACGGATGGAGCCGACGGTGCGGGGCCGGTCCCCGCGGTTGGGCCGGGATCGGGCGGCGTGTCGGCGGGCGACCAGGTCGCGGTGCCGGCGCAGGACGGTGTCGGGTCGCATGAGCAGCCGCATACGGCGCAGCGCGTCCTTGGGGAGGTGGTGCAGCAACGCTGCCAGGAATGCCCGACCGGCCGCCGTGAAGCTGACTCGCTGCCCGTTCAGCTGCCGTTTCAGCACGGTGATCTGATGACGTAACGCCAGGGTCTCCGCGCCCTTGTCCCGGTCGCCCATTGGCAGGAGGCGCAGAGCCGCGAACACCTTCGTCACGCTCAAGTACGCGAGTTTCAACAGCACGAGTGATCATCATGCCGAGGTGATCGTCGTAGCCGCCAGTGTGCTACAGCAGCCTCTTCACCCAGAACACGGCGGAACCGGTACACCGCTCTGACTGAGTGGATGACGTTGTCGGCAAGGACACCGTCAACTGCTCGCCCGTGTAAGGGCGTTCGATGAGCCCCGACCCGGGGGCATCGGCCCGGACGTCGCGCGCGTCGCCGGTTACGGCCGCCGTCGGTGGCGCAGCCAGGCTCGCCAGAGTTCGAGGCGGTCGTGGCTGTTTTGGGGGATCAGGGCGTTGAGGACGGCGGCCGCCGCCCCGGGCAGGGACGTCGCCAGGAGAACCCACCAGGGGGCGCCGCCGTAGGCGAGGGCGGCCGGCGGGATGGCCGCGCTGAGAAGGGGAAACGCGGTGCCACGGTCGGGCATATCGGCCAGCACGCTTATGGGACCCGACGGCGGGCTGACCCTCCTTCACCATTGGAAGCAGACTGAAAGCCGATGCGGTCTACGCATTCGGCGCCGCAGGTCCTCGGCGCCGGTCTGGGGGTACTCGACACTCTGGTCCATTGCCTCGGGGGGTGGTGAGACGCGGGGACTCGGAGCCGACAGGTGCGTGGCGTCATTTCATCACAGGATCGGGCGCGGAGGTGAGCGGTTTGGTGAACCCTGTGGGGCTCAAATCTAGGATTCGGCCGCTGATCTGCGGGTTTGGCGCAGGTGCTGTTCGTTGCGGATGAGTGTTTGGTCGAGAAGTTCGCGGCGTAGGGTGCCGATGAACCGTTCGCAGTGTGCGTTCGCTTTCGGGGCCTGTGGTGCGCTCTTCAGGATCCCGATGTTGTCTGCGGTGAAGACAGCATCGAACGCCTGGGTGTATTTGCTGTCGCGGTCGCGCAGGAGGTAGCGGAAGCCGGCTGTGCGTCGGCCGAGGTCGGTGAGCAGGTTCCGGGCGAGCTGGGTGGTCCGAGCTGCGGTTGGGTGGGCGGTGACGCCGAGGATGTGAACGGTGCGGCTGCCTACTTCGAGGACGTAGAAGACGTAGAGCCGTCGCAGGGTCCGGGCCGGTTTCTGCTTCCATTTCCATCGGAGCAGTCGTCGGTGCCAGGACAGGAGGGTACCGGGGTGACGAGGCGGTGGCGTCGCAGCCTGCTCGGTAGGTGGCGGGCGAGGGCGGACAGCACCGCGCGGTCCGGCCACGCCAGGCGCGGCCGGGTCCCGAGCTGGCGCCGCAGCACTGCGACCTCTTTGCGTAGCACGAGGAGTTCAACGTTCTTGGCCTTCTCCGACCGCGGTAGCAGCAGGAGCAGATCGAGCAGCCGGACGAAGATCAGATAGAGCGCGCGCAACGCCATGCAGCCGGAGCATGCCATGATCGCCCGGTCCCGCACAGTGCCTGATCAGTGGCTGCGCGGCAGTTTTGGCACCCTACAGGATCCAGGCTCAGACGAGCGGTGTGAAGAAGAATGTGTCCCGTCGGCAGAACGTCAGGTTCTGCGTCAGGCGGAAAAAGTCCGCGAAACGAAGCACCACCTTTTCGCCGGAGCGCAGGATTCCGTGGAAGTCGCCGTGCACGGCTACGCTCAATCCATCCGCGATAACGTCACTGAGTGTGTGTTCACCTCGGTCGATTACCCGGGTCTCCGCATAGAAACGCAAGAGCTCCGCGCGCCCGACTATCGGGCTGTAGCCCGGTCGGTAATAGCTCGCGTCCGGGGCGAATAGTTCGACAATTCCGGAAACTTCACCGGAGTCCACAAGCTTGTAATAATCGCGAACTCGGGCGATGGCGGCCGGCTCGGAATCCATGCTTCACCTCAGGCGTGTCAACTGTATGTGCATTCCATTCGCTTGATCCGGTCGCAGGGAATTGCGGCAGACCTACAGCTTCAACACTTGACTCAAGAAGGCTAGTTCGGCTTCCAGCCCAGCGATGATGTTCTCCTGCCGAGCGAAACCGTGACCCTCGTCGTCGAAAAGAACGGTTCGGCATTCTATGCCGCGCGCCACGAGACGTTCCGCCATCCAGATGGACTGTTCGACAGGAACGACTTTGTCCCGGTGGCCGTGCAGAAAGAGGACGGGTACGGATATGGATTCACAGCTCTCGACGGGAGAGCGTCGCCGGTATTCTTCCTCCGCCCCCGGCCACGGTCCGACGAGTCGATCAAGCAGGTGCGCCTCGAAATGGTGTGTCGTGTGGCGAAGCAGCCGCAGGTCGCTGATGCCGAAATAACTGATCCCGGCAGCGAAGTCGTCCGACGCGGCGAGGGTCGCGAGCGCGGTGAAGCCGCCCGCGCTGCCGCCCCTGATGACCATCCGGGCGGGGTCTACCTTGCCCAGAGCGGCTAATCGCCGCGCTGCCTGGACGCAGTCGTCGACGTCTCTCAGACCCCAATGCCCATCGAGTGCCATGCGATAGTCGCGTCCCCATCCTGAGCTGCCGCTGTAATTGAGTTCCAGCACCGCGAAGCCACGGCTGGTCCAGAAGTGCGTTCCGGGCCGGTACTCGGGCAGGAACTGGGTCGTCGGGCCACCGTGGCAGACCAGGATCAGCGGGGGCCTGGTACCGGTCGGGCCGCAGTATCGGGGATGCGCGGGCGGATAGAAGAGCCCGTGGACGGTGCGGCCGTCCTGGGCAGTCAGCGCGATGTTTTCCGGCTGCGACATCATCCGCTCGTCGACAGGAACGCTCGGGCTGTGCACGACCTCGTGGTGGCCGGACCGCAAATCGGTCCGGATGACCGCCAGCGGGCGGTCAGGCGCGGCAGCAAGGGCGTAGAGCTGATCCTTCTCTCCGGCGACGGCGAGATAGGTCTTGTACGGCAGTCGCAGCTCCTGGACCTCCCGCACCTCTCCTGCTTCCCGCTCCCCTCGCCTCCTGCTGGCTGTCCCGAGATCGATCACGCCCACCCGCTGGCTGCCCCCGCTGTTGTAGATGCATGCCAGGCGGCCTTCGGAAAGGAAGCAGTACGCGGCCGGGTCGAGGGTCCACTGCGGCCAACCGAACTCCGCGTTGACCCTTACCACCGGCTCCACACCGCTCTCGACCAGGCGGTGGAGGTTCCACCAGCCGGAGCGGTCCGTGACGAAATGGAGCAGTCCGTCCGGGCTCCACTCCGGCTGGAACACCGACTCTCCGTTGCCTCCTGTCACACGTCGCGGCCGGGTGACTCCGGTCTCGGTGAGCCGCCCCAGCCACAGTTCGGTGCCGGTCCAGGGCATCTCAGGCCGTCGCCAGGCGAGCCACGCGAGCATGGTGCCGTCCGGACTGGGCCGGGGGGAGGCGTAGAAGTGGTGTCCTGACACAAGGACCGCCGGTGGTTCCGCCGGAGTGCGGCCGATCCGGACAATGTCGTGAACGACGCCGTCGCGTCGGTGTCGTGCGCGTACCCCGACCAGGCGACCGCCGGATGCCGGGAGTACCCGCATATCTGCGTATCGGTGATCGGTCCCGGGGCGAGTCCGGGGCGTGACGGGGACGGCGGTTCCCATCACCCCACCGGAGATGTCTTGACGATATATGCGCTGATCCGAGGCTTCGACGTAGGAGAGGACCCGCTCCCGTACGAGCATGGCGCCACCGCCGTACTCGTGGACGCGGGACCGGACGTCGGTGCTGTCGGCGGTGAGGTCCACGGTGCCACCGTCGAGGGTGTGCCGTACGGCGACGGTGCGACCCGAATCCGGGCGACCCTCCAGCCAGTGGATCTCGCCGCCGTCCCACTGAAGGGAGCTGAGCTGCGGCAGCGCGGCAGAGACCGCGGTCGCTGTGATCGTGGACGGCCAGTTACCGTAAGGGAGAGCAACCTTGCCCGGCCTGGCCTCAGCGGACATCGTCTTCCATGGCCTGGCGCAAGGTCAGGGGCCGCATGTCGGTCCATGTCGTGTCGATGTGAGCCAGGCACTCCTGCTTCGTCCCGCGCGTCCCCTCGGCCCTCCACCCAGGCGGCAGGTCGCGGTCGGCGAACCAGACGGAATACTGCTCCTCGTGGTTCAGTACCACCACGAACTGCTGGTCCTCACTGTCGATCATGCTCGGCCTCCAGGATGAGTGTGTCGATGATCTTTGACTGTGCGCGCACCGTCGGCGCGTCGAAGAACGCGGGGATGGAGAGCCGCACGGAGAACGCACGGCGGATGCGGGAGACGATCTGGGTGGCGCGGAGGGAGTGACCACCCAGTGCGAAGAAGTCGTCGTCGAGGCCTATCACCTCCTGCTTCATGACCTCGGACCAGATTGCGGCCAGCCGCTCCTCGGTGGCGGTCTGCGGCGCCGTGGCGGGGGTCTCCGCTTGCTCAGGGCGGGGCACTAGCGCCCCTCGGTCGAGCTTGCCGTTGGCGGTGAGTGGCAAAGTGTCGCGGATCTCCACATGGGAGGGCCGCAGATAGTCCGGCAGCCGGGCGGTGAGGAAATTCTTCACGTCCGCCGCTGAACAGGCGTGACCGGTCCGCGCGACGACATAGGCGGCCAGGTGCTGATCGCCGGCCGGGTCGTCGTACGGAACGACGGCGGCATTGTCGATGTCGGGGTGCTGGAGGAGGGTGTGCTCGATCTCGCCGGGCTCGATGCGGTGGCCCCGGATCTTGACCTGTTGGTCGGCACGCCCGTCAAAGCACAAGAC
>NZ_JOHY01000075.1 GCF_000721495.1 Streptomyces sp. NRRL F-5123
GCTCGCCCACCGCACCGGCGGGTACCGGCTCCAGATCCGGGCCCAGCACATACGCCCGCGTATTCCCGATCGGCCGCCCGATCGGCACCGAGACAGCAGGTGCTGCCGACCCGGCAGCGCCCAAGGTGGCGCAGACGGTGAATTCGGTCGGCCCGTACGCGTTGATGAAACGGCAGTACGGCGTCCAGCGGGCCGGCAGGCCGGGCGGGCACGTCTCGCCGGCCGAGACCCCGACGCGCAGCCCAGGGGCGTCAGCCGGTGAGAGTTGGAGCCACACGGAGGGCGGCAGGGTGACGTGGGTGATCGGCGCCGACTTCAGCAGGGCGGCGAGGAGAGGTCCCGCCTGCGCCTCGTCGGAGGTAGCCAGTACCAGTTCGGCGCCCGCGGTCAGCGCCATCAGCACTTCCCACACCGACGCGTCGAAGCCGGGCGAGGCGAACTGGAGAACGCGGTCACCGGGGTGGACGTCGAGATGCTCGCGCTGCGCTCGGGCCAGGCTGACGGCACCGCGGTGGGTGACCGACACGCCCTTGGGCTTCCCACTGGAGCCGGAGGTGTAGATGACGTAGGCCAGGGAGTCCAGGTGGCGGACCTTGGGGCGCGGCGCATCGCGGAGCCCGATCCCGGTGCCATCCACGGGGGTCACCCGTGCACCGTCCATCTCGATCACGCGGACGGGGTCGGCGAGGGAGAGCCGTAGGACGTCCCGGTGGGTGAGCACCAGCTCGGCTCCCGAGTCGTCCAGCACGTGCTGCAGCCGGGGCAGCGGATAAGCGGGGTCCAGCGGCACATAGACGGCCCCGGCTTTCAGGATCGCCAGGAAGGCGACGACGGCGTCCGTGCACCCCCGCGGCAAGCAGACAGCCACGGGCTGCTCCGGCCGGATATGCGCATCCGCCAGAGTGCTCGCCAATCGGTCCGCGGCGATGTCCAGTTCGCGGTACGTAAGGCTCCGTAAGGCTCCGCGGACGGCGCTCGCGTCCGGGGTGCGCCGGGCCTGGTCGGCTATCAGCTCGTGAAGGAGGCGGGCACCACCCGAACTGTCACTCACGCAGGATCCCTCGCGTCCGAATCAGCTGTTTTCGGGTCGGTGGCCCGCAGCGCCGCGGGCGACGCCGGTTCGGCCGCGAGTCGTCGGGCCGAAAGGACCAAGAGTGCGGTACCGACGGAGTAAAGGAGCGCTACGGCGGTGAAGGGCACCCGAGGGTCGTAGGACTCGAACGCCGGGCCGGTAAAGGTGAGCGCCAGAGATCCCGCCACCAAGGTCAGGGTCATGAATGCGGACATGGACTGCGGGCGCAGCGCGGACGGCGTGCGCCTGGTCTGCAAGGCCGTGGTCGGCCCCTCGATGAATCCCATGAAGAATCCCCCCAGGCAGAGGACAGCGCCGAACGTCACCACGTGGAGATCCACCACGGCGCCCCACAGAGTTGCAGATTCCGCTACCGCCCCTGTGATCATCAGGTTGATTGGTTTCATTGCACGTAGGAGAGGGATCGCCGTGATGTTTCCAGCGACTGCCCCGACTCCGAATACTGCGAGCAGAGCACCCACGACACGCGGGTCGTCGTCGTAACGCAAAAACGCCAGGATCGGGATGGCGGCGAAGATGCACTGCCAGGACATCTCAAAACCGATATTGGCGAAGGTCCACAGGCGCTGGATCCGATCCTGCCACAGAAATCGTACGCCGGCCAGCAGTTTACTTTGGTCCACTGTCGCGGGTGCCACCTTGCCGGTGTGCACGAACAGGGAAATCAAGAGAAAGGAGACGAAGAAGCTGGTGGCGTCAATCCACAGAACCGCTCGCGCACCGAACGCCGAGACGAGCACGCCCCCTATGGGTGCACCCAGGAGCAGGGTGATGCGGTTCGCGCCCACCAGAAGAGTGTTGGTTCGGGCCAGGAGTCCCTCGTCGTCGCCGACGAGTTCGGGCAGTAGCACCCGCTGCGAGGCGTAGTAGGGCGTAAAGAAGCCACCGATCAGGAAGACGAGCACGAGCAACATGGGAAAGGTGAGTAGACCCTGCCGGTCGAGCAGGGGCACCAGGCCGATGAGAACAGCGCGTGAGCAGTCGGCCATCCGCATGAAGGTTCGAGTTCCCAGACGGGTGGCGAGGACGCCACCGGGAATCCCCCACAGTGCCATTGACAGCATCTGCACCGCGAGGACAAAGCTCATTCTGGCGACCGACCCCGTGGTCGCCAGCACGAACCACGGCAGGGCGACTCGGGTCACCAGCGAGCCTGATACCGAGATGATCTCGGCCGAGAGCAGGGCTAAGAGGGGACCGCCCGCCTTTTTGGACATGCCTAATTCTTAGGTGACGCCCGCTGCGCTAGTCAAGCACCACCCCCCCTGCAGGCCCGGGCGGCGATGTGTTCGGCATGACCGAACGCAGTAGGAGATGTCGGGCGACCCCGGCGCGAAGTACCTGTTCCCGCGGGAGGACTGGACAGAACCCGGCGCACGTACCTCACCCTGTCGGTCATGTGATGCAGATCACTTTCGGTCGGCCTTCGGTGACGCACCGGGGATCGGATGTAAGAATCGAAGCATTGTTCATGTGTCGCCGACCCTTTTCGGCCAATGGAAGGCGAGGATCGGCGAAAAACGCCGGGCACCAGGGGGGTGCAGTGCAGGTACGAGCCGAGAGCGATAAAGGGCATAGCCGCACAGAAATAGAGGTCTCCCTCAGGCGATTATTCGCCAGACTTCTCGGTCTTCCCGCTGACCAGGTCCCTCTCGACGTGTCATTCGTGGAACTGGGGGCGGACTCCCTGCTCCTGGTGGAGGCTACCGAAGTCATATCGGACAATCTCGGCATCGATGTGCCTTTCCGGGATATGCTCGACGCCCACGCCGACATCGCTTCGCTCGCCGGCCGGGTGGCAGAGCTGGGCGGCCGGGCCCCGGACGCCTCGGCCGCAGCCGAGGACCGTGACACGGCCGCGCGTCGCCTCGAACCTTTGCCGACAGCGCCCGAACACGTCGCGGTCCTCCCGGAGGCCCCGCCCCCCTCGGAGGGTTCCGAGGACTCCTCCCTCGAACGAGAGGTCATCGGCCTCCAGATCGAGCTGATGCGCAGGCAGCTCGAACTGCTCAGGTCACGCCGGCAACCCTCGTCACAGGACGATTACTGGAAGCCGCCGACCGCTGCCCCGGAACCGCCCGGAGGCCGGGAGGGGGCCGCCGAGGCCCTCGGTCCTCACCGGCCCATCGAGCCGTACAGCGGGCGCAGCCTCGCTCCAGACCAGCTCCAGCACGTCAAGGAGTTGGTGACGTCCCTCGAGTCGCGTATGGGTGGCTCCAAACGGCTGGCCGCGCGGCAGAGGACCGTCCACGCGGACAGCAGGATGTCGGCCGGATTCCACGCGCTCTGGAAAGAGATCGTCTATCCGATCACGGCGGACCGGGCGAGCGGAAGCCGGTTCACCGACGTCGACGGCAACGAGTTCGTGGACATCTCCATGGACTTCGGTGTCAACCTCTTCGGCCACGCCCCGCCCGACATCCAGGAAGCGATCAGCGCTCAGCTGGCCAAGGGCACGCCGCTCGCACCGTTCAACACCTCGGTAGGGCCGGTGTCCGAGCTGATGACCGAACTCACGGGGCTGCCCCGCGTCGCCTTCCAGAACTCCGGCACCGAAGCGGTCATGGTCGCGATCCGGGCGGCCCGCGCGGCTACCGGCCGAAAGAAGATCGTCATCTTCTCCGCTTCCTACCACGGCACTTTCGACGGAGTGCTCGCCCGCGGGTCGGCCGACCCCGCTCTCCCGCCGGGCACCGCCGTACCGCTGACGCGCGGAACGCCGCCTTCGATGGCGCAGGACGTCATCGTCGCCGATTTCGCCCAGCCCTCGGCTCTCGACCTCATCGCGGCCAACGCCGCCGGCATCGCAGCCGTCCTGGTCGAACCCATCCAGAGCCGCACGCCACAGGTCCAGCCCTTCGCATGGCTGCGCGACCTGCGCGCACTCACCTCCGACCTCGGTATCGCGCTCATCTTCGACGAGGTCATCACCGGCTTCCGGCTGCACCCGGGCGGCGTCCAGGCCCTCAGTGGCGTGCGGGCCGACCTGGCCGCGTACGGGAAGGTCATCGGCGGCGGCCTGCCCATCGGCGCCGTGTGCGGCAGCGAGCGGTTCATGGCCCCGGTCGACGGCGGCCTGTGGACCTATGGCGACGACTCCTGGCCGAGCGCGGGGACCATGGCGTTCGCCGGGACGTTCTCGAAGCACCCGCTCGCCATGGCCGCCGCGCACGCCGCGCTGCGTCGTATCAGAGATGAGAGCCCCCGGCTCCAGGACGAACTCGACCGGCGTACCGGAGCGCTTCAGACAAGCGTGAACAGCGCGCTCGAACGTGACCACATCCCGTTGCGCGTCGAGCGGGCGGGGTCCCTGTTCAGGTTCTCCTTCGGCCGGGGGTTCGGCTTCCCCGACCTCTTCTTCCACCATCTGCTTCATCTCGGCGTCTACGTCTGGGAGGGCCGCAACTGCTATCTGTCGACGGCCCATACGGACGAGGACGTGACGTTCATCGTGGACGCGGTGCGCACCGCCGTCGAGGAGATGTCCGCACAGGGGTTCATCCGTACCGACGACGGTGCCAGCGGTGAATGACGAGACAATCGCGGAGGACCTCGCCGCCGCCCGGCGAGCCCTGATCGACAGGCGACTGCGTGCGCTGTCCGACGCCGTACCCGGCACACAGGTGCAGGCCGCCGCGCCTGCCGCCACCGGGCGGGACCCCGAGCGACCGGTGTTGTCCACTGCACAGCGCCGCATGTGGTTCCACGAGCAGTTGCTGCCAGGGGGTTCGGCGTACAACGTGTCGGCCGCCTACCGCGTGCGCGGCTCGCTCGACCCCCGGGCGCTCGACCGCGCGCTGGTCACTGTGCTCACTCGGCACGAATCGCTGCGCACGCGCTTCGCCGTCGCGGACGGGGAACCCTTCCAGGTCGTCGAGCGCGCCCCGGACAGGGTGCTGATCCGCGAGGACGCCGCCGGGCTGAAAGGGACCGAGCTCGAAGCACGCTGTGCCGCGGAAACTGCAGCTCCATTCGATCTGGCGGCCGGCCCACTGCTCCGGGCCCGGCTGCTGCGGCTGGCCGACCGCGACCACGTCTTCCTCGTCACCGTTCACCACAGTGTGTTCGACGGCTGGTCGGCAGGTGTGTTCGTCAACGAGGTGTCACGGGCGTACGCCGCCGAGGTGGACCACGTCGATCCAGACATGCCCGACCTCCCTTTGCAGTACCCGGACTTCGCGGCACGGCAGCGGAGCATGGCCGCCGGACCCGAAATGCGCCGCCAGTCGGCGTACTGGCGTGCCCAACTGGAGGCCGCGCCGCCCCTTGAGCTGCCCGCGGACCGGACGCGGCCGCCGGTGGCCACCTACCGAGGAGAGCGGGCCGACTTCGAAGTGCCGCCCGCGACCGTGCAGGGGATCAGGCGCCTGGCCCGCGCTGCCGGTACCACGCCGTTCGTTGTGATGCTCGCCGGCTACCAGACCCTGCTGGGCCGGTACGCGCGGGCTGACGACTTCGTCGTCGGGACTCCCGTCAGCGGTCGGAACCGGACCGAGCTCGAACCCATGATCGGCTTCTTCGTCAACACCCTTCCGCTTCGCGCCAGGCTGGACGACGACCCGTCCTTCGAGGGACTGATCCACCGGGTCCGGGAGACCGCACTGGACGCGTACGCCCACCAGGAGGTGCCGTTCGAGCAGATAGTCGAAGACCTCGCCCCGGAACGGGATCTCAGCCGGAACCCGCTGTTCCAGGTGTGGTTCGGCCTGCTGAACACGGGGCGAACCGGCGAGCTGGGCGAGCTCTCACTGTCGGACTGCACGGTGAGCGAGCTTCCCACGGGTGACGTCACCACCCGCTTCGACCTCGAACTCCACATTTTCGACCGCGGATCCGATCGGCTCGCCGGACGGTTCATCGGTGCGCGTGACCTGTTCGACGAGGCCACCGTGCACCGATTCGGCGACCATTACCTCAGGCTGCTCGCCGCTGCCGTCGACGACGCAACCCTGCCGCTGTCGCGGATTCCGCTCATGAGCCCGCATGAAAGCCGGGCCGCGCTGGCCGCCGGCCACGGGCCGGAGGAACCGGTGGAGGACGGCCTGACCTTCAGCGAGTTGTTCGAGCGCTGGGCCGCGGGAACACCGGAGGCGTTGGCGATAGTGTGCGCCGAGGAACGGCTGACGTACGCCCAGGTGAACGCGCGAGCCAACCAGCTGGCCCGGCTGCTGCGTGATCGGGGCGTGAGACCCGAGGTCCTGGTGGGATTGTGCGTGCAGCGCAGCCCGGACACGCTCGTCTCCCTGCTGGCGATCCTCAAGGCCGGCGGCGGGTATCTGCCGCTCGATCCGGCAGCTCCCCGAGACCGGTTGCGCCACATCATCTCCGAGGCCCGTGTCCCGCTGACCGTTACACGGTCCGGTCTGGCCGAATCCCTGTTCGCCGGAGAACCGGTGCTGCTCTTGGACCAGGACGCCGAGGCGATCGAATGCCGGACGACCGCGAACCTGCCGTCCTTCGCCACCCCGGACAACCTGCTGTACGTCGTGTACACCTCCGGGTCGACCGGGCGGCCCAAGGGCGTGGCCATGACGCACCGGCCGCTGCTCAACATGATCGGCTGGCAGGTCCGCCGCAGCCCGGTCGCCGGACCGACTCTCCAGTTCTCGGCGATCAACTTCGACGTCTCGTTCCAGGAGGTGTTCAGCACGTGGGCCCAGGGTGCGCCCGTCGTGATGCCCTCCGAGGATCAGCGGCGCGACCCCGACCAGCTTCTGGACATCATGGCAGAGCACGATGTCCGGCGGTTGCACTGCCCTCCGCCTGTGCTCGAGTTGCTCGCCGCCGCGGCGGCCCACCGGTACGGGCAGCCGCTGCCGCCGCTGCAAGAGATCGTGTCGGCGGGGGAGCAACTCGTCCTCGGGCCGGAACTCCGCTCCCTGCTGGACCGTCTCGACGCGCCAGCCGTCGACAATCAATACGGTCCCACCGAAGCACACGCGATCACTGCGCTGAGGATGACAGGGGCACCGGCCGAGTGGCCGACGCATCCTCCGATCGGTACGCCCGTGGGAAACGTCCGGGTGTATCTGCTCGACCGCGATCTGGCACCCGTCCCACCCGGTCTCCCGGGGGAGATCTACGTGGCCGGCCCGTGCCTGGCACGCGGATACTCCGGCCGACCCGGCCTGACCGCCCAGGTCTTCCTCCCCGATCCCTACGCGGAGGAGCCCGGATCCCGCATGTACCGCACGGGGGACCTGGCCCGTCGGCGTGCCGGTGGTGTCCTGGACTACCTCGGCAGAATCGACTCGCAGGTCAAGATCCGGGGCTATCGCGTCGAGCCGGAGGAGGTCGAGGCGTGCCTGGCCGATCTGCCGGGCGTCGTCCGTGCCACCGTCGCTGTCACTGACGCTCCGGCGGGCGGTCGTCTGCTCGTCGGCTACGTCGTGCTCTCTCCTGGCTCCGGCTTGGACCCGACCGGCATGGTGGACCGGCTCCGGCAGCGGCTCCCCGCCTACATGGTCCCGGCTGCCGTCGTAATCCTCGATGAGATGCCCTTGTCCATATCAGGCAAGGTGGACCGTAAGCGGTTGCCGCGGCCGGTTCTGGAAGGGGGCGGTTTCGTGCCACCGAGCGACGCCGCGGAGCGTGCTGTCGCCGAGATCTGGCAGCGTGCGCTGGGGTGCGACCGCGTCGGCGCCCGCGACAACTTCTTCGAGCTCGGGGGCCACTCTCTGGCCGTGCCAGGAGTCGTCCACCAAGTCCGTGCTCGTTTCGGCGTGGACCTGCCGCTGCGCGTGATGTTCGACCGCCCTGTCCTGGAGGATTTCGCCGCCGCGGTCCGTCAGGCCGATCCAGGCGTTGCCGTCCGGGTCAGGACGGCGACCTTCCGGGCACTCACACGGCCGCGAGAGAGCCGTGCCCAGATGTTCTGCCTGCCGTTCGCGGGCGGCGGACCGGATGCGTTCGACGCGTTTCTGCCCTTGCTGCGGGAGCACCTCGACGTCCACGTAGCCCACCTGCCCGGGCGTGGAAGTCGCTACGCCGAGAGCATGCCCCGGACCGCCGGAGCACTCGTTCCCGGTGTCGCGGCCGAGATGCTGCCATTTCTCGGCGAGACCGTCGTGCTGTTCGGACACAGCATGGGTGCGTTGCTCGCGTACGAACTGGCACGTGAGCTGCACCGCCTCGGGCACCCGCCCGCCTGCCTGGTGGTGTCCGGCCAGCCCTCCCCGCAGCACCGCGACCCGGAAGGACTCCACCGGCTTGCGCCGGATGAGATGCTGCGCACCCTCGCGCAGTTCGGTGGTGTCGACGCGGCAGCGTTCGACGAACCGGAACTGCTCGAACTGGTGCTTCCCACGCTTCGTGCCGACGTGGCCTTCACTGAGACCTATGCCCACACCCCGGGTAAGCCGCTGGACTGCCCGGTCATCGTCTACGGATCGGACGGCGACCCCGGCACGACGCCGGCGGCCCTCCTCGGCTGGAGGGAGACGACGACCGGCCAGGTCGACACCGTGTTCCTGCGCGGAGGTCACTTCCACCTGACCGCCGATCCCGAACCTTTCTCGGCCGACCTGCTGAGCCGTTTGGCCACGCATCTGTCCGACAGCCTGTGCTGAGCCGCCAGGAGAATCCATGACTGCCGAGTCCGTCCCACGGCCCGCTTCCTCCTCCGCCCCACCAGCGCTACCCTCCTTCGGGCAGCAGCGCCTGTGGTTCCTCGAACAGCTCCACCCGGGGACACCCGCCTACACCATCACCCACGCCTTCCGCGTTCGCGGCATTCTGGACGCCAGCGCGCTCCAGCGCGCCGTCGGTTACCTGGGCAGCAGGCACGACGTGCTCCGCTCGAGGTTCGAGGTCCAGGACGGCGTCCCCTTCGTTGTGGTCGGCCCGACAGATACGGTCCGGCTGGAGATCATCGACCTCTCAGTTCGCGCGAGTCCCCTGCAAGCGGCACGAGAACATGCGGCGGCCGAGGCCGCTTGGGCATTCGATCTCTCGGCCGGCCCGCTGTTCCGGGCCCATGCGCTCCGCTTGTCCGAGCAGGACCACGTCCTGACGCTGACCGTTCACCACAGCGTTTTCGACGCCTGGTCACTCGATGTGCTCATGCGGGATCTGTCGGCCGCCTACAGCGCCTACTTGGCGGGAGGCGAGCCCAGGCTGCCTGCCCTCGGTGCGTCGTACGGCGAGGTGGCCGCTGCCCAACACTCATTGCTGACAGAGGAGGTCCTTGCCGAGCACTCGGACTACTGGCGCCGGCAGCTGGCCGGACTGGGAGAGACGGAGCCCATCACCGATCGGCCGCGGCCGCGCGTCCCCTCCCACCGAGGACGTACGGTCGAGTTCAGCCTCCCTGCGCAGCTCGTCGGTGGTCTGCGGACGATTGCCCAGCAACGCGGCGCGACACTGTTCATGGTCCTGCTGGCGGCTTATCACGCGGTGCTCGCACGCTGGACCGGGGCCCGCGAGTCCGTCGTCGGCTGCCCCTCAGCGGGCCGTACCGAGCCGGAACACGAGGAGCTCGTCGGCTTCTTCGTGAACATCCTGCCGCTGAGGGCCGACCTGTCGGCAGATCCTTCGTTCCACGACCTGGTCAGCCAGGTGCGCACGACACTGCTGGAGGCACTCTCCCGCCAGGACCTTCCGTTCGAGCGGCTGGTGGACGAGCTCGGACTGCCCAGGGTGTTCGGCCGGCATCCCCTCGTCCAGCACACTTTTCAGCTACTCACGAACGGGGGCGGCTCGGGCGGTTCCTTCTCCTTGCCCGGACTCGAAGTCAGCCGCTTCGACGACGGATCGGAATCCGTCCGTTTCGACGTCGAGATGTACTTGCTCGACGACGGCACGGACCATGTGCGGGGCTACCTCATCTACGCTGCTGAGCTGTTCGACGAGGCCACGATGCGGCGGTTCATCGAGCGCTACCGCACATTCCTGACTGCCGTCTGCGCCGACCCGGCAGAGCCCGTCCTCGACGTTCCGCTCCTCGATGCCGAGGAGGAGCAGGCGCTGGCGCGCTGGAACGGCACCTCCCGCGCAGTCCCACCGGGCGCGGACCTGCTCGAACGGTTCACGGAGGTGGTACGCCGTTCGCCGGATGCGGTCGCCGTGGCAGCTGAGGACAAGGGGCTGACATACGCGGACCTGCACGCCCGTTCCGAACGTCTCGCCCTCGAACTGCGCCGACGCGGTGCCGGTTCCGAGAGGGTCGTCGGAGTGCTGCTGGAGCGTGGCCTCGATCTTGTCGTCGCCTGGGTTGCCGTTCTCATGTCGGGCGCGGCTGCCCTTCCCCTCGATCCCCGAGCCCCGGGGGACCGGATAGGTTCGATAGTGGACGACGCCCACCCCGGCCTCGTGGTGACCCGTCGCGGACTGGTTGGTCTTCTGCCTGCGACGACGCCCACTCTGTTCGTGGACGATCCGCTGCCCGTGCGGCAGCAGGGGGCCGATTGCCCTCCCTGGCCTGCCACGCCCCCCGGCGCACTACTGCATGTCATCTACACCTCCGGCTCCAGCGGGCGGCCCAAAGGCGTGGCCATCGAGCGCCGCTCGATGGCCAACCTGATGGACTGGCATCTGCGGGAACGCGGCCTCGGCCCCGACGACGTCGTCTCCCAGGTCGCCAACGTCTCCTTCGATGCCGCAGGCTGGGAGATCTGGGGCGCTCTGCTCGCCGGAGCCAGGCTGCATTTTCCACCTGAAGAGGATGTCCCGTCGGTCGAGCGCATGCTCGACCACTTCGCCCGGGCGGGAACGACGGTCACCTACCTCACCACGGCCATGTGTGAGTACCTCATCACCTACCCCCTTGACGAACTCACCGAGCTGCGAACGGTGTTGACCGGTGGGGACCTCTTCCGTGCGCAGCCGACGGACGCTCCTGGCGTACGAGTGGTGAACGTCTACGGCCCCACCGAGGCCACCATACTGACCACTTGCTCCCTGGTGGAGTTCCCGTACGAGGGGCGGGACATAGGGCGCCCGCTCGACAACGTCCGGGTGCATGTACTAGACGATCGGCTCCACCCCGTGGGCGTGGGCACGCCGGGCGAGATCTATGTCGCCGGCGCCGGTCTGGCCCGGGGCTACGTCGGGGCGCCGGCGATGACCGCTGCCCGTTTCCTGCCGGACCCCTTCGCCCCCGAACCCGGCGGGCGCCTGTACCGTACCGGCGACGTCGGCCGCTGGACCGCCGAGGGAACGCTGGAATTCCTCGGCCGTACAGATCGGCAGGTGAAGATCCGCGGCTATCGGGTGGAGGTCGCGGAGGTCGAGATCGCGCTGCGCGCGCTGCCCGGCGTGGACGACGCGGTGGTCCAGATGGCTGGCACCGGGGGACGCACCCGGCTCGTCGCCTGGTACACCAGCGAGGGCGGCGACCACACCACCGACCCCAGGCTCCGCGAACGCCTCGCCGACACACTGCCGGATTACATGCTCCCCGACAGGTTCGTCGGGGTCGAACGGATGCCCCTGACCTCGTCCGGAAAGGTCGACCGCAACGCCCTCCCACCGCTGGAAGAGTCCAGCACGCCCTTCGTGGCACCGCGCGACGCGTGTGAGGCGGCGATTGCGCAGATGTGGGTCGGCACGCTGGGCCTGGACCGCGTAGGCGTCCATGACGACTTCTTCGAAGTCGGGGGGCATTCCCTGATCGCGACCCGCATCTCTACGCGTATCCGCGAGACGTTCGGCGTCTCGGTGCCGCTGCGGACGCTGTTCGAGCAGCGGACGGTCGCCACGCTCGCCGGGGTGGTCAGGGATCTGGTCTCCGCCGCCGTCGAGGCGATGTCGGACGACGAGGTCCGCGCGCAGGTCAAGGTGGCGGAGGACATCCCGTGACGAACCTCGCCGACCCGCGCTCATTCGATGGCGACGACATGGGGTCTTTCTGGAGGCGCCTCAGATCCCAGGAGCCGGTCCACTGGCATCCGCCCATGAGCGCCCAGCCCGGCTTCTGGGTGGTATCGCGGCACGAGGACATCCTGACGGTCTACCGCGACACCGAGAGGTTCACCTCATCCCGCGGCAACGTCCTCACCACCCTCCTCGCAGGTGGAGACTCGGCGGCCGGGCGCATGCTCCCCGTCATGGACGGGCACCGCCACCGAGAACTGCGGCAGATCGTCCTGCGGGCGCTTTCCCCACGAATGCTGGAAAATACCGCTACGAACGTACGTGAAGAGGTCCGCCGGCTTCTCGTACAGGCCATCGAGAAGGGAGAATGCGATTTCGCCGCGGACATCGCGAGTCGGATTCCCGTGGGGACCGTCGCAGATCTGCTGGGAGTTCCCGAATCGGATCGTGATTTTCTGCTCACCATGACAAAAGCCTCGCTCAGCTCGGACGTACAGGACGCCGACGAGCAGGACGCGGTCAACGCTCGGAACGAAATCCTCCTGTACTTTGGCGAGTTGCTGGAAGAACGCCGCAGGTCGCCGGGCGCCGACGTCATCAGCGTGCTGGCCCGAGGCGAGATCGACGGTGTGACGCTGTCGGACGAGGAAGTCATCCTGAACTGCTACAGCCTTGTGATCGGAGGCAATGAGACCAGCCGGCTGACTATGATCGACGCCGTCCGCACCCTGTCCCTGCATCCTTCTCAATGGCGCCTGCTCCGCAGCGGTGGAGTGGAACCAGCCAGGGCCGCAGAGGAACTCCTGCGCTGGGCGTCGCCCACGATGCACTTTGGACGGACGTGCACCGCGGACACCGAACTGCACGGCATGCCCATCGCCGAGGGGGAAATTGTCACGCTCTGGCACAGTTCGGCCAATCGCGACGAGAGCGTCTTCCACGACCCGGACACCCTTTCGCTGGACCGCAGTCCCAACAAACACCTTGCCTTCGGGTACGGCCCGCACTTCTGCCTGGGTGCACATCTCGCCCGGATGGAGATCCGCGAACTGCTGTGCGCGCTCATCTCGCACGTCGGGGAAATCGAGGTCACCGAAACCCCGCTGCGCATCCATTCCAACTTCCTGACCGGCATGAGTCGACTGATCGTACAGTTCACTCCTCCGCCCCTCCGCACAGGAGAGGTGCCTGATTTTTGCTGACTGGCGGACTCACCCGTCCAGGTGTCCGAACGCCAACAACCACGCCCGGCGGCCGGCCGGGGCCGATTCACTTCAAATGCGGAGCGAAATATGCAGCTTAGCCAAGAACAACTGCACGAGTACCGTGAGAGAGGAGTCCTGACCCTGGACGCACTGTTGACACCGGACGAGGTCGAGGTCTTACGGGAGGCCTACCTGCGCGACAGCAGCGTCCAAGGGGACCACCGGGTCGCCGAACGGGGCCGCGAGGAAGCCCGGGCGGTTTACGCGTCCCATCTGCGCTGCCCTGAGTTCGGCGCCCTGGTGCGCTCACCGCGGATCCTCGGGCCGGTGCGGCAAATTCTCGGGCGCAACGTCTACATTTACCAATTCAAGATCAACTCAAAACCGCCCTTCCTGGGCGGTGGCTGGGCTTGGCACCGGGACTTCACGGCCTGGCGCCTGGCGGACAACCTGCCCAAGCCCTTGCTGGTCAACGTCGGCGTCCTGTTGGACGAGGTCACCGAGTTCAACGGTCCGGTCGTCTTTGCACCGGGCTCGCATCATCAAGGTGCGATCCAAGGCGGTCCGCCGGCCCGTGAGGCGGCCTCGCAGCAGCACCTCGACCCGGATGACATCGCATTGACCGCGGAGGAGCTGACCGGACTCGTCGACCGGTACGGTATGGAGAGCGTCAAAGGCACGCCCGGAACCGTGATGCTCTTCCACCCCGAGATCGTGCACGGATCGGCGGCGAACATATCGCCTTTCCCAAGAAAGCTGCTGATCATGACGTACAACGACTGCAGCAACGCGCCGCGCCCGCTGGGGTTGCCGCGGCCCGAGTACATCGTCTGCCGGGACACTACTCCTCTGGAGCCTGTCGACGGCCCACTGCCTGGCCTCCCCGGTGCGCAGGTCACCGCATGAGTGCGCCGCAGAATAGCCGCGCGGTGGTGCTGAGCGAGTTCGGTCGGTCGCTGGAGCTACAGCGCTTCCCACTGCCGTCGGCCCCCGAGCGCGGCATGATCGTGGCCGGCCGCTACGGTGGGGTGTGCGGTACTGACCGGCATCTACAGTTGGGCCATCTGGAGGTGCCAACGCCGCTGGTGCTCGGGCACGAGGGTCTCGGAACGGTGTACGAACTCGGCCATGGCGCAAAATATGACGTGGATGGCACCGCGCTGCACATCGGCGACGAGGTTCTGTGGGCGTCGTCGATCGCGTGCGGACGCTGCGTGCCCTGCAGGATGCACCGCGAGCCCACGCTCTGCGAGAACCGCCGGACCTACGGGGTCAACCGGCCGACGACGGTAGAGCCGGCCTTGTCCGGGTCCTGGGCGGATCACATCTGCCTGCACGAGGGCACGACCGTCGTGCGTATGCCCGAGGGGATCGACCCACTGGCCGCGATGGCCTTCGCCTGCGCCGGCCCGACGATGGTGCACGCCTTGTTCGAACGGCGGCCGGTCCGCGTCGGCGAGACGGTGGTTGTGCAGGGCAGCGGCCCGGTCGGTCTGGCAGCCGCCGCGCTCGCGCACCTATCGGGCGCAGCCCGAGTGATCGTAGTCGGCGGCCCCGACCAACGGTTGCGTGTGGCCGCCGAAGTGGGGATCGGCGACGAACATGTCAACATCGTCGACGCGGACGGGGCCGGAGCGCAGGACGAGGTACTTGCCCGGGTCATCGAGCTGACCGGCGGGCGCGGTGCGGACCTGGTGATTGAGTGTGTCGGCGCGCCAGCCGCCGTGGCACAGGGACTGCGGCTAGCCCGCCGGGGCGGTTCGTACCTGGTGGTAGGTCAGTACACCGACAACGGTGACGCGTCGATCAACCCGCACCAGATCGTCTACCGCCAACTGGACGTCGTGGGCTCCTGGGCATTTACCGGGGCTCATCTAGTCGAATACGTCCGGCTGCTGCCCGCTCTCGTCCGCCGCTTCGACCTCGCACGACTGGTCACAATCTATCCCCTGGAGGAGAGCGCGGCCGCGTTGGCGGATGTCGAGCGCGGCTCTGTTATCAAGGCTGTACTGCGCGCCTGAGGCTGCCAAGTACAGCTGGGGGTCAACAGGTCGCAGGCTCACGTCCTGTCGTCCCGACGGTGCGATCAGCGGGTTTGTCGGCTTCGGCAGATCCGGTGCCGGGGCGGCGCGTGTGGCAGGCGGCTCAGGAGAGCTCCAGTTGATCACGCGTCCGTTCGGCGCTGTGACCCTCACGTTTCTCCGCCGCGACGAACGGGTGCACCGTCACCGGGCCTCCTGCGGGAGGAAGGCCCTGGCCCGCTTGAGGATGTCGACGCCCTCACGCAGTCCGCGGTTCGCCCGCCGCAACGCGGCCCGTTCCTCGCGTTCGCGGCCGGTCGGACCGTCCTGTCCGAGGGCTCGACCTCGCCCTGCTTCACCCAGTCGATCAGCTTGCCGATGGTCGGCTCCCGCAGATCGCTCAGGAGGAAGCCGGTGTTGTCCGCGCCTAGCAGATACGCTCCCGCGCGCGTGGCGACGATCGGTTGTTGTCGACGTGCGCGATCCGCACGCCCGGCGAGTGTGGGTGCCGGTTAATCATCCGGCCTGGTCAGGCCGCGTGGTGGTACTCGTGGGGGGTTCCTCCGAGTCGATCTCGCCGACGGACCTCGCGTCTGATCTGGGCTGGCTCACTGTTTGGGTGGGGGAGTGCTCGAAGTGGAGCGGCTTGGCCGAGAGCCCGGTGCGGCCGGTGCCCGTTGTAGAAGGTCTCGAACTCTCGGAGCCCTACCTGCCGCCCTACGCCCCCGGACCTCAACCCCGTCGAAGGCATCCGGTCCCTGCTGCGGCGTGGGTGGCTGTCCAACGTCGCCTTCACCACCCCCGAACACCTCATCCGCACAATCCGCCATGGCTTCCGCAGTATCCAGTACCGCAGCAACCTGGTCGACGGCTGCCTCACCGAGACCGGCCTGACCATCCGACCCGCATAGCGACACCACGAGTTCAACCTCAGTAACCCACGCGGCGAAGTTCTCTCCACCGACGACTTTCAGGATGAGCAGTTCTACGTGGTGAATAATTAGCCCAGACGCGATCCACGGTCGAGCCTTTGAGGGAAGACCAGGGTGTATCCCACTTCTCCAAAGCCCCTCGGACGGCTATGAGGTGCCGGCGCGCCTTGTCTAACAGCTCCCTATCGCCGTCCTTCAGAGCGCCGCGGGAATTCAACCTATGAATCTCTGCCTGCAACTCAGATACATAGGTCGAAGCACGCTGATGCCATGAGGTTCTACCTCCCCGGCCACGTCACCGAAAATAGAGGTCTTGATGCCTTGCGCGACCTGGTAATAATTAATCCTGCGGTATGCTGTTCCTTCGCGTTTCATCGTTCTTCACGCAGGGCCCTGCCTGGAAAATCGTTCGGCCTGCTGCCGGGGGTGCACGTACGCCGCGTGCACCACCCGGCCGCCGACCTCGAACCGCAGGGCCCGCGCACGGCGGGGTCGGCTGACGTGCGGGCGGGTGCCGAGGATGACGTTCCGGGTGGCCGGGTGCTCCGAGATGACGTACGCGGCAAGACCCCAGCCGATGTCCTCCAAGCAGGTCGTGATGTGATCCTTCATCGTGCCGGGCGACGCCGGCCTGTGGCACTCGACTGGCGGCGCAGCGTCAGGGGTGTTTGTATGAGTACGGATACGCCAGAACCTTGTGACAATGCCGAGAATCTCCGCCGGGTAAGGGAGTCGCCCCATGGTCACGACTAAAATAGATGTGCCGTGTAACTCTGAGATCATCAAGACCGGGACCACTAGGCTCGTTCGGGTCAGTGAAAGTAAATTTCCGCTGGCCCAGGCCATGCTCGAAATCGACGCGACCGCGCCTCCGACGTGGGACGGCGTCGATTTCGAGGACATCACCATGTACGTCGACCTGAAGGAGCCCTCAGGTGCCGAGCTTGTGGAGGTCGCGCAGGTCAATTACCACTGGGGCACTTCCGACGGCTCGGGAGGCTGGGAGGAAGCCTCCGCCAGTCCGTTCCCGCCCACACGGAACCTGCGAATCCGGGCCAGGACGACACATCTAAGGTATGGATCGGGCATCTCATTCTACGTTGGCATTCACTACCCCGAAGGTCAGGTAGGGGCCCCGTTGACGATATACGTCCATACCACGGCGAAACGTGTGGTAGCGGCGACGAGTGGTTGCGGCGTCACGTTCAGCGAATTCAAGATCGACGAATCGGTGACCGGTCCGCTGGGCTGAATTCAGAGGCTCTCGCGCAAAGCCTCGCCCAGGAAGTCGTTCAGCCTCGTCCCCGGGTGCCTGGCGTACACCGCCCGCCCGCCGACCTCGAACCGCAGCATCCGTACCCGGCGCGGCCGGATCATGTGCGGCCGCGTTCCGTGGGTCACGTACTGCGACCCGGTCGCACGCCGCCGCACCGACATGTCCCGGCCGAAGCGCCCGCGACGGCCACGGACCGTGCGCTCCGTCCGCGCCCTGGTGCTACGGCTCTCCCGAGTGAACCCCAACCGGGGACACGACCCCGCATCCACGGCGAGCTCCTCGTCCTGAACGTGAAGGTCGCCGCATCACGGTCTGGGAGATCCTCAAGGACGCCGGCATCGACCCGGCACCCGAGCGGACCTCCAGCACATGGGCAGACTTCCTCCGCTCCCAGGCCGACGCCCTACTGGCCTGCAACTTCCTCGAGACCGTCACGCACGACTGTATGTCTTCGCGGTGATCGAGCACGCCGTCCACCGCCGCCTGCCTGGAATCGGGCCACCTCGGTGGACTACCAACGGATCGTGCAGGTCCTCGCGGACCGGTCCCGGCTGCATCAAGGGCCTCTGACCTGCCAGGAGATGACCGCAGTGTTCGGGATGGACGTGGTGCCGGCGCGAGTGGGGTTTGCGGTCGAAGGCGAAACGCCTGGTCGCGCGAAGCTGGCTGACCGAACTCTCGCCGGGCCAGTTCACGCTCGCTGCGGGTGCGGCAGGCCCAGGCGGCGGGTCGTGGGCAGGCTCATCGGCTTGTAGACGATCGTTTCGGCGCTGGTGGTGCGGCGTTCGTAGTCGCGTGCCAGGCGCCGGGTGCGCATCAGCCAGGCATTGGTGCGCTGCACGGTCCACCGCTTGGGCAGCACCACGAAGCCCCTTCGGTCGTCACTGCGTTTGACGATGGCCAGGACCAGCGCGAGTACGGCGAGGCAGTGCTCGACGAGGCTGCAGGTGCAGCCGCCGTCGGCCCAGACCGGTGCCAGCCGATGATGCGCCTCGGGCACCTGCTGGAGCAGGGCCTTCGCGGCGGTGCGGTCCCCGACATCCGCAGCGGTGACCGTCACGCCCAGCAGCAGGCCGACCGTGTCGACCACCAGGTGCCGCTTGAGTCCGTTGATCAGCTTCCCGCCGTCGAAGCCGCGACTGTCCGCGCCCACCACGGCGTCGGCCTTGACCGACTGGAAGTCGATCACGGCGGCCGTCGGCTCGCTGTCCCGGCTCGCACGAGTGCGAACTGCCGCGCGCAGCCGGTCGTGGAACTCCCGGGCCAGGCGGTGGTCGCGCCAGCGGCGCAAGAACGCGTAGACGCGGTCCCAGGGCGGGAAGTCGGCGGGCATGGCCCGCCACTTGATTCCGTTGTCGACCAGGTAGCGGACTGCGTCCAGTACGGCCCGGTGGCAGTATGCCTCCGGCTGCCCGCCCCGGCCCCGCAACAAGCCCGGCACCGGCAGCAATGGCCGGACTGCCACCCACTCCGCGTCCGTCATGTCCGACGGGTACCGGGGCCGGCGCGTGCCGTTGTCGGCAGCGTTCCCGAACTGGTGCGCCAGGCAGTCGCACCCCCGAGTGACGGACTGGACTGCCCGCCCATCGACACGGAACACTCCAACACCGGGGCCTCCTGGCGTTGTTCGTTGATTCGACACACCGAACCGTTCAGAAGGCCCCACCTTTATGCGCCGACCCCGCAACCAGCACCTGAACGGGAACCCCGGTTCGAACCGCATCCCGCACGGTCGGAACGACAAGAGCGACTCGGACCCCGGCCGAGGAACGATTCAGGTCAGTAACGCCAACCCCACCAGCAGTTCGTGATCTTTGGTCGTTGAGTGCCTGGTCCTGTTCCCGTGCGAGGCAAGGGGCTGACCCGACTCTGGCCTGGCGTGTTCGAGAAGTTCCGGACAGGGCGACGGCGCGAAACTTCATCACCGACGAGCTTTGAGCGGTACCGTCGATCGGGTGCTTCTGATCGGGTCTTGACGTGACGGCGGGGCCCCTTCGTCCGAAGGGGCCCCGTCTGGCGTAGCCCGATCCCGGTCCGCTCCGGCTTGCGGGGCCGACCAGCCGGGCGCGGCGGACGCCCGGGAACCCGGGCGTCCGTCGCGTGCCGCCGTCTCCGGCGTCCGGTCTTCAGTTCTCGGTCGCCGCCGTCTCGGTCCCCGTGGTTCCCCGAGCGCGGCGGCTCCCCGGGCGGCCCCGCAGTCAGGGGGCCTTGGGTGGCCACCCGCCCGGACGCGTGGTCTGCCCCACCTCGATCAGGTGCCCGTCGGGGTCCCGCAGGAAGCAGCGGATCTCCGGGTGGCCTCTCTCGATGGGCGGCGTGATGAACTCGGCGCCCCGCGCGGACCAGTCGGCGTACACGGCGTGGATGTCCGAGACCCGCAGGTTCAGGAAGCTGCTGACCCGGTCCGGGTCCTGCGGCGTCTCCAGCACGACGGTCGGCTTGTCGTCGGTGGGGCCGCCGCCTTCGTTGATGATGATCCAGCCGTTGTGGAACTCGATGATCGACGGGACGCCCGAGCGCAGGGCCCGGCCGCCGAGGACCTCGGTGTAGAAGCGACGCGAACGTTCGACGTCGTCGGACACGATGAAGTGCGTCATGGCGACGTCGTAGGCGGGCGCGTTCTCGCCGGTCACAGTGCCTCCGGGGGCTCGTTCCGGTGTTCGAGGGAATCAGCTCCCTTCCACAGTACCGATTCGCGGCGGTCTGGGCGGTGTCCCCCGACCTTCTGCGAGCCCTCAGCTGTCTGGGTGGCATCCGCCGACCCCGCCGAAGGAGTCCACCGACCGTGTCGCCGACCGCCACCGAAGCCGACTGGGTCTCTCGTCTCGCCGACGAGGTCATCGCCGAGGCCGGAGCGGGGGCCGCCGGGAAACCGATCGTCGTCGCCTCCGGGCCGAGCCCGTCGGGCCCGATCCACCTGGGCAGTCCGCGAGGTGATGACGCCGCACTTCGTCGCCGACGAGATCCGGCGCCGGGGCCTGGCCTGCGAGCGCCTCATCAGCCGGGACGACCTCGACCGGTTCCGCAACTTCCCGTTCCGACGCGGTGCTGTGCACAGATGGTGCGGTGACGACGTTGGTGAAGCCGGCGCCGGCGCGGGAGCAGCAGCGCGGACACGGGGCGCTGTACGACGGGATCAACCACGGCGGTCTCGACGTGGGTCGGCTGCGCCGCACAACTGCCCACGACCTGGCGCTCGCCGTCGCGGGGTGAGACAGCGCCAGGCGTTCGTGCTATCGGGCTGGTACGTAAGCTGGGACAGCCCGCGCGGGATGGGAGCGGCGCCACTCCGCTCTCGGCATGCTCACACCCGTCGAGTTCGAACCGAAGTCGACCCACGCGATCGCCTAGACTCCAGCAACTCGACTCCACACAAGCCGGGACACATCAACCCGACTGGTGGTCCTGGACACCCGGAGTCTCCATGTCGCTGCCGGGGTCCCCGCCTCCACGACCGGGCACGACCCGGCCGTCGACCACACCGGCCACAGCGTCCGCAAAGCTCTGGCCGACCAGGGCTTCAAGAACAAGGAGCGTCCGCCAACGTGAAGTTGCCGGACACAGGGTCGGCGTGACGGTCTCTCAGGGTGTTCATGCTGGTCGTGAGCGGCAGTCCATGAAGTAGATCGTTTGAGGGAACGGGCAGCTCGCCGGTTCTTGTCGGCCGCGCGCTGTCAGGAGCGGCTGGTGTGCAGCGCCTCGCGATCCCACAGGTGGCGTGGCTGGGTGTGCAGGTGCCAGTAGTGCTCGGCAATGTCGTCGGGGTCGAAGTCGGTGCCGGGGGCGACCGGGCCATCCACGGTGACGCTCGCTGCGTGGACTCCGAAGGAGCCGTACTGCTGATCGAGCAGCGCGATCAGGGTCCGGACGCCCGCTTTGCCCAGGGAGAGGCTCACATACTGCGGCTTGGGCTCGGGCATGCCGCCTGTGACAAGGAACGTTCCGTTCCCCCGTGCTGCCATTGCCGGCGCGAGGCGCGCCGCGGCATTCAGCGCGCCGACCACGTTGACCGCCCATGCTTCCATATGGTCCCGCACCGACAACTCGCCCAGCTCGTCCGCGCGGACGAGCGCGGCGTTGTACACGACAACCTCCGGTACGCCGTGCCCGCCGACGGCCTTGTCCAGGGCCGTGTCCAACTCGGCCCGGTCGGTGCTGTCGGCCTGCAACGCAATGATCGGGACGTCATAGGGAGCAAGCGCGTCCGCAACGACGCGCAGCGTCTGTCCGCCCCTGGCGATCAGCGTGATCGGCATCCCCTCTCTGGCGAACCGACGGGCGACTGCCTGCCCGATCCCCGGTCCCGCACCAATGATCACTGCACCTGGCATGATCCGGCCCTCCTTCTCGTGATCAGCGATACTGGAGACGGTAAGGCGTCACATCAATGTGAAGGTCAAGGAGAAGGCCCCGGATGCGAATCGGCGACCTCGCCCACGAAACCGGGGTGAGCAGGCGGCTATTGCGCTACTACGAGGAGCAGGGTCTGCTCCGGCCGACACGGTTGGACAACGGCTACCGCGAGTACGCGGAGGCAGACGTCGCCATGGTGCGCCACATCCGAGCAATGCTTGCCGCAGGGCTCTCCACCGCGGTTATCGGCACGGTCGTGCACTGTGTGCGCGACAAGGACGAACTGAGGGTGCCACCCGGCTGCCCGACCTTCATCGGGGAGTTGCGGCGCGAACGCGCCCGCATCACCGAGACGATCAGCCAACTGGAGGGTTCCCGGCGAATACTGGACGCCGTTCTCGACACGGCACCTCGGAACGGTGATACGTCACTTCGGAACGGTGATACGTCACGCAAGCCCGCTCCATAGGCCAGGTCGGTTGCGTGCCCCGGCATGCTGCGTCGGGGTGCGGGGGAGAGGCCGGCGCTGCGGAGTATGCGTCGGATGGTGGAGGCGCCGACGCGGTGGCGGCGCAGCCTGTTGGGGAGGTGCCAGGCGAGGGCTGCGAGCACGGCGCGGTCCGGCTACGTCAGGCGCGGCCGGACGCCGAGTTGCCGACGCAGCACCGCGACCTCGTGGCGCAGCACGAGGATCTCGGTGTTCTTGGCGTCCACCGACCGCGACAGCAACAGGAGCAGTCCGAGCAGCCGGATGAAGATCAGGTAGAGCACGCGTAACGCCATGCGGCCCGAGTATGCCCTGATCAGCTGGAACCGCAATGAGCCTGATCAGTGACCCTGCGCCAGTTTCGGCACCCCACAGGGCCGTGGGCCGCGTCAGACAGGCGCCATGACCAGTTCCCCGATCACCCGCAGCCCGACCCGGGCGGCCAGCCAGGGGGCGCGCTCGGCTTCCACCTGTGCCACGTGCACGAAGAGGCTGTGATCGGCGGCGGGCTCGGTGAGGTCGATGTCCTGTGCGTTCAGGCACAAGGTGATGTACGCGCCGCGCGCGCCGCCGCGGTCCAGGCCTGCTTCGGGCGCTGCGGGCCAGGCCCAGAAATCCCAGCGGATGCTGGCAGGGCTCGTCCCCGATGCTGCGATCAGACGGTCTACGGCTTCCGGCGGCACCCCGCACTCGCTGATGTAGAGGGGCAGGTGGGCGTGTGGATCGTCCCCGGCGTCGGACGACGCCTCGTCTGCGCCCTCCGTCTCCGTCCACCAGTCCGTGTCCGGCAGAAGCTCGAGCAGCGCATCGAGGACAGGTTCCTCAAAGACACGTGCGTCGAAGTCCACGCTGAGATCGCTGGTATCGGCCAGGTCGAGCAGTCGCCGCACGATGTCCAGCGCCTCCGCCGTGCTCGTGGTCCTCAAGATGGACTGCGCGTAGGAGTTGGCCACGATGCCATTCTGCCACTGCCGAATCCGGCCGGGTAGCGGCAGCGCCGGCGCGGGGGATCGAAGTGCTTCCACGGTGTCCCCGAGGAGCGGTGGGCGGAGTACCCGCCTACCACGGGACGAACATTGTGGCCTCGCCGAACGGTGCCGACGCCGTTCCCTCCCGCGAGCAACTGCGCGAGGAACTGGGCGACGTCCTGCGGTACGCCACCGCCACCGTCACCCACCTCCTCGGACTCGACCTCGAAGATGTGGCCGCCGCCAGCCTGGGGAAGACCGAGGACCGCTGGCGCACCACCCCCGACGACCAGCGGCCCCGGGCAGACGCTGTCCAGCGGACTGTTCTGCCGTTCGGTCATACCGGCGATCGCGCTGCCGGTCGTGGAGATCGTGGACTTGGAGACCTCCGCGCCGTACACCTCGGCCGGACCCGCGGAGATCGCCCCATGCGTGAGCCCTTTCGCCGACAGCGACAGGACCATCTCGTCCACCCCGCCCAGACGCAGCCGACGCTTTTTGACCAGCTGCGGCTCGAAGGACCCGGCTCTGTCCCGCGGCACCGCGATCTCCACCGGCCCCTCGCCGTAGAGACCCGGGCGCACGCCTGGGTCGGCAGCCGCTGCTCTGCTCGCTCAGGGTCCGACGGGGAAAGGCGGGGCCGCAGCGGGGCTGTCGTCGGGTGTCAGTCCTCTTTTGCGCGGATGACGGCGATGACCGTCAGTGCGACTGCGCACGAGGCGAGCATGATCACGGAAGGGTTGAGATAGGAGGGAATGACCGCCTCCACGGTGCGCCCGTCGTTGCTTCGGCATCCGAAGTGAAGCGGGGCGAAAGACGGTGCGTAGCCCGTCAGACGGCCTTTGCCTACCACCGCGTTGCATGCGGCAGCTTGATCGGCGTCATCGAAGAAGAGCAGATGCAGGACTCCCCACGTGTACATGCATACTGTGGCACCTCCCGCCAGGGTCGCAACGGCTCTGATGGCGGCCGTCGTCGAACGAACTGCGCGGGCTCGTAATGCCAGCCTCACTCCGCAGATGAAAAGCCACGGAGTGGCGATGGCTCCGGCCAGCAACAGCAGGAGCACGATAGCGGGGTCGTGACCCTCGTACGGCTGGTCTCCTGCGAGCATGTACATGGTTTCCTCTTGAGTCTGCGGACTACGCGTCCCGGGCGATGGAATCGTATAGGCGCTGGCTTTGTCCGTAGGCAGGGGGCCTGGCGAATTCGGTAAGGCGTCAGGAGTCTTCTCTCACGTAGAGCATGCGGCGCTCCGGGGCGGCTCAGAATTCGTGGGCCAGAAAGTTGCCGTTGGTCCGCTTGTGCCGGGCTCTGACGCGCCGACAAGCCGAGCGAGGAGCGGCGCGCGGAACTCGACGCGCTGGGAGTGCTCCGGTGAACGGGGTGGGCGGGGCCACGGTGCAGGGCGAAGACCTCGGGGGATGGGCGCTGGCGCAGCGCCTGGACCGGGACCGGTTGCTGCCCGCGCAGCAGTTGATGCTCGAGCACACGCTCCACCTCACCCCCGCAGAGCCCGGCGAACGGCCCCTGATGCCTCCCGCCGTAGGGCCTGCAAGCTCAGCGAGGCGCGGCGCCAGGAGCTGATCGAGTGGGCATGCACCGGTGAGGGGGAGAGGCGGGGACGGTGGGATCCGCTGCGCAACCGCCCCGCTGCGCCGCGGGCCGTGACCGCCAGGCGACCGCGCGTTCCTGGCGTCCGGGGGCGCGACTCTGTCTTCGCGGTGATCGAGTGGATCGAGGTCGTGCTCAGCGGCGTCCGGATGCCGCGCGTGAACGCGATCACGGAACGGCGGTGCAAACCTGCCGACAAGAACTCCTCGACCGCACCCTGATCTGGAACCAGCGCCACCTGCTCCAGGCCCTACGGGAGTTCGAGGAACACGACAACTCCTACCGACCCCACCAGGTCATCGCTAACACCCGCCCACTCCAACCACCGGCGATACCAGCCGCGAATACGAGGCAGCTCAATCACCTCGACATCCGACGACGCAACCGCCTCGGCGGCATCCTCCACGAATACCAACATGCCGTATGAGCTGCACGGATGACATTTTCGACAGGGGCAGGGTCACGGACCTGACGCCCCTGCGCTGCTGCTGGTTCTGGGCCGGGCACTTCCACAAGATCTAGGGAGCGCCCGGACATGGCCGATTTCGAGTTTCCCGAGGACTTCACCGCCCTCAACGACGAGGAGCTGACCGAAGCTCTCGCCGGTTCGGTCGAGGCGTTCGACGCCAAGAGCCAGTCCACCTGCATCAGCGCGAAGGGCCTGGAGTGCCCGCGTACCCTAGCGGCCGGCATCGAGTCGATCTGCGCCCAGCAGGCCGCACGTCATCAGGCCGCCGCAGCTGAGATCGATGCGTGGTCGCGCAGGTCCGCGGGGGCGGGGCCGAGCCGGCTATCGAATTTGAAAGAGTGATGTCGGCGGCGGTCACGCAGCCGCCGCGCGCGTGTTGAGGAGAGCGGTCAGGGCTGCGGACCGTCGACAGCTTCGATGTCCAGCCTCGGGCCCCGAGGGGAGTTGACCTGGATTCGGCCCCAGTCCCCGACGAGCGTGAACTCTCCGGCAGTCCACGTGAACTCGTCGATCGCGCCGTAGTCGATCTCGCCGTTTGCGTCCCGGGCAGGTGGAGTCCCCTGGCCGGTCCAAGCGAGGCTGCGGACTTCGTCGAAGGAGAGCAGGGCCGGGCGGAAGCAGGCCCGATCGTCTCCCCGGGGCGGCCCGAAGTCGGGATGCCCAGGATGGAGGAACAGGTCCAATCTGAACAGGAGCCCTCCCGGGCGGGCCTCGATGTCCAACACGTAGCTGTCTTCGAGCGCCACCTTCTCAAAGCCGGGCAAGCTGCGATAGTGCGCCCGCATCCGAGGACTCCCTGGTAATCGTGCCGTCATCCGCCGACCACGCTACCCATGCCCGTCCCCCCGGCGGGGAGCGGGGCGTGCATGCTCACCGCGTCGTCTTGCTCCTGACAGCGGTCAGGGGACGTCACCCAGTGGGAGGCCGGTGGCGGCGAAGCAGCCGTCGATCACCTTGAGCTTGCGTTTACTGAGGTTGTGTCCGTGATGTCGTCGTGGTGAGGCCGGTGCCGGTGAGGCATCCGTCGGTGAGGTCGCTGCGGTATTGGACTTCTCGTAAGCCCCGTGGACGTTCAAGTTGTCCCGTATGAGGACGACGGGTCGGCCGAGTTGGCGGTGGGCGGCGATGAGCAGGTCGCGGTAGTCGGTTCAGGCGAAGCTGCGGCGGCCGCCGGCCTTGTGGTCGCGGTGGATGATCGGCCGGTAGATCAGCCGGGAACGTTCACC
This sequence comes from Streptomyces sp. NRRL F-5123, assembly GCF_000721495.1. Classification (GTDB taxonomy): domain Bacteria; phylum Actinomycetota; class Actinomycetes; order Streptomycetales; family Streptomycetaceae; genus Actinacidiphila. Next base: position 26,457 of record NZ_JOHY01000075.1, read on the forward strand.
GGGTTTGTAGCAGGTCAGGGCCGCGATGGAGATCCGACGCCGGGATCGTCCACGGACCCTGACGACCGGGGTCATGCCGCGGCGCGACCAGGTTCTGGCGGTCGGCGGCGTCATCGAGAAGCCGGCCTCGTCCTCGAAGACGAGGTGGGCATCGAGCGCCGCCGCAGTTGTTCCGCGGACGGCCAGGTCTCCTTCACCCAGCCGGCCACGGCCGCGTCGTCGCCCTCGGTCGCCCGCCGGGCGGGCACCTGGTGGCTCCAGCCGTGGCGGCGCAGCATCTGACTGATGCCCGAGAGCGTCATGGTCTTGTGGAAGCGCCGCCCCATCAGTGTCTTGATGCGTGCCAGGGTCCATGTCTGGTCCGGCCGGCCATGGGCCACCGGCCCCTTGCCCAGTTCCTCCTCGAGGACGGCGGACAGCGCGTCGCTCAGCTTCGGCAGCGACGCGGGACCCGTCGAACACACCCCGGCCAGGCCCTGGTCCTGCCAGGCCCGCCGCCAGCGCTGGACCGGGCGGACACTGATCCGTAACTCCCTGGCGACCTCCGCACAGGATGCGCCGGCAGCGAACCGCTCGACGGCCTCCGGTCACGTCCGCTGGAGTGGCCGTCGATACACCACTCCAGCGGACGTGGCCCGAAGCCCAGGCCCCGCCCCGGTCCGCACGCGGCCGGTTCAGCCTGCCAGCTGCTGCAGCCATTCGCGCAGCAGAGCTGTCTCCGTGGCTCTCAGGGGTACCCCGGCGTCCGCAACAGGGGGTCCGGTGGTGAGCGCGGTCTCCAGCGCTGCGTCAAGGGCGAGTGCGCGCGAGGCCAGGTCCGACCCGGATGAGGCGGGCGAGTCCGTGGTGACGGAGGCGATGACGGTGTCCCGCAGCCGTGCCGAAGTGGTCAGGTCCCGCTTTGAGGGCGCCTCGCCGATCAGTGCCAGCGTGGCACCCGTGGTTGCCGCGTGAATGACGCGGGTCGCCTGTGCCACCGGAACCCGAAGGCGCCCGGCCTCGGCCGAGCGGCGCAGCAGTGTCACCAGCAGGGCGTGCGCCTCGTCCGCGGCGGGGGGCCGTCGGCCGGGCTGCACAGTGCCGTACATGAGCATGTAGAACGCGGGGTGCCGCAGTCCGAAGTCGACGTGCAGGTCCCAGCCGCGGTAGAGGTCGGCCACCGGGTCATCGGGGGTCAGCGCCAGTGCCTCACGTTTCTCGGCCAGGTACATCTCAAATCCGTAGGCGGCCAGCTCGGCCAGGAGTCCGTCCTTGTCGTCGAACATCCGGTAGAGCGCGGGGGCCGTGATGCCCGCGGCTGCGGCGACCGCGCGCGTGGAGACCGCTTCGCTGCCGCCCTCCTCCAGGAGCTCGGCTGCCACCTGCAGTACCTGGCGCCGCGCGGCGCGTCGTCCCTCGTCCATGGAACAACGATATCTGATTTTGCGTATCGACGTTAGATCAGTGATACGGTTTCAACCGGAACAGCGATACGCACCTGATGGTGGGCGGCGCCGGTCCGCGGGGCTGGGCATGCGCCACGCCCCGACCGAGGCCACCGGCCCTCACTCGTGGAGCAGTGCGGCCGACCGTCGCAGCGGGCGGCTCGTCGTCCGCCGGCGCCACCACCGAACACGCCGCCATTGCGGCAGAGGAGGAACACCCCATGTCCGACATCTCGATCGTCATCGCGTCGCATTCCGGCTACGGCCACACCGCGCAGATCGCCACAGCCGTCGCCGACGGCGCACGCTCCGTCGCCGGGACGCAGGTCCACCCCGTGGACGTCGCCTCCCTCAGCGACGCAGACTGGGAACTGATGGACGACGCGGACGCCATCGTCTTCGGCACTCCCACCTACATGGGCACCGCGTCCGGGGCATTCCACGCCTTCGCCGAGGCCACCAGCAAGCGGTGGATGACCCGAGCCTGGAGCGACAAGTTCGCGGCGGGCTTCACCAACTCCGGCTCCATGAGCGGCGACAAGCTGCACACCCTGCAGTACCTGGCGCTCCTGGCGGCCCAGCACGGGATGCTCTGGGTGAGCCTGAACCTCCTGCCGGGCTGGAACACCACCGCATCCAGCCCCCAGGACGACAACCGCCTCGGCTTCTACCTCGGCGCCGGCGCACAAAGCTTCAACGACACGGCCGAGGTCCACGACGCAGACCTGAACACCGCCCGCCACCTTGGCCGACGCGTCGCCGAGCACACCCGGATCCACCGCGTCGGACTGACCGCCGTGACGCGCTGACACAACCGTCCGTGAACGGCCCCGGCAATCCGCCCTGCGCGGGTGAGAAGCAAGTCCGCATCAGAAAGTCACGGGTGGGGCTGCCCCGGCCCAAACGGTCATGCCGGCAGGCGTGCCCAGCAGAATCGTTCGCTTCGGCGAGAGGACGCGGGAGGCGTACCACCCATAAGGGACTTTCATCCAGAAATCACTTTTGCAGTCTCTTTCAGGGGAGCACACCATGCAGAACCGGACGCTCGGAAGTCAGGGCCTTGTGGTCTCGGCGATCGGCTACGGCGCGATGGGCCTGACGATGGCCTACGGACCCACCGACGAGGAGGTCGGCGTCGCCGCCCTCCGCCGCGCCTACGACCGGGGTGTCACCTTCTTCGACACCGCCGAGATGTACGGCTGGGGCACCGGATCCAACGAGATCCTCGTCGGCAAGGCGGTCAGGGGCTTCCGCGACGACGTGGTCCTGGCCACCAAGTTCGGCGTCGATATGTCGGTACCGCCCGAGCAGATCGGCGGCCCTCTCAACAGCCGGCCAGACAACATCCGCAAGGTCGCCGACAACAGCCTGCGCTACCTCGGCGTGGACCACATCGACGTCTTCTATCAGCACCGCGTCGACCCCGAGGTGCCCATCGAGGAGGTCGCCGGCGCCGTCAAGGAACTGATCGACGCGGGTTGGGTGAAGTACTTCGGTCTCAGCGAGGCCGGGCCCGAGACGATCCGCAGGGCGCACGCCGTGCAGCCGGTCTCCGTCCTGCAGACCGAGTACTCCCTGTTCGAGCGGGACGTCGAGCAGCTCTTCCCGGTCCTGGACGAACTCGGCATCGGCTTCGTCGCCTACTCGCCCCTCGGCCGCGGGTTCATCACCGGCACCGCCAAGCCCGCCGGCCGGTACGAAGGCAACGACATACGCAACGTCGACCCGCGCTGGCAGCCGGGCAACTTCGAGAAGAACGTCGAAGCCGTCGACCGGCTCGCCGCCCTCGCGGCGACCAAGGGCGCCACCGTCTCCCAGCTCGCCCTGGCCTGGCTCCTGACCCGGGGCGAGCACATCGTGCCCATCCCCGGCACCCGCAGCCCGAAGCGCATCGAGGAGAACGTCGGCGCCGCCGACCTCACCCTCACCAACGACGACCTCAAGGCCGTCGACGAAATCCTGCCCCACGGCGGCTTCGGTGCCCGCTACGCCGGGGGAAACATGCCGACCTGGACCTGAGGGAGCGTCAAGTCCGTTCCTGATGGCGGCCGCGTCCGGGTTGTTCGAGGAGTCCCTGGCGGACGAGTCGTCCAAGGCGGGAGCGGGTGACGTTGATCGAGGTTTCGTCGGTGGGCAGGCCGAGGTGCTCGTGCAGACCCCGGACGCGGAACACCTTGCCGGGATGCTCGTAGAACGTGGTCGCGATGCGCTGGTGGACGGTGACGGGTCACCTGCCCGTCGGCATCTGGTGCCGTGTCGCCGACCAGTTGCCAGACGTGTTCACGGGCGTGAGCGCGGGCCTGGCGGACTGCGGTCCGCGCACAATTCCCAACGGCGGCGAGGGCGTCGATGAGCCGGGAGACGGAACTTGCCCGGATCGTGCACCGCACGGGGCTTCCGTGAGGGCGCCGGCGCCGTCGATATCGCCTGATCCGGACCGGACTTGCGGACCGTCTCCACCGGCAGCACGGCCCCGGCCTGCGCGACCACCCCGCGACCACCGCACTCGACGCGGACGCGCGGGTAGGTCCCGATACGCCTCTTCACCTGGAAAGTGCCTCCGACAGGGGCGGGAACAAGGGCCTGGACAATCCTCGTTCTCGCTGGTCGGAGGCACTTTCTGCTGTCCTGATCACCTTTTGGACAGCCCGCGTCATTCCGTGCGGGGGTTGGTTGCGGTTGGGCTGCGGGGTTCAGTTGGCGCAGGTGAGGTGGGCGTTGGCCCAGTCGGCGTGGTCGCTGCCGTTGCCGTCGCCGCCGTCGCCGCCGTCGCCGACTACGAGGTCGAGGTGCTGGGCGCCGGTGATGTCGGCGTTGAGGGTGACGGGGTCCTGGGAGGCGCGCAGGACGTCGGTGGTGGCGACGGGTTTGCCGTCGGCCAGGACGGTGTAGGTGACGCTTCCGTAGTCGCCTGTCTCGTCGTCGATGCCCACGGCGGCGGTGAAGGCGGTGCAGTTTCCGCCGAGGTAGACGGTGACGTCGGAGAGGGCGTGTGCCCCCAGACCCTTGGCGTAGGTGGTGACGTTGACGGTGATGGTGTGACCGTCGCCAGCAGCGTCTTCGCCGTTGGAGGTGTCCCGCTCGACCGGACCCCAGCCGTTGGTGGAAGTGAACGGAAGATCGGACACATACGGGCTGCCGGTGGGCGGCGGCGGAGGGACCATGACGGTTGCTGATCCCGTCGCTGATCCGGTACGGCCGTCTTGGCAGCCCCAGATCTGCGTCACTGTCCCGTTGGTCTGCGATGCGCCGGGCACGTCCAGGCACTTGCCCGCGCCGACCGCGTGGAGGGGGCCGGTGGCAGCGCCGCCTCCGCCGCCCGTGCTGCCGGTGCCCCAGCCGTATTGAAGCCGGTCGAGACCGGACTGGTTGTTGATGCTCAGCGTGTAGTTCGGCGCGCTGCCCTGCAGGGAGGTGATCGCGCAGGAGGCGTTTTCGCACGGGCCGGGGCCCTGGGTCCGGTCAGCGAACTTCACGCCGGTCCACAGGAGCGAGCCCATGCCCTGTTTGCGCACGGTGTCGGTGAGCGCGTAGAGGAAGGACACGTCGTTGACGCCGTCGCGAGGCCCGTCGTAGTTCACACCGGTGTTCATCGGGACACCGAACTCGGTGAGCACGGCGCGGCTGTCGTATCCGCAGACGTTGTTCTCGAAGCTGGTGATCCAATCGGCCTCGGTGGGGTGGGTCTCTCCGCCGAGGGTGTAGTCGTGGAGCGAGAGCAGGGTGCCGGCCAGCCGGGAGTCGGCGCCGACGGTGCACAGGTTCCCCTCCCAGGCGCCGGGCACCAGGATCCGCCCACGGGGTATTTGGGAGAAGTGGGCCACCCAGGCCGCCGCGATGTTGTCCTCGTCGGTGGCGCTGCAGCCCCACGGCTCGTTCATGGACGACCGCGCGGCGCCTCCACCTGAACAACGTCATCGCACCCGCGGCCCGGCCACGGTGATCGATGTCAGTGGGGCTTTGTGAAGGTGTATCCGCCGAGCTTCGCACCGCTCCCGTAACGGTGGGGAAAATCCTCGAATGCGACGACACTCTCGCCGTTTGCGGGATCCAGCACCCCGCGTTGTTGCCGTGGACGTTCAGAGCGTCGCCGACCGCCGGACTTGATGCACACCTGCGGGGTGCCGACGTTTTCCAGGCAGTACTCGGCGTTCGTGCTGTACGGGTCTATGAGCTGTCCGGCCAGTGCGGGGTGAGCGGCCAGGATCGCGGGCGTGGGCGCACACGACGTCGGGGGACCAGTGGTTGACGGCGTGCCCGATCGTGGTCATCAGGTCGGCCTGGCTCGCGGTGCTCGCCGGGTCGTAGAAGTGAGCGACGCCGGCGGCCACCGCAAGCCAGCGGTACCAGGGACGAGCGCCTGGGTACTCCACGCCGTGCCGTCGTAGGACGCGAACCAGATTCTCTGGTCGTTGCTCCTGCCCTTCCAGGCCGCGTAGAGCCTGCCTCGGGACGCGCACAGCGCCGGGCCGATGCCTGTCTCCACCCCCGGAACGGTCTGCTGGCCCGTCCAGTTGGTGCCGTCCGCGGTGGAGGCGAACCAGATGGCCCGGTCGTCCGAGGCGCCTTTCCAGGCGGCGTGGAGCCGGCCGTTGTACTCGGCCATGGACGGGCCGATGCTGCTGGCGTATCCCGGGAGCTGCGCCCGGGCGGCCCACGAATCCCCGGTCAGGTTCGACGAAGGCGGTTCCGCGATGAATTCCAGGTCAGGCTCCGACCTGGAATTTCTTTCTTTTGCTTGACCATGGGAAGTGGCTCTGCGAGGGCATTTCGACCTACGCATTCTGGTGCGGAGGTCGGTGAGCCACCCTTCGTGGCCGCTGGAGGACGCGCATCGGAACAGGTACCTCATCAGTTGTGACCTCGCGGCAACCACCGTCCGCCTGTCCTGACTTCACCGGCCGCGCTCTGTGCCGCGGGCCGTCCGACGTGACGTGTGTCGAGTCAATGCGTGAGGTCCAGGCGGTCGCGCAGCACTCGGGCGACGCGCCGGGCGTCCCGGCCGACGGCGCGCAGTGACGCGGAGGACGGGCTGCGCTGACCACTCGACGCCGACGAAGCCGAGCAGGGGTGCCGCCGGTGGCACCGCCCCCGGAGCGCGGGGCTGCTCCGGGGGCGGTCCGCGCCGCGCGTGGGCGCGGTCCAGGACCGGCTTGGGGCTATCCCAGGGTCCACTGCTGGTTGGACTGGCCGTTGCAGGTCCACAGATCGGCCAAGGCGCCGTTGGCGGTGGAGGCGCCGGTGACGTCCAGGCACAGGCCGGACAGGACGCTGGTGATCGTACCGTTGGAGTTGAGCTGCCACTGCTGGTTGGTGCCGCCGTTGCAGGACCAGGTCTCCACCTTGGTGCCGGCGGTGGTCCCCTTGTTCGCGGCGTCGAGGCACAGCTGGGTGCCGCCCAGGGTGACCGTCAGTTCGTTGGAGGAGTTCCGGGTCCAGTTCTGGTTGGCCTGGCTGTTGCAGTCCCAGATCTGGAGCTGGGTGCCGAGCGTGGTGGAGGAGTTGGGCACGTCCAGGCACTTGCCCGCGCCCACCGCGTGCAGCGGCCCCGACGTGCCGCCGCCGGAGGCGGAACCGCCGTAGCCGGCGGCGTTGATGTTGGCCTGGACGGCGTTGTCGGTGGCGTCGGTGGGGTAGCCGGCGACGACGGCGCCCTCGTAGAAGGTGCCCTGGGACTGGTTGGTGTTGCCGTT
>NZ_JOHY01000076.1 GCF_000721495.1 Streptomyces sp. NRRL F-5123
CGCCCCTGGTGTTGCCCGGCGGGGCATCGCGCTTCTGCTTCGGTGGGTGGGGTCGGGGGCCACTCCGGGGGTACCTCCTCGGAATGCGCGTTCGCCCTCTTCCGGAGTTGGTGCCGCGCTGGGAAGCGCATTCCTGCGGGGGCACCCCCGGATCGTCCCCCTCCCGGCGTCTCGTCGGCGGCTGCCCGCCGGTGGGGGTGAGTGTGCGAGGGACTGCGGTTCGACCCCGACGGCGAATGCGCCCCACGAGAAGACCGTCAGCCGACGTCCCACCTGCACGGGTGGTGGGGGTGGGAAAACGCCCCGCGCCGCAGGCGCGGGCACCCCCACGGGCGGGGAGGTCCGGGCACGGGCCGGGGGCCCGGCGGGGGGCGGGGGCCTCAGAACCCGCGGGTGCGCTTCGCCGCGAGGCGGGGGGCCGAAGGGCCCGGGGTCGGGAGGGCGAGGCGGGCGACCTCGTTGCCGAGGTTGACGCCGATCGCGAGGGCCAGGGCGAGGGCGGCCGCCCGTGTGAGCTGGGTCGCGCCGGCGGACGCGTGGCCCTGGGTCACGGCGAGGAGGCCGAAGTAGGTGGCGGAGCCGGGGAGGAGGGGGCCGATCGCCGCGGTCACGTACGGGAGTACGGAGACGTAGCGGTAGCGGGCCATGAGCTGGCCGAAGAGTCCGACGAGCCCGGCGGCCGCGGCGGTCGCGGCGACCTGGTTGCCGCCCGCCTGGAAGTGCAGGACGCCGTAGACCGTCCAGGCGACTCCCCCGTTGAGGGTGGCGAGCACGAGCACCCCCCGCTCGCACTGCAGCAGCACCGCGAAGGCCAGCGTCAGCACCATCGCGGCGATGAGCTGGACCCACGGCTGGTCGTACGCGCGCAGCGCCTGGTCCGGGTTGAGCGTGACGCCGAAGCGGACGCCCGCGTAGAGGACGAGGGTGACGCCGATGACGATGCCGACGACGAGGTAGATGACCTCCAGCAGGCGCGCGGACGCGGTGATGTAGAAGCCGGTGAGGCCGTCCTGGACGGCGGCGACCAGCGCGCGGCCGGGCAGCAGCGCGAAGAGCCCGCCGGTGATGACGGCGGAGGACTGGACCCCGGACGTTCCGGGGATCCAGTGCGCGCGGTCGACGAGCACCCCCATCGCCGCCGCGGGCATCGACGCCGCCGCGAACTGGTAGAACTCGGGCAGCCCGCGCCCGGCGAGCAGCCAGGCGAGCCGGTCGCCGACCATCGCGGCGAGCGCGGCCGCGAGGAAGATGATCAGATTGCCGCCGACGAGCAGGCTCGCCGCGCCCGCGAGCAGCCCGGCGGCGCCGGTGAGGAACCAGCTGCTGTACGGGTGCCGGTTTCGGCGGATGTCGGCGAGCCGCCGGTAGGCGTCCTCCGGCGTGGCGTCCCCGGCGGTGATGTCGTCGACGAGGTGGTAGACGGCGGCGAGCCGGGTGTAGTCCGTGCCGCGGCGGCGCACCGTGCGGGTGCTGCTGAGCGGCGGCTCGGTGAGGGAGGGCTGGTAGGAGATGCCGAGGAGGGTGAAGGTGACGTTGGGCTCGACCCGTACGAGCCCGTACGCGTAGGCGACCCCGAGCATCGCCGCCTCGACGTCCTCCGCGCCCTCGCCGCCCGCGAGCAGCAGCTCGCCGATGCGGAGGGTGAGGTCGAGGACGCGCGGCACGGACAGGGCGTGCCCGGACTCCTGGCGGGCGAGCAGGTACTCGGGGACGGGGCGCTCGGTGACGGAGAGCCGGACCATGGTCCGCATGCGGTCCTGCCACCGGGCGTCGTCCGGCGGCAGGGCGATGACGGGGATGCCCTCGGGCGGGGTGAAGGCCGAGCCCGCCGAGCCCGCCGTCCCGGGCGGCGTGAAGGCCGAGCCCGGCCCCCCGGGCGGCGTGAAGGCCGGGCCCGCCGTGCCGGGGAGGCGGTACGGGCGCGGCTCGGCGGACGCGCGCGGGCCCGCGTCCGGAGCGTCGTCGCCCCCGGGGCGCGGGCCCGTCACGGCTGCCTCAGCCCTTCTGCGCGCGGTGGCGTCCGCCGGCGCGCGGGGCGGCGCCGGCCAGGTCGCCGGAGTCGCCCGCCGGGGCCGCTGACTGGCCCTTGCGCCGCGCCCGCAGGTATTCGATTCCGAGCGGGACCACGGAGATGAGCACGACGAGGACGAGGATCGCCTCGATGTTGTTCTTGACGAAATCGATCTGCCCGAGCCAGTAGCCCAGCAGGGTCACGCCCGCGCCCCACAGGCAGCCGCCGATGACATTGAAGGTGGCAAAGGTGCGGTAGTTCATTCGGCTGACGCCTGCGACGATCGGCGTAAAGGTCCGGACCACCGGAACGAAGCACGCCATCACGATCGCTTTCGAGCCGTGGTGCTCGAAAAAGCCGTGAGCCTTCTCGATGTTCTCCATCTTGAACAGCCGGGAGTCGGGTCGCCGGAAGAGCGAGGGCCCGACCTTGCGCCCGAACCAGTAGCCGACCTGCTGCCCGGCCACGGCAGCCAGCGCGATCAGCACGGCGACCAGGCCCAGCGGGCGGTGCAGGGTCCCGCCCGCCACCAGGAGTCCGGTGGTGAACAGCAGCGAGTCGCCGGGCAGGAAGAATCCGATCAGCAGGCCGGACTCCGCGAACACGATCAGCAGTACGCCCCACAGGCCGTATGTGTTGATCAAGTGGTCGGGAGAGAGCCAGCTCGGACCGAGCGCGAGGTTCGTCACGCTCCAAAAGTATCAATGGAGTGTTGACACAAACGTTCCGCAACCGGTGCGCGGTGGACTACCTTCTCCGCAGCGTCACCCCCGCACCACCGCAAGTCCGGCAAGTCTTACCCCTCGGATCACAAGCGCCACAAGCGCATCAATCCCACCAAGCACTCCCCGCACCCCGGGCATCCCACGCACCTCTGGCACTCCACGTCACATTCATCACATGCACCTCACACAGCGAGCGCCGCACAGGCGGCTCCTGCATCTCCCTCCCCCCCACGTGTCCCGTCACCGCGTCCGAACCACCTGGCGGCTCCCGTTATGACTCGCGCCATCACCCTGCACGAAGTTTCCAAGTACTACCCGAAAGAGCCGTCGCCAGCCGTGGACCGGTTCTCGCTGGACATCGCCCCGGGCGAGTTCCTGGTGCTCCTCGGGCCGTCGGGCTGCGGCAAGTCGACGGTCCTGCGGATGATCGCCGGTCTTGAGGACATCACCACCGGCGAGCTGCTGCTCGACGGCGAATACTCCAACGACCTCGCCCCGGGCGACCGCAAGATGGCGATGGTCTTCCAGAACTTCGCGCTCTACCCGAGCATGACCAGCCGGGAGAACATCGGCTTCCCGCTGCGCTTCGAGATGCCGGGCGAGGATCACGGGCCGCGGATCGACGAGACCGCCCGCACGCTGGGCATCGAGGAGATCCTGGACCGCTTCCCCGGGCAGCTGTCCGGCGGCGAGCGGCAGCGCGTCGCGATGGGCCGGGCGATCTCCCGGCACCCCTCGGTCTTCCTGATGGACGAGCCGCTGTCCAACCTCGACGCGAAGCTGCGCTCGCACCTGCGCGCGGAGATCGCCCGGCTCACGCACGGCATGGGCGTCACGACGGTGTACGTCACGCACGACCAGGCCGAGGCGATGTCGCTCGGCGACCGGGTCGCGATCATGCGCAGCGGCGTGCTCCAGCAGGTCTCGACGCCCCGGCTGGCCTACCACCTGCCGGAGAACGTCTTCGTCGCCGCGTTCGTCGGCACCCCGCGGATCAACCTGCTCCAGGCGACCGTGCTCGCGCCGCTCACCGGCGGGATGTGGATCGACTTCGGGCGGCAGCGCCTGGGCCTTCCCGAGCCGCTGAACTACGACCACCAGATGCTGCGCATCCAGCAGGGCCGCAACATCATCGTCGGGCTGCGGTCGGAGGCGGTGCGGATCGCGCAGCCGAGCCTGGCACAGCCGGGCGAGGTCGTGCTGTCCGGGATCGTCGAGCACGTCGAGTACCAGGGCCACGAGTCGCTGGTGCACCTCAACACGGGGTCTCGCCCGGCGATCGTGCCCGAGCTGGAGGCGCCGCGCCCGGAGGCCGCGAAGAACGGCTCCCGCCGGGGAGCGGCGGCGGGCGGCACAGGGCTCGGCAAGCTCGCCCAGAAGGCGGCGCGGCGGCTCCAGGCCGGCGTCACGGACCGCGAGCCGTCCGGGGGCGCACACGCGTCCGGGTCGTCCCCGGTGTCGGTCATCGACCGCCCGTCGACCCCCGAGACGCAGACCGGCGACCTCGTCGTACGGACCGGCCCCGACGTCCGGCTGCGCCGCGGCGACCGCGTCCCGCTCCTGGTCGACCTGGCCCACCTCTACGTCTTCGACAACACCGGGCAGCGCATCTGCCCGGCCCCGACCCGGGCACCGCGCCTGGAATAGCCCCCCACCGGGCGGGACCCGGCCCCCTCCCGGGACCCGCCCGTCACCCCTCCCGCCATGCCGCGAGCAGTTCCCCGGGCCCGCAGGGTCCTGGCCACGGGTTGCCGGTCGGCGCCCACCAGGTCGATTCGACGTCGTTGCCGCGGGTCCAGTAGCCCCCGATCGCCGGGGCGGCGGGCAGTGACCCGTCCGGCAGCAGTCGGGCGAGCGACTCCCGGACCAGGGGCTCGACCGAGCGCCCGCGCCAGCTGGTCCACCGCTCCTTGATGCGGCCCAGCGAATGGTTCCGATCGCGATACTTTCGCAGCCGATACTCTCCCCGGCGCTCCTCTCGCGGCTCGCGGAGCCGCTCATCCGGACGGCCCGCCGGGCGGTGCGGGGGCGGCGCTCCTGTCCGGCGGCCGGGCCGGGCGGTATCGCATCCGGGCGGACTGGTTCCGTTTGGTTACGGAACACAGGCTTCCCACAGACTCACCGCCGTCAGGATTTCCCTGTCACACCGTCAGCTCGCACCACGCCCGGGGGAAGTCCATGAACCGCAACCGCACCATCGCGTCCGCCGCCGCCGCAGTCGTCCTCTCCGCCGCGCTCGTGGCGTGCGGGGGGTCGGACGGGGACGGCGGGGACAAGGCCGCGCCGTCCACGACGAGCGCCGGAACCTCGACGGCCGCGACGTCCGGCGGGGAGCAGACACCGGACGCCACGCCCAGCAGCACCGCGCCGCCCGGGGCGAACGTCGGCGACACGCTCTCGCTGATCGGGGCGGAGGGCCTCGGCACCTCCGGGGCCGACGTCACGCTGCTCAAGTACAACGACCACGCCAAGCCGTCGCTGGGCGCCTTCGCCGCCCCGCCCGGATACCGTCTGGTCGCCGCGGAGTTCTCGATCCTCAACACCGGCCAGGTCACGTACGACGACCCCGGCAACATGGGCACCCGGGTCGTCGACTCGAACGGGAAGATGTACACCGCCGTGCCCGGCATCCCCACCGACGGCGACTCCCTCCCCCTGACGATCATCCTCACCCCCGGCAACAAGGTCACCGGCTGGGTCGTCCTCAACGTTCCCGAGGACGCGAAGATCGTCGCCGTGACCTACCAGATGGACCGGCTCCTCCAGGGGGAGGGCAAGAACGTCGCCCGCTGGAACCTCCCGTCCTGACGGCCCGCGCGAGCCGGTGCGGGACTCAGCCCCGCACCGGCTCCCCGGCGGGGAGTTGGCGCGCGAGATCCTGGAAGTGGTGGCGCACCTCGTGCAGGGTGTGCGCGGCGAGCCAGCGCAGCAGGCACTCCGCGCGCTCGGGGTAGGTGTAGACGAGCGTGCGGTCCCAGTCGCCGGGCCCGAGTCGGTCGAGGGTGTGGGCGAAAAGCCGGGCCGCATCGAGGAGTTGCCGCGCCACGTCGGCGGGGTCCTGCTCGGCGTACCCGTCGTGCTCCACGCGCTCGTCCCGCCCCATCGGCTCGGCCACCGGCGTCTCCGTCCGCCGCGCGAGCAGGACGCGCTCGCGCTGGACGAGCAGCACGTCCCGTACGTGGCAGGCGTATTCGAGCGGCGACCACGTCTCCGGCGCGGGCCGCCTCCGCAGCGCCTCCCCCGGGGTGGTGAGCAGCGGCTCCACGTAGGCCTCGGCGGCGGTCCGTACCTGCCCGGCGAAGACCTCAGGGGTCCCGAGGTCGTACACAAACCCGCATTCCTCGCATGTCGTCATGGCGCGAGCCTAGGCCCGGCGGGCGGCCTCAGCCGGAAACCACGCGCGGGGGCGAACTCGCACCACACGATCTTGCCCGGCTTCCGGTCCATGACGTCCCACTTGTCGGCCAGCGCCCCGACGAGCGCCAGCCCGCGCCCGTTCTCGTCGTCGGGCGCCACCTGCGGCCGGTCCTCCGTCGTCAGGACGTCGGCGGGCCAGGGGTCGCCGCTGTCGTGCACCTCCACCCGCAGCACCCCGCCCTCCCCGCAGCTCAGTTGGAGCAGAAACCCGCGCCCGGGCGGCACCCCGTGCAGCAGCGCGTTGGTCGTCAGCTCGCTGACGCAGAGCAGTACGTCGTCGGCCCGACCCGCCGCGCACCCCCACGCCGCCAGCGCCTCACTCGTGAACTCCCGCGCGGCGGGAATCGAACGCCGCTCGCGACGGTAGAACTGCTCCCGCACAGCGGCCTGTTGTGCCTCATCGCTCATGACCCTCAGGGTCGCGCAGGGTGATCGCCCTCTTCCATAGCTGTAACCCGTACATTTACGGTGTACGAGTTAGCGGCGATACACGGAGAGTGGATGTGGGGTAATCCATAGCCATGGCAGCAGCAACTCCGCGGAAGCGACGGGCGGCGAAGAAGAACGCAACTCCGTTCGAAATGTTGGGCGCCCAATTAGCACAGGCGCGCATCGCGGCAGGCTACACGCAGGTCCAACTGGCCGAGATCCTGGTCATCAGCACGGGCAAGCTGGAGTCCATCGAGCAGGGCCGCCGCCCGCTGACGATGGATCTGGCCCAGCAGCTCGACGTGCTGCTACGCACAAACGGCGTGCTGGAGGTGGGTGTGGAACACCTGCCGGACGACCAAGGTGCCATTGCCCTGTGGGCTCTGGCGTTCGTCGACGTGGAGAAGACCGCGATCTCAATCTCGTCGTACCAGACCCATGTCCTGCCCGGCCTGCTCCAGACAGAGGCATACATGCGTTCGGTCTTCGGCAACCGCGTGCCGCTCCACGACCCCGACGAAGTCACCCGGCAGGTCGCGGCCCGGCTCGAACGGCAGGAGATCCTGCAACGCCGGGTGCCGCCATCCTTGAGTTTCGTCCTGTCCGAAGCGCCCCTTCGGGACCGCATCGGTGGCACGGAGGTCCATCGCCACCAAATCCGGCACCTTCGCAACTGCGCTGATATGCCGGGCCTCACCCTCCAAATTCTGCCGGTCGGGGTCACCACCCATGCGGCTCTGGACGGGCCGTTCGTACTCCTCGAAACACCGAAGCATGAACACCTCGCCTACACTGAAACGCAGCGCACCAGTCGCCTCATCCGCGACCCGGAAGACGTCAGCATTCTGGCCCAGAGGTATGCGATGCTGCGGACGCAGGCCCTCAACACCCAAGAAACGAAGGGCCTGTTGGACCAGATGCTAGGAGAGTAATGACCGAGTCTCTGAAGTGGTTCAAGTCCAGTTACAGCGGCAGCGACGCGGGCGACTGCGTCGAGGTCGCTTACCACTGGCAGAAGTCCAGCCACAGCGCCAGCGAGGGCGGCGACTGCGTCGAGGTCGCTGCGCACCCCGGTGCGATCCACGTACGGGACTCCAAGGACCCCGAGGGCCCCGCCCTCACGTTCAGCCCCGCCGCATGGGCGGCCTTCGCCGCCTTCGCCGCCGCCCAGGACGTCCCGACCGCGTAACCACCCGTACCCCGTCCGCCGCCCGGAACCCCGCGGTCCGGGCGGCGGACGCGTGTCCGAGGGGCCGGAAAACGCAGGTGCGGGGCGGATCGGGCGTGGGCGATCATGGCCGGATGGACTCCCGATTCCTCGGTATAGCCGAACTCGACGGCACCCCCGCCGTCGCCGTCGTCATCGACGTCATGCGGGCCTTCACGACGGCGGCGTGGGTCTTCGACCGGGGGGCGGAGAAGGTCGTGCTCGCCGGGTCGCTGGACGAGGCGCTCGCGCTCAAGCAGCGGCACCCGGAGTGGGTGGCGCTCAAGGACGGGGCGACCGCGCCGGGGTTCGACGCCGTCAACTCGCCGTACCTGCTGCGGGACGTGGACCTGGGCGGGCGGACGGTCGTGCAGAAGACCACGTCCGGGACGGTCGGCGCGCTGGCCGTCAAGGAAGCGTCGCTCGTGCTGTGCGCGAGCTTCGTCGTGGCGGAGGCGACCGCCCAACTCCTTCGGGAGCGTGGGGCCGAGAGCGTCACGTACGTGGTCACGGGCGAGGACGGGCGGGCCGAGGAGGACCTGGCGTGCGCCCAGTACATCGCCGGGCGGGCGGACGGCTCGGGCGGGGCGGACGCGGGCGCGTACCTGCGGCGGGCGGCGGGGTCGCGCGCCGCCGCCGAGTTGGCGGAAGGCGTGCGGGAGGGGTCCCGCCCCGAGGACGTCGGGCTCTGCCTCGAACTCGACCGCTTCCCCTTCGCCATGGTCGCCGCCGTGGAGGGCGCGCACATGGTCCTGCGCCCGCGGGCCGCGACCCCGCCGGGCGTCGGGGCCGGGGCCTGAGCCGTACGGGCTCTGCCGGGCGTCGCGCGCGCCGGTGGTGAACTGCCCACGCCCGCACGGCCGTACCCGCGGAACACGCCACGGGGTGCGGGTCTCCGTAGCATCATCGGACGGTGACGGACACCACGCCTGCACCGGACCGCCCCATCTTCCGACTCGTCCCGTACGGCGAGCCCGCCGTCAGCGACGATGGCTGGGTCAGGTCGTTGGCCTGGATGTACGACGGCGCACGCCCCGTGCTGGCCACCGGCTCGCTCTCCGGAACGCTGCAGCTGTGGGAGGTCGACGGCGGCCGCCTCGTCCCGCTGGGCGCACCCGTTCCCTCCGAACAGAGTGGGACGCTGTCGATGAGCTGTACGCATGTGGACGGCCACCCGCTGCTCGCCACGGGCGGCCACGACGGGACCGTACGGCTCTGGAGGGTCGACCGCGGCGGGCTCCGCCCCGTCGGCGAACCCACGGCCAGAAGCGGGTCGTTGCTCCAGGTGGCCTGGACACGCATCGCGAGACGCCACGTGCTGGCCACCGGCAACAACGCGGGATCCGTACGGCTGTGGGGGCTCTCCGGCGCCCACCTCGCTCCGCTCGGCGGCCCCGTCCGGGGCGGCCCCTCGGTGCAGTCACTGGCCTGGACGCACTCCGGCGGGCGGCATCTGCTGGCCGCCGGAAGCCACGACGGGCAGCTCCCGCTGTGGGAGTTCGGCGACTCCGGGCTCATCCCGCTGCTCCCGGTCCTCGCCTCCCGTGGCACCGGGGTGAGTTCGGTGGCCTGGACTCACACCGGCGAGCACCACTTTCTGGCCACCGGACACTGGGACGGCACCGGGCGGCTGTGGAAGACGGCCGAATCCGAATCCGGCGCCGCATCCGGCTCCGGCTCCGGCCCGCTCACCCCGCTCGGCGAGGTCGCCGTCGGTGCCCGGCTGGCTTCCTGGGTGCGCGTCGGCGAGCACCGCCTCATGGCCACCGGCAGCAAGGCGGGGACCGTGCGGCTCTGGCAGCTCGCACACGATCGCCTCGTCGGGATCGACGAACCCAGCGTCATTCGCAACAGGGCCATAGAGACGATGAGTTGGGTGCACACCGGCGAACGCCTGCTCCTGGCGACCGGAAGCTCCGACGGTGCCGTACATCTGTGGGAGGTCGTCGAGGACCGGCCGGTGCCGCGGCTGCCCGCCTACCGCTCGGACGCCCCCGCGGGCGTCGACGAGCTGGCGCGCGCCGACGACGCCCGCGCGCTCGCCGACCTGGTCACCGCGCGTTCGGCCCGGCCGCCGCTCGCGGTGGGGCTGTTCGGCGACTGGGGCGAGGGCAAGAGCCACTTCCTGAGGCTGGTCGAGCAGCAGGTGGACCTCGTGTCCCGCGCGGGTGACCCGCTGGCCCACCGCGCGGTGCGGCAGATCCGCTTCAACGCCTGGCACTACGCCGAGACGGGGCTGTGGGCCAGCCTGGTCGCCGAGATGTTCGCCCAACTCGCCGCACCCGCCGGGGAGGACGACGCGGGACGGGCGCAGCGCAGCATGTCGCGGCTCACCGCCGAGCTCGTCACCCAGCGCCGCTACCGGCCGCGCCTCTCCGCCGCCCGCGACCGCCGGGACCGGCTGGAGCGGGCGCTGCGGCGGCGCGGACGCTTCCGCGAACTACCGGCGGACCAGAGAGAGTTGCTGGCGACAGGCGCCGCCGGATACGGCCGGGCGTGGCGCACCTACCGCCGGGCCACCAGCCGCCGGTCCGGTACGAGCCGCTTGCGCTTCCTGGTCGGCGCGTACGTGCGCAGCCTTCCGATCCGGCAGTCCCTGGCGCTCGCCGCCGGTGTCGCCGTCGCCGCCGCGGGAACGGCGGCGCTCACCACGTACGGTCCGGCCCTCGCCGCCGGGCTCGTCGGGCTGGGCGGCGGGGCGGCGCTCCTGGCCTGGGCGGGCGCGCTCTACGCGGCGATACCGGGCGTACGCACGGGGGTGCGGCGCGCGCGGGAACTGCTCGCGGAGGCCCGCGGGTTCGCCGAGGGGCAGCGGGCGCGGCTGGAGAACGCGGTCGAGGTCGCCCGTGCGGAAGTCGGGGCGCTGGAGCGCGAGTTGCAGAATCTCACCGCCGCCGGCCAGCTCGCCGGACTCATCGGTGACCGGGCCGCCACCGGCGACTACCGCAGCCAGCTCGGCGTCATGACGCAGATCCGGGAGGATTTCGAGCGGATGGCGGCGCTGCTGGCCCGAGCGGCCGCGGAACCGCTCTTCCCGGGGCATGACGGTGACCGGGTCGCCGACACGGACGAGGCGGCGGACCCGCTCCCCCGTATCGACCGGATCGTCCTCTACATCGACGACCTCGACCGCTGCCCGCCCGCGCGCGTGATCGAGATGCTGGAGGCGATCCACCTGCTGCTGGCGGTGGAGCTGTTCGTGGTCGTGGTCGCGATCGACCCGCGGTGGCTGCTGCGAGCGATAGCGGCGCACTACCGCGACGTGCTCGACGTCACCGCCGGTCCCGTCGGCGATCCGGTCGCGGATCCGGGCGGGCCGGGCGGGCCGGGCGGGACACCGAACCCCGCCGGCCCGGTGCGGGACGACGGGGGCTCCCCCGCGGACGACGAGCGGGACACGGCCGCTGAACCTCCGGACGGCGAGGACGGCGGCAGGCCCGCCGCCGGGCCGGGCGTCGCAGGCGACGGGGAAAGCGTGCGGGTCGTGGAGCGGACGGATCCGCTCACCCTCGACGCGGACGAACTCGCGCTGCTCGACCTGCTCGGGCCGCCGGGCCTGGTGAGCACCCCGCGGGGCGTGAAGCGGCTCGCCAACAGCTACGGACTGCTCACCGCGCTGCGGCGCGCGCACCGGGAGGCGGATCTCGCGGAGACCGCGGAGGCGGACGGCGGCCCCCACCGCCCGTACCGCGCCGGAATGGTGCTGCTCGCGGCGCTGGTCGCCTACCCCGCGCTCGGGCCCGACCTGTGCCTGCACCTGCACCGGCGGGCCGCCGCCGAGCCCGACCGCACGTGGGACGACTTCCGGGCCGGCCTCGTACCGCGTCCCGACCCGGGGGGCGGGCACGCGCGCAACGACGCGGTCGCGGGGATGTCCGCCGCGAGGGCCGGCCAGTGGCGGGCGCTGGGCGAGGCGCTGGACGCCGTCACCGCGGAGGCCGCGGAGCGGGGCCTGCACCTGCCCGCCCGGCTGGGCGTGTGGGGGCCGTGGGTGCTCCCCGTGGCCCGCCTCTCCTTCCCCGCGGGCCGCGTACTCCCCGCCCTGCGCGCGCGGCGGGTACCCGCGGGCGGACGGTGACCGTAGGGTCGTCTACCGTCACACCACCTCGTCCCAGGAGGCACCGGCATGGCCGACGTCAACGTAGCCGTCATCTACTACTCATCCACCGGCACCGTGGCCCGTATCGCCGAGACCATCGCGGACACCGCGAAGAAGTCCGGCGCGGACGTGCGGCTGCGCCGGGTCACCGAGCTCGCGCCCGACGCCGCGATCGACTCCAACCCGGCCTGGCGGGCCAACGTCGAGGCCACCGCGGGCATCCCGGTGGCGGAGCCGTCGGACATGGAGTGGGCGGACGCGGTGGTCTTCGGGACCCCGACGCGCTTCGGGAACGTCACGAGCCAGCTCAAGCAGTTCCTGGACATGCTCGGGCCGCAGTGGCAGGCGGGCAAGCTCGCGGACAAGGTCTACAGCGGCTTCACCGCTTCCGCGACGACCCACGGGGGCCAGGAGTCGACGCTCCTGGCGCTCTACAACACGATCCACCACTTCGGCGGGATCCTCGTGGCCCCCGGCTACACGGACCCGACGAAGTTCGTCGACGGCAACCCGTACGGGACGTCCCACGTCGCCGGGCAGGGCGACATCCCCGTCGGGGAGCAGACGCTGACCGCCGCGCGCGTCCAGGCCGAGCGGGTGGTCAAGCTCACCCGTGCGCTGAAGTCGGGCCTCGCCGGGTAGCCCTCGCGGGCGGGGGCTCGCGGCTTTGCGCGGGGCGGGGAGCCTTGCGCGGCGAGGGGTGCCTCTTGCGCGGGGCCCGCGACCGTCCGCCGGTAGTGGGCTCGTCGCGCGGTTCTCTCCCCAGAGCTTCGCCGGGGAGGCACCCCGCGCGCCCCGGGGGCTTGCCACTTGCCGTGGCATATCGCCTTTCCCCCGGTGGGGGCCGGTCGGGCCGCAAACCCCACGCGTCACTCTTTGCCCTACCGACGGGCAGTCAGAAGACGATGTTCCGCCGCCCGACACCGTGTGTTCACGTCACGACCATGGGCGCTTACGCCCCCCTCTCCTAATGTTTCAGGCCACCCCGCGGGCCCGTCCGGGGCTGTGGACGCTTGGAGCAGCATGACGAAGACCACCCTCGGGCGCCGCCTGCTCGGCCTCGCCCTGCCGGGCCGCGGCGCGGGCGGAAGCGGTGCGCGTACCGGCGCCGGGGCCCCCACCGCGGCGGACTGCCTGCGGCTCTACGAGGAGGAAGGCGCGGCGGGCGGCGCGCTGGACGCCGCCGTCGCCGCCCTGCGGGACGCACAGGGCGGCGACCTCACCGACGCGCTGCTCGGCCTCGGCTCCGCCGCCCTCCGCGCCGGGCGGCCCGCCCTCGCGCTCACCGCCGCCGACGCCGTGCTCGCCCGGCGGAAGGGGTCGCGGGCCGCGTGGCAGCTGCGGGGCCGCGCGCTGGAGGCCGCCGGGGATCTCGGCGGGGCCGTCACCGCGTTCGAGGGCTACCTGGAGCACACCCCCGCCGGGTCTCCCGGCGCCGCGGACGCCGCCGCCCGTCTCGCCGCCCTCCGGTCGGCCCGGCGCTGGCGCTCCGACGTGCTGCGCGCGCTCGACGGCACGGACTCGGCGGACGTCACCGCCCTCGCGGACGGCCCCCTCGACGCCTTCGAGGCCGCCCTCACCGCGCACCTCGACACCCGGCTGGCCGCCGCCGGGCCCGAGGAGACCGCGCGGCTCGCCCCCGCCGTCGCCCTCTACGCCGACCGCCGCCGCGCCCGCCTGCGCCCACCGCTCCCCGACCCGCTGTTCGGCGGCACCGCCCGCCTGCGCATCGGCGAATTCCGCAACCTCGTCGCCGGGCGCTCCGTGGCCCTGGTCGCCAACTCCGAGTCCCTCGCGGAGACCTCGCTGGGCGCCGAGATCGACGCGTACGACCTGGTCCTCCGCTTCACCTCCTTCCGCCTCGACCCCGAGGCCACCGGGCGGCGCACCGACATCCACGTCACCGACCACCGCAGCCCGTACAACTGGGACGTCCCCGTCACCGCACGGCTCGTCCTCGCCGACAAGCCCGCGGACTGGCGGCACGCCCTGCGCGAGCGGATGGTGCCCGGGGCGCAGCACTTCACCGGCGACGACTCGCTGCGCAGGCCGCTGCGCGGCGTCGGCGGCCTCGACGCGGGCACCTGGCCGGCGGGGCTCACGTGCGGCTTCGAGGCCGTATGGCTCCTCGACTTCCTCGACGTCAACCCGCGGCTGGACCTCTTCGGCTTCGACTTCTTCACGACCGGGCCCTTCCGGCTCGCCGAGGCGCCGGCCACCGCCACGCCGTCCGACTACACGCGCGAGCGCGAGTGGATCCTCGCCCGCGCCCAGCACGTCCGGGGACCGGTGATCTCGCTCAGATGAGCACGTCTTCCGTGGAACGCGCCGACGTCCACTCCGCCGCCGCGATCACCGGCAAGCGGCGGGTCGCCTTCGCCGCGTACGCCGACGCCCGGCGGCTGCCCGGGGTCCTCGCGCTGCTGCGCAGCCTGGCGCTGAGCAATCCGGGGGTGTGCGAGGACTTCGTCCTGCTGCACGATCCGGTGTTGCCGGACGCCTCGTGGCAGGAGGTGCGCGCCCTCCACCCGCGGGTGGTCCCGCGGCCCACCGTCGTCGGGGCGCATCCGCTGCTCGCCGTCCTCGAGGTCGACGACTACGACTCCGTCGTCGCGTTCTGCGCGGACACGGTGGTGACCGGGCCGCTGGCCCCTCTCCTCGCGCTGCGCTCCGCCTCGGCGGCGACCGCCGCACCGGGCGCGCTGGTCCTCCAGCGGGAGGACCTGATGTCGCTTCGGGCGGCGCTACCCAGCACCCGACCGGGGCACGGGTCGTCACCGACCCAAGGGGGCAGTTCGGCCCTTACCGGACCACCGGCCGGTGGTGGGCCGGTCGCGCAGTTCTCCCCCGGCGTTTCGCCTGGGAGGCACCCCCACGCGCCCCTCCGAGGCACGACCCACCCGGACGACGAGGCGCTCAGCCTCGTACGCAGCGTGCTGGAACTCGCCGAGATCGACGGCGGCGGCCTCGCCCACCTCAGCGAGGTGGAGGCGGGGCCCTCCGCCGAGGAGGTGCGGGAGGCCTACCTCAAGGCGCCCGGCGTGACGCATCCGGACCTGCTCGTGCACTTCGGGGAGCCGTACGTGCGGCGCACGGGGGACGTGGGGACGGCGCGGCGGGTGGCCGCGGCGCACATCGGGGCGGGTCGCTACCAGGAGGCCGTCGACACGATGGCCTCCGTCCGGCTCGGGATCGGGGACGCCTGGCCGCACGAGGTGTACGGGCACGCGCTCATGAGCGTGTCCCGCTACGCCGAGGCCCGTACGCACCTGCTCGCCGCCACCGCGGCGCCCGACCACGCCGCCCCGGCCTTCGCGCGGCTCGCGCAGATCGCGTGGGTGCTCGGCGACGACGCCGAGGCCCACCGGCACGCCCTCGCGGGCCTGGACGCGGACCCCACGCACGGGCCCTGCGAGGAGATGCGGCAGCGGACCGCCGCGTCCCGCGCGGCGGAAGGCGGCGGGGAGCCGGGCGGGGCCGGGAAGCCCGGGAGGCCGGGGCAGCCCGGGGAGCCGGGCGGGGCCGCCGAGCCCAGCGGGGCCGGGAAGCCGGGCGGGGCCGGGGAGCCCAGCGGGGCCGGGAAGCCCGCGGAGCCCGGGGCTCAGCTCACGCACGTCGCCTTCTACATGCCCCACCAGGGCAACGCCGGGGACAAGCTGCTGCCCGAGTCCGTACGGCTCGCCTTCGGGCCGGACACCGGGCCGCGCCGCTGGAACGCCGTCCACGCGCACCGGCTCTTCGACGAGGCCGCGCTCAAGGAGGCGAACTCCCGGCGGGCGCTGGTCGTCGGCGGCGGCGGGCTCTTCATCCCGGACACCGCACCGAACGGCAACAGCGCCTGGCAGTGGAACGTCCCCGACGACGTGCTGCGCCGCATCGACGTGCCGGTCATCGTCTACGCGGTCGGCTTCAACGCCTTCGACGGCCAGTCCTACCGCGCCCGGCGCTTCGCGGAGGCGCTGCGCACGCTCGTGGAGAAGTCGGCGTTCTTCGGGCTGCGCAACCACGGCTCCATCGAGAAGGTGCGGGCGATGCTGCCCGCCCATCTGCACGAGCGGGTCCGCTTCCAGCCCTGCCCGACGACCGTGACCCGGCACCTCGTCCCGGGCTGGACCGACCCGGCCGAGCGCGAGGACACCGTCCTGCTGAACGCCGCGTACGACCGCGCGGGCCTGCGCTTCGGCCACGACTACGGCCACTTCCTCGCCGAGACGGCCGCCGCCGTACGGGCCATCGGCGAGCACGCCGAGGTGCGGTGCGTGGCGCACGCGCAGGCCGACGAGCGGTTCGTCCTCGACCTGCGGCGCGAGCACGGCATCTCGCTGCCGGTCGTCCCGATGTACGACTACGACAACCTGCGGATCACGGACGCGTACGCCCGCACCCGGCTGGTCATCGGCATGCGCGGGCACGCCGGAATGATCCCGTTCGGCTGCGGCACACCGATCGTCAGCCTCGTCTCGCACCCGAAGATGGCGTACTTCCTGGCGGACATCGACCGCCCCGAGTGGGGCGTCTCCGTCCACCACCCGCACCTCGGGGCCGTCCTCGCGGAGAAGTCCCGCGCGATCCTCGCCGGGCACGAAGCGGCGGTGGCGGACGTCCACGACCGGCAGCGCGCGCTGTGGGAGGTCACGCGGTCCAACGCGGAGGAGTTGCGCCGCCTGGTGGAGTGAGTCCGCGCGCGGGTCCGGGCACCCGGCGGCGGAGCCGCAGAACCGGACGTATCGTGACGAACATGTCACTGCACAAGGGCTCGGGCTCCGACCGCCCCGTCTCCGTCAACCCCTTCTTCCTCGGGGACGCCGACCCCGTCGGCAGCATGGCGTCGGCGCCGCCCAAGCACCGGCTCGCCGACGGGGCGATGTCGCCGCACGCCGCCTACCAGCTCGTGCACGACGAGCTGATGCTCGACGGCAACTCGCGGCTGAACCTCGCGACCTTCGTGACGACGTGGATGGAGCCGCAGGCCGACGTCCTGATGGCCGAATGTTTCGACAAGAACATGATCGACAAGGACGAGTACCCGCGGACGGCCGAGCTGGAGCGGCGGTGCGTGTCGATGCTCGCCGCGCTGTGGAACGCGCCCGACCCGGGGGCGGCCGTCGGGTGCTCGACGACCGGGTCGTCGGAGGCGTGCATGCTCGCCGGCATGGCGCTGAAGCGGCGGTGGACCAAGCGCACCAAGGGCTACCCGGGGTCGGCGCGGCCGAACCTGGTGATGGGCGCCAACGTCCAGGTGTGCTGGGAGAAGTTCTGCAACTTCTGGGAGGTCGAGGCGCGCCTCGCGCCCATGAGCGGCGACCGGCTGCACCTGGACGCGGACTCCGCGCTCGCGCTGTGCGACGAGAACACGATCGGCGTCGTCGCCGTCCTGGGCTCGACGTTCGACGGGTCGTACGAGCCGGTCGCCGAGATCTGCGCGGCGCTCGACGCCTACGAGGAGCGCACCGGAGTGCACATCCCCGTGCACGTGGACGGCGCCTCGGGCGCCATGATCGCACCCTTCCTCGACGAGGACCTCGTGTGGGACTTCCGGC
The DNA here is from genome assembly GCF_000721495.1 of Streptomyces sp. NRRL F-5123. Lineage (GTDB taxonomy): Bacteria > Actinomycetota > Actinomycetes > Streptomycetales > Streptomycetaceae > Actinacidiphila. Next base: position 17,429 of record NZ_JOHY01000076.1, read on the forward strand.
TGCCGCGGGTCGCCTCGATCAACACCTCGGGGCACAAGTACGGGCTGGTCTACCCCGGCGTCGGCTGGGCGCTGTGGCGGGACGCCGACGCACTGCCGGAGGAGCTGGTCTTCCGCGTCAACTACCTCGGCGGCGACATGCCGACCTTCGCGCTGAACTTCTCGCGGCCCGGCGCGCAGGTGGTCGCGCAGTACTACACCTTCCTGCGGCTCGGACGGGAGGGCTACCGGGCGGTGCAGCAGACCAGCCGGGACGTCGCGGGCTCGCTGTCCTCGCGGATCGCCGAGCTGGAGGAATTCCGGCTGGTCACGCGGGGCGACCAGCTGCCGGTCTTCGCGTTCACGACCGCGCCGGACGTCACGTCCTTCGACGTCTTCGACATCTCCCGGCGGCTGCGCCAGCACGGCTGGCTCGTCCCGGCGTACACCTACCCCGCGGACCGGGAGGACCTGGCCGTGCTGCGGATCGTGTGCCGCAACGGCTTCTCCGAGGACCTCTCCGACCTGCTGATGGACGACCTGCGGCAGCTGATGCCGTCCCTGCACAAGCAGCCGCACCCGCTGCACGGCCCCAGCTCGGTGGCGACCGCCTTCCACCACTGACCCCGCAGCCCTGCGCCCTGTTCACCACCCCGCGCCGGGCCCTACCCTGCGCGGAACGGTCCGGGGCGCAGGGGGGAAACAGGGCATGGAGCCTTCATCGTTAGCGGCAGCGGCGCTGCGGGTGGTGACCGGCACCGCGCCGGTCACCGCGGAGCGGCGGACGGCCGTGCAGGAGCTGGTCTGGGCGCGGCTGGGCGGCAGCGCCCTCGGGGCGTCGGCGCTGGCCCGCTTCCACCAGCAGCCGGGTGAGGGGGCGGCGGGCATCGTGGAGTCCGTCCTCGCCGACGAGCTGCGCACGGACCCGGCGTTCGCCGCCCGGCTGACCGCAGCCGTCCGCCCCGACCCGGTACCCGCACCGCCTACGCCGCCCGCACCGCCGCCGCCGCCTGCGCACAAGCCCGCCGCGCCCCCGCCGAGGCCCGCCGTTCCCCCACGCGCCACTGCCTCCGCCTCGCGCGCCCCGCGCGCCACGGTGACCGTCGCGCCGACGCCCGTCCTGAACCCGGCCGGGACGCGCAAGGTGCTGCTGCTGGGCTTCCCCCAGGCCTTCGCGTGCTACGCCTCTTTCAACGCCCTCGTGAACGCGGACTCGTCGCACTGGGAGCTGCTCTACTCCCTGCTCCTGCTCGGCTCGATCGCCATGGCCGGATACGGCCTCCGGCTCGGCACCCGCCTCCTCCGGCAGGGCGGCCGCGGCGGGGTCCTCGTCACCGCCGTGCTGATCGACCTGGTCGTGCTGGTCGGCCTGCTGGTGGGCCTGGCGCAGTGGCTCAAGGCCCTGAACGGTTTGAACTAGTCCCGGCGCACCGCGAGCATCGCGCGGTCGTCCGTGTCGCTGGGGCTGTGCGCGGTCCAGACGGCCAGGTCCGCGCGCAGGGCGTCGACGACGGCGTGGGGGGTGGGAAGGGGGCCGAGGGCGGGGAGGCGGGAGGCGGGGTCGTAGAAGGTGCCGTGGCGGTCGCGGGATTCGGTCACGCCGTCGGTGACGAGGAGCAGGGTCGCGCCGCGCGGGACGTCCGTCTCGTCGGGGGCGGAACGGACGCCGCCCAGGCCCTGCATGCCGAAGGGCAGGTCGGGGGTGGTGGGCTCCAGGGTGCGGACCTCGCCGTCCGCGGTGATGAGGTACGGCGGCGGGTGGCCGCGGTTGACCAGGCGCAGGGTGGCGCAGTCGGGGGTGTACTCGGCGAGCAGGCCGGTCGTGAAGCCCTCGAACCGGGTCTCGTCGCCGCCCTGCTCCTTGTGCCGGTCGAGTGCGCGGTCGAGGCGGTCGGCGAGCCGGAGCAGGTCGGGCTCGTCGTCGGCCGCCTCGCGGAAGGCCCCGAGCAGCACAGCCACCGCGCCGACCGCGCCCATGCCCTTGCCGCGCACGTCGCCGATGAGCAGGCGGATGCCGAACGGGGTCTCCTGGGCGGCGTAGACGTCGCCGCCGATCCGCGCCTCGTGGGCGGCCGCGTCGTAGCGGGCGGCGATGCCGAGCGGGCCGATACGGGTCGGCGGGGCGGGCATCAGGGCGCGCTGGGCGGCCTCGGAGACGCCGCGGACGGTGGCCAGCCGCCGCCCGTAGCGCTCCAGGGCGCGGTTGACGCCGACGGCCACGGCCACGGCCACCACGACGGTGATGACGTTCGCGATGCCGCGGTGGTCGCCGATCTGGCCCTCGCCGACCGTCAGCAGGACGATGGCGGCGACGGCGAACAGGCAGGTCACGACGGTGGCACGGAGCCCCTGGGTGGCCCCGGCGAGGACGCAGGCGGTGGCGAAGAACGGGTCGCCGGTGTACTGCACGGGCGTGACCGCGTCGAAGACCAACCCGCCGAGCAGCAGCGCTCCGGGAAGCCAGCGCACGACGGGGGCCGACCACGACGACGTCACGGTGTCCACTTTATGCGGATTCCCGGCCCGCTCGCCCGGGACGCCGCCCGCACATCGACCGGGCACCGCCGCGCATCGACCGCCGTGCGGTCCCGCCGGGCATGCGGCACGGTGGAAGGGCACCGCGAACCCCAACGAAGGGCAGTTCCGCCATGGCCGAGCACACGTACCGCGTCACGGAGATCGTCGGCACCTCGAAGGACGGCGTCGACGCCGCCGTGCGCAACGGCATCGCGCGCGCCGCGCAGACGCTGCGCGACCTCGACTGGTTCGAGGTGACGCAGATCCGCGGGCACATCGAGAACGGCGAGATCGAGCACTACCAGGTGGGCCTGAAGGTCGGCTTCCGCCTGGAGGACGCGGACTGACACATCCCCGCACGGCCCCTCGCGCGGCCCCGTACGGCCCCCGCGCGGACCCCGTACGCCCCTCACCGGGGCCCGCGCGGCGGCGAAACGCCCGCATGGCGCATCCCCGTACGGCCCAGCCTTCCTCGCATTGTCGGACCGGTCGTCAGATCATGATGTCATCAAGGCGGGTTTTGTACGGTTCTGGCCGGATATCGCATGATCGCACGATCCCGCCGTCCGTCCACGGACCCGGGAGCCGCCATGAGCCAAGCAACCCCCGCACCGCAGCCGCCGCCCCCGGGCCGTTCGGGGCGGCGGCGCGACGACGAACGCAACTCCTGGGCAGCCGCCGGTACGGTCTTCGCCGGCATCCTCCTGCTGGTCGGCGGCGTGCTGGCGATCCTGGAGGGCGTCGTCGGCATCGGGCACGACGCCGTCTACATCGTCACGCGCGGTGACTACGTCTACAAGTTCAGCGTGCGCGCATGGGGCTGGATCCACCTGATCCTGGGGATCGTCGCGGTGTTCGTCGCGCTCCTGATCCTGCGCGGCGCGACCTGGGCGAAATACCTCGGCATCGGGATCGCCGCCCTCAACATGATCGCGAACTTCATGTTCCTGCCCTACCAGCCCGTGTGGGCGATCATCATGATCGCGGTCGACATCTTCGTCATCTGGTCGCTGGCCACCTACCGGTCCGCGCCGAGCTGGCCCGGGGAGCAGCGGTGATCGGCATGGCCGGGGTGACCGGCGTCAGCAGCCTGATCACCCAGAACCCCACCCTCGACCAGCTGCGCCGCTGCAACGTCGCGGTCGACCTCGGAGCCGCCCGCACCCGCGTCTACCTGCGCGGCAGCGGCCTGGTCGCCGACGAGCCGAGCGTCGCCGCGGTCGACGTGCGCACCGGCGCGCTCATCGCCGTCGGCGGCAACGCCGAGCGGATGGCCGGGCGGACCCCCGCCCACATCCGGGTCTCCCGGCCCGTCGCGGGCGGCGCGGTCGTCGACATCGCCATGGCCCAGCGCATGCTGCGGCACATCCTCGGCGACAAGCTCGGCCGCAGGCGGCTGCGCGCGCCGATGCTGCGGGCGGCGGTGTGCACCCCGCACGGCAGCGCGCCCATCGCCCGCCGGGCGGCGGTCGAGACGATGTACGGGCTCGGCGCGCGCCGCGTGGAGCTGGTCGACACGCTCATCGCGGCGGCGGTCGGCTGCGGGCTGCCCGTGGAGCACCCCGAGGCGACCATGATCGTGGTGTGCGGGGCGGGTACGACGCAGGTCGCGGTGCTGTCGCTGGGCTCGATCGTGGCGGCCGAGACCGTGCCGGTCGGCGGCGACGCGATCGACCGGGCGGTCGTCCAGCACCTGCGCAACGCGCACGAGCTGATGCTGCCCAGCCAGTCCGTACGCCCCCTGCACATGATGCTGGGCGCCCCCGCGGACGGCGGCTCCCTCACCACCGAGGTGCACGGGCGGGACGTGGTGAGCGGCATGGTCCGCACGATCACGATCGAGACCGAGGGCGTACGGCACGCGATGCGCACCCCGCTCACCGCGGTGCTCGACGCGATCACCGGCGTGCTGCGGCACTGCCCGCCAGACCTGGTCGCCGACCTCGGCGACCGCGGCATCATGCTCGCGGGCGGCAGCGCGCTGATGCCCGGCCTCGACCTGATGCTGCGGGAGGCCACCGGCATGCCCGTGCAGGTCGCCGACTCCCCCGCCACGGTCGCGGTGGAGGGCCTGGGCGCGATGATCGAGGGCCGCGTCCGGCCCCTGCACCTGGACCCGCTCACCGTCTGAGCCTCGTGCCCGCGCGGCGGCGGCTACCGCGATTGCGGTAGCCGCCGCGGGTGCGTACGGACACCCGCCCGCCCGGTCCGCGCACACGGTCCGGCCCCGGCGGCTACTGCGCCTGCGGTAGCCGCCGACGCTTCCTACCGCCGCTGCGGTAACCGCAGGTGCCCGCAGCCGCACGACGACGGGGCGGGGCCCGGCGGACAACGCTTGTGGGGCAATCACGAGTGGATGTGGAGCCCTCCATGGCGACGTTTCTGTATCGACTGGGCCGGCTGGCCTTCCGGCGGCGGGGCCGGGCCGTTCTTCTGTGGGCGGCGGCCCTGGTGGCCGTCGCGGTCGGCGGGCTGAGCGCCCCGGGAACCTCCGACGGGGACCTCTCGATGCCGGGCATCGAGTCCCAGCACGCCTACGACCTCGTCCAGCAGCGCTTCCCCGGCGCGGCGGCCGACGGCGCCACCGCCCAGGTGGTCTTCGTCGCGCCCGGCGGCGAGAAGGTGACCGCGGCCGGCAACAGAGCGGCGGTCGAGCACGCGGTGGCCGCGCTCGCGGGCGGCCCGCAGGTCGCCGGGGTCGCCGACCCGTTCACCTCGGGCGCGGTCAGCAAGGACGGCTCGACGGCGTACGCGACCGTCGACTACACGGTGGCCGCCGACGACCTGACCGGCGCCGCCCGCGGCGCGCTGGACACGGCCGCGGACCAGGCGCGCGCGGAAGGCCTGACGGTCGAGACCGGCGGCTCCGCGCTGGACGCCGACGAGGGGCCCGGCGGGACCTCCGAGCTGATCGGCATCGCGGTCGCGGCCGTGGTCCTGCTGGTGACGTTCGGGTCGCTGACGGCCGCGGGCATGCCGCTGCTGACCGCGATCGCCGGCGCCGCGGTGAGCCTGTTCGGCATCCTGCTGCTGGGCCACCCGCTGGGCCTGACCTCCGACACCCTCACGCTGGGGATGATGCTGGGCCTGGCGGTCGGCATCGACTACGCGCTGTTCGTGATCTCCCGCTACCGCGAGGAGCGCGGCCGCGGCCACTCCCCGCAGGAGGCCGCCGGGAGGGCGGTGGGGACGGCCGGCTCCGCGGTGGTCTTCGCCGGGCTGACCGTGGTGATCGCGCTGGCCGGGCTGTCGGTGGTCGGGATCCCGGTGCTGACGAAGATGGGCCTGGCCGCCGCGGGGGCGGTCGGGGTCGCGGTGCTGGTCGCGCTGACGCTCGTGCCCGCGCTGCTCGGCTTCCGGCCGGACGCGGTGCTGGGGCGCCGGGCGCGCAAGGCACCGCGGGTCCGCGAGAACCTCGGCTCCCGCTGGGCCCGGTTCGTGCTGCGGCGGCCGGTCGCGGTGCTGGTGTCCGGCGTGCTGGGGCTGGGCGCGCTGGCCGTACCGGTGGCGTCGCTGCACCTGGGCTCGCCCGGGGACGAGGCGCTGTCGACGTCCACCACCCAGCGCCGGGCGTACGACGACCTCGCGCACGGCTTCGGCCCCGGCTTCAACGGGCCGCTGACGATCGTGGTGGACGCGAAGGGCGCGCCGGACCCGCGGGCGGCCGTGCACACGATCGGCGAGCGCATCGGGAAGGAGCGGGGCATCGTGTCGGTGTCCCCGCCGACCTTCGACAAGGCGGGCGAGACCGCGGTGTTCTCGGCCACCCCCGCCACCAGCCCCACCGACACGAGGACGAAGGAGCTGGTGCGGACCGTCCGCGGCGAGCGCCCCGCGATCGAGTCCGGCACATCCGCGACCTTCCAGGTCACCGGCACGACCGCGCTGAACATCGACATCGCGGGCAAGGTCCAGGGCGCGCTGGTGCCGTACCTCGCCACCGTGGTGGGCCTCGCGGTCGTGCTGCTGCTGGTGGTCTTCCGCTCGGTGCTCGTCCCGCTGAAGGCCGCGCTCGGCTTCGTGCTGTCCGTGCTCGCCGCGCTCGGCCTGGTCGTGCTGGTCTTCCAGCAGGGGCACGGCGCCGGGCTGCTCGGCGTGCAGCAGACCGGGCCGGTCATGAGCCTGATGCCGATCTTCATGGTGGGCATCGTCTTCGGCCTGGCCATGGACTACGAGGTCTTCCTGCTCTCCCGGGTGCGGGAGGCGTACGCGCAGGGCGAGGACGCCCGGCACGCGGTGGTGTCCGGCTTCCGGCACAGCGCGCGGGTCGTGGTGGCGGCCGCCCTGATCATGATCGCGGTCTTCTCCGGCTTCGTGGAGGAGCAGGGCTCGATGATCAAGATGGTCGGGTTCGGCCTGGCCGCGGCGGTGCTGCTGGACGCCTTCGTGGTCCGGATGGCGATCGTGCCCGCGGTGCTCGCGCTGCTCGGCGACCGGGCGTGGTGGCTGCCGCGGTGGCTGGACCGGCTGCTGCCGCACGTCGACATCGAGGGCGAGTCGCTTGCCCACCGCCCCCGGTCCGTCCCGGGCGCGGGCCACGACCCGGACCCGCGGGCGGACGCGCCGGAGCGGGCGGGGGTGTGAGGTACGGCGGTGCGGGGGCCCGGGGCGTCGCGCTCCGGGCCTTCCCGGGCGGGGGGACGGGGGCGCGCGAGGCGGACTCCCGGGCCCGCGCGTGGGAGGGGGGCGGGGCGGACCGGACAGGCGGACGGGCGGACGGGGCGCGCGAGGCGGACACGCGGGCCCGCGCGTGGCGGGGGGCGGGGCGGACCGGACAGGCCTCCGGGTCCCGGGCCCGCACTCGGCTGCCGGGCGCACCGGACCGTCCACGCCCCGGCGCCCGTGTGATCGGGGACGATGGGGGCACCACCTCTCCCGGAGAGCGACGATGAGCAGCCACCTGGAACGCTTCACCGAGCAGCACGCGCGGACCGCGGAAGTGGTGCTCGCGGTGGCGCTGTCGGCGTGCACGGTGCTCGGCGGCGCGGTCAGCACGTCGGAGTCCTCGCCGCCGCGCACCCAGGTCACCCCCGGGATCCTGGCGCTCGTGTGCCTCGCCGCGCTGCTGCGCGTCCGTGGCCACCCGCGGGTGGCGCTCGCCGTGACCACGCCCGCCGCGGCCGTACTGACCGCGGTCGGCTACCTGCCGAGCCCGCTGCTGCTGGCCCCCGTCATGGCCGCCCTCTACTGGCTCACCGTGCGCGGGGACCCGCGGGCCGCCGCCCTCGGGTACGCCACCGCGGCCGTCCTCGTCGCCACCTCCCTGTCCGGCGCGCCGCTCGGCGACGACTTCATGCTGCGGACGGTCGGCACCGTCCTGTGGCTGCTGCTGCCCATGTCCCTGGGGGTGACGAGCCGCTTCCGCCGCGCCTACCTGGCGTCCGCGCAGGCCCGTGCCGCGCACGCCGAGCGCACCCGCGAGGAGGAGGCGCGGCTGCGGGTCGCGGAGGAGCGCATGCGGATCGCCCGCGAGCTGCACGACGCGGTCGCCCACCACATGGCTCTGGCCAACGCCCAGGCGGGCACCGCCGCCCACCTCGCCGCCACCCGGCCCGAGCAGGCCCGGGAGATCCTTACCGCGCTGGTCGGCACCACCTCCTCCGCGCTGCTGGAGCTGCGGGCCACGGTGGGCGTTCTGCGGCAGGCGGGCGACCCGGACGCCGGTTCGCTGGAGCCCGCCCCTGGTCTGGACCGGCTGCCGGAACTGGTGGCCGCGTGCCGCTCCGCGGGCCTCGACGTCACCGTGCGCACCGGGGGCCGGGCGCGGCCGCTGACGCCGGGCGTCGACCTGACGGCGTACCGGATCGTCCAGGAGGCCCTCACCAACGCCGCGAAGCACGCCTCGGGGCGTGCCGCGCACGTCGGACTCGACTACGGCGAGGGGCGGTTGCGCATCACGGTCACCGACGACGGGCCGCCGCTGCCGCCCGTGGTCCCCGGCGGCGGGTACGGCCTGATGGGCATGCGGGAACGCGCCCACTCCGTCGGCGGCGACCTGCGCGCGGGCCCGCGCCCGGAAGGCGGCTTCGCCGTGACCGCGACCCTGCCCATCCAGCCGCCCCCCGCGGGGCCCACCGGGGAGCCCCGCAGCCAGGGGGACGCCCCCGCCGAACCGCCCGAGGACAGCCCGTGACCCTCCGCGTCCTGCTCGCCGACGACCAGGCCCTGCTCCGCGGCACCTTCCGGATGCTGATCGACTCCTGCGACGACATGGAGGTCGTCGGCGAGGCCGCCACCGGACGGGAGGCCGTGGACACCGCGCGCGCCGAGCGGCCCGACGTCGTCGTCATGGACATCCGCATGCCCGGCACGGACGGGCTCGCCGCGACCGCCGAGATCTGCGCCGACCCGGATCTGAGCGGCACCCGGGTGCTCATCCTGACGATGTTCGAGACCGAGGAGTACGTCGCCCAGGCCCTGCGGGTGGGCGCCAGCGGCTTCCTCGGCAAGTACGTCACGACCGACACGCTGCTCGCCGGGATCCGCACCGTCGCCGCGGGCGAGGCGCTGCTGTCGCCGGGCGCGACCCAGGCGCTCATCACCCGCTTCCTGACCACCCCCAGCACCCCGCCCCTCGCCCCGGCCGAGCGCCTGGCCGACCTCACCCCGCGCGAGCAGGAAGTCACCGTCCTCGCCGCGCAGGGCAGGTCCAACGACGAGATCGCCGCGCATCTCGTCCTGAGCGTGCTGACGGTGCGGACGCACGTCCAGCGCGCGATGACGAAGCTCGGCGCGCGCGACCGCGCCCAACTCGTCGTGATCGCCTACCAGTCCGGCCTGGTGCGGCCCGAACCCCCGCGCGGCTGAGGGCGCGGTGACACGGCGTCAGCTCTCGTAGCGGTAGCGGCACTGGGCGATGAGGACGGAGTCCTCGGTGGCCTTGTAGACGAGGCGGTGCTCGTCGGTGATGCGGCGCGACCAGTAACCCTGGAAGCCGTGCTTGAGGGGTTCCGGCTTGCCGATGCCCTCGTTGCCGTTCCGTGCGATGTCGGCGACGAGGACGTTGATGCGCTTGAGGACGCGGCGGTCCTGCTGCTGCCACCACAGGTAGTCCTCCCATGCACGGGAGGAGAAGACGATCTTCACTCGGGCTCTACCAGCTCCCGGACCGTCCCGCCGCCGTTCTCCAGCTCGTCGATGGACGCCAGCAGGCGGCGCGCGTTCGCGGGGCTGCGCAGCAGGTACGCGGTCTCCCGCAGCGACTCGTAGTCCGCGAGGGACACGATGACGACGGGCTCGTGGCCGGCTCGCGTGATGACGACCTCCTCACGGTCGTCGGTCACAGAGTTGAGCACCTCGGCGTATCGCGCACGCGACTCCGAATACGACATGGTCTTCACTGGACACCTCCTCACGTACAGAAAATTGTACGCCTGCCCCGGCGGCCGGGGCAACGGCCGCCGGGGCAGGCCGGGCCTTCACGTCCCGTTCACACCTTGGCCGGGAGACGGCTTGTTCGGATTGACATGCAACGGTCATGCTGTCCTCGCCGGAATCTATTCGCGTAGATCGGCAGCGCGACGAGATCGGCTCCGTCCTGAACCAACCCTCGACCGCGGCCGCCGGGAGCGGCGGGCGCGGGAACGCCTCCAGGAGGAACCTCCGTGCACCTCACCGTTTACCGCCGCGCAGCGCTCGGGCTCGCGCTCGGCGCGGGCTGCGCGCTCGCGCTGCAGGGGCTCGCCCTGCCCGCCGCCCACGCCGACACGCCCGCCGCGGCGCGGCAGGGCTCGCAGGTCGGGGCCGCCGAGGACACCGTGGCCCGGTCGCTCGCCGCCTCGCTCGGCTCGGCGGACTGGCGGGCGCAGGTGCGGGGCGCCGCGCTCGGCTCCGCGCCGGTCGGCCTCGCCTCGCTCGCCGCCGGCCGGGGCGCGCCCGCCGCGCTCGCGGGCGCCGTCACCGCCGCCGAGCAGCGCATCGCCGCCGCGAAGGGGCTGGGCGCGGACGCCGGCCCGCTGCTGCGGCTGCGGCTCGGCGCCGACTCGATGCGGGCCGCGCTCACACCGGACGCCGTGCCGCTCGTGGCGGTGGCCTCCGACGACGACGGGGGCGCCGCCGTCACCGCGTACGACAGCGCGGGCCGCGCCCACGCCCTCAGCGCCACGCGGATCCCGCGGGAGGCCGTCTACGTCGTCGACCTCGACGTGGACCGCGCGACCGCCGCCGGGCTGGCCCAGGTCGACAAGGCCCTGGGCAAGGCGGGCCTGCGGTCGGCCGCCGCCTCCCCCGCCGCCGCCTCCCCCGCCGCGACCGGCGGCTACTGGACGACGAAGGTCGACTCCGTCCACCTCAACGACGACGAGGAGCCCTGGATCCTCGGCGACGCCGAGATCTACTCGATCGTCACCGGCTTCGGCCTCGACGGGAAGGTGCGCGTCGACACCGTCGACATGCCCTACCTCGACAACGACGGCACCACGTACTACCCCAACCAGATCCTGGTCAGCTGGAACACCTACAAGTACAACCTGGCCGACGTCGTGATGATGGAGGCCGACAGCGACACCAACTACGCGGCCCTCGCCAAGGCGCTGGCCGACGCGCTGCTCACGATCACCGACCAGGGCGCGTACATCCCGCTGGTCGACGCGATCCTCGACGCCCTGCCCGCGTCCTGGTACACGAACGACGACGACTACGTGGACTCCTGGTACACCCTCGGCACGAACTCGTCGGGCCTGCTGAACGGCGCCCGCGGCAACGGCCGGATGACCGTCGAACCGTACTGGGTCGCGCAGTTGTAGCGCCCCCGTCCGCGCAGTGAAGAGGGCGGGCCCGCGATGCGCCGCGCGGGCCCGCCCGTTCCGGGGGCGGCGCCTCAGACCGCGGGTGCGGCGGGCGCGGCGGCCGCGGGGAAGGGGCCCGGGTCGCCGACCGGCGGGGCGCCCGCCTCGGTGACACCCTGGGCGGCGAGGGTGTCGAGGACGGACGCGAGCAGCGCGGTGTCGCAGTAGATGTGCAGCTCGGTGATCTTGCCCCAGGCGATACGGATGACGTGCACGCCCTGGTTGGAGTAGTGGTTGCCCTCGCGGTCGGTGAGGTGGTCGACCCACTCGACGAAGGCCACCGTGTCCCAGGGCCAGCCCTTCGCCGAGACCTTCGTCAGCTCGAACCGCAGGTCGGGCAGCAGCGCGGCGAGCCGGTCGTACCACTGCTGGATGCGCCGGTTGTCGTGCCGCCCGCCGCCGAGCGCGTGCGAGCCGGAGAACCAGTGCTCGGCGGCGGGCGTGAACTGGCTCACGATCGCCGGGTAGTTGCCGCGGTTGACCTCGGCGAAGGACTTGCGCAGATTGCGTCGGACGATGGCGTGGTACACGGTCACCTCTGCTGGTCGGTCGGGCTGGTCGGTCGGGCTGGTGGACGGGGTGGCGGGCGGGATGGTGGTCGGTACGGTGGCCGCCGCCGTCGCGCGGCGGCTCCGGCGGCGGCTGACGCTCGCGCTCCGCACCACCATGGTGACGCTTCGTCAGCCCGTGCGGGCGTATTCGGACCGTGCGGATTCGGCCGCAAGTCCGCCCTCGCTCAGTCCGAAGCGCCCGTGCAGCCGGCGCAGCGGCGCCGGAGCCCACCAGTTCCACCGGCCCAGCAGGGCCATCAGCGACGGGACGAGCAGCGCCCGCACGACCGTGGCGTCCAGCAGCACGCCCAGCGCCGTACCGAGGCCCAGCTCCTTGATGAAGACGATCCGCGAGGTGGCGAGCGCCCCGAGCGCGACGCAGAACAGCAGCGCCGCCGCCGTCACGACCCGCCCCGTGCGGCCGAGGCCCAGCGCCACGGCCTCCTGCTCGCCCGCGCCCGTGTCCCGCGCCTCCTTGATGCGGGCGAGCAGGAAGACGCCGTAGTCCGTGGACAGGCCGAAGACCATCGCGAAGAGCAGCACGGGCTGCGTCGCGTCCAGGGCGCCCTGCCCGGTCGTGCCGAACAGGCCCGCCCCGTGCCCGTGTTGGAAGACGGCGGTGAGGACGCCGAAGGTCGCGCCGAGCGTCAGCACGTTCATCACCACCGCCTTGAGCGGCAGTACGACCGACCCCGTCATCAGCAGCAGCACGAGCATGCTGGTGAGGAAGACGATCGCGGCCGCGACGGGCAGCCGGGCGACCAGGCTGCTGCGCAGGTCCACGAAGGTCGCGCTCTGGCCGCCGACCACCGTCTCCCCGGGCACGGGCAACGCCCGTACGTCCTTGACCAGTTGGCGGGACGCGCCGCTCAGTCCCGGCTCGCGGGGGACGGCCTGGATCAGCCATGTGCCGCCGTCCAGCCGCACCGGGGCGGAGACGGCCGCGGCGCCGGGCAGCGCGGCCACCCGGTCACGCAGCGCGGCCAGTTGCGGCCCGGCGGCGGGGCCCGCGCTGACGACGACCGTGACGGCCTCCAGCGGGTCCGCGGGGAAGCGGGCCCGCAGCGTGTCGTCCACGGCCCTGCTGCTCGCGGTCGACGGCAGCGAGCCCGGCCCGACCGTCGTGAACGCCACCCGCGCGAAGGGCAGCGCGAGCACGACCAGGAACGCGCTCGCCCCGGCCGCGACCAGCACCGCGTGCCGCATCACCCCGCGGGCGAGCGCGAACCACCCGCCCTCCGTGCTCTCCGGCTTCTCCAGCGCCCGGTGCCAGCGGGCGGGGGCGAGGAAGTCGAGGTGCCGCCCCAGCACACGCAGCAGCGCGGGCAGCACGAGCAGCGCCACCAGGAGCGCGGACAGCGCGACGAGCAGCCCGCCGACCGCCATCGAGTACAGGAAGCGCTGCCGGAAGACGAACAGCGCCGCCATCGCCGCGCTCACCGTCAGCGAGCTGAAGAGGATCGTGCGGCCCGCGGTGCGCAGCGTCACCCCGATCGCGCGCGGCACGTCCGGGTCGACGGTCAGCTCGGTGCGGAAGCGCGACACGATGAGCAGGCTGTAGTCGATCGCGAGGCCGAGGCCGAGGGCCGTGACGAGGTTGAGCGAGAAGATCGACAGCGGTGTGAAGCCGTCCACGATCCGCATCCCGAGCAGCGTCAGCACGACGTTCAGCCCGCCGACGAGCAGCGGGAGGGCGGACGCCACGAGGCTGCGGAAGATCCACAGCGACAGCACGAACAGCACGGGAAAGGCGGCGAGTTCGGCAATCTCCAGGTCGTGCTGGACGGTCTTCACGACCTGGTTGCCGACGACCTCGCTGCCGCCGAGCTTCACGTACGGGTCGTCGGCGGTCGCGTGCAGCAGGCGCTTGACCGAGGCCTGGTAGCGGGCCGAGGCGCCCGGGCGGGCGCTGAACTCGCCGACGACGATGGTCTGCCGGCCGTCCTTCGAGAGCAGGGCGCGGTCGTGCGTGCGGTCGTAGGAGCGGACGACGGCGAAGGTCCTGTCCGCGTCCATGAGCGCGGCGACCCGCGCGGCCGCGCGCCGCGTACGGGGGTCGGTGGCGGGGGCGCCGGTGTCGACGAGGGCGATCACGCCGCCGTCGCCGTGGATGCCGGTCGCCTTCTCGATCCGGTCGTCCGCGCGGACGCTGCCGGAGCCGGGCGTGACGAAGTCGGGGTTCCCGCCGGTCAGCCGGGACGCGACGGGTGCGCCGAGGGCGGCGGCGAGGACCGCGGCCGCGAGGGCGGCGAGCAGCATGACGCGGGCGTGGCGGGTGGCCAGCCGCGTGAGCAGGTTCATCACGCGGCGTGCTCCTGGTGCTCGGGCTGCTGCGGGAGGGCGGCGGCGGTCTCCGCGGGTGGCGGCGCCGGGGGTTCGACGCCGAAGCGGCGGACGAGCTTGCGCAGCAGCGCGCGGTAGGAGAAGTGGTCGACCTGGAGCCAGTGCCGCTCGGAGTCGTAGTAGCTGATGCCGCCGCTGAGCCGGGCCGTCGTGACGGGCTCCGCCTTCGCCCTGCGGAACCACACCGCCCTGCGCGGGTCCGTCCGCAGCAGATGCAGGTAGCGGGCCATGATCTGCGCCTGGTAGTCCATGATCGGCCAATTGCCGGTGGACGTCTGGAAGTAGCCGATGACGAAGAGGTTGTCGTACGCCGGGTGGAAGGCGCTCAGGTGCAACTGGGGTGTACGGCCGGTCCAGTTGAGGTGCTTGCGGTCGATGAACGGGAACTCCGTCATGCGGTAGCCCGTCGCGTTGACGATGACGTCGACCCGCTCCTCCCGGCCGTCCGTGAACAGCACGCGGTCGCCGCGGAGTTCGGCGACGTCGGGGCGGGCCGCCACGTCGCCGTGGCCGAGGGCGTAGAGGAGCGTGGAGTTGATCACGAAGTGCTCTTCGAGCAGCCGGTGCGCGGGTTTCGGCAGCCCGTACGCGGCCGGGTCGCCCGCGCTGTTCAGGCGCAGGAACAGGCCGCCGAACGCCCGGACCACGGGGCGGGGCATGCGCCACTTCAGGACGCTCTCGTAGAGGACGTCGGTGGGGCGCCCGAAGAGGTACTTGGGCCAGTAGTAGCAGCCGCGGCGGATGCTCAGGAAGGTCGCGGCGGCGTTCTGGGCGGACTCCACCGCGATGTCGCAGCCCGATGTGCCGCCGCCGACGACCAGCACGCGCCTGCCGCGCAGGGGGGTCGGGTCGCGGTAGTCGCTGGAGTGCAGGACGGTGCCGTCGAAGTGGCCCTCGTACTCCGGGGAGCGAGGCGCCCAGTTGTGGCCGTGGGCGATCACGACCCCGGCGTAGCGGCGCACTTCGCCGCCGTCGAGCGTCACGTACCAGTGCGGTGAGCCGTCGCGCCGGTCGATCCACTCCACCGTGCGGTGGAGCTCGACGTGCTCGCGGACGCCGAAGTGCGCCGCGTACGCCCGGAGGTACGCGTGCGCGTGGGTGCGGCCGAGGTAGGTCGGGTAGTCCGCGGGGATCGGGAAGTCGTCGTACTGGATGTACGGCTTCGACGTGATGAGGTGGATCGAGTCGTAGGCGGCGCTGTGGGGGTTGCCGCCGTTCCAGTTGCCGCCGACGTCGTCGGCGCGCTCGATCACGTCGACGGCGAAGCCGAAGCTCTTCAGGTTCTTCGCGGCGGCCAGGCCGCCCGCCCCTGCGCCCACGACGCAGTAGGCGTCCGACCGGTCGACGGTGCTCACGGGATTCTCCTGGGGGTGGGTGGGTTCGGGGGGGCGGTGGGCGCTGGGCGCGCTACGAGAGGCGCAGGCCCGCGATGCGGAGGGCCGGGGCGGGTGCGTCGGTGGGGGTCGCGGTCCAGTCCGCGGCGTCCGGGGTGCCGGTGAGATGGAGCGGGGTCGCGGCTGCGTCCGGGGAGGCCGCGAGGTGGGCGACCGTGAGGCGGGTGGGGCCGGGCGTGCTCCGGGCCGCCCATGCCTCGCGGAAGACGTTCTCCAGCGCGCCGAGCGGGAGGGCCGGGGTGGGCGCGGGTGAGGTGAGCAGCCAGTCCGCCGGGCGGGGCGGGTGCGCGAGGGCGCGCCGGGTGCCGTCGGCGGCGTACCGCCACTCCGCGAGGGGGACGACATGGCCGGTCCAGCTCGGGGCGCCCTCCGCCGGGGGAGGCGGCTCGGGGGGCTCTGCGGCGGTGCCGGTCGCCCTGCGGCCCGCGGGGGCGTAGACCAGCTCCGCCGACGCCAGGTGCCGGCCCGCCGCCGTCAGCTCCACCGCCACCCGCCACGTGCCGTCCGGGGACCACGCTCCGGCTGCCGTACGCGTCAGGCGCGTCTCCGGCTGCGGGAGGCGGAGGGCGGGGAGGGTGACGGTGACGTCGCGGGTCCCGGCGGGGTGGAGGTCCGGGGAGCCCTCGGGCTGGACCCAGGCCCCCGCCGCGTGGAGGAGTTCGAGGGCCAGGGAGATCGGCAGGGCAGGGGTGCCGCCGATGCGGAAGTCGTCGCAGACGGGCAACTCCGCGGGGCGCAGGGCATGGTGGGTGGTGAGGGCCGCGTGCGGGTGGAAGCGGACGGGCTCGCCGAGGAAGTAGCGGCTGGTCGCGAGGCGTTCGATGCCGGGGAGTCCGGAGTCCTGCTGGTAGCCGCGTAGGACGGAGGGCAGCATCGCCGGTCCCACGTCGCCGATGAAGGTGACCTCGCCGGCCGGCCGGGAGAGGAGTTCGCGCCGCCAGTGGTGCAGGGCCTCGTCGACGTCCACCGCGGACATGTAGCGGAGGGTCGCCTCGTAGTTGGTGATCATGCCGAGGCGCTCCCAGGTCGGCCAGCAGACCGTGCTGACCGGGAGGCCGGTGGTGCGGGCCGCCCACAGGCCCAGGCGGCTGAGGCCCTCGTTCGCCGCGCCGTAGTCCAGCTGGCCGACCATCCCGCCCCACCGCCCGGTGAGGGAGCCGACGTTGCAGAAGAAGGCGGGCGGGCCCGCCGGGAGGGCGCGCAGGAGGTTGAGGAAGCCGCGGATCTTGACGGCGACCACCGCGGCGATCGTCTCCGGGGTCTTGTGCGGGAGCCGGGTCGGGACGTCCAGGCCCGCGTTGTGGACGACCCCGGCGAGGCGGTCGCCCGCGCGGGCGAGGAGTTGCGCCGTCTGCTCGGGGTCGGTGACGTCGCAGGGGGCGTACTCGATGTGCAGGCCGTCGGCGCGGGCCGCGGCGAGGTTGCTCCACAGCTCGCGGGCGTCGGCGAGCTTCGCGAGCGCCGCCCGGGTCGCGGGGAGGGCGCGGGCGGTCGCCGCCGCGCGCAGCCGGTCGTCGCGGTAGGCGCGGAAGTCCGCTGCGGAGAGGGCGACTTCAGGCGTCCGCCGCTCGTCGGGGAGGGCGCTGCGGCCGCTGACGATCACGCGCACGCCGAAGTCCGCGGCGAGCGCGCGGGCGAGCGCGAAGCCGATGCCGCGACCGCCGCCGGACATGACGACCGTGTCGCCGGGCGCGAGGGACGTGCGGGGCGGGCCGGGCTGCGCCGGGCGGGCCCGGAGGGTGTAGCGGCGGCCGTGGTGGTGGCCGATCTCGAACGGGCCCCATCGGTAGAGCTCGCGGCACACCGACTCGGCGGTGGCGGCGTGGTCTTCGGGGCCGAGGTCGAGGACGCGGATGTTGCAGTTGGGGATCTCGCGGGGCAGGCCCTTGGCCAGGCCCGCCCACAGGCCGCCCAGGGGCTGCTCGATCGGGGGCGGTTCCCCGGCGGGCCCGAAGCCCATCAGGCCGCCCAGGCGGGTGACCGGGAGGTAGAACAGGCGGGTCGCGTCCGTCTCCGCCGACCAGTCGGCGTGCACCGCCTGGAGCAGGCGAAGGGTCTGGCGGAAGGCGGGCTCCCATACGTCGGGGCCGGTGGGGGTGAAGGGGCCGGGCACACCGAGGTCGACGATCCCGTCGAGGCGGCCGCCCGCCGCGGCGAGGAAGGCGGGCACGCCGTCGTCGTCGGCGGGGTCGCCCGCGCGGGGCGGGGCGAGGCGGTGGACATGGGCGCCCGCCGCGCTCAGCCGGGTGCTGATCGCGTACGCCGCCGTCTCGCGGCCGCCGACCACCGCGACGGAGCGGTCGCGGAGGCCGGGGGCCGGGGCGGCGGGCAGCGGCGTGGTCTCGACGGGCTCCCAGACGTAGCGGCCGACCGGGCGCACGGAGCCGTCCGGCGGGTAGTCGACGGCGGGGGGCGGCGTGCGGACGGTGTGCGGGGGCAGGTCGGTGCGGGCCGGTGGCGTCATCGGGGCCTCGGGGTGATCGCGAGGCGGATGCCCTCCATCGGGCGGAAGGACACGGTCGTGGCGAGGGTGAGGGGGTGGTCGGGGACGAGGTGGAGGCGGAAGCGCTGGGCGACCATCGCGAGGGTCAGGTGCATCTGCACGACCGCCATCTGGTTGCCGATGCACTTGCGCTGCCCGCCGCCGAACGGGAAGTAGGCGTAGCGGGGTTGGGCGGCGCGGTTGGCGTCCGAGAAGCGTTCGGGGTCGAAGCTGTCGGGGTCCACCCAGAAGTCGGGGTGGCGGTGGGTGACGTAGGGGACCATGAAGACGCTGCCGCCCTTGGGGATGCGCCAGCCGCCGACCTCGTCGTCGGCCGCCGCGTCGCGCGGGTAGAGCCAGATGGGCGGGTGGAGCCGGAGCGTCTCGTCGGCGACCATACGTGTGTAGGGGAGTTCGGGCAGGTCCCCGATGCCGGGGGCGCGGCCGTTCAGGACGCGTTCGGCCTCGTCGTGCAGCCGCTCCTGCGCCTCGGTATTGCGGGCCAGTTCGTAGAGGGCCCAGGCCAGGCCCGTGCCGGTGGTCTCGTGGCCCGCCATGAAGACGGTCATGATCTCGTCCCTGACCTGCTGCCGCGTCCACTCGCCGCCGCTCTCGTCGCGGGCCGCGAGGAGCAGGCTGACGAGGTCGGTCAACTGCCCGTGCTCGCCCGCCCGGTGGGCGGCGACGATGCGGTCGACGATCTCGTACATCACCCGGCGGGCCTTGCGGATGCGGAGGTTGTACGGGATCGGGACGGCGTTGGGGGTGAGCTGGCTGAGGGTGCCGCGGAAGACCATCGCCTCGATCACGGTGACCATCGCGGGGCCGACGCGCTCGCTCTCGGGGTGCAGGTCGGTGTCGAACATCGCCTTGCCGAGCGCCCCGAGGGTCAGCTCCATCATCTCCGGGACGACGTCGATGCTCTCGCCGGAGGCCGCCGCGGACTCCCAGCGGTCCAGGACGGTGGTGGTCGCGTCGGTCATGGTCGCGGCCATGCCGTCGACGGCCGCCTTGTGGAAGAGCGGGTTGACGACGCGGCGGTGCTGCTTCCACTCGTCGCCGTCGAGGGTGAGCAGGCCCATGCCCATGAAGATCTTGAAGTAGTCGTAGCCCTTGCCGCGGACGTAGTTGGCGTTGTTGTCCTGGAGGACGTAGCGGATGTTGTCGGGGTGGAGGTTGAGGTGGACGGTGAAGAAGCCGAGCGGGACGCGCACCATGTCGCCGTAGTGGCGGGCGAGTTGACGGAAGAGGGCGGGGGCGTTGCGCTGGAAGCCGCGGATGCTGCGGCGCAGGGCGCGGGGGCCGGTCGGACCGGGGGCGCGCAGGCCCGCGGGGCGCGGGGTCCCGGTCCGACCGG
>NZ_JOHY01000077.1 GCF_000721495.1 Streptomyces sp. NRRL F-5123
GCGTTCACCCTCATCCGGAGTTGGTGCCGCGCTGGGAAGCGCATTCCTGCGGGGGCACCCCCGGATCGTCCCCCTCCCGACGTCTCGTCGGCGGCTGCCTGCCGGTGGGGGTGGGGGTGGGTGGGGTGATCGTCCCCCGCGCGAGGTTGCGTGGGCGGCTGCCTGCCGGCGGGGGGTGATGCGGTTCGCCCCCGACGGCGGTGCACCCCCACAGGGGGACCGTCAGCCGACGTCTTACCTGCACGGGTGGTGGGGGTGCGAAACACCCCGCGCCGCCAGGCGCGGGCACTCCGTGGTGCGGCAGCCGACCGCCAGGGACGGGGCGGAGGTCAGGAGGAGAGCGGGGCGGCCTCCGAGGCGCGCTGGAGGGCGCTGGCGAGGAGGGCGAGGTCCGTGGGGCCGTTCCCGAGCTCGCGGACCTGGCGCCGCGCCGGCGGATCCCCCATCCGCTCCCATTCGAGCGCCACGACCGTGGGCCGAAGCGTCGCCGTACGGGGGATGCGCCCGCTGACCCGCCCGGCCTGGAAGGCCGTCACCGCCCCGCCCGGCCGGCGGAGATAGCCCCGCCCGGGCACCGCCTCGTCGAACCCCGCCGGATCCTCGACGCCGACCAGGAGCGCCGCGGACTCCGGATCCGCACTCCGCAGAGCGATCCGCAGCGGCGCCCGCTCGTCCGCGTCCGTCCCCGCGGTCCGTTCGGGCCGCCCGGTCGCGGCCACGAGGTGGACGCCGAGCCGCTCGCCATCCCGGGCGATCGCCTCGACCGCGCGCACGACGCTGCCCGCCGCGGGCCGCCCGGGGCTGCCGAGCGCGGGCGCGACCAGCGCGTCCAGGTCGTCGACGAGCAGCACGAGCCGCGGCATCGACGGCACCTCGGGCGCGTCCGGCACATCCGCCGCGTCCGCGGGCCGCCGCCCGCCCTGGCGCGGCACGCTCGCGGTGACGACCCGCTCGGCGTGCCACGCCGCGAACGTCTGCTCCCCGAGCACGGCGGCCCGCCGCTTCAGCTCCGCGCCCAGCGCCTGCGCGAACTCCCGCATCCGCACCGGGTCGTTCGCGACCAGGTGCTCGGTGACATGCGGCAGGTCCGCGCACGCGGCGAGCCCCTCGCCGCGCTCCTGGCCGCCGCCGTCCAGCAGAACGAGCGCGAGCCTCTCGGGCCGCTCGCCCGCGGCGAGCGCGGCAGCGACCGACCGCAGCAGCTCCGTCTTGCCCGCGCCCGGCGCGCCCCCGACCAGCAGGTGCGGCCCCTCGGCGACGAGGTCGACGGCGACCCGCCCGCCGTCCGCCCCGGCCCCCGCCCCGGCGCCGAGGACCGCCCCGGCGGCCGGCACCGCGGGGTGCGCGGCGGCCCAGCGCGCGGCGATCTTCGCGGGGGTGGCGAGCGCCAGGTCCAACTCGTCGAGCAGCCGTACGGCCGCGGGCAGCGCATGCCGCGACCCGGCGCCGTACGCCTCCGCGTCCGCCTCCCGCAGCGGTGCCAGCGCCCGGGCGAAGTGCTCGGCCCAGGCGGCGGACACCGCGTCCAGCACGATCTCGTCGGCGTCGTCCGCTTCGTCCCTGCCGTCCGTGTCCGCCGGGCCGCCCGCGGGCTCGACCCGCAGCGTCGTCGCGACGTCCCCGGACAGCCGGGCGACCACGCCGGTGTCCACCGCGGGCCGCTCGCCCGGCTCGGCCAGGCACAGCACATGCACGCCGGCCGCGGGCCCGGCGGCCGCGATACGGGCGACGGTCTCGCGCAGCGCGGCCGAACCCGGGTCGCCGTCGACGACCAGCAGCACGTACGCCCCGGCCGCGCCGGCGTCCGCGGTCGGCCCTGCGGCACCCGCAAGGCCCACCGCCTCGGCGGGCCCCGCGCCGCTCGCGGCCCGCGCCGTGGCCGCGGACCCCGCGGTGCCTGCAACGCCCGCCGCCCAGGCGGCCCCTGCCGCGCCCCCCGGGGCGCCCGCAACACTCCCGGAGGCCTCTGCGGTGCGTGCGACCTGCGCCGTGGCGGCGGGCCCCGTGGCGCTCCCCGCGCTCTCCTCGATCCGGCGGACCAGCTCCGCCGTACGTGCCTGCGCCTGCTCGCGGTCGAAGGCCAGCAGCAGGCGGCAGTCCTGGCCGTGGGCCGGGCGCAGATGCGGCAGCCAGTTCAGCCACGCCCACTCCTCGGTCCGCTGGTCGGCGGGCCGCGTGCGGTCGGCGCTGAGCAGCACCACCTCCAGGGTGCCGGGGGAGTGCAGCGCGCACAGCTGGGCGAGCACCGCGCGGGCCAGCCCGGCGAGCCGGGGGCGCGGACCGGCGAGGGTCAGCGCCGCGGAGTGCGGATCGCGCAGGGCGACGGCGAAGGGCACCCCGGCGGGCTGCCGCGGGCCGCAGCCGGTGGTGCCGAGCCGTACGGTCAGCGCGTCCGGGTGGCCGGGGCCGCGCTCCCACAGGCGGCGGCCCGGCCCGAGAGCGGTGAGCAGCACCGCCGCCGGATCCGGCCACCGCTCCCGCAGTGCCGCGGCCTCCGCCCCGGCGTACTCCTCCGCGGTCTCCGCGCGCCCCGCGCCCTGGAGCCTGCGCCGGGCCCACGCCCCTATCGACCCGACGACCCCGCCGCGCCCGCCGCCCACTCCGGGCCGCCGCGCCTGCCCGGTGTCCCGCCGGCCGTACGCGCTCGGGCCCTCCGCCGCGTCCCCGTACGCCGTGGCGGTCTCCGCCGGGCCTTCGGCCGGGGGCCTGGGCGGGGCGGCGGGCCGGAACGTGCCGTGGCCGTACGCGGTGGGCCCGGTGGCGGCCGCGGGGGCCGCGGGTGCGTGCGCGTACGTACGCGGCCCCGCCGCGCCCGCGGCGGACACCGCCTCCGGCTCCGGCCCGGAGTCGCGCAGGCCCACCCGGAGGTGGCCCTCGGCGTCCGGGGCGGCCGGCAAGTGGTGCGGGGCCGGGGCGCCCGGCGGGTCGAGGCGCAGCGTGGACTCGCCGAGCTGCAGCAGCGCGCCCGGGGGCAGAGGCACGGGCTGCGGGCCGACGGCGCGGCCGTCCAGCGTCGTGCCGTTCGTGGAACCGAGGTCGGCGACGGTCGGCGTGCCGTCCGGGCCGAAGGTCACCTCGCAGTGCAGCCGCGAGACGTCCGGGTCGTCCAGGGGCACGTCCGCGTCGGCGGACCGGCCGATCGTCGCCCGCCCGCCGGGCAGCAGGTGCACGCCGCCCGCGTCCGGCCCGCCGACCACCAGCAGCCGCGCCGCACCCGCGGCGGGGCTGCCGTACTCCCCGAAGCTGCCGTACGGGCCCGGGTCGTGGGGGCCCGCGGGGGCGTGCAGTGCGAGCACCGCGCCGTCCACGAGTGGCGGCACGCCCAGCACCGCGGTCGGCGGTACGCGCTCCTGCCCGGCGTAGAGGGCCACCGAGGCCCCGGCGGAGCGGCCCGGCTGCCCGGACCCCGCGGCGGAGGCGAGCGCGCCGGCGACCGAGCCCAGCACGGTGCCTGCGGGCGCCGTCACGAGCACGTCGCTGCCGCGGGCTGCCCGGCCGCTGCGCGGCCCGAGGACGGTCAGC
Source organism: Streptomyces sp. NRRL F-5123 (assembly GCF_000721495.1). Classification (GTDB taxonomy): domain Bacteria; phylum Actinomycetota; class Actinomycetes; order Streptomycetales; family Streptomycetaceae; genus Actinacidiphila. The sequence goes on from NZ_JOHY01000077.1 coordinate 3,523, forward strand.
CGGATCTGCATCTCGTCCGCGGTCCCTTCTGCCCGGGCGTACGGCGGGGCGGGCGTCCCTCCCCCCGGCCGCGCGCACGGGCGCGTTGGCATTGCATTTGCATGTGACGGCGCCGACCGCGTACCGGAACGGGCGGCTCCCGGCGGCACGCGGGTACTTCCGGCGGGGCCGCCCCCGCCTGCCCCACCGGACCGTACGGGTGCATCCTCCCACCCGCCGCCGACAGCCCGCCGCCGGTACCGGCTCCCGTGATCTTGCCCGTGGCTGCGCCGCCCCATACGTCCGGGTGTGAGCCCCACCGCGGGCTGTGCGCTCCGTTCTGCACGGTGCGACCGGCTGCGCCGGGCTCGCCGGGTACGCCCCGGGGTGCCTGTTGCGGTGGCCCGCGCGATCTTCCCTGCGTGGGGGTTGTTCGCGCCCGCGCGGCGCCGGCCGCACCTCAGATGCAGCCTCGCGCCCCTGGTGTTGCCCGGCGGGGCATCGCGCTTCTGCTTCGGTGGTCAGCCCCCGACGGCGAGGCACCCCCGCAGGTGGACAGAAAGCCGACGTCTCACCCGCACGGGTGGTGGGGGCGGGAAGCACCCCGCGCCGCAGGCGCGGGGACCACCGCGGCGGGACGGACGCCAGTGCATGTCAAGGGGCGCCGGGGAGCGGCGCGCCCGGCTCCCGCCGGGGGAAGGGGGCGGGCCCCGGCGCGAGGGTGCCCCCGGCGGGGCGGGGGCGCAACCGAGGGGAGCCCGTACGCGTCCTACCCGGGAATTCGGCCTCGCCGCCCGACCCACCTCGCGCCTGGCGGCACTACGCTTGGCCGGAACCGGGCATCGGGCACCGGGAGGAAGCGCCCGGTCACTACGCAGCAGGGAGCGCATGACGTGCGGCCGGTAGGCAGCAAATACCTCCTGGAGGAGCCGCTCGGGCGGGGCGCCACGGGCACCGTCTGGCGTGCCCGGGTCCGTGGTGCCGAGCAGGGCCCGGACGCCCCGCCCGCGGCGGAGGGACTCGCGCCCGGCGCGACCGTGGCCGTCAAGGTGCTCAAGGAGGAGCTCGCCGGCGACCCCGACGTGGTGATGCGCTTCCTGCGCGAACGCTCGGTGCTGCTGCGGCTGCGCCACCCGCACATCGTGCGCGTCCGCGACCTCGTCGTCGAGGGCGATCTGCTCGCGCTGGTGATGGACCTCGTCGACGGCCCGGACCTGCACCGCTACCTGCGTGAGAACGGGCCCTTCACCCCCGTCGCCGCCGCGCTGCTCACCGCGGCCGTGGCGGACGCGCTCGCCGCCAGTCACGCCGACGGCATCGTCCACCGCGACCTCAAGCCCGCGAACGTGCTGCTCGCCACCCTCACCGACGAGGACGGCAGCGAGCGCATGCACCCGATGCTCACCGACTTCGGCATCGCGCGGCTCGCCGACTCCCCGGGTGTGACCCGTACCCACGAGTTCGTCGGCACGCCCGCGTATGTCGCCCCCGAGTCCGCGCAGGGCCGCCCGCAGACCTCCGCGGTGGACGTCTACGGCGCCGGCATCCTGCTCTACGAGCTGGTCACCGGCCGGGCGCCCTTCCAGGGCGAGAGCGCGATCGAGGTGCTGCAGGCGCATCTGCGGCAGGAGCCGCCGCGGCCCGGGAACATTCCCGAGCCGCTCTGGACGGTCATCGAGCGCTGCATGCGCAAGGAGCCCGCCCAGCGGCCGAGCGCCGAGACGCTGGCCCGCGCGCTGCGGGTCGTCGCGGCCGGCGTCGGGGTGCACGCCACGCCCGCCGCCGCCGAGGCCGCGCTCGGCGTCGGCGCGCTGCTCGTACCGGACGAGGCCCCCACGCTGCCACGCGGCGCCAACCTCGCCGCGGGCGTGGCCGGTCCGGACGCCGACCCCACGCAGGTGCTGCCGTCGGGCTCGGGCGGCGGGCAGCAGTACGACCCGGCCGCCGCGACCCGCGTCATCCCGCCCGGTGGCGACGGCACCCGCGTGCTGCCCCCCGTACCGGACGCCGGCCCGCCGCAGCCGCAGGGCCCGCACCCGTGGGAGTCGCAGCTCAACGCGGCCCGGCAGCGCAACGACCAGACCGAGGCGCACTACCTGCCCCCCGAGATGGACCCCCTCTTCCGCCGCCCGCGCCGCCAGCCCGCCCGCCCCGCACAAGGCCAGGGCCAGGGCCAGGGGTACGGCTACCCGCAGCAGCAGGGCCGCCAGGGCCAGGGGTACGGCTACCCCCAGCAGCACCAGCCGCAGCCGCAGCAACCCCAGCAGCCGCGCTACCAGCAGCCCCCGCAGCAGCAGGCGTACGACCAGCGGCGCTACGAGCAGCAGCCGCAGCGGTACGAGCCGCAGCAGCGCCCCCACGCGCCCGAACGCGAGCAGCGGCGGCGCAGCGCCAACCCCGTCAAGATCCCCGGACTGGGCTGCCTCAAGGGCTGCCTCGTGGTGATCCTGGTGCTCGTCGCCCTCTTCGTCCTGGTCTGGTACACGACGCCGCTGCCCGACTGGTTCAACACGACGCGCAACCTCTGGGACGCCTCCTCGGACTGGCTCAAGTCCGCGTGGCACACGATCTCCTCCATCACCGGCGACTCAGGCGGCGGCAACGGCACGGGTACGCCCACGCCGGGCATCGACGGCAAGAACCTGCCCCCGGGCCTCAACGGCAACGGCCTCGGCTGACCCCTGTATGCCGGGGTTTCCCGCCCCCACCACCCGTGAGGGTGGGGGGCGTCGGCTTTCTGTCCACCTGTCCACCTGCGGGGCGCATTCGCCGTCGGGGTCGAGCCGCAGTCCCCGAATACAGCACCCCCACCGGCAGGCAGCCGCCCACGCAACCTCGTGCGGGGGTCGTACCCCACCCACCCCCACCGGCAGGCAGCCGCCACGCAACGTCGGGAGGGGGACGATCCGGGGGTGCCCCCGCAGGAATGCGCTTGCCAGTCCCTTCACGGCTACGGGTGAGGGTGAACGCGCATTCCGAGGAGGTACGCCCGGAGTGGCCCCCGACCCAACCCCCACACGGAGTGCGCGATGCCCCGCCGGGTACACCCAGGGCCTGCGTGGGGGCACCCCCAGGCGAAGCTCCGGGGGAGAACGGCGCGAGCAACCGTCCACCAAGAGACGATCGAGCAACCCACCTCAAGAAGCACCCCGCAGCGCAAAGAGCACCCCAGTGAGGGGATTTATCGACTTCTGGAGGGTGATTTCTCGTGCGGAAAGCCTCCTCACCGACCTCCCGTATCCCGAACCGCCCCTCATCCGCGTAGCTTTGTCGGCAACGCGACGGACCGCCGGAGGAGTCGGAGCAAGCCTTGGCCAGGAAGATCGGCAGCCGCTACACCGCCCACCAGGTGCTCGGGCGGGGATCCGCGGGCACGGTGTGGCTCGGTGACGGCCCCGAGGGACCGGTCGCCATCAAGCTGCTGCGCGAGGACCTCGCGTCCGACCAGGATCTCGTCGGGCGTTTCGTGCAGGAGCGGACCGCCCTGCTGTCGCTCGACCACCCGCACATCGTCGGCATCCGCGACCTCGTCGTGGACGGCAGCGACCTCGCCCTGGTCATGGACCTGGTGCGGGGCACGGACCTGCGGTCGCGGCTGGAGCGGGAGCGGCGGCTCGCCCCCGAGGCGGCGGTCGCGATCGCCGCGGACGTGGCCGACGGGCTCGCCGCCGCGCACGCCGCGGGTGTCGTGCACCGGGACGTCAAGCCGGAGAACGTGCTGCTGGACTCGGCCGCCCCGACCGGCCCCGGCGGCGCGCCGCCCGCGCTGCTCACCGACTTCGGCATCGCGCGGCTCGTCGACACCCCGCGCCGCACCCGCGCGACCCGCATCATCGGCACCCCCGACTACCTCGCCCCGGAGATCATCGAGGGTCTGCCGCCGCGCGCCTCCGTCGATATCTACGCGCTGGCCACCGTGCTGTACGAGCTGCTCGGCGGCTTCACGCCGTTCGGCGGCGGGCACCCCGGCGCGGTGCTGCGGCGGCACGTCACCGAGGCCGTCCAGCCGCTGCCCGGCCTGCCGCCGGAGCTCGACCGCGTCCTGACCGCGTGCCTGGCCAAGGCGCCCGCCTCCCGGCTGACCGCCGCCGAGCTGGGCGCGAAGCTGCGCGACCTGCTGCCGCGGCTGGCCGGCCTGCCCGCCCTCGACGTCGCCGCGCCCGGCGACCAGGGCGAGCCCGGCGACGGGTACGACGCCGAGGACGGCGCGGACCCCGGCGTCCCGCTGCCGCCCCCGCCCCCCGCCGGTGCGGACGGCGGCGACCGGCGGCGCGGGGCCGTACCGCTGGTGCGCGGCTCGGCCCCGGACTCCAGCCGGGACACCCACACCAGCATCAAGCTGCCCACCCCCGAGGAGCTGGCCGGCTACGGCGCCGCCTCCCGGGCGAGCGCCAAGGCGCGCGCCTCCGCCCCCGGGCGCCCCGCGAGCCCGCGGCACCGCTCCGTGTCGGACGCCATACGGCAGCGCCGCATCCGTTTCGCCGCCGCGGCGGCCGCGGCGCTCGCCGTCGCCGGGATCGGCGGCTGGGGCATCTCCGCGGTCGGCTCCTCCGGCTCCTCCGGGCCCGGCGACTCGCGCGGCGACACCCCGCCGCCCACCGACCCGCCCGCGACGCAGCAGAAGCACGTGACCACCCCCGCCGCCCCGACCGCGGCCGCAGACGCCCCGCAGAGCCGCACCGGGCAGCCGATCGCGCTGCCGCGCTGGTCCGGCTTCCAGGGCGTGCCCGCCGCCGGGGTCCCGCTGACCGGCGGCCCCCGCGCGCTCGCCGTGCACGGCGCCACGTACGTCTTCGCGCGGGGCAAGGACAAGAACGTCTGGTACGTCGTCCGCGACAGCCACGGCGGCTACGGGCGCTGGCACAAGCTCACCGGCATAAACGTCGACGACGACCCCGCTGTGGTCTCCGCCCGCGACGGCCGGATCGACCTCTTCGCGCTCGGCACCGACGGCCTGCTCTACCGCCGCACCATGACCGGCACGACCGGTGCCACCTCCGGCGGCGCGTGGAACGCCTGGTCGCAGGTCGACGAGCGCACCCACTTCGACGCCGCCCCCGCCGCCGCGTCCTCCGAGCCCGGCCGGGTCGACCTCGTCGGGCGGGTCGGCGGCGATCTCGTGACCGCGTCGCTCGTCGGCGACCGCTGGAACGCCTGGGCCGTCGTGCCCACCGCCGGACGTATCACCGCCGCCCCCGCCCTGGTCTCGCAGGCGCGCGGCACCCTCGACGCCTTCGTCGTCCGCAAGGCAGACGGGGCGGTGCTCCAGCTCCCCTACTCCGACGGTGCGTGGCGCCCCTCCTCCGTCGTCCAGGGCCTGGACGCGACCGCGCGCCCCGACGCGGTGGCCGCGGGCGGCCGCCTCTACGCCTTCGCCGCCGGCAGCCAGGCCGCCGCCACCCCCGACGCCGACTGGTCCGCCGCTCCGCTGCCCGGCACGGACGCGGACCGGGCGGTCGGCACGGTCGCCGCCTCCCCGCACACCCTGGAGCTGTTCACCCGCACCGCGGGCGGCACCCTCACCCGCGCGACGGCCTCCGTCTGAGCCGCGGTGCGGGCCCGCGGGCCGGGCGCGGCGCACGGGGTCGGCTTGTTTCGGCCAGCCGGTAGGCTGGACCCGTGGCAATCGTCGATGTATCCGAAGAACTGAAATCCCTGTCCTCGACCATGGGGTCCATCGAGGCCGTCCTCGACCTCGACCGGATGCGGGACGACATCGCCGCGCTGGAAGAGCAGGCGGCGGTGCCGACCCTCTGGGACGACCCGGACAACGCGCAGAAGATCACCAGCCGGCTCTCCCACCTCCAGGCGGAGCTGCGCAAGGTCGAGGCGCTGCGCGGCCGGATCGACGACCTCGGGGTCCTCTTCGAGCTGGCCGACGCCGAGGACGACGCCGACACCCGCACCGAGGCCGAGGCCGAGCTGGGCGAGGTCCGCAAGGCGCTCGACGAGATGGAGGTCAGGACGCTGCTGTCGGGCGAGTACGACGCCCGCGAGGCCCTGGTCAACATCCGTGCCGAGGCCGGCGGTGTCGACGCGGCCGACTTCGCCGAGCAGCTCCAGCGCATGTACCTGCGCTGGGCCGAGCGCCACGGCTACCCGACGGAGATCTACGAGACCTCCTTCGCCGAAGAGGCCGGCATCAAGTCGACCACCTTCGTCGTCAAGGCCCCCTATGCCTACGGCACCCTCTCCGTCGAGCAGGGCACCCACCGCATGGTGCGCATCTCGCCCTTCGACAACCAGGGCCGCCGCCAGACGTCCTTCGCGGGCGTCGAGGTGCTGCCGGTCGTGGAGCAGAGCGACCACGTCGAGATCGACGAGTCGGAGCTGCGCGTGGACGTCTACCGCGCCTCCGGTCCGGGCGGCCAGGGCGTCAACACCACCGACTCCGCCGTCCGCATCACCCACCTGCCGACCGGCATCGTCGTCTCCTGCCAGAACGAGCGCTCCCAGATCCAGAACAAGGCGAGCGCCATGAACGTCCTCCAGGCCAAGCTGCTCGAACGCCGCCGCCAGGAGGAGCAGGCGCTGATGGACTCGCTCGGCAAGAGCGACGGCGGCAACTCCTGGGGCAACCAGATGCGTTCGTACGTCCTGCACCCCTACCAGATGGTCAAGGACCTGCGCACCGAGCACGAGGTCGGCAACCCCCAGGGCGTCCTCGACGGCGACATCGACGGCTTCATCGAGGCGGGCATCCGCTGGCGCAAGTCCCGCGAGAAGACCGCCGCCTGAGTCCCCAGCAGCCTCGCCATGTCACAGACGTGTACGGAAGTCCCGTTCACATCGGGCTAATTGGCGCATTGTGTGCTCAATGCCCTTGACGGTCCGCTGGAAGGCCGCGAGGGTAAGGCGCGGCATGCGCATGCGCCGAGGAGTCAGCGCACGGGGGAGGGCGTCGAAGCCCTCCAGCGACAACACCACCACGATGCTGCGCAGCCTGAAGCAGACGTCTACTGGGGGTAATTGACTCATGAGCAAGCGCAACACGCGAGTGCGTGTCGCCCGCATAGCCGCGGCGGTCGTCGTCGCCGGCGGTGCGTCGCTGACGGCAGCGGGCGCGGCGCAGGCCGTCTCGCCCGACCACACGAACCCGCTCATCCAGGCTCTTGGCGGCGAGGGCGACGGAGGCACGATCTCCGGCACCTCGACGGGTACGTCCACGGGCACCTCGACCGGTACGTCCACGGGCACCTCGACCGGTACGTCGACCGGTACGTCCACGGGTACGTCGACCGGCACCTCGACGGGTACGTCGACCGGCACGTCGACCGGTACCTCGACGGGTACGTCGACCGGTACGTCGACCGGTACGTCGACGGGTACGTCCACGGGTACGTCGACCGGTACGTCCACGGGTACCTCGACCGGCACCTCGACGGGTACGTCCACGGGTACGTCGACCGGTACGTCCACGGGCACCTCGACGGGTACGTCCACGGGTACGTCCACGGGCACCTCGACGGGTACGTCCACGGGCACCTCGACCGGTACGTCCACGGGCACCTCGACCGGTACGTCGACCGGCACCTCCACGGGTACGTCCACGGGTACCTCGACCGGTACCTCGACCGGCTCCTCGACGGGCACGTCCACGGGCACGTCCACGGGCACGTCCACGGGCAACCAGAACGGCGGGAACCAGAACGGTGGCAACGCCAACGGCGGGAACACCGGCACCACTGGTGGTTCGAAGCCCGGCGGCAACAACAATTCCTGCACGCTGACCGGCGAAAGCGTCGACTGCGGCAACAACACCGGTACCGACAACACGGCGCCCGTTCCGCAGGGCAACACCACGAGCCAGCTCGCAGAGACCGGCTCGAACGGCACCACCTTCCTGCTGATCGGCGCCGCGACGCTGATCGCGGGAGGCGTCGGCTTCACCCTGACCCCGCGCCTGGCCGGCCGCCGCGGCGGCGGCACCGCGGCCTGACGGCCGCCTCAAGGCGCGAGCACGAGAACGGGGCCCGGAACGCTCACCGCGTTCCGGGCCCCGTTTCGTTACGCAGGGTGATGAAAACTACGCCGTCGCGTGCTCCACCACCAGGACGACGGCGAGGAGGGCCACCAGGAGGGCGACGAGGGTCGCGGGCGATATCGAGGACCACCCGGGCTCCTGCTGCATGCGCGCGCGGTTGGCGCGGCACACCGGGCAGCGGCCCTCGGCCACCGGGCCGGAACAGTTCGCGCACACCAGCCGGTCGACTGTCATGGTGATCTCCTCACTCCGTCCGGTGAACGCTACCGGTGGGTGAATCGTTCCCGAGGCGGCCGCGCTCCAGTCCTGCGCCGCCGTGCGTTCACCGCGCTCTCGAAGGGGACACGCTCTCTCCACTGTGCCAGGTTCCCGGGCAGTGCGCGCAAGGGGGCAGTGGAAGGAGCCGGAGCCCGCTGGACAGGAATGCCAGGGCTTGCCCGGTTATGCCCTGTGGGACGGCGCACGAACCCGCTACGGCGACTGCGCACCGCTCGCGCTCTCGCGTAGTGTCGCCCTCATCCCCAGTCCGCTCACCCCGCAAACCATTGGTGCGAACGTGATCCGATTCGACAACGTCTCCAAGACCTACCCGAAGCAGAACCGTCCCGCCCTGCGCGATGTATCGCTGGAGATCGAGAAGGGTGAGTTCGTCTTCCTGGTCGGCTCGTCGGGCTCGGGCAAGTCGACCTTCCTGCGGCTGATCCTGCGCGAGGAGCGGACCGACACCGGCATGGTGCACGTCCTCGGCAAGGACCTGAACCGGCTGTCCAACTGGAAGGTCCCGCACATGCGGCGCCAACTCGGCACCGTGTTCCAGGACTTCCGGCTGCTGCCGAACAAGACCGTCGGCGAGAACGTCGCCTTCGCCCTGGAGGTCATCGGCAAGCCGCGCGGCACGATCCGCAAGACCGTGCCCGAGGTGCTGGACCTGGTGGGCCTGGCCGGCAAGGAGGACCGCATGCCCGGCGAGCTGTCCGGTGGTGAGCAGCAGCGTGTGGCCATCGCCCGCGCGTTCGTCAACCGCCCGATGCTGCTGATCGCGGACGAGCCGACCGGAAACCTGGACCCGCAGACGTCCGTCGGCATCATGCGGCTGCTGGACCGCATCAACCGGACCGGCACCACCGTGGTCATGGCCACGCACGACCAGAACATCGTCGACCAGATGCGCAAGCGCGTCATCGAGTTGGAGAAGGGGCGGCTGGTACGCGACCAGTCGCGCGGTGTGTACGGCTACCAGCACTAGCGCCCGCGGCGGCGCCCCCGCTGGCCCCCGCCGGAAGCCTCGCAGGCCCCTACGGGCCGCGGCCCGGCGGAGCGGCCGTACGACAGCAGCCCCCTTCCGAAAGGACCCCGACCCCCCATGCGCCTCCAGTTCTTCCTGTCGGAGATCGGCGTCGGCCTCCGGCGCAACCTCACGATGACCTTCGCCGTGATCATCTCCGTGGCGCTCTCGCTCGCCCTCGCCGGTGCCGCCCTGCTCGCCAACAAGCAGGTCGACTCGATGAAGGGCTACTGGTACGACAAGGTCCAGGTCACCGTCTACCTCTGCAACAAGGCCGACGCGACGACCACGCCGAGCTGCGCCAAGGGTGCGGTCACCGACGACCAGAAGAGCCAGATCCTCAAGGACATCAAGGCCCTCCCGGTGGTGGAGAAGGTCTACTACGAGAGTTCCGAGAGCGCCTACAAGAACTACGAGAAGCAGTTCAAGAACTCCCCGATGGCCAGCTCGATCACGCCCGACCAGATGCCGGAGAACTACCGGGTCAAGCTCAAGGACCCGAAGAAGTTCGCCGTCGTCGCGAGCGCGTTCAAGGGGCGGCCCGGCGTGCAGTCGGTCGAGGACCAGCGCGACACGCTCAGGAACCTCTTCGCGCTGCTCGGCGGTATGACCAAGGCGGCGTACGTGGCGCTGGCGTTCATGCTCACCGTCGCGATGCTGCTGATCATCAACACCGTGCGCGTGTCGGCCTTCAGCCGCCGCCGCGAGACCGGCATCATGCGGCTGGTCGGCGCGTCCAGCTTCTACATCCAGATGCCGTTCATCATGGAGGCGGCCTTCGCCGGGCTGGTCGGCGCGGGTGTGGCGTGCGTGATGCTGCTCGGCGGGCGGTACTTCATGATCGACGCGGGCCTGAAGCTCCAGGAGAAGATCCCGCTGGTGTCCTTCCTGGGCTGGGACTCCGTCGTCAAGGTGCTGCCGCTGGTGCTGCTGATCGGCGTGCTGATGCCGGCGCTCGCCGCGTTCATCGCGCTGCGCCGCTATCTGAAGGTATGACGGGCGGGGGAGACGGGGGAGGGGCGGGCGCGGGCGGTGTCCACGGCGCCTTCCGGCGGACGTCGTATCTTTCCGTACGACGCCCGTTTCTCGCCTAGACTTCCGGCCATGTCCGGCCCGTTGCTCTTCGGGACGCCCCGCCGCATCCGCCGCGGGGCGACCCTGACGTTGGTCTTCGGCACGATGCTCGCCACCGGCGCCGCCGCGGGCAGTTTCGCCGAGCCGCAGGCCCGGGACAGGACCCGGGTGGCCGCGGCCACGTCGCCCTCGCCCGCCGCCACCGGCCGTGCCGACTCCGTCCGGGCGGCCGGCGCGGCGGGTGGTGCCGACGGCGGCGCGGACCGCTCCGCGGCCGGCGGCCGGGAGGGCCGGGCCGGCGCCGCGGGCCCGGCGGTGGCGACCGGGCAGGGCAAGGCCGGCCCGCAGGCCGCCCGCAAGCTCGTCAGCCGCAGCGGCGACCGCTGGTCGTCGTACTACACCGCGCAGGAGTACGCGGGCCTCCAGGAAGCGCTGGACGGCCGCTACGTGGGCGTGGGCCTGTGGGTGCGGCAGGTCGACGGCGGGCGGATCGAGATCGCCCGCGTGCAGTCCGGCAGCCCCGCCGCCTCCGCCGGCATCCGCGTCGGCGACGTCCTGGTGTCGATCGACGCCACGGCGTGCACGGGCCTGGCGGTCACCGAGGTCGTCGCGGACCTGCGCGGCGACAACGTCCCCGGCACCACCGTGACCCTCGTGCTGCTGCGCGGCGGCAGCCGGCTGTCCGCCACCGTCCAGCGGGCCACGCTGCCCACCGAGGCGGTGACCGTCAGCCACCCCGACGGCCCGCAGGGTCCCACCCTCGTCGCCGTCGACGCCTTCTCGCTCGGCACCGGCAAGCAGGTGCGCGCGGCCGTGCAGGCTGCCCGGCACGGCGTGCTGCTGGACCTGCGGGGCAATTCCGGCGGCCTGGTCGAGGAGGCCGTCGCCACCGCCTCCGCCCTCCTCGACGGCGGCCTGGTCGCCACCTACGACGTCCACGGCGAGCAGCAGGCGCTCTACGCCGACCCCGGCGGCGACACCGCGGTGCCGCTGGTGGTGCTGGTCGACGGTGGCACGATGAGCGCCGCGGAGATGCTGGCCGGCGCGCTCCAGGACCGCGGGCGGGCGGTCGTCGTGGGCTCGCGCACCTTCGGCAAGGGCTCGGTGCAGATGCCCAGCACCCTGCCGGACGGCTCCGTCGCCGAACTCACCGTCGGCCACTACCGGCTGCCGGACGGCCGCAGCGTGGACGGCCACGGCATCGAGCCGGACGTCCAGGTGACCGGCGGCGACGACGCCCTCGCCGAGGCCCGTTCGGTAATGGCTGGCCTCGGCACCCCCTCGTAGTGCGAGAATGGGCCTGCTATGGCAAAAGAGACCGGTCGCAAGCTGATCGCGCAGAACAAGAAGGCGCGGCACGATTACCTCATCCTGGACACGTTCGAGGCGGGCCTGGTGCTCACCGGCACCGAGGTGAAGTCGCTGCGCCAGGGCCGCGCGTCCCTCGTCGACGGCTTCGGCCAGCTCGACGGCGGCGAGGCGTGGCTGCACAACGTGCACATCCCGGAATACACCCAGGGCACGTGGACCAACCACAGCGCCCGCCGCAAGCGCAAGATGCTGCTGCACCGCGCGGAGATCGACAAGCTCCAGCAGAAGTACGACGAGACCGGCCACACGATCGTGCCGCTCGCCCTGTACTTCAAGGACGGGCGCGCCAAGGTCGAGATCGCGGTCGCGAAGGGCAAGAAGGAGTACGACAAGCGGCAGACCCTGCGTGAGAAGCAGGACCGCCGCGAGACGGACCGCGCGGTGTCCGCCGCCCGCCGCCGCCAGCGCTGAGCCCTCCGGGGGCCTCCCGGGGGAATACGCTGGCCGCGCCGCGCGCTGATCACGTACGATAGGTGCAGCGCCACCGGGCCATGGTGAGTCCGGTGTGCACCTTGAAAACACCACATGGGGATGATCGGTTTCGACTGGGGATGTCGAAGCAGGGGAAGCGAGTCGAGGAAGCGGCAATGATCTCGTTAACCATATGTCGCAACCAATAATCGCCAACACCAAGCGCGATTCCTTCGCCCTCGCTGCCTGAGTAGCGACTTGCGAAGTGTCAGCCCGGGGGTGATCCCGACCCGGATCCTGGCATCATCAAGGGATCTAAACTTCTAGGACCGGTCACGGGTCCTTGAAGGAAATCAAACAGTGACTGGGCCCGTCGGCGGCTTGTCCGCGTGACTGCCGGGGCCGAGAAAAGCACAGCGGACTGCGCTCGGAGAAGCCCTGTTTCCGCACCACAGGACGCGGGTTCGATTCCCGCCATCTCCACTCATCCCATGCGCCGGACGGCGCCTCCCGCTGGCCGGGGGGCGCCGTCCGGCGTTTCCGGCTGCTCACAGGCGCCCGGAGGCGGGAATGAGAGCACGGTTGCGCTCGTGTCACGTCGGGGCATCAGGGGGTAACGCGGCGTTCCTATCGTCGGTGGCGACATCCGGCGGAGAACACAGGGAGGCGCCATGAGTCGGTGGACGGGCCGGTGGATCGAGACGTGGGATCCCGAGGACGAGCGGTTCTGGAACGAGGGCGGGGGGCGGCGCACCGCGCTGCGCAACCTCGTCTTCTCCGTGCTCTCCGAGCACATCGGCTTCTCCATCTGGAGCCTGTGGTCGGTGATGGTGCTCTTCATGGGGCCCGAATACCACGTCGACCCGGCCGGGAAGTTCTTCCTGGTCGCCATGCCGACCCTGGTCGGCGGGGTGCTGCGGGTGCCGTACACCTTCGCGGTCGCGGTGTTCGGCGGGCGGAACTGGACGATCGTGAGCGCGGCCCTGCTGCTCGTGCCGACCGTCACCGCGGCGGTCGTCATGCACCCCGGGGTGTCGTACGGGACGCTCATGGTGGTCGCCGCGCTCACCGGCGTCGGCGGCGGCAACTTCGCCTCCTCCATGACCAACATCAACGCCTTCTACCCGCTGCGTGAGAAGGGCTGGGCGCTCGGCCTCAACGCGGGCGGCGGCAACCTCGGGGTCGCCGCGATCCAGCTCGTCACGCTGCTGGTCATCGCGACTGCCGGCGCCGGGCACCCGCGTGTCGTGCTCGCCGTCTACATCCCGCTCATCGTGGTGGCCGCGGTGCTGTCCGCGCTCTTCATGGACAACCTCTCACCGGTGAAGAACGACACCGGCGCCGCGGTCGACGCCGCGAAGGACCCGCACACCTGGATCATGGCGCTGCTCTACATCGGCACCTTCGGCTCCTTCATCGGCTACAGCTTCGCCTTCGGCCTCGTGCTGCAGAACCAGTTCGGCCGCACCCCGCTGCACGCCGCCTACCTCACCTTCATCGGGCCGCTGCTCGGCTCGCTCATCAGGCCGCTGGGCGGGCGGCTCGCCGACCGCTTCGGCGGCGGGCGCATCACCCTGTGGAACTTCCTGGCCATGGCCGCCGCGACCGGCGTCGTCATCACCGCCTCCGTGCACGAGTCGCTCGGGCTCTTCCTGCCCGGCTTCATCGCCCTCTTCGTGCTCAGCGGGCTCGGCAACGGCTCGGTGTACAAGATGATCCCCGGCATCTTCCAGAAGAAGGCCGAGGCCTCCGGCCTGGCAGGGGAGGCCGCCGCCGCGCACGCCCGGCGGCTGTCCGGCGCCTCCATGGGCCTCATCGGCGCGGTCGGCGCGCTCGGCGGCGTCGGCATCAACCTCGCCTTCCGCGAGTCCTTCCTCAACACCGCCGACGGCACCCCCGCCTTCGTGACCTTCCTGGGCTACTACGCGGTCTGTTTCGCCGTCACATGGGCCGTATACCTGCGCCGCCCGGCCCGTGCCCGCAGCGCCGGGGAACAGGCCACGCCGACGGCCTCTGCCGCGTACGCCGAGGTGTGAGCGGCGCGCACCACGTAACACCCGGGAAATCCCGGCGAACCGAACCCGTCACCCCGCCTTGGGACGATGCCAGTCCCCGGGCGGGGCGGCGGGGCGCAAAACGAAACCGAGCGGCAAGGTGGACCAGACGATGGAGCCGACTTCCCCCACGGCGGTGCCGCCCCTCGCGGGCTTCACCGTCGGCGTGACCGCGGCCCGCCGCGCCGACGAGCTCGCCGCGCTGCTGGAACGCCGCGGCGCCGCCGTGCTGCGCGCGCCCGTGCTGCGGATCGTGCCGCTCCCCGACGACGCGGAGCTGCTCGACACGACCAAGCAACTGCTCGACGACGCACCCGACATCGTCGTCGCCACCACGGCGATCGGCTTCCGCGGCTGGATCGAGGCGGCCGACGGGTGGGGCCTCGGCGAGGCGCTGCTGCGACGGCTCGGCGAGGTCGAACTCCTCGCCCGCGGGCCGAAGGTCCGCGGCGCCGTCCGCGCCGCCGGCCTCACCGAGGCGTGGTCGCCCGCGTCCGAATCCATGGCCGAGGTCCTCGAACGCCTCCTGGACGAGGGCGTCGACGGCCGCTGCGTGGCCGTCCAGCTGCACGGCGAGCCGCTGCCGGGCTTCAACGAGTCCCTGCGCGCCGCCGGCGCCCGCGTCGTGGCCGTCCCCGTCTACCGCTGGATGCCCCCCGAGGACCTCGCCCCCGTCGACCGCCTCCTCGACGCGGTGACCTCACGCGCCCTCGACGCCGTGACCTTCACCAGCGCGCCCGCCGCCGCGTCCCTCCTCGGCCGCGCGGTCCAGCGCGGCCGCCTCGACGCCTTCCTCGACGCGCTCCGCACCGACGTCCTCGCCGGCTGCGTCGGGCCCGTCACCGCGCTGCCCCTCCAGGCGCACGACGTCCCCACCCTCCAGCCCGAACGCTTCCGCCTCGGCCCCCTCGTCCAGCTCCTCGCCCGCGAGCTTCCCGGCCGGGTCCGGCCGCTCCCCGTCGCCGGCCACGAGGTCGAGATCCGCGGCCAGGCCGCCCTTGTCGACGGCGCCCTCCGTCCCGTGCCGCCTGCCGGTATGGCCCTCCTGCGCGCCCTCGCCCGGCGCCCCGGCTGGGTCGTCTCCCGAGCGGACCTCCTCCGCGTCCTGCCCGGCGCCGGGCGGGACGAGCACGCCGTCGAGACGGCGATGGCCCGTCTCCGCGCCGCGCTCGGCGCTCCGCGCCTCATCCAGACAGTCGTCAAACGCGGCTACCGCCTCTCCCTCGACCCCCACGCTGACAAGTACGCGTCCCCTTCGGGGTGAGGAGGGTACGTTGCGGCTCTCCCGCCGCGGGGGTTGAGCGCACCCGGTCCCCGCGCCCCGTTCGCCACGGGCTGCCCCGTGAGGTGCTTTTGCGCGATCTTCCGCGCACTGCGGCTGGTCGCGCAGCTCTCCCCCAGAGCTTCGCCGGGGAGGTACCCCCACGCGCCCCTGGCGGCCGGCTACCCGCCGCGGGGGTGCCCGCGCCTGCGGCGCGGGGGTTTCCCACCCCCACCACCCGTGCGAGTAGGACGTCGCTGACGGCCCCCTGTGGGGGTGCTCGCCGTCGGGGGCGAGCCGCAGTCCCCGAAAACAGCCACCCCCGGCAGGCACGGCGCCAACGCGCCGCAGGGGAGGGGACGTACCCCACCCGCCCCGACCCCCACCGGCGTGCAGCCGCCGACGAGACGTCGGGAGGGGGACGATCCGGGGGTGCCCCCGCAGGAATGCGCTGTCGGTGGCCCACCGACTAGGTAAGAGGGTGAAGGCGCATTCCGAGGAGGTACCCCCGGAGTGGCACCCGCCCCCACCCCCAGACGGACAGCGCGATGCCCCGCCGGGCACACCCAGGGGCTGCGCGGGGGGTACCCCCGGGTGAAGCGGTGGGGGAGAACGGCGCGAGCAACCCCCACCCACCGCAAGGTCGCGGAAAGCACCCCCCGGACGCAGCCCGGAGCGTCACGGATCTAGCCCCCCCGGCGAGGGCGCGGCACTCTGGGGGGCGACCGTGTGGGAGGGAGGGGACCGTGGGGGAGCTGAGGTTCGACGGGGGGCGGGTCTGCCTGGACCTCGTCGCGACACGCGTGGCCCGCCCGGTCGGCGAACGCCTCGACCGCGCCGACCGCGTCATCGAGTGGCTGTACGGAACGGGCCTCGTCCCGCCGGGGACCCCGCTGCCCGCGGACGCGGACTGGGCCGCCTGGGCCCGCGGCCTGCGCGAGCTGCGCGCCCTCCTGGAGGAGCTCGTCGAGGCCCAGCTCAACCCCGCCCCACCCCCGCCGGAGGCGATCGCGCGGCTGAACGCCCTCGCCCGCCGCCCCCCGCCCGCGCCCCGCGCGGCTCTCGCCCCCGACGGCGAGCTGATCCGCACCCTCGCCGCGCCCCCCGACGAGGGCTCGCTGCTCGCGGCGGTGGCACGGGACGCGGTGGACCTGTTCACCGACCCCGTCGCCCGCACCCAGCTGCGCCGCTGCGAGGGCGAGAACTGCTCGCTGGTCTACCTCGACACCTCCCGCGGAAGACGCCGCCGCTGGTGCAGCAGCGAGGTGTGCGGCAACCGCGAGCGCGTCGCCCGGCACCGCCGCCGTACCGGCCCGGCGCTGCGGAACGCCTGAGCGGCGGGGCCCACCGGGGCGAATCCGGCGGGCCGGGCCGCACCGCCGGGTGGGCAGAAGCGCGCAGGTCGCGTACGGTTGCAGGCTGTCGTTCGCGCAGGACGGGGTACGGAACCGGACACCGCGGGCGCGAGCAGGACGTACGGACGAAGGACGAAGGGGGCCCTGCGTGGCCGCGCAGACCGCAGTTCAGGACCGGCAGGGGGGCGGCGGCACCAGGGAGCGGGAGATCGCCGTCGAGCAGGACCACCTCGACCGGGTCTACCGCCGCCTCGAGGAGAAGATCCACGAGGTGGAGTTCCTGATGAGCGACGCCGCCAAGGCGGGCCACGTCGGCACGCCGGGCGCGCTGGCCGAGCGCGACGCGCAGGTCTACCGCGCGGGGATGCACCTCAACCGCCTCAACACCGAGTTCGAGGACTTCCTCTTCGGCCGGATCGACCTGCTGCGCGGCAAGGACGGCCAGAAGGGCGCGGACGGCGCGTACACCTCCGTCGAGCCCGCCGACGACGCGATCCGTCCCGACCGGAGCGCCGACATCGCCGAGACCCTGCACATCGGCCGGATCGGCGTGCTGGACGCCGACTACACCCCGCTCGTCATCGACTGGCGGGCGCCTGCGGCGGCGCCCTTCTACCGGTCGACGCCCGTCGCACCCGGGCGGGTCGTACGCCGCCGTGTCATCCGCTCCAAGGGCCGCCGGGTCCTCGGCGTCGAGGACGACCTGCTGCGCCCGGACCTCACGACGGGGCTGCCGGTGGTCGGCGACGGCGCGCTCATGGCCGCGCTCGGCCAGGCCAGGACGCACACCATGCGGGACATCGTCGCGAGCATCCAGGCCGAGCAGGACATGGTCATCCGGGCGCCCGCGGCGTCCGTCACCGAGGTCACCGGCGGTCCCGGCACCGGCAAGACCGCGGTCGCGCTGCACCGCGCGGCGTACCTGCTCTACCAGGACCGGCGGCGCTACGCCGGCGGCATCCTGTGCGTGAGCCCCACGCCGCTGCTGGTCGCGTACACCGAGGGCGTGCTGCCCTCGCTCGGCGAGGAGGGGCAGGTCGCGATCCGCGCGCTCGGCTCGCTCGTCGACGGCGTGACCGCCGACCTGTACGACGAGCCCGCCGTCGCCCGCGTCAAGGGCTCGCTGCGGATGCTCAAGGTGCTGCGGGGCGCCGCCCGCGGCTGCCTCGACGCGGTGCCCGGCGCACCCGAGACGCTGCGGGTCGTGGCCTTCGGGCGCCGTATCGAGCTGAACGCCGGTGAGCTGGCCGCCGTACGGCGCACCGTGCTCGGCGGCACCGCGCCCGTCAACCTGCTGCGGCCGCGCGCCCGCCGCCTCCTGCTGGACGCGCTGTGGCGCAAGACCGGACGCACCTTCGACGACGCGGAACTGGCCGCCGAGGAGCGGCAGGGCTTCGACGAGGACATCAGCACCGAGCAGGACTTCACCGGCTTCCTCGACGCGTGGTGGCCGCTGCTGGAGCCGCGCACGGTGCTCGCCGCGCTCGCCGACGACCGGCGGCTCGGCCGGTGGGCGCGCCGTACCCTCGCCCAGTCGGACGTCCGGCGCGTCGCCCGCTCGCTGCGCCGCGAGGGCGTCAGCACGCACGACGTCGCACTGCTCGACGAGCTGGCCGCGATCCTCGGGCCGCTGCCCCGGCCCGCACGGCGCGAGGCGGACCCGCTCGACGAGCTGACCGGCCTGGAGGAGGTCACCACGTACGCCGACCGGATGGCCGGCGGGCGGCGCGGGCGCGCGGAGCGGCTGGAGGAGGAGCGGACGGAGTACGCGCACGTCATCGTCGACGAGGCGCAGGACCTCACGCCCATGCAGTGGCGCATGGTCGGCCGCCGGGGCCGCGCCGCGACCTGGACGGTCGTGGGCGACCCCGCGCAGAGCTCGTGGTCCGACGTGGACGAGGCCGCGCAGGCGCGCGACGAGGCGCTCGGGACGCGGCCGCGGCGGCGCTTCACCCTCACCGTCAACTACCGCAACCCGGCGGAGATCGCCGAGGTCGCCTCGACGGTGCTCGCCCTCGCGATGCCGGGGACGCAGCCGCCGCGCGCGGTGCGCTCCACGGGGCTCGCGCCCCGCTTCTCCGTCGCCGGCGACGACCTCGCCGCGGACGTCCGCGCGCAGACCGAGCGGCTGCTCGGCGAGGTGGAGGGTACGGTCGGGGTGGTCGTCGCGATGCACCGCCGGGAGGCCGCGCGCGGCTGGCTGGACGGTCTCGGCGACCGTGCGGTGGCGCTCGGCAGCCTTGAGGCGAAGGGGCTGGAGTACGACGCGACGCTCGTCGTGAGCCCGGCGGAGATCGCGGAGGAGTCCCCTGCGGGGTTGCGCATCTTGTACGTGGCCCTCACCCGGGCGACCCAGCGTCTCGCCGTCCTGGCGACGGCCCCCGACTCCCCGAACCCGGCGGGCGTCCCGGACCTCCTCCTCCCCTGAGGAGGGGCTGCGCCCGGGCTGCCCCGTGAGGTGCTTTGCGCGATCTTCCCGCCGCGGGGGCTGGTCGCGACGCCTACCGCAAGAGGCACCCCGGAGCGCAAAAGGGCCCGCGCCCCGGAGGGGGGCTCGGGCCGGCGGCCCGCCGGGGGAGCCGCGCGAAGGGGCTCGGGCCGGGGGCCCGCCGGGGGAGCCGCGCGAAGGGGCTCGGGCCAGGGGCCCGCCGGGGTTACCCGGCGTAAGTTGGTGACACCGACCCGCCATGCTCGCCTCGCGGCAAGTGGGCGCTCGAAGCGCCTAAGGTTGGGCCCGGGGGCTTGGATCGGGCCGGTGCCGTACCCAGGCTAACAAACGATTCCGGGAAGCTCTTCCCCGCCGCGAGGGTGAACCCGGGCGTTGCCGCCGATTCACATCGTGGAAGTAATGTTCCACGGGTACCCGGGGTACCCGACGTACCCCCACCCTCAGCACCTCCGCAGTAACCGGAAGAAGGTCGTCATGGCAACGGCGCCAAGCGTCTCGTACTCGATCACCGTGCGTCTGGAGGTCCCGGCCGGCGGGACCGCGGTCAGCGCGCTGACCACCGCGGTGGAGTCCTCCGGCGGATCGGTCACGGGTCTGGACGTCACCGCGTCGGGGCACGAGCGGCTGCGGATCGACGTCACGATCGCGGCCAGCTCCACGGACCACGCCGCGGAGATCGTCCGGAAGCTGCGCGGCATCGAGGGCGTCGCGATCGGCAAGGTGTCGGACCGTACGTTCCTGATGCACCTCGGCGGCAAGATCGAGATGCAGTCCAAGCACCCGATCCGCAACCGCGACGACCTGTCGATGGTCTACACCCCGGGCGTGGCGCGGGTGTGCATGGCGATCGCGGAGAACCCGGAGGACGCCCGGCGGCTGACGATCAAGCGCAACAGCGTCGCCGTGGTCACGGACGGCTCCGCGGTGCTGGGGCTCGGCAACATCGGGCCGAAGGCCGCGCTGCCGGTGATGGAGGGCAAGGCGGCGCTGTTCAAGCGGTTCGCGGGGATCGACGCGTGGCCGCTGTGCCTGGACACCCAGGACACCGACGAGATCGTGGCGATCGTGAAGGCCATCGCGCCGGGCTTCGCGGGCATCAACCTGGAGGACATCTCCGCCCCGCGCTGCTTCGAGATCGAGGCGCGGCTGCGCGAGGCGCTGGACATCCCGGTCTTCCACGACGACCAGCACGGCACCGCGATCGTGGTGCTCGCCGCGCTGACGAACGCGCTGCGGGTGGTCGGCAAGCAGATCGGCGACCTGCGGGTCGTCATGTCGGGTGCGGGCGCGGCCGGTACGGCGATCCTGAAGCTGCTGATCGCGGCGGGCGTGAAGCACGCGGTGGTGGCCGACATCCACGGTGTGGTGCACGCGGGCCGCGACGACCTGGTCGACGCCCCCGAGGGCTCGGCGCTGCGCTGGATCGCCGACAACACCAACCCGGAGGGCGTGACGGGCACCCTCAAGCAGGCCGTGGTGGGGGCCGACGTCTTCATCGGGGTGTCCGCGCCCAACGTGCTGGACGGCGCGGACGTCGCCGCGATGGCGGACGGTGCGATCGTCTTCGCGCTGGCCAACCCGGACCCGGAGGTGGACCCGGCGGAGGCCCGCCGGACGGCCGCCGTGGTGGCCACCGGGCGCAGCGACTTCCCCAACCAGATCAACAACGTGCTGGTCTTCCCCGGCGTCTTCCGCGGCCTGCTGGACGCCCAGTCCCGCACGGTCAACACCGAGATGATGCTCGCCGCCGCCCGCGCGCTGGCCGGTGTGGTGGGCGACGGCGAGCTGAACGCCAACTACATCGTCCCCAGCGTCTTCAACGACCGCGTCGCGGGCGCGGTCGCCAACGCGGTGCGGGCGGCGGCGCGCGCGCAGGGGCCCGCGGTCTCCGCGGCCGTCACGACGGAGCCGACCGCGGGGCTGTGAGGCACCAACGGCGCCGGTGGGACGGGTGTTCCACGAGTGCGCGGCGGGGGCGGCCCGGGGACGACGGGAAGCGAGAGGAAGGCGCGCCGGGAAAGCGCCGGAATCGTATTCCGAGCGTCGAACACCGGACGACAATCCGTCATCCCCGCCGTCCCGCACCGCTTTTTCCGCGACTCGCGCGGGCAGGCGATTGGCTTTCGGCCCATATATGGGGGCAGGATGCACACCTGGGCAGTGAGGCACACAGCAACAGCTTCGAGCTCGCGCCCCCATGGCAGAAAGAACACGGGAGTACACAGATATGAACCGCAGTGAGCTGGTGGCCGCGCTGGCCGACCGTGCCGGGGTGACCCGCAAGGACGCCGACGCCGTTCTCAGTGCCCTCGCCGAGAGCGTCGGCGAGATCGTGGCCAAGGGCGACGAGAAGGTCACCATCCCCGGCTTCCTGACCTTCGAGCGCACTCACCGTGCCGCCCGGACCGCCCGCAACCCGCAGACCGGTGAGCCGATCCAGATTCCGGCCGGTTACAGCGTGAAGGTCTCCGCCGGCTCGAAGCTCAAGGAAGCCGCCAAGGGCAACTGAGCTGCGCGCCCGGCCCCATTGGCCCAGGCAACGCCGTAAAACCGTGAGGGCGGCCTCCCCGGCACCGGGGAGGCCGCCCTCATGCACGACCGGACGGCGGTTCAGGCGACCGCGACCGCCGGGGGTTCGCCGGACGCCGGCGCGGGCACGCCGGGCACCTCGATGTGTGCGCCCAGGCCCTCCAGCTTGGCCAGGAAGTTCTCGTAGCCGCGGTTGATCAGGCCGATGCCGTGCACCCGCGAGGTGCCCTGCGCCGCGAGCGCCGCGATGAGGTACGAGAATCCGCCGCGCAGGTCGGGGATGACCAGGTCGGCGCCCTGCAGCTTGGTCGGCCCCGACACCACCGCGGAGTGCAGGAAGTTGCGCTGCCCGAAACGGCACGCGCTGCCGCCCAGGCACTCGCGGTAGAGCTGGATGTGCGCGCCCATCTGGTTGAGCGCCTCGGTGAAGCCGAGCCGCGACTCGTACACCGTCTCGTGCACGATCGACAGCCCCGACGCCTGCGTCAGCGCGACCACCAGCGGCTGCTGCCAGTCGGTCTGGAAGCCGGGGTGGACGTCGGTCTCCAGCGCGATGGCGTCCAGCGGGCCGCCCGGGTGCCAGAACCTGATGCCCTCGTCATCGATCGCGAAGGCCCCGCCGACCCGGCGGAAGGTGTTCAGGAAGGTCATCATCGAGCGCTGCTGCGCGCCGCGCACGTAGATGTTGCCCTCGGTGGCGAGCGCCGCGCTCGCCCAGGACGCAGCCTCCAGCCGGTCCGGGATCGCCCGGTGGGTGTAGCCGCCCAGCTTGTCCACGCCGGTGATGCGGATCGTGCGGTCGGTGTCGACGGAAATGATCGCGCCCATTTTCTGCAGGACGCAGATCAGGTCCTCGATCTCCGGTTCGACCGCGGCGTTCGACAGCTCGGTCACGCCCTCGGCGAGCACCGCCGTCAGCAGCACCTGCTCGGTCGAGCCCACCGACGGGTACGGCAGCCGGATCTTGCAGCCGCGCAGCCGCTGCGGGGCCTCCAGGTACTGCCCGTCGGCCCGCTTCTCGATGCGCGCGCCGAACTGCCGCAGCACGTCGAAGTGGAAGTCGATCGGCCGGCCGCCGATGTCGCAGCCGCCCAGGCCCGGGATGAAGGCGTGGCCGAGGCGGTGCAGCAGCGGGCCGCAGAAGAGGATCGGGATGCGCGAGGAGCCCGCGTGGGCGTCGATGTCCGCGACGTTGGCGCTCTCCACCCGGGTCGGGTCGAGCACCAGCTCGCCCGGCTCGTCACCCGCCTCCACCGTCACGCCGTGCAGCTGGAGCAGCCCGCGCACCACCTTGACGTCGCGGATCTCCGGCACGTTGCGCAGCCGGCTGGGTTCACTGCCGAGCAGGGCGGCGACCATGGCCTTCGGCACGAGGTTCTTCGCGCCTCTGACCCGGATCTCGCCTTCGAGCGGGGTTCCGCCATGGACAAGCAGTACATCGGCGATGTCGGTCATGGATCTCGCGATCGTCGGAACGGTTCGGAACGGGTGGAGCCGTGGAGCTCTGGAGCCGTGGAGCACAGGAACCAGAGGAACAGAGGAAATGGTAATGCGCCCCGCGCGCCCCTCCCGTTGCCCTGCCGCGGGATACCGCCCGCGGCGCGCGCTCCCGGCGCCCGCCGCCGCGCTCCGGCGCGTACCACCGGCGGGCGCGCCGGGGTGCTGCCCACCCGTCCCGGCGACGACTCCCCAGCGCGGCCCGCATGCGGGATCATGTGGACCATGACCGAGGTGTCCTCGCTCACCGGACGGCTGCTCGTCGCCACCCCGAAGCTGGCCGACCCCAACTTCGACCGGGCGGTCGTGCTGCTCCTCGACCACGACGCCGAGGGGTCCCTCGGCGTGGTCCTGAACCGTCCCACCCCGGTCGGCGTCGGCGACGTCCTGCAGCCGTGGGCGGCCCTCGCGGTGCTCCCGCAGGTCGTCTTCCAGGGCGGGCCGGTCTCGCTGGACTCCGCCCTCGGCCTGGCCGTCGTGCCCGGCGAGCCGCGCCCCGGCGAGGCGGTCGAGCTGCTCGGCTGGCGGCGCGTCCACGGGGCGATCGGCCTGGTCGACCTGGAGGCCCCGCCCGAGCTGCTCGCCGCGGAGCTGGGGTCCTTGCGCATCTTCGCGGGCTACTCCGGCTGGGGTCCGGGCCAGCTGGAACGCGAGCTGACCGACGGGGCGTGGTACGTCGTCGAGTCCGAGCCGGGTGACGTGTCCGCGCCGGACCCGGAGCGGCTGTGGCGCTCCGTGCTGCGCCGGCAACGGAACGAGCTGGCCATGGTGGCCACGTATCCCGACGATCCCTCCCTCAACTAGTCTTGTCTCTTATGAGCACTCTTGAGCCCGAGCGCGGGGCGGGCACCGGCACCCTGGTCGAGCCGACTCCGCAGCTCTCCCATGGTGACGGCGACCACGAGCGCTATGCGCACTACGTCCAGAAGGACAAGATCATGGCGAGCGCGCTGGAAGGCACGCCCGTCGTCGCCCTGTGCGGCAAGGTCTGGGTCCCCGGACGCGACCCGAAGAAATACCCCGTCTGCCCGATGTGCAAGGAGATCTACGAGGGCATGCCGCTCGGCGGTGGCGGGGGCAAGGACAAGTCCGGCAAGGGCAGCGGCGGCAACGCCTGACGCCCTTCCGGCGGACAGGGGAGGCCCGTGGAAGACGAGGGTGACGGAGGCGTGTTCGGTACGCCGGACGCGCCCGACGACGACTCCACCAGCGGCGAGCGCGTCCACGCGCTCGTCGCGCAGGGGCGCTTCGCGGAGGCGCACGCCGTGGTCGGCGACGCCTTCGTGGAGCGCAACGGCAGCGCCGGCTACCTGCTGCGCGCCTGGGTCCTCGCCCAGGAGCGGCGCCCGGCCGAGGCCCGCGAGGCCGTCGACTGGGCGCTCGCCCTGGCCGGGCCCGCCGAGGCGGCCGATGTCTTCGTCCTGGCCGGTGTGGTCCTTCTCTCACTCGACGAGGTCCACGACGCGCTGATCGTCGCGGTGCGGGCGGGCGGGGCGGATCCGGACGGCTGGGAGCCGGCCGTGCTGCTCTCCGACGTCTACCGGCGGCTCGGCCGCGTCCCCGACGCGGTCGCGGCCGCCCGCAGGGCCGTCGAGCTGGCCCCGCGCGAGGCCGAGGCGCAGGTCGCGCTGGCCCGCTCGCTCAGCGCGGGACGCGGCATGCTCGGGCGCCTGCCGCGGCGGCTGCGGGCCGAGCACCGCGGCGCGGTCGAGCGCTCGCTGCTGCTCGGGGCCGACCCCGGGCAGCTCCAGGCGCCGCGCGCCGGGATCCTCACCGGCGGGGTCGCCGTCGCCGTCCTGTGGGCGATCCAGCTCTACCGCATCGAGACCGGCGACGACTGGCAGTTCGTCGCGGCCGGAGCGGTGGTCGCCGTGACCGCGCTGCTGCTCGTCGTGCTCGTACGGGTGCACAGCCGGCGGACCGGCACGGGCGCGGTCGCGCGCATGCGGGGCATCCGCGCGACGGTGCGCACCGAACTGGCCGCCGACCTCGTCACCGGCAACCGGCTGTGGCGGCTGCGCGCCGCCCACGTCGGGGCCGTCATCCCCGTCGCGCCCCTCCTCACCACCGGGCTCGTCGCCGACCGCGCGTGGCGGCGCGAGCTGTGGCCGCTGTGGGCGGCCGTTCCCGTCACCGTCGCCGGCGCCGCGGGGGTCGCCGTCGCCGTCGCCGGCGTCCACTGGTGGTACGGGCCCGAGTTCACCCGGCGGGCCTTCCTCTTCTCCTGGTTCGGGCGGCTCCAGATCGTCGTGCCGGCCCTCCTGCTGGGCGCGAGCCTCGCGGGGGCGGTGGCCGGTTCCGCATCGCGGGCCACGTGGCGTGACCTCGCGATCGCCCATGCGGGCTGGCTCGCGGCGACGTGGGCGGTGGCCGGCACGGCGTCCTTGCAGGCGCGCAGGGCGATCTGAGGCTGCGGGGTGCGTTGCGCTCCGCGGGGGGCGGGGGGTGACGCTCCCGGCTGCGTGGTGCGGTGCTTCTCGCGGCCTTGCGCCGGTGGGGGTTGTTCGCGCCGTTCTCCCCCAGAGCTTCGTCTGGGGGTGCCCCCACGCAGCCCCTGGTGTTGCCCGGCGGGGCATCGCGCTCCTGCTTCGGTGGGTGGGGGCGGGGGCCACTCCGGGGGTACCTCCTCGGAATGCGCGTTCACCCTCCTACGTAGCCGTTGAGGGACTGGAAGCGCATTCCTGCGGGGGCACCCCCGGATCGTCCCCCTCCCGGCGTCTCGTCGGCGGCTGCCCGCCGGTGGGGGTGAGCGTGCGAGGGACTACGGTTCG
>NZ_JOHY01000078.1 GCF_000721495.1 Streptomyces sp. NRRL F-5123
ACGCGCATTCCGAGGAGGTACCCCCGGAGTGGCCCCCGACCCCACCCACCGAAGCAGAAGCGCGATGCCCCGCCGGGCAACACCAGGGGCGCGTGGGGGCACCTCCCAGGCGCAGCTCTGGGGGAGAACGGCGCGACAAGCCCCCACCGGCGGCAAGGTCGCGCGGGACACCGCAACACGCACCCCCGGAGCGCGAAACGCCCGCCCCCGCAGGGGTCAGCCCGCTCGGCGGTGACTCGGCCGCGGGGAGGAAGAGGAGCGGCTCCGCTTCTCCACGTACATGCGCTGGTCCGCGGAGTGGAGGATCTCCTCCACCGTCATGCCGCATCCGGCCCAGCCGATGCCGAAGCTCGCGCCGACGCGGACCGCGCGGCCGTCGACGCGGATCGGCGGGGTGATCGCGTTGCGCAGCCGCACCGCGAGGTCCGCCGCGTCCGGGGGCGCGAGCCCGTCCGCGAGGACGACGAACTCGTCACCGCCGAGGCGGGCGACCGTGTCGCCGTCGCGCACCGCGCCGGTGAGGCGGCGCGCGACCTCGATGAGCACGGCGTCACCCGTGTGGTGGCCGAAGCGGTCGTTGATGGACTTGAAGCCGTCGAGGTCGCAGAAGAGGACGGCGAGCCCCTTCCCGGGCGCGGGATCGCGCTCGTCGGGCACGGCGACATGGGTGTGCGAGTCGTAGCCGATCGCCCCGAGCGGCGAGGCCAGCTCGTCGGGCCCGTAGCCGTAGCTGAAGGCGAATTCGTCGGGTCCCTGGACCTCCGCGGCGAGCGCGGCCGCGTCCTTGTCGCCGGGGCGGTTGCAGATCCGGGCGGTGAGCCGCGAGCGCAGCTCCGCGCTGTTGGGCAGCCCGGTCAGGGAGTCGTGGCTCGCGCGATGGGCGAGCTGCAGCTCGCGGCTCTTGCGGTCCTCGATGTCCTCGACGTGCGTGAGCAGGAAACGCGGCCCGTCCGTGGTGTCGGCGACGACGGAGTTGCGCAGCGACACCCACACGTACGTGCCGTCGCGCCGCGCGAGCCGCAGCTCCGCGCGGCCGCCCTCCGCGGAGGTGCGCAGCAGCAGGCCGACGTCCTCGGGGTGGACGAGGTCGGAGAAGGAGTAGCGGCGCATGACCGAGGCGCTGCGCCCCAGCAGCCGGCACAGCGCGTCGTTGGCCCGCAGCAGCCTGCCGTGCTGGTCGCCGCCCATCTCGGCGATGGCCATGCCGCTGGGCGCGTACTCGAAAGCCTGCCGGAAGCTCTCCTCGCTGGCCCGCAGCGCCTGCTGGTCGCGTTCCAGCCGGACGAGCGCGCGCTGCATGTTGGCGCGCAGCCGGGCGTTGCTGATGGCGGTGCCGGCCTGGAAGGCGTACATCTGCAGCGCTTCCTGGCCCCAGGGTCCGGGGTGGCGGCCGCTGGAGGGGCTGTCGACGGATATGACGCCGAGCATGTCGCCGCCGCCGCCGAGGGAGGCGTACATGGGGGCGTAGAGGCGGTCGCCGGGGTGCCACTCGTCGGCGAAGCGGGGCAGCGGGCCGTCGGTGTGCCACTGCGGCACGTCGTCGTCGTTGAGGACCCAGCCCTCGGTGTGCGGGATGAAGCGCAGCGAGCCCCAGCGCTGACCCATGGCGAGCCGCCGGTCCCAGGCGGCGCGGGAGCCGACCTTGCCGGTGAGCAGCGCTTCCCCCGCCTCGCTGCCGGCGAAGGCGGCGACGACGAGGTCGCCGTCGGGCCTCACCAGGTTGACGGCGGCGAGGTCGTAGCCGAGACCGGCGACCACACCGTCGGCGACGGCCTGGATGGTGTCGGCGAGGCTGCGAGCGGTGTTGAGGTCCGCCACGACCTGGTGCAGCTGACGCAGGGTCGCGAGGCGGACATACGGCTCCGATTCGGTATCCATGCCCCTCTCCGCGCCCTGGACGGCCAACTCCCGTATTCTCCGCGATACATCCGATGACGCCGCTGGCACCGGGTTACTCCGGCCACTGAATCACAGCGAGCTGTGCGGTCGGTACACAGGGTCAACAATATCTGCCGCTTGTGACTCAAGTCACATCATCGCGTAAGCAGGTCAATACAGAGGGTGCGCCCGGTTCCCGGCCCGTGGGCCTAGGACCGGGGCGGGTCATGACTGCGACCACAGCCCGATCCGCATCCGTCTACCGAGCCGTAACGTGAGGAACGTGCTGCACTCACCGAGCGACCGGCATGCTGGGACCACCATGGCCCACACTGTCGACCCCGATGCCTTCCGCGCCGCGATGACCCGCCTCACCGCGGGCGTCGTCCTCATCACCGCGCACGACCCGGACGACGGGCCGCGCGGCGAGGACGTCGGCATGACCGCGACCGCCTTCATGTCCGTCTCCCTCGAACCGCCGATGGTGCTGGTGAGCGTACGCACAGGGTCCCGGATGGACGAGCTGCTCGAACGGCAGCCGCGCTGGGCCGCGTCCGTACTCAGCGAGAGCCAGCGGCACATCGCCGGACGCTTCGCGCTGCGCGGGCGGGTCAGCGACCGGCTGCTCTTCGAGGACATCTCCTACTACCGCGGCGAGCACTCGGGCGCGCCCGTGCTGGGCGGGGCGCTGTCGATACTGGAGTGCGAGACCGCGCAGCGCGTGCCCGCCGGGGACCACACGCTGGTGGTCGCCCACGTCCTGGACGCGCGCACCCCCAGCGCGGAGGGCGGCCCGCTGGCGTACTTCCGCGGGCGCTACCGCTTCCTTCGCTGAGCCCCGCGGGGCTCCGGAACGGGGGTCCTGGAACGGGGCGCCGCCGGAACGGGCCCGGGGTCACTCCCAGGCGCCGCCGGAGCGGCCCCGCTTGGTCTCGCTGCGCTGCTTCTTCACCCGCAGCCGCCGCTCGTTGATGCCGCGCGGGATCTTCGTCGGGCGCCGGGCCTTGGGCGGCGGCGCCGTCGCCTCGGCCAGCAGCGCCGCGAGCCGGGTCGCGGCCGTCTCCCGGTTGCGCCACTGCGAGCGGTGCTCGGAGGCACGGACCGTGACCACGCCGTTCACCAGCCGGCCGGCCAGCCGCTCCAGCGCGCGCTGCTTCCACACCGGCGGCAGCGCCTCGGTCGCCGCGAGGTCGAACCGCAGCTCCACCTGGCTGTCCGAGGTGTTCACATGCTGCCCGCCCGGCCCCGACGACCTGGAGAAACGCCACAGCAACTCCGCCTCCGGCACGGAGACGGAGCCGCGGATGGTCAGTGGCCCGTACATGCCTTCCATGGTCGCGCGTGCGCCGCCCCTGCGCACCGGATTTAGCGCGAGGTGCGGAACCAGCCGATCCCCGATCCGCGTTCAGTCCGATGACGGTAGTTTCGACGGCAACACCTACGACCAGACACAAAGGGGACTTCCCATGGCGGTAAGCCTGACCAAGGGCGGAAACGTCTCTCTCACCAAGGAGGCGCCCGGCCTGACGGCTGTGACGGTCGGCCTGGGCTGGGACGTCCGTACCACCACCGGCACGGACTTCGACCTCGACGCGAGCGCCATCGCGGTCAACGCGGCGGGCAAGGTCTACTCCGACGCGCACTTCGTCTTCTTCAACAACAAGCAGACGCCGGACCAGACCATCGTCCACACGGGCGACAACCGCACGGGCGAGGGCGAGGGCGACGACGAGGCGATCAACGTCAACCTGGCCGGCCTGCCCGCCGACGTCGAGAAGATCGTCTTCCCGGTGTCCATCTACGACGCCGAGTCCCGCAGCCAGAACTTCGGCCAGGTGCGCAACGCCTACATCCGCATCCTCAACCAGGCCGGCGGCGCGGAGATCGCCCGCTACGACCTGAGCGAGGACGCGGCGACCGAGACCGCGATGGTCTTCGGCGAGCTGTACCGCAACGGCGCGGAGTGGAAGTTCCGCGCGGTCGGCCAGGGCTACGCCTCGGGCCTCGCGGGCATCGCCACGGACTTCGGCGTCAGCCTCTGACGTCCCCGTCCGCACAAGGACCCGACGGCGCCTGTCCCCGCAGCGGGGAGGGGCGCCGTCCCCTTGCCGGGGCTCGGCGGGGGCCGTCCGCCGGGGGGGGCGGTGGCGGGGGCCGTCCGCCGGGGCCGGTGGTTGGGGCCGGTGGTTGGGGCCGGTGGCGGGGCCGTCCGCCGGGGGCGGTGGCCTGGCGGTCTGGGACGATCGACCCGTGATCGACCTCGGCTACGCGCTCTCGCGCCGCTTTCCCGACCCGCCGCAGACGGACTACCGCACGGCGGACGTCCGCGCCCTGCGGCACGACCTCTTCTGCGGGGACGTGTACATCGCCGAGGGCGAGCGCGAACTCGCCACCGCGTGGGGCTGGGTGCCCGTCCTCGACTTCGCGTGGGCGCTGTGCGACATCGCCGAGCAGCTCGACCGCGACCCCGCGGGCAGCCGCGCCGCCCGCCCCCAGCACGCGGAGTTCGACTTCACCGAATCCACGGAGCGGCTCCGCTTCGTGCGCCGCTTCGGCTTCGTCGACGTCACCGCGGACTGGCTCCCCGACGAGCCGCCCCTCTCCGTCCGCCACGCGGACCTGCGCCGCGAGGCCCGCGACTTCCTGCAGGATGTCGTGGCGGACCTCACCGACATGCATGACGGCCTGGCGGCCAACCCCGCGATCTGGACCCTCCTCTCCCGCTATCCGCGCGTCTAGTGCTGTGACCGGGAGGGTTTGCCGGTAGCTTGCGGCGTCCGGTGCGGTGCGTCGCAAGGCGCCGGGTCGGCCTCGTAGTGGGCCCTACTCGGTCGATGCGGCAACGCAGCGAGGTGCCGTGCCGGGCGTCGCAAGCCGGTGAACCCTCCCGGT
Source organism: Streptomyces sp. NRRL F-5123 (assembly GCF_000721495.1). Taxonomy (GTDB): domain Bacteria; phylum Actinomycetota; class Actinomycetes; order Streptomycetales; family Streptomycetaceae; genus Actinacidiphila. The sequence goes on from NZ_JOHY01000078.1 coordinate 4,771, forward strand.
CACAGCACCAGCCCGAGGGGCACCCGTTTTTCAGCCTGCGGCTGGGCTGCCGGGCGAGCGTTTTGCGCTGCCGCGCCGGGCGAACGTTTTTAGGGGCGTTGCGCGAGCAACCCGCCACCGGCCGGTGGTCCGGATCGGACCGAAGAGACCCTTTGGGTCGGTTGTCGACCCGCTCCCCGGTGGGGGCTGAGCGCGCAGTTCTCCCCCATGGCTTCGCGCGGGGGGTACCCCCACGCAGCCCCTGGGTGTGCCCGGCGCGGAAAGCGCAGCCCAGCCCGGAGGGGCAGCGGTAACGTCGCGGGGTACGCACGGGGGAGGTCACCGACATGAAGACTTCGGCTTACGCCGCAGGCGGGTTGCTGCTGCTCGGAGGCGGGGCCCTGCTGGGCCCTGACGCCTGGGGCCCCGCAGGGGTGCTGCTCGTGATCGGGGCGGTCGCGCCGGTGACGTTGATCGCGTGCCGGCTGATGCTGGGCCTCGGGTTGCGGACCCGCGTCCGCTGGTACGGCTGGGTCCTCGCGGCGGTCGCCGCGCTCGCGCTGCCCGCGGGCATCGTCGGCGCGGTCGCCGCGCACGAGCACGGGTCGCGCGGGTACGTCTCGCGCTACGGGACGCCGGGCCTCGCGGACCTGCCCGAGCATTGGGGCGGCATCACCACCGTGCAGCCGCGCGGCGAGTGGTGGAAGACGATGCAGCTGCACTTCGGGGACGCCGCGTGGCAGCGGTACCACAGCTACTACACGCTGGAGGGCCTGGAGGAGTTCGCGTCGGGCCCGGACCCCAGGGGGGTGCGGGTGGACGTCCTGATCGTCGACGGTGCCGCCTACGACGTGGAGAGCTGGCATACGGACGCGCAGCGCTTCGCCCCGCTGGGCCGCGACCCGCTGCCGCTCCTGCTGTGGGGCCTGCTGCCCGGCATCCTGCTGCCGCTCGCGCTGCTGGTGAGCGTGCCGGTGCGGGTACGCCGCCGGTCTCCCGGCGAGCAGCCGCCGTACCGCGTGCCGCCCTCCCGCGTACCGCCCACCCGCCCGAGCGGCGACGGGCCCACTGCCCGGGGGACGACGCCCGCGGACCGGATCTACGAGGCCGCGACCCGCAAGCACAAGGAGAGGCACCGGCCCTTCCGGCTGACCGTGTCCTCGCCGCAGGTGCGGGTGACCGCGGACGCGGACGGCTTCACCGTCGAGCAGTCGGTCGGCGGCCGCTGGCGCGGCCACCTCGAACTGCCCTGGCGGGACATCGCGGACCTGGTCTTCGACCACGACCACCGGGACCCGGTGGTGTCCCTGTACGTGCTGCCCGCGCAGGGCGGCCGCCGCCACGCCCTGGATTCCTCCCACCTTTCCACCGCCGACTGGCGCGCACTCGCCGACGCGGTCGCCGCCGACACCGACGGCCGGATCCGCCTGGACCTCTCCGCCCGCGACGGCCACTCCGTGAACCCCGACACCTGACCGGCACCAGGCCTCCCGCCCTAGGGCGAATGGCCGATTGGCCGCGCCCGGCGCGCGGGGTTGGCTGGGGGCAGGCGCCGCCGCGGGCGCCGGGAGCGGAGGGCGAGAACGTGTTTGCCGTACGACTGCACGCATTCGGGGGGCCCGAGGAACTGCGGTACGAGGAGGTGCCGGACCCCGAGCCAGGGGCGGGCGAGGTGCGGGTGGCGGTGGCGGCGGCGGGCGTGCACCTGGTCGACACGTGGCTGCGGGCGGGCCGCACGCCGGGCCCGATCCCGCTGCCGGAGCTGCCGACCGTGCCGGGCCGGGAGGTCGCCGGGACGGTCGACCGGATCGGCCCGGGCGCCGACCCGGCGTGGCTCGGGCGGCGCGTCGTCGCCCACCTCGGCACCGCGCCCGGCGGCTACGCGGAGTTGGCCGTCGTCCCCGAGGCGCGGCTGCACGCGGTGCCGGACACGCTGGACCTGCGAGCGGCCGTCGCGATGATCGGCACCGGCCGCACCGCGCTGGCCATCCTGCGGCTCGCGGAGATCGAGCCCGGCGACACCGTGGTCGTACTCGCCGCGGCGGGCGGGATCGGCACGCTGCTCGTGCAGCACGCGCTGTCGCTCGGTGCGGCGGTCGTGGGCGCCGCCGGCGGGCCCGACAAGGTCGCGCAGGTCCGCGCGCTGGGCGCCGCCGCGGTCGACTACCGGCAGCCCGGCTGGACGGACGAGGTGCGGGCCGCGCTGGGCGGCGAGCGCGCGGCCACGGTCGTCTTCGACGGCGTCGGCGGCGACGCGGCTGCCGCCGCGCTGACCCTGCTCGTCCCCGGCGGGCGCCACCTCGTCTACGGCTGGGCCTCCGGCGGCCCCGCGGAGCCCGTGCCGGGCATCGACTCCCGCACCCTCGCCGGGCCCGCCCTCGCGAAGCTCACCGGCACACCGGAGGGCCTGCGCGCCCTGGAGTCCGCGGCGCTCTCCGCCGCCGCGGAGGGCACACTCGTCCCGGGCGTCCAGCCCTTCGCCCTCCAGGACGCGGGCGCCGCGCACGCGGCTCTCGCCGCTCGGGCGACGACGGGCAAGGTGGTCCTGACCCCCTGACCCCCGTCCCGGGGGGGGGTGCGGCTGCGCCGCGGGCGGGCTTCGCGCTGCCGCGCCGGGCGAGCGTTTTCAGGGGCGCGTGGGGGTACCTCCCAGGCGGAGCACCGGGGGAGACAGCAACTGCCCCTTCGGGCCGGTGACTACCCGCGCCACCAGCGTGGCTGGTCGCGCAGATCCCCGCGCCCCTGAAAACGAGTGCCCCGCGGCGCATCCGCAGCCTGGACGCTCGCCCGGCGCCGCAGCGCGAAACGCTCGCCCGGCGGGGCATCCGCAGCCTCCCCGGCAGGGGCCGGGAACTAGGTCGCGGGCTCGCGGAGTTCTCCGGGGGTAAGGAACCGCCCGTACGAGGAGAGACCCCCCGATGGCCCTGTGGGACCGTTTCAAAGAGTCCGCGACGAACATGCAGGCGCAGCTCAACGCCAAGAAGAACGACCTCAAGAGCGGTGCCTTCCGCGACGCCAGCATGGCGATGTGCGCACTCGTGGCGGCCGCGGACGGGTCCGTCGACCCGTCCGAGCGGCAGCGCGTCGCCGCGCTCATCGGCACCAACGAGGTGCTGCAGAACTTCCCGGCGCCGGACCTTCAGCGGCGTTTCGACGACTACCTGGGCAAGCTGACTGCCGACTTCGCCTTCGGCAAGGTGGGGATCCTCCAGGAGATCGCGAAGGTGCAGAAGAAGCCGACGGAGGCCCGCGCGGTGATCCAGATCGGCATCGTCATCGGCGGCGCCGACGGCGATTTCGACGCGACGGAGAAGGCCGTGGTGCGCGAGGCGTGCTTCGCCGTGGGGCTCAACCCGCAGGAGTTCGACCTCTGACGCCGGGCGGCGGGCACCGCCGAAGGGGTGGTGCCCGAGCCGTCCTCGGCCGGGATCCGGCACACTATGATCCGAAAGTGGAGCCGGAACCGTCGGATGCCGCCCCGCGGCGGAAGCGGCCGGCGCGGAACACGCGGGGAGTACGGGGAAGCCCGGGGGCGCGGTGCCCCCGTATCCGGGTGGGCGCCGGGTCGCCCGGGAAGGTGGGGGTGGACGGATGCATCCGGTGCCGAGCGGGGAAGGCTGCCCGCCGGGGAGCGCGGCAGGTGGTGTGGTCGGCACGCAGCGCGACGAGGAAGCGGCGCTGGCGCTGTACGAGGCGCTGCGGGCGCGGAGCAGGTTGCCGGGCGGCAGCCCGCCGTCCCCCGACGAGCTGTACGCGGCCGCGGAGCTGGACGAGGCCCAAGGCGGCCGCGGCTGGCGGCGGTTGGCGGATCTGGGACTGGTGCAGATACGCGACGGGGTCGCGGAGGCCGTCGACCCGGACGCCGCACTCGCCCGGGCCATGGACCGCTACCAGGCCAACGCCACCGAGCAGTTGCGCAACGGGGTGCGTCTGCAGCGCGTCACGGAGGCGCTGATCGCCGTCTACCGCCCCGCGGTTCAGCGCGAGACGCGCGAAACGCGCGAGGTGGCGGTGGAGTTCGTGTCCGAGCCGCGGCGCAAGCAGCGCATCCGGTTGGACCTGTCGGACGCGGCGCGCGAACGCATCGACTCGATGCACCCGGGGCCGATGCCGAGGATCGAGGTCCTGGAGGCCTCGCTCGCGCACGACCGCTCGCTCATGGAGCGCGGTATCAAGAGCCGTGCGATCTACCCGATGTCGTGCCTGGCGTCGCCGAAGTACGCCCGCTGGCTGCACGATCTGGCCGACGCGGGCGTGGAGTTGCGGCTCATCGACCACGCGCCCTTCGACCTGCTGACCTTCGACTCGAACGCGGCTCTGATGGCCGCGGACCCCGAACACCCCTCGGACACGCTGATCGTGGTCCGCGGCGCGGCCCTGATGCGGGCCTTCCGCGCCGTGTACGAGGACTTCTGGCTGCGCGGCCGGCCGCTGGCGCACTCGGCGGGCGGCGGCACGGAGGACGCGGACGCCGTCACCACGCAGGAGCGGGTCATCATCCGCCTCATGGCGTCGGGGCTCAGCGACGACCAGATCGCCCGCAAGCTGGGCGTCCACCGCCGTACGGTGCAGCGCGCTATCGCCAAGCTCATGGAGCGGCTGAACGCCGCGAGCCGCTTCGAGGCGGGCCTGAAGCTCGCGCGCGACGAGGAGTTCGCGGGGCTCTTCACCGGGGTGTGACGGCCCCCGGGCGGTGCGGTGCCGTCCGGGCCACGGCGGCTCAGCGCGGCGCCGCCGGGAGGTGGTCGGCGAGGCGGCGCAGCAGGGCGGCGATCGGGCCCTGGAGGCCGGGCATCGTCGAGATGAGCAGATGGACGAGGGAGAAGCCGAGCGCCGCGGTGTCGGCGGTGTCGGCAGTGCGCAGCCATGCGGTGACGGCGAGGCGGGCGGCCTTGTCGGCGCCGAGCGCGGCGCCCTGGCCGTGCAGCCGGGCGGCGGCGACGGTGGCGTAGTGGGTGGCCGCGGGCCAGTCGCCGTCGCGGGCGGCGTCCCCGGCGGCCCGGCCGAGGGCCGCGGCGGGGTCGGTGTCCGCGCCGGGTGCGAGGGCGCACAGGTCGTGCGGCATGTTCACCGGGTCGCCCCAGCAGGGGTCGGGCGGGCGGCGCGCGGGCACCGGCGGGGCGGGCTGCGGCGCCGGGTGGGCGGTGCCGTCTGCCTCGACGAGCAGCCGCTCGACCCTGCCGTCGGGGTGGCCCACGGCGACGTGCGTGGCCCGGCCGGTCTCGCGCGCCTGCCAGGCCGCCGCGGACCACGCCGGGTGGGTGTCGTCGGTGAGGCCGCGCGCCTGCGACATGACGGTTCCCCAGGTGTGGACGGTGCCGCCCGGCAGGACGGCCACGCTCACCGGCGTGACGGGCGCGGCGTCCGCGGGCCCGGCGCCGAACCAGTCCCCGGTCCACGGCGTGGTGGCGACGGGGATGACCGGCACCCTGACGGGCACCAGCCACTCCGCCCCCGTCCCGCCCCCGCTCCCGGGTTCCCGCCCGCCGTACGGGCCGGGCTCCGGCTCCTGGTCGCCGTACCCGGCGCCGGACCAGGTCCCGTGCAGCCATGGCGAGGCGCCGGAGGCGTGCGCGTCCGGCGTCGGGGGCTCGTACGGGTAAGGGGTGGGCATGTTCAGCCGTCCCGTGGGGAAGGAGCCGCGCCGGTCGCGAGGCCGACGAGGCCGGGACGGGCGGCGCAGGCGGGACAGGCGGGACGGGCGGCGCAGGCGGGACGGGCGACAAGGCCGGGACAGGCGCCGAGACCTGGGCGGGCGGCGCGGGCGGGACGGCGGTGCCGCGGGGTCTGCCGGGCCGGTGAAGGGTGGGCCCGCACCCGCACGTCGCCAAGCGTGCGGGTGCGGCGGCGCCCGGCTCTGCCCGGGCCGGGCGCCGGTCTGAGGGTGTGTGCGGCGTGGCCGGCCGGCGCGGTCATCGGGTCACCCAGGCGGTACAGGGTTCGGAGGCCGGGCGGGGGAAGGGGACGGTCGGGAGGGGGCCGCCGGCGAAGAGGTCGCGGCACAGGGCGTCGACGCGGGCGGGGGTGACGGGCGGGAGGGCGGTCAGGCAGGCGTACGGGCCCGCGGTGGTGAGCCGCCAGCGGGCGCACACGTCGGCGGCGGGGCGGGGGAAGCGGACGGTGAGTCCGTGCCCGGTGGGCACCGCGGGGTAGCCGGCGGCGGTGATGTGCCCGGCGGCGTAGTCGGCGGTCGCGTAGCAGGTGCGGGAGAGCGCGCGCACCCCGTCGTACCCGCGGTCGCGCAGGGCGGCCCACAGCAGCGCGGTGGCCAGCGGGTTGGGGGTGCGGCCGCCGTTGCCGCGGGCGGGCGGGACGGCGCCCGCGGTGAGCAGCACCCCGCTGGGGACGGGCAGGCCCAGCAGCCCGTGCGCGGTGAAGGAGAGGCTGTCGGCGCCGTCCCGCAGGTCCCAGGCGGGGCCGCGGCCGCCGAAGGGCGCGGTCAGGCCGGCGGGCCCGGCCTCGACGTGGACGTGGACGGGCCCCGCGGGCGTGGCGGCGGCCCGTATCGCGGCCAGGTCGTCGCCGCCGGTGCCGCCCGCGGTGTGGGTGGTGGCCAGCACGATCGCGCCGCCGGGGCGGGCCGCCGTGAGCTGGGCGAGCGCCGCGGTGTCCATCACGCCGTCCTCGCCCTGCCGGACCTCGACGACGTCCAGCCCGAGGCGGTGGGCGTGCCGGGGGGCGGCGTGGTGCGCGGCTGCGGTGACGTACAGCGGCGCGCCGGGCAGCGCGCGGCGCGCCGCCCGCAGCCCGCCGAGGACGCCCTCGGCGGCCCCGCCGGTCACGTGGCCGTGGACGCGGCGGCGGTCGCCGAGCGCGAGGTCGGTGCAGAAGTCGACGACGGCCCGCTCCAGGCCCAGCACGGTCGCGACGGCCTCGTCCGCGCCGGGGCGGGGGCCGCGCGGCTCGTCGAGGTCGGCGAAGGCGGCCAGCAGCGCCGCGTAGTCGCCGCCTTCGGCGGACGCGGGGAAGTCCATCGCCGTGTTCTCCGGGCCCGCGGCGGCGGCGCGTTCGGCGGTGGCGCGCAGGGCGGCGACGAGGGCGGTGAGGCGGCCGCGTGTGCCCGCGGGGTCCGCGCCGGTCACGCCGACCCGGTCCCGCGGCGGGGGCGGCGCGGACGCGGACGCATCGGCGGGCGGCTCGTACGCCATGACGACCTCCAGGAGACGGCAGCGCGTGACGTGGTGGGGGGCCGGCGGGAGACGCCGGCCCCCCACGCGACTCGCCGAAGACTCCCCCCCGAACCGGACAGCGCGGACCGGTGGCCTTCGGCGCACCCCTGCCGCGGCCACGGGGGCCGGAGCCGGGAGCGAGGTGGTGCGGGATCCTGCAAGTGGTGCGGGCACTACGGGTGTTGCCGGTCCAGCGAGCACTGCGGGTGTTGCCGGTCCAGCGGGTGCAACGGGCGCGACGGGTCCAGCGGGCCTTGCGGGTGCTGCGGCACGGCAAGCGGTTCCGCCGGTACCACCCGCGCCCCGTCGCCGGGCCGTGGTGTGTACCAACGGGAGAATTGGTACCCGACGCGCCGCCCCTTCCGCCACGAACGCTGGCGTACGCATCCACACCTCCCGATCAGGCATTTTGTTCCCCTGTCAGCTCTCGGCAAGCCTGTGAGCTGGTAATTGACCCTTCCCGTCGATCCATTGTCCAAAATGGGACACGTACCAATGTGGACAGACCCGCCGTACACGGCCGCGCAAGTGTGCGGATTCGGCCCCGCGGCACAAAATCCCAGCTCGGCGGGCCGGACCGGCCCGGTCCGACGGAGTGTCACTTCCCGCCATTTCTCGAACCATGCTCAGATCCGCTGGTCATCTGCCCCGCGAAGGGCCCCGGTTGACACCCCTCGCGGCCGGCGCGGAGCATCGGAGCGCCGGTCGCCGCACGGTGCCGCGCACGTGCCGCCACCCACCGTGGCCGGAAGTCGGGGATCGGAGGAGATGCGCATGGTGGCTCACCGCGAGGGTCCTCCGCCGCTCATCCACGGCTTCCTCCGCCAGGCGCGCCGCGCGCACGGCGCGTTGAGCCAGCACGACGTGGCCGGCTGCGTGGGTGTGTCGACGCGGCTGTACCAGGGCTGGGAGAGCGGCGTCCGGAGCATCCCGGTGCACCGGCTGGACGCGCTCGCCACGGCGCTGGGCCTGGACGCGGAGCGGCGCGACGAGCTGTGGGTCATCGCCAGCGGGGACTTCCCGCCGCGCGGCCCCGGCCGCCCGGACCCCGGGGCGGTGAGCGGCTGGACGTCGTACCTGCGGCTGCTGCCGGTGCCGGCGCTCGCGGTGGACGCGGGATGGCGCATCGAGGAGAGCAACACGGCCTGGCAGGGGCTGTTCCTGGCAGCGGGGCAGCCGGCGCCCGCCAACCTGCTGCGCTTCGTGCTGTTCAGCCCGTACGCGCGGCGGTTGTGCGGGGACTGGGCGGCAGGCTGGGCCACACCGTTCCTGCGGCAGTTGCGGCTGGAGGCGGAGACCCGGCGGAGCCCCGAACTACGGGCCGTGGTCGCGGAGATCGCCGGGCGCGACGACGCCGATCCCGAACTCGCCGCGCTGTGGCGGGGGGTGCACACGTCGAGCCGGGTCGCGCTGCACGACGACGGCCAGGTGCGGCTGCTGGTCCCGCCCGCGGGCGGCCCGCCGAGTTACGTCCGCACGCTCGTCTCCTCCCCCGCGCACGATCCGCGCCGCCGCATCGTGACCTTCCTGCCGACCACGCGGGCCGCCGACGCGGCTTGAGACGGCGGGACCTGACGCGCCGCGCCCCCGCCGGGCAGCTGCCGGGCGGGGGCGCGGGCCGGGCCGGTCAGGTGGCCATGGGGAGCGGTGCCCGCCCTGGGACAGGGGTGGGCACGGCGGACGGGACCACCTCGCCGGTCACGTCGTCGATCACCGAGACGCGCACCGCCGGGTGCGGCGCGGAGTCCACGGTGAGCGTGAGGTCCAGCGCGAACAGCACGCTCGCCGGGTGCGAACCGCGGGCGTCCCGGTACGCGCCGGTGTAGTGCAGCACCCGCCAGCCCTCGTCGTCCCAGTGGTCGAGCAGGCCGGAGCGGACGATCGGCATGGCCGACTGCCAGGCCAGCGAGTTCTCCAGCAGCTCGACGCTCGCGGCGACCGGCACCCGGTCGCCCGCGCCGCCGCCCGGCGGCAGCGGGTGGCCGAACAGCCGCAGCCCGGCCCGCCGCAGCGGCACCCGCAGCGTCCGGTCGAGGTCGGCGACGAGCACCGCGAGGACCGCGGCGGCGAGCACGAGGACGCCCGCGGAGCCGGCCGGGCGGTCGGCAGCTTGCGACCACCACGGGGCGTCGGCGGTCGCGGCCACGACCCCGCCGGCCACCACCAGCCCGGCCCGGGTGAAGGCGCGCACCCCGATCGGGCCCTCCGCGCGGGCGCTGCACCCGCACGACGACTCCGGCGCGGTGGCGCGGGCGTAGGCCAGGTAGCCGGTGAAGCCGGCCCCGAGCGCGGCGGTCGCGGCACCCGGCGCCACCGCGTCGGGCGCCGCGAACAGCGCGGCGGCCAGCGCGAGTTCGACCGCACCGACGGCCCGCAGCGCGAGCGTGGCACGGCGCCCGTCGTTCAGCACCCGCACCAGAACGGTGTTCGCGGCCAGTTGGGCGGTCTGCCGGCCGAACGCCTTGCCGGCGCCCGTCATGACCAGCAGCACCGCGCACACCAGCGGCGCGAGGTTGGAGACCAGCGGAATCATGGCGCGCCTCCCGTCAGTGGCCGAGCGAGACGCGGGCCATGTCGATGTGGCCGTCCGCGGGCCGCCAGGCGCCGAGCACCTGCGCCTCCTGCCCGATCCGGGTACGCGACAGGTCCGCGGTGAGCGCGCCGCCGAGGTAGGAGGCGGTCGTGGTGTCGGGCACGATGTGGCCGACGACCTCGTTGCCGCCGTGGTTGAGGTGCAGCCGGTCCTTGGCGATGCCGCGGATGGTGACGTAGACGTTGACGATGTTGACCCACACCGCGTCGGCGGCGATGGTGCCGTCGGGCATGGCGGCGCCCCGCGCGTAGAGGCCGTCGCCGGCCTCGATGGCCTCGGCGGTGGTGGTGCGCAGCTTCCAGATGCTGGTGGCGTTGGTGAGCTGGACGAGGTGGCGCTCGCCGTGCGAGCCGGCGACGTCCAGGACGTTGCGGTTGATGGCGACGACGCGGCCCTCGGCGAAGGCCGCCGGGATCGCGGCGTCGAGCGAGGGCATCGGCTCGGCGAAGGCCGCCTCGGCGTCGAGGCCGCCGAGGGCGGAGGCGCCGACGATGGTGGCGCCGCCGATCGCGGCCGTGGTCAGGAAGCGCCGGCGGTCCAGGTGGCGCCCGCCGTTGTCGTGGCTGTTGCTCATGTCGTCCTTTCCTGGGGGGAGTCGGGGGCGGGGGGCGCCGCGGTCACTCGTAGATGTAGACCGGGAGCTTGCCGGAGCTGAGGCTGCCGATCGCGGAGAAGGCGGACGGCGTCAGGTCGATGACCCGGTTGGTGCGGCAGGTGCCGTTGCAGCAGGTGGCCTCGCCGCAGAAGCTCTTGGTGCGCGGGCCGCAGTCGGCGAGCGTCACGCAGACGGTCGCGCCGGAGCACTGGTGCTTGACGTTCATGGTCGCGCCGCAGGTGCGCCGCGGGATGCCCTCGCCGCACAGGTCGGGGCGGGTGATGTCGTAGCAGGCGGCGGAGAGGTTGGGCCAGGCCGCCATGTGCTGGCTGGACTGGCAGGTGCCGCAGGCGCCGGTGCCGGCGCTGCCGCAGGAGCCCCAGGCGTTGCCGCAGCAGAACCAGGTGGCTTCACCGCGCCAGAGGTAGGTCGATCCGCAGGCCATGTCGCGTTCCCTTCGGAGGTGGCGCAGATCTTTGTGACCTGCGCATGACAATGCGATCAACGGGGGTGTGCGCATCCCGGCGGCGCGGGAATGGGTGTACGCGAGGACGAATAAGCATGCCCATGACAAGGTCGGTTACGTGCCCGCGCCGTTGCGGTGACGTGCCGGGGGGGTACGGCGGAGGGGTGCGGTGGAGCGGGTGCTGCCGTGTGCGGTTTCCGCGTACGAGTGCGGTTCCGTACGGGCGCGGTGCGTTCCGTGCGGATGCCTGGCGGTGCGCTTGCGGGCGAAGCGGTCTCGTGCCTCGTGCGGGCCTGCCCCGGGCTGGGCCGGATGCGTCTGATGTGCCGGCAGTGCAAGGTGGAACACCGCAATGATGCGGGATTCTACGCGCGTACGGAAGAGCCCGAGCGCTCTCGTTCGCCGTACGGCACACGGCCGGGACGCGCGCCGCCGGCGCGAGGACGGCCGTCAGGAGCACGCCGGGCGGGGCGGGGGGCTCAGTCCTTGCGCGGGTGCAGGTGGCCGTCGACCGCCGCGGCGACCACCGCGAGCAGCGCGACCACCGTGCCGACCGCGAGGAGCGACTCCTCGTAAACGGCCGAGCCGGAGCGGATCAGGTGCAGCGCGTGGCCGGCGTACACCGAGCGGTGGTCGTGCAGCAGGTTGGCGCCCGACAGGACAGCGAGCAGCGTGCCCAGCAGCGGGGCGGCGATGTGGCCCTGGCGGGCGCGCAGCCACAGCAGGGTCGGGACGCCGACGCAGACGGCCGCGGGGAAGGCGGCCACCATGCCCAACCGGACGTCGTAGCCGACAAGTTCGGAGCCGCCGGCCGACCCGCCGGCTATGAGCGCCACGGCGAGGACGAACAGGACCGCCGCGCGCCACGTCGTACCGCCCGGGGTGCGCGCCGCGCGGGCCGCTCCCCCGTCCCCCTCCGCCACCGCCGTCATACGGCCAGTATGCCAAGTCCCCCTGGCGGCGCGGAAAAAGGCTTGGAGAGGCGCGGCCCTTCCGCCCTACAGTGAGGACTGCCGCGAAGCGCGGCCGGGGGCTCCTTCGAAACCATCGAATAGCAACAGCCTCCGGTTCACGGGTACTCGCAGCACCCTTCGGGGTCGACAACCGGATTCAGGTGGCAGGCGAAGCGCAGTACGGGCTTACTTCCCTGGTATTGAGCAGTTGCGGGTTCGAGTCCCGCCGGAGCCTTCAGGCTCCGTCGCTCGGTAGCTCGTACGACCTGCACTCGCCTGCTTCCTGGCTCCGGTCGGCGCCCCGATCCGGTCGCCTCGCGGCCGGGCCGGCGCATCCGCGCACGGTGGGGTCACGACAACTGCACAGGCGCCGCGAAGCGCAGTGAGGGCATACTTCCACTTCTAATGGGGAGGTCGCGGGTTCGAATCCCGCCGGAGCCGCCCATGGCTCCGTAGCTCAGTGGCAGAGCACCTACGTAGCTCTTGCGACCGGTACTCGCGGCGCCTTGCAGGTCGTCCCTCCGCCGACGGCCCGGACATTTCCGTCCAGCCGGTCCACCGGATCCGCGGATTCCGGATTTCCGCTTTCACTGCGCGAAGTCCCGTATTCCCGCGAGCCGTCGGACCGCGCATTCTCGAAAAGGCAACCGAGATGGCGAAGTTCGCCCGCGCCCGTTCCGCACCCACCAGTCCCCTCGGCACCACCGGCGCCACGACGACATTCGAGGGCGGCGCCGCTTTCCGGCGCAGCGTGAAGAGCGAGCTGTTCCTCTTCGCCGCGGTGAACATGGTCGGCGAGGGCTCCTTCTACGAGTCCGGCGACGAGCGCGACACCCGTTTCCGCGAACTCGTGCACGCCGCGACGAAGGCCGACCCCGACTGGGTCGCGCGCTTCGTGCCGTATCTGCGCGGCGAGATGAACATGCGCTCGGCGGCGATCGTGATGGCCGCCGAGTCCGCGCTCGCCCGCCGCGCCGGCGGCCTGCGCCGCGAACCGGCCGTGCCCGTACGGAAGATGGTCGCCGACGCGATGCTGCGGGCCGACGAGCCCGCGGAGTTCGTGGCGTACTGGAAGGCGCGCACCGGCAAGGTGACGCTGCCCGGCGGTGTGCAGCGCGGTGTCGCCGACGCGGTGACCCGCCTGTACACCGAGCGCGCGGCGCTGAAGTACGACGGCGCCGGGTCCGCGTGGCGGATGGCGGACGTCGTCGCGCTGGCCAAGCCCACCCCTGCGGGCCCGTGGCAGGCCGACCTCTTCGACTACCTCGCCGACCGGCGCTGGAAGCGGCCCGAGGTGCGGGTGACCGGCCGGCTGCCGGTGCTGGACGCCTACCGGGCGGCGGCCGGGATGCCGGAGGCGGAGCGGCGCGCGTGGTTCCTCGCGGACCCGGCGCGGCTCGGCACGGCCGGGATGACGTGGGAGCAGCTGTCGAGCCTCGGTCCGATGGACGCGGCCGCGTGGTCGGCGATCGTCCCGCACATGGGCCTCATGGCGCTGACCCGCAACCTGCGCAACCTCGACGAGGCGGGCGTCGGCGACGACGTCGCCGCCTCGGTCGCGGCGCGGCTGTCCGACCCCGAGCAGGTGCGCCGGTCGCGGCAGTTCCCGTTCCGCTTCCTGTCCGCGTACCGCGCGGCGCCGTCGCTGCGCTGGGGCCAGGCCCTGGAGCAGGCACTGACCGCCGCGACGGCCAACATCCCGGCGCTGCCGGGCCGCACGCTGGTGCTCGTCGACACGTCCGGGTCGATGGAGGCCCGGGTCTCGGCGAAGAGCACGGTGCGGCACGTCGACGTCGGCGCACTGTTCGCGGTCGCGCTCGCGGCCCGCGGCTGCGACGTCGACCTCGTGGGCTTCGCGACGGGGACGTTCACCCACCCGCTGGCCAGGGGCGGTTCGGTGCTGCGGCAGGCCGAGGCGTTCTGCGCGCGGGTCGGCGAGGCCGGCCACGGCACGGAGACGGTGGCCGCCCTCCAGGCGGCCTACCGCGGCCACGACCGTGTCGTCCTCTTCTCCGACATGCAGGCCTTCCGCCACCCCGGCAGGAGCGGCGGCCTGACCGTCTCCCGCGCGGTCCCGCCCCAGACCCCCTTCTTCGGCGTCAACTCCGCCGGTTACGCCCCCGCAGCCCTCGACACCAGCACCCCCCACCGCTACGAGATCGGCGGTTTCAGCGACAAGCTCTTCACGATGATCGCCCTTCTGGCCCGCGGTCGCAGCACGGCCTGGCCCTGGGAGTAGCCCCCGTCGGCGGGGGCGGTGCACGCTGCCGCCCCCGCCAGGCCGTGTCTGACAAATCCCGTCTGGCTGGCGGCGCCCTGCGGGCGGACGACGCCATTTGTCAGACACGGCCTAGCGCGGCCAGTCCACCGTGCCGCGGAAGACGAGGAAACCCGTGACGACGAGGACGGGGGCGGCCAGGGCGAGGAGGGCGCGGGCGGGGCGGAGGCGTTCGCGCGGCGGCAGGAGCCAGCTGGTGAGGAGGACGGCTGCCGCGGCGCACAGGGCGGTCTGGAGGAGGTGGAAGCCGTGGGTGAAGCTGCGGTCGAAGGCTTCGGCCTCGGGGCCGTCGAGCGGGTCGCCGCTCATCGCGGACATGGCGGCGTAGAGCCGGACGAGGGCCGCGAGGGGGAAGGTGACCAGGGTCGAGATCAGGGGGGCCGGGCCGTAGGGGCCCGGGGCGCGGCGGCGCGGTTCCGGGGGGCCGGGGCAGGACTCGGCCTCGTCCGGACCGCCGTACGGGACAGGGTGGTTGTCCATGCCCTCCACCCAACTGCGGGCGGGGGCCGCCCGCATGAGTGCGCGTACTCATCCCCCCGGTGGGTCAGGCGCTCATGACGGGGTCGACGGTGACCGGGTCGGAGGTCTCGCCCGCGCCCAGGTTGACGGTGAGCGGGACGGTGAGCTGGGCCGTGGTGTCCGGCGGGGTGACGCTCAGGGTCGTGAAGGTCACGCCGCTGCCACCGGTCGCGTTGGGCTTGTAGTGCAGCGTGAAGGACGCCGTCCCGCCCGCCGCGACCCGCACCGTGGCGGGCGCCAGGGTGCTGCGCCCGGCGCTGACCGTGCCGTCCTCGCCGTTCAGGTCCACGCCGGGGAAGCCGTACATCGTGCAGGCGCTCGTCCCGGTGTTGCGCAGCACGACGACCGCCGCCCCGCTCCCGGCGCCGTGCGCGCTGCCGGACAGCTGCGTGGCGCGGCACGGCGCGCCCGACGCCGAGGCCGACGCCGTGCTCGCCGCGGGCTGCGCGGTCGACCGGCCGGTCGACGACCCGGAGGAGCCGTAGTGCGACATCGACCGCGACCGCGACTTCTTCGACTTGTGCGTGCCGTGGCTCGTACCGCTCTGGCATCCGGCGAGCGTCCCCGCGGCCACCACGGCGACGAGGACGACGACCGGCATTCTCCAGCTGCGCATGGCTTCTCCGTGACATCGACGGGCCCGCCCACCTCGGGCCGGCACTCCCCCGCACGGACGCGCCCGGCGCCCCGGGCCGTTCGCGGACGGGCGCGATCAAGACATTCCTGTGACACGCCCGCCACGCACGGTCGCGCCCCCGACCGGTCAGGTTTCGAGAAGCGCGCAGGTGGGGGGCGTGGTTACGGTCGAAGCATGAACTCCATCGAAGCTGTCATTCTCGACGCCGCGGACCCGGCGGGCGCCGAGCGGTTCTACGAGCGGGCCTTCGGGCTCGGGGACCGGGTCCGGGTACGGGCCGCGGATGAGGGGGCCGGGAGCGGCTTTCGCGGCTACACGCTGTCGCTCGTGGTGGCGCAGCCGTCGATCGTGCGGGGGCTGGTCGGGGCGGCGGTCGACGCGGGGGCGTCGGAGGTCAAGCCCGTGACGAAGTCGCTGTGGGGGTACGGCGGGGTGGTGCGGGCGCCGGACGGGGCGCTGTGGAAGGTCGCGACGTCGGCGAAGAAGGACACCGCACCCGACAGCCGGACGGTCGACGAGGTGGTGCTGCTGCTCGGCGCCACGGACGTGCTCGCGACCAAGCGCTTCTACGTGGAGCAGGGGCTCACGGTCGGCAAGAGCTTCGGCCGCAAGTACGTCGAGTTCGCGACCCCCGGCAGCGGGATCAAGCTCGCGCTGTACGGCCGCCGCGCACTGGCGAAGGACGCCGGGGTGCCGCCGGAGGGCGACGGCCCCCACGGGCTGACGATCGCCGCGTCCGGCACCGGCGCCTTCACCGACCCGGACGGCTTCACCTGGCAGCCGGCGGCCTGACGGCGGGATCCGCGGCCGCCGCGTGCGGACCCGCGGGCCCTGGCCCGGCAGCAGGCGGCACCGGCGCGGGCCCCACGCCGCGGCACCCCGCGGGGGCATCCGCGGTAGCTTGAGGAGCGTGAGCAGGTCCACCCGCAGGTATTCGATCACGATGCCCCGGGACATCGCCGAGGCCGCCCGGGCCCGCAGCGGCCCCTCCGGCCTGTCCGCCTACGTCGCCGCCGCCGTCGCCCGGCAGATCGAGCGGGACAACCTCAACGAAATCGTCCAGGTGGCGGAGGCGGAGCACGGCCCCGTCACCCACGAGGAGGTGCAGGCCCTGCGCGATCAGCTCCACCAGGCACGCGCGCCGCACACCGGCGGGGAGAAGAGCCCGGCCTGACGTATTCCGCCCGGGGGCGGCACCCTGGTGCTCGACAGCGAGGGGCTCGCGAAGGCCGTCCTGCGGGACCGGACGGTGACCGCCTGGCTCACCCTCGCGCGCGCCGACGACCTGCGCGTGATCACCTCCGCGGCCACCCTGGTCGAAGTGGTCCACCCGCGGATCAACCGGCCCGCACTGCAATGGACGCTGTCCCGCCTGGTCGTGGAGCCTGTCACGGAGCCGACCGCCCGCCGTGCCGCCATGCTCCTGGCAGATGCCGGCCTGCACGGCCACAAGTACGCGATCGACGCCATGCTGAGTGCGACCGCCCTCGCGGCACCCGCGCCCGTCACGATCCTCACGTCCGACCCCGAAGACCTGACCGCGCTGTGCGGCCCGGGTGCGACGGTCATCAGGATCTGACCGCCCGCACCGCGGGCAAGGCGGTGCCGGAGCCCTCCGGGACCGGGCCCGTTGGTGAACCGTTGGTGGTTTGTTGCCGCCGCTTCCTAGCCTCTTCCCGTCCACACACCACGGGTGCGGACGGGCCGGGGCCTGATCACGGGGCAGGCCCGGGGCCGCCCGCACCCGGGAAGCACCAGGGGAAGCACCGGGGGACCCCGCCGGTGGGCGCGCCTGTCCGGGCGCCCACCGGCCCACAGGTCTGCGGATCGCGCGGTCCGCGGTCACACCCCCGCGAGATGGGCCTCGCGGGGTGGTGCGCAGGTGCGGCGGGCGGCGGCCTTCACCGGAGGTCGCCCGCCGCGCAGGCGTCCTCCAGTGCGGCGAGCCCCGCCAGGCACTCCTGCTCGCGCTGCGGCAGGAGGTGGAAGCGGGCCAGGTCGAGGCAGGCCTGCCAGCACTCGCGGGCGGCCTCCCACTCGCCGAAGTGGTGGTGGACGCGGGCGGTCGTGGCCAGGCAGTCGGCCTCGCCGCCGTGGTCGCCCAACTGCCGCCGGATGGCGAGGGCTTCGTCGAGCGCGGCGAAGGCCTCGGCCCGCTCGCCGAGGTGCTGGAGCGCGGCGCCGTAGTTCGTCAGCAGGGTCGCCAGCGCGGTCGGCCGGCCCAGCGCGCGCAGCAGCCCCAGGCGGCGGCGCTGGTGTTCGACGGCCCCGGCGTAGTCGCCGGCGAGCTGGAGCGCGTCGGCGATCCGGCCCAGGACCAGGGACTCGCTGCCGGGCACGTCCACCTCCCGGTAGAGCTCCTGGGAGCGCAGCGCGTACGCGAGCCCGGGCCCGGCCCGTCCGGCCTGGACGTGCAGCGCGGAGAGGTTGCCGAGGATGGACGCCTGGGCGGTGATGTCCCCGGCCTGCTCGAAGAGTTCGAGGGCGATGCCGAGGTTCTCCAGGCACTCCTCGTTGCGGTAGGCCATGCCGTGCGCGACGGCGATCCGCCGGTAGAGCCAGGCCTGTCCCACCGTGTCGCCCTGCGCGACGGCGATGTCCAGCGCGCTGCGCAGTGCCGCGTCCCAGATGCCCGTCCACCAGTAGGTGTCGCCGTAGCCGAAGAGGCCGACGGCCAGCCGCCAGGCGATGTCGGAGCGGCCGAGGGCGCCCGCCCGGGTGATCGCGTGCTGGATCGCGGGGAGTTCGCGGACGTACCAGGCGAGCGCCTCGTGCGCGTCGGCGAAGGGCGGCGGCAGCGCGGTGGGCGGTCCGGGCAGCGGCGGGGGCGGCTGCGTCTCGCCGACGGATATCGCCGAGGCGCTCTCCACCGCCGCCACGTACCAGGTGAGCAGCCGCAGTTCGGCCCGCGTGCGCGACTCGGCGGGCTCCTCCGCACGCAGCCGCTCGGCCGCGTACTCGCCGAGCAGGTCGTGCATGCCGTACCGCTCGGGCGCCGGGCTCTGCAGGAGGTGGACGTCGGTGAGCTGGTCCAGCAGCCGGGCGGTGTCGCGGACGGGCAGGGCGAGCAGCGCGGCGGCCGAGTGCGGGGTCACCTCGTGCTCGGGCCAGACGCCCAGCAGGCGGAAGGCGCGGGCGACGGCCCGCTCGGGCGGCAGGTCGCTGTCGCGCATCGCGACGTAGCTCATGCCGATCGTGGCCTCGACGTCCAGGCTGCCGACGGTCAGTTCGGGCAGCCGCCCGGTGCCGGACGACAGCCGGCGGGCGAGCAGCGACAGCGGCCAGCCGGGCCGGGAGGCGAGCCGCCCGCCGACGACGCTGAGCGCGAGCGGCAGCCCGCCGCACCGCGCCAGGATCTCGGCGGCGGCCTCCGGCTCCTCCAGGACGCGCTCGCTCCCGCACAGCGCGGCCAGCAGCACCTCCTGGTCGGCGGAGGTGAGCGGCGCCAGCGGCAGCAGCACCGCGGCCGGCAGGTCGGTGAGGGTGTGCCGGCTGGTGACCACGACCGCGCAGCCGCCGCTGCCCGGCAGCAGCGGCAGGACCTGCGCGGCGTCCCGCGCGTTGTCCAGCACCAGCAGCATCCGGCGGTGGGCGAGGACCGTGCGGAAGAGCGCGGCGCAGTCGTCCATGTCGCCGGGCAGCGACTCCTCGCGCACCCCCAGGTCGGACAGGAAGCGGACGAGCAGGTCGCGCGGGCTGCGGCGGCCGCCGGGGCCGAATCCGCGCAGGTCGGCGTAGAGCTGCCCGTCGGGGTAGTCCGCGTGCAGCAGGTGCGCGACGTGGACGGTGAGCGCGGTCTTGCCGACGCCGCCCATTCCCGAGACGACGACCGGGCGGGGTGCCCTGCCGGGAGCGTCCCCGCCGGGGGCGGCGCCGGGGCGCAGCAGCGCGGTGAGGCGGGCGACCTCGGCGTCCCGCCCGGTGAACAGGCCCGCGTCGGCCGGGAGTTGGTGCAGCGGCCGGAAAGCGGGGGCGGGCGGCTCCGCGGGCTCCCGCGCCGGTACGGGCGGGGGTACGTCCGCGGGGGCGTCCGCGGCCAGCACCTCCTGGTACGCCGCCCGTACCGCCGCCGACGGGTCGACGCCCAACTCCTCGGCGAGCGTGGCCCGCAGCCGCGCGTACACCTCCAGCGCCTCCGCCTGCCGGTGGGCGCCGTGCAGCGCCAGCATCAACTGCCGGTGGAAGGCCTCGCGGAGCGGGTGCTCGGCGGCAAGTGCCGTGAGCCGGCCGATGAGTTCGGAGCGGCGGCCCAGCGCGAGCTGCGCGTCGAAGCCCCACTCCAGCGCCTGCAGCCGGGCCTCGGCCAGTTGCCGCACCACCGGCAACTGCGGTTCCGCGTCGGCGAATTCGGGGAGGTCGGCGAGCGGCCCGCCGCGCCACAGGGCGAGCGCCGCGGCGCTCTGCTCCGCCGCCGCGTCCCAGTCTTGCCGCAGGTGCGCGGCGCGGGCGGCGTCCACGTGCCCCTGGAAGACCTCGACGTCGAACTCGCCCTCGGCGACGTGCAGCCGGTAGCCGTGCGGCACCGCGGTGATGCGCTGCGGCTCCTCGCCGAGGAA
Organism: Streptomyces sp. NRRL F-5123; assembly: GCF_000721495.1. GTDB lineage: Bacteria > Actinomycetota > Actinomycetes > Streptomycetales > Streptomycetaceae > Actinacidiphila. Next base: position 24,516 of record NZ_JOHY01000078.1, read on the forward strand.
GGCGAGCTGCCGCCGCAGCCGCGTCAGATGGTTGAAGAGGGAGGCGTCGGCGGTGGCCGGCGGGCGGGCGCCCCACAGCGCCTCCTTGAGCGCGTCCTTCGACACCGTCCGGTTGGCCGCCAGCAGGAGTGCGGCGAGCAGGATGCGGACCTTGTGGCCGCCGACCGCCCGCTCCTGCGTCCCGTCGTGCACCAGCAGCGGCCCCAGCAGCCCGAACGTCGGCATCGTGCCCCCTTACCTGCGGACATTCTAGGCGCACCGGCACCCGCCGCCCCGGTGGCGCCGCAGCGGCCCGGCCCCGGTCCGCCCGCGGCGCGGGCGGGGCGGGCGCGAGGGGGGCCGCCTTTCGCGGGGCAGCGGACGGCAGGCTTCCGCGCAGCCCGTGCGCCAACGGCACCGGCGGCGTCAACGCCCGCGTGGCGGCGGGCCCGCGCCGGAACACCTAGTGCTGTGACCGGGAGGGTTCACCGGCTTGCGACGCCCGGCACGGCACCTCGCTGCGTTGCCGCATCGACCGAGTAGGGCCCACTACGAGGCCGGACCCGCCCCCCGCGTCACCCGACGAGCGCGCGGGCCGAGGCGTCGAGGATGCCGCCGAGGGCGGCGCGGGCGCGGGTGAGGTCGTCGATGCGGGAGTCCATGGCGGTGAGCTGGTCGCGGAGGTGGTCCAGGACGCACGCCTGGACCTCGGTGCCGTCGCCCGCGAAGCACGGCATGAGGTCGCGGATGACGCGGGTGGGCAGCCCGGCGGCGAGCAGCGTACGGACCCGGGCCACGGCGGCGGGGGCCTCGGGGCCGTAGTGCCGGTGCCCGCCGCTGCTGCGGCGGGAGGCGAGCAGGCCCTGCTCCTCGTAATAGCGCAGCAGGCGTACGGCCACGCCCGTCTCACGGGAGAGCTCGCCGATCCTCATGTGACCCACCTCACGGCACCGCGGCTTGAACCTCACACTGATGGCACATTCTACGGTGGCCGCATGACGACCTCAGCGAACGCCCAAGTCCCCGTCTCCCTCTACGGATTCCTCACCCCGAAGCCCGGCCACCACGACACCCTCGGCCGGCTCCTGCGGGATCTCGTCGAGCCGTCCCGCACACACGCGGGCAGCCTCGAATACCACCTGCACACCCAGGACGACGGCCGCTTCTTCCTCTATGAGGTCTGGCGCTCGCAGGCCGACCTCGACCGCCACAACGCGACCCCCCTGCTGCGCGCCTTCCTGACCGCACTCCCCCAGCACCTCGCCGCCCCGGTCGAGGGCTACACGGGCACGATGCTCAGCCCCTACCCCTCCCCGGCCGTGCCGCAGACGCCGGTCAGCCGCTGACCGGCGCCGCGCGCAGGACGGCGAATGCCGCGTCGACCAGCAGGGCGAGCCGCACCGCCTCATGCGCAGGGCAGCAGCCCCGCCGTCTCCAGCCCGAACCCGAAGGGCTCCGGAATACGAAGCCCCTCACCGAAGTCGGCGTCCTCCCGGCGGTGGTACTTCCCGCCGCCGGGAAGGCTGAAGAGGGTGACGGTCTTGAGCCGGGCGTCGACCACGAGATACAGCGGAATCCCCATCACCGGATAGTCCCTGACCTTGCCCACCCAGTCGTTCTCCGGATTCGACGGCGACACCAGCTCGACCGCGACGATCGCGGCCTCGGCGGGCACCTGGTTGTCCGTGGTCTCCAGGACCTCCGCCGGCAGATAGGTCAGATCGGGATTGCGGCTCTTCCCCACACCGGGCGACACGAGGTCCGTGTTCTCGCTCGGCACCAGGTCAGCCGGGCAGTGCGCGTCGAACTGCCGCCGCACCACGAGGAGATTGCGCTGATGGATCCCGGACGGGCCCACCATCATGACGATGGTGTCGCCGGAGATCTCCGCCTTGAACCCCTCCGGCAGATTCCGGCGGGCCTCTTCGAGCAGTGCGAAACGCTGCGGGTCCATACTGCCGCGCCTCCCAGGAGCGAGCCGAGCGGTCTCCCAGCGTAACCGGCCGCACGCGGCCGGACCGGGCGGCGGCGACGCGCGGCCGGGTGCCCGCGGGGACGAGCCCCGCGGGGGGTTACCCCCACCCCCTTTCCGGTTGGCCGCCCCAGCGCCCCGGGCCGTGCCGCTGGGGCATCGTGAGCTGCGCGGGAGGGAGGTTCCGGCCCCCCGCTACCGGTGGCCGCACGCCGTGGTTGCCGGGCTCATGGCGGGACGGACACGGGGAGAAGACATGATCACGCACAGGCGCGCGCTGGGTGGGGCCCTCGCACTGGCCGTGGCGGCCGGCATCGTGGCGGGCACGCTGCCGGCGAACGCCGCGGCCGCCGCACCGGCGGGCCGAACGGCGGCCGCGCAGTCCGGGCGTGCCGCCGGGGACGCCGAACTGCGGGCGATCCTGCAGCGGCTGACGACCGTCGACGGCGGCCCCGGCGCCCTCGTCGAGGTGCGGGACCGGCGCGGGCGCTCGGTGCTCACCAGCGGGGTCGCGGACGTGCGGACCCAGGCGCCGATGCGCGGCGACAGCACGTTCCGGATCGGCAGCATGACCAAGCCGTTCGTGGCGACGGTCGTGCTGCAACTCGTGGGCGAGCACCGCGTGGTGCTGGACGCCCCGGTGGAGCGCTACCTGCCCGGCGTGGTCCGCGGCCCGGGTGGCGACGGGCGGGTGATCACCGTACGGCAACTGCTCCAGCACACCAGCGGACTGCCCGACTACCTCGACTTCCTCGATCCGCTGAGCATCCTGAGCGACCCGCTCGCCCACCACGACACCCGGGACCTGGTGGACCTCGCCCTCGCCCAGCCTCCGGCCTTCCCGGCCCCCGGCGGCGGCTGGGACTACTCCAACACCAACTACCTGCTGGCCGGCATGATCATCGAGAAGGTGACCGGCCACCCCTACGGCGAGGAGATCCGCCGCCGCATCATCGCCCCGCTCGGCCTGACCGCGACCTCCGTGCCGGACGACGCCTCGGCGATCCCCGGCCCGCACCCGCGCGGCTACGTGCGGCCCGGCGCGGACGCCCCGCTGCTGGACGCCACCGCGATCAACCCGTCGGTCGCGGGCGCGTCCGGCGCGATGATCTCCAGCGCGGGCGATCTCGACCGCTTCCTGGCCGCGCTGCTGGGCGGCCGTCTTCTGCGGCCCGCGCAGCTGGCGGAGATGACGGCGGTCCGCGCCACCGGGGACGCCGGCCGCGCGTACGGCCTCGGCCTGGAGCGCCGGACGCTGCCCTGCGGCGGCACCTACTGGGGCCACGGCGGCGACATCTTCGGCTACGAGACCGCGGGCGGCGCCACCGCCGACGGCCGCCAGGCCACCGTCATGGTGAACGTCGACCCGGGCGGCACGGACGCGCAGGACGACGACATGCGGGCCGCCGTCGAGACGGCCCTGTGCGCGGACCCCCGCGCCTGACGGGCGCGGGGCGGGTCAGCCCGCCGAGCGCGGGGCGTAGCCGTGGAGGAAGCACCGCACCCCGGCGGTGACCATCGCGCGGCAGGCGGCGGGGTCGGCCAGGTCCGTGTGGTCGGTGAAGTTGTCGGCGGAGACGAGCAGCATGAGGTGGCCGGCCGCACGCAGGGGGTCGTCGATCGTCAGGTCGCCGCGGATGGCGAGGGCGCTCAGGCGGTCGGCGAGGGCGCGGCGGGTGCGGAGGGGCCCGGTCTCGAGCCAGAGGTCCAGCGCGGCGGGCGGGATGTGCTCGGTCTCGGCGCGGACCTGGCGGACGAGGGCGAAGTGCGGGGCGAGGTCGGAGGAGAGCACGCCGAGCCAGGCCAGCCCGAATTCGGTGAGGTCCTGTTCGAGGTCGGCGACCTTGCCCAGGTGGCGGTCGATGAAGTCGATCATCGTGTCGGCGGCGCGCCGTGTGCTCTCCTGGATGACCGTCCGGAAAAGCTCGGCCTTGTCCGTGAAGTGGTTGTAGATGGTGCGGTTGGACACGCCCGCCTCCGCGGCGATCGCGTCCAGGCTCGCCCGCGTGTAGCCGTCGCGGGCGAACAGCGTCAGCGCGCCCGCCACGATCGCCCGCCGCTTGTCGGGCTGCCCGGCCGGCTTCCTCCTGGTCACCGCCCCACCCGCGGATCCGGCGGAGCCGTCCTCCGCCGCACTCGAACTCTTCTTCTCCGTCACGCCGCCGAGGCTACTCCACCCGCAGCATCGATTACACCGATCGTTGCAATTAATGCGGCAATCGATGTAGCGTCTACACCGATCGGTGCAACACCATCCCTCCGCTGAGGAGCCCCGCCATGACCAGGATCGGCATCATCGTCGGCACCACCCGCCCGGGCCGCCGCGGGCACGCCGTCGCGGAGTGGGTCGCCGCCGCGGCCGCCCGCCGCCACCCCGGGGTGGACTTCGAGATCGTCGACCTCGCCGGCTTCGGCCTGCCGCTGCTCGACGAGGAGCTGCCCGCCATGGCCGGCCGGTACGCCCACCCGCACACCCGGCGCTGGGCCGAGGCGATCGCCCGCCTCGACGGCTTCGTGTTCGTCACCCCCGAGTACAACCACTCCGTCTCCGGTGCACTGAAGAACGCCCTGGACTTCCTGTACGCCGAGTGGAACGACAAGGCCGCCGGTGTGGTCAGCTACGGCGTGCAGGGCGGCACGCGCGCGGCCGAGCACCTGCGGCTGGTCCTGGCCGAGCTGCGGGTCGCCACCGTCCGCTCCCAGGTCGCGCTGTCCCTCCGGGACGACTTCACCGCCCCCGACCCCGCCGCGCCCGCCGTCGCAGCCGGGGTCGCCGCCGACCCGCACGCCCACGGCCCGCTCGGCGCCCTGCTGGACGACGTCCTGGCCTGGTCCCGGGCGCTGGAGCCGCTCCGCGAGGGGGTGCCCGCGTGACCGCCGCCGACCCCGGCCGTACGACAACGGAAACCCTCTCCCCCGCGGAGCTGGACGCGCTGGCCGCCGCCGTCGCGTCCGGCGCTCCCCGCGTCGCCGGGCTCGGCGAGTCCACCCGCTTCGCCCATGACACCTCGGCCCTCCGCGACCTGCTCTTCCGCCGCCTGGCCGGCGAGCACGGCTTCCGCGAGCTGGCCGTCCAGGACGACGCGGCCGCCGGCGCGCGGCTCGACGCGTACGCGAACGGCGGGCCGGGCACCGCCGCGAGCGCGCTGGACGGCGCCTGGCGGCCCTGGCGCACCGCCGAGACCGCGGCGGCCCTGGAATGGATCCGCGGCTTCAACCGGGCCCACCCCGACGACCCCGTCCGCATCTTCGGCGTCAAGCCGGTCCAGGCGGGCCCGGCCGACTACGACGCCGTACTCGGCCACGTCAGCCGCACCGCCCCGGGGCGGCTGACCGAACTGGCAGCCCACCTGGAGCCGATCCGTACCGCCCACGACATCGACGAGCACGTGCAGCGCGCCCGCGGCCTGCACCCCGGCCGCCCCTTCGCCGAGCACGCCCGCGACGCCCTCGCGCTCGTCACGGACCTGACAGCGGACGGGCCCGCCGACGAGCCCGCGGACGAGCCAGAGAAGGAGGCCGGAAAGGAGGCCGCCGCCCGCATGCGGCTGATCGCCGACTTCCACGAGCGCAGCGTCGCCGGCCGCGGCAACTACGCGGGCGACGCCGCCGCCTGGGCCGCGGCGATCGCGGAACGGCAGCGCCGCACCGGGCGCCGCGTCGCCTACTGGGACGGCATCGCGCACACCTCCGCCGCCCCGGTCACCCTCGGCACGGCCCCCGAGCGGGGACCCGAGCCCACCGTCGGCAGCGCCCTGCGCGAGCGGTACGGCGCCGGCTACGTGTCGGTGGCGATCGGCTTCCACCACGGGGACCTCGGTGTCGCCGAGGTCCCCGCCCCGGCCCCGGAACGGCTCGACGCCCGGCTGTCCGCCGCGGCCCCCGGCAGCCCCGCGCACTGGCTCGACCTGCGCGCGCCGCACGAGCGCCGGGCGTGGTCGGGCCCCGCGACGGCCCGGGTCATCAGCGGCGTCTACACCCCGGCCCGCGACGCGGCCGAGCACCTCGCCGTCGCGTCGCTGCCCGACGCCTTCGACGTCCTGGTCCACCTGCACCGCGTCTCCGCGGTGCGGCGTCTGCCCTGACGGGCCGCCCCGGCCGCAATCCCCGGGCCCCGGCCGGACCGAGGCGCTAGAGTACGGGTGTGCGCCGCCAGGCCCGCCCGCCCTTGTAGCTCAGTCGGCCAGAGCACCTGTCTTGTAAACAGGGGGTCGTCGGTTCGAATCCGACCGGGGGCTCGTACAGGAGGTTCCGCCCCACGCGGGCGGGGCCTCCTTCTGCGTCCGGGGGTGACGAAAAAGGCGCCCGGGGCCTGGTGACAAAAGGTGGAACGTGCAGGTAGCGTCACCGGGGAGTCCGCGTACCACCGGGCTCGACCATCGAAGCGGCACCGAAAAATCTGCTTCCTTTACTCGGATCGTCCGGCACGTTCCTGCCGGTGAAGGGATTGCGTACAACCATGGCTACTGTGACGTTCGACAAGGCGACCCGGATCTACCCGGGTGGCGACAAGCCCGCCGTCGACGGCCTGGACATCGAGGTCGGGGACGGCGAGTTCCTGGTCCTCGTCGGCCCGTCCGGCTGCGGCAAGTCGACCTCGCTCCGCATGCTCGCGGGGCTGGAGGACGTGAACGCCGGCGCGATCCGGATCGGCGAGCGTGACGTCACGCACCTGCCGCCCAAGGACCGCGACATCGCGATGGTGTTCCAGAACTACGCGCTGTACCCGCACATGACCGTCGCCGACAACATGGGCTTCGCGCTCAAGATCGCCGGCGTCAACAAGGCCGAGATCCGCAAGCGGGTCGAGGAAGCCGCCAAGATCCTGGACCTCACCGACTACCTGGCCCGCAAGCCGAAGGCGCTCTCCGGCGGTCAGCGCCAGCGTGTCGCGATGGGCCGCGCCATCGTGCGTGAGCCGCAGGTCTTCCTCATGGACGAGCCGCTGTCGAACCTCGACGCCAAGCTCCGTGTCCAGACCCGTACCCAGATCGCCAGCCTGCAGCGCCGCCTGGGCGTCACCACGGTCTACGTCACCCACGACCAGACCGAGGCCATGACGATGGGCGACCGCGTCGCGGTCCTCAAGGACGGTCTGCTGCAGCAGGTCGACACCCCGCGCCACATGTACGACAAGCCGGCCAACCTCTTCGTCGCGGGCTTCATCGGCTCCCCGGCGATGAACCTCATCGAGGTCCCGATCGTCGACGGCGGCGTGCGCTTCGGCAACGCGCTGGTCAACGTCGAGCGCGACGCGGTGCAGGCGGCGGCGGACAAGGGCGACACCACGGTCACCGTCGGTGTCCGCCCCGAGCACTTCGACATCGTCAGCGGTGACAGCGAGGCCAAGTCGCTGTCCAAGGACGCCCCGGCGGGCCTCGCCGTGACCGTCAACGTCGTCGAGGAGCTCGGCGCCGACGGCTACGTCTACGGCTCGGCGAAGGTCGGCAACGAGGACAAGGACGTCGTCATCCGCGTCGGCGGCCGCGAGATCCCGGAGAAGGGCTCCGTGCTGCACGTCGTGCCGCGCGGTGGCGAGACCCACGTCTTCGCGACCTCCTCCGGCGAGCGCCTGAGCGACTGATCACACGACGCCCCCTCCCAGGGGGAGTTCCGCGCCTGTGACGGCCGGGCGGTGCGTATCCGTACGCACCGCCCGGCCGTTGGCGTAGGCGCACCGGACGGATACCCGCACAAGCGGCAGTTCGGGCCCGTTCGTCAACCTTCGAACGCCCGGCCCGGCGATTTCACTCCCCCGCAAGAGTGACTGAATGTCGCCAAATCATCACCAGTCGCTACGATCCGAACCGTGAACCAGGTAGCTCGCCGTCTCGGCAAGACATTCGCGCTCGTCCTCCCGGTGGTTCTCGTGCTGTCGGGAACACTCGCCGTCACCCGCGTCTCGTGGGCCGGCTCCCCCTCCGACGCCCAGGTGCTGACCGCCTCCGCCACGTCACGGGACGGAGCGGCCGCCGGCCAGGCGGCGAAAGCCCCGCAGGAGGCGCTGCGCGCCCGGCTGCTGGACGAACTCCAGCAGAAGGACCCGGGGGCCGCGCTGACCGACCTCCAGGTCGCCATGGCCCAGCAGCCGTCCCTCGCCCGGTACTGCGTGTCCATCGCCCGCTCGCTGGGCCGCGCCGCCGTCGCGAAGTACGACGGCTCGGTGCGGCGCGCGCAGGCGTGGTCGCGGCCGGTGTGCGACACCGCGTTCGCGACCGGTGTCGCCGCCATGGGCTGACCGCCCCCGCCGACCGGTCCGGGCGCCGTCAACGAGCGCGTACGGCCGGCAGCCCCGCAGGGTGCGGGGGTTGCCGGGCGTACGCGCTCGTTGACGTTCGCATAAGGTGCGCTGCATGACGCACGACACCACCGCGCACGAGACCGTCCCGGTCACCCAGGCCGTCATCCTGGCCGGCGGCCAGGGCTCAAGGCTGCGGCCCTACACCGACGACCGGCCCAAGCCCATGGTCGAGATCCCCGGTACGGGCACGCCCATCATCGGCCACCAGCTCGCCTGGCTGGCCGCGGAAGGGGTCACGGACGTCGTCGTGTCGTGCGGGCACCTCGCGGAGGTGCTCCAGGAGTGGCTGGAGAGCGCACCGCTGCCGCTGAAGGTGACAACCGTCGTCGAGGGCGAGCCGCTGGGCCGCGGCGGCGGGCTGAAGTACGCGGCCGCGTCGCTGCCGCGCACCGACGAGCCGTGGTACGCCACCAACGGCGACATCTGGACCCGCTTCTCGCTGCGCGGCATGGCCGCCTTCCACGAGGAGCGGGACGCCGTCGCGACCCTCGCGCTCGCCCGGCCGCGCATCCCGTGGGGCGCCGTCGAGACCAACGAGTTCGGGCAGGTGCTGGACTTCATCGAGGCGCCGCCCTCGCCCTTCCTGATCAACGCGGGCGTGTACGTCTTCGCGCCGTCCTTCACCGCGATGCTGCCGGACCTGGGCGACCACGAGCGCACGACCTTCCCGCGGCTGGCCCGCGAGCGGCGCCTGGCCGGCTACCCGATCCCGCAGGGCGCCTACTGGCGGGCCATCGACACCGCCAAGGACCTCCGCGAGGCCGCCCGCGAGCTGGCCGCGGGGCCCGCGATCTGAGCCCGCGGGCCGACCGCGAGGCCCACGCAACTGAGCCCGCGGGCCCCCTCGGGGACCACGCGGGCTCAGATGCGTGCGCTGTCTCAGGACGTGCGCGGCCTCAGGCAGTCGGCGTCGGCTGGGCCGGGGCGCCCAGCAGCGCCGCGCCCAGCAGTCCGCCGATCGCGCCGCCCTGCGTGGGCCGCGGGGCGGGCGGCGGAGGCGGGGCCGCACGGGTCGGCGGGGCGGGGGGCTGCGACGTACCGCCCGAGCCGCCGGACGAATCGCCGCTCGACCCGCCGGACGTACCGCCCGACCTCCGCGCGCCGCCCGGGGTGTGCGAGCCGCTCCCCGGCGTGCGCGTGGCGGAGGCACCGTCCTCCGTCCCGTCGGCCGGCGGCGTCGAGGCCGAGGGCTGCGGCTTCTCCCGCTCCTGCGCCGGCTGCGTGGGCGCCCCGCTCCCCGGCACGGACCCGTCGTCGCCCCCCGAGACCTCGGGCAGCGGCTGTCCCGGCAGCTCGTTGACCGGCGGCGCGGCGGGCCCGTACCGGTGCGTGCCCGGCGTGCTGCCGGCCCGTACCGCCGCGCCCAGCACGGAGCCGATCAGCAGCGCGCACCCCACGATGAGCGTGCCCAGCACCACACCGCGGCGCAGCACGTACTGGCGCAGCCCCCACAGGCCGACACGCGGGCCGAGCCGGCGCCAGGCGTCGGCGGCGAGCTTGCCGTCGACGGAGTAGACGGGGGCGCCGGCGATGATCAGCGGGCTCCACGCGGCGAGGTAAATGAAGTCGGGGGCGTCGTAGACGGGGACGGTGCGCCAGCTCACGGTGACCAGCAGCGCGACGGACAGGGCCGCTCCGAAGACCGCGGCGACCCGCTGCCACAGCCCGAAGACGGTCAGCACGCCCACCACGACCTGGAGGAAGGCGATGGAAAGGCCCGCGCCCACCGGGTGGTTGAGGGCGGCGTCGCGCAGCGGCTCGGCGGCGCCCCAGGGGTGCAGCGAGTTGAGCCAGGTGACCATGGAGCCACGCTTGCCGCCGTCGAAGTAGACGCGGTCGCACAGCTTGCCCATGCCCGCGTAGATCGACACGAAGCCGAGGAAGATGCGCAGCGGCAGCAGCACGATGCCGAGGTTCATCCGGCGGCCGGGGTACCAGGCGTGCTTGACGAAGTCGCCGCCCTTGGGCACGGGCCGCTCCCGCCGGGGCGCGGTCTCGTAGAGGTCGTCGTCCTCCTCGCCGTAGTCCGCGTCCGCGTCGTAGCTGGCGACCGGCGGCCGATCGTCGAAGGCGCCGCGGGCCGGGCGTACGCCGCCGAGCAGGCCCGTGGTCGGGGCCTCGCCGTTGCGGGGGCCGACGACGGTGGGCGGGACGGGCGGCACGAGCGTCTCGCCGATCCGCGGCAGCACCTGCGTGGTCGCGCCCGCGGAACCGTCCGGGGACCCGGCGCCGCGCACCGTCTGGAACAGCTCGCCGGCCAGCGCGTCGCCGGGCTCGGACCACACCACCGGGGCGAGCCTGCGGCGGCCGCCGGTGTGCGGCTGCGCGGTCGTGCCGTGACCGTGGGACGCGCGCGCGAGGGAGCGCGCGGACGTCCTTCCCAGCTGCACACGGAAGCTCGCGTGAGTGACGATGACCTGGGCGGGGTCGCTCGGCACGCGGGCCATGGTGAAGGGCGGCCCGTCGGAATCGGGCGTCCCTCCCCCCGGGGAGGGGCGGGGTGTTCTGGTGTCCACGCTCATCTAACCGAGTGACGGTCCTTTAGGACACTGCCGGACACCGCCCTCGGTGTCCGAGACGCGTCAATCGCACCGGACCCGTATGATGCCCTCCCGCACCTGCCCCGGGCGGGTCACGAGCGGCGCCGGGCTGCCTCGTAGAGCACCACACCCGCGGCCACGCCGGCGTTCAGCGACTCGGCCGCGCCGCCCGGCATCGGGATGCGCACCAGCAGGTCGCACGTCTCGCCGACCAGCCGCGACAGGCCCTTGCCCTCGCTGCCCGCGACGATCACGACCGGCCCGTCCAGCGCCTCCAGGTCGTACAGCTCGACGTCGCCGTCCGCCGCGAGGCCGACGACGGTCAGGCCCGCCTTCTTGTACGCCTCCAGGGCGCGGGTCAGGTTGGTCGCGCGGGCGACGGGGACGCGGGCAGCGGTGCCGGCCGACGTCTTCCACGCACCCGCGGTCATCCCGGCGGCCCGCCGCTCGGGCACCACGACGCCGTGCCCGCCGAAGGCGGCGACCGAGCGGACGACGGCGCCGAGGTTGCGCGGGTCGGTCACCCCGTCGAGGGCGACGATCAGCGCGTCCTCGCCCCTGTCGGCGGCGTCGGCCACGAGGTCCTCGGGGTGCGCGTACTCGTACGGCGGGATCTGCAGGGCGATGCCCTGGTGGTTCAGCCCGGACGTCATCCGGTCCAGCTCGGCCTTGGGCGCCTCCATGAGCGGCACCCCGCGGTCGGTGGACAGCCGCAGCGCCTCGCGCACCCGGTCGTCGTTGTCGATGAACTGCTGGACGTAGACGGCCGTGGCCGGGATGTCCGCGCGCAGCGCCTCGACGACCGGGTTGCGGCCCACGACCAGCTCGGACGCCGACCGGCCGCCGCGCCCCATCGGGCGCTGCTGGCGGCCCGCGCTCTTGCGGGCCTGGGCGGCGGCGACCCGGCTCTTCTTGTGGCCCGGACGCATCTCGGCGGGCGGGGTGGGCCCCCTGCCCTCCAGGCCCTTGCGGCGCTGCCCGCCGCTGCCGACCGTCGCGCCCTTCTTGTTGCTCGTACGGCGGTTCCTGCGCTGGCTGTTGCCGGCCATGGGGACTCTCACTTCTTCTGTCTACGTCACGTCGGGGGGCGCGGGCCCGGAAAGCGGCGAGGGGTGCGGGGGCCGGAACGCCCGCACCCCCCTCATGTCTCCGGTCAGCCGCGCAGCGTCCAGCGCGAGCCGGTCGGGGTGTCCTCGATCTCCAGACCGGACTGCACCAGCTGGTCGCGGATCGCGTCGGCCGTCGCGTAGTCCTTGCGGGACCGCGCCTGCTGCCGCTGCTCCAGCACCAGCCGGACCAGCGAGTCGACGACGCCGTGCAGGTCCTCCCCGCGGTCGGCGCCCGTCCAATGCGGGTCCAGCGGATCCAGGCCCAGCACTCCGAGCATCGCACGGACCTCGGCCAGACGCGCGACCGCCGTCTCCTTGTCGTCGGCGGTCAGCGCGCTGTTGCCCTGCCGGACGGTGGTGTGCACGACGGCGAGCGCCTGCGGCACCCCGAGGTCGTCGTCCATCGCCTCGGCGAAGGCGGGCGGCACCTCGCCGGCCGGCTCGACCGGCCCGGCCTTCTCCACCACCCGCTGCACGAAGCCTTCGATCCGCGCGAACGCGGCCTCGGCCTCGCGCAGGGCCTCCTCGCTGTACTCGATCATCGACCGGTAGTGCGGGGTGCCCAGGTAGTAGCGCAGCACGATCGGCCGCCAGCGCTGCACCATCTCCGAGACCAGCACGGAATTGCCGAGCGACTTGCTCATCTTCTCGCCGCTCATGGTGATCCACGCGTTGTGCACCCAGTAGCGCGCGAACTCGTCGCCGTACGCCTTGGCCTGCGCGATCTCGTTCTCGTGGTGCGGGAAGATCAGGTCGATGCCGCCGCCGTGGATGTCGAAGGCCTGGCCGAGGTACTTGTGCGCCATGGCCGAGCACTCGATGTGCCAGCCGGGCCGGCCGCGGCCCCACGGGGTCTCCCAGGACGGCTCGCCGGGCTTGGCGGCCTTCCACATCGCGAAGTCCCGCTGGTCGCGCTTGCCGGTCTCGCCCTCGCCCTCCGGCTGACGGAGGTTGTCCAGCTCCTGGTTGGACAGCGCCAGGTAGCGGGGGTAGGAGCGCACGTCGAAGTACACGTTGCCGTCGGCGACGTAGGCGTGGCCGCCCTCGATGAGGCCGCGCATCATCTCGATCATCTCGGGGATGTGCCCGGTCGCCCGCGGCTCGTACGTGGGCGGCATGCAGCCCAGCACGTCGTAGCCGGTGGAGAAGGCGCGCTCGTTCTCGTAGCCGATCGCCCACCAGGGCCGATCCTGCTCCGCGGACTTGCGGATGATCTTGTCGTCGATGTCGGTGACGTTGCGGACGAAGGTCACGTCGTAGCCGCGGTAGCGGAACCACCGCTGCATGATGTCGAAGTTGAGCCCCGACCTGATGTGGCCGATGTGTGGCGCCGCCTGCACGGTGGCGCCACACAGGTAGATAGAGACACAGCCCGGCATGAGCGGGACGAAGTCACGTACCTGGCGCGCGTTTGTGTCGTACAGGCGAATAGTCACGCCTCAAGGGTAGTGGGCCCGGCGCCCTTCGCGGACCGCCGGGCGCAAGACGTCGCCGCGTCAGATCCGCTCGACGACGCGCTCCGGGGTGACCCGCACGATGAGCCGCACGGTGTCGGGTCCGTCGTTGCTGTAGGGGGCGCCGGTGTACTTGCGGCTGACGGAGTCGACGAAGCCGCGGTCCTCGTCCTCCGTGACGCTCGCGGTGCCGCGGATCTCGACGTACGCGAAGGGGTTGCCCTCCGGCATCGCCAGGACGGTGACCCGTGGGTTCCGCGCCAGGTTGCGGGCCTTGCGGCGGTCCCCGGTGGTGGAGAAAAGCACGTCGTCGCCGTCCCGCGTCACCCAGACGACCGACAGCTGCGGCGTCCCGTCGGGCTCGACGGTGGCGACGGTGGCATAGGTCTTCGCATCGAAGAGCGCACGAGCGTTGTCCGAGAGCTGAGCCATGGCTGGCTGCCTTTCTGCCGTGGGGGCTGCGTCCCCTCAACGCCGGGGGCGCGCCGATTCATCCACACCGCAGGTGCGAATGCGCTTGCCGCGCCGGGCACTCGTTTCTCCGGGGCGCGGGAGGATGCGCCTGCCGCGCCGGGCTAGCGTTGCGCGCTGCCGCGCAGGGGGCGAGCGGCTTGCGCTACCGCGCTGGCGAGCGACTTTGCGCGGCCCCGCCGGGCGAGCGTTTTGCGCTACCGCGCAGGGGCCGACCGTTTTGCGCTACCGCGCCGGGCGACCATTGCGCGCTACCGCGCAGGGGCCGAGCGACTTTGCGCTGCCCCACCGGGCGACCATTGCGCGCTACCGCGCAGGGGCCGAGCGACTTTGCGCTGCCCCACCGGGCGACCGTCTTTGCGCTGCCCCGCCGGGCGACCATTGCGCGCTACCGCGCAGGGGCGAGCGACTTGCGCTACCCCGCCGGGCAAGCGGCTTTGCGCGGCCCCGCCGGGCGAGCGTTTTGAGGGGCGCGGGGAACTGCGCGGCCAGCCACGACGGTGGCGCGGGTCGTCACCGGCCCGAAGGGGCAGTTCGGTTTCGTACCGGACCACCGGCCGGTGGGTGGTTGCTCGCGCAGTTCCCCGCGCCCCTCAAAACGCCCACCGCCCCGCGCGGCGGAAAACGCTCACCCCCCGCAGCAGCGGAAACGCTCACCCCGCGCGGCAGCGCGAAGCGCTCACGACGCCGCCGGCGGCAGCACCATCGCCGTGGCCAGCCGCGCCCCCGAAAACGCTCGGCCCGGCGCGCAGCGGAAACGCTCACCCCCCGCGGCAGCGCGAAAGGCTCACCCCGCGCGGCAGCGCGAAGCGTTCAGGACGCCGCGGGCGGCAGCACCATCGCCGTAGCCAGGGCGGCGAGCCCCTCGCCGCGGCCGGTGAGGCCGAGCCCGTCCGTCGTGGTGCCGGACACCGAGACCGGCGCCCCCACCGCGGCGGCGAGAGCCGCCTCCGCCTCGGCGCGCCGGGTCCCGATCTTCGGGCGGACCCCGATGACCTGGATCGCGACGTTCCCGATCGTGAAGCCGGCCGCCCGGACGATCCGCGCCGCCTCCGCGAGGAGCGTCACCCCGGACGCCCCGGCCCACTCGGGCCGGTCCGTGCCGAAGTGCGCCCCGAGGTCGCCGAGCCCGGCGGCGGAGAAGAGCGCGTCGCACGCCGCGTGCGCGGCCACGTCGCCGTCGGAGTGCCCGGCGAGCCCGTGGGACGCGCCCTCCCAGTGCAGGCCCGCGCACCACAGCTCGCGGCCCACCGCGAAGGCGTGCACGTCCGTTCCGACGCCGACCCGGGGCAGCGGCACGGAAGGCGCCTCCCCGGCGGGGGGCTCAGTGCCCATTGGCCCTCCTGCGGGCGAGTACGGCCTCGGCCAGGACGAGGTCCAGCGGCCGGGTGACCTTGAAGGCCTCCTCGTGTCCGGGCACGACGAGGACGGGGACGCCGAGCTGCTCGACCATGCCGGCGTCGTCCGTGACGGGGCCGGACACCGAGGAGTGCGCCTTGGCCAGCACCGCCCGGTCGAAGCCCTGCGGGGTCTGGACGGCCCGCAGCAGCGCCCGCTCGGGCGTGCCGGTGACGGCGCCGGTGTCCGGGTCGACGCTCTTGACGGTGTCGGCGAGCGGCAGCCCCGGCACCACGGCGGGCGCCCCGCCCCGTACCGCTTCGACGACGGCCTCGACCGTCTCGACGGGCACCAGGGGGCGGGCGGCGTCGTGCACGAGCACCGTGCCGACGTCGTCGGGCAGCGCCGCCAGGCCCAGGCGGACGGAGTCCTGCCGTTCGGCACCGCCGGGCACGACCCTTATGTCGGTGGACTCGGGCAGCCCGTTCGCGTCGAGCAGCGCCCGGACCTCGGCGGCGCCGTCGGGCGGCGCGACCACGACGATCACGGAGACGGCGCGGGCGCGGGCCATCGCGCGCACCGCGTGGACCAGGAGGGGGACCCCGCCGAGAGTGCGCAGCGCCTTGGGCGCGCCGGGGCCGAGCCGGACGCCACGTCCGGCGGCGGGAATGACGGCTGCGGTACGCAGGTTTGTGTCCTTGTATGAGTTGGGTATCGCTTGGAGGTGCGCCCGGGGTGATGTCCCGGGCGGTTGCAGGGCACGGGCTCCCCCTCAGGACCCCTTCCGTGAAGTCCTGGGGATGACCGTATCGCCCTGCGGGACGGCAGGCGTCGGGTTCGGCGTATGCGCAGGCGGCAGCTGTGCTCAGCCGCCGCCTGTGCCGGGCCGCGCATGCCGCAGCACCCGGCCGTGGTGCTGGGCCGGGTGCCGCGGCAGTGTCCCCCGGTGGGTGCCCGGGGTGCGTCTGCGTAAGTCAGTACGTCACGGCAGCGTGGGTGGGCGCTGGAGTGGACGTGACACGAGAACGTCCGGAAAGGGACGGTCTTACGACGCGAGGACTTCGTCGAGCAGGGCCTCGGCCTTGTCCTCGTTGGTGTTCTCGGCCAGAGCGAGTTCGCTGACCAGGATCTGCCGCGCCTTGGCGAGCATGCGCTTCTCACCGGCGGACAGGCCGCGCTCGCGCTCGCGCCGCCACAGGTCACGAACGACTTCCGCGACCTTGATGACGTCGCCGGAGGCGAGCTTCTCCAGATTTGCCTTGTATCGACGGGACCAGTTGGTGGGCTCCTCGGTGTACGGCGCGCGCAGCACCTCGAAGACCCGATCCAGCCCGTCCTGACCGACAACGTCGCGCACGCCGACGAACTCCGCATTGTCCGCGGGTACGCGCACCGTCAAGTCGCCCTGGGCGACCTTGAGCACCAAGTAGGTCTTGTCCACGCCTTTGATCTGGCGAATTTCGATAGCCTCGATCAGCGCGGCCCCGTGATGGGGATAGACCACGGTGTCGCCAACCTTGAACGTCATGTGACAGGTACCCCTTCCGTGGCTATCCAGGGTAACACGGGAACGCCCTCATCTGAATGGCGTTTTCGCAGGTCAGGGCATATCTCGGGGCTTGACAAGCGCCCCTGGAACGTGCTGGAGGGTGCCACGGACACCCGGTATTCGCAGGTCGGAGCGGGTATACGGGGACCCGGAATCACCGCCGCCGGAGGCGCGGCGACCGCCGAACACCGGGCGATACGTCCGGATTTGTCACTCCCGCACGAGTGGATCTTCGCTACTCCGTTCGGGTTCACGGCACGGAAGACGCGGCCGAAGATCCAATTGCCCGGCGATCACGGAAATCCCCCCGGTCCGCCGCGTCACGTCGACCGGCCGGTAATCACACCGTGGTAATGCCGGAATACATTGCGGGCATGTTGCGCGCGCGTACCGCACGGGGACCCGTTGACGTCGAGATCCGGCCACCGGCGCGACCCGCGTACACGACCGCTCGGGTGAGGGACTGTCACTGAGGGGACACCCGGTGCGCGGCCGATACCGGGGCTCGGTAATCTTAGGCCGCTGGAAGATCGTCCGAGCCTGCCAAGCCGGCTGCCCGCCACAGCCGGCCGGGCCGTCAGTCCGAGTCATAGGAGATGCCGCCGCCGTGGTCCGCAGCTTCCGACGCGGCGCCCTCGCCGCCGCCGTCGTCGCCCTCTCAGCCCTCTCGCTCGCCGCCTGCGCCGCGGGGAACGAGGCCGAGACCCTGAAGGTCAAGCCGGACAACCCGGCGGGGGCCAAGGGCGACATCCAGGTGCAGAACGCTTTCGTCCTGACCGACCCGAACGGCCCGGCCGCGGTCACCGCCCGGCTGTTCAACAACGGCGACACCGACCAGACGCTGGACAGCGTGAACATCGTCAGCGGCCCGTCGGCGCAGCTGTCCGGCGCGAACGGCACCGGCGGCATCACCGTCCCCGCGCACGGCACCGTGCTCGTCGGCGGCAAGGGCAACGCGAGCGGGGTCATCAGCAGCGGCCAGGAGCAGCTGCAGAACGGCGGCTTCCAGAACGCGGTGTTCACCTTCAGCGGCGCCGGTCAGATCCCGCTGAAGATCCAGGTCATGCCGGCCGCGAGCTACTTCGCGCCGTACGGCCCGGGCTCGCTGCCGACGACCGAGGCCCCGACCCCGACCGCCACCTCGACGGAGACGCCGGGCGGCACCGCGAGGCCGACGGACACCGCGAGCCCGACGGGCACGGCGACCGCGACCTCGTGACCGCGTAACACCCGCACGTACTGCCATGTGCGAAGGGGCCCGGCGCCATGGCGCCGGGCCCCTTCGCACATGCGGTGGATCCCCGCGGTCTACGGCTCGAACTTGTAGCCGAGGCCGCGGACCGTCACCAGGTAGCGCGGGGCGCCCGGGTCCGGCTCGATCTTGGCGCGCAGCCGCTTGACGTGGACGTCGAGGGTCTTGGTGTCGCCGACGTAGTCCGCTCCCCACACCCGGTCGATGAGCTGCATCCGGGTGAGCACCCGGCCGGCGTTGCGCAGCAGCATCTCCAGCAGGTCGAACTCCTTGAGCGGCAGGTCCACCTTGCCGCCGCCGACCGTCACGACGTGGCGGTCCACGTCCATGCGCACCGGCCCCGCCTCCAGCGCGGCCGGGGAGATCTCCTCGGGCTCGCCGCGGCGGCGCAGCACCGCGCGGATCCGGGCGACCAGCTCCCGCGACGAGAAGGGCTTGGTCACGTAGTCGTCGGCGCCGATCTCCAGCCCGACGACCTTGTCGATCTCGCTGTCCTTGGCGGTCACCATGATCACCGGGACATTGGACTTGAGCCGCAGCTGGCGGCACACCTCGGTGCCGGGCAGCCCCGGCAGCATCAGGTCGAGCAGGACCAGGTCGGCGCCGTTGCGTTCGAACTCGTCCAGCGCGTCGGGCCCGGTCGCGGATATGGCGACCTCGAAACCCTCCTTGCGGAGCATGTACGACAGCGCGTCGCTGAAGGACTCTTCGTCCTCGACGACGAGTACGCGGGTCACGGAAGGACCTCCGGAGCGGGGATGTGTTCGGGGAGGGTCTGGAAGAGCTGTTCGTCCGACGGCTCGTCGGCCGGCTCTGCGTCCGCCTCGGCATCGGGATCGGTGCCGGGCGGGAGCGCGCGGTCGCGGGCGATCCCGGCCTCGGGAAGCCGCAGTGTGAAGGTGGAGCCCTGTCCTTCGACGCTCCACACGGTGACCTCGCCGCCGTGGGTGGCGGCGACGTGCTTGACGATGGAAAGGCCGAGCCCGGTCCCGCCGGTGGCCCGCGAGCGCGCCGGGTCGACCCGGTAGAAGCGCTCGAAGACCCTTTCGCGGTCCTTCTCGGAGATGCCGATGCCCTGGTCCGTGACGGAGATCTCGATGAGGTCCCCGCCTCCCCCGTAGCCTGCGGCACGGGAGGCGGGCCCGGCGGCGATACGGCGTCCGGCGATGCCGACCCGGGTACGGGCCGGACTGTAGTTGACGGCGTTCTCGACGAGGTTGCCGAGCGCCGCCGCGAGCTGGCCCCGGTTGCCCCATATGAAGAGGTCGGGGGTGTTTCCGGTGGCCATGGTGATCTGCTTGGTGTTGGCCTGGTGGCGGCAGCGGTCCACGGCCTCGGCGACCAGGTCGTCGACCGCGACCGGCTCCGCGTCGTCCAGCAGGTCGTCGTCCTGGACCCGGGAGAGGTCGATGATCTCCTGCACCAGGCTGGTGAGCCGGGTCGCCTCGATCTGCATGCGGCCGGCGAAGCGGAGCACCGCCTCGGGGTCGTCGGAGGCGTCCATGACGGCCTCCGACAGCAGCGAGAGCGCCCCGACCGGGGTCTTCAGCTCATGGCTGACGTTGGCGACGAAATCCCGCCGGACCGCTTCGATCCGCCGGGCCTCGGTGAGGTCCTCCACGAGCAGCAGCACCAGGCGCGAGCCCAGCGGTGCCACCCGGGCGGACACGGCGAGGCCTTCGCCGCGCCCGGCGCCGCGGCGCGGAAGGTCGAGTTCCACCTGGCGTATCTCGCCGTCCCGCCGCGTCTCGCGGGCCATCTGCAGCATCTGGTCGACGGAGAGCCTGCCGCCGCGCACCAGTCCGAGGGCATATGCCGCCGAGCTGGCCTTGACCACCGTGTCGCCCTCGTCCAGGACGACCGCGGAGGACCGCAGCACGGACAGCACCGTGTCCACGCCGGGCGGAAGCACGGCTTCCGTGTGCAGCGCGGTACGGGTCGGGCGGGCCTGCTCCCGCTCGCTCCAGCGGAACGCGAGCACGGCGATGACACCGGTCGCCAGACCGGCTATCGCGCTGGCTGCGGCGACTGCCGCGTTCACGTCCATGGCTCCAGGTTAGGTGGCCTGCGCAGGCGCTCCACAGCCCTGAGAGATACCTCTCGGCCGCACGTTGCCAAGAGTTCACCTTCACGTAGGAGGTGATTCACTCCGGGTGCGCGGCCGGTACTCCACGCTCCACGAGCGTGGAGCGTGGAGGAGAAGCCTCTTGTGCCGGCCCGTGCACCCTGTGTACAGACCGCTCACCAGCTCACGGAAGCCCATGAAGAAGCTCTTGGAAGGAACGCGATGCGGGACGCATACCACGAGGAACTCGACTCCATCGGCGACGGCCTCGTCGAGATGGCCCGGCTCGTCGGCTCGGCGATAGGCCGCGCCACCACCGCGCTGCTCGACGCCGACCTCAACGTCGCCGAGAGCGTCATCGGGGCCGACGAGAAGGTCGACGACCTCCAGCGCGAGCTGGAGACCCGGGCGATCAACCTGCTGGCCCGCCAGCAGCCGGTGGCGACCGACCTGCGGATCGTCGTGACCAGCCTGCGGATGAGCGCCGACCTGGAGCGCTCCGGCGACCTGGCCCGGCACGTCGCCAAGCTCGCCCGGCTGCGCTTCCCCGCCTCCGCGGTGCCGCAGGACCTGCACAGCACCATCCTGGAGATGGGCCAGCTCGCGCAGCGCCTGATGGCGAAGGCCGCCGAGGTCATCATCACCAAGGACGTCGACGACGCGCTCCAGCTGGAGGCCGACGACGACCGCATGGACGAGCTGCACCGCACCCTCTTCCAGCACCTGCTGGACGACCGCTGGAAGCACGGCATCGAGACCGCCGTGGACGTCACCCTGGTCGGCCGCTACTACGAGCGCTTCGCCGACCACGCGGTGTCGGTCGCCAAGCGCGTCGTCTACCTGGTGACGGGCGAGCACGTGGACGAGCTGTCGCCGGTCCCGACGGACGTCGAGTCGGCGTAGGGCGTACGGCTCGCGCGTACGGGCTGCGCCCGGGGGCAGCGCGTGGGGGGGGCGGGGGCGCGCGGCGG
>NZ_JOHY01000079.1 GCF_000721495.1 Streptomyces sp. NRRL F-5123
TTACATTCCGAACCCGGAAGCTAAGCCTTTCAGCGCCGATGGTACTGCAGGGGGGACCCTGTGGGAGAGTAGGACACCGCCGAACAAATATTGCAGGAGCCCCGCTCCCGGATCTGATCCGGGAGCGGGGCTCTTTGTGTTTCCGTGTTTCCCGCGTTGGGGTTTCCACACCACGTCTTCCCGCGCGCTCCCGGGATGTGGGCCTGGCTCCCGGGGTGTTTGGGCCTGGCGTGCGAAGAGGGGCCGTTCTCCCGCGGGAGAACGGCCCCTCTTCAGTGGTCAGCGGCGGACGTCGGAGGCGGTGGCGGGAGCCTGGTAGCCGGGGACGTTCGCGGCGCGGGCGAGGTCGATGTCCAGTGCCTCGCGGCGGATGCGCTGGTCGACGTACAGCAGGGAGATGGCGCTCGCGCTGACCGGGAGGGTCAGGGCGGAGGCGATGATGCCGCCGACCGCCGTGATGATGACGGTGGGCCAGTCGGCCGGGCCGTCCGTGGAGAAGAGGCCGCCGTTTCCGTTGCCCACTGCATTGGCGATGGCGGTGAACGCCAGCCCGATGACGAGCGAGACGATCCCCGTGACGAGCGCGACGAGCAACTGCACGCCGACGACCCGCCACCAGGAACCCCTGACGAGTTTCACCGAGCGCTTCACAGCGGCCCTGATGCCCTGCTTCTCCAGGACGAGGGCCGGTGCGGCGAGGCCCCAGAGGACCCACTGCCTGACACAGACGACGGTGGCCGCCATGATGCCGAGGGAGGCGAGCGCGACGCCCCCGTTCTCGGACCCGGACCAGGCGACCAGGGCGCCGGGAAGGACGGCCACCGCGATGACGGCGACGAGCGCGAGGGGCAGCAGCAGCGCGAGGCCGATGAGTTGCGGCAGCCGGGGCCGGGCCTCCTGCCAGGAGGCGCGGAGGGTGACGGAACGGCCCAGCACGGCCCGGCTGACCACGACGGTGAGCAGGCCCGAGGTGAGGATGCCGCCGATCATGCTGGTGAGCATGACCAGGAAGGTCGCTCCTGCGCTGCCGCCGAGCGCGTGCGCGATGTCGCCCAGCGTGGGGTCGGACTCGTTCTTGAGGTCGTCGAGGCGGCCGTCGTCGATCAGATATCTGTTGACCACCGCGTTGATGCCCTCGGTCAGTACGGCGACGCCGAAGACCAGGGCCATGGCCGTGCGCCAGTGGGCACGGAAGGTGGCGAAGGCACCGCTGAGGATCTCGCCTGCGTCGAGCGGGCGCAGCGGGACGACTCCGGGCCGCGGTGCCGCGGGGACGACTGGGGCCCAGCCGATCGGCGGCGGGCCGTAGGAGGGTGCCTGCGGGCCCCAGCGGGGGCCGCCGTGGTCGGGGCCGGGCGCGGGCGGGGGCGTCCACTGCTGACCCCAGCCGCCCTGGCCCGGGCCCGGCTGCGGCGGCACGGGCGCCGCGGGGGGCGCGGACTGCTCGGCCAGGGACGTGGGCAGTGCGGGGCCGGGGACGTCGGGAGTGGCCGAGGCCTGCCATGTGCCGGCCGGGGGCTGCTGCCGCGACCAGTTGCCCGCCGGGGGCGTGGCCGCGTCCGAGCCGGCGTTCTCCGGCGCGCTCGGGGCGTTCACAGCCTCCGGCGTGCCAGGTGCGGCGTCGGATGCGGCGGCCGGGTCCGGGGTTGCGTCGCCGGTGTCCGGCTGCGGTGCGCGAGGTGTGTCGTCGGGGCTGTCGCCGTTGCCCGGTTCCGGAGATCCGGACGATCCGGGCGAGGCCCAGCCCGGAGTGTTGGTCATCGGAGGCTGCCCTTTCGTACGTGCTGGGTGTACTGCCGGTACGCGTGTCCGTACTCGCGCCATCGTGTCACGGGCTGCCGCTGGGCGGACCGGTCAGGGCAGACTGGACGGATGGATGATCACCTCGTGGATTCCGCCTCCGGCCCGGTCCCTGCGCTGCGGTGGGAGGAGCCGCCGGAGGGACCGGTCGTGGTGCTGCTCGACCAGACCCGGCTGCCCCGGGAGGAGGTCGAGCTGGCGTGTACGGATGTGCCGGCGCTGGTGGCGGCTATATGCAGCCTCGCCGTGCGCGGGGCGCCTCTGCTGGGCCTTGCGGGGGCGTACGGGGTCGCGCTCGCGGCGGCCCGCGGCTTCGACGTGGAGGAGGCGGCGGAGCAGCTGGCGCACGCGCGGCCGACAGCGGTGAATCTGGGTTACGGCGTACGGCGGGCGCTGGAGGCCTACCGCGCGGCCGGGCCGGAACGGGCCGCGGCGGCGGCGCTCGCCGAGGCGCGCGCGCTGCACGCGGAGGACGCGGCGGCGAGCACGGAGATGGCGGCGCGCGGGCTGGGCCTGCTGGAGGAGCTGGCGCCCGGCGGGAGCTACCGGATCCTGACCCACTGCAACACCGGGGCGCTGGTCTCGGGCGGGCAGGGAACGGCACTGGGCGTCGTCCTGGCCGCGCACCGTGCGGGCATGCTGCGGCGGCTGTGGGTGGACGAGACGCGTCCGCTGCTGCAGGGGGCAAGGCTGACGGCGTACGAGGCGGCGCGGGCCGGAATGCCGTACACGCTGCTCGCGGACAACGCCGCCGGATCGCTCTTCGCTGCGGGGAAGGTCGACGCGGTGCTGATCGGGGCGGACCGGATCGCGGCGGACGGTTCGACGGCGAACAAGGTGGGGAGTTATCCGCTGGCGGTGCTCGCCCGTTACCACGGGGTGCCCTTCATCGTGGTGGCGCCGTCGACGACGGTCGATCCGGCCACCGCGGACGGCGCCTCGATCGAGGTGGAACAGCGCCCCGGGAGCGAGGTGACCGACCTCGCGGCCTCTCCACTGGGCACCCAGGCCTATAATCCGGCTTTCGACGTCACCCCGCCGGAGCTGATCACCGCGATCGTCACGGAGCACGGTGTGGCGTCACCCGTGACCGCCGCGAGTCTCGTGGCGGTGGGCGCACAGCAGACCGCTCGGTGACGTTCCGTGGGTCGTTCGACGCGGGGCGTTCCGTCCGTTATCCACAGGCTGCATCTGGGGGGCAGCGCAAGCCCGTACAAGCAGGGACAATGGTCGCATAGCGTGACCTTGATCACCAAAGGTCACCAGTATCGATATGCAAATGGGATGATGGTCGGTATGAAGGGACGTGTCCTGGTCGTCGATGACGACACCGCGCTGTCGGAGATGCTCGGCATCGTGCTGCGTGGAGAAGGTTTCGAGCCGTCGTTCTGTGCTGACGGTGACAAGGCGCTTGCCGCTTTCCGGGAGGCCAAGCCGGATCTGGTGCTGCTCGACCTGATGCTGCCGGGGCGGGACGGGATCGACGTCTGCCGGCAGATCAGGGCCGAGTCGGGTGTCCCGATCGTGATGCTGACGGCGAAGAGCGACACCGTCGACGTGGTCGTCGGACTGGAGTCCGGTGCGGATGACTACGTCATCAAGCCGTTCAAGCCGAAGGAACTGGTGGCGCGGGTCAGGGCGCGGCTGCGCAGGGCCGAGGAGCCCACGCCCGAGCAGCTGACCATCGGCGATCTGGTGATCGACGTGGCCGGCCACTCGGTCAAGCGCGACGGGCAGCCGATCGCGCTGACCCCGCTGGAGTTCGACCTGCTGGTGGCGCTCGCGCGCAAGCCGTGGCAGGTCTTCACCCGCGAGGTGCTGCTGGAGCAGGTGTGGGGGTACCGCCACGCGGCGGACACCCGCCTGGTCAACGTGCATGTGCAGCGGCTGCGCTCCAAGGTCGAGCAGGACCCCGAGCGCCCGGAGATCGTCGTGACCGTCCGAGGGGTCGGTTACAAGGCGGGACCGGGCTGACATGCGCGGACCGTACGAGCGTGAGCTGCTGGAGGGCCGGCTCGCGGACCCGATGCGGGGTCTGCTGCCGGTCATCCGCTCGTGCGTGCGCTGGGCACGCCGGCCGCTGCAGCCGGCGTCCCGGCTGTGGCGGCGCAATCTCCAGCTGCGGGTCGTCGCCTTCACCCTGCTGATGTCCGTCGGCGTGGTGCTGCTGCTCGGCTTCGTCGTGATCGGCCAGGTGCGCAACGGCCTGCTCGACGCCAAGGAGAAGGCCTCGGTCAAGCAGGCCATGAGCGGCTTCTCCCTCGTGCAGAACATGGTGGCGCAGGGCGGCCAGGAACTGGACACCACGAGCACCGGCGGAGGCGCGTCCGACAAGCAGATCGACTCCGGGACGTGGATCAACCAGCTGACCCAGCAGTTCGCCAGCGGTGGTAAGGGCGTGTACTGGATCGTCGCGCTCAGCCCCGGTGCGGAGTCCGACTTCCACGGCGGCGACGGCAGCCGGCGCGGAGCGCGGACCTCGGGCAACGTCGTGGCGGACAGGACCATCTCCCCGTCGCTCCAGAAGGCGGTCGAGAAGACCACCGGCGCCATGAAGCAGTACACGACCGTCTACACCGACGACGGGGAGGCGCCGCGGTCCGCGCTCGCGGTCGGCAAGCGCATCACGGATCCGAACGGCAACGAGGTCCAGCTCTACTACCTCTTCGCCTTCGACCAGGAGGAGAAGACGCTCGGCCTGGTCAAGGGCACGCTGGCGACCGCCGGGATCTTCGTGGTGGTGCTGCTCGGTGCCATCGCGTGGCTGGTGACCCGGCAGGTGGTCACCCCGGTGCGGATGGCCGCCGGGATCGCCGAGCGGCTCGCCGCGGGCCGGCTCCAGGAACGGATGCAGGTCTCGGGCGAGGACGACATCGCCAGGCTCGGCGAGTCCTTCAACAAGATGGCGCAGAACCTCCAGGTCAAGATCCAGCAGATGGAGGATCTGTCGCGGATGCAGCGCCGCTTCGTCTCCGACGTCTCGCACGAGTTGCGGACCCCGCTGACGACCGTGCGGATGGCCGCGGACGTCATCCATGACGCGCGCTCGGACTTCGACCCGGTGACGGCGCGCTCCGCGGAGCTGCTGCAGAACCAGCTGGACCGCTTCGAGTCGCTGCTGTCCGACCTGCTGGAGATCAGCCGGTTCGACGCGGGCGCCGCGGAGCTGTCCGCGGAGCCGATAGATCTGCGCGAGGTCGTGCGGCAGGTGGTGGACGCCGCCGAGCCGCTGGCCGAGCGCAAAGGCAGCACGGTGCTGATACGCGGCGACGCGCAGCCGGTTGTGGCCGAGGCCGACCCGCGCCGGGTCGAGCGGGTGCTGCGCAACCTGGTGGTCAACGCGATCGAGCACGGCGAGGGCCGCGACGTGGTCGTGCGGCTCGCGACGGCCGACGGTGCGGTCGCAGTGGCGGTGCGCGACTACGGCGTCGGGCTCAAGCCGGGCGAGGCGACCCGGGTGTTCAACCGCTTCTGGCGGGCCGACCCGGCAAGGGCGCGGACCACGGGCGGTACGGGCCTGGGCCTGTCGATCGCGGTGGAGGACGCGCGGCTGCACGGCGGCTGGCTGCACGCCTGGGGTGAGCCGGGCGGCGGCTCGCAGTTCCGTATGACGTTGCCGCGGACCGCGGGGGACAACCTGCGCAGCTCGCCGATCCCGCTGGAGCCGGACGACTCGCGCCGCAGCCGCGGCCTGAGCGCCTCGGGGGCGTCGGCGGCCGCGGGGGCGCCGACCGTGCCCGCACCGCGCGGTGGTTCGGGCGCGGCCGGCAGCGGGAGCGGCCAGGGGCACCGCAGGGAGGTGGGGCCGGCCAGGCCGCCGCTCGTCCCGCCGATGCCGTCCACCGGGCCCGCACGCCCGCCGACGGCCGATCCGGCAGCCCTGCCGGGCAACGGGGCGCGGGTCGTAGGGCACCGGGAAGCCGTTCGGAAGGACGAGATCTGATGGCACTGCTGGGGGGCCGCGCGGGCCGGGCGGCCAGGGTGGCGCTGCCGCTGTCCGCGGCGCTGCTGCTGGCGGGCTGCGCGTCCATGCCGAGCGGCGGCGAGGTCAGCAAGGTCGACGACAGCCAGCAGGCGGAAGGCGACACGCAGGTGCGGGTGTTCGGCATCCCGCCGCGGGCGCACGAGCAGCCCTGGGAGATCGTCAACGGGTTCCTGGAGGCCACGACCAGTGGCGAGACGGACTTCGCCACCGCCAAGCAGTACCTGGCGGCGGACCTGAAGAAGCGCTGGAAGCCGCTCGCCGGGATCACCGTGCTGTCCACCGTGCCGCGGGCCCTGCCGGTGTCCGACCCGGGCCCGAAGGCGACGGTGGAGACGATCTCGCTGGACAACACGCAGACCGCGAAGGTGGACGCCGGGTACGCCTACCGGCTTTCCAGCGACCTTTTCCACGAGCAGGTCCATCTGGTCAAGCAGAACGGCGAGTGGCGGATCGACGACCTGAACGACGGGCTGCTCCTCTCCGCCGCGGACTTCCAGCGCATATACCACTCGGTGAACATGTACTACTTCGCCGCTCAGGGGTCCGGCGACCGCCAGGGCGGCGGCAGGCAGACGCTGATCGCCGACCCGGTGTATCTGCGCCGGCAGCAGCCCGACGCGCTCTCGGCCACGGTCACCGCGCTCCTCGGCGGTCCCAGCGAGTGGCTGGCGCCCGTGGCCGACACGGCCGCCCCGGCCGGCGCGCGGCTCCACGACGGCCGGACGTCGAGCGTCTCGCTCGACGACTCGCAGCGCCTCCAGGTGCGGCTGGACAAGGTGGACAAGCTGCACGGGGAGGCGTGCCGGCGGCTTGCCGCCCAGATCTTCGCCACCGTGCAGGGCCAGTCGTCGGTGCAGCTCTCCTCGGTGGAGGTGCAGCGCACGGACGGGACCGAGGCGTGCACGATCGGCAGCGGGGAGGCGGGGCAGTACGGGCCGGGCAATCTCGTCGGGGGGACGTCCGCGCAGTTCTACATCGGCTCCGCGAAGCACAACCTGATCGAGAGGCAGGGGGCGAGCACGTCCGGTTACCCGGTGCGCGGGCCGCTCGGTGCCGACAAGGCCAATCTGCTGTCGGTCGCCGTGCGGCGGGACGGGCGGCTGGCCGCCGCGGTGAGGTCCGACGGGCGCCAGCTGGTCGTGGCTTCCCTGGCGGACGGTGCCGCCGTCCAGACGGCCCCGCTCACCAGCGCCGCGCAGGATCCGAGGAACGGGCTGAGCGCGCCGAGCTGGGACGGATTCGACGACCTGTGGGTGGCGGACCGCAACCCGGCGGTCTCCCGGCTGTACGTGCTCCCCGCCGGTACGGGGCAGCCCGTCGCGGTCGGGGTCCCGGAGCTGGAAGGGCGCATCGAGTCGCTGCGGGTGGCCTCCGACGGGCTGCGGATCGCGCTCGTGGTGTCCGAGGGCGGGAAGGACCGGCTGATGCTCGGCCGGATCGACCGCGGCGGCACCCCCGAGCAGCCGCAGTTCGCCGTGCACGACCTCCGTGACATCACCCCGGCCGGCGAGAGCGTCCTCTCGGCGTCCTGGGCCGGTGCGAGCCGGCTGGTGGTGCTCGGCAGCGACTCGGCGGGCAGCGGGCAGCAGATCCAGTGGGTCAGCACCGACGGCTCGGTGTCGCTCGCGACGGACACCATCGGCGAGGCCGACTCGGTGGCGGCGTCGGAGGACCCGGACCCGGCGGCGGTGTCACTGCTCGCCTCGTCCCACGGCAGCGTCTACTGGCAGTCCCCGGACCTGAACTGGAAGAAGGTCACCCCGCCCGGCGCCAGCCCCGTCTACCCGGGCTGAGCGGCCGGCCGGTCGGCCGGAGTCGTCCACAGCCCTCGAAAGAGTGACTGGCAGGGCACCTCCGCGGGCCGTCACAGTGGAGTCATGCGGGGCTGGTGGCAGGAGATCGCCGGGCTGGTGCTCCCGGCGGACTGCGCGGGCTGCGGCCTGCCGCGTACGGAGCTGTGCGAGCGCTGCCGGGGGCTGCTGGGCGGAGCGGCCTCGGTGCGGCGGGTGCGCCCGGTGCCCGAGCCGCCGGGCCTGCCGCCGGTGTGCGCGGTGGCGCGGTACGGCGACGAGGTGCGGGCCGTGCTGCTGGCGCACAAGGAGCGGGGTGCGCTGGGGCTGGCGCGTCCGCTGGGAGGGGCCGTTGCCGCGGCGGTGGCGGGGCTGGGCGTCGCCGGGGCGGTGCTGCTGGTGCCGGTGCCCTCCGCACGGCGGGCCGTGGCGCGGCGGGGCCACGACGCGACCGCGCGGATGGCCAGGGCGGCCGCGGCGGCGCTGCGAGGGCAGGGCACGCCCGCGAGGGCGGCGGCGCTGCTGCGGCACCGGCGGCTGGTCGCGGACCAGTCGGGGCTCGACGCTGCCGGGCGGCAGACGAACCTGTCCGGGGCGGTCGAGGCGGCCGGGAGCGCCGCGGGGCTGCTGGCGGCGGTTCCGGTGGTGCTGGTGGACGACCTCGTGACGACCGGGACGTCACTCAGCGTGGCCGCACGGGCGGTCACGGTGGCGGGCGGACGGGTGGCGGGGGCGGCAGTGGTGGCGGGTGTGGACGTTCACTGAATCCACTCGGATGCGCGTTGTCGCAGGTGGAAGCGGTTGGAGTTCACTCGAACGGAGGGAGGTGGACGCTGCGGATGCCGACTTCTGCACTCCGGGACTATGTTCGGGGTAGAGGGAAGACAGCAGCCGGGGGTGATGATCTTCCTCGTTGGGCAGGAGGAGGTGAAAGCCGCAGCTCCGCGGATCCCGGCCGACCGGGAGGCGGAGCGGCTGCCGACGCAGTGCCGGACGGGACCGGTTTCCCGGCCCGGCCTCAGCGAAAGGGATCGCCGCCGGACGGACGGCGGGGTCCGGGAACGGAGTTCTGCGTGGACATCGTCGTCAAGGGCCGCAAGACCGAGGTGCCCGAGCGGTTCCGGAAGCACGTGACCGAAAAACTGGACAAGATCCAGAAGCTCGACGGCAAGGTGATCAGCCTCGACGTCGAGGTGTCCAAGGAGCTCAACCCGCGGCAGGCGGAGCGCGCGGACCGCGTGGAGATCACGCTCAACTCGCGCGGGCCGGTGATCAGGGCGGAGGCCGCAGCAGCCGACCCGTACGCCGCGCTGGACGTCGCGGTGACCAAACTGGAGGCGCGGCTCCGCAAGGCCGCGAGCAAGCGCCACACGCGCCGCGGAGCGGGCCGGATCCCCGCCGCGGACGTGCCCTCCGTGGTGCCCGACGCCGCGACTCTCAACGGGGACGGGGAGCCGGTCGGCGGCCCGCTCCAGGAGGAGGGCGTGCCGACGCGGCGGATGGCGTCGCTGGAGGTGCGCGGCGACGGCCCGCTGGTCGTCCGGGAGAAGACGCACGCGGCCGCCCCGATGCCGCTCGACCAGGCGCTGTACGAGATGGAGCTGGTCGGACACGACTTCTACCTGTTCGTGGACGCCGACACCAAGCAGCCGAGCGTGGTCTACCGGCGGCACGGCTACGACTACGGCGTCATCCATCTCAACTCCGACGAGGCGATGTCGCAGGCTCCGGGCGGCGCGGGCGGCGCGCTGCGCCGCTGACCGCCGGAGCGTGGCGGCCGCCGAAGGCCGACCGCTCGGTACGGCGCGGCGGTGCCCCCAGGGATCGCCCTGGGGGCACCGCCGCGCCAGGACGTGAAATGCTGGACCGGCAGTTGGGCAACTGCGGTCTGACGGGGAGGGTTTGATGCCGGAATTCGCGCACCGGGCTGCCGGCGGTGGCGACCCCGATCCCGACGCGGACGGCCCGGCGCCCGCCGAGCCGATCCGGGTCCTGGTGGTCGACGACCACGCGCTCTTCCGGCGGGGGCTGGAGATCGTGCTCGCGCAGGAGGAGGACATCCAGGTCGTCGGCGAGGCCGGCGACGGCGCCGAGGCGGTGGAGAAGGCCGCCGACCTGCTGCCCGACATCGTGCTGATGGACGTGCGCATGCCGCGCCGTGGCGGTATCGAGGCCTGCACCTCCATCAAGGAGGTGGCCCCCAGCGCCAAGATCATCATGCTGACGATAAGCGACGAGGAAGCCGACCTCTACGAGGCGATCAAGGCAGGGGCGACCGGCTACCTCCTCAAGGAGATCTCCACCGACGAGGTGGCCACCGCGATCCGCGCGGTGGCGGACGGGCAGTCGCAGATCAGCCCGTCGATGGCGTCCAAGCTGCTGACCGAGTTCAAGTCGATGATCCAGCGCACCGACGAGCGGCGGCTGCTGCCGGCGCCCCGGCTCACCGACCGGGAACTGGAGGTGCTCAAGCTGGTGGCCACCGGGTTGAACAACCGCGACATCGCCAAAGAGCTGTACATCAGCGAGAACACCGTGAAGAACCACGTCCGCAACATCCTGGAGAAGCTCCAGCTGCACTCCCGGATGGAGGCCGTGGTCTACGCGATGCGGGAGAAGATCCTGGAGATCCGCTGACGGGCGGCCCTGCCCGCGGGGCGGCGGGCCCGGCGCCCCGCGGCGGACCGGCTCAGCGGGGGTCGTGGGTGCGCCGGACGGCGGCGGCCAGCGGCTCGCGCAGCGTCTCCGGCAGCACCCGCTCCACCCGCGCCTCCACACAGCCCACCCAGCCCGCCGCCTCGGCGATGGCGTCCGCGGCGGGCTGCACCGCCTTCGGACCGTCCAGCGTCACCTGCCGGGCGACCAGCGTGCCCCCCTCCCGTGCCGGGTCGACCCGGCCCACCAGCTGCCCGCCCGCCAGCAGCGGCATCGCGAAGTAGCCGTGCACCCGCTTGGCCTTGGGGGTGTAAGCCTCCAGGCGGTGGGTGAAGCCGAAGATCCGCTCCGTCCGCGGCCGGTCCCAGACCAGCGAGTCGAAGGGCGACAGCAGCGTCGTACGGTGCCGGCCGCGCGGTTCGGCCGCGAGCGCCGCCGGATCCGCCCACGCGGGCTTGCCCCAGCCCTCGACCTCGACCGGCACCAGGCCCGTACCGTCGATGACCGCGGCGACCTGCTCGCCCTTGAGCCGGTGGTAGTCGGCGAGGTCGGCGCGGGTCGCCACGCCCATGGCGGCACCGGCCTGCGCGACCAGCCGCCGCGTGCACTCGGTGTCGTCCAGCTCGTCGTGCAGCAGCTCGGCCGGGACCGCGCGCTCCGCCAGGTCGTAGACCCGCTTCCAGCCGCGGCGCCGGGTGCAGACCACCTCGCCGGTGTCCAGCAGCCACTCGACGGCGATCTTCGTCTCCGACCAGTCCCACCACGGGCCACCGTTCTTGGCGCCGCCCAGCTCCGTCGACGTCAGCGGGCCGTCGGCCTTGAGGCGGTCCAGCACCGCGGCGCAGGAGCGCTCGGCGTCCGCCAGCACGTGCCAGCGGTGGCCCCGCGCCCGCCGCGCCCGGCGGCGGAAGGCGAAGTGCGGCCACTCCTCGATGGGCAGGATGCACGCGGCGTGAGACCAGTACTCGAAGGCGTGGTCGTCCGACCAGTAGGCCTGCTCCACCGCCTGCCGGCCGACCGCGCCCAGCCGCGCGTAAGGGACCAGCTCGTGCGAGCGGGCCAGCACCGAGATGGTGTCCAGCTGGACGGCCCCGAGCGCGCGCAGCACGCCGCGGGTGCCCGCCCGCCGGTCGGGGGCGCCGAGGAAGCCCTGGGCGCGCAGGGCGATCCTGCGGGCCTCGTCGGCGGACAGGGAGAGCTGGGGAGGCGGCAGCGCTGTCATGGGGGCCAGGCTAGGGGGAGCCACTGACAATCATCCCTGACCTGCGCCGACGCCCTCCCCGGCCGGGACGCGGGCCTGCCGGGGAGGGCGTCCCGCCAAGCCGATCCGCCAGGTCGGGCCGCCGGCTCGGCCCGCCAGGTCAGTCCGCCGGGCGCGCCGGGTCGTACGGCAGGTACGGGGTCGCCGACGCGAGGCCCAGGTCCGAGGGGAGCAGCGCGCCGAACCAGGTGTCCCGGCGGGTGCCGCGCTGGGAGATCTTGGCCCGCTGCGTGCCCTCCATGACGAACCCGAGCCGCAGCGCGACCGCGCGCGAGCCCTCGTTGCCGGCCTCGGCGTACCACTCCAGCCGCTCCACGCCCAGGCTCTCGAACGCCCACCGGCACACCGCGCGCGCCGCCTCGACCGTGTAGCCCCTGCCGCGCTGCTCCTTGGCCGTCCAGTAACCGAGCTCCGCCTGGTGCACGGGGGCGCCCAGCTGCGCGAGCCTGACCAGGCCCATGGAGCTGACCAGGGCGCCGCTCTCGCGGGTGAAGACGCCGAAGTTGTACATCGTGTCGTCCCGCCAGCCCTGCGGGCTGAGCTGCCCGACGAACTCCGCGGCGTGCTCGCGGGTGTACGGCGACGGGACACTCGTCCAGCGCGGGATCTCGGGGTCCTGGCACGCGGCGAACACCGCGTCGGTGTCGGCGGGCTCCAGCTCACGCAGGTACAGGCGTTCGGTGGTCAACGTGACGGACTGCATGGCGGGCGAGCACCTTTCTGTCGGGGGCAGGGCGGCGAACGCGCGCGGGTTTCCCGGGAAGGACCCGGGAAACGGGCCGTACAGGCCGCCCCCCGGCCGAGTATTGCGGGCGATGAAGCGACGGAAAACCGTTTTGCCGCCGCCGGGCCTCCCGGCCTGATGCTCTCCTCGCTTACGATGGCCGTTGCAGCAGGGCCCCGGCAGACAAAACCCCTGCTGTGCCCCGCGCGGCAACCGCGCCAGGCCCGACCGGCAAGGAGCCAGCCTACGTGTCCGTCATCACCAAGATCATGCGTGCAGGCGAAGGCAAGATCCTGCGCAAACTGCACCGCATCGCGGACCAGGTCAATTCCATCGAAGAGGACTTCGAGAGCCTTTCCGATGCCGAGCTGCGGGCCCTCACCGACGAGTACAAGGAGCGGTACGAGGGCGGCGAGAGCCTCGACGACCTGATGCCCGAGGCGTTCGCCACGGTGCGCGAGGCCGCGCGGCGCGTGCTGGGCCAGCGGCACTACGACGTGCAGTTGATGGGAGGCGCGGCCCTGCACATGGGCTACGTCGCCGAGATGCGCACCGGCGAGGGCAAGACGCTCGTCGGCACCCTGCCCGCGTACCTCAACGCGCTGTCCGGCAAGGGCGTGCACCTGATCACCGTCAACGACTACCTCGCCGAGCGCGACTCGGAGTGGATGGGCCGGGTGCACCGCTTCCTCGGCCTGACGGTGGGCTGCATCCTCGCCAACCAGTCGCCCGCCGAGCGCCGCGAGATGTACGCGTGCGACATCACGTACGGCACGAACAACGAGTTCGGCTTCGACTACCTGCGCGACAACATGGCCTGGTCGAAGGACGAACTCGTCCAGCGCGGCCACAACTTCGCGATCGTCGACGAGGTCGACTCGATCCTCGTCGACGAGGCCCGCACGCCGTTGATCATCTCCGGCCCCGCCGACCAGGCCACCAAGTGGTACAGCGACTTCGCGCGCCTGGTGCGCCGGCTGAACCGCGGCGAGGCCGGCGGCATCGGCAAGGAGGAGACCGGCGACTACGACGTCGACGAGAAGAAGCGCACCGTCGCCATCCACGAGTCCGGCGTCTCCAAGGTCGAGGACTGGCTGGGCATCGACAACCTCTACGAGTCGGTCAACACCCCGCTCGTCGGCTACCTGAACAACGCCATCAAGGCCAAGGAGCTCTACAAGAACGACAAGGACTACGTCGTCATGGACGGCGAAGTCATGATCGTCGACGAGCACACCGGCCGTATCCTCGCCGGCCGCCGCTACAACGAGGGCATGCACCAGGCGATCGAGGCGAAGGAAGGGGTGGACATCAAGGACGAGAACCAGACGCTCGCCACGATCACCCTGCAGAACTTCTTCCGCCTCTACAACACGCTGTCGGGCATGACCGGTACGGCCATGACCGAGGCCGCCGAATTCCACCAGATCTACAAGCTGGGCGTGGTGCCGATCCCGACGCACCGCCCGGTGGCGCGTGTCGACCGCCCGGACCTGATCTACCGCACCGAAGAGGCGAAGTTCGCGGCCGTGGTCGAGGACATCGTCGAGAAGCACGAGAAGGGCCAGCCGGTACTGGTCGGCACCGTGTCCGTCGAGAAGTCCGAGTACCTGTCGGCGCAGCTGTCCAAGCGCGGGGTGCCGCACGAGGTGCTGAACGCCAAGCAGCACGACCGTGAGGCGTCGATCGTCGCGCAGGCCGGCCGCAAGGGCGCGGTCACCGTCGCCACCAACATGGCCGGCCGCGGTACCGACATCAAGCTCGGCGGCAACCCCGACGACCTGGCCGAGGCCGAGCTGCGGCAGCGCGGCCTGGACCCGATCGAGCACGTCGAGGAGTGGGCCGCGGCCCTCCCGGCGGCGCTGGAGCGCGCGGAGGAAGCCGTCAAGGCCGAGCACGAGGAGGTCGTCGACCTCGGCGGGCTGTACGTGCTGGGCACCGAGCGGCACGAGTCGCGGCGTATCGACAACCAGCTGCGCGGCCGCTCCGGCCGCCAGGGCGACCCCGGCGAGTCCCGCTTCTACCTCTCGCTGGGCGACGACCTGATGCGGCTGTTCAAGGCGCAGATGGTCGAGCGCGTGATGTCGATGGCGAACGTGCCCGACGACGTGCCGATCGAGAACAAGATGGTCACCCGCGCCATCGCCTCGGCGCAGTCGCAGGTCGAGCAGCAGAACTTCGAGATCCGCAAGAACGTCCTGAAGTACGACGAGGTGCTCAACCGGCAGCGCGAGGTCATCTACGGCGAGCGGCGCCGCGTCCTGGAGGGCGAGGACCTGCAGGAGCAGGTGCAGCACTTCATGGACGACACGATCGACGCGTACATCGACGCCGAGACCAGCGAGGGCTTCGCCGAGGACTGGGACCTCGACCGGCTGTGGGGCGCCTTCAAGCAGCTCTACCCGGTCAAGGTGACCATCGAGGAGCTGGAGGAGGAGGCCGGCGACCGCGCCGGGATCACCGCCGAGTTCATCGCCGAGGCCGTCAAGGACGACATCCACGCGCAGTACGGCGAGCGGGAGAAGACGCTCACCGAGGAGATCATGCGTGAGCTGGAGCGCCGCGTGGTGCTGTCGGTGCTGGACCGCAAGTGGCGCGAGCACCTCTACGAGATGGACTACCTCCAGGAGGGCATCGGACTGCGCGCCATGGCGCAGCGCGACCCGCTGGTGGAGTACCAGCGCGAGGGCTTCGACATGTTCACGGCCATGATGGACGGCATCAAGGAGGAGTCCGTCGGCTACCTGTTCAACCTGGAGGTCCAGGTCGAGCAGCAGGTCGAGGAGGTGCCGGTGCCGGCCGACGTCGAGGACGAGGTGCCGTCGCTGACCAAGGAGCGCCCGGAGATCCGCGCCAAGGGCCTGGAGGCGCCCAAGCGCGCCGACCGGCTGCACTTCTCCGCGCCGTCCGTGGACGGCGAGGGCGGTGTCGTCGAGGGCGAGTTCGCCGGTGCTCCCGCGGACGCCGCGCCGGCGGCCGAGGACGGCACGACGCGCGCCGAGCGGCGCAAGGCAGCCAAGGGCGGGCGGCGCCGCAAGAAGTAGCCGCGAGGCTGCCACGACCGCCGGCCGGGGGCCGGGTCCCGCGAGGGCCCGGCCCCCGGCCGCGTCATGCCGCCTCCACGGCGGTGCAGCGCCAGCGTTCGGGCCCGTAACCGGTGGCGGCGTCCGGCCCGCCGGCCTCCAGCCGGAAGGCCAGCGCGCGGAAGACGTCCCGGTCCAGGCACACCACGGCGCAGACCTCCAGCGCCCCGCCGGGCGTGCGGAAGGGGTAGCAGCGGTACACGAAGGGGGTACGGCCGCGGGCGCCGCGCGGGCGCCAGTCCGAGCGCCGGGAGTGCAGCTCCCACAGCCGCTGGTACGCCTCGTCGCGGACCTTGCCGGCCAGCATCGTCAGCGGCTGCCGCCCGGTCAGGACGTCGAGCAGGCGGCCGGCGAACCAGTCGTGCGGCGACTGCGGGCGCAGCACCCCGCCCGGGACCCGGCCCGCGGGCGGCCGTCCGGCGGGGCGACGCGGGTCCCTGCGGCCGGGCGGTGCCGCGCCCGCACCCCCGGGCCTGCGGGGCGGCGCACCGGCGGCAGGGCGCGGGGTGGAGGCGGCGGGCTGGTGCGGTGGCTGCGACACGGTGGCTCCCCAAGATCGTTACCGGCTGGTAGTCCGGTTCTAGGGGGCGCCCCGGCGGGCGGGCAAGCTCGTCCGGCGCTGCGCGAAGCCGGCACGGAATTCACCTATCAGGCTGGTTGCGCACGTATGCTTCACGCCATGCGCGTCTATATTCCGACGACCATTGCGGGACTCGCCGAGGCGTACAAGGCGGGCGAGGTGGGGCCCGCGCCGATCGACGCCTTCGCGGTGACGCCGAGCCTGCGCGAGTGGTACGTCTCCGACGACATAGAGGAACTGGAGTACGCGGCGCTGACCAGGGCCGCCCAGGCGTCGCTGCGGCTGCTGGCCGTCCACCCCGACCTGCCGCGCCGCCGTACCGTCGTCGCCGTGGACGTGCCCGACGCGGCCGTGCGTTTCGACCCCGACCGCGGGCTGGACCCGGCCGCGCTGGGCGAGGTGCGGCTGAGCCGCCCGGTGCCGCTGTCCGACGCGGCGGCCGTCCACCTGGACGCGGACGAGGCCGAGGGCGACGTGTCCGCCGCCGCGGCCGCGCTGGGCGCTGCGGACGCGGGGGACGACGACGCGCAGTTCACGGTGGACGGTGCCGAGGACCACGAGCTGCTCTGGTACGCGACGCAGGAGATCCCCAACCTGATCGGGTGAACGGCCGGTCCGCCCCGCGGCCGATCACCCGTATGTGCGTACCGTCCGACAGTCGGGTCGGCGGGTGGTCGTACTGTCGGGACGTCGGGACGTCGGGAGGTCCGACCGTCCCTCTGCCAGGTGTTCGGAACGTCGCACCGCGGGCGGAGTTGTCCACAGGCCGTGGGACGGGGTGGGGGCCCACGCGAGTACGGTTCATTCCATGAGCACGCATCTCGTATGGGACTGGAACGGAACCCTTCTCCACGACATCGACGCGGTGATCGAGGCCACCAACGCCTCCTTCGCAGAGATCGGCCTGCCTCCGATCTCCCTCGACCGTTACCGCGAGCTGTACTGCGTGCCCGTGCCCCGGTTCTACGAGCGGCTCATCGGCCGGCTGCCCTCGGACACCGAGTGGGAGGTCATGGACAGCACCTTCCACCGTCACTACTGGCGGCTCGCGGAGTCCTGCAGCCTCGCAGAGGGTGCCGCCGAACTGCTCGCCGCACGGCAGGCGGCGGGGCTGACGCAGTCGCTGTGCTCGCTGGCGCCGCACGCCGAACTGGTGCCGTTCGTCGCCTCGTACGGCATCACCGGGCGCTTCCTACGGGTCGACGGCCGGATGGACTCCTCGACGGCCGGCAAGTCCGAGCAGATGGTCCGCCACCTCCGCTCGCTCGGCGACGTCGACCCGCGGCAGGTCGTGGTGATCGGCGACGCCCTGGACGACGCGGCCGCCGCCGCGCATGCGGGCGCGCATGCCGTGCTCTACACCGGGGGATCGCACAGCAGAGCGGCCCTGGAGGCTTCAGGGGTGCCGGTGGCGGACACCCTGGCCGAAGCGGTCGAGCTGGCCGAGCGAATAGCCTCCTGACGGATCACCGCAGGTCGGGGCCCTGTCGAGGCGGCATTCTGTCCATCAGGGCCAAAGGTGGCCGGTGTATTTGTACGAAGACGTCGCCTGACAGCCCTCCCGGGCGGAGCGATAGCCTGGACGCCGTGATCACTGGTGATCCGTTCTCCAGGGGCGGGTTCGTGCCGAAGCGCACGACCGACCCCTTTCCCGGCATAGCGTCGTCCCGTAGCGGAAACCCCGCGTACCGGTACGTCGTGCCATCAACCGACGTCACGCAATGGCGCGCGACAGGAGTCAGAGGACATGCAGAGCAAGCTGGACGAAACCAAGGCCGAGCGGCTGGCGCAGGCGGCGCAGGTCGGTGAGCACAGCCAGCAGGGGAGGCTGCCGGGCCAGGGACTCGACGCGGAGGCCCTGAGCGCGTTCCTCCAGCGGTACTACCTGCACAGCGCACCGGAAGACCTGGTCGACCGCGATCCGGACGACATCTTCGGCGCGGCGCTGTCGCACTACCGGCTGGCCGAGGTACGCCCGCAGGGCACCGCGAACGTCCGGGTGCACACCCCGACGGTGGAGGAGAACGGGTGGCAGTGCAGCCACACCGTCGTCGAGGTGGTCACCGACGACATGCCCTTCCTCGTGGACTCGGTGACCAACGCGCTGACGCAGGCCAACCGCGCGATCCATGTGGTGGTCCACCCGCAGTTCACCGTCCGCCGGGATCTGACGGGCAAGCTGCTGGAGATCCTCCCCGCCGGCACGGAGCCGGAGGCCGGGGGGCTGCCGCACGACGCGCTGGTCGAGTCCTGGATCCATGTCGAGATCGACCGCGAGACCGACCGGGCCGATCTCCAGGAGATCACCGCCGATCTGCGCCGGGTGCTGTCCGACGTGCGGGAGTCCGTCGAGGACTGGGCCAAGATGCGGCAGGCCGCGCAGTCCGTCGCCGACGAGCTGGCCGCGAGTCCGCCCCCGCTGCCGAAGCGGGAGATCGACGACGCGCTGGAGCTGCTGCGCTGGCTCGACGGCGACCACTTCACCTACCTCGGCTACCGCGAGTACGAGCTGGTCACCGAATCCGCCGGGGACACCGGCAGCGAGGACGTGCTGGTCGCCGTGCCGGGGACGGGCCTGGGCATCCTGCGCTCCGACCCGCAGCACCCGCAGGCCGACAGCACCCACCCCGGCCATCCGGGGCACCCCAACTCCCCGTCGTTCAGCCGGCTTCCCGCCGACGCCAGGGCCAAGGCCAGGGAGCCCAAGCTGCTCATCCTGACCAAGGCCAACAGCCGCTCCACGGTGCACCGCCCGTCGTACCTGGACTACGTCGGGGTGAAGAAGTTCGACGCCGAGGGCAATGTCGTCGGCGAGCGGCGCTTCCTGGGGCTGTTCTCGTCGGCCGCCTACACCGAGTCGGTACGGCGGGTGCCGGTGGTCCGCCGCAAGGTCGAGGAGGTGCTGGCGGGCGCCGGCTTCTCCGCCGACAGCCACGACGGCCGCGACCTGCTCCAGATCCTGGAGACCTACCCGCGCGACGAGCTGTTCCAGACGCCGGCCGAGACGCTGCAGTCCATCGCCACCAGCGTGCTCTACCTCCAGGAGCGCCGCAAACTGCGGCTGTTCCTGCGGCAGGACGAGTACGGCCGCTACTTCTCCGCGCTGGTCTACCTGCCGCGGGACCGCTACACCACCGCGGTGCGGCTGCGGCTGACGAACATCCTCCAGGAGGAACTGGGCGGCCACAGCGTCGACTTCACCGCCTGGAACACCGAATCGGTCCTGTCCCGGCTGCACTTCGTGATCCGCATCGACCCCGGCGGCTCGCTGCGCGAGCTGACCGACGCCGACGTCGAGCACATCGAGAACCGGCTGTCGGAGGCCACCAGGTCCTGGTCCGACGGCTTCGCCGAGGCGCTGACCGCCGAGTGCGGCGAGGAGCGGGCCGCCGAGCTGATGCGCCGCTACGGGCAGGCCTTCCCCGACGGCTACCGCGCCGACTTCCCGCCGCGGGTGGCGGTCGCCGACCTCCAGCACTTCGAGCACCTCGGCGAGGACGACTTCACCCTCAGCCTCTACGAGCCCGTCGGGGCCGCGCCCGAGGAGCGCCGCTTCAAGATCTACCGCACCGGGGCGCCGGTGTCGCTGTCCGCGGTGCTGCCGGTGCTCCAGCGGCTCGGTGTCGAGGTGGTCGACGAGCGCCCCTACGCGCTGCGCCGCGCCGACGGGTCGCGGGTGTGGGTCTACGACTTCGGGCTGCGGCTCGACCCCGCGCTCGGCGACCTCGGGGAGGACGCCCGCGAGCGCTTCCAGGAGGCCTTCGCCGCCGCCTGGACCGACCGCGCGGAGAACGACGGCTTCAACTCGCTGGTGCTGCGCGCGGGCCTGGACTGGCGGCAGGCGATGGTGCTGCGGGCCTACGCCAAGTACCTGCGGCAGGCCGGGTCGACCTTCAGCCAGGACTACATGGAGGACACCCTCCGCACCAACGTCCACACCACCCGGCTGCTGGTCAACCTCTTCCAGGCGCGGCTGTCGCCCGACCACCAGCGGGCCGGCAGCGAGCTCACCGACGGCATCCTGGAGGAGCTGGACGGCGCGCTCGACCAGGTCGCGAGCCTCGACGAGGACCGCATCCTGCGGTCGTTCCTCAGCCTGATCAAGGCGACGCTGCGCACCAACTACTTCCAGCGTGCCGACGACGGGCAGCCGCACCGCTACCTGTCGATGAAGTTCGACCCGCAGGCCATCCCCGAACTGCCCGCGCCCCGGCCCGCGTACGAGATCTGGGTGTACTCGCCGCGGGTGGAGGGCGTGCACCTGCGCTTCGGGAAGGTCGCGCGCGGGGGACTGCGCTGGTCCGACCGCCGGGAGGACTTCCGCACCGAGGTGCTGGGCCTGGTCAAGGCGCAGATGGTGAAGAACACCGTGATCGTGCCGGTCGGCGCCAAGGGCGGCTTCGTCGGCAAGCGGCTGCCCGACCCGGCCGCCGACCGCGACGCATGGCTCGCCGAGGGCATCGACTGCTACCGGACCTTCATCTCCGGCCTGCTCGACATCACCGACAACCTGGTGGCGGGCGAGGTCGTCCCGCCGCAGAACGTGGTGCGGCACGACGGCGACGACACGTACCTGGTGGTGGCCGCGGACAAGGGCACCGCGTCCTTCTCCGACATCGCCAACGAGGTGGCGATTTCCTACGGCTTCTGGCTCGGCGACGCCTTCGCCTCCGGCGGCTCGGTCGGCTACGACCACAAGAAGATGGCCATCACCTCCTCCGGCGCCTGGGAGTCGGTCAAGCGGCACTTCCGGGAGATGGGCGTCAACACCCAGGAGGAGGACTTCACAGTCGTCGGCATCGGCGACATGTCCGGTGACGTGTTCGGCAACGGCATGCTGCTGTCCGAGCACATCCGGCTGGTCGCCGCCTTCGACCACCGGCACA
This sequence comes from Streptomyces sp. NRRL F-5123, assembly GCF_000721495.1. Taxonomy (GTDB): domain Bacteria; phylum Actinomycetota; class Actinomycetes; order Streptomycetales; family Streptomycetaceae; genus Actinacidiphila. The sequence continues at coordinate 20,765 of NZ_JOHY01000079.1, forward strand.
TCTTCCTGGACCCCGATCCGGACGCCGCCACCTCCTACGCCGAGCGGCGCCGGCTGTTCGACCTGCCCCGCTCCAGCTGGGCCGACTACGACACCTCGGTCATCTCGACCGGCGGCGGCGTCTACCCGCGCACGGCCAAGTCCATCCCGGTCAGCGCCGCCGTGCGGGCGGCCCTCGGCATCGAGAAGGGCCCGGGCGTGGCCAAGCTCACCCCGGCCGAGCTGATGAAGGCGATCCTCCAGGCCCCCGTCGACCTGCTGTGGAACGGCGGCATCGGCACGTACGTCAAGGCCTCCACCGAGAGCCAGCTCGACGTCGGCGACAAGGCCAACGACGCCATCCGCATCGACGGCGCGGACCTGCGGGTCAAGGTGGTCGGCGAGGGAGGCAACCTGGGCTTCACCCAACTGGGCCGGATCGAGTTCGCCCGCTCCGGCGGCCCGGAGGGCACCGGCGGCCGGATCGACACCGACGCGATCGACAACAGCGCCGGGGTGGACGCCTCCGACCACGAGGTCAACATCAAGATCCTGCTCAACGGCCTGGTGACCGACGGCGACCTGACGGTCAAGCAGCGCAACACGCTGCTCGCGGAGATGACGCACGAGGTCGGCAACCTGGTGCTGCGCAACAACTACGCGCAGAACGTCGCGCTCGGCAACAGCATGGCGCAGGCGAGCAGCCTGCTCCAGGCGCACCAGCGGTTCATCCGGCGGCTGGTGCGGGACGGCCATCTGGACCGGGCACTGGAGTTCCTGCCCACCGACCGGCAGATCCGGGAGCGGGCGAGCGCCGGGCAGGGCCTCAGCGAGCCGGAGATGGCGGTGGTCCTCGCCTACGCCAAGATCACCACGGCCGACGAGCTGATCGGGACGGGCCTGCCCGACGACCCGTACCTGCGCGGGCTGCTGCACGCGTACTTCCCCGTGCCGCTGCGCGAGCGCTTCGCCGCGCAGATCGACGCGCACGCGCTGCACCGCGAGATCATCACCACGCTGCTGGTCAACGACACGATCAACACCGCCGGCACGACCTTCCTGCACCGCTTCCGGGAGGAGATCGGCGCGACGACCGAGGAGATCGTGCGGGCGCACACCGCGGCCCGGACGATCTTCGGGCTCAGCACGATCTGGGACGACGTCGAGGCGCTGGACAACCAGGTGGCCGCCGACGTCCAGACCCGCATCCGGCTGCACTCGCGGCGCCTGGTCGAGCGCGCCACCCGCTGGCTGCTCAACAACCGGCTGCAGCCGCTGCAGATCGCCGAGACCATCGACCACTTCGAGGACGGGGTGGCCGCGGTCTGGTCGCAGCTGCCGAAGCTGCTGCGCGGCGCCGACCTGGAGTGGTTCGACACCGTGCACGGCGAGATGACCGGCAGCGGGGTGCCGGAGGACCTGGCCACCCGGGTCGCCGGGCTGTCCTCGGCCTTCCCGGCGCTGGACATCGTGGAGGTCGCGCACCGCAGCGGCAAGGAGCCGCTGGACGTGGCGGAGGTCTACTTCGACCTCGCCGACCGGCTGCAGATCACCCAGTTGCTCGACCGGATCATCCTGCTGCCGCGCTCGGACCGCTGGCAGTCGATGGCCCGCGCCGCCATCCGCGAGGACCTCTTCGCGGCGCATGCGGCACTCACCGCCGACGTGCTCTCCGCCGGGGACGGCGTGGCGACCCCCGAGCAGCGCTACCAGGCCTGGGAGGACCAGAACTCCGGTCTGATCGGCCGGGCGCGGACGACCCTGGAGGAGATCCAGGGCGCCGAGGAGTTCGACCTGGCGAGCCTGTCGGTGGCGATGCGCACCTTCCGCACGCTGCTGCGCACGCACCGCTGAGCCGGACCCCCGTAGGGTCCCGCCCCGGGGCGGGACCCTACGGGGCGATGCGGAAGAGGCGTTCGCCGGTGCGCGGGGAGGCCGCGACCCGGGTGACGCCGTGCGGGGCCGGGCGGTCGGCGGGGAGCAGCAGCCACCGTGCGCCGTAGCGGCGGGCGATCGCCGAGCGGCGGGCGGGGGTGGTACCGCGGGCGAAGTACGTGCGGACGTCGGCCCAGCGGCGGTCCCGCTCGGCGGCCGGGGTGGACGGGTCGGGCCAGGTCGGGGCGGCGAGGAAGAGGCCGTAGGCGGGCAGCACGTGCAGCGGCACATTGCCGTCCGTCAGGACGGTGTCGCCGACCGGCACCCGGTCCACGACCCAGCGGTAGTCCGGCCAGCGCGCCGGATGCGGGGTCGCGGCGGGCAGCCAGCTCTGCGGCACCACCGCGCCGACCTGGGCGAAGAGCGCGAAGCCCAGCGCCACCGCGGCCAGCGGGGCGAGCAGCGCCCGCAGCCGGGTCCACGGCGGCGCGGCCGCCAGTTCCACCGCGAGCGCGAACTGCGGCGGGACGAGCAGCAGCCCGATGACCCGCCCGTAGGTGTAGTGCCCGCTCATCCAGCCGTATCCGGCGAGGACGGCGTCGGCGGCGAACATCAGCACCAGCGGGTCGCGCAGCCGCCGCCGCGCCCGCAGGGCCAGGGCCGGGAGGCCGGCCAGGGCGAGGCCGTACCACTGCCAGGGGTGGGTGTAGAGGCGGCGGTGCACCGCGTCCACGGTCGTGTCGCCGGCCAGCGCGAAGACGTCGAAGTACGGCCACGCCGCCGCGGCCGCGACGCCCGCCGCCGCGGTGAGCCCCCAGCGCAGCCACACCGCGCGGGACAGGCCGCGCTGCCGCCCCGCCACGGTCGCCGCGATGCCGACGGCCGCGCCGAGCGCGGTGATCGGGTGGATCAGCAGCAGCGCCCCGCCCGCCGCCCCGAGCCCCGCGTGCTGCCACCACGAGCCGCCGCGCCGCGCCAGCCGGTCGGTCCAGGCCCACAGCAGGAAGGTCACCCCGACGGCGAAGGTGCTCGGGTACGAGGCCCCGCGGGTCAGCGACCACACCCCGCAGAAGCCGCTCCACTCCTTGCCGCGCACCCCCCACAGCAGCGTGAAGGCGAGCAGGGCCCAGACCGGCGCGAGGCGGCGCGTGCTCAGCGTCCGGGCGTACGCGCCGACGCCCGCGACGAGCACCGCCAGGTTCAGCGGCCCCGCCCAGCGCACCGCCTCCCACCCGGCCGCCCCGGTCAGCCGTGCGGCCAGCCCCAGCGCGACGACGTACGGCGAGTAGTACGGGCTCCCGGCGCCGGACTCGTCCAGCAGCGGGTTCGCCGGGTGCCACGGGTCGTCCCGTACGCGCTGGACGGCGGAGGCGTGCTGCCCGAAGTCCGACATCACCGGCGTGTGCCATGCCACCACCGCGACCAGCAGCCAGAACGCGCCGCCGGCCAGCGCGTACGGCGACGGCCGCCACGCCAGCACCCGCGGCGCGACCGCGACCCGCGCCTCACCCGTCACCACTCACCCCCGCCCCGGGCGCGGCCCCGACCCCGCGC
>NZ_JOHY01000080.1 GCF_000721495.1 Streptomyces sp. NRRL F-5123
TAGCTTGCGGCGTCCGGTGCGGTGCGTCGCAAGGCGCCGGATCGGCCTCGTAGTGGGCCTACTCGGTCGATGCGGCAACGCAGCGAGGTGCCGTGCCGGACGCCGCAAGCCGGTGAACCCTCCCGGTCACAGCACCAGGTCGTGTCTGACGAATGGCGTCGTCCGCCCGCAGGGCGGGGCCGGCGGTGTCCGGCGCTCCCCCAGAGCTTCGCCTGGGAGGTACCCCCGGATTGCAAGGCGGAGGGTGGGGGCACCTCCCGGACCGCCAGGCCCAGGGGGAGAGAACGCAGGGGGCACCTCCCGCCGAAGGCAGGGGGAAAGCGTGCGTGCCGGACACCACCAGGCAGACGGGACTTGTCAGACACGGCCTAGGCCGCTGCCGCCGCGCCCGCGACCTGCTCGGCGGTCGGCTCGATCCGCGGCGAGAGCAGCGAGACGGCGAAGGTGCCGGCCGCGATGACCGCCGCCACCAGCAGGCCGCGCTGGAAGCCCGCCACCAGCGCGTCGGACCGCGAGGCGCCGGAGGCCAGTTCGTGCGCGGTGCGGGAGTTGGCCAGCGTCGTGACGACGGCGAGCCCGATCGCGCCGCCGACCTGCTGGAAGGCGGTGAAGACGCCGGAGGCGGCGCCCGCGTCGTCGTGCCGCACCTCGGCGACCGCTGCGATCTGCGCGGGCACGGCCACCGCGATGAAGCCGAAGCCGAACAGCACCGTTCCCGGCACGATCTGGCTCAGGTACGCGCCGGTGGCGTCGGCCCGTGAGAGCAGCAGCAGGCCGCCGACCGCGAGCACGCTGCCCGCCGTCTGGATGGGGCGGGTGCCGAAGCGCGTGACGAGCTGGCTGGCCACGACCGCGGAGACGATCGCGGCGCCGCCCATCGGCAGGAACTCCACCCCGGTGCGCAGCGCGCTGTCGCCGCGCACCTGCTGCAGGAAGATCGCGGTCAGGAAGAACATCGACAGGAAGGCCGCGCCGTTGAGCGCGATGGTCCCGCCCGCGGTGCTCAGGCTGCGCGAGCGCAGCAGCCGCATCGGCACCAGCGGGGCGTCGGTGCGGGTCTCGACGGCGAGGAAGGCGGCCAGCAGCACCACGCCCCCGGCCAGGCAGCCGACGACCTCGGCGGAGGACCAGCCGAGCGGTTCGGCACGCACCACGCCGTAGACGACGCCGAGCAGACCGCCGGTGGCGAGCACCGCGCCCAGCAGGTCGAAGGAGCGGTTGCCGCGCTGCGCCGGGATCGGGCGGACGAACAGCGGGGTGAGGACCACCAGGAGGACGACCAGGGGGACGTTGACGATGAAGACCCAGCGCCAGCTCAGCGCGTCGACGAGGAAGCCGCCGGCCACCACGCCGAGGGTGCCGCCCAGCCCGGCGAGGGCGCCCCACACGCCCATCGCGATGTTGCGCTCCCTGCCGTGCGGGAAGGTCACGGTCAGGATGCCGAGCGCGGCGGGCGAGAGCAGCGCGCCGCCGAGGCCCTGGACGCTGCGGGCGGCGACGAGCAGGCCGGGAGAGTCGGCCAGGCCCCCGGCCAGCGAGGTGACGCCGAAGAGCACGAGTCCGGCGACGAAGATCCGGCGGGGGCCGAGCAGGTCGGCTGCGCGCCCGCCGAGCAGCAGGAAGCCGCCGAAGACCAGGGTGTAGGCGCTGATGACCCATTGCAGGCCGTCGGGGGTGAAGCCGAGGTCGGTCTGGATGTGCGGGAGGGCGACATTCACGATCGTGACGTCGAGCACCACGATGAACTGGGCGAGGGCCAGCACCGCGAGGGTGGCCCAGGGACTGCGTCGCATGGTTGCTACCTCGGAAGGAGGGATGTTTACAGCGTATGCTTACGGCACAACCATACATACCGCGCTTACACTGCAGACAACCGCGCGAGGACAGGCCGTGTGTACGCTGTCGGCCGAGCGGGGGATCTGCGAGCGAAAGGTGCGGATGCGGACATGGCCGCACAGAAGCGTTTGAACCGCGAGGACTTGCTGACCACCGCGCTCGCCGTCGCGGACGCCGAGGGGCTCGAAGCGGTCACCATCCGCCGGGTCGCGCAGCAGCACGACGTCACCCCCATGGCGCTCTACCGGCACTTCCCCGACAAGGACGGCCTGCTGCTCGCCCTCGCCGACCGGCTGCTGTCCGGCGCGGCGCTGCCCGAGCCGGACGACCGACCCTGGTACGACCAGCTCCGGGACGTGCTCGTGGCCTTCGCCGAGGCGTTGCGCCCGCACCCGAACGCGGCCGTCCTGGCGTTCCGCGGCATGGTCACGACCGAGGCCGGCCTGGAGATCACCGACCGGTCGCTCGCCCTCATGGCGGAGGGCGGGATGTCGATCGAGCACTGCGCGGAGACCGCGAGCCACATACTCGGCTCGCTGGTCGCCCTGGCCATCGTGGCTCCCGGGCCGCCGCCCGGCGCCGACCCGGAGGAGGCCGAGGACGCGGTGCGCGCCAAGCGCGCGACACTGCTCGCACTCTCCCCGCGCCGCTACCCGCACGTCGTCGCCGCCGCCGAGCCGCTGGCCGAATGCGCCGACACCGGGGTCTACTTCGACCGCGGCATCGAGATGATCATGAGCGGCATCCGGGACGCCGCCCGCGCGGAGACCGCCGCGTCCCGCTGACCGGCAGCCGCCACCCGCGCGGAGACCCCCGCGCCCCGCCGGCCCGCAGCCGCCACCCGCGCGAAGACCCCCGCGCCCCGCCGGCCCGCAGCCGCCGCCCACCGCCCGGTGCCGGCCGGCCCCCGGGGCGCCTGGGGCGTACGTGACGCGCGGTCACGTACCCGGAGCCGGACGTATCGGACGGTAAGCCGCGGGAGAGGCGGGCGGAACCCAGAATTCACCGGAAAACCCCTTCCCCGGTGGGTCTACGCGCGTATCTTGAGGCCCGACCGTGCGCGTACCGCCTCGTGGTGACGCGCCGTCACCAACGACCGCTCCGCACGAAGGAGATACCCCCCGGTGTCGCACCCCTCTGAGGCCACCGAGACGTCACCACGTCCGGCGGGGCAGCTGCCCGCCGGCTTCCGCAAGCGCTTCCTGCCGATCGGCATAGCCGGCGCGATGGTGCTGGCCGGGGTCGGCGTGCACGCCGCCTTCGCCGCGCCCTCGGCCGACGCCCTGATCTCCGAGGTCTACGGGGGCGGCGGCAACTCCGGCGCCACGTACACCAACGACTTCGTCGAACTGGCCAACGCCGGCGGCGCGGCCGTCGACCTGAGCGGCTACAGCGTGCAGTACCTGCCCGGCACGCCCTCCGCCACCTCCAAGTGGCAGGCCACCCCGCTCACCGGCACGCTGGCCGGCGGTGGCCACTTCCTGGTCCTGGAGGCGGCGGGCGCCGGCGGCACCACCGTGCCGCCGGCCGACGTGACCGGCGGCATCAACATGTCCGGCACCAACGGCACCGTCGCGCTGGTCTCCGGCGCCGACCCGCTGACCTGCCTGACGGCCGCGGACTGCGCCGCCGACCCGCGCGTCAAGGACCTGGTCGGCTACGGCACCGCGCTCGTCCACGAGGGCAGCGGCGCCGCGGCGGGCGCGAGCAACACCGCGTCGGTCGCCCGCGGCGCGGGCCTGGCCGACACCGACGACAACGCGGCCGACTTCACCGCGGGCGAACCCACCCCGCAGGCCGCCGGACAGGGCGGCGGCCCGACCGACCCGCCCACCACGCCCCCGACGACTCCCCCGACCACCCCGCCGGTGACGGGCGTCGAGGCGAAGATCCACGACATCCAGGGCGACACCCGCAACAGCCCGCTGGCCGGCAAGGCGGTGACCGGCGTGACCGGCATCGTCACCGGCGTGCGCGACTACGGCTCCTCGCGCGGCTTCTGGATGCAGGACCCGACGCCGGACGCCGACCCGCGCACCAGCGAGGGCATCTTCGTCTACACCAGCTCCAGCCCCACCGTCGCGGTCGGCGACAGCGTCACGGTGGCCGGCACGGTCTCCCAGTACTACCCGGGCGGCGCCGACACCGGCGTGCAGGCGGTCACCGAGATCACCAAGCCCACCGTCACCAAGGTCTCGTCCGGAAACGCGCTGCCCGCGCCGGTCGTGCTGGACGACAGGGACGTTCCCGACGCCTTCGTGCCGAGCGCCGGCGGCGGCAGCATCGAGGACCTCCCGCTGCGCCCCGCGGACTACGCGCTCGACCTGTACGCCTCGCTCGAGGGCATGAACGTCCAGATCAAGGACACCCGGGTGGTCGGCGCCACCGACCCGTACTCGGAGCTGTGGGTCACCGTCAAGCCCGACCAGGACCCGACCAAGCGCGGCGGCACCCTCTACACCGGCTACGACCAGCCCAACTCCGGCCGCCTGATGGTGCAGTCGCTGCTCCCGACCGCGACCTCGCCCTTCCCGGTCGCGAACGTCGGCGACACCCTGCGCGGTACGACGTCGGGCCCGCTGGACTACAACCAGTTCGCCGGTACGTACGCGGTCCAGGCCCGCGAGCTGGGCACGGTGAAGAGCGGCGGCATCACGCCCGAGGTCACCGCCAGGGCCTCCGCCGACCAGGCGACCGTGGCCACGTACAACGTGGAGAACCTGGCGCCCGGCAACCCGCAGTCGAAGTTCGACGCGCTCGCCCAGGGCCTGGTGCACAGCCTGCGCTCCCCCGACATCGTCGCCCTGGAGGAGATCCAGGACAACAACGGGGCCACGGACGACGGCACGGTCGCCGCGGACCAGACGCTGACGAAGCTGACGGACGCGATCGTGGCGGCGGGCGGCCCGCGCTACGAGTGGCGCAGCATCGACCCGGTCAACGACAAGGACGGCGGCCAGCCCGGCGGCAACATCCGCTCGGTCTTCCTGTTCAACCCGGAGCGCGTCGGCTTCACCGACATCCCCGGCGGCGACTCGACCACCGCGGTCGGCATCACCGGCACCGGCTCCACGACCGCGCTGACCGCCTCCCCGGGCCGTATCGCCCCGAACGACCAGGCGTGGAACAGCAGCCGCAAGCCGCTGGTGGGCCAGTTCACCTTCCGCGGCAAGAAACTCTTCGTCATCGCCAACCACTTCGACAGCAAGGGCGGCGACCAGGGCATCGACTCGCGCTTCCAGCCCCCGGTGCGCAGCTCCGAGGTGCAGCGGGTGCGACAGGCGATCCTGGAGCACGACTTCGTGCAGCAGCTGGAGAGCGCCGACAAGAAGGCCGACGTCGTCGTCCTCGGCGACCTCAACGACTACCAGTTCTCGCCCGCGGTGCAGAGCCTGACCGGCAACGGCTCGGTGCTGACCGACCTGGTCAACACCCTCCCGGCGCAGGAGCGCTACTCCTACGTCTACGAGGGCAACTCCCAGGTGCTGGACCACATCCTGGTCTCGCCGGACCTGGCCAAGCACGTGGACTACGACGTCGTCCACATCAACTCCGAGTTCGCGAACCAGACCAGCGACCACGACCCGCAGGTCGTCCGGCTGCGCCCGTAGTACGGGCAGGGCAAGGAGGGGGTGCGCGGGCCTGGGGCCCGCGCACCCCCTCCCCCTTTTCCCGGCCACCGCCGGGAGGAGCGCGGAAAAAGTCTTGGCACCGAGGGATTGTCCGCGCCGTCCCCCGCCTCTTTCCCGGGGGACGATCCCGCCCAGGAGAGGAACGCGCATGCCCCCGGTACGCCGTCGGACGCCGCTGCGGCCACCGGACCCGCCCCGAGAACCCCGGGACGGGCCGTGGGTCGCGGCCGCCCCGCTGGTGCGGGCGGCCCAGGCCGGGGACGCCCTGGCCCTGGGCGACCTGCTGGACCTGCTGACCCCGTACGTCACCCGGCTGTGCACGCCGATCGCGCAACGGGACGCGCCCGACGCCGTCCAGGAGGCGCTCATCGCCGTCTTCCGCGGCATCGGCGGGCTCGACGACCCGCTCGCGCTGTACGGGTGGGTGCGCACCGTCGCCGTCCGGGAGGCGGTGCGGGTGGCCGGGCGCGCGGCGCGCGAGACCCCGGTGGAGCACGTCGAGGGCCTGCCGGCCGCGGCGGGCCCGGAGTTGGCCGGCGACGTCCGCGACGTCCTGCGCCGGATGACCCCGGAGCACCGGGCGGTCCTCGTGCTCCGCGAACTGGAGGGCCTGGACGAGAAGGCCGCCGGCGAGGTGCTGAACGTCTCCCGCGGTACGGTCAAGTCCCGGCTGCACCGCGCCCGCAACAGCTTCCGGAAGGCATGGACCCGATGAACAGCACGTGGCCCGCGGTGGACCTGGACCCCGTACGGCGGCTGCGCGTGATGGCCGCGGGCCTGCGCGCGGCCGTGTACGCCGAGGACCATGTGGACGCGCCCTTCGCCGAGGTGTGGTCGATGGCCTCGGACCTGCCGCACGAGCTTCCCCGGCTGGTGCCGACGATCCGGGAGTTCCGGCTCGTCGGCGGCGCGGAGGGTGCGGCGGGCGCGGACGGCGCCGGCGAGCGCGCCGGGGCCTGGGCGTACGGGCCGCTGGGGCACCGTGCGTACTTCGAGGTGGTGCTGCGGCCCGGCTGGTGCCTGATGCAGAGCAAGGGTGTGGTGGGCGGGATGGCCGCGGTGCCCGAGGACGGCGGCACCCGGTTCGCCGTGCTGGGGGCCGCCCGGCACCGCGCCCTGCTCCCGGTGTCGCTGCTCGCCGCCCGTGGCTTCGGGCCGTACCGCGGGCGGAAGATGATCGAGCGGGCCCGGCGCCGTACCGAGGCCCGGCGCGGCGCCTGACCCCCGCCCGCGGGGGCGTCACCCGCGGGCGAACAGCTCCAGGGCGGTGCGCACGACCACGTCGGGCCGCTCCTCGTGGACGAAGTGCCCGCAGTCCGGCACGACCTCGATCCGCAGGTCGTCGGCCCGCCCGCCGGGGTGGGTCAGCACGCTCGGCGGCAGCGCGAAGTCCCGGTCACCGGAGAGGATCACCGTCGGTGTGGACAGGTGCAGCCCGCGGTACGTGCCGCGCACCAGTCCCGGGATGTCGCGCACCGCGTACTGCCGGAACATCGCCTCGGCCGCCCGCGCCCGGTCCGGCTCCGCGCTGGAGCGGACGAACTCCTCGGTCGCCGCGGGCTCCCGGGCGTCCCGGTCGGCGAGGCCCTTGCGCAGCAGGTAGCGGGTGAAGGCGGGGAGGCGGCGCAGCACGGTGCGGCCGCAGAAGGGCAGCTCCAGCGGCGTGGTGTACCAGTAGCGCCACGCCTGCGGCAGCATCCGGCGGTGCAGCGGCCAGGGGTGGACGATGTTCAGGGCCAGGAAGTGGCTGAAGCGCCCGGGCGCGGTCAGGCACGCCATGAATCCCGTCCACGCCCCGAACTCGTGGGCGATCAGCCGGGCCCGCGGCACCCCGAGGGCGTCCATCACGGCCAGCACGTCGGCGACCCGGGTGGCGGTGTCGTAGCCGCGGGCCGGGGCGTCGGACCAGCCGAAGCCGCGCAGGTCCAGGCAGATCAGCCGGTGGTGCGCGGCGAGCGGCGGGATGATCCGCCGCCAGCCGTACCAGTGCTGCGGGAAGCCGTGCAGCAGCACGACGGGCTCCCCCGCGCCGGCCTCCGCCACGTGCAGGCGTACGCCGCCGGCCTCGACGAGGCGGTGCCGGACGCCGGGCACCTCGGGCATGTCCGGCAGGCCCGGCCACGCGGTGCCCGCCGCGGAAACGTCGCTGGTCATCTCGACTCCTCGGTCACGAGGGCCACCGCCGGTCCGGTACGGCCCTCTCTCCTGCCCCGTCAGGAGGAGCCGGAGCCCCGGAACGTTCCCCCGAGTTCAGTGCCAGGCGCGGCGGAAGGAGGCGCGGGCCCGGAAGAGCCGGGAGCGGACGGTGCCGACGGGCAGCCCCAGCGCGCGGGAGACCTCCTGCTCGTCCAGGCCCTCGATGTGGCGCAGCGTCAGGACGGCACGGTGCTCGGGCGACAGGCGGTGCAGCACGTCCGCGATGTCGGTGGCCAGTTCGGCGTCGGTTCCGGAGGGGAGGTCCTCGGTCCCGGTCCCGGCGGCGGTCCGTGCGCGCTGCCCGGCGGTCCGTACGGCCTCCCGGACGGCGATGGCGCGGACCCAGCCGAACAGCGCCGCGGGCGTCCGGAGCTGCCGGATGTTGCGGAAGACCGCCAGCAGCGCCTCCTGGGTGGCGTCCGCGCCGTCCTGGAGGGCGACCGCGCCGCAGATCCGGCCGACGTAGGGGGCGAGCATCCCGAGCAGCTCGTCCATCGCGAGCGCGTCGCCCCGCTGGGCGCCGTGCACGAGCCGGGCCAGCTCCGCCGGCTCGGCCGGCACGCGGTGCCCCTCCGCCACCCGTCACCACCTCCCCCGGTTCCCGTTCCCACTCCCTACGGAATATTGGAAGACGGGAGGGCGAATTTTCCGCTGTTTGCAAGGTGGGTGGCGCACATCACCCCCAAAATGAGCGGCAATCTGTCCCATTTGGGCGATATGCCACGTAAAGGTGCTTGCTCAGCCCGCGGTCCGCGTGCGAGAGTCGGTCCAACGGCCGATCGACCCGAGCCCGGCCGTTCCACAAGCGCCGTGGACCACACCCCCCTGCTCCGCGGCGGTCATGAAGAGGCCCTTCCTGCTGTCGTTACCCCGACGCGAAGGGCCTCTTCACGTTGGGTTCACGCGCGGTCCTGCACCCGCAGTTCGAACCAGGTGGTCTTGCCGCGCGGCTGGAGGTCGACACCCCAGCGGTCGGACAGGTGGTCGACCAGGAAGAGGCCGCGCCCGCTGATGTCCAGATCCCGCACCGGGAGCAGGCAGGGCAGCGCCCGCGAGGGGTCGCGCACCTCGACGCGGATCCAGCCGCGCCGCCGCCGTAAGCGGATCCCGAAACTGCGCGCCCCGGTGTGCCGCACCGCGTTGCCGACCAGCTCGGAGACCAGCAGCTCGACCGTCTCGCCGTACGCCGCCAGGCCCCATCCGCACAGCACGTCCAGCGCCATCCGGCGTGCGGTGGACGCCGACTCGGGCCGCGAGGTCAGATGGACCTCGGCCAGCGAGGGGTCGGCCGGCAGTACCGGCGCGCCGGCCTCCTCCGCCCTCTCGGCCCCGCCCGCGAGTACGGGTAAGGGGCCCGCCGCGGGACCGGACTCCACCCGCTGCGGCCGCTCGGATCCACCCCTGCCCGCCATGCCTTCATGATGGCCGCCCGGATGCCCCCGCGAGTGCCATCCCGGCGAATTACCCGGGAGGAACGCGGCGTTCCGCCCGTGTGTTTCGGCATATTCCACCGGCATGAATTCCCCGGAATCACGCCATTCGACCTGCGGCGTTGCCGAATGCAACCTTCCCGGTGATCGGTGGCGGCGCAAAAACCCTTAAGGTTGGCATAAGCCTGCCTTAAGGAAAGGCCGCCACCGGCGGGCTACCGATGTTCGAGTGAGTGTACGAGAATCGTACAGACCCGGACCGGGTAACGCCTCAGCGGAATTGTGCTTTCCCCGGCCCCTGCTCGACGAAGCTGCGCATCCCGGTCTCCCGGTCCCGGGTCGCGAACAGGCCCGTGAAGAGCGCGCGTTCCAGTGCCAGGCCGCTGTCGAGGTCGGTCTCCAACCCCGCGTCCACCGCCTGCTTGGCCGCCCGCAGCGCGAGCGCCGGCCCGCGCGCCAGCCGCGCCGCCCAGGCGTGCGCGGTCCCGTACACCTCGGCGGCCGGCACCACCTTGTCGACCAGGCCGATCGCGAGCGCCTCGGCGGCGCCCACCATGCGGCCGGTGAAGATCAGGTCCTTGGCCCGGGAGGGGCCGACGAGCCGGGCGAGCCGCTGGGTGCCGCCGGCGCCCGGGATGAGGCCCAGCAGGATCTCCGGCTGCCCGAGCCTGGCGTCCTCGGCGGCGATCCGCACGTCCGCGCACAGCGCCAGCTCGCAGCCGCCGCCGAGCGCGTAGCCGGTCACGGCGGCCACCACCGGCTTGGGGATGCGGGCGACCGCGGTGAAGGCCTCCTGGAGCGGGCCGGAGCGCAGCGCCATGTCCTCGTAGGACATGTCCTGCATCTCCTTGATGTCGGCGCCCGCCGCGAAGACCTTCTCGCCGCCCCACAGCACCAGCGCCCGCACGTCGGACCGCGCGGACGCCTCGCGGGCGATCTCCGCGAGGCGGTCCTGCACGGCGCTGTCGAGCGCGTTCATGGGAGGCCGGGCGAGCGTCACGGTGCCGACGCCGTCGTCGACTTCGAAGGTCACAGTCATGACGGCGAGACTACGGCGCCCGCCCGGTCGGGCCGCGTCAGGCCTTCCACTGCTCCCACGGCATGTTCCAGCCGTTCAGGCCGTTGTACCACTGCACGGTCTTGTCCTTGGAGTGCACGACCTCGACGACGTCGCCGATGATCGAGCTGTTGTAGAACCACGCCGCGGGGGTGTCCGGGTCGTGCGCGCCGCGCACGTCGTGCAGGCCGACGCAGCCGTGGCTGGTGTTGCTGTGCCCGAAGACCGAGTTCGCGGCCCAGTAGTTGCCGTGGATGAAGGTGCCCGAGGTGGTGAGCCGCATCGCGTGCGGCACGTCCTTGATGTCGTACTCCCCGCCGAAGCCGACCGTGTCGCCGTTCATCCGGGTGGTGACGTACTTCTCGGAGATCACCATCTTGCCGTTGTACGTGGTGTGCTCGGGCGCCCCGGAGGAGATCGGGACGGTCTTGATCACCTTGTTGTCGCGGTAGACGGTCATCTTGTGCTTGGCGGCGTCCACGATGCTCACCTGGCGGCGGCCGATGGTGAAGTGCACGGACTTCTGCTGCTTGCCGTAGACCCCGGCGGCGCCCTCGACGCCCTTGAGGTCCAGGCCCAGCGTGACCTTGGTGCCGGGCGTCCAGTAGTCGGCCGGGCGGATGTAGAGGTCCTGGTTGCCGTACCAGCGCGAGGCGACCTCGACGGACGGCGACGCGGAGACCGTCACGCCGGCCTCGACGGCCTTCTTGTGCGTGATCGGGTGGCTGAAGTGGAGGTAGACCTCCATGCCGACGCCGACGGTCGAGCCGTCCTCGGGCGTGAAGTAGCCGACGAAGGTGTCCTTGGGGGTCACCGTGGTGAAGGTCGCGTGCTTGTCGGACTCGCGGCCCTCGGCGTCCTTGGCGGTCGCGTCGACGGAATACTGCGTCGAGGTGTCCAGATGGCCGGTGGGCGACCAGCCCAGCCCGTCGGCGCTGATCTCGCCGGGCACCTCGGCACCCTTGTCGTCCTTGACGACGACGGTGGACAGCTTGCCGCCGCTCGCGGAGACCTTCAGCTCGCCGGTGGTGGCGACGCCGTCGGCGCCGTCCTTCGGGGTGATGGTGACGACCGCGGTCGAGGGCGCGGTGTCCGCCGAACCGCCGGCCGTGGCCGACACGGCCGGTTTGGACGGGCCGGACGCGGAGTCGTCACCGCCCCCGCCGCCCCCGCACGCGGCCGCCGCGAGCAGCGCGGCTCCCAGCACCAGCGCGGATATCTTCCTTCTGACCCCAGGCGCCACGCCTATCGGCTTCACGTCCGTCTCTCCCCTTGCCCGCTTCCCGCACCTCAGCCCCGGACCTCCCCGGCTGGCGCAAGAAAACCACACCACGGGGGTTCTGAGCGGCCCGGGATTGTCACCGTTGCGTCCCAGATCGCCGCGGGTCCTGCCGGGTGCGGGCGGCGGGCGCCGCAGCGCGCTACTTGCGTGGGGTACCGGGCCGTGACGACGGCCGCGGCTTCGGGTCGGTGCTGCATCCCATCTTCCGGCAGTCCGGGTTGGCGCAGGACATCGAACTCACTCCTTGCTGTCGTGCAGGCGTATCCACCGCGCGAACCGGGACCGCACACGGGTGCGGTTGCCGGAGGCGGTCGTGAAGACGGACGCACGGGAGAGCGATTCGGTTCCCGTACGGGTGAGTTCACAGCATTGCCGCAACAATTCACAGGCCCTTCACCGGAATGCGCGCGCGGGCACATGTCCGGGGGAGGTGACCTGCACAATTGCCCGCGCACTCAGAGTGCCGAACCGGCCACCCATTGCCGCCAGTCGAGATTCCAGCCGCCCATTCCGTTGTCCGGCGCGACCGTTCCGTCATGGGAATTCACCACCCGGATCGGGTCGCCGACGAGCGAGTGGTCGTAGAACCAGCCCGCCGGGGTGCCGGAGCCGCCGCCCTTGGTGTCGAGCAGCCCGATGCAGCCGTGGCTGACGTTGGTGCGGCCGAAGACGTCCGGCGCGGACCAGTAGTTGCCGTGCACGAACGTGCCCGACCGGGTGAGCCGCATCGCGTGCGGGACGTCGGGGATGTCGTACTCGCCGCCGAAACCGACGGTGCGGCTGTCCATCCGGGTCACCGCGAACTTCTGGGCGATCACCATGACCCCGTTGTACGTGGTGTGCCCGGGTGCCCCGGCGGAGACGTCCAGGCTGCGCACCACCCGGCCGTCGCGCCGGACGGTCATGGTGTGGGAGGCCGCGTCCACTGTGCTGCGCTGGTCGCGCCCGATCGTGAAGTGCACGTCCTTGGACTGCGTGCCGTAGACGCCGGGCGCCGCCTCCACGTCCCGCAGCCGCAGGTGCAGCGTGACACGGGAGCCGGGCGCCCAGTACCCGGCGGGGCGCAGGTCGAGGCGCTGGTCGCCGAACCAGTGGCCGACGACCCGTACGGCGGGCTGCGCGGTGACGGTCACCGCGCGCTCGACCGCGGCCCGGTCGGCGACCGGGCGGCTGAAGGTCAGCGAGACGATCATGGCGTCGCCGACCGTGCTGCCCTCCTCCGGGCTGAAGAAGCCGATCACGGTGTGCTGCGGCACCAGCGTGGTGAAGGCGGTGTGCTTGGCGGCCTCCCGGCCCTGCCCGTCCTTGGCGAGCGCGTCCACCGTGTACTGCGTGGCCAGCGCGAGCTTCCCGTCCGGCCGCCAGCTGCGCCGGTCCGCCGCGAGCCGTCCCGGCACCGGCGTGCCGTCCGCCGCCCGCACCCCGACCTCGGTGAGCGTGCCCTGCGCGACGCGCACCGCGAGCGCGCCCTGCGCGGCGACGTCCCGTGCCCCGTCCCCGGGCTCGACGCTGATGACCGCCCGCGAAACCCGCGCGCCGGCCCCGCCCGCCGCATCCCCCTTCCCGTCCGGGCCGCCGCCACCGCCCGCCCCGCAGCCCACGGCGAGCACCGCGCCCAGTAGCACCCCCGCACCCGCGCGCACCGCGCGCCGCACTGCTTCTCTCACGCACCGTCAACGACGCACCGCCGCCGGGGAAACGCCGGGCCACCCGGTCACGGGAACGCCGTCAGCCGGGCAGCCGGGCCAGCACGTCGCGGGCGCGCTCGGCCGCGTCGGGCCAGGGGCCGTTCAGCGCGTGGACGTAGGCGGCGCGGGCGCCCTCGAGGTCGCCCTCGCGCAGCAGCAGGCCGCCGAGGTTGACGGCCGCCATACCGCTCTGCACGGGGTGGCCGGTCGCGAGGACGGAGCGGTAGGCCTCCGCGGCGCCCGCGGGGTCGCCGCGGGCGTCGAGGAAACCGGCGAGGTCGAAGGCCGCCGGGGGCGACAGGTGCGGGTGGCCGGCCTGGACGGCGAGCCGGTAGGCGGCCGTCGCGCCCGGGACGTCGTCCAGGGCGGCGCGCACCTGCGCCAGGTGCACCGCCGCCAGGCACGCCAGCTCGGCGTCGGCTGCGTCGAGGGCCTTGCGGTGGGCGGCTTCGTAGGCCGCACCGGCTCCTGCCGCGTCGCCGCGGGCCCTGCGGAGCACGGCCCGGCAGAAGAGCAGCAGCGCGCCGTCGTCCGGGCCCGCGAGGGCGACCGCCCGGCGGAAGACGTCGGCGCTCCGCTCGTCGGGGAGCAGCAGGGCCAGATGGAGCTGGGTGCGGGCGCGCGTGTCGCCCGCTGCCTGGGCGGCCCGCAGCGCCGCGACGCCCTCGGCCTCGGGCAGGTGGTGGCCGAAGTGCCGCGCGAAGTCGAACGGCGGCGGCTGCGGCCCGGTGGCGGGCGCGGGCGGTTCCAGTGCTGCCAGCCGGGCGCGGGCCTGCGCCGCGATCCCGGGCTCGGGACACTCCAGCGCGTGCCGGTAGGCGGCGCGGGCCTCGCCGGGGGTGAACTCGCAGACCAGCAGGTCGCCCAGGACGAGCGCCGCCATCGGGGCGCCGGGGCCGTCGAGGGCCCGCTCCAGCGCTTCCCGCGCGCCCGCCACGTCGCCCGCCTGGGCCCGGACGATGCCGACGATGCCGCCGACCGCGACCTGCCCCGCCTCGTCGGTCCAGCGCATGAGGAGTTCGGCGAGGATCCGCGCCTCGGCGTACTCGGCGTCCTCGTAGAGCCGGGCGACGCCGTGCAGCATCGCCTCCGCGTCGCCGCCCGCGACAAGGGAGTTGGTGAGGCGGGCCGCCTCGGACCGGCGTTCCTCGGCAGTGGCGACGAGGTCCAGCCGCCCGGCCGCGTCGGCGTCGCCGAGGTCGGCCGCACGCTCGTAGGCGGCGCGGGCGCCGGCCAGGTCCCACGCGTCCAGCAGCAGGTCGCCGAGCGCGACCGCGGCGGCTGCGGCGTGGCCCACGCCGGTGGCGGCGGCGCGGGCGAAGGCGGTCCTGGCCTCGTCCGAGGCGCCGGCGTCCCGGAACGCCAGGCCGCGGCCCGTCTCGGCCGCTGCGACGATCCACGGGTCGTCCGCCTCGGCCAGTTCGTCCAGCACCGCGAGCATGCCGTCGACGTCCCCCGCCTCGCGCAGCTCCACGGCGCGCGCCAGTTCCGCCAGCAGGTCGGGGTCCGGGTCCGGGCCTGGTGCGGCTTCCGCGGCGTCCGGCGCGACGTCCTCGGTGGAGGCTGCGGCGAGCGCCTCCAGCTCGTCGCGTACGGCCAGCAGCCGGCCGGCGAGGTCCGCGTCGGCGGCGGCGACCTCGGCCAGGTCGGAGCGCAGGTCGAGGGCCCGGGACCACAGCACGGCCCGGCCCTGCTCCAGGAATTCCACCGCCGCGGCGGGTTCGCCCGCGTCGAGGGCCAGCCGGGCCGTTTCCGCCGGTACACCGCCCTCCCCTGCGAGCCAGGACTCCTGGGCCTCGCGCGGGGAACCGGGCCAGGCCGCCAGGGCGAGCAGTTCGAGCAGCAGCCGGCAGCCGTCGAGGGTCGCCCGGCCGTCCTCCCGGTCGGCGACCGCGAGCCAGACCCGTACGGACCGGTAGCGCACCCTGGCCGGGGCGGTGGTGTCGGACGCCAGCCCGTACAGCACCCGCACGGCCTCCGCCCGGTCCCCCGGCCGCTCGCCGGCCGCGACGCGATGGGCGAGGCAGGTCCCCAACTGGAGGGCGGACAGGACCGATTCGGCCCCGCCCCGGCCCGCGCAGACGCGGAAGATCTCGACCGCCCGGTCCAGGTCGGGGGCGGCGCCGGTGCGCTCCCAGCGGTCGGCCAGCGCGAGGGCCGCGTTGTGGGCCATGTGCGTCCACTGCGGCCCCGCCGCCTCCGGGTCGTCGACGAGGGCCAGCACGCGGGCGAGCACGGCGTCGAACGCCGCCGGATCCCGCCGCTCGCCGACCATGTGCGCCCCGAGCAGTGCGGCGACGGCCTTGCGGTGCTGGGAGCTGCCGGGCGGCAGCTCCTCGACGGCGGTCTCCAGGTAGCCGACCGCCACCGCCAGGTCGGCCTCGGGGCTCGGCCGCCCGGCGCCGGGGTACGACCCGTGCTCGGCGTTGGCGCGGTCCAGCCGGGCCTGCGCCACGTTGACCAGCCGGGAGGTGTACGAGTGGTGGGTGCGCGGGGTGAGCTGCAGGACGGTGGTGAAGGCCTCGATCCCCTCGTCCAGGTCGGCGGGGACCGCGAAGAGCCGGTAGCGGGTGAGGAGGACGCCGGCCAGGTTGTTGAGCAGCGTCGCCGTCTCCACCTCGGAGCCGTCGCCGTGCGCCGCGTCCGGTGCCGCGGCGTAGTCGTCGCGGACGGCGCGGTAGAGGTCGACGGCGCGCGAGAGGTCGGCGACGTCGCGGGTCGCCTGGAAGCGCTCGGTGAGGGCCGCGGCGAGGTGGGTGCGGGTGGCGTGGCCGCCGGGGTCGAGTTCCAGCGCGGCGGTGGCGAGGTCGACGGCGCTCGCCAGGTCGGCGGGCGCGCCCGTCTCCGCGTAGCGCTCGCGGTGGTGGGCCGACAGGTGCGCGAGCCGGTGGGCGCGGCCGGGGTCGTCGGGGCCGGTCGCGTCGAGGCCCTCGGTGCCGGCCTCGACCGCGCGGTCCAGGTCCGCGAGGGCCCTTGTGAAGCCGAACCGTATCCGGTGGCCGAGGCCGAGGGACGTCAGCATGTCCGCGCGGTCGGGGGCGCCGGGGCCCGCGGCGTCGAGTGCGGCCTCCAGGTGCGCGAGGGCCTGCTGGAGGTCGTCGCGCCGGTGGTGGCGGTGGTAGCGGGCCATGAGGGCGTGGTGCGAGGCCTGCCGGGTCGCGACGGAGATCTCCGTCCAGCCGTGCGCCGTGGCCCGGTCGAGCACGCGCTGCCAGGCGGGGAGGGCCAGGTCGAGGTGGGGGTCGCCGTCGTCGTGGCCGAGCAGGGTGGCGCAGACGACGAGGAGGCGGGAGAGCGTGGCGTGCAGCAGGTCGGGATGCCCGTCGGGGGCGAGGGCCACCGCTTCGGTGAGGGCGTCGACGGCGGCGCGCAGGTCGGCGGGTGCGGTGGCGGCGTCCGGGCGTTCGGCGCGAAGGTGCAGCACCCTGCCGTAGTTGGCCAGGACCGCGGCGCGGCGGACGGGGTCGAGGGGCCGGGCGAGGGCCTGCCGGTAGCCGTCGACGGCGAGGTCGGCGGCCTGCGGGTCGTCGGCGTGCTCGGCGCGCTGGTGCAGCGCGCCGGCGAGGGTGAGCAGCGGATCGGTCGCGCCGTCGCCCGCGTCGGCGGCGGCGCGGGCGTGGTCGAACGCCTCGTCCAGCAGGCCGGGTTCGGGCTCCAGCTCGTTCATGACCAGCAGCGTCCCGGCGAGGTCGCCGCGCATCCGCGGGTGGTCCGGGTCGTCGGGCGCGGTACGGGACAGGGCGCGGCGCAGCAGGTCCGCGGCCTCGGACAGCGCCGCGCGGTCCCGCCTCCTGGACCCGGCGTCGTGCAGGGCGTGGGCGAGGTTGGCCTCGAAGGGGGCGCGCCCGTCGCCCGGCGGCAGCAGGCCCAGGGCGGTGCGCCCGGCGGCGACCGCCTCGTCCAGGTGGGCCTCCTCCCCGGTGAGGCTCGCGGCCTCGGTCAGGATCCGGCCGAGCCGGTCCCAGCGCAGCGCGGTGATGCCGCCGTCGCCGGGGCGGGTCAGCTCCTCGCGGGCCAGGGCGGCAAGGGCGAGGCAGTGCCCGGGCGTCGTGGGAGCGTCGTCGACCGATCGCAGCAGGGTGTGCCACAGGGCCTGTTCGACGGACGCCCGGTGCGGGGCGCGGGCGACCTCGGCACGGGCGAGCTCCGCCGCCTCGTCGACCTGCTCCTGCGACCGGGTGCGTATCGCGGCGTGCATCAGGGTGGCGGCGAGCGCGGCGGTGCACGCGGGCCGCTCGGCCGGGTCGAGCGCGGGCAGGGCGGCCCGGTACGCCGCGGCGGCCTCGGGCAGCGGTGCGTACGCGCCGGTCCGGCGTGCCAGGCCGGACAGCAGGTCGCCGCGGTGCCGGTGCAGCCGGCCGCGGTGCTCGGGCGCGGCCTCCTCGGCGGCGCGTTCGAGCAGGGCGACGGCCTGCTCCGTCTCCGCCGGGTCGCCGGTGGCGGCGGAGCGGCTGTCCAGCAATGGGGCGAGTTCGGCCGCGTACATCGCCCGCAGGCGGGGTTCGGCGGGGCTCTCGTGGAGCGCCGTCAGCAGGGTGATCGCCTCGTCCCGCGCGGCCGCGTCGCCGGTGGCGTCGTGCACGTCGCTCAGGGCGACAGCGAGGAGTGCGGTGTCCTCGTCGCGTTCGGCCCGCCTGCCGTACGGCGGCGCGCACAGCGCCCGGCAGACGTCCACGAGATCGGCCCCGGCGTCCGGCCCGCCGGTGAGCCAGAAGAGGTCGGCCAGGATCTGCCGGTGGTGGAGGAGGCGCTCGCGCTCCCCGCTCCTGGCACGGATCCGTGTCCGGGCCCCGGCTGGACCCGCCGGGGCCAGCAGCCCCGGCACGTACGGCAGATCGCGTAACACCCCGGGATCGTCCCCGGCCGTGCCGTGCAGCAGCCGCCACGACTGCCGCAGCCGGTCGCGCCTGCGGTCGAGCTCCTCCCCCTCGAAGGCGTCGAGCCCGTGGGTGGCGTGCACGATCGCCTCCCGCAGGGTGTCCGGCTCCCGCGTGGTGTCCCACGTCTGCTGGAGCAGGAAGCCGAGGTTGGCGGAGTCGAGCGGGTCGCGCTCCGGGAGGCGGCGGCGGACGACGTCCCGCATGAGGTCGACGGCCTCGGCCAGCCGCCCTTCGCGGTGCAGCGCGGCCACCTTCTCGACGAGCGGGACCAGCAGGTCCGTGCCCGCGCCGGTGTCCTCACCGGCGGCGGTGCCGGCCGCGTCGTCCGTGGTCACGGGCACTCCTCGACCGGCTGGACGGTGAGGACCCGCGCCAGCTCCACCGCCGCGTCGCCGGCGGCGGTGTGCAGGGTGAGGGTGCCGCGGGCGACGCCCTCACTGCTCCCGCACAGCGTCGCGCCCGGCAACTGGACGCGCAGCTGCGGCGGTTGCTTCGGCGGGCCGTACCAGGTGGTGCCGACCGCCAGGACCAGGAAGGCGGCGCAGGCCACCGACCCGGCGATGCCGCGCCGCAGGTCGGCGAGGGCGGCGACGGCCCGCGCGTGGTCCTGGGTGAGCGGGCTGCCCGCGGCGGGCGGGGTGAGTCGGGGCGGGCCGTTGGCCGCGCGCAGCAGGCACAGGCCGCCCGCCGCACCGGCCAGCAGGGCAAGGAGCAGCAGCACGCCGATGACGACGTGCCAGGGTGGGGCGACCTTGTCGATCTCGGTGCGCCCCTTGACGAGGCCGAAGCCGACCAGGGCGGCGAGCAGCCCGGCGAGCCCGTTGCGCCAGGCGGCGGCCGCCGCGCGGACCCGGGGCAACTCCTCGCGCAGGGCCTGGTGCCGGTTGCGGGCGCGGGCGGCGTCGGCGGGCCCGGCGGGGGGTCCGGGCCGCAGCGGGGCGCTCATGACGCGGTGAGCCGCAGCAGCCAGTACGCGCCGCAGCCGACGCTGCCTTCCGGGCTGCCGGGGTGCTCGCCCTCGCACGTGCAGATGACCGGTTCGACACGCTCGGCGGGCGCGGGGGCGGCCGTCCGGCGGAAGAGCGGCAGGCTCTTGTACGTGCCGGTGACCACGGGGACGTACATCAGCCCGCGGCAGCGCGGGCAGGGACCGGCCAGTTCGACCGTGCCGGGGCGTATCTCGGTGGCGGCGAAGGTCACGGCGGCGTCCCGCGCGTAGTCGTCGTGGGTCGTCTCGTCGTACGCCTCACACAAGGGGGCGCCTCCTTCTGCTCTCGGCTGGTGCGCGCTGGGGGCCGGTCAGGGGCCGGTGTGGGTGAAGGCCGCCCAGCGGCTGGGGCGTTCCGGTTCCGCGTCGCGCAGCCGGCGCAGCGCACCGGCCGCGGCGTCCGCGGTACGGGCGGGGTCGAGGCGGCCCGCGGTGACGAGCGCGGGGAAGAGTTCGGCGGCGAAGGCGGACGCGGCCTCGGCGTCCACGGACCACAAGGTCGCCAGGACGTGCCGGAATCCGGCGTAGTGCAGCCCGGCGCCGAGGGTGACGACCTCGTCGGCGAGCTCGATCCCGCCGGTCGCGGTCATGCAGGCCGACAGGAAGGCGAAGCCGCCGTCGAAGCGGTGCGCGCCGAGTTCGGCGACGGTGAGGACTCCGTCGGCGAGCAGCAGGCCGCCGTGCGAGGGGTCGAGCAGGCTCTGCCGCCCGTGGCAGCTGAAGTGGGCCCAGCGGTGGTCGCGCAGCTCGCACAGGACGCGCTCGCGGGTGGCGTCCGCGCCCTCGACGACGGTGAGCCGGTCCGGCGGCAACAGCCGCCGCAGCAGATCGAGTTCGGCCGCGGCCTGGGGGAGCGGCGGGTCGGCTGCGGGGGCGACGGCCAGCATCCGGTCGGCGCCGCCGGACGGTTCGGTACGGGCGCGGGCCAGCGCCCGCAGCGTGGGCACCGACGACGGGACGGCGCGGTCGAGCACGCTGCGGCCGCTGCCGTCGTGGTGCCCGGCGGCGTGCAGCGGCAGGAAGCCGAGCGGACCGGTCGGGCACCACCAGACGCGATGCGAGGCCGCCGCGCGCAGCACCGGCGCGGCCACGGCCTCCCACAGCCAGCGCAGGTCGTCCAGCAACCGGGCGTCCAGGTCCTCCTCGGCCGCGCGCAGTTGCCGCTTGGCGGTGTGGTGGTCGTGGAAGCTGCCGAAGGACGGGCGGGCCAGGGCCCGCCGCTCGGTGCGGCGGACGCGTGCGGCGGCGTCGTCCACCTCGCCCAGCCGGCCGATGTGGCCGGCCACCCGCTCGCCCACCTCCTGTGCGTCCAGGTCCGGCAGCGGGAGCGTGCGCACGCCGGACGCCTCGACGAGCAGGGCGTCGCAGCGCCGGCCGGTGACGTTGACCATCGCCAGGGTGCCCGTGCCGACGGCGGGGAGCAAGGACTCCAGCCGCGGCGGCCGGAGGAAGTCCGCGAAGCCGGGCCCGAGCGAGCGGACGCGCGCGACCAGCTCGTCCCACTCCCGCGCCCGCGCGAGCTGCCGGTCGACGGCGCTGCCGCGGCGGCCCGGCGGCTCAGCTGACATGGCGCCAAATGTAGCCGGGGGAACCGGTGGCCGGTAAGCCCCGGAAAGACCGGAATCCCGACGGAATGCCACCGGAATGCCACCGGACCGCGCGGCGCGGTGCCGCGCCAGGGCGCGCCGGGGGTGAGACCGGGCCGCGCGGGGGGAAGGAAGAGGGCAGGGACACGGCAGGCCGCCGGGCACGGGACGCCCGGTGCGCGGGTACCGTGCGGATCCGCGCGGGGCAGGCGACGCCGCGGGGATCCGCCGGGCAGCCTGCGGGCCGCCGCCGTGCCCGAGCCGTGGGAGGGCGTACGTGTCGGAGACACGCGAATCCGGGGTGCCCGGGTGGGCGCGCGGCCTTCCGCTGCCCGCGCCGCGCCGCGGCAGCAGGGACGGGGACGGCGGCAGCGGGGGCAACGGGCACGCCGCAGCGGCGCCCCCGGGCCGCGTCCCCGCGGCGCCGGCGGCCGAGGTGTGGCCCGGGTCGCCCGAGCCGCTGGGGGCCCGCTTCCGCGCCGGGCCCGACGGGCAGGCGGGCACCAACTTCGCGCTGTGGGCGGGCGGCGCGGAGTCGGTCGAGGTGTGCCTCTTCGCCGCCGACGGCACCGAACGGCGCATCCCGCTGGCCGAGCTGACGCACGAGGTGTGGCACGGCTTCGTGCCCGGCGTGCTGCCCGGGCAGCGCTACGGCTTCCGGGTCGGCGGCCGCTGGGACCCGTGGACGGGGGCCCGCTGGAATCCGGCGAAGCTGCTGCTCGACCCGTACGCCCGCGCGGTGGACGGCGGCTTCCGGCTCGTCCCCGAGGTGTACGGGCACGTGCGCGACTGGCCCGAGCCGGACGCCGCCGACACCGTGCGCGACGACCGCGACTCGGCGCCCTTCGTGCCCAAGGGCGTGGTGGTGGACGACTGGGCCGAGGCGGACGGGTGGCAGGACGACCACCGCCCCAAGACCCCGTGGGCGGACACCGTCATCTACGAGCTCCACGTACGCGGCTTCACCCGCCGCCACCCCGGCGTGCCGCCCGAGCTGCGCGGCACCTACGCCGGTTTGGCGCACCCCGCGGCCCTCGCCCATCTCACCTCGCTGGGCGTGACGGCCGTCGAGCTGCTGCCCGTCCACCAGTTCGCGCACGAGGAGCACCTGGAGCGGCGCGGCCTGACCAACTACTGGGGCTACAACTCGATCGGCTACTTCGCACCGCACGCCGACTACAGTGCGAGCGGCTCGGGCGGCGGGCAGGTCGGGGAGTTCAAGGCGATGGTGCGGGCGCTGCACGCGGCCGGCATCGAGGTGATCCTCGACGTCGTCTACAACCACACCGCCGAGGGCGGCCAGGGCGGCCCGACGCTGTCGCTGCGCGGCATCGACAACCGCGGCTACTACCGGCTCGGCCCCGACCCGCGCGGCTACGCCGACTACACCGGCTGCGGCAACACCCTCGCGGTGATGCAGCCGCACGTGCTGCGGCTGATCACCGACTCGCTGCGCTACTGGGTGACCGAGATGGGCGTCGACGGCTTCCGCTTCGACCTCGCGGCGGCGCTGGCCCGCTCCATGCACGACGTCGACATGCTCTCCCCCTTCCTCGCCGTCATCGCCCAGGACCCGGTGCTGCGCCGGGTCAAGCTCATCGCCGAACCGTGGGACGTCGGCTCGGGCGGCTACCAGGTGGGCGCCTTCCCGCCGCTGTGGACGGAGTGGAACGACCGCTACCGGGACACCGTCCGGGACTTCTGGCGCGGCGCGACCGCCGACGTGCGCGACCTGGGCTACCGGCTGTCCGGCTCCAGCGACCTGTACGACTGGGGCGGCCGCCGCCCGTACGCCTCGGTCAACTTCGTGACGGCGCACGACGGCTACACGCTGCGCGACCTCGTCAGCTACCAGGACCGGCACAACGGGGCCAACGGCGAGGACGGCCGGGACGGCTCCCCCGACAACCGCTCGTGGAACTGCGGCGCCGAGGGCGAGACGGACGACCCGGACATCGCCGCCCTGCGGCGGCGGCAGGCGCGCAACCTGCTCGCGACGCTGCTGCTGTCGACCGGGGTGCCGATGCTGGTCGCGGGCGACGAGATGGGCCGCACGCAGGGCGGCAACAACAACGCCTACTGCCAGGACAACGAGACGAGCTGGGTGGACTGGTCGCTGCTCGACGACCCCGGCTGGGCCGCGCTGCGCGACCTGGCCGCGCGGCTCATCGCGCTGCGCCGCGCCCACCCGGTGCTGCGCAGCGGCGGCTTCTTCTCCGGCCTGGCACAGACCCCCGAAGGGCTGCGGGACGTCGCGTGGTTCGGCGCGCACGGCGGCGAGCTGACCGACGAGGAGTGGTTCGCGCGCTCCGCCACCCTCGGCATGTACCTGTCCGGCGCGGACATCCCGCACCGCGGCGCCCGCGGCGAGCCCGTCGTGGACGACAGCTTCCTCCTCGTCGTCCACGCCGGCCATCTCGCCGCCTCCTTCACCCTCCCCGGCCCGCCCTGGGCCACCACGTACGAACTCCTCCTCGACACCGCCCTGGAGGCCCAGTCCACCCCGCCCCCCGCCCCGCCGACCCCGGCGGGCACGGCGGTCGGCATCGGCCCGCGCTCGGTACGGCTCTACCGCGCGGTGCGGTCGGGGAGTTGAGGGCGCGGAGCGCGCGACGGGCGGGCGGGGAAGGCAGGGCGGGGAAGGCAGGGCGGGGCGCGATCCCGGCCGTTCCTCCGGCCGGTCGGCCCGCCTCGACACGTGGCGGCTGCCCCCCCCCCCCGC
>NZ_JOHY01000081.1 GCF_000721495.1 Streptomyces sp. NRRL F-5123
CTCCACCAGGAACCGGTCGCCCACGATCTTGCCGTGCTCCACATGACCGGACGCCGTGACCAGGATGGTCCTGTCCTCCGACAGGAACGACCCGTCGTCACCGACACTCCCCCACACCGTGTGACCATCGATCACGTGCGAGGTGCCGTTCGGCAGGAACTGCCCGTCCGGCGCCGTCAGCCCGTGCGTGACCTTCCCCGCCGAATCGACGTAGACCGTGCCGTCCTGCGAGAAGAACCCGCCGTTGTCGGTCTCGCTCCCCCACAGCACCTTGCCGTCGACCGTCCGCTCCACCAGGAACCGGTCGCCCACGATCTTGCCGTGCTCCACATGGCCGGACGCCGTGACCAGAAGCGTCTTGTCCTCCGACAGGAACGACCCGTCGTCACCGACCGTCCCCCACACCGTGTGACCATCGACGACATGCGTGGCCCCATGCGGCAGGAACTGCCCGTCCGGCGCCGTCAGGCCGTGCTCGACCTTGCCCTTCGCGTCGACGTAGACCGTGCCGTCGTCGGAGAAGAAGGAGCCGTCCGGCTGGCGCGTCCCGGACACCTGGTGGCCGTCGACGGTCATCTGCGCGTGAACGGCCGCTGAGGAACCGGTGTCTCCCGGTGGCGGTGTCGTCACGTCGGGGCTCCACTCTCCTTCTCCAGGCTTCCCTCTCACCGTACGGAGCGGCGTGCGGAGACCGGAAGGCCCACTTCGGGGTGGGCCGGGGCGTCCAGGAACGGGGACGTCGCCATTCCGCCGAAGGGCGGCGAGGATAAGGGTGGTCCGTAGTGCGGTCGGCGAACCCCCGTACTCAGAGGGGTGGTTCACGGCCCCGTACGTCGAGCAGAGAGCGGGTGCGCAGCCGGTGTCCTCCGACTCGGGTCACGTCAAGCCGATCAAGTCCAAGTACCAGGCGAAGCCCTGGCAGCCGACGGTGGACTCGTCGGACCACACCCAGAGCTCGGCCGGCAAGGACTACACCGACGTATACGGCGGCACGGTCAACACAGCGAGCGGCGACTCCGGCAAGGGCGACGGCCGGCACGAGAAGAGCGGCAATGAGCCGCACCTCAGCATGGCCTACACGACGGCGCCGAACATCGTCGCGACCAAGTCGGGCGGCGCGGCCGGCGACAAGGTCCTCGGCATGGAGGCCGGCCGTTTCAGCATCCAGCTGTCCGCGCTCATCAGCGCCGAGCAGACCTGCCTCAACGCGACCTCCTCGATGGTCACCGGCTACGGCACCCTGAAGGCGGCGGTCGACAAGGCGGCCGCCGACGACAACTACTTCGGGCAGCAGACCGGGCAGCGGGTGGCGAACACGTCCCCTTCGGGCCAACCCGGCTACTACGGCGGCCACTGGGTGGCCGACGAGGCCGACTCGGAGTCGGTGGAGTTCGCCGCCACGATCATCCCGCAGATGAAGAACCTGCTGAACACCATCGGCAACGTCATCGAGGCGTGCGGCCAGTTCAACGCGCTGCTCAACAACGCCGGCCAGTCCTACGCCTCGATGGACCTCAACTCCGCGTTCAAGGACGCGGGCACCTGAGCAGCACGCCGCTAGCCCGCCTCCGCCCCGCCGGAAGCGCCCGGAACAGCTGAAACGCCGGGAGCGGCGGGAGCGCCGGGCAGGTCCTCCGGCAGGAGCGTCACCAGGTCCTCCGTGGTCGGCGCGACCATGTCGACCACCCGCCGCGCGTGGTTCTCCGTCATCCGCTGGAAGGTCTGCCGGGCGGTGCGGCCGTTGCCGAACCGGTCGTCGCGGACCATCGCGCCGAAGTGGCCGAGCAGCGCCTCGCGCGTGTCCTCGGGCAGCTGGTACTCGTGGTGGCCGGCCTGCCACTCGACGATGCGCACCAGCTCCGCGTCCCGGTAGTCCTCGAACACCAGGGTGCGGCTGAAGCGCGAGGCGAGGCCCGGGTTGACGCCGACGAAGCGCTCCATCTCGTCCGGGTAGCCGGCCACGATGACGACGATGTTGTCGCGGTGGTCCTCCATGAGCTTCACGAGCGTGGCGATGGCCTCCCGGCCGAAGTCCGCGCCCTGGCCGCCGGGGGTGAGCGCGTACGCCTCGTCGATGAACAGCACGCCGCCGAGGGCCTGCCGGAACACCGCGGTGGTCTTGGGCGCCGTGTGGCCGACGTACTCGCCGACCAGCGAGCCGCGGTCCGCCTCGACCAGGTGCCCGCGGGAGAGCAGGCCGACCGCGGCGAGGATACGGCCGTAGAGGCGGGCCACGGTCGTCTTGCCGGTGCCGCTGTTCCCGGCGAAGACCAGGTGCCGGCTGAGCGGTGGGGACGCCAGGCCGGCCTCGGTGCGCTGCCGGACCATCTGCATCACCTTGACCATGGTGCTGACGTCCTGCTTGACCCCGTCCAGACCGACCAGGCCCTCCAACTCCGCGAGCGCAAGGGCGAGTTCTTCGGCCCCGCCGTCCTTCCCTTCGCCGTCCCCGTCGCTGCCGCCGGCGCCCCCGTCCGGTGCGACCCCGGCGGCCTCCGCGCCCTTGGCCCCAGCGCCCGCAGGGACCGGCAGCGGCGCCCCGGGCCCGGCCGCACCAGCACCCGCCGGACCTTTCGAACCCTCCGGCCCCTCCGGCCCCTCGGGGAACTCCCCTGTCCGGACGTCCCGGACCCGGCATCCGACGAACCGCGCGGCGGCGCCCTCGGCGCACTCCACGGCCTCCTCCGTGTCGTGGACGAGGCAGCCGCGCAGCAGCGGGGCCGCGCCGGCGCCCACGTAGACGGCGGGGAAGCCGGCGTCGCTGATGTCGCAGGCCTCGAAGCGGCCCCGGCCGCCGTCCGCGACGTACACGCCGTTCTTGGCGGTTCCGGTGACCGACAGCCCCCGCACCCGGGGCGCCGCGCCCTCCCGCACGACCAGCCCGGTGCCGCGGGTGCCGGCCACGGAGCAGTCGACGAGCCACGGTTCGGCGCGCTCCCGCACGTAGACGCCCGCGCCGCCGGTGTCGCGGATCCGGGAGTCGACGACGAGCGCGGCCGTGCCCGCGGCCACGTCGAGCCCGATACCGGAGCAGCCCTCGACGCGGCAGTCCTCGACGAGCGGGCGGTGCGCGGTGGCCAGGGCGATGCCGGTGGCGGCCTTGGTGATCCGGCAGCGCCGGGCCGCCAGGTCGGCCCCGTCGACGCACAGCCCGGCCAGGCCGACGTCCTCGATGACGGTGTCCTCGACGGTGACGACCGCGTCCTCGACGCCGTGCACCCCGTGCTCCGGGGTGCCGCGCAGTTCGCATCCGTGCAGCGCGAGCCGGCTGGTGCCGCCGGCGTGCGCGGCGGTGTAGGCGGCCTCGCCGACGACGGTCGCGTGCAGCTCCAGCCGGGCGCTGTCCGCCGCGTACACGCCGTTGGCCCCCGCCCGGTGGACGGCGCCGCGGCGGACCTCGACATGCGCGGCGCCGCCTGCCGCCAGGCCGGTGTCGCCGGTGTCGCTGACCACCGTGGCCTCCAGCCGCAGCCGCGCGTCGCCGGCGGCGACGACGCCGGCCGCCCCCGCCTGGGTGATCCGGCAGTCCACCAGTGTGGCCACGGCCTGCCCGGTCACGTGCACGCCGTCGGTGGCCGTGTCCGAGATACGGCAGCCGCGCAGCACCACGCCGGACGCGGCGCCCCCCGCGTCCTCGTCGCGGCCGGCCGCGGCCGCGCCGGTGGCCTGCCCCGGTCGCGCGTCGCCGCCGGCCGGCTCCGGGCCGCGGCCGGAGGCCCCGGCCCGGCCGGTGACGAGGACCCCGGCGGCGCCGCTGCCGGTGATCCGGCAGTCCGTCAGCCGCGGCAGCGCGGTGGCGTCGACGGCAACGGCCGCGACGCCCGTACGGCTCACCTCGCACCCCTCGGCGACGGCACGCGAGGACCCGGTGAAGCGCAGCCCGTGGCCGCCCGTCCCGGCCACGGTGACCTGCCGCAGGACGGGGGCGGCCCCATGGTCGACGAAGACGCCGGCCGAGTCGATGTCGGTGATCTCGGTCCGCTCGACGACGGCGGCGCTGTCGCCGCCCAGATGGAGGCCGACCTCACCGGTGTGGTGCACCCGGCAGTCGCGCACCACGGGGCTGGCCGTTCCGGTGACGCGCAGCGGGCCGCCGGTGATCTCGCACCCCTCGATCACGACGTCGCCGGCGGTGACGGACACCGCCGGCTCGCCCTGCGGGTGCTCGATCACCAGGTCGCGTACGGTGCCGCCGCCACCGTGCACGGTGAGGGCGGGGCCGTGGCCGCCGACCAGCCGCACCGTGCCCGGGCCCTTCTCGGCGAGCAGGCTGACGCCCCGGTCCAGGACGACGCTCTCGGTGTACGTGCCGGGCTGGACGGAGACGACCGCGCCCGGCTCGGCGGCCCGCACCGCCGCCGTGACGGTACGGTGGCCGCCCCAGCCGCGCGGGCCCACCCGCAGCGTCTTCACCGCCGCCCCCGCGGGCCGGGGCCGGGGAGGCGGGCGGCTCCGGCGGTACTCATACGGCGTGGCAGGTGATCCGCACCTGCGCGGCGGCGACGTGGGCGTCCTTCGCCGCACCGCTGTCGCGGGCCCCGGCGTCGACCAGCTTGACCGTCACCACGCCGGTCCTGACCTTGAAAGGGCTGCCGGTGACCCAGCGGCCGTGCTGGCCGACCTGGTCGACGCGGTAACCGCCGAGCGGCGCCCCGCCGGTGCCGTAGCCGTCGTCGGTCTGGAAGTAGTAGTAGTACGCCGGGTCGCCGCCCACCGCGGTCCGCACACCCTCCGGCACGTAGGTGGACAGGGTGCACGAGGCGCTGGTGTACGTGGCGCCGAAGTCGAACCGCCAGAGCGCGAACCGGTCCTGGTCGTAGGACGCCGGCTGCCCCGAGACCGGCAGGGACAGGTAGCTGCCGGTGCAACTTCCGCCGCTGTAGCCGCCCTTGGCCGAGGTGGTCCATCCGGTCGTCTGGTCGCTGTTGGTGCCGGTGTAGTAGCCGTACGCCGTGAAGCCGCTCGTGGCGTCGGAGGCGCAGCCGGGGCCGGCCACCGCCGTCCAGTCCTTGCCGGCCTGCGGCGCGCCGACCGCGCGGGAGCTGGGCGTGGCCAGGGGTTTGACGTCGCCCGGCGACGCCGCCACCCGGCCGCCGCCCAGCGCGCCCTTCAGCAGCGCCACCAGGCCCACGGCGACGACCACCGCGAAGCCGACGGCGAGCACCCGGACACCCGAATGGGCCGGCCGGGCGTCGGGCCGGACCGCGCGGTCGAAGGCGGAGGCGAATCCCCGCCAGTCCTCGTCATTCATACGCAGCCTGTGCTCCTCACGAACTGTTGCTTCCACTGACCAAGAGCGCCAGAACGCCCTTTTCCCGTACGTGTGCGGCCAATTCCACCCGCCGACCGTCGCTGCTCCAGGCGCTCACGCCGCGCCGACCCGGGAGAGCCGGGCGGGACGCAACCGAATGGACGTCAGAAACGTGTATTTCAACGGCGGTTCTGCGATCGCCGCCTCCGACAATCCGGCCGGCCTACACATGGTGGAAACACAACTGCCTTTGCAGCCGGTATTATTGACCCGCCACCCCGCGGACGGACCTTCGAAATATTTCGTGGTCCGCGCAGTGGAAAGAGAACGGCAGGAGCCCGATGCCCCGGATATGGCGCGTTGCCATCGTCGAACAGCACACCCTTGTGCGGCGCGGGCTGATGAGCCTGCTGTCCGCGAGCCCCGGGGTCCGCCTGGCTGCCTCCGTGGCCGAACCAGGCGCACTGGCCGCCGCGCTCGCCGAGGCCGCACCCGCCGAACCGGCCGGCCCCGCGCCGCGGCTGGACGTCGTCGTGCTCGGCCTGCCCGCGCGGTCCGACGAGACGCACGACACTGTCGTCGAGGAGGCGTGCGGACTGGCCCGGGTCTTGATCGTCGCCGACTTCACCGACGGCCGGCCGGTCGCCGCGGCGCTGCGGGCCGGCGCCCACGGATGTGTCGGCCGCATGTCCGCGGAGGACGAACTGCTCGGCGCCGTCGACACGGTGGCGCGCGGAGGCATCCACGTCGACCCGGTGCTCGCCGACCACCTCCACGCCGAACTGCGGCAGCCCTGGGCGGCGGCCCCGCCGACGCTCGCCCGCCGCGAGATCGAGACGCTGCGCTGGCTGGCAGCCGGTCTGACGCACCGCCAGATCGCGCGGCGGATGGCCCTGACCGAGGCCACCGTCAGCACCTACGTCAAGCGGATCAGGAACAAGCTGGGCGTCGGCAACAAGGCCGACCTGACCCGCAAGGCCTTCGAACTCGGCCTCCTCCCGGGCCCGGAGGCGCAGCGACCGGCCTCCGGCACCACCGATCCGAGCCCTCACGACGTACGCAAAACCGCGGCTGCCTGACCGGCCACGCGGGGCGGACGCGAACCCGCGGCCGCCCGGCCGGACGCCTCGGGCGCAGGCGGACCAGCCGACTGACCGGCCACTCTGCACGTACGCGAACCCGCTCCCACCCGACCGGCCATCCGGCGCGTACGCAGACCCGCCGCCGCCCGGCTGCGTCCGGTGGCGGAACGGCCCGCTCACAGATGCCGGCCGAGGTCGAGGACGGCCCCGAAGACGCCGAACGCGGCGACGGCCAGCGCGATTCCGGCCGCGCCCAGCAGCGAGGCGGCGCTGGTCGGCCAGCCGGGCCGGGCCCGCTCCAGCGGACCGGACCCGCGCATCAGGTTGCGGAATCCGTAGACCAGCAGGCCCGCGGCGACCAGGCACGCCGCGCCGGGCGCCGTCCAACCGTTCCAGCCCAGGCGTCCGGCGCCGAGCACCAGCACCATGCACAGGCCCGCCCCGCCCGCGGCGCCCACCGCCACCACCTCCGCGGCCAGCCGCCCTCCCCCGGCCCGCAACAGCAGCGCGACGCCCAGGCATGCCGCCAGCGCCACCCCGTAGCGGGACGGCGAGGCCGCCAGGGCCACCAGCGCCGCGGCCGCGACCGCGGTGAGGAACCACGTCCACGCCACCAGCAGCGTGCGGGCCGCGGCGACCGCGACGGCCACCCGGTCCTCGCCCTCGTTCTCCGGCCCGGCCGGCCGGCGGGCCGCCTCCCGCCGGAAGACGTGGCCCACGACCCCGCTCGCGGTCTGCGCGCCGAAGGCGAGCAGCACGAACGCGCACACGGCGGCCACGGTCGCGGCCTGGGTGCCGTCGGCGCCCACGAGGGCCAGCAGCGTACCGGCGCCCGCGACGACCGCGGCGGCGATGAGGACCGCGCAGGTCACCACGCCGAACGCGGCGACGTAGGCGATCAGCGCGCCGACCAGGGCGCCCGCGCCGAGCGCGCCCAGGACGAACCCGCCGCGGGTCAGCGCCCCGCCGGGGCCCTCCGCGCCGGGGTCCCACTCGGCCGCCGCCACGATCCCGGCGCCGAGCGCCAGCAGCGGCACCGCGGCGAGCGCGAAGGCCTCGCGCAACCGCCACGGCAGCGGCCACCGCCGCTCGCTCGCCACCCACGCCAGCGCCGGCAGTACGAGTCCTGCCGTCACGGTGAGGTCGCCGACGACCTTGTGGGCCATCCGCCCGCAGAGCAGCGACACCACCAGTACGGCCAGCAGCCAGCACATCCCCGCGGCGGCGACCGACACCACCCGGGTGCGGGCGGTCCAGCCGCGCTCCAGCACCCCCTCGGCGACCTCGGCGACCCGCTCGGCCACGTCGTGCACCACGGGCTCGTCGAACTCGTGGGCCGTCACGTCGCGCAGGTACAGCACCTGGCCGTCCACGACGCCCGCCTGCACCAGGGAGCGCTCGGGGGCGAACGGCTCCTGGGCGGCCACGGCCAGCGACCACGCGGCGGGCATCACGTCGGCCTGCGGCTGGCCGCACATCCGGACCAGGGATTCGACGTAGGTGGTGATCGGCGCGTCGGCGGGTACGGCCAGGTCGACCTGGCGCCGCTCGCCGACGACGGTGATCCGGCAGTGCTCGTCCACGGGTGGATGTCCTTGGGGTTCCGCGATGGGGCTCAGGCCATTGTCGGGCGGCGGCCCGCGTGCTTCCCAGTACCCAGTTCTGGTGTCACCGCCGGCCCGGCCCGGGCCGTCCCACCGGGCGTCCCGCCGGCGGGACGGCGGGACGGCGGGACGGCCGGCCGGCGGGACGGCGCGGGCGTTGCGGCCCGGCGGTACGGGCGGTGCGGTCCGGCGGCGCGGACGGGCGGTACGGGCGGATCACACCCTGAGCTTGACCGCTTCCATCCACGCGTCGTTGTTGTGGGTACCGGCGTAGGTGAAGCCGTATCCCTGGTTGACGTTGTCGCACAGCAGGTCGAGCCAGCCGTCGTCGCTCACGTAGCCGGACTGGCAGACCACGCTGTTCCCGCCGTTGACGTTGATCGCGAACCCCAGCATGACCCGGGCATTCTTCGCGGTGCTGCCGACGTAGTTGTCGACGCCGTCCGCGACGCTCGACCACGGGTCGGGGTAGTACCCCTCGCCGTTGGTCGAGTTGGGGTCGTGCTGGTAAGCGATGCTGGACGTGCCGTGCATCCCGGCCACGGCGATGTTCACGGCCCTGACCGGCGCGCCGCCCACCGTGCCCGCGGCCGCGCCGTCGCAGGCGACCGCGCTCCAGCCCTTGGTCGCCGTGTAGACCCGGTAGCAGATGTGCCGCCCGCTCGGGTCCTGTACGGCCAGTCGCTGGACGTACGTCGCCGCGGTCGCCTCCGGCGTGGTCTTCTTCACCACGTACTGCTGCACCGGCGAGAGTGTGGCGGTGGGCGGCGGGCTGGCGAGCGGCGGTTGGGCGGCGTTCTTCGCCGGGTTCTTCTTCGCCTCGCTGGTCGGCGCCGCGCTCTTCGGTGTCGCGCTGGTCGCGCTCGCCGCGGGCAGCGACGGCTCGACCGCCTGGCGGGACGCTACGGGGCGGGTCGCCGCGGTGTCGGCCCGGCCCTTCTTCCCGGACGAGGTGCCGTGGCCGTGGACCTGGACGGCCACCGCCGTACCGACGCCGACCAGCAGCACCGTGACGGCGGCCAGGACGACGGTCGTCGACAGGCTCCGCCGGCGCCGGGGCTCCCCCGGGCCGTCGGCGGCGGGCGCCTCGCCCTCCGGCTCGTCCGGGCCTGCGCCCGACGGGGCGGCGCTCGGGCCGGTGGCCGAGGAGCCGGTGCCCGACGAACCGGTGGCCGTCGACGCCGCGCTCGACGAGCCGGTGCTCGTGGCGCTCGACGAGTCCGCGCTCGACGGGGCGGCCCACTGGCCGCGCCGCAGCGAGCCGCGGGCCGAGCCACGTATCGGGAGGCTCGCCCTGCCACCCGCCGAACCGCCCGCCGCGCCACTCGCCGAACCGCTGCCGGAGCCCGCCGCGGGCACCTCGTCCGGGTCCCCTTCCGACGAGGTCTCCCCGGCCGATCCGGGCACCTTCGGATCACGCAACTCCGGCTCGGCGGGGACGTCCCCCGACGGCCGTTCCGTTGTCCCACCCATGTGCCGATCCCTCCCTCAGGCGCGGTGTTTCGCGCGTGTGCCGGCGAACCCCGTTCACCGCCGTACCGTATGCTCGCCGCTCATCGGATGCGTTTGCCCCGGCAGCAACAGACGGGGAAGCGCTGACGAACAGACCGAAAAGCGGGAGGAGTTGTACCCTAACTCCATTCGGACCCGAGGCCGTTCCACTCGTGTACGTGCGCCAACCACACGTCTGCGGCCGGTAATTACCCGCCGGAAATCCGGAACCGGTCTCCCCGCACCGACGTCGTTGGCACAGTGGCCACCGACAACGGGCCCCGGAATGCCGGCGCACGGCATGTCGCCAACAGAACCTGGTGGTGAGCTATGACGATTCCACTCCAACCCACGCGCGCCGAAGTGTTGCCCAATCATTACGCGAGCAGCAGACCGGACCCCGAGGGCCGCCCTTCCACGATCGTCGGGGGCGTCAACTACCACGTCACGCCCGAGTACCTGGCCCAGGCGCGCACGGACACCCTCAAGACCGCGGAGGCCATCGAGGGGCAGCTGGCCGAGCTCAAGTCCTACGTCCAGCAGGTGGAGAGCGCCTGGGACGGCATAGCCCAGGGCACGTTCGTCCGCCTGATGCAGGACTACGACATCTACGCGCGGATGCTGCACGACTCGCTGACGGACATCGCCTCGGGCCTCCAGGGAACGTACGCCAACTACATCAATTCCGAGGCGCAGAACATCAACAACCTCCACGCCCTCGGCGAGGACCTCCCCACCCCGCCCACCGGCACGAACTTCGACTAGAGGAGCCCAGATGGCCGACCCGGCCTCCATCGCCGGTGCCCGGATCAGGGTCGACGAATCCCTGAGCATGGCCGGCGCCACCATCAACGGGATGGCCGCGGCCATCGCCGACGAGCTGGCAGCCCTCAAGGGCCGCCTCATGCCGCTCCAGGAGGAGTGGCTCCACAGCGCCGCGTCCACGTACTACCAGGACATGATGAACGAGTGGGACCTCGCCGCGGACGGACTGTTCGGCCCGAACGGCGTACTGGGCCGAATCGCCCACGCGATGGACGTCAACTGGGGCAACTACTCGGAGGCCGAGTGGTCCAACGTCAGCACCTGGAAGCACTGACGGGCCCACTCACCGGCGGCGACCGCAACGGCGTCGGGCGGCTCCCGCCACTGCCCGTCGCGGTCCCGCCGGGTACGCGGCGAAGCCGGGGACCGCGGGGCGGTCCCGTGTCCCCCGATGGAGCTACCTGATCTGTCAACCCTGGGGTGCAGCGCCGCACCCACGGTCTCTTGTTGACTCACTGCCTGTCAGCACGGCAACCGGCGGCCCGGGCCACCGACCTGCAGGAAGGCAACACCATGACAAGCAGGCGCAGTCACGTCACGTCAGGTTCGTCGCGAGGGCGCCGGTTCGCCTCCGCCCTGGTGGTGTCGGCAATGGCCGGAACCGCGCTCGCCGCATGCGGCGGGAACGCCAAGGACACGCTCCGGTCCCCGGCCACCGCGCACACCCCGGGCGGCGCCGCGATCACCTGGGGCAAGTGCCCCACGCCGGCCGAAGGGGCGAACCGCAACCCTGCCATGACCTGCGGGACGCTGAAGGTCCCGCTGAACTACAACGACCCCGACGGCAGGAAGATCGACGTGGCGGTGTCCCGGTTGGCCACCTCCGACCCCGGGAAGCGACACGGCGACTTGCTGCTGAACCCGGGCGGACCGGCCCTGGGCGGTCTCGACATGCCTACGACGATGGCGTCCACTCTGCCGAAGCCCGTACTGGACGGCTACGACCTGATCGGCTTCGACCCCCGCGGCGTCGAGCACAGCACGCCGCAGAGCTGCGGCCTGAGCGACCCCAGCGTGGCCGGTCTCTTCCCCTACCCCGCCGCCGACGGCTCGATCGCCGGGAACGTCACCCTCGCCAGGGCCGACGCCAAGAAGTGCGCCGACACCGCAGGGGACGACCTGAGGTACTTCACCACCGCAAACACCGCTCGCGACATGGACCGCATCCGCGAGGCACTCGGCGAGCGGACGATCTCCTACTGGGGCCAGTCCTACGGCACCTACCTCGGCGCCGTCTACAGGTCGCTCTTCCCGAGCCGAACCGACCGGATGGTCCTGGAAGGCAACGTCGACCCCACCAAGGTGTGGGAGGACGAGGTGGCGGACACCTGGGGCAAAGGCATGGCCGACCGGTTCCCCGACGCGGCCGCCGTCGCCGCGGCACAGAACAGCACCCTCAGGCTGGGGAGCAGCGTCCGCCAGGTGACCCGGACCTACCTCGCCCTGGCCGACCGGCTCGACCGCGAGCCCGCGGCCCTGCCCGGCGCGTCGCTGTCCTTGGACGGCTCGCTGCTGCGGAACATCACCTACGGCATGCTGCTGCACAACGAGACCATTCCGGCGTTGGTCCGGTTCTGGAAGAGCGCCGCAGACCTGGCCGGCGGCAGCCTCACGACCGCCGACAGCGCGGTCCTCGAGCAGGTCCTCGCCGACTCCCCGACAACGCCGGGCGTGACCGCGGACAACCAGGCCACCATGTTCCTCGCTCTCACCTGCGGCGACGCCGAATGGCCGCACGACATCGCCGGCTACGCGACCCGCACCGCCGCCGACCGCGAGGCCTATCCCCTCACGGCCGGAATGCCCGGCAACATCTGGGTGTGCGCCTACTGGAAGAAGCCGGCGGAAGCACCCGTCACCGTGACCGACACCGGTTCGCGCAACACCCTCGTCCTCCAGAACCGCCGCGACAACGCCACTCCGTGGGAGGGCGCCGTCGGGCTGCACGAAGTCCTCGCCCACAGCTCCGTCCTGGTCGGCGTCGACAACGGCGGGCACTACGTCTACAACGAGGGCTCGCCCTGCGCCGACAAGGCCACCGTTGGCTTCCTGACCACCGGCAAGCTGCCGGCCAGGGATGTCTACTGCACCGACGTCAAGAAGAAGTGACCGCATTGCGCGCGCTCCCACTCCGGAGGGCCGCCGGCTGCCGCCCGGTCGGGCGCCGTCGGCGGCGCAGCGGCGCGCCGACTCCACCTCGTCCTGCCCACCCACCTGCACGGCAGTGGCTTCCCGCACGGGGTCGTGGCTGCGGCGCGGCTTCCGTGGATGGTATCCACGCTCTCGCCGCGTCCGACAGAGCGGCCGTCCGGGGGCGTGCCGGGATGTGGTGCGCGTCCCAGTAGTCGGGGATGGAGCGGGGTGAGCGCAGCACGGTGTCACGAGCGAGGTCGTCGAGGCGGACGGCGGCGCGGCGGGCGAAGGGGTGGCGGGCCGAGACGGCGAGCGCGTGGGGCTCACGGACGAGCACCGGTCCGACGGTCAGGTCCGGCTCCTCGACCGGCCGGGAGCACAGGTGCTGGCCTGGCGCGGCCACGGCCGGCCCGCCCCCCGGCTGTTCCTTGCGGGGTCTCACGAGAGCAGTGACCGGCGCCCCCGCGACGCGGTGCCGGTGCCGTCGACGCGGGACGCGGGCCCCGCGAGCGCCGGCATGTCCTCGAGTCCTCTCAGGGGACGATCAAGTGCTGCTTCCCGTCGATGAGTTCGCGCACGACGTCCAGATGGCCCGCGTGGGCGGCGGTCTCGGTGATCACGTGCAGGACGACCTCGCGCAGGTTGTCGTATCGCCGGCCGCCGAAGAAGTCCGGCCACCAGGCCGGGGGCGCGTTCAGATCGGCGCCGGCCAGGAAGACGTCCGCAAGCTCGGCCTCCCGGCGGTAGAGGGCGAAGACGTCCTCGGCGGTCTTCTCCTGGGCGGGCTGCCACGCGCTCTCCCCGGCGCCCAGGATCTCGTCAATTGCCGTTTCCTGTCCCGCCGCGATCGCGCGGAACCAGAACTTCTCGTCGTCCAGGGCAAGATGGTGCACCAACCCGAGGCACGTCCACCCCGACGGCAGCACCGGGCGCCGCAGCGCCTCTTCGTCGAGGCCTTCCAGGATGCTCAGGACATGCGTGCGCTTGCTGTTCAGGACATTCAGCAGCGTGGTGAGTTCAGTGTCAGCCATGGGCCGGAACATACCCGGCCCCGCTGACATCCGACCCGCGGTCCCACCGCGCGTGACACCGTGGCCCACGTCCACCGAGACCTGGCCGATGCTGCGCCGCGCATGACGGAACTCACCCTGGAGGCTCGGCTGGTGGACACCGTGGATCTGCGGCTGTGGCTCCTTCGAGCCACAGGCGCAGCATGCGCGCACGCGGTGCGGGGCAGCGGTGACGGCAGGGATCATTCGGCAGCACCCGTGCCGGCAGCGGCGGCGGCCTCCCGCGGGGAAGACCGGATGCCGTTCACGCCGCGGGCACAAGCAGGGCCGGAGAGCCGATCCGCGGGCCACGGAGTTCTTCGAGGCCGCAGCGACGAGCGCCCCTGCGCTCCGGAGTGGCCGCCGGGGTGGTCGTGCCCGACGTACCGGATCCCGAAGGAAAGACCGTCCGCGTCGCGATCGAAGGCCGACCCCCGAACCCGGTCCGCGCACGGCAGGGGTGGCGTGGCTCTGCCGTCCGGGTTCGGGGGTAGCCGAACCTCATGACGTCTACCCGCATCACCATGGGAGTCGAGGAGGAGTACCTGCTCCTCGACGCGCACTCCGGCCTGCCGTCGCCGCGGGCCGCGGAGGTCCAGGCCGCCGCCGACCTCGAACCGGTGCTGGATGCCGGAGAGGTCGACAGCGAACTTCTTCAGGCGCAGGTGGAGACAGCCACCCCGATCTGCACCGAGCTGGCCGAGGTGGCCGCCGAACTGTCCCGGTTCAGGGGGGCGGTCGGTGGCGCCGCGCGGCGCTCGGGGTGCCGGTTGGCCGCAACCGGAGGGGCACCGCTGTTCCCGCGGGAGGCGCCGCCCGTGACGGACGAGCAGCGCTACCTGAACCTTCGAACGGACGCGGCTCGCCTGGTGGACGAGCAGTTGATCAACGGGATGCACGTGCACGTCGCGGTGCCCGACCGGCACGCGGGCGCCGCCGCGCTCGGGCGGGCGCGGCCGTGGCTGCCGGTGCTGGTCGCGCTCGGCTCCAACTCGCCGTACTGGGACGGTCGCGACACCGGCTTCGCGAGCTGGCGCACAGTCGTTTTCGGCCGGTGGCCGGTGAGCGGTTCACCGCCGTACACCGCGGACGCGGCGACGTACGAGGAGCGCGTCGGCGCGCTCCTCGACACCGGGGTGATCCGCGACCGCGGGCAGATCTACTGGCACGCCCGGCTCTCGGAGCGCTACCCGACGCTGGAGGTGCGCGCCACCGACGTGCAGCTCGACGTCGACAGCGCCGTCACGATCGCGGGGCTGATCCGCGCCCTGGCCGCGACCGGCCTTCGCGAGGCCTGCGAGGGGGCGCCGGTACTGGATCCGGCCGGGAGCGTGCTGCACGCCGCGGGCTGGCACGCGGCCCGGCACGGCCTGGCCGGCAACCTCGTCCACCCGCTGCACGGCACGCCGGCGAAGGCACACGAGGTGGTCGCGGCGCTGCTGGACTACGTCGCACCCGCGCTGGACGAGCACGGGGACACCGCGCGCGTGCGCGAAGGGGTGGCCTACCTGCTCGCGGGCGGCGCTGGTGCGGCCCGGCAGCACGAGGCGATGGCCGGCGGCGGGATGCCCGGACTGCTCGACCTGATCGCTCCCGACCCGGCGACCCTGGCGGCGGTCCGTGGCAAGGCGTGGCGCAGCCTCCGCGACCAGGCTGCCCCCGGCGGCCGGATGCGCGGCCGGCGCGACGTCCGAGTCAATGACATCGAGGGATGAGGTGAGGTGGGTGGGCGACTTCGACGACGGGCTGCCGGACCCGAAAACACAGGAACTTCCGATACCGGACTATCCCCATCTGCCGGCGATCGAGGTGGAGGAGCACGCGCGTGATCTGGCCGCCGGCGAGTTGGGCCAGGTCCGCCGCTACGAGACCACACATCGAAACCGCACCCCGGTCGTGCGGATGCTCACCGCCCAGCTCCGCGATCTGCGCCGACGCGCCGCGGGATCCGATCCGCCCCAGGGCGTTCAGGGGTCGGCCCCACGCGCACGCCGCCCGCAACGGCCGTCCATGTAGTTCACGCCGACCTGCATTTTCGTGGTCCGGAAGGGCCCTTTTTTCGCAACCGGTGCACACGGCGGCCCAAGGTCCGCGGCCGGACGGCCGTCGCGGGCGCTGCCCGCGGCTACGGCGACGGCTGCCTGCGTCCGGAGTGGGACCCCGGCACGACGGAAACGCCGACAGGTCCCACCCCGGACCCCTACGACCGCAGCAAGTCGGTGCCGACGTCGGACGAGTGCGGCGTGGCCGGTCGCATCTGGGCAGGTGCCCGGACCCGGGTCCGGGCACCTGCGGAACCTCGCCCGGCGCCCTCGCACCGCCCGCGAGCCGGGTGGCAGCCGCGTAACCGCTCAGGACTCACATGCTGTTGGACGCGGCGCGCACGGTCGGCGGGGGCAGGGAGGACCCGCTGCCGGAGATGAACGCGACATGGGTATGGGCGGTGTCGGCGTAGGACACCGTGGCAACGCACTGGGTACCCGTGCCGCACTGGGCGATGAGCGTGCCGGTCGTCACGTCGAAGATCTCGATGTAGTAGGCCGTGGGGCCGACGTCGGTGGTGCTCGTCGCGGTGAGCACACCGTTGTACGGGGGAAAGGTCTGCGACAGGGCCGACATCGAGACGCTGTAGTAGGGCGCGAAGCCGGACACCCAGGCGACGTAGTTGACCGCCGATGTCGACTGAATGCCGGCGGGCGGGTACGACGCCGCGGACAGCGCGACGGTCCCGACGAAGGAGTGCGTGGTCGAGGCGCTCTGGGTGACGTTCACCGAGCACGTGTTGCCCGAGGGGCAGGAGACCAGCAGCGTGTGGGCGGTGAGGTCCCAGATCTGGATGTAGTACGCGGTGGGGGCGACGTCGAAGGAGGAATAGGCACTCAGCGTACTGCTCCCCGACGCCCCGACGAGCGGCACGAAGTTGACGGTGTGCCGGCTGGCGTCCAGCGTCATCCACGCGGTCGAGTCGAGCGGTGTCGCCGTACGGGGTTTCGCGGCCGACGCGGGCGCCGGATGCGCCAGGCCGTGCGAAGACCGCGCGGGAGTGTCCGCCGCGGCCGGGACGGCCGCCGCGACGGGGACGGTGAGCACGGTTGTGACCACCACGGCCATCGCCGCCAGGCAACGGGGTCTGAGTCGGGCGGCAAGGAATTTGATGACACGGGATAACTGCAAGGAACGCCTCCACGAAGCGGGTGATCGCCGTCTGCTGTGCGCTCCCGGCCCAGGACCGGCATGCGGCCGTGGCGCCGGGCGGATGTGCCGTCCCGGGCGAGGCCGGGCCACCGGAGCCGCCCCGTCAGGGTCCGGCCGCCGTGGATCCGGTATCCCACGCGTAAAGTCCCAGCGTCAAGACGAAGTACGGCCACCCGCGGACCGCTCGGCCGGCACCAGTGCCGGCACCCGCAGCCGCACGCCGCGGGCACCGCGCCGCCGGGTGAGGACGCCCGCCCGGCCCGGCCCCGGCGGAAGCTTCCGTGCAGCACCGGGCGCCCGCCGACCGGACGCGTCCGACCCCCGTTCGGCTCCTGTTCGACTCCCGGTAACATGTTCGAACTCACGGGGATCGCTCTCTTCGGCCG
Organism: Streptomyces sp. NRRL F-5123; assembly: GCF_000721495.1. Classification (GTDB taxonomy): domain Bacteria; phylum Actinomycetota; class Actinomycetes; order Streptomycetales; family Streptomycetaceae; genus Actinacidiphila. The sequence continues at coordinate 17,017 of NZ_JOHY01000081.1, forward strand.
GCGTTCGCCGGGAAAAGCGTGCCATCCGGTACGAAGCGGGCTCCGTGCGGCCGATATCCGACAAATCGACCAAAATTGATATCCAAGACATCACGGACGTTTTCGCGGGGAAACAGCAGAACAACGTTCACCACGTGGCACGGGCGAAGTGCGGCGCTATGGGGCACGGCAGGCGTAGTGACCCTCGGATTCCTCGTCTCGCTGGAGATCGCCGCGCGCCACTACGGTCTGCCCGGGCCTGTCACCAACCAGGCGCGCGAGGTGGTGTTCGCCCCCACCTCGGGGCCGCTGTTGTACGCCGGACTGGCGCTGATGACGGTGGTGCTCACCTGGCGGCAGCGGTTCATCGCGGTCGGCACGGCGATCGGCATCGACATCGTCTTCTGCCTCGCGCGGTGGGCGGTAGGCGCCGGGGTGCACTTCGGCAACGGCGCCCTGTGGGTGATCCTGGGATGTGCGGTCATCGCCGTCACGCGCCGCGCCGGACAGGAGCGCGCCCTGTTGCTGAAGGGTGTCGGTCTCGGCCTGCTGCTGGTGACCGGCCACAAGACCGGCGACACCTGGTTGCTCATCACGTCGAAGACCCGCCCGACGGTGCTCGACCAGTACGTGGCGACCGCCGATCACGCGCTGGGCAACCCGTCGTGGCTGGTGGGCCGGGCCGTCGCGGCCACCGGTCCGGTGGGCTCCCTCGTCCTGCACGGCGTCTACGGCCAGCTCCCACTGGCAGCGGCCATCATCGCGCTGTACCAACTGCGCAACGTGGCGGTGGAGCGCCGCTTCCCGGGCCACCATCTGGTGCGTACGTTCCTGGTCATCGGCCTGCTCGGGCCGGCCGTCTACATGATCTTCCCGGTGGTCGGCCCGGTCTACGCCTTCGGCGCCGACGGCGGCCACTGGGCGGTGGCCAACCTGTGGCCGGACACACCGACACCGATCAGCCCCCCGCACCGGATGGCGTTCGACGGCATCACCCCGCGCAACTGCATGCCCAGCCTGCACACGGCATGGGCGACCACGATCTTCGTCCACTCACGCAAGGGTCCGCGGGCCCTGCGGGCCGCCGGCGCGTTCTGGCTGGTCGCCACGCTCGGGGCGACGCTGGGATTCGGTTACCACTACGGCGCGGACCTCGTCGCCGGCGTGGTGTTCGCGCTCACCGTGGAGGCGGCGATGCGCGCGCTCGACCGCGGTTGGGACCGGTCGGCGTCGCGGCTGGTCGCCCGCGGTGCGACGGTCTTCGTCGCGCTGCTGTTGTCCTACCGCTACCTGCCGGTGGAGATGGCCAGGCATCCGTGGGTGTTCGGACCGCTTCTCGTCCTGGCGCTGGCCTCGGTGGTCCTCCCCTACGTGCGGACCACAAGGCGCTGGGACCTGGAGCCCGCGGCGGAGTTGCCGCTGGGACCCCGACCGGCGGAACCGCGGCCCGAACTGGTCTGAGCCGCGCCCCGCCGGGCCGCCCCCGACCCCGCGGGTCATCGGGGGAGCTGACCCGTCGCAGCGAAGACCGAGCGTTTCTCACTGAGCTGTTTCCGGCACGACCGGCACGACCTCGGGCACCAGGACCGGGACTGCAGCGGGTACGAGCACTGGTTCGCCGACGGCTTCGACGGGGGTCGGCGTGTCCGGTGGACGGCTGATCCAGCTTCCGCAAGAAGCCAGTTGGCGCCCGGGACGCCCCGAAGAACTGCGGTTTGCATACTGCCGCCGTGTCGACCGGATTTGCCGGCCTTGCGCAGTACCGTGAGGTCCGGACAGGTACGAGAGACCCTGCCGGCGACCCGGACAGGCCGGCTCCAGCCACCGCAACCAGCGCCTTGCCCGCAACGGGCGCGCAGCCCGCTCCGTTCTGGAGGGAAGGAGAGCCGCTCGATGCGGATCCAGGTCATCACCGTGGGCACGACCGGCTCGGTCGCCCCGTACACCGGCCTCGCACACCGGCTCGTGGCCGAAGGCCACGAGGTCGAGCTCGTCACCCACGCGAAGTTCGCCACGTCGGCGGCATGCTGCGGCCTCACCGTGCGACCGCTGGAAGCCGATCCCTTCGAAGCCCTCCTCCGCGCACGCGCCCGCCTGGACACCGCCGGTCGGGGGTTCAACGCGTCCCGCACGTTCCGGTCCCTCGGCTCGTTCGTCCGAACCGCCGAGCAGGGCATGCTCTCCCTGGCCGACAGCATCCTCGCCGCGGCGGACCCGAAGGCCGACCTGTTCCTGCTGTCGAGCATCGCTGCCCCCATCGGCTCGGTCATCGCGCGCTACCACGGCATTGCGAGCATGGGCGTCTTCCTGCAACCCGACGTGCCCACCCGCGAGTTCTCCCACTGCACGCTGGCCTGGCGCCCCCGAGGCCGCGCCAACATTCCTCGGGCGCGAGCGGCGAACGCCCTTGTGGACACCGCGTACCGCACCGCGAACCGGGAGCTGCACGCCCGCCTCGGACTCACCCGCCGCAGCGGCCACCGGCTGCGCGTCGACCGGGAGCGGAGTCACTGGCCGATCTGGCACGGCTACAGCCCCTGGGTCGTACCGCACCCGGCGGACTGGCGACCCGGTCTGCACGAGGCCGGCTACTGGTGGCCCCACGAGTGTCCGAACTGGCAGCCACCCGCACTGGTGACGGACTTCCTCGCAGCCGGCCCGCCCCCGGTGCTCATCGGCTTCGGCAGCATGATGCCCGGCGACCCCCAGCGGCTCGGCGAGCTCGCGGCCCAGGCGCTGCGGAAGGCGCGGCTGCGCGGGATCGTCCAGTCCGGGTGGGCCGGACTCTCCGTGGTCGACGACGACGTCATCACCGTCGACGCCCTTCCGCACGCCTGGCTGATGCCGCGCACGGCCGCAGTGGTCCACCACGCGGGCGCCGGCACCACCGCGGCCGGCCTGCGGGCGGGAGTTCCCGCCGTACCGGTCCCCGTCATGACCGACCAGCCCTGGTGGGCCGCCCGGCTCGTCCACCTCGGCGTCGCCGCGGACGCGATTCCCAGCACCGCACTGACGTCCACACGCCTGGCCGACGCACTCACCCGGGCAACCCAGGACCCCGAAACGGCTCGGCGTGCCGCAGCCGCGGCCGACCGGCTGGCCCAGGAGGACGGAGCCGGAGCGGTCGCCCGCGCAATCGCCGAGAGCGCCTGACCGAGTTCATCCCTTCTCCTGCCGATGCCCCCATAACCCGGCTGCCGCGACGGGCGGCTGTCACCTTCAGCGGGCCGCCAAGGAGCCGGCGTGTCCGGCCAGGACCGCAGCTGCGGCCTGGCGGACCGCCGTGACGGTCGGGCGGGTACGGGCGGCCGCCGACCAGGCCAGCGCGGAGAAGCAGGGCGCCGCGTCGTCGACGGTGACGTATGCCACGCCGGGACGGGGGAAGAAGACGCGGGCTGCGGCCGGGAGGAACGCCACCGCGGTTCCCGCCGCCACGGTGTGCAGCAGGGACTCCAGGTCGGTCGCGACCGGGCCGTAGCGGACCGGCGAACCGTCCGGCCGCGGATCGGTCACCCAGAAGTCCCACCACAGCCGCGGTACCTCGGGCGGCACGTCCACCACCGGGCGGCCGGCGAGCTCGGGGAGCGTCAACGAGGCACGCGTGGCGAGCGGGTCGTCCGCGGGCAGGGCCACGACCCTTGTCTCCTCCGCCATGTGCAGCAGCTGGATCCCGGGCGGCACCGGCGGCCGCAGGAAGGCCGCGTCCACCTCGCCGTCGATGAGCCGGACCATGTGGTCCACGAAGTTGAGGTTGCGGATCTCGATGGCCAGGCGCGGGCACCGGCGGTGGAGTTCGGCAAGGATCGCGCGGGCGTACGGCATCGATGCCTCGGCGCCGATCGCGCCCACGACAAGCCGTCCCGAGATCCCACGGTCCTGCTCGTCCGTGCTCTTCCGCAGCTGGTCCATGGCCCGGACCACGGCCTCCGCCTCGGGCAGCAGGGCGAGGCACCCAGGAGTCGCCTCCACGGTACGGCTGCTGCGCTCGAACAGCGTGAACCCGAGTCGTTGTTCGAGTGCCCGCAGCTGTCTGCTGAGGGCCGGCTGCGACATGAACAGCCGTGCCGCAGCCCGTCCGAAGTGCAGTTCCTGCGCGATGACGAGCAGCAGCCGTAACTGGTGGACGGTGGGTTCGGGCCGACCCTGCCCGGCCGGCGTGCCCGCGTGATCTCCGGTTTCGCTCATAACCTTCAGTTTATGGATGGAAACCGGAGTGTCATCAGGGCACTTATGGAATTCCTGGGAGGGCCCTGACACGCTTGAGGCAAGCGGGCGCATCGTGCGTCGCCCCGGGGGGGATTTTCGTTGATGATCCGTCATGCCGTGCAGGCATATGCGAGAACGAGCAGGCCGCAGGGTGCACCGACGGTGCCGTTGGGTCTGCCGACGGAGACATCGACCGCGAGGTAGAAACCGCCCGATTCCGCTTGCGGGTCGGCGCGGAACCGCAATCAAACGGAATGTCCAGTTCGCTTCACGGTGGTTCGCGGGCGCGTCCGCAAACCACCGTGAAGCGGGCCGCAGGCGCGTCTGCGGCCCCATTCCCGCGTGCACCCACCTCAACCATCCGTATTCACCTCGGCCACTTTGTGGAGGATTTCTGCATGTCTGTCAACAGTCGGTCAACCGTGCGCGGAGTCATCGCGCTCACGACCGTCGGCCTGGCCGTCGCGCTGCTCGCACCGGCGTCCGCCCACGCCGCGTCCAGCCCCGGCGGCGCCATCACCCGGAGCGAGATCATCGCCCGCGCCCAGACCTGGGTGGACCAGCAGGTCGGTTACGACAAGAAGGCAACGTACGACGACCCGCAGGGGACGCCCTACCGCACGGACTGCTCGGGCTACATATCGATGGCCTGGCACACCGCGCGGCACGGTCTGGACGCCTACACGACGTCGTCCCTGGGCGACGTCTCCACCGCGATCAGCAGGTCGGCCCTGCAGCCGGGAGACGCGCTGAACGACTCCCAGGACGGGCACGCGGTGCTCTTCGGCGGCTGGGTGGACAAGTCGGCCAACACCTTCACCTACTACTCCGAGCGCCACGAGGGGGTTCCCACCAGCAAGGAGACGGGCGATTTCGACTCGGCCTCGCTGGCCGGCCACCCCACGGCCAATTACCAGGCGCTGAAGTACGACGAGACCGTGGACGACGTCCCGCTGAACTACGCGCAGACGACGTCGGCGGATTTCAACGGTGACGGCCAGGCCGACATCATCGCCCAGGACTCCGCCTTGAACCTGAAGATGTGGACCCACAACCCCGGTGGTTACTTCAACGCGGCCAAG
>NZ_JOHY01000082.1 GCF_000721495.1 Streptomyces sp. NRRL F-5123
CGATGTGCAAGCGACACGCCTCGCTTCGCTCAGCGTGACTGCGGTCCGCTCCGCGGACCGCGCGGCCTCCGGCCGCTGCGGGTGCCTGCGGCACCCGCAGGCCCGGCTGCGTCGGGCGGCCGGCCTCGCTGCGCGAGGCACGGCAACCGGACTCCGCTGCGCTCCATCCGGTGCGTCAATTCGCTGGTAAAGCTGGGTTCTGGACTCAGCCCTCCACCCCCCTCCGCTCCGCTTCGGGGGCACAAGCGGCTGGCTGCGGGGAGGGGTTCGGCCGGTGGTGATCTTGCCGTCACTACGGCATGACGGCGTGCCGTAGTGACGGCATACCTCTACGCAAGGTGATGCACGATGTGGTATTGGCAGAACGGCGCCACTCTCGTGCGTCAAATCTGGATGCCCGCTTGGTTCTGGAACCGCGCCCCACCCCCGGTACGGGGGCAACACGGGCTCACCCACCCCCGCGCGGTCCCGGAGCGGGGCGCTGTACGCCTGCCTCCGGCCCCCACCGAGCACGACCGGCACCAGGGAACCATACGGCCCTGGCCTGCGCGTACAAGACCACGCAGGCCCGATCACAGGCCTCGCCGGACACCACCAAGACCCACCCGGCCAGCACCCCCACCCGGGGCCGGCCACCCCCGCCGCGCACCGCCCACACCCTCGACTGACGGCCCGTCACCCCACATCGAGGCCCAACCGAATGCTACACGTCGCCCATAACACGGTTGGCGAGACCTCAGACGAATCCGCACAAAAGGCATTTGGCCCCGAAACATATTTCGCGTTTTGGGGCGTCGCTTGCATTTCAATTATGCCGCACGCACCAAGGAGTGGAGAGGGGGGGTGTTATTGAGACGCAGCATTTCCGCGTCTGTCAGCGTAATGCTCTTCTCGGCGAGGAAGCGCATCATCATCTCCTCGGCGGCTGCGTGCCAGGAGGGGGCGCCGGTGACGCGGTGGCCGGCGTCCATCCAGGCCGGGAGGGTGAGGGGGTCGGCGTCGCAGGCGCGGAGGAAGGCGGTGGCCTGGTGGGGGTCGACGGGGAGCATGGTGCCCTTGATGATGCGGTGCGCGGTGGTGCGGGGGAGCCCGCCAGGGCCGGCGGCCCGCTCCATCTCGCCCGCGGTGGGCACGCCTCCCCAGATGTGCTGGTCCCGCAGGGCCCGGCTGAAATCGGCAGCGGAGGAGACGAGCCGGGGATCGGGCACGGTGTGGACGTAGTACGGGGCGCGGGTGGCCCGGCGGGCGCGCAACCACAGCTCCCTGCCGCGACCCAAGGGGGCGGACAACCCGACGAACATCTCCTCCCCGGTGACAGTCAGATAGACGCTCTCCTGGACAGTGAAGTAGGCGGGGACCGTGCTGCCGGAGGCAGCGCGCTCGAACGTGGCCGCCGACGGCTTGCCGCCGGCGAGCTCGGCCATCCGCCGATAGGTCATCCCCGCGGCCTTCCGGCGGGCGCGCAGAAAGTCGGCAAGGGCCGCGCACGCCGGGACGGTACGGTCCACCGGCAGCTCCGGACGCCCGGCCTCGAGGCCGTCCACCGCGGTCACCTCGCCGAGTTGCGGTAGGCGTCCTTGAAGCGGTCGATCCGGCCGCCGGCGCGGCCGAGAGTCACGACCGCCACCAGCGCGCCCACGCCGACGCTGATCGAGCCGCCCAGGAGGACCAGGACCTCCTTCACCGGCATGCCCGTCTCGGCCAGCACGGCCGCGGTGACGACGCACGCGACGAGGACGACCGCATGCGCCATGCCGAACCGGACGAGAGGGAAAGGGGTGGTGCCGCCGGTCGGCTCCGGCTCGGGGACCGCCGGCAGGACTGCGGACAAGGGCGTCACGCCCATGGGGATCACATCCCTGATCTGGGCCGTCCGGCGATCTCGCGACCGCCGGACGGCGATGCTGAAACTGGGTCCGAACCCACCCGTGCGCACGCGGGAGTTGGCGCTCCAACGCGCGAGTGGGTCTGCTGCCGTCCATGGTGTCAGCCGCTTAGACCACAACCAGCGCCCGCAAGACCATTGATTCACCACCGCGCCAAAACATGAAGCCGCAAATCTGGTGTCTCATCCCCGATACACAGATGGCACTGACAGGTAGTTACAGCCTGACACTTGCACTAGTCAGGACGCTGCGATGCCCTCTACCGTACGGCTCGGCTACTTCCTGCATGCGGTCCCGGCCAACCCCGCTCAACGCCCAGTCAACGGCCTGCATTGATTCACCAGCGTGCCCATTGCCGCCGGACAGCATCAACCCCACATCGGCACACTCGACCTCAGCAAGACGCCTCCCCCGCCCGGTGGTGGACGGGGGCAGTCTGCGCCCTGATTGCTACTGGGTCCGACCTGCGCGCCAGGGGAACAAATGAGAACAGAGGGGGTGTTGGCGCACCCGCTCACGAAGCCGATGCAGCTCCGCGGCAGATATTCGGGGATACCCCCTCGTTGTCGCGCCGGGGCGCGCATCGGCTTCGCCATATCGACGCGGCCTGCTCGTTCGAACCTCGCCTCCCCGTACGCGAATGCGGGTGGGAGAGCAGGTCGTCGCGCGATCCCCACCCAGCCACGCCCCGTGCCCTCGGCCTCCAGACCGGCCATGACCTACCGCTGGGCCCCACGTGCTGTCACGGGTGCCTATTCACCGCGGCCGAGTTCATCCAGGAGTGCGCGCTCGGTTGCCATCACGAAAAGCGTCGCCGCAGCCTCGTGGCCGCCTGCTTTCATGCCTCGGGCAGCCGCCTTGACGAGGTCGGGGTGCAACAGGTCCGCCAGCTGGCGTTTTGCCCTCCTCGCGTCCTCTCTCACCGATGCCGTCGAGATGCCCAGTACCTGGCTGATGTCAGCCGTGCTGAGTCCGTGAAGCAGCTCTAGTTCGAGCACCTGCCGCCGACGGTCTGACAGGCGGGAGAGGAGGATCTCGGTCAGCACCGGACCGATCTCGGCCGCTGAACGGGCACCGTGAACGATCTCGTTGCGGAGCGCGCGAACGGCAACCAGGTCGCGGACAAGTCCGGCGTGTCGACGGTCGGTACGCTCCATGAGGTCTCGTGCTCCGGAAGTACCGAGCGACGACCGGTCCATGATCTCGGCGAAGTCCCTGTCGCGCCGCCCTCCTGGAACGTCGTCTCTCCCTTCGGCCGCCGCGCCGGCAGCCGGGGGCCGCACCATGTACTCCAAGAGGGCGGTGAGTGCCGCGTCAGTCGTGTGCCTGGCCATCGTTCTTCTCCTTGGCCTTAGCCTTCTGGCGCCAGCGGTACATGATCCCCTCGATCGCCCGGATGCCGATCCCGCCGAGCACCTCGCTGATCTCGAACTGGCTGTAGCCGATCAGCGTCAGTGCGACGACCGCCTGTGTCTTGGCGTCACGGGGAAGGGCAAGGTGCTCTTGCACCCGCGCATTGCCCAGCACGGTGCTCTCCACGCTGGGGAGCACCGAGTCGTCACGCGTTCTCATCTCGGTGCTGACCGCCCGGTGCTCCCGGGCCCGGCTGGTGCGGTGCTTGCGGAACTCGTTCGGGAAGTCGTAGGCGCAAGCGCCCATGAAGTACGTGGTGATGCTGGCGCCGCCCTCGAAGGTCCAGCCGCCCTCCAAGAGCGCCCGCTGGCGGAACCGGAGCAGTGCACAGGCCACGGTCATGTCCGCCAAGTCCTGCCGGATCTCGCTGTCCACCCGCAGCTCGTCCAGCTCCGCGGCGGTGGGATGGAGCCCGTATCCCCGCTGGGCGACCAGCTTGAAGACGTACCCGGAGTACATCCACCCCCGCAGCACCGACAGCGCGTACCGCACGAGGTCCTCGACGAACGCCTCGTACCGGCGACCCTCGAACCCGTCCTCGGCCAGCATCCGCACCAGCTCCTGATCGGCCATCCTCCGGTCGATGCTCTCCCGCGCGCGCTGCGCCTGCTCGCGATCACCGGCGTCCAGCCCGTCCAGGTTCTCCGCCACCGGAGCACCGAGGTCTTTTCGAACGCTCGCATCGGAAGGTTGTAGGTCCCAGGCGCGGGCGGGCGCGCAGCCCTCGCCCGCGTCCTCGCCCTGCATCGTGTCCCCTTCCGCCTGAGTCGTCGTACCGGCCCCGAAAGATGCTGGCGGGCCGGCTGTGCTTTCGCCCGGATCAGCCCGCCAACCGCTCGCGGACTCATCCGACCGAAACCACAGTCGACCCTTCTAAGTGGCCGGGCCGCGGGTACCCCACGGAAAAATTCCAAGATCTTTTACAGAGGTTCCCGGCGGACGAATTCCGTGGGGTCCGGCGCCCCCGGGGACGTACGAGCGCTCAGCGCTCATCCCCCCGGACCAACCTTACGGAGCACCACGTGACCGCCGCCGCCGTCCAGTTGACCTTCCTCAACGTCTTCAGCGAGTCCGTCCCGCACGTCATCGCCGGCGTGATCGTCGCCGTGCTGCTGGGCGTCTGCGCCTGGACGGCCCGGCGGGTGCACATCCGCTGGGGCACCGAGACGCAGGAGCCCAAGCGCCGCCCGGCCAGCGAGCGGCAGCCGGACGGGAACCCGCAGCCGCCGACGCCCGCAGCCGGTACGGCGCCGGACCGACCCGTGCACCGCACCTACACCCTGCTCACGACCAAGAGCAGCAGCGGCGGACCCGAGCGGATCGTCAGCCCGCTCCCCGCCGGCACCACCGTCGTCCACCTGATCGACGGCGAGACAACCCGCTTCGTACTCACCGACACCCCGCTGTTCGACGGCTCCTACCTCGCCGAACCCATCCGCTGAACAGCCGCCCGACCTCCGCAACCGGGCGGCCGGCAGACGCGCTTCCTGCTCCACCGCCTCTCCACGTCGCCCGGCCGCACAGCTGCCACCCACAGCGCGAGTACGCACCCTTCAGCAGCGCGACCCTTCCTGCCGTATGACCGCGGCCCTTCCAGGGTGACGTCACGGGAGTCTCCGGGCAGCAGGTGAGCGGGGAAGAGGGCCGGGCCGGGCGGGGTGTCCGCCTGGCCCGTTCGGCGGTCAGCGCCAAGTTGGCGAGGTGTAGGCCTGTGTCGCTCTGGCGACCGTGCAGGGCAAACGCCGACTACTTTGGACCGGCTGGGCAAGGCGTAGCGGCTTGGCGTGAGGAAGGAGCGGTGATGGTGGCGGTCGCAGTGAGCGCTGACGCGGCGGATGAAGTCGCGGTGATGACGCCGTTGCCGCATCAGGTTGAGGCCTCGGACGCAGCGGTGCGCAAGCTCGAGTTCCTGCCGGGCCGGCAGATGCCCGCGCAGGGACTGCGCACCCAGGTCATCGCCGCGACCGGGTCCGGCAAGACCTTCATGGCCGTGCTGACCGCACGCAAGCTCCGTGCTGGCCGCGTCCTGGTGCTGGTGCCCACCCTGGACCTGCTCGCGCAGATGGCGGCGGCGTGGCGGGCCGGCGGCCGCGCGGGCGCGTTCTACGGGATCTGCTCGCTGCGGGCCGACGAGGCACCGTTCGCGTGCACGACGAACGTGGACGAGCTGGTGGAGTGGACCCGCGGCATGGAGAAGGTGACGGTGTTCGCCACGTACGCAAGCGTAGGTCTGGGTACGCTCCAGCAGGCCCATGAGGCCGGCCTCGCACCGTGGTCCCTGGTGGTCGTGGACGAGGCGCACCGGACCAGCGGCAGGGGCTCGAAACCCTGGGCGGCGATCCACGACAACCTGAAGATCCCGGCCGACCGCCGGCTCTACATGACCGCCACCCCGCGCGTATGGGAGGCGCCGGAAGCCGAGGAAGGGCCGCGATCCGCTCCAGTGCTGGTGGCCAGCATGGAAGACGACCCGAACGGCCTGTTCGGCGAGGTCGCCTACAAGCTGACGCTCTCGCAGGCCCGGGATCTGGGACTGGTCGCGGCGTACCAGGTCGTGTGCGTGGACGTCACCGACCCCGAACTCCAGGCCGTGCAACTGCTCGGAGCTGCCAGCCGGTCGGACAGCGTGCGCGGCTCACGGCTCGCAGCCCTGCAGACCGCCGCGGTGAAGACCGCCGCTCAGCGGGGCCTGCGCAGGATGCTGACCTTCCACTACCGGACCAGCGAAGCCGAAGCGATGGCGGCCGGGGTGCCGGCCGTCGCCCGCAGGCTGTGGGAGGGCGACCCGCAGACGTACCCGGAACCGGACCGGGTCTGGGCGGACTGGCTGTGTGGCGAGCACCCACCCAAACACCGCAATGCCACGCTGGCCAGCTTCGCCGACCCTGTCGGGCAGCGGCATGACGGCCGCCTGGTCCCGATGCGCCTGCGGGTGCTGTCCTCGGTTCGCGTGCTCGGGGAAGGCGTCGACACCCCTGGATGCGACAGCGTGTTCTTCGGGGACGTCCGCGGATCCGCCGTGGACATCCTCCAGATCGTCGGCCGGGCGCTGCGGATGAAGCCGGGCGAGGGCAAGGTCGCCTCGCTGGTGGTGCCCGTCTTCCTTTCGCCCGGTGAGGACCCGGACGCCATGCTCACGTCCAGGGGGTACGAGTCGTTGGCCCGGATTCTGGCTGCGCTCCGCTCGCACGACTCGGACACCATCGAGACCCTGGCCGAGCAGCAAGCCGCAAGCCGGACGCGGAAGCCGTCCGCGGCCGAGACGACCGCCGCGGGCCGGAGCGAGGAGCGCGGCCCGTCGGCCCCCGCGCAGAGCCTGCTGTCGTTCTCGACACCGCGCGACCCCGCCGTCCTGGCGCAGTTCATGAAACTCCGGATCCTCCGCCCGGAGAACACCTACTGGCGTCAGGGAATCCAGGCCGCGACCCGCTACCTGAAAGAGAACAGCGACCTGAAAGTCCCCTACGCATTCATCACACCGAAGGACTGGAGTCCTGCCGGATTTCCTCTCGGAACGTGGATCGCGGACCAGCGCCGGTTTTATAATGCGGGTGCAATAATGCCCGCGCGCGCCGAAGAACTCGAAAACTTGGGGATGATCTGGTCGCACTGGGACGTCGCCTGGCAGGAGGGCCTGTCAGCAGCGCAGGGGTGGGCGGCCGAACACGGCCACCTCCTCCCACCCACCAGCGCCACCTGGAACGCGCACCCCATCGGTGTCTGGATGAAGAACCAGCGCACCGCGGCCAGGCGGGCAGCGCAGATCGAGGCGCGGCGCGAGGCCGACCTGCCCGTGGGCTCCACCGCCGGGGCGCTCACCGAGGAACGCCGCGACGCCCTGGAAGCGATCGACCCATCCTGGTGCCCGGCCTGGGACGTCGCCTGGCAGCGCTGCTACCGCCTGTGCCGCACCCTCATCACGGTCGGCGCACCCGTACCGACCCAGCCCGGCCAGACCACGCTCCAGGGCGAGGACCTAGGCGCGTGGATCCAAGCACAGCGCCTCGGCTGGGACCAACTGCTACCCGCACAGCAGTGGATGCTCGAGCACATGCTCCACCTCACCCCCGCAGAGCCCGACGAACGGCAGCCAGCGCCCCGCACACAGGCCGACAAATGGGCAGCGAACCTGGAGGCCGCCAGGCAGTACCACGCCCGCGAAGGCCACCTCCAGGTGCCCAGGAAACACGTCGAAGAGGTCGACGGCGCGCTGTACAAGCTCGGCATGTTCCTCGACAACACCCGCCGACGCGCCGACAAACTCAGCCCCGAGCGGCGGGACGAACTCAACGCGCTCGGCATGCGCTGGTAGAGCCCCGCACAAGGGCCGGGCCGGGACTCCCCCGAGGAGTCCGGGCCCGGCCTTTGTGCGCGGCCGTGGCTGCCCGCTGACACGAGGTGGCACCACGGGGGCCCGACTGCTGACGCCAGAGCGGCACACGGGCGTACCGCCGTGCAGTCAGGGCCTCGGCGCGGGAAGTATTCGAAGCCGCAGCAGCCCGTCGTGTCCACCGGTTGCGTACAGCCGGCTGTCTGGTGAGAAGGCGGCAGCATCTACGGTGCCTGAATGACCTGCTAACGGGTCACCGAGCTCTTTCCAGGTACCGGTATCCCAGAGCCGGACGACATGGTCTGTCGCCTCCTCCTGATCGTGATAACCGGTGACAGCAGCAAGTACACGGCCATCGGGCGAGAAGGCCACGCGGAGAACCTGCTCGCCCGCGCACTGCAGGGGCTCATGGATCATTTCGGCGCGGGCAACGTTCCACAGCTGGATGTCCTGCCCCGCGGTGGCCAGGAGTTCTCCGTCAAGCGAGAAACAGAGTGCGGTGACATCACCCGCATGTCCCCGCAGCGGACCACCGAGCTTCGTCTGCTGAGCGAGATCCCAGATGTGCGCAACGCCCCCCGAGTGGCCTGTGGCCAGCAGGCCCGCCGAGGACAGTGCCGGCGGAGCGGTCAGGCTGCCAGAAAAAGGCTTGCCGATCTTCAAGGGTTTCGCCGCATCCGTGACGTCCCACAGACGGATGGTCCTGCCTACGGTCACCAGGAGACGTCCATCGGCGGAAAAGAGCACGGTGGAAGCCCCGCCGCTATGGCCGTCGAGCGGCTCAGCCACGAGCGTTCTGCTGGCAACGTCCCACAGGCGAACCGTCCCATCGTCGCTTCCAGTGGCGAGCAGAACCTGGTCCGGAGAGAAGGCCACGGTGACGACCCGGTCAGTGTGCCCGAACAACGGAAGCCCCGACCTTTGCCGGGCGACGGTGTCCCAGAGCTGTGCGGTCTTGGGGCCATGGCCGGTGGCGATGAGCGAACCCTCCGGTGAAAACGCCACAGCCCATACGCCGCCCGTGTCCGCGGCCATCGGAAGCAGCTGTATGTACTCACCTGCGCGCACAACACTGAGCAGAACGCGCTCAGCCAGACCGCCGGCAGTCTGCAGCTGCTCCGCCGCTGACTGCGCCCTGACGCTCTTCCCGATTTTTTCGTCTTGTTTCAGGCGCTGCAGCCGCTGCCAGCGCGTTTTCCAGACCGCTATGTCCTCGTGCTGCCAGGAGGCGAGCTTCCCGGTGTCGTAGGTGAGCAGCACTCGCACCAAGGTCAAGTAGTAATCGCAGCGGGGAAGCGTCCGTCCCCTCAGCACCGCGCTGACCATCGATTCGCCAAGATTGCCGCGGCCGGCCCTGCTCACGATCTGCTTCAGCGTCAGGCCACCGTGCGTCGCCTGGAGGCTGCGCAGTTCTGCAGCCGCTGCCTCAAGCTCTTCCTGATAGCGGCCGCCTCCGGTCCGTAAAACGCTCATTCCGCCCCCCACCGCCAGTCCCCGGCGCCCCGAAACAGCAGGTTAGGTGCCTGGGTGTGCATCCGACTGGAAAACAGTGAAGGACGTCACACACTGGCGGAAAACGGTGTAGGACGTGGCCCCTACGGCGGTCTGACGAACCCTCCACTCAGTGGAAGAACGAGCCGTCCCATGCGCTGGACTCTCCGTGAGCGCACGGCCTACGGCAACGACTCACCAATCACAAGGCAGACAACCCACACGGAGGAACAGTTTCATGCCCCACGACGACCGCGCCGGTGACAGCGCGTGCTCGAAACCGTCTCTCGAAGCGAAACGCCGGCCCTCGGATGGTGGGGGCCGGGGCCGGGGCCGGATCCGGAACCTGGGCAGCGAAGCCGGCCTCTACCTAGTACGCGGCGCCGCGACCGCCGCCGGCGGCCTTGTTGTCACCTGGGCCGCGGTCCGGGTCCAGAACCGCATGTGAACCACTCTGTGCCTGGCCGGTGGCCTGGCAGCGCTGCTACAAGCTGTGCCGGGGCCTGATCGAGGCCGGAGCCCCACTGCCGGGGCCGGGCGAGGCCACGGTGCAGGGCGAGGATCTGGAGGCGTGGGTTCTGGCGCAGCGCCTGGACTGGGAGCAGGTGCTGCCCGTGCAGCAGTGGATGCTCGAGCACATGCTCCACCTCACCCCCGCCGGCCCCGACGAACGGCCCCCGGCGCCCCGTACACAGGCCGACGAATGGAACGCGAACATGGCAGCCGTCCGGCAGTTCCACGCCCGTGAAGGCCACCTCCAGCCGCCCAGGAAGGCCGTGGAAATCGTGGACGGCGTCGAACACAGGATCGGGCTGTTCCTCGGCAACGCCCGCCGCCGGGCCGACAAGCTCAGCGATGAGCGCCGCGCGGAGCTGACCGACCTCGGCATGCGCTGGTAAAGCTGCACGGCCGAAGGGCCGGGACCGGCCCTCGTGCGCCGCTGTGACTGCCCCCTGACGTCGGCTGACCAACTGGGCCTGGGCTGCTGCCGCCAGGCGGTCACAGGCCCCGTACATCGGGCCCTGCCGGGCGCCCCGGTGTGTGGCTGCAGGGCGTCCGGCAGACGGGGCTGGACGCCTCAGAGGTCCCCTCCGGCGGCGCTTTGGATTTCCGGCGTGCGCACGGTGAGGACGGCGATGTCGTCCTCGTTGCTCCCGGTGGTGGGGCGGGCGCGTTCCAGCAGCAGGTCGGTGAACGCGGCCAGCGGGCGGTGGGCCAGGGACGCGGCGTGCTTGCGGAGCTGCTCCAGACCGCTGTCGATGGGCCGGTCCCGGCTCTCGACCAGGCCGTCGGTGTAGAGGACCAGGGTCGAGCGGGGCGGCAGCAGCAAGCTCGCGTCGGTGCGTGTCCATTCCAGGCCGGTGCTCAAGAGCAGGCCGTGCCCTTCGGTGAGGTAGCGGGCCTGCCCGTCGTGGGTGACCAGCAGTGGCGGTGGATGGCCGGCGTTCGTCCAGGTGAGCTGCCACGCGCTGTCGGCTGTCTGTGCCAGGCTGCCGAAAACCAGCGTCGCCATCGGTACACCTGTCAGGTGGGCCATCGAGCCGTCCAGCCGGTGCACGATCGCGCTGGGCGGCTCGTGGTGCGTCCAGGCGTACGCGCGGAACATGCTGCGCACCTGCGCCATTCCTGCGGCGGCGTCCAGGTCGTGTCCGACCACGTCACCGATGACCAGCGCGGTCGCTCCGTCGGCCACGGTGAACGCGTCGTACCAGTCGCCGCCGACCTGTGAGTCGTCCGGCGCGGGCACGTAGCGCGCGGCCATCTGCAGGCCCGGCACCGAAGGCAGCTGCGGCAGCAGGTGGCGCTGCATGGTTTCGGCGACCTTGCGCTGCCTCTGGTAGAGCCTGGCGTTGTCAAGGGCCAGCCCGGTACGGCGGGTGATGTCCTCCAGCAGCGACAGGTCCGCCCCGGTCAGCGGCTCACGGTCCGCCGACCGGCCCAGCGTCAGCGCACCGAGCACGTCCCGCAGACCCCGTATCGGCGCGATCGCCGCCGACACCATGCCGGTCGCCTCGAACAGCCGCTTCTGCTCGATGGCGATACCGGAATCCGGCGGCCCCTGGTAGGTGTGCGGTGTCGCGAGCGTGGAGGCCGCGCCCCGCAGCGCCCGCGACAGCGGCATGGGCGACTCCTCCGGGATCGGCGGCATCGGCCCCTGCAGATCCTCATGTGCCACGAACGCGCCGTCCTCGCAGTGCACGACGGTGACCCGCTCCACCTCGTCGGCCTCGGTGATCAGGTCGATCACCGCCCAGTCCGCGATCTTGGGCACCACCAGACGCACCAGACGGCGCAGCGCCTCGTCGCTGTCGAGGGTCGACGTCAGCTGCGTGGTGGTCTCGGCCAGCAGCGCCAACCGCTCCAGCTCCACCAGCAGCGACTCGGGCGCATGCGGCGGGTGGGTACGGTCCGGTCCCTGGTCCGCAGCGGTGAAGACGAGGACCGTTCCGGCGGGGCCGCCCACGCCGCCGCACGGTGCGACGAACCAGGAAAGCTCGACCAGCGACCTGTCGCCCCGCTCGCACCAGCTGCTGCCGGCCTGCGCCCGCCGGGCCAGCACCGCCTCGACCATCTGGCACCGGGCCCTGGCCAGCGGCCGGCCGTGCCGGTCGCGATGCAGCAGCTCATGGGCGTCCCACCCGACGAGATCCGCGGCGCCTCTCCCCAGCAGGCGCTCCGCACACGCGTTGACCTGCGTGATCGTCCCACGTTCGTCCACCAGGCACACCCCTGCGTCGAGCACGCCGAGCACGCCGAGCACCTCCGCCGACCGCGCAGAACCCGGCACGGACACGTTGCCGACCCCGGAATGCGACACGACCTACCGCACCTCCTGCAACGCCTCCGCCAACTGCGCACGACTCTTCCACGTTCCACCACGAACGGTAGTACGACTCACATCGTGCGTGATCGCCCAGACCGGCAGCCAGCGGAACAGGAGACGAACCTGCCGACCATTCACTACATCACGTCAGCCGGTGCGGACCGGAACATCACGCGAACGATGACGCAGACCGCACCGCACGGCCACCACACCGGCCGGCATCAGAAGCTGACTGACCTGGGCACGCGCCGGACAGAGCTGCGCGGCACGAGGCCCGGGCCGCTGCCCGGCCCAGCGCCACCGTCGCGGCGGTGACAACACCCGGCTCCCGCCACTGCCACCAAAGCGAGATCCCAAAGCCTGGTGTTCACCGTTCGCCGGCCGGTCCCGGCTTCGTCCCACAGACGGGCGAGCTCCTTCACCTTCCTCTCCCGCTTCCCGAACCACTCCGAACCCTCTCTGCCAAAGCAGAGCGAGTCCACTGCCCATCCAGCCGCTGCCGCTCGACTGCTCCACGGCGCTGCCCGCCGGCTTCAGCAGCCTCCGCGACACGCCGGCGCTGCCTTGCGGCGCTGGCGGCACCCGACTGCCGTGGTGGGTGTCGGCGAGCACCATCAGCAACGGTTCGGACTCACCGCCGCAGTGCCGTGCGACACGGCGGTGAGCCGCCGCGGTGCCGTGCGACACGGAACCACACCGGTCCCATCGGGCCGTGCTCCCTGAGACGGTCCAGGGCCGTCATCACCAGCAGCACCTTGCCGGTGAAGCCGAGACAGAAGCCGCCACCCGCCGTCGCCGCTCGCCCCGCAGTGGTAGCCGACGTGCCCCTGCCCGACCCAGAACCCGCAGGACAGCACGCCCGACCACGCGCATCCGGTTGTCCAGGGCGGTGGGGCCGGCCCCGGTGAGCACGATCACCGGCGGCGGCCACCCCGGCAGGCCGGTGCGCCGGCGCACCGGTAGAGCGTCTCCCGGAACGGCACCGTGTCCAGGCCGCCGAACGTGCCGCAACCGGCCCCCGGGCAACCCCGGGCCCGCACCCGGCAGGTGAGGGTCTTCAGGAAACTGACATGCGCATTCGTCACGGATGCCACCAGCGTGGCTTTGTCCACGAGTACGGACAGCGAATGTTCACCACTTCGGGAGGCACCTGCTTTCAGCCCTGTTCGATGTTCATGGCCTGAGCAGCACAGCAAGTGGAGCAGTCGCGATGGGCTGTCAGCCCCTTCTGCCAGCATGCTGCCGTGACAGACACACGTGATCAGCTTCCCGCCGAAGCCACCCTCGACTTCCTGCGCTCCGCGTTTCCGCCTGAGTGGCGAGAACCGGCGCTCGGACATGAAGCCGTCGCGGCCTGGGAGCAGGAGAACCGGGTGGTCCTCCCGGAGCCGTACAGAACGTTCATCGCGGAGGTCGCCAACGGGTCCAGCCTCGGCCCCGCCGGCGACGGCGGTCTCCAGCCGCTCGGCTGGCTGCCGGACACGTGGCCCGATCTCGGCCCGCGACAGCCGGGAGAACCGTTCCCTCTGGAAGCGGCCTGGCCCTGGGAGGACGAGGAGGGTGTCGACCCCGAGGACCCGCTGATCAACGCCGCATTCAACAAGGGGTCCATCGTTCTCGGAGCCGAGGACGGACCGTCCTTCTGGCTCCTGCTGACCACAGGCCCCCACCGCGGCGAGGTGTGGATGATCGCCGACGTCGGCGCCAGCCCGGCGCCCAGCGAACCAGCATGGGGCTTCAAGGAGTGGGTGCAACGCTGGCACACCAGCGACGACTGGTGGGACTGAACGCTTCGTATTGGCCGGTAGCAGGTCACAGGCTGTTCGAATCCGGGTGCCTCCCGAAGTGGTGAACATTCGCTGTCCGTACTCGTGGACAAAGCCACCAGCGAACTGCAAGACGTGTCAGCACGTGACTCCAGTGCGCGACCGACCGGTCGGCGGCGCGCAGGGGCGCGGGATCTTCAGCTACGCGGCCGTGGGGCTGGGCATTCTCCAGCGGGCGCATGAGGCGGGTCCGCCCGTGCGGGCCCTGGTGATCGAGCGCTTCAATTGAAGCGCTCCCGATCGGTTGCAGCGCTTCGATCGTGCCCGCCGACCCCGACACAGGCCCCACACTGCACTGACATCACGATGACGAGCAACAACCGGCACTCTCGTGCAGACCATCAACCGCCCGGTGGTGGACCTGCCGGAGGGTGACTCCGCCGTCGTGTTCCACGACGATGGCGCGGGCCTGCTCGAGGACCTGCGACCACCGGATCCGGCTCACACAGGTACGTGTACCCGGCGCCGCCGGCGAGCATCCGGATGGCCGAGGGAATGGACCGGTGTCCCGGACGGACCGGGCGGCCTGCTGTCGCCGGACGGACCTGCTCCAGCCTGCCGCAGAAGGGCCGGAGAGCGGCACGAGGCAGGCCCCGGTGACACCGCAGCGGCGCCCCGACACCGGCCGCCGCGTCACAGGGCCGGCGGCCGCAGGGTCACACCACCAGTGACAGCAGCATCACGAAGGCCATCGCGACGACCGAGATCACCGTCTCCATCACCGACCAGGTCTTGAGCGTCTGCGGCACGTCCATCCCGAAGTATTCCTTCACCAGCCAGAAGCCGGCGTCGTTGACGTGCGAGAAGAACAGCGACCCGGCGCCGACCGACAGCACCAGCAGCGCGGTGTGCGTCGAGGACATACCCTCGGCCAGCGGCGCCGCCAGCCCCGCGGCCGAGATGATGGCCACCGTCGCGGAACCGGTCGCGACCCGGATCAGCACCGCGATCAGCCAGGCGAGCAGCAGCGCGCTGATGTGCCAGTCCTTGGACCAGTCCAGGATCATCTGGCCGACGCCGCAGTCGATCAGCGTCTGCTTGAAGCCGCCGCCCGCGCCGACGATCAGCAGGATGCCGGCGATCGGCCCGAGCGACCGGTCGACGGTGGTGGAGATGCGCTCCTTGCTGAAGCCCGCGGCGCGGCCGAGCGTGAACATCGCGACCATCACCGCGGCCAGCAGCGCGATCAGCGGGGTGCCGATGACGTCGAGGATCCGGTAGGCCAGGCTGCCCTGGTCGTCGATCGCCACGTCGGCCAGCGCCTTGGCCAGCATCAGCACCACGGGCAGCAGCATCGTGGACACCGTCGCGGCGAAGCCGGGCCGCCGCTCCAGGTCGTCCGAGGCGCGCGAGGGCGTCATGCGCTCCGGCGGCGCCACGTCCACCCACCCCGCGGCCACCCGGCCGAAGAGCGGGCCCGCGATGGCCAGGGTCGGCAGCGCGACGAGCACGCCGAGCGCGAGCGTGATGCCCATGTCCGCGTGGATCGTGCTGATCGCGGCCAGCGGTCCGGGGTGCGGCGGCACCAGGCCGTGCATCACCGACAGGCCGGCGAGCGCCGGTATGCCCAGCCGGATCAGGGACTGCCCGCTGCGCCGGGCGACGAGCAGCACCACCGGGATCAGGATGACGATGCCGATCTCGAAGAAGAGCGGCAGCCCGACCAGGCCCGCGATCAGCGCCATCGCCCACGGCAGCCGCTTCTCGCTCGTCCTGGCCAGGATGGTGTCCACGATCTGGTCGGCGCCGCCGGAGTCGGCCAGCAGCTTGCCGAGTATCGCGCCCAGGGCGATCAGCGTGCCGACGCTCGCCACCGTCGAGCCCAGGCCGGTGGAGTAGCTCGTGACGGTCTTGGCCAGCGGAGCGCCCGCGACCGTGCCGAGCACGCCCGCGCCGATGGTCAGGGCGAGGAAGGCGTGCACCTTCCAGCGCGTGATGAGCAGGACGATGGCGGCGATGCCGGCCAGTGCCGCGACGGCGAGGCGGGCGTTGCCGGCGTCGGCGATCGGCGGGGGTGCGGCGGCGGCCAGCAGCTCGACGCTGAGTGCGGACACGGGGTGCTCCAAACGGGACGGGGGTGACGAGGGGGGCGGTGACGGGAGGGGCCCCGCGGACGCGGCGGCGCGCAGGCGCGGGGCCGCGGTCAGTGCGGCACGGCGGCCAGCGCGCGCTCGGCGACCTGCTGCGAGCCGCCGTCGATCTGCACGACGGCGCCCGCCTCGTCGGACGCCAGCGGCTCCAGCGCCTCGAACTGCGAGTCGAGCAGGCCCGGCGGCATGAAGTGCTGCATGCGCGCGGCCAGCCGGGCGGCGATCAGCTCCTGGGGGCCGTCCAGGTGCAGGAAGAAGACCCCGGGTGCGGCGGCGCGCAGCCGCTCGCGGTAGCGGCGGCGCAACGCCGAGCAGCTGACGACGCCGCCGCGGTCGCCGCGGTCGGCGACCCAGGCGGCTATGGCGTCGAGCCACGGCGCACGGTCCGCGTCGTCCAGCGGGTGCCCGGCCGCCATCTTGGCGATGTTGGCCGCCGGGTGGAAGTCGTCGGCCTCGGCGTACTCCACCCCCAGCCGCTCGGCGAGCAGGCCGCCGACCGTCGACTTGCCGGAGCCGGAGACTCCCATGACCACGATCACCGGCCGCGGTGCGGGTCCAGCCGTCATAGCTCGTGCCTTCCTTTGTACGGATGCGCGCCGGCGCAGCAGCCCGGCGCGGGCCGTACGGCGGTGTGCCGTCCCCCTTGAATCGGCTACTGCCGGACACCGACCGACCGGCATTGACCAACACTGAACACCTTAGGTACTACTTATTCAAGTCAACGTGATCTAAACGTCATACATCTGTGCCAGCCCTTACGCTGTCGTCATGCGACAGCAGGAACCGCGCCCGCAGCGCGAGGAGCGCCCGGTCCCGCCCCGCCGGTCGGAGGAGGGGAGCGGCCTGCACTCGCGCGTGCTGGACGAACTCGGCCCGGCCATCGCGTCCGGCGAGCACCCGCCGGGCACCGTGCTGCGCATCGACGAGCTCGAAGCCCGCTACGGCGTCTCCCGCACGGTGGTGCGCGAGGCAGTGCGGGTACTGGAGGCGATGCACCTGGTCGAGACCCGGCGCAGGGTCGGCGTGACGGTCCGCGGCGCCGCGGAGTGGAACGTCTTCGACCCCGCCGTCATCCGCTGGCGCCTCGCCGGCCCCGACCGCTCCCGCCAGCTGCGCTCGCTGACCACGCTGCGCACCGCCGTCGAACCGGTCGCCGCGGGCCTGGCCGCGGGCGCCGCCACCCCCGGGCAGTGCCGCGAACTGACCGTGCTGGCCGCCGAGATGGCCGCCGCGGGCCGCGCCGCCGACCTGGACGCGTACCTGGTCCACGACATCGCCTTCCACCGCGTGGTGCTCACCGCGTCCGGCAACGAGATGTTCGCCCGCCTCGGCGACGTCGTCGCGGAGGTCCTGACCGGGCGCACCGAACACCATGTGATGTTCACTGCCCCCGATCCGGCCGCCGTCACCTTGCACGTCCGGGTCGCGGAAGCCGTACGCGCCAGGGACGCGGGCGCCGCCGAGACGCTGATGCGCGAGATCTGCGTCGGGGCCCTGCACGAGCTGGACGTCCTGGCCCCCTGAACCCCGTGCCGGCCCCCGTGCCGGCCCGGGTCCGGCCCGTGGTCCGGCGCACACCGTGACGCGTCACCGGCCGCGCGCCCCACCGTCCGGCCGTGGGATTCACCGTCCGGCCGCGCGCCTCACCACACCACCGCGGCACCGAACAGCACGAGCCCCACCGCGCAGGCCGCCACCGCCAGGGCGGAACCTCGGCGCAGCAGCACCGGCCGCGCCGCGCCGAACTGCCCGCTCCTGCGGTGCGCCGGCCACAGGAAGGCCAGGAGGACCAGCACGGCCAGCCCCACCGCGAACGCCCCCTCGGCTCCGCCGCCGAGCAGCGCCCGGCGCGCCGGGTCGGTCACAACGTGTCGAGGAGGCCGAGGTGTTCGCCGCGCAGTTACCCGAGACGGCAGCCCACCTGTGTGGAGACGAGGTCACCGAGCACATCCTGGAGCAGTCCGACGAGCGCCCCGATCCGTCCGCGGCGGCGCCCGTGCTGCGGATGCGGGCCGCGACCGATTTCCGGCAGGCCGCAACCTTGTGGCCGGTCCGGCGCACTGGAAGGTCGAGAGGGTCCACACGGGTGGGCCGGGACAGGGGTGGGCATGAGGCAGGCCGACGCGGACGCCGCCGTGCGCGCCTTCGTCGAGGGCAGGCGCACCGCGTTGCTCCGCAGCGCATGGCTGCTGTGCGGCAACCGCGACGAGGCCGAGGACCTGGTGCAGTCGACACTGGTCAAGGTCGTCCTCGGCGGGCGGCGTCTGGAGTACATCGACAACCTCGAGGCGTACGCCCGCAGAACCCTCGTGAACACCTTCATCGCCTCCCGCCGCCGCTTCTGGTGGCGCGAGCACGCGTACGGCGAGCTGCCCGAGGGCGTGCAGCCCCTCACCGGCGAGGACGCCGACACGGGACTGGTGGTGCGTGCGGCGCTGGCCCGGCTGGGGCCCAAGCAGCGCGCCGTGCTCGTCCTGCGCTACTGGGAGGACCTGAGCGTCTCGGAGACTGCCGAGCTGCTGTCGATGCGGGAGAACACGGTCAAGAGCCACGCCCTTCGGGGGCTGGCCGTGCTGCGAGCCGAGATGACGGAGGCATTCGTATGAGTGACGCGCAACAGGAGTACGAGGTAAGGGAGTTGCTGGAGCGGGCCCTCCCCGAGGCGGGGCTGCCGACCGTGAGCACCGAGGCGGTGTACGCCGGGGCCGCGCGGACACGGAGGCGGCGCCGGGCGGCGGTGACCGGCACCGCCCTGCTGGCCGTCACCGCGGCGGTCGTCATCGAGTCCCTGGCGGCCGCCCCGACGAACTCGGGCGCACCGCCCGCCGCCGCGCCCGCGCACGTCCGGGGCGGGGGCCGTACGGCGACGCTGGCAACGCTGCTTCCCCCGCGGGTGGGATCGGTCGAGCAGATCGACGCGGGCGCGCCGCCCGGGAGCGGCGCGGTGGACCCCGGCAAGGCCCAGGGGCGTGGGCCGCTGGACGGACAGTACGCCGTACGCCGGGACGGAGGCGCCGGCTACCTCTCTGTCGGCCTGCACAGCCGCGCGGACGCCGCCCAAAAGAGCGGCGGCAGGGGTGGCGAAACCGACCTGTGCGCGGCGGACGCACCACCGGCCCCCCGCCCCGACTGCGTCCGGGAGCAGCTCCCCGACGGCCGCGTCCTGACCATCTGGAGCGTCCCGGCCGACCGGGCGGGCGCCGACCCGCGCTGGGGCGCGGGCCTGAGCGCCTCACTCACGCTCCCCGACGGCCGGGAACTCCTCGCCCGGGACCTCACCGGCTTCCAGGGCACCGGCGGCCTCGGTCCCCTGCTCAACACCACACCGCTGAGCCGGGCGGAGTTTCGCACGCTGCTGCTCCGGCCGGAGCTGCTGCCCGGGAGCTGAACACCCCACCCCCCTACACACCCGAACCGATCACGGACGCGCCGCTGAACACGTCTGCGCACGGCGGGCGCGGCACGCCCGCACGTGCCCACATCGCACCCGGTAGCCCGCCCCGCACACACCTCACATCCCGCCCCCCACATCCAGCACCCCACATCCAGCACAACGGAAGGTCGTCCTCATGAGATGGACACGCACAACCCGCCGGAGCAGCGCCTGGGTGGTGGCGGCACTGGCCGTGGCGGCCGTGGCGGCGCCTGCCGGGCCGGCCGACGCCGCCAGTCCCCGGTGGCGGGAGTCGGTGCTCCCCGCAGAAGGCGTGGGGGTCGACGGCCTGGCCGCACCGGGCCCCGCCACGACATGGGCCGCCGCGACACGCGTGGTCCAGGAAGGGAAGGGCACCCGCTTCGAGCAGACCCTCTTCACCACCGACCCCGCCGCGCCGGGCGGCTGGCGCGAGGTCCCCCTCGACCCGGCGGGCGCCGGGTCACGGGCGAACGCGATCGACGCGTCCTGCGACGGCGACGCGCTGCTCGTCGGCGACTACGACTCCTCCCTCGGCGCGGTCGTGACGCAGCACGCCCACGACGGAACCTGGTCCCTCGCAGCCGCACCGGTACCCGAGCACACCCTCTACGGCGGGCTGCTCCAGGTCGACACCCGCACCACCGACGACGCCTGGGCCGTCGGATGGGCGCAGATCGACGACGGGACCGTCCCCGATCCGGACGGCGGACCGTCGCAGCAGCTCTCCCACCACGAGCCGCTGGTCGAGCACTGGAACGGAGCGGCCTGGCAGAACACGTCCCTTCCCCAGGTCGCCCCCAGCTGGGCGCTGACCGACGTCGAGGCCCTGGCCCCGGACGACGTGTGGGCGGTCGGCCAGACCGACGACGACCTCCAGCCCGTGCTCATGCACTTCGACGGCACCGCCTGGACCCGCACCCCGACACCCCGGTACGCAGGCGTGCAGGGCGAACTGCTCCAGCTCGCTGCCCGTGACGGCACGGTGTGGGCGGTCGGCTCGGCCAAACAGACGCCGGACGCCACTCCCGCGGGACTGGTGCTCCGCCTGTCGGACGGGGTATGGCGCCAGGTACTCCTCCCGCGCGGTACCGGACGCCTGACCGCCGCGGCAGCCACACCCGCCGGAATCGCCACCCTCGGCACGGACCCGGACGGCTCGTTCGGCCTCCTGCTCACCGCCACAGGCACCACGGACCTGCACCTGCCCGCCGACGTTCACCTCACCTCGCTACTGGCCCGCGGCACGACCCTCGCAACGGGCGGCCTGCGTCCTGCAACCGCCACCGAACCGGCCCGCCCCGTCGTCCTCACCACCGGCTGACCCGCCCCCGCCGTGCCACCACCACCCAGACCCCCACAGGCTGCGCAGACCAGAACCGTCCAGAGCAGACCAGGGCCGTCCAGAGCAGACCAGAGCCGTCCAGAGCAGACCGGAGCCGTCCGGAGCCGTCCGGGGCGGCGGCAGCGTCCGCCACGCAACCGACGCCCGTACGGCACCGAGAACCCCGTCACACACGGCACCGCCCACACAGACCAACAACCTGGCACCGGTAGTGACACCGCTCCACACGTGACACACGATCCGCCCCGACAACAGCACCATCCACACCCTCCACCGGTCAAGGGTGGCGGAACTGCCAGAGCTACGCGCCGAAAGGCCGGGCCCCGACTCCCCGAGAGATCCGGACCCCGCCCCGTGCACCGCCGCGGCTACTGCATTGACACGAGATGACACAACCGACGCCGTAGCGGTACACGGGCGTACAACGCCGCTGGCAGACCGCCCAGTCACAGGCCGGGCCCCGGCTTCCCTCCGTGAGGGAAGCCGGGCCCGACCCTTGGGCGCACGGATCGGCCCCGGCCTCACAGTCTCAACAGTTCGCGCTATAGCGGATGCACCCGGGTGACGGGGTGTGGTCGGTATCCCACTGGTGCTGTGTGACCGCCAATACCACTCCGGCCAGGATTGCCACCAGCAGGTGTGCGATCACCGTCCAGTGAGCACGGAATAGTCCCGCGAGAAGTGCCACGACGAGTACGACGACCAGCAGCACCCACACCCGATCCATATACGCGCGGGTGGCGTCGTCAACCCGCGCTTGGTCACCTTGCGCCGCCCATACCTCCAGGCCGAGGCCGAATATCGGATCCAGCACGAGCCACGCGGCCTCCAGTAGAAACATGGATATAGCGAGGGCAAGGTCCATACCCCGGGGTGTCTGGTTCGACCAGGGACGCCGGCGATCCGGTGCTGGAAGGTGACTCGTCATGGCTGCAGGGTGCCGAGTCCGATGATGATGCGCATGAGTATGCGTACCCAACTCGGGGTGTGAACAGCCACTCCCATGGTAGGCAGACGAACCGACGCTGGTCGAAAAACAGCAGCCACTTGGTCATCTCACGACAGCAGCCCCGTCCGCGCCCCCAGCACACAACCAGGACATCAACAACTGCCCCAGAGCCATCCGGACTTGTGTCGGGGTCACGTCGGGTGTGTCCAGTTAACGGCTGATCTTGGTTGTTGGGGTTCAGTTGTTGGCCGGGGTGAGCCGGCCTTCGAAGGCGATCTGGAAGGCGTTCAGGGGT
>NZ_JOHY01000083.1 GCF_000721495.1 Streptomyces sp. NRRL F-5123
TCGTACGGGGTGCGTCCGGCTGCCGTGGTGGGCCACTCGCAGGGCGAGATCGCCGCGGCCGTGGTCGCGGGCGCGCTCACCCTCGCCGACGGCGCCCGCGTCGTGGCGGTCAGGGCCCAGGCGCTGCGGGCCCTCGCCGGGCGCGGCGCGATGGCCTCCCTCGGCGTCGGACCCGACGCGGCCGAGGCGCTGCTCGCCGAGCGGTCAGGCGTGGTGGTCGCCGCCGTCAACGGTCCGTCCTCCACGGTCGTCTCGGGCCCGCCGGAGGCCGTCGCCGAGGTCGTGGCGCAGGTCGAGGCCGAGGGCGGGCGGGCGCGGCTCGTCGACGTCGACTACGCCTCGCACAGCCCGCACGTCGACGAGATCGCCGCCGACCTGCTCCACCGGCTCGACGGGATCGCCCCGGTGGAGACCGCCACCGCCTTCTACTCCTCCCTCACCGGCCGCCGGGCGGACACCGCGACGCTGGACGCGCGGTACTGGGTGGACAACCTGCGCCACCGGGTGGAGTTCGCCCAGGCCGTCGAGGCCGTGCTCGCCGACGGCTACCGCGTCCTGGTGGAGTCCGGCCCGCACCCGGTGCTGAGCACGGGTGTGCAGGAGACCGCCCGGGCGCTGGACCTCGCGGTGGCGACCGTCCCCACGCTGCTGCGCGACAAGGGCGGCGCCGAGCAGCTGCTGCGGGCGCTCGCCCAGGCCTTCACCGCGGGCCTGACTGTCGACTGGAAGGCCTGGTACGGCGCCGAACCCGGCGCCCCCGCCGCACCGACCGTCGACCTCCCCACGTACGCCTTCCAGCGCCGGCACTACTGGATCGACCCCGCCACGCTCGACGGCCCTGGCGACGCCCACGGGTTCGGCCTCACCGCCGCAGGCCATCCGCTGCTGGACGCCGCGGTCCACCTCGCCGGCAGCGACGAGATCCTGCTCACCGGCCGCATCTCGCTCGACGCCCACCCCTGGATCGCCGACCACGCGGTGGCCGGGTCGGTGCTGCTGCCCGGCACGGCCTTCGTCGACCTCGCGGTGCGCGCGGGCGACGAGGCAGGCTGCGACCGGGTCGAGGAACTCGTCCTGGAAACCCCGCTGATCCTCCCGGCGGAGGGCGCCGTCCGGCTGCAGCTCGCGGTGTCCGCGCCCGCCCAGGACACAACGCGCACCTTCACCGTCCACTCCCGCCCCGACAGCCGCGGCGGCCCCGGCGGCGACGACAGCCCCTGGACGCGGCACGCCAGCGGCACGCTCGCCACCGGCGCCCGCCCGGACGGCTTCGACTTCACCGCCTGGCCCCCGCCCGGGGCTGAAGTCCTTCCGCTCGACGGCCTGCACGCCGGGCTCGCCGCCGCCGGCTACGGCTACGGGCCCGCCTTCCGCGGGCTCAAGGCCGCGTGGCGGCGCGGCGACGAGGTCTTCGCCGAGGCCGCGCTCGATGCCGAACTCCAGGCGGGCGCCACAGACTTCGGCCTGCACCCGGCCCTGCTCGACGCCGCCCTCCAGGCCGGCGGCATCGGCCGCGGCAGCACGCCGGAAGGGCAGATGCTGCTGCCCTTCACCTGGAACGGCGTCACGTTGCACGCGGCGGGCGCGGGCGCGCTGCGGGTCCGCATGGTCCCGCTCGCCGACGGGGTCGCCCTCAGCGCCGCGGACTCCTCGGGCCGTCCCGTCGCCACCGCCGAGGCGGTCAGGTCCCGCCCGGTCGCCCTCGACCAGCTGCGCCCCGCCGGCGCCGGCCCCGACGGGCTCTACCGCGTCGAGTGGACCCCCGCGCCGACGCGGGACGGCGCTCTTCCCGCGGCGGCCTGCGAGGTGCTGGGCGCCGACGCACTCGGCGTCACCGCGGCACTGGCCGCCGCAGGCCACCTCGTCCCCGCCGGGGGCGCCTCGTCCTCGCCCGACGGCGCCGGTGCGGAGCCCTTCACCGCCGGGCGGCCGGGCCCTGGCGTGGCGTCCGAGGCGGCGCTCAACGGTTCCGGTGCGGTGGTAGTTGCGCTGCCCGGCGGTACCGGAGCCGAGCCGGACACGGCCGACCGCACCGATGCGGAGGGCTCCGCGGATCCGGCCGCCCGCGGCGCCGCCGAGGGGGAGCCGCCCGTACACGGCGGGCCCGGCGACGGGCGGGCCGGCGACCGCGTCCAGGTGCTGCCCGTCGCGCCGCTGCCCGGCACCGGCCTGGACGACCCCGCCGGGCTCGCCGCCGCCGTCCACGCGGAGACCGTACGGCTCACGGTCCTGCTCCAGCAGTGGCTCGGCGACGAGCGCAACGCCGGGGCCCGGCTCGCGCTGGTGACCCGCGGCGCCCAGTCCACCGGCGCCGAACGCGTCGCCGACCTGGCGCACTCCGCGCTCTGGGGCCTCGCGCGCTCCGTCCAGCTGGAGAACATCGACCGGCTGGTCCTCGTCGACCTCGACCCGGCCGCCCCCGACGACGAAGCCGCCCGCGCGCTCCCCGGCGCCCTGGCCGTCGCCCTCGGCGCGGGCGAGCCGCAGATCGTCGTACGCGGCGGCGCCCCGCTCGTCCCGAGGCTGACCCCGGCACGTACGGAACCCGCGCCGCCCACCCGCGCGGACGCGGAAACCGCCACCCTCGACCCCGAGGGCACCGTCCTGGTCACCGGCGGCACCGGCACCATCGGCGCCCTCGTCGCCCGGCACCTGGTCACCGTCCACGGCGTGCGGCACCTGCTGCTGACCAGCAGGCAGGGCCCGCAGGCGCCCGGGGCCGACGCGCCCTGCACGAGCTGACCCGGGACGCGGACCTGGCGGCCTTCGTCCTCTTCTCCTCCACCGGCGGTGTCGCGGGCGTCGCCGGCCAGGCCAACTACGCGGCCGCCAACGCCTTCCTCGACGCCCTCGCGCAGGACCGCCGGGCGGCCGGGCTGCCCGGCCAGTCGCTCGGCTGGGGTCACTGGGAGCAGAGCAGCGGCATCACCGGCGCGCTCGCCGACCAGGACATCGCCCGCATGGAGCGCTCCGGCATCCGCGCGATGACCTCGGACCAGGGCCTGGCCCTGCTCGACGCGGCGGCCCGGCAGCCCGACGCGCTGCTGGTGCCCGCCCGGCTGGACCTGGGCGCGCTGCGCGAGCTGGCCGCCTCGGGCGTCCTGCCGCGCATCCTCAGCGGCCTGGTCCGCGCCCGGCCCACCGCGGCCCGCGGCACGAGCGGCACGGAGGCGGCGGACGGGACACTGGCCGAGCGCCTCTCGGGCCTCGCACCGGCCGAGCGCGCCCGCGCCCTGCTGGAGCTGGTACGCCGCAACGTCGCGGCCGTGCTCGGGCTCGGGGACGTCCTCGCGGTCGACCCGGCCCGCCCGTTCAAGGAGATCGGCTTCGACTCGCTCACCGCGGTCGAGCTGCGCAACCGGCTCAGCCGCAGCACCGGCGTCACGCTGCCCGCCACGCTCGTCTTCGACATCCCCACCCCCGCGCTGCTCGCCGACCACCTGCGCGACCGCCTCGCCCTCGGGGAGGCCACCGGTCCTGACGCGCTGCTGCGGGAGCTGGACCGGCTGGAGAGCCAGGTGGAGCTGCTCGACGGGGACGAGGAGCGCGACGCGGTGACAGCCCGGCTCGAAGCCCTGCTGGCGCGCTGCCGCCCCGCCGTCCCGGCCACCGCCGCGGGCGGCGAAGGGGTCGTCGAACAGCTCCAGGCGGCCTCGGCCGACGAAGTCCTGCAATTCATCGACTCCCACCTGAGCACGTCCTGAAACAGGACCTGAAAGAGGACCGTCATGGCGAATCAGGAACAGCTGGTCGATTACCTCAAACGGGTCGCGGCGGACCTGCACACCGCGCAGCAGAAGCTGCGCGACCGCGAGGCGCGCGACAGCGAGCCGATCGCGATCGTGGGCATGGCCTGCCGCTACCCCGGCGGGGCCGACACACCCGAAGCCCTGTGGGAGCTGGTGGCCGCCGAGCGCGACGTCATCTCGCCGATCCCCGACGACCGCGGCTGGGACCACAGCCGCTTCAACGACTCGGGCGAGACCGGCACGAGCTACGTGCGCGAGGGCGGCTTCCTGGACGCCATCGCGGACTTCGACGCCGACTTCTTCGACATCAACCCGCGTGAGGCCCTGGCCATGGACCCGCAGCAGCGGCTGCTGCTGGAGACCGCGTGGGAGGCCGTCGAGCGCGCCGGGATCGACCTGACGTCGCTGCGCGGCTCGCGCACCGGCGTCTTCGTCGGCGGCAGCACCGTCTACTACGGGGGGACGGGCGCGCACGCCCCCGAGGAACTCGCCGGGTACCTGGCCACGGGCCTGGCCGCCAGCTCCATGTCGGGCCGCATCTCCTACACCTTCGGCTTCGAGGGGCCGTCCTTCACCGTGGACACCGCCTGCTCGTCGTCGCTGGTCGCGCTGCACCTGGCGGTGCAGGCGCTGCGCCGCGGCGACTGCCCGCTGGCGCTCGCGGCGGGCGTGGCGATGATGCCGACCCCCGGCACCTTCTTGGAGTTCAGCAAGCTCAAGGGCCTCGCGGGCGACGGCCGGTGCAAGGCCTTCGCGGCGGAGGCGGACGGCTTCGGCCCCTCCGAGGGCGTCGGCACCGTGCTGGTCGAGCGGCTCGCGGACGCCCGGCGCCTCGGCCACCCCGTCCTCGCCGTCATCCGCGGCTCCGCGATGAACCAGGACGGCGCCTCCAACGGGCTCACCGCGCCGCACGGCCCCGCCCAGGAGCGCGTCATCCGGCAGGCGCTCGCGGACGCACGGCTGTCCCCGCGCGACATCGACGTCGTCGAGGGCCACGGCACCGGCACCTCGCTCGGCGACCCCATCGAGGCGCAGGCGCTCATCGCCGCGTACGGGGGGCGGCGGGACGAGGGCGGCGACCCTCTGTGGCTGGGTTCGGTCAAGTCCAACATCGGGCACACCCAGGCCGCCGCCGGCATGGCCGGGCTGATCAAGATGGTGTTCGCGCTGCGGCACGGGCTGCTGCCGCGCACCCTGCACGTGTCCGACCCGACGCACCAGGTCGACTGGTCGCAGGGCAGCGTGCGGGTGCTGTCCGAGGCCCGGCCCTGGCCCGACGCCGGGCGCCCGCGGCGGGCAGGCGTGTCCTCCTTCGGGATGAGCGGCACCAACACGCACGTCGTCGTCGAGCAGGCCCCGGAACCGGAAGCCGTGGCCGGGGAAGCGCCGCAAGCCCCCGGGGACACCGCCGTCGCCGAACCGCCCGCCGTGCCCTGGCTGGTGTCGGGCCGGGGCGAGGCCGCGCTGCGCGCCCAGGCGGCCCGGCTGCGGGACTTCCTCACCGCGCGGCCCTACGCGACTCCCGCCGAGGTCGGCCACGGGCTCGCCTGCACGCGGGCCGCGCAGTCGCACCGCGCCGCCGTGGTCGCCGCCGACCGGAGCACCCTGCTCGCCGGGCTCGACTCGATCGCCGCCGGTGCGCCCGGCGGGCGGGTCGTCACCGGGGTGCCCGGCACCGGCGCGACGGTCTTCGTCTTCCCCGGCCAGGGCTCGCAGTGGGCCGGCATGGCCCTCGACCTCGCCGCCGACTCCCCGGTCTTCGCCGGGCACTTCCGGCGCTGCTGCGAAGCGGTCGAGCGCCACGCCGACTACACCGTGGAGGCGGTGCTGCGCGGCGAGCCGGGCGCGCCCTCCCTCGAACGCGTCGACGTCGTGCAGCCGCTGCTGTGGGCGGTGATGGTCGCGCTCGCCGAGCTGTGGCGCTCCTACGGTGTGGAGCCCGCCGCCGTGGTCGGCCACTCGCAGGGCGAGATCGCCGCCGCGTGCGTCGCGGGCATCCTGAGCGTGGACGACGCCGCCCGTGTCGTCGTCCTGCGCTCCCGGGCGCTGCCGGAGCTGTCCGGGCGCGGCGGCATGGCGTCGGTGCCGCGGCCCGTCGCGGAGATCGAGAGGCACCTGGAGCGCTGGTCGGGCAGGCTGTCCGTCGCCGCAGTCAACGGCCCCTCGTCCACGGTCGTGTCGGGCGACGCCGACGCGCTGGACGAGCTGCTCGACGGCTACGCGGCCGACGACGTACGCGCCAAGCGCATCCCCGTCGACTACGCCTCGCACTCCCCGCACGTCGACGCGTTGTGCGAGCGGCTGCTGCGGGACCTCGCGGACATCGACCCGCGGGCCGGGACCGTACCGCTGTACTCCACGGTGACCGGGAAACCGGCGGACGGCGCCGCCATGGACGCCGGCTACTGGTACACCAACCTGCGCGAGCAGGTCCGCTTCGAGCAGGTCACCCGGGCGCTGCTGGCCGACGGGCACAGCACGTTCGTCGAGTGCAGCCCGCACCCGGTGCTCACCGTCGGCATGCAGGAGACGATGGACCAGGCGGGCGTGCACGCCGCCGCGTTCGGCACGCTGCGCCGGGGCGAGGGCGGCTGGGACCGCTTCCTCACCGCGCTCGCCCAGGGCCACGCGTACGGCGCCCCGGTCGACTGGCGGCAGGTCTTCCCCGCCGGCACCCGGTCCGCCGAGCTGCCCACGTACGCCTTCCAGCGGCGCCGCTACTGGCTGGACGCCACCGGCGCCTCCGCCGGCGACCCGGACGGCCTCGGGCTCGCCCCCGCCGCCCACCCGCTGCTCGGCGCCGTCACCGTGCTGGCCGAGGGCGAGCAGGTCGTCCTCACCGGGCGGCTCGGCCTGGACACCCACCCCTGGCTCGCCGACCACGCGGTGGCGGGCGCGGTGCTCGTCCCCGGCGCGGTGTTCGTGGAGCTGGCGGTACGGGCCGGGGACGAGGTCGGCTGCGGCCACCTGGAGGAACTGGTCCTGGCCAGCCCGCTCGTGCTGCCCGCGGAAGGAGCCGCCCACCTCCAGCTCGTGGTGGCCGCCCCCGACCGGGAGGGCCGCCGCACCCTGAGCGTCTACGCGCGCCCGGCGGGCACCGACCGGCCCTGGGTGCCGCACGCCACCGGCATCCTCGCCGCGGGGCCCGGTGCCGCGGCCCCCGGCCCCGACCGCTGGCCGCCGGAGGGCGCCGAGCCGGTGCCGGTGGACGGCGCGTACGACCAGCTCGCCGCGGCCGGCTACCGCTACGGGCCGAGCTTCCGCGGGCTCAGGGCCGCCTGGCGGCGCGGAGACGAGGTCTTCGCCGAGGTCGCGCTGCCCGACGAGCAGCGCCGCCAGGCCGCGGAGTTCGGCATCCACCCCGCGCTGCTGGACGGCGCGCTGCACGCCACCGGGCTGAGCGCGCTGCGCGGCGGCAGCACCCGCATGGCCCTGCCCTTCGCCTGGAACGGCGTCACCCTCGCCGCCTCCGGCGCCGAGATGCTGCGGGTGCGGCTCGCGCCCGCCGGCGACGACGGCCTGTCCGTGCACGCCTTCGACGCCGCGGGCCGCCCGGTCGTCGCGATCGAGTCGCTCGTCACCCGGCCCGTCGACGCCGCGGCCCTGTCGGCGGCCGGCGACGGCGCCGAGGACGTCCTGCTGCGCGTCACCTACCCGCCGCTGCCCGGCGACCACGCCGGGGCCACCACCGCCGGCTGGGTCGCCGTCGCCGCGGACGGCTCCCCGGCCTGCCCCGAACTGCCCCGCCACCGCGACCTCGACGCGCTCGCCGCCGCGCTCGACGCCGGGTTGCCCGTCCCGCCGGTCGCGCTGCTGGTCTGCGACCCGGAGCCGGTCGCGGACGGCACCGGCCTGCCCGGCACCCTGCACCGGCGCCTCGCCGCGGTGCTGGGCGCGGTGCAGCGCTGGCTCGCCGACGAGCGCTTCGCCGCGACCCGGCTCGCCGTCGCCACCCGCGGCGCGGTCGCGGCCCTCGACGGCGAGGACGTCACCGACCTCGCCCACGCGGGCGTGTGGGGCCTGATCCGCTCCGCGCAGTCCGAACACCCCGACCGGCTGGTCCTGCTGGACCTGGACGGGCCGGGGCTCCCCGCGGCGGCGGCCGCCGCGGTCGCCGCGGGGGAGCGGCAGATCGTCGTCCGGGACGGCACCGTACGCGTCTGCCGCGTCGTCCCCGGCGAGGGCGACGGCCTGGCGCTGCCGGACACCCCCGGCTGGCGGCTGGCGGCCGGGCCGGGCGGCACCCTGGACGCGCTGGAGCTGGTGGCCGAGGCCGAGCCCGTACCGCTGGGCCCCGGCGAGGTGCGGATCCGGGTCGGCGCGGCGGGCGTCAACTTCCGCGACGCGCTCATCGCGCTCGGCATGTACCCGGGCGACGCCGCCCTGCGCGGCAGCGAGGGCGCGGGCACCGTCGTCGAGGCCGCGCCCGGCGTGACCTCACCGGCGGTCGGCGACCGCGTGACGGGCCTCTTCCAGGGCGCGTTCGGCACGACCGCGGTGGCCGACGCCCGCAGCCTCGTCCCCGTCCCCGACGGCTGGTCCGACCGGCAGGCGGCGGCGGTGCCCATCGCGTACGTCACCGCGTGGCACGGGCTGCGCGGCCTCGCCGGGCTGGAAGCGGGCGAGCGCGTGCTGATCCACGCCGCGACCGGCGGGGTCGGCACCGCCGCCGTGCACCTCGCCCGGCACCTGGGCGCCGAGGTGTACGCGACCGCGGGGCCCGGCAAGCAGCACGTCCTGGCGGCGATGGGCATCGACGCCGACCACCGCGCCTCCTCCCGCGACCTGGACTTCGAGGCGGCCTTCCGGGCGGCCACCGGCGGGCGCGGTGTGGACGTCGTCCTCAACAGCCTCACCGGCGCCGCCACCGACGCCTCGCTGCGGCTGCTGGCCCCGGGCGGCCGCTTCGTCGAGATGGGCCTGACCGACGTCCGCGACCCGGCGCGGCTCGCCGCCGACCACCCCGGCGCGGCCTACCGCGTCCTGGACCTCGGCGAGCCCGGCCCCGAAGGCATCGGGTGGATGCTCGCCGAGATCACCGGCCTGCTGCGCACCGGCGAGCTGGCCCACCCGCCCGTGCGCGGCTACGACATCCGGCGGGCCCGCGAGGCCCTGCGGCTGATGAGCCGGGCCGCGCACATCGGCAAGATCGTGCTGACCCTCCCGCGCCCCCTCGACCCCGAGGGCACCGTCCTGGTCACCGGCGGCACCGGCACGCTCGGCGCCCTCGTCGCCCGGCACCTGGTCACCGTCCACGGCGTGCGGCACCTGCTGCTGACCAGCAGGCAGGGCCCGCAGGCGCCCGGGGCCGACGCGCCCGGACCGGCTCGCCGCGGTACTTCGCCCCAAGGCGGACGCGGCCTGGCATCTGCACGAGCTGACCCGGGACGCGGACCTGGCCCTCTTCGTCCTCTTCTCCTCCGTCGTCGGTGTGCACGGCAACCCCTCGCAGGCCAACTACGCGGCCGCCAGCAGCTTCCTGGACGCGCTGGCCCGGCACCGGCAGGCCCGCGGGCTGCCCGGCCAGTCGCTGGCCTGGGGCATGTGGGAGGAGACCAGCACGCTCACCGGCGAGCTGGACGAGGGCATGCGGCAGCGCATCCGGCAGGCCGGCATGCTGCCGCTGCCCACCGACCGGGCGCTGGCCCTGCTCGACCGGGCCCACGCGCGCGGCGACGCCCTCCTGGTGCCGATGCGGCGCCCTGCCGAGACCGCGGCCCCGGCCGCCGCGAGCCGCGCAAGGGCCCGCCGGGTGGCCGACAGCGGCACGGCCGCCGCCGCGGGGCCGGTGCTGGCCGAGCAACTTGCCGCCCTCCCCGCGGAGGAGCGCGAGGGCGCCGTGCTGGAGGCGGTGTGCGCGCACATGGCCGCCGTGCTCGGCCACGACTCCGCCGACGAGATCCACACCGAACGCACCTTCAAGGAGTTGGGCTTCGACTCGCTGACCGCGGTCGAGCTGCGCAACCGGCTGTCCGCCGCGGCGGGCCTGCGGCTGCCCGCCACCCTCGTCTTCGACTTCCCGCACCCCGTCGCCCTGGCCCGGCACCTGTGCGAGCAGATCGCCGCGGCCGCCCCGTCCGCCGTCCCCGCCGCGCCCGAGGAGCCGCCGCCCGGCGGGGAGGGCGAGGCCACCGAGCGCCGGGTGCGGCAGCTGCTGGCGGCCGTACCGCTGCGGCGGCTGGAGGAGTCCGGACTGCTCGACGCCCTGCTGCGGCTCGGCGACGCGGACGAACCGCCCGGCGCGGACGCGGAGGCTCCCGGGAGCGGCGACGACCTCGCCGGGATGGACCTGGACGAGCTGGTGGACATGGCCCTGCGCAACGGCGGGTCCTGACGTGGACCGCACCCGACCCCGTCCCTGCGGAAGGACGCCATGACCGAGCCGGACAGCAAGGTCGCCGCGGCGCTGCGCGCGGCGCTGCGGGAGGCCGAGCGGCTGCGCCGGGAGAACGCCGGGCTGCGCGCGGCGGCCCGCGAGCCGATCGCCGTCACCGCGATGGCCTGCCGCTACCCCGGCGGCGTCGCCTCCCCGGAGGACCTGTGGGAACTGGTGACCGCCGAGCGGGACGCCGTCGGCGGCTTCCCGCGCGACCGCGGCTGGGACCTCGACGCGCTGACCGGCCCCGGCGCCCACCCCGCCGTGCGCAGCGGGGTCGCCGAGGGGGGCTTCCTCGCGGACGCCGCCGCCTTCGACCCGGCGCCCTTCGGGATGTCCCCGGGCGAGGCGTCGGTGACGGACCCGCAGCAGCGGCTGCTGCTGGAGACGTCGTGGGAGGCCTTCGAACGGGCCGGGATCGACCCGCGGTCGGTGTCCGGCGGCGACATCGGCGTCTTCATGGCCACGACCGGCCAGGACTACACCGCCAACCTGGTGGACGTCCCCGACGACCTCCTCGAAGCCACCGGGTCCGGCAGCACGGCCGCCGTGCTCTCCGGCCGGATCGCCTACGCCTTCGGCCTCGAAGGCCCCACCGCCACGCTGGACACCGCGTGCTCCGGCTCGCTCGTCGCGCTGCACCTGGCCTGCCAGGCGCTCCGCGCCGGCGAGTGCTCCATGGCGCTGGCCGGCGGCGTCGCCGTCATGTCCAGCCCCAACCGCTTCGTCGGCACCGGGCGCGGCATCGGGCTCGCCGTCGCCGCCCGCTGCCGCTCCTTCGCCGACGGGGCCGCCGGGATCGCCTTCGCGGAGGGCGCGGGCGTGCTGCTGGTGGAGCGCCTGTCCACCGCCCGCGCGCACGGCCGCCCCGTGCTCGCCGTGGTGCGCGGCGGCGCGATCGGCCAGGAGGGCGCCAAGGGCGGCCTCAACGCCCCCAACGGCGCGGCCCAGCAGCGCCTGATCCGGCGGGCGCTGGACGGGGCGGGGCTGCGGCCGCACGAGGTCGACGTCGTCGAGGGCCAGGGCGCGGGCGGCATGCTCGGCGACGCGGTCGAGGCGCAGGCGCTGGCCGCCGTCTACCGCGAGGGCCGCCCCGACGACCGGCCGCTGCTGCTCGGCTCGGTCAAGTCCAACATCGGCCACAGCCAGGCCGCCAGCGGCATGGCCGGGCTCGTCAAGACCGTCCAGGCCATGCGGCACGGCGTCGTGCCCCGCACACTGCACTCCGAGGTGCCCTCCCCGCACATCGCCTGGGAGCAGGGCCGCATCCGGCTCGCGACCGCCGCCACGCCCTGGCCGGACACCGGGCGTCCGCGCCGCGCAGGGGTGTCCTCCTTCGGCTTCGGCGGCACCGACGCGCACCTCCTGCTGGAGCAGGCACCGCCCCCGGACCCCGTCGCGGAGTCCGGGACACCCGCGGGCGGCGTGCTGCTCTGCCCCCTCTCCGGCTGCGACGCGCAAGCGCTGCGCGCCCAGGCCGCCCGGCTGCTCGCGCACGTCGCCGAGCGGCCCGCGCTGCGGCCCGCCGACGTCGCGCTGTCCGCGGCCACCACCCGCGCCGCCCTCGACCACCGCGGGGTCGTCGCCGCCACCACCCGCGACGAACTGCTCGACGGCCTGCGGGCGCTCGCCGACGGCCGCCCCGCGCCGCACGCCGTACGGGGCACGGTCGGGCGCCGCCGCCACCTCGTCGTGCTGCTCACGCCCGGTCCCCTCGCGCCCGGCGGCGGCAAGGAACTGTACGACGCCTTCCCGGAGTTCGCCGCCGCCTTCGACGCGGCCTGCGCCGGGCTCGGCGCCACCGCCGCGGAAGGCGCCGCGGGACTCCCCGGACCCGTCAGGGAGTTCGCGCTCCAGGCCGGGCTGCACCGGCTCTTCGTGTCCTGGGGCGTACGGCCGCGCGCCGTCCGCGGCGACGGCACCGGCCGACTCGCCGCCGAGCACCTCGGCGGGCGGCTCCCGCTGCCGGAGGTGCGGAAGGCGCTCGCGGCGGCGGGACCGGGGCCCGCCCCCGCCGACTTCGCCGCCGACGTCCGCGCGCTGGCCAGGGAAGGGACGGTCTTCCTGGAGCTGGGCGGCCACGAGACGGCCGGGCTGCTGCGCGCCGCGGGCCTCACCGCCGTGGCCGCGCTGCGCCCCGGCGCCGCGGAACCGGCCGCCGCCCTGGCCGCGCTGGCCGAGGCGTACGTCCGGGGGACCGCCGTGGACTGGCCCGCGGTCTTCGCCGGGAGCGGCGCCCGCCGGGTGGACCTGCCCACGTACGCCTTCCGGCGCGCCCGCTACTGGCGCGCCGCGTACAGCCCCGACCTCAGCCGGCTGCCACCGGCGCACGACGGCGGGACGTCCGGACCGGCACTGGACAGCGGGACGGGCACGGTGCACGACGGCGGTGCGGCCGGACCGGCGCGCCGCAGGGGGAACGAACCGGCTCACGACACGGACCAGGGGAGGACCCGGTGACGGGGGAGCGCGCCCGCAAGAGGACCGCCCGGGAGCACAGCAGGCTGCTCACCGCGGGCGACGTCGACGGACTGCTCGCCCTCTACACGCCGGACGCCGTCTTCGAGGACCCCGTCGGATCAGGCGCCCGGCAGGGCCACGAGGCGCTGCGCGCCCACTTCGCGTCCGCCGCCGCGGGCGGACCCGCCGAGACCGTCGAGGACACCGTCGCAGGACAGGACGGCACCCATGTCCTGTCCCGGATCACGTCCGTCACCGGCTACCGCCCGCTCGGCCCCCGCTACGCCGCCCGCGGCTGGCTGGCGCCGCCGCAGGGCGCGGAACCCGCCTTCCTGCGCCGCCACTACGCGCTGCAGCTGCGGGTCGCGCCGTCCGGCCTGATCGAGGACATGCGGGCCTACTGGGGCCGCCCCGACCTGGAAGTCTCCGCCGACGGCGCGGACTTCACCGGCCCCGCCGAGCTGTCGCCCCGCGAGGAGGCGCTGCGCAGGCTGCCCGGGACGTACCTCGCGCGGCTGACGGGCGGGGACGTGGAGGGCACCGTCGAGCTGTTCGCCGAGGACATCGTCTTCGAGGACCCGGTCGGCGGCATCCTGCTGCGCGGCAAGGACGCGCTGCGCGAGCACGTCTTCCGCGGCTCGGCGGGCAAGGTGCACGAGGTGCTGGGCCGGCCCGTCTCCTCGATGGACGGGCGCTTCGTCGTCATCCGCGGCGACGCGCGCGTGCTCGTACCCGCCGAGATGCGCATGCGCATGATCACCGTGTGCGAGATCGACGACGCCGGGCTCGGCGTGCACATCCGAGGCTACTGGGGCCTCGGCGATCTCACCATGGAGCCCGCACCGCCCCGGACCCCCGCGGCACCCGCGGAAAGGCCCGCTTAAGCGGCCGGGGACACCCTCGTGAGGGCGGCCCCCGGGCCCGCGGGGCGCCCCCGCGCGGCGGAGCCCGAAGAACCCGGACCACCCGAAGAATCCGAAGTGCCCGCAGAACCGAGAGCGACCACCGGAGTTCCCGCTGCGAAGGGACGAGACGCCGTGACCACACCGACACGCGCTGTCGTGCTGGGGGGTGGATGGGCCGGCATGCTGACCGCCCATGTGCTGTCCCGGCACCTGGAATCCGTCACCGTCGTCGAGCGCGACGTCCTGCCGGACGGCCCGCAGCACCGCAAGGGCCAGCCGCAGGCGCACCACGTCCACGTCCTGTGGTCCAGCGGCGCCGGCATCGTCGAGCGGTTGCTGCCGGGCACTGCCGACCGGCTGCTGGCCGCCGGCGCCCGCCGGATCGGCTTCCAGAGCGACCTGGTGACCCTGACCGCGTGGGGCTGGCAGTACCGCTTCCCCGCCTCCGCGCACGCCATGATGTGCACCCGCCCGCTGCTCGACTGGGTGGTCCGCAGCGGCATCCTGTCCCGCGGCCGGGTCCGCGTGGAGCAGGGCACCGAGGTCGTCGAGCTGGCCGGCGACCGCACCCGGGTCACCGGTGTGCGGGTGCGCGCCGCGGACGGCGGCACCCCCCGGCTGCTGGAGGCCGACCTCGTGGTGGACGCCACCGGCCGCGCCTCGCGCCTGGGCCACTGGCTGGGCGCCCTCGGCCTGCCCGGCGTCGAGCAGGACGTGGTGGACGCCGGGATCGGCTACGCCACCCGGATGTTCAAGGCCCCTGACGGCGCGAGCGCCGCCTTCCCCGCCGTCCAGGTCGCCGCCGACCCGCTGACCCGGCAGCCCGGCCGCTTCGGCGTCGTCTACCCGCAGGAGGGCGGCCGCTGGCTGGTCACCCTCACCAGCACTCGCGGCGCCCCGCTGCCCGGCCGCGAGGACGAGTTCGAGGCCTTCGCCAAGGGGCTGCGGCACCAGGTCGTGAGCGACCTGATGAGCGTCGCCGAGCCCGTCGGCCCGGTCTTCCAGTCGCACTCGGGCGCCAACCGGCGGCTCTACCCCGAGCGCATGCCGCAGTGGCCCGACGGCCTGCTGATCCTCGGCGACTCGCTGGCCGCCTTCAACCCCGTCTACGGCCACGGCATGAGCTCCGCCGCCCGCGCGGCGGACGCCCTCGACACCGAACTCGCGCGCGGCGCCCTCGCCGAGGGCGGCACCCGGCGGGTGCAGGCGGCGCTCGCCGCCGTCGTCGACGACCCGTGGATCATGGCCGGGCTCAACGACATCCAGTACGTCAACTGCCGCAACCTGTCCAGCGATCCGCGGCTGACCGGGCCCGACATCGCCGAGCGGCTGAAGTTCTCCGACTTCGTCTCCGGCAAGTCGATCCGCTCCCGGCGGGTGTGCGAGGTCGCCACACAGGTGCTCAGCCTGAACGCGCCGCAGAAGTCCCTGGGCGAGGCCCGCTTCCTGTCGCTGCTGCACAGCGACACCACCCTGGGCGAGCTGCGCGAACCGCCCTTCCACGACGGCGAGCTGGAGTCGGTCGGGCTGCGGCCCTACGGCGCCACCGCCGCCCGCGGAGTCCTCGGGTGACCCCTGCCCGCCCCCGTACCGCCCGCCACCCCACCGAGGAAGGTGCAGCCATGGAAGGACCCGACGAAGCAGCCCCCGCCGAGGAGGCCGGGCAGCCCGGCGGCCCGGCCGACGAACAGGCGGCCGCGCTGGTGGCGCAGCTCGCCACGGCAGCGCCGGAGGAGCGGCAGGAGCTGCTGGGCGACCTGGTGCTGCACCGGGCGCGCGCGATCCTCGACGGCCAGGAGCTGGACGAGGACAGCAACTTCCTGCTGAACAACATGAGTTCGCTGGCCGCCGTCCGCCTGTCCAAGACCCTCACCGACGACACCGGCCTGGAGGTCCCGCTCGTCGCCATCGTCGAGCACCCCACCCCCACACTGCTCGGCAAATACCTCGCCGAGGCGTACGAGGCCGAGGCCGGCTGACCCCAGGGGGTCCCCGCGACGCCGCTGCGTCCCCCGCTCCGATCCCCTTCCAGGGCAAGGGAAACCGCCATGAATGTGTCCGTCCCCGTCGACGACTCGGTGAGGCTGAACGTGCGGCAGCGGCCCGGCGGCTCGGGCCGGCCGGTGCTGCTGGTGCACGGACTGGGGTCCAACTCCCGGATGTGGGACGAGGTCGCCGCCCTGCTCGCCGCCGCCGGGCACCCCGTGCACGCCGTCGACATGCGCGGGCACGGCGAGTCCGACCTGCCCCGGGAGAGCTTCGACAACGCGACCGCCGTGGCCGACCTGGCGGCCGTCTGCGACGCGCTGGGGCTCGGCGGCGCCCTGCTGGCCGGGCACTCGTGGGGCGGGAACATCGCGATGCGGCTCGCCGCGGTGCGCCCCGAACTCGCCGCGGGGCTCGCCCTGGTGGACGGCGGCGGCCCGGTAGACGTCCAGGGCGGCGCGCTGCCCCGCGACACGGACGACGTCGGGTGGTGGGGCCCCGACGCGCGGGCGCCCCGGGAGGCCATGCGCACCGTGCTGCGGGCCATCCACCCGCGCTGGTCGGCCGCCGCGGTCGACGCGAGCCTGTCCGACATGGTCGAAGGACCCGACGGGCTGCTCGGGCCGCGGCTGCCGCTGGAGCACTACCGGTCGGTGTGGAGGAGCATGTGGAACGACCCGCCCGCCCGCTGGTACCCGGACGTCAGGGTGCCCGTCGTGCTGCTCAAGGCCGTGCCCCCGAACCCGCCGCCCACCTGGCTCGCCTGGGCCCGGCAGTGGGTCGCCGACGCCGAGGCGGCGCTGCCGCAGGCGGAGTCGCGCTGGTACGCAGACTCCGACCACAACCTGCACGCCGACCACCCCGACCGGGTGGCCGCCGACCTGCTGGAGCTGGCCCGCACCGTCGACAAGCAGGCCGGGGCCCAGGCCGCGGAGCGGTCCTGACATGGCCGACGACCAGCAGAAGCTGCTCGACTACCTCAAGCGCGTCACCGGCGACCTGCGCGACGCCCGGCGCCGCATCGAGGACGCGGAGCACGCCGCCCACGAGCCCGTCGCCGTCGTCGGCATCGGCTGCCGCTTCCCCGGCGGTGTGAGCAGCGCCGACGACCTGTGGGAGCTGGTCGCCGCCGGCCGCGACGCCACCGGCGACCTGCCCGCGGACCGCGGCTGGGACCTCGACGCCCTCTACGACCCCGAGCCCGGCCACGCCGGCACGTCGTACGTGCGCCGCGGCGGCTTCGTCACCGGCGCCGACCGCTTCGACGCCGCCTTCTTCGGCATCAGCCCCAACGAGGCCGTCACCATGGCCCCGCAGCAGCGGCTCGCCCTGGAGGTCGCCTGGGAGGCGATCGAGCACGCCCGCATCGACCCGCACACCCTGCGCGGCAGCCGCACCGGCACCTACCTCGGCTGCGACGGCATCGACTACTTCCTCAACTCCTTCCACGTGCCCGACAACGCGGCGGGGTACCTCACCACCGGCAACTCGCCCAGCGTGGTGGCCGGACGGGTGGCCTACGCCCTCGGCCTGGAGGGCGCCGCGGTCACCCTGGACACCGCGTGCTCCTCCGCGCTCGTCGCCATGCACCTGGCCTGCCAGGCGCTGCGGCAGCGGGAAGTGGGCCTGGCACTGGCCGGCGGGGTGTACGTGATGTCGTCGACCGCGCCCCTGGTCGGCTTCAGCGAGCTGCGCGCGCTCGCCCCCGACGGCCGCTGCAAGCCCTTCGCCGCGGGCGCCGACGGGATGACGCTCGCCGAGGGCGCCGGGATCGTGCTGCTGGAGCGGCTGTCCGACGCCCGGAGCAACGGGCACCCGGTGCTCGCCGTCATCCGCGGCTCCGCCGTCAACGAGGACGGCGCCAGCAACGGGCTCACCGCGCCCAACGGTCCCTCCCAGCAGCGCGTCATCGAGCAGGCCCTCGCGAACGCCCGGCTGGCGCCCGCGGACGTGGACGCCGTCGAGGCGCACGGCACCGGCACCGCGCTCGGCGACCCCATCGAGGCGCAGGCGCTGCTCGCCGCCTACGGCCGGGACCGGCCGGAAGGGCGGCCGCTGTGGCTGGGATCGGTCAAGGCCAACATCGGGCACACGCAGATCGCCGCGGGCGCCGCGGGCGTCGTCAAGAC
Organism: Streptomyces sp. NRRL F-5123; assembly: GCF_000721495.1. Classification (GTDB taxonomy): domain Bacteria; phylum Actinomycetota; class Actinomycetes; order Streptomycetales; family Streptomycetaceae; genus Actinacidiphila. The sequence goes on from NZ_JOHY01000083.1 coordinate 17,606, forward strand.
GGTCATGGCGCTGCGCCACGGCACCCTGCCGCGGCTGCTGCACCTCGACGAGCCGAGCCCGCACGTGGCCTGGGGCTCCGGGGACGTGCGGCTGCTGACCTCCGACGTGCCCTGGCCGCGCGACGGGCAACGGCCCCGGCGGGCGGGCGTGTCCGCCTTCGGTTTCTCCGGCACGAACGCGCACCTCATCCTGGAGGAGGCGCCGGAGACGCCGCGCCCGGCGACGGCGCCGCCGTCCGCGCCGGCGGCTGTGGTGCCGTCCCCTGGCGCGGGTGCTGCCGCGGCGCCTTCCGGCCCGGGTTCGGCGGTGACGTCTTCCGGCCCGGATGTGGCCGTGGTTCCGTCTTCCGGGGTGGAGGCGGCTGTGGTGCCGTCCCCTGGCGCGGGTGCTGCCGCGGCGCCTTCCGGCCCGGGTTCGGCGGTGACACCTTCCGGCCCGGATGTGGCCGTGGTGCCGTCTTCCGGGTCGGATGTGGCCGTGGCGCGGGCCCCCGGGCCGGACGTCGCCGTGTGGGCGCTGTCGGCCCGCAGCGCGGACGCCCTGCGCGGGCAGGCCCGGCGGCTCCTCGCCGGGGTGCGGGACACCGATCCGCACGCGGTCGGCTGGTCGCTGGCCGCCACGCGCTCGGCCTTCGAGCACCGGGCCGCCGTCACCGGGTCCGGCACCGCCGAGCTGCGCGAGCGGCTCGCCGCCCTCGCCGCGGGCGAACCGGCCCCCGGCGTCGTCACCGGCACCGCCCGTACGGCGGGTCCCGGCGTCGTGCTGGTCTTCCCGGGCCAGGGCTCCCAGTGGCCCGGCATGGGACGCGAACTCCTCGACTCCTCCGCGGTGTTCGCCGCCCGTATCGCCGAGTGCGAGGCCGCCCTCGCGCCGTACGTCGACTGGTCGCTGACCGGGGCGCTGCGCGGCGCGGCGGGCGCGCCGGACCCGGCCAGGGTGGACGTGGTCCAGCCCGTGCTGTGGGCGCTCATGGTGGCGCTCGCCGCCGAGTGGGCCCACCACGGTGTCGTGCCCGCGGCCGTCGTCGGGCACTCGCAGGGCGAGATCGCCGCCGCGTGCGTCGCGGGCGCGCTCGCGCTGGACGAGGGCGCCCGCGTGGTGGCGCAGCGCTCGCAGGCGCTGCGTGCGCTGGCCGGAAAGGGCGCGATGGCCTCCCTCGGCATCGGATCGGACGCCGCCGTCCGGCTCGTCGCCGACCTCGGCGAGGCGGCGGCGGGGGTGGGCGTCGCCGCGCTCAACAGCCCGTCGTCCACCGTGGTCTCCGGCCCGCCGGACGCGGTCGCCGCCGCCGTCGCCGCGTGCGAGGCCACCGGCGCGCGGGCCCGCACCATCGACGTCGACTACGCCTCGCACGGCCCGCAGGTCGACGCCATCGCGGACGACGTACGGGCCCGGCTGGCGGGCGTCCAGGGCGTGTCCACGGACGTCGCCTTCCACTCCACCCTGACCGGCGGCCCGCTGGACACCGCGGAGCTGGACGCCGGCTACTGGCTGGCGAACCTGCGCCGGCCGGTACGCCTCACCGAGGCGGTCGACTCCCTGCTGGCCGCGGGCCACCGGGTGTTCGTCGAGGTCAGCACGCACCCCGTGCTCGTGCCCGTGCTCCAGCAGTGCTTCGAGGCCGCCGGGATCGACGCGCATGCCGCGGGGACGCTGCGGCGCGGCGAGGGCGGCCCCGCGCAACTGGCCCTCGCACTGGGCCAGGCCTTCGCCGCGGGCGCGCCGGTGGACTTCCGCGCCTGGCACGGCGGCCCGTCCGCCGCGCGGGCCGTCGACCTGCCCACCTACGCCTTCGACCGGCAGCGCTACTGGCTGCCCACCGCCCGCCCCGGCGCCGCGGGCGGCCCGCAGGACCCGGCCGAGGCCGAACTGTGGGGCGCCGTCGAGGAAGAGGACGCCGTGGCGCTCGCCGGGGTGCTGGAGCCGGACGGCGACCCCGCCGCGGGAGCCGAGGCGCTGCGGCCCGCCCTGCCGATGCTGGCCGCCTGGCGCAGCCGCCACCGCGAGCGCGGCACGCTGGCCGCCTGGGGCCACCGGATCCGCTGGACGCCCCTGCCGGAGCCCGCGCCGCCCGCGCTCGCCGGCACCTGGCTGCTGCTCGCCCCGGACGGCCGCACCGACGACCCGGCGGTGCGGACCGCGGCCGAGGCGCTGCGCGCGCACGGCGCCGCCGTCCGGCAGCTGACCGTCGACGCGCGCACCGCGCAGCGCGCCGGGCTGGCCGCCGAACTGGCCGCCGCAGACGAGGACTTCGCCGGGGTCGTGAGCCTGCTCGCCCTCGACGAGCGCCCCCGCCCCGGCCGTCCCGGCGTGCCCGCGGGGCTGTCCGCCACCGTGGCCGCCCTCCAGGCCCTGGGCGACTCCCGGATCGGCGCGCCGCTGTGGTGCGTGACCCGCGGCGCCGTCTCGACCGGCCCCGCCGACCCGCTGCCGCACCCCGTGCAGGCGCAGGTGTGGGGCCTGGGTCGGGTGGCCGCGCTGGAGCACCCCGACCGCTGGGGTGGCCTCGCCGACCTGCCCGCCGAACCCGGTGCGGACGCCGCCGCCCGCCTCGCGGCCGTCCTCGCGGGGATCCCGCGCGGGGAGGGCGCGGAGGACCAGACCGCCGTCCGTACCGAAGGCGTGCTGGCCCGCCGCCTCGACCACGCGGCCCCCGAGCGCGGCCCCGGCCGCCCCTGGCAGCCGGCCGGCACCGTCCTGGTCACCGGCGGCACCGGCGGCGTCGGTGCGCTGCTCGCCCGCTGGGCCGCCCGCAGCGGGGCCGCCCGCCTCGTCCTCACCAGCCGCCGCGGCCCCGACGCGCCCGGCGCCCGGGAGCTGGCCGAAGAACTGCGCGGCCTCGGGGCCGAGGTGACGATCGCCGCGTGCGACGCCGCCGACCGCGAGGCCATGGCGGGCGTGCTCGCCGCGATCCCCGCCGGGCAGCCGCTCACCGCCGTCGTGCACGCCGCGGGCGTCAGCGACCAGGCCCTCATCGCCGACGCCGACGACGCGCACCTGGAGCGCATGCTCGCGCCCAAGGCGCTCGCCGCCCGGCATCTGCACGAGCTGACCCGGCATCTGGAGCTGTCCGCCTTCGTGCTGTTCTCCTCCGTCAGCGCGGTGTGGGGCAGCGGCGGGCAGGCCGCGTACGCCGCCGCCAACGCCCAGCTGGACGCCCTCGCCGAGCACCGCCGCGGCCTCGGCCTGCCCGCCACCTCCGTGGCCTGGGGCCTGTGGGGGGAGGTCGGCATGGCGACCTCCGACGAGGAGGTCGACTTCTTCCGCCGCCGGGGCATCCGCCCGCTGGAGCCCGGCCTCGCCCTCGCCGCCCTGCGGGAAGCGGTCGGGCGGCCCGCGCCCGCGTCCGTGGTCGCCGCCGTGGACTGGCGCCGCTTCCTGCCGAGCTTCACCGCGCTTCGCCCCAGCGCCCTGCTCGCCGACCTTCCGGAGGCCGCGGCCGACCGCGCGGAGGAGGCCGGACCCGCCCCGCAGGAGGCGGGCCCGCTGCTGCGCAAGCTCACCGGCAGGCCGGCGGCCGAGCAGCACGAGATCCTCCTGCGGCACGTGCAGGGGCACGCCGCCGGCATCCTCGGCCACAGCGGCGCGGACGCCGTGCCGCCCGGCAAGCCCTTCCAGGAACTCGGCTTCGACTCGCTCACCGCCGTCCAGTTGCGCAACGAGCTGAGCGGCAGCACGGGCCTGCGCCTGCCCACCACCGTCCTGTTCGACCACCCCACCGCCGACGACCTCGCGCGGCATCTGCACGGCCTGCTCGTCGCCGACGCCGCCACCGGCGAGCAGCACGTCATGGCCGGGCTCGACGGCTGGGACGCCGCCCACGCGCCGGACGCGGTCGGCGAGGCCGCCCGCAACCGGGTCGCGGTGCGGTTGCGGCTGCTCGCCGACAAGTGGGCGGGGGAGGGCGGCGAGGCGGACGCGCACGGTGACCTGGAAGAGGCCACGGCGCAGGAGATCTTCGACCTGATCGCCACGGAGTTCGGCAAGTCCTGAGCTGCTGCGGCCCTTCCGGACGGAGGGGCCGCAGCGCGGGGGCGGGCCTCAGCAGGCGCCGAGGTCGTCCCAGACGCCCCACTCGCCGGTGGTGCCGGGCTCCTCGCCCTGCGTCCACCACTTTGCCTTCCAGTTGTGGCCGCTGTGCGAGACGGTCTGCCCGCCGGTGTAGACCGTCGCGGCGGCCCAGGGCGCGGCGGTGCAGCTGCCGGTGCCGCCGGTCGTGCCGCCCGTGGTGGTCCCGCCCGTGGTGGTCCCGCCGGTCGTGGTTCCGCCGGTCGTGGTCCCGCCGGTCGTGGTTCCGCCGGTCGTGCCGCCCGTCCCGCCGATGGTGACGTCGATGCAGGAGTAGAAGGCGTTGGCGGTGTCGCCGATGTTCCAGACCGCGAGGACCTTCTGCTTGCCGGTGAAGCTGCCGAAGTCGACCTGGTGGCTGAGGTCGGCGGGCGGCTGCTGGTTGTTGCCGGGGAATTGGGCGAGCAGCGTGCTGCCGATGTAGTACTGCCAGTTGAGGGTCGCGTGCCGGGCGGTGTTGTGCCAGGTGAAGGTCGCAGACGAGCCGACCGGGGTGACCTGCCAGCCCTTGCTGTCGTCGTCCAGCTCGGCGAACTGCGCGTTGCCGCCGCTGCAGCTGTGCAGGCCCTTCGGACCCTCGACGCTCTGCGGCTCGTACGTGATGTCGCCGCAGCTGACGATGCCCTCGGCGCACTGCTCCTGGCGGCTCGTCGGGAGGGTCACCCAGCCGTGGGCGCTTGCCGTGCCCGACGACAGTCCGAACGCGATGAGGGGAGCCGCCAGCGTTCCGAGGGCGAGAGCGACTTTTCGTGTCGTGTGCATGTCATATCACTTTCGTCGAGGTGTGGGGGCATCCCTCGCGGGGTCGACGGTGCGGTGTGCGGCGTGCGCCGCGAGCTGTGGACCGCGGGCTGCGCGCCCGCGGCCGGCCACCGCTCGCGAGCCGGGCCACCGCCGGAGGTCCGGGCCTCGCAAGGGTCCAGGGCCTGCTGTTCGGATCTCCGTGGAGGAAGGAGCGAAGTCCAAACGGCAGGCTCTAGGTCTAGACCATAGTCACCAGTGGGGTCAGGTCAAGAGTGCGGAAAGCGCCAACTCCCCGGCCGTGCACGGGACTCGGGGGATGGACCGCCCGTGCCGTCTCACAGCGTGACCGCTCCCGCCACGGCCGCCGCCGTCACGACCAGCAGACCCACCGCGTTGGTGACCGAATCCCGCTTCCAGGACCGGCGTTCGGCCTCGACGTCCAGGAGGAGGACCGCCGGGTCGTCGGGGGAGTAGTGGACCGTGACGTCCCGGCCCCGTGAGCCGGCGGGGTCCCGGATCCCCGACTCGCAGTAGGCCGTGACCTCCTTGCCGTCCAGCGTGGTGAAGGCGACGACCGGCACCACGCGGGTGGACGTGTGCCCGTCGTCGGGGTCGACGGTGACGCTCTCGAGCACGGCGACGACCCGGCCGGGCACGGCGGCCATGGCGTCCAGCGCGTCGAGACGCCGGTTCCTGTCGCGTACGTTCCCGGGCAGGTGGTACAGGCCGGAGAGGGCCCACGGCCCGCAGAAGCCGAGCAGGGCCCACGGCCACCCCCGGTCGACCGCGGCGGCGACGACCGCACCGGCGTAGCCGAGGAAGAGCACGAAGGTCGGCCCGCCGAGCCCGCGCCCGGCTTCGGAGAGGTCGTTGGTGAGACGGAAGGCGTGCGGCCTGCCGCGCGGGTAGCGGACGCCGATCTCCCGGCCCACCCAGGCCGCGCTGATCCGATCTCCCGGCCCGCCGTCGTTGGTGACGGTGAACTCCTCCCCGGTGGCGGGGTCCTGGAAGGAGACGACCACGGCTATCCCGTCGCTCGGGGAGCTTCCGTGCCGCGGTTCCCCCACCCGTTCTATCCGCCCCTTCACAAGGACCTCCCGCTGCGCCCGTGTCCTCCCGGCCAGCGCCCTCCCGTACCCGGCCAGCGCCACCGCCCCGAACACGCCGCACCACAGCGCCACATACCCGTGCCAGCCCATCCGTCTCTCCTCCTGCCGCTTCGGCCGCTTCGGGGACGGCCGCCGAGCGCACCCCGCCGTCCGGAACCACACGAACCCCGGTCACCTCACCGTGCGGGCGTGCGCCGCACCACCTTGCCCTGTCCGTCCGCCTCCAGCGACGCCGTGCCGCCGGGCCCGGTCACGACGACCCTGACGACGAGGGGGCCGGTGAGCCGGTCGGCGACGATCTGCCAGGTCTGCGGGGAGCGGGCGCCGAGGGTGGCGCCGGCCTCCTCGACCACGGCGGGGAAACGGTCGTAGGGGAGCGCCCGGAGGTCGAACCCCGGGGTCGGCGTACCGGTCGGCACGAACACGACCGACAGCACGCGCTCCTGCACGACGACGGTGAGCGCCCGGCGTCCGTTCCCGCCCCCGGTGAGCGAGGCGACGGCCCGGTCCAGTTCGCCCCTGTCGAGAAACGACCGGCCCGGGCCCAGGGTGACCGTCGCGGACGCCGACGACACGACGGTGGTCGACGACGTGGTGGAGACGGACGGCCGCGCCCCCGGGGACGGCTTCGCGGTGCCGCCCCGGTCGGAGAGGTCCGTGCGGAAGAGCAGGACCACGACGGCGGCGCCGAGCAGCAGGCCGAGGAGCACGACGAAGCCGGAGGCGCAGCCCTCGGAGGGCTCGGACACCCGGGCGGCGCCGGGCACCGCGTCGAATCGGGCCGAGGCCGCGCGCTCCTCCCACTGCGGTGTCGGCCGCTTGACGACGCGCACCCGCCACGGCCGGTCCGGCGGGTACCGGACCACCACGACACCGCGCGGCCGGTAGTCGGGCAGGTCCACGAGGTTGACGCCCTCGGTGATCTCCACCCGGAACGCCGGCCCGTCGTCCGGCATGACGGTGAGCCAGAACTTCACGGGCACGTCGCTCGTCTCACCGCCCCCGACGGCCTCCAGCCGCTCGATCACCGCGAGTGCCGTGCAGGGTGCGACGGCCGCCTCCCGGAACCGCCTCGGCATGCCGGTGAGGAAGAACACCAGTCCGTGGACCGCGGGCAGGGCCAGGCCCGTCACGAACAGCGGCACGCTCTCGACGACAGTGCCCACGACGAGCGCCGCGAGCGCCGCCCCGACCACGCCACCGGTCAGGAGACCCCGGGCGAGTGCGACGAACGTGTTGTGCGTGGGCGGCGGCGCGGCCGTCGTGATCGTCATACCGGCGATTGTGAAGGCCCCGGGTGACAGCCGGTAGATCCCGGTACCACCCTCCGCAACACCACGGCAGGGCCGGCGCTACGCCTCGCCGAACTCCCGGTCGATGAGGGCGAACACCTCCTCCGCCGATGCGCCCTCCAAACCCTCCGCACCGCCCTCCGCGGGGCCGCCCGCCGGGCCGTCGCCGCGGTCTCCCCCTCCCTCGTACCGCCACAGGAGTACGCGCAGCCGGTGGGTGAGCCCGGCGCGCCGCGGGTCGTCGGCCGCCAGCGCGGCGAGCGCTGCCTCGACGGTGTCGAGCGCCTGCGCGGCAGGCTCCTGCTCGGCCGCGGCGGGCAGCGCCTGGGCCACCAGATACCCCGCGAGGGCGGCGGGCGTCGGGTAGTCGAAGACGAGCGTCGCCGGCAGCTCCAGGCCCGTCGCGGCCCGCAGCCGGTTGCGGAACTCGACGGCCGCGAGGGAGTCGAACCCCAGCTCCTTGAAGGGCTGTTCCGGATCCACCGCGTCCGCGCCCGGGTAGTGCAGCGCACCGGCCGCGTGGGCGCGGACGAGCGCCAGCAGCGTGCCGGTACGCGCCGCGGGCGGCTGGGCCGCGAGCCGCTCCCGCAGGGAGGCCAGCGCCTGAGCCTCCTGTGCGCCGCCCGAGGCGTCGAGCGCGGCGCGTGCGGCTCGCACCGCGGCCGGGACGTCGTCGAAGAGCCGGCTCGCGCGCGCACCGGTGAACAGCGGGAGGAAGCGCTGCCAGTCGACGTCCGCGACCAGCGTGGGTCCGGCGCTGTCGCCCGCGCCGCGGCCCACGGCGTCCCGCAGCGCCGCGAGCGCCCGGGAGGGCGGCAGCAGCGGCAGGCCCAGCCGCTGCGCGCGCCCGGCCGCGTCCGGGCCGTGCGCGTCGTCCCACACGCCCCAGGCGATCCGCACCGCCCGGCCGCCCGCGGCCCGGCGGCGCTCCGCCAGCGCGTCCAGGTACGCGTCCGCCGCGGCCCGCGCCCCGTGCCCGCCGCCGCCCCAGACCGCGGCCACCGACGAGAAGACCACCAGCGGGTCGCTGTCCCCGAGCCCGCACAACTCCGCGAGCCGGTCCGCCCCCGCCACCGCGTCCGCCACGGCCCCGCCGAAATCCCCCGCCCCCGACTCCGCGAGCCCCGCCCGCTCCCCGGCCGCCCCGGTGTGCACGACGGTCCGGATCCGCACCCCGCCCGCCATGAGGGCCCCCGCGGCGCCAGCCTCCGCCGGGCCCTCCGGCCGCACGGTGCCGGGCGCGGGCGCGTCCAGGGGCGCGGGGCCGGCCGGGAGCCCTCCCGGGTGCGCCTCCTCGGCACCTTCCGGCGGGTCCCGCCGTACGGTGCCGGGCGCGTCCGGAGACGCCGGTTCCGCCGGCCCTTCCGTGCCCGCGGGGGCGCCCGGCGGCTCACGGCGCGGTGCGGCGAGCACCGCCGCGTCCAGGACCGTCGCCTTCGTGCCCAGCGCCGCCAGTTCGGCCAGCAGCCCTTCCGCGCCCGGGGCCGCGGGGCCCTCCGGGGCGAGCAGGACGATGTGTTCCGCGCCCTCCACGGCCAGCCAGCGGGCCACGTGGGCGGCGACTCCCGTGACGCCGCCGGTCACCAGGGCGCCGCCGCGCGGGGACCAGGGGCGGGCGGGCGCCGCCTCCTCCGGGGGGACGGGGACGAGGCGGCGGGCGAAGAGGCCCGCGGGGCGCAGCGCCACCTGGTCCTCCGCGTCGCGGCCGGCGAGGGCCGCGCGCAGCAGGGCGGGCGAGAGGTCCGCGGGCCCGGCCGGGAGGTCGAGGAGGCCGCCCCACAGCGCGGGGTGCTCCAGCGCGGCCACCCGGCCGAGCCCCCACACCGCCGCCTGCGGCGCGGCGAGCGGCCCGTCCTCGCCCACCACCGACACCGCACCGCGCGTCGCGGTCCACACCGGCACCCCGAGGTCCGCCTCCAGCAGCGCGCACAGCAGCGCATGGGTCGCCGTCACCCCGTGCAGAGCGTCGGTCCCGGGCGCGCCGAGGGGCGGGGGGGAGAGTGTTCCGGCCGGTGGCGGGGCGTCCTGTGTGCGGGTTGCGGTCGTTGCGGGAGGGGTGTCGGTTCCGGGCGCGCCGAGGGGCGGGGGGGAGAGTGTTCCGGCCGGTGGTGGGGCGTCCTGTGTGCGGGTTGCGGTCGTTGCGGGAGGGGTGTCGGTTCCGGGCGCGCCGAGGGGCAGCAGGGACAGCAGCCCCGCCGGTGCCGGACCGGCCTCGTACGCCGCGCGCAGCGCGGCGACCGCCTCCGCGGGATCGCCCGGCACGGTCACCCGGGTCACCGCGCCGCCGTCCGCGGCAAGGGCGCGCTCGCAGGCGTCGGCCCACTCGGCCGCGCCCCCGGGCGGGACCGCCAGCAGCCAGCGGCCGTCCGACGGCTCGGGGTCGGGAAGCCGCCGCCACGCCACCCGGTAGCGCCATGCCTCGACGGCCGCCCGGTCGTGCCGCTCCCGGTGCCAGTGCGCGAGCGCGGGCAGCACCTCGCCGAGCGGCGCGCGCCGCCCGTCGTCGTCGCCGATGCCCAGCGTGCCGGACAGCGCCGCCACGTCCTGCGACTCCACGGCCTGCCAGAACCGCGACTCCTCCGAGTCCGTGGCGGCGGGCGCGGCCGCAACCTCGTCCGGCAGCCAGTGCCGCTGCCGCTGGAAGGGGTAGCCGGGCAGGTCGGTCGTACGGCGGGCGGGCTGCGGGAACCAGGGCCGCCAGTCGACGGGCACGGGGTGCGTGGTGTGCAGCCGCGCGAGGGCGTGGGCGAGCGCCTCGGTCTCGTCCTGGCGGGCGGTCAGCGCAGGTACCAGCAGCGGGGCGGGGGCACCGCCGGGGACCGAGTCGAGCGTCTGCTGCGCCGCGGGGACGAGCACCGACGTCGGGCCGATCTCCAGGTACGTGTGGGTGCGGGCCGCGGTGTGCGCGATCGCGTCGTGGAAGCGGACGGGCTCGCGGATGTGCCGCACCCAGTAGCCGGGTTCGGCGATCCCGGCGTCGGCGGGCCGCCCGGTGACGTTGCTGACGAGCGGGATGCGCGGCGTCCGGAAGTCCAGGTCCGCCACGGCCTCCGCGAAGGGTGCGAGCGCCGGTTCCATGAGCGGTGAGTGGAAGGCGTGGCTGACGGTGAGCGCCTTCGCCTTGCGGCCGCGATCCCTCCACCGCGCGGTCAGCTCCGCGACGAGGTCCGCCGGTCCCGACACGACCGTGCCCGTGGGCGTGTTGTACGCGGCGGCCGAGACCGCCCCGCCGTACGGGGCCAGCGCTTCCGCCGCCTCCTCGGCCGTCGCCTCCAGCGCGGTCATCGCACCGCCCGCGGGCAGCGCGCCGAGCAGCGTCGCCCGGGCGCCGACCAGCCGGCAGGCGTCCGCCAGCGACAGGACCCCGGCGACGTGCGCGGCGGCGATCTCGCCGACGGAGTGGCCGATGACCGCGTCGGGCCGCACCCCGTGCGCGTCCAGCAGCCGGGCCAGCGCCACCTGGAGCGCGAACAGCCCGGCCTGCGTGTACGTCGTACGGTCCAGTAGCGCGGCATCCGCGGGCCCGAACACCACCTCGCGCAGCGGGCGTTCCAGATGCGGGTCGAGCAGCGCGCACACCTCGTCGAAGGCCTCGGCGAAGACCGGGAAGCGCGCGTGCAGCCCCGCGCCCATGCCGGGCCGCTGGCTGCCCTGCCCGGAGAACAGGAACACCCGCCACCCCGAGGCGCGCATCCCGCCGGTCCTGCGCACCACGGCCGGGTGCTCCTCCCCGGCCGCGAGCGCCGCCAGCCCCGCGCGCAGCGTCGTACCGTCCCGGCCCGTGACCACGGCCCGGTGGTCGAGCACCGCCCGTGAGGCGACCAGCGACCAGCCGACGGAGCCGTGGTCCGCCGCCGTGCCGAGCAGCAGCTCCGCCTGGGCCCGCAGCGCGGCCGCGCCGCGCGCCGACAGCACCCACGGCACCAGCCCTTCCGGCGGCAACTCGTCTGCCTCCGCCGGGGGTTCGGCCGGCGCCTCCTCCAGTACCAGGTGCGCGTTGGTGCCGGAGATGCCGAACGACGACACCCCGGCCCGCCGCGGGTGCTCCGCGCGCGGCCAGTCGACCGGCTCGGTGAGGAGCTGCACGGCGCCCGCCGTCCAGTCCACGTGCGGGGTCGGCTCGTCGACGTGCAGGGTCGCGGGCAGCGAGCCGTGGCGCATCGCCATGACCATCTTGATGACGCCGGCCACGCCCGCCGCCGCGTGCGTGTGCCCGATGTTCGACTTCACCGAGCCGAGCCACAGCGGCCGGTCCGCCGGGCGGCCCTTGCCGTACGTCGCGAGCAGCGCCTGCGCCTCGATGGGGTCGCCCAGCGTCGTCCCCGTGCCGTGCGCCTCCACCGCGTCCACCTGGTCGGCCGCCAGCCTGGCGTTCACCAGCGCCTGCCGGATGACGCGCTCCTGCGCCGCGTCGTTGGGCGCGGCCAGCCCGTTGCTGGCGCCGTCCTGGTTGACGGCCGAGCCGCGGACGACGGCGAGCACCCGGTGGCCGTTGCGGTGCGCGTCCGAGAGCCGTTCCAGCAGCAGCAGCCCGGCGCCCTCGGAGAAGCCCGTGCCGTCCGCCGCGGCGGCGAAGGCCTTGCAGCGCCCGTCCGGTGCGAGCCCGCGCTGCCGCGAGAACTCGACGTAGGCCGCGGGGGTGCTGAAGACCGTGACCCCGCCCGCCAGGGCGAGCGCGCACTCGCCCGATCGCAGCGCCTGCGCGGCAAGGTGGATCGCGACCAGCGACGCCGAGCAGGCGGTGTCCAGCGTGACCGCCGGGCCCTCGAGTCCCAGCGTGTACGCGATCCGCCCGGAGATCACGCTGGTGAGAGCGCCGGTGGCCGTGTACCCCTCGTAGCCGTCCGGGATCCGCGGGATCCGTGACAGGTAGTCCTGGCTCGACACCCCCGCGTACACCCCGGTCGCGGTGCCCTTCAGGCTCGTCGGGTCGATGTGCGCGCGCTCCAGGAGCTCCCAGGCGGTCTCCAGCAGGACGCGCTGCTGCGGGTCCATCGCCGCCGCCTCGCGCGGGCTGATGCCGAAGAAGCCCGCGTCGAAGGTGGGCGCGTCGTGCAGGAAGCCGCCCTCGGTGACGTAGCTGGTGCCGGAGTGGTCGGGGTCCGGGTGGTGGAGGGAGCCGAGGTCCCACCCGCGGTCGGCGGGGAAGGGGCCGATCGCGTCCCCGCGCTCGGCCACGAGGTCCCACAGCGCCTCGGGGGAGTCGATGCCGCCGGGGTAGGCGCTTGAGGTACTGGCGCAGCTTGTCTTCGGTGGTCGTCGACATCGGTTCCCGATCTCCCTCAGGACGAGCCCAGTTGCTGGTCGATGAGCGCGAACATCTCCTCGTCCGAGGCCGACTCCAGGACCTCCTGGCCACTGCCGCCGTCCGCCTCGGCCGCGGCGGCGCCGTCGCCGAGCCGCCACAGCAGGTCCTGCAGCCGCTTGACGAGCCGACTGCCCGCCTCGCCCGCCGGACGCTCCTGGGCGACCGCCGCCTCCAGCCGCTCCAGCTCGCGCAGGACGGGCTCCGCCGCTCCGCCGTCCGCGGGGCCGAGCTCGCTCTCCAGGTGCTCCGCCATCGCGCCGGGCGTCGGGTGGCGGAAGACCGCCGCCGCGGGCAGCCGCACACCCGTCGCCGCCGCGAGCCGGTTGCGCAGCTCGACGGCCGTGAGCGAGTCGAAGCCCAGGTCCTTGAACGGCGTGTCCGTCGCCACCGCGTCGGCGTCCGCGTGTCCGAGCACCGTGGCCGCGTGCGTCCGTACGAGGTCCAGCAGCAGCGCCTGCCGCTCGGCCCGGCCCATCGAGGCGAGCCGCCCCGACAGGTCCGCGGGCCGCGCAGCCGCGACGCCCCGCCGGACCGCCGCCCCGGCCCGCGCGCCCGTGAGCGGGCGGGCCATCGCGGGCAGCGCCTCGGGCGGCTCGCCGGCCACCGCGGACAGGTCGAACTCGGCGGCGACCACGTGCGGTTCGCCCGCCGCGAGGGCCGTGTCGAAGAGCGCGAGGGCCTTGCCGGTGGCGAGCGGGGTGACGCCCGTACGCGTCATCCGGGCGTGGTCGGTGGCGGTGAGCTTGTCGGTCAGGGCGCTGGTGGTGGCCCACAGGCCCCAGGCGACGGAGGTGGTGGGGTGGCCGGTGCGGTCGGTGGCGAGGGCGTCGAGGTAGGCGTTGGCGGCGGCGTAGTTTGGGCGGTGAGGACGGCGTCCTCGGTGACACCGGCGGTGTGGATGACGGCGGTGAGGGGGTGGGTGGGGTCGATGTTGTCGATGAGTTCGTGGAGGGCGTGGGGGTCGGTGGCGTCGGTGGCGGTGATGTGGACGGTGGCGCCGAGTTGTCGGAGTCGTTGGGTGAGTTCGGGTGCGCCGGGTGCGT
>NZ_JOHY01000084.1 GCF_000721495.1 Streptomyces sp. NRRL F-5123
GGTACTGGACCGCGCACATCCGCCGGGCTGTCCGCTTCCACCAGGGTGTGACCACCCTCGCGTCCCACAACGTCACCACGTACCTGGAGATCGGGCCCGCCGCGGCGCTCACGCCGATGGTCGCGGCCACGCTCGCCGACTCCGCGCGGCCCCTTCCCGCCGCGGCCGTGGCGACCGCCCGCGCGGGCACGTCCGAGACCGAGGCGCTGACGGCCGCCCTCGGCAGGGTGTTCGTCAACGGGCCGGTGCCGGACTGGGCCGCGGTGTTCGACGGCCACGGCGGGCGGGCCGTCGACCTGCCCACGTACGCCTTCGAACACCGGCGGCACTGGCTGACGGCGCCCGACACCGCGGGCGACGCCTCCGCCCTGGGCATGACGACCACGGCACACCCGCTGCTGGGGGCGGCGCTCGACCTCGCGGACGGCGACGGCGCCGCGGTGGTGCTCACCGGACGGCTGTCGCTGCGCTCCCACCCCTGGCTCGCCGACCACGTCATCGCCGGCAGCACACTGCTGTCCGGCACGGCACTGGTCGACCTGGCGCTGCACGCGGGCGACCGGGTCGGCTGCCACGTGGAGGAGCTGGTGACGCGCGCCCCGCTCGTCCTCGCCGAGGGCGCGCCCACCCGCCTCCAGGTCACCGTGGGCACACCGGACGGGACGGGACGCCGCCCCGTCCAGATCCACTCCTGCCCGGACGACGCTCCGGCGGCCGACCCCGCCAGCCTGCCGGGGCCGGTCCGCGGCAGCGAGGAGGAGGCCGGAACGTGGACCTGCCACGCGGCCGGCACCCTCGCCCCCGGCGAGCGGCCCGCCGTCGCGGGCACGGCCGCCGCCGGGACACCGGCCGTCTGGCCGCCCGCGGACGCCACCCCGCTCGACACCGCGGACCTCTACGACCGGCTGGCCGAGCGCGGGTACTCCTACGGGCCCGCCTTCCGGGGCGTGCACGCGGTGTGGCGGCACGGCCCCGACCTCTACGCCGCGCTGCGGCTGCCCGAGACCTGCGACCCGGCGGGATTCGGCGTGCACCCGGCGCTGCTGGACGCGGCACTGCACCCGCTCGTGCTCGGCGCCCTGGACGACGCCGGCTCCCCGGTGCGCATCCCCTTCTCCTGGAGCGACGTGCACCTCGACGCCACCGGCGCGCGGGACGTCCTCGTGCGCCTGGAGGTGACAGGCGAGGACACCGTGGCGGTCTCGGTCCGCGACACCGCGGGCGCGCCCGTGGCCGGCATCGGGGCGCTGACCCTCCGGCCCGTCCCGCAGGAGGGCCTGGCGGCAGCGTCCCCGCAGCGCGGCACCGGGCTCCACCACCTCACGTGGACGGCGCTGCCGCAGACCGGCCCCGCCGCCGCCGAGGGCGGCTGGGCGCTGCTCGGCGAGATCGGCGCCGGTGCCGCGGAGGCGCTGGCCGCGGCGGGCGTCACACCCGCCCGTCACCGCGGCCTCGCCGGGCTGCGTGCCGCCCTCCCCGCGGAGGCGGCAGCGCCCGGCACGGTGCTGGCCGTCCTTCCGGGCGGCGCCGCGGAAGGCGTGACGGTCGACGAGGCCGTGCGCCGCGCCTGCGGCGACGTCCTCGCCCTGCTCCAGGAGTGGCTCGACGACGACCGCTTCGCGCGCTCCCGGCTGGCCGTGCTGACCCGTGGCGCGGTCGCCACCCGCCACGCCGAGGGGATCGGGTCGCTGCCGCAGGCGCCTCTGTGGGGCCTGCTGCGCGCGGCGCAGACCGAACACCCCGACCGGATCGCCGTCGTGGACTTCGACGGGCGCGACGACGCCTGGGCGCAGCTGCCCTCGGCGCTCGCCTCCGGCGAGCCGCAGGTCGCCGTGCGGTCCGGCCGGGCGTACGTGCCGCGGCTGGCGCGCGCCGACCGCACGCAGCGGCTGGCGCCGCCCGGCGGCGGCGTGCCGTGGCGGCTGGACGTGACCGAGGCCGGCACGCTGTCGAGCCTCGCGCTGGTGCCGTCGCCCGCGGCCGCCGAGCCGCTGGGACCCGAGCAGGTGCGGGTCGAGATGCGGGCGGCCGGGCTGAACTTCCGCGACGTCATGATCGCGCTGGGCATGTACCCCGGCGACGCGCGGCTGGGCAGCGAGGGCGCCGGGGTCGTCGTCGAGGTCGGGTCCGGCGTGACCGGACTCGCGCCGGGCGACCGCGTCATGGGCCTGTTCACCGGTGCGATCGCGCCGCTGGCCCTCGCCGACCACCGGCACCTGACCCGGCTGCCGGCCGGGTGGACCTTCGCGCAGGGCGCCGCCACCCCGATCGTGTTCCTCACCGCCTACCACGGCCTGCTGGACCTGGCCCGGGTGCGGCCCGGCGAGTCGCTGCTCGTGCACGCGGCCGCGGGCGGCGTGGGCATGGCCGCGACCCGGCTGGCGCGGCACCTGGGCGTCGAGGTGTACGGCACGGCGAGCTCCGGCAAGTGGGGCACGCTGCGCGCCGAGGGCGTCGCGGAGGACCGCATCGCGTCGTCGCGCACCCTCGACTTCGAGGAGTCCTTCCGCGCGGCCACCGGCGGGCGCGGCGTCGACGTCGTGCTCAACTCGCTCGCCGGGGAGTTCGTCGACGCCTCGCTGCGGTTGCTGGCCGACGGCGGGCGGTTCCTGGAGATGGGCAAGACCGACATCCGCGACCGCGAGCGCGTCGAGGCGGAGCACGAGGGCCTGGCCTACCAGGCGTTCGACCTGATGGA
Organism: Streptomyces sp. NRRL F-5123; assembly: GCF_000721495.1. Taxonomy (GTDB): domain Bacteria; phylum Actinomycetota; class Actinomycetes; order Streptomycetales; family Streptomycetaceae; genus Actinacidiphila. The sequence goes on from NZ_JOHY01000084.1 coordinate 2,699, forward strand.
CGCCGGGCCCGAGCGCATCGCGCAGATGCTCGCGGAGCTGGGCGGGCTGTTCGCGTCGGGGGCGCTGCGCCCCCTGCCCGTCACCGCGTGGGACGTGCGGCGCGCCCCCGAGGCCTTCCGCTTCCTGAGCCAGGCCCAGCACACCGGCAAGATCGTCATCACCCTGCCCGCGCCGCTCGACCCGGACGGCACCGTGCTGGTCACCGGCGGCAGCGGCAGCCTGGGCCGGCTCGTCGCACGGCACCTGGTCACCGATCACGGCGTGCGCCGGCTGCTGCTGGCGAGCCGGCGCGGCCAGGACGCCGACGGCGCGGCGCAGTTCGCCGCCGAGCTGGCCGGACTCGGCGCGCACGTCGAGTACGCCGCGTGCGACGTGGCCGAGCGTGCGGCCGTGGAAGAACTGCTGGCGGCGATCCCCGCCGGGCACCCCCTCACCGCGGTGGTCCACACCGCCGGGGTGCTCGACGACGCGCCGGTCGGGTCGCTGACGGCCGGGCGGCTGGACGCGGTGCTGCGGCCCAAGGCCGACGCTGCCTGGCACCTGCACGAGCTGACGGCCGAGGCGAACCTCGCGGTCTTCGCCGTCTTCTCCTCGGTCGCCGCCGTCGCCGGCAACGCGGGCCAGGCGAACTACGCGGCGGCCAACGCCTTCCTCGACGCGTTGGCCGAGCACCGCAGGGCGCGGGGGCTCGCGGCCGTCTCCATGGCGTGGGGCCCCTGGGAGCCCGACGGCGGCATGACCGCGCAGCTGGACGAGGCGTCTGCGGCGCGGCTGGGCCGTTCCGGGCTCGCCCCGCTCGCGGCGGCGGACGGACTCGCGCTGTTCGACGCCGCCCTCGCGGACGACGCCGCGCTCGTGGTCCCGGTACGGCTGGACGCGCCCGCGCTGCGCCGCCGGGCCGCCGCGGGCGGCCTCCCGCCGGTGCTGCGGGACCTCGCGCGGGTGCCTGCGCGGCGGGTCGCCGCGTCCGGGGCGCAGCAGGCGCCGGGCACACTCGGCGACCGGCTGCGCGCGCTGGCGGAGGCGGACCGCGACAGGTTCCTGGTGGACCTGGTGCGGCAGCAGGCGGCGATCGTGCTCGGGCACGGGACGCCCGACGCGGTCGAGCCGGACCGGCCGTTCGGCATGCAGGGCTTCGACTCGCTCACCGCGGTCGAGCTGCGCAACCGGCTGAACGCCGCGACGGACCTGCGGCTGCCCGCGACGCTGCTGTTCGACTTCCCGACCGCGACCGCGCTCGCGGCCTTCCTGCGCTCGGAGCTGCTGGGCGGCGAGCGGGCGCAGGCGGCGGCGGTGGCGACCGCGGCGACCGACGAGCCGATCGCGATCGTCGCGATGGCCTGCCGCTACCCGGGGAACGTCAGCTCGCCCGAGGACCTGTGGCAGCTCGTCGTCACGGGCACCGACGCCATCGGCGACTTCCCGGCCAACCGCGGCTGGGACCTGGACTCGCTCTACGACCCGGACCCCGACCGCCCCGGCAGGACGTACGCGACGCAGGGCGGATTCCTCTACGGCGCCGACGAGTTCGACGCGTCCTTCTTCGGCATGAGCCCGCGCGAGGCGGTCGCGACCGACCCGCAGCAGCGGCTCCTGCTGGAGACGGCGTGGGAGCTGTTCGAGCGGGCCGGCATCGATCCCGCGGGCCTGGCCGGCAGCGCCACGGGTGTCTTCGCCGGGGTGATCGCCCAGGACTACGCCTCGCTGCTGGGTGACGCCACCGCCGGTTTCGAGGGCTACCTGTCGACCGGCAACACCACGAGCGTCGCCTCAGGGCGGCTGGCCTACACCTTCGGCCTCGAAGGCCCCGCGGTCACGGTGGACACCGCGTGCTCGTCCTCGCTCGTCGCGATGCACCTGGCGGCGCAGGCGCTGCGCAGCGGCGAGTGCTCGCTCGCGCTGGCCGGAGGCGTCACGGTGATGCCGACGCCGGCCACCTTCGTGGAGTTCAGCCGGCAGCGCGCGCTGGCCGCGGACGGGCGCTGCAAGGCGTTCGCGGCTGCCGCCGACGGCACCGGCTGGGGCGAGGGCGCCGGGCTGCTGCTCCTCGAGCGGCTCTCCGACGCCGAGCGCAACGGCCACCGGGTGCTCGCCGTGATGCGCGGCAGCGCGATCAACCAGGACGGGGCCTCCAACGGCCTGACCGCCCCCAACGGGCCCTCGCAGCAGCGTGTCATCCAGCAGGCGCTCGCCAACGCCGGTGTCCCCGCCGCCGAAGTCGACGCGGTCGAGGCGCACGGCACGGGCACCGCGCTCGGCGACCCCATCGAGGCGCAGGCGCTGCTGGCCACCTACGGCAGGCACCGCGACCCCGGGCACCCGCTGCTGCTCGGCTCCGTCAAGTCCAACATCGGGCACACGCTGGCCGCGGCCGGTGTCGCCGGTGTCATCAAGATGGTCATGGCGATGCGGCACGAGGAACTGCCGCGCACCCTGCACGTCGACGAGCCCACGCCGCACGTGGACTGGAGCGCCGGCGCCGTCACGCTGCTGACGGGCAACACGCCCTGGCCCCGCAACGGCCACCCGCGGCGTGCGGCCGTCTCCTCCTTCGGTATCAGCGGCACCAACGCCCACGTCGTCCTGGAGGAGGCCCCCGCGGCCCCGCCCGCGAACGGCCAGGACACGCCCGCCCGGCCGGGCGCACCCGTCCCGTGGGTGGTCTCCGCCCGCGACGAGGCGGCGCTGCGCGCGCAGGCCGCGGCGCTGCTGGACACCGTGACCTCCCGCCCGGACGCGTCGCCGCACGAGGTCGGCCGGGCGCTGGCGGTCGCGCGCACGGCGCACGGCCACCGGGCCGCGGTCGTCGCGGCGGACCCCGGCGAGCTGGCCGCGGGCCTGCGGGCGCTGGCCGGCGGAACCGAGGCGCCCCAGCTCGTGACGGCCACGGCCACCGACGCCGACCGGGTCGTCTTCGTCTTCCCCGGCCAGGGCTCGCAGTGGCCGGGCATGGCGGTGGAACTCCTCGACGCCGAACCCGCCTTCGCCGCCGAGCTGGCGCTGTGCGCGGACGCGCTCGCGCGGTACACCGACTGGTCGCTGCTCGACGTGCTGCGCGGCGCGCCCGGCGCGCCCACGCTGGAGCGGGTCGACGTGGTGCAGCCCGCGCTGTTCGCCGTGATGGTCTCGCTCGCCGCGCTGTGGCGGTCCAAGGGGGTGCGGCCCGCGGCCGTCGTCGGTCACTCGCAGGGCGAGATCGCCGCCGCGTACGTCGCGGGCGCGCTGTCGCTGGACGACGCCGCGCGCGTCGTGGCGCTGCGCAGCCAGGCCATCGCGGACATGGCGGGCGACGGCGGCATGGCCTCGGTCGCCGCACCCGCCGAGCGGGTGCGGGAACTGATCGCCCGCTGGGAGGGGCGCCTGTCGGTCGCCGCGGTCAACGGCCCGTCCTCCACCGTGGTCTCCGGGGACGCGGCGGCGATCGGCGAGCTTCTGGAGGCGGGGGAGGCGGAGGGCGTGCGCGTCCGGCGCGTCCCCGTGGACTACGCCTCGCACTCGGCCCACATGACCGCGCTGCGCCCCCGGCTGCTGCGCGAGCTGGCCGGCGTCGAGCCCCGGGAGTCCGAGGTGGCCTACTGCTCGGCGCTGACCGGCGACGTCATCGGCACGTCGGGCCTGGACGCGGAGTACTGGTACACGAACCTGCGGGAGACCGTGAAGTTCGAACAGGCGACCCGTTCGCTGCTCGACCGCGGCCACCGGGTGTTCGTCGAGTGCAGCCCGCACCCGGTGCTGACGATCGGCGTGCAGGAGACCATCGAGGACCGCGGCCTCCAGGAGGGCAGGAACCGCGCGGTCGCCCTCGGGTCACTGCGCCGCGACGAGGGCGGCCCCGCGCGGTACCTGCTCTCCCTCGCCCAGGCCCACGTCAACGGCGTGGCCGTCGACTGGTCCGCGGTGTTCGGCCCGGACGGCGCGCAGGCGCCCGGCTTCGAGCTGCCCACGTACGCCTTCCAGCGGCGCCGCTACTGGTTCGACGCGCACCCGGCCGCCGCGGGCACCGGCAACGCCCAGGACCTCGGGCTCGGCGCCACCGGGCACGGCATCCTCGGCGCGGTCATCGACGCCGTCGACACCGAGGAGTTCATGCTCACCGGCCGCCTGTCGCGGCGCACCCACCCGTGGCTGGCCGACCACGCCGTGGCCGGGACGGTGCTGCTGCCGGGCACGGCCTTCGTGGAGATGGCGGGGCAGGCGGGCGGAAGCTGCGGCTACGGCAGGATCGACGAGCTGGCCGTGGAGGCGCCCCTGCCGGTGCCCGAACGCGGTGACGTGCAGCTGCGGGTCACGGTCGGGGCGCCCGAGGACGGACGGCGACCGGTCACCGTCCACGCGCGGGAGGCCGCGGACGAGGACACCTCGCCGTGGCGGCGCCACGCCGCCGGGCTGCTGGCCCCTGACGGCGCAGGGCCCGCGCCCGAGCCGCCGGGGGAGTGGCCGCCCGCGGGGGCCGAGCCGGTCGGTGCGGCCGACGCCTACGAGCTGCTCGGCGACATCGCGCTGGAGTACGGCCCGGCGTTCCAGGGACTGCGCGCCGCGTGGCGCGACGGCGGGAGCCTGCTCGCGGAGGTCGCGCTGCCCGCGCCGGCCGCCGGGGACGCCGGACGGTTCGGGGTCCACCCCGCGCTGCTCGACGCGGCGCTGCACGTCCTCGCGCTGCCCGGGCCGGGCGCGGGCGCGGACGGCGGCACGGTGCCGCTGCCCTTCTCCTGGTCCGGCGTGTCGTGGTGGCGCGACGGCGCAGCCGCGCTGCGCGTGCGGCTGACGCCGACCGGTACGGACGCCGTGCGGCTGGACGCCTTCGACGACGAGGGCGCCGCGGTGCTGTCGGTGGACGAGCTGACGATCCGCCGGACACCGGTCGACCGGCTGCGCACACCTGGGACCGCGGTCGCCAGGTCGCTGTTCGCCGTGGAGTGGCGGGCAGCGGCGCCGCAGGGCGCGGCGCCGCTCCCCGCGGGGCGTTGCACCGTGGTCTCCCCCGACGGGCTGGGCCTCGCGGCCGGGCTCGCGGCGGCGGGCCTCACCGTCGCGGACGGGACGGACATCCCCGCGGCCGACGCGGACACGGTGGAGACCGTGTTCGTGCCCGTCACCGCCGCGGGCGGCCCCGACACAGCTGCCGCGGCCCGGGCGGAGACGGCCCGCGTGCTGGCGGCCGTGCAGTCCTGGGCGCCGGACGGCCGGGCGGAGGGCTCCCGGCTGGTGGTGGTCACCCGGGGCGCGGTGAGCACCGCAGAGGACGAGCCGCTGCCGGACCCGGCGGCGGCAGCCGTGTGGGGCCTGGTCCGTACCGCCCAGTCGGAGAGTCCGGGCCACCTCGTGCTGCTGGACCTGGACCCCGAGGACGGCGACGGCGGCCCGGTGCCCCGGGCGGCCGTCGAGGCCGCCCTCGCGACGGGCGAGCCGCAGCTCGCGGTCCGGGCCGGCACCGTCCTCGTGCCCAGGCTGGTACGCCGGGCCTTCGCCGACGAGCCCGTACGGCCGTGGGATCCGGAGGGCACCGTGCTGGTCACCGGCGGCACCGGGACGATCGGCGGCCTCCTGGCCCGGCACCTGGTCACGGCGCACGGCGTGCGCCACCTCGTGCTCACCGGCCGCCGGGGCGCCGCGGCGGACGGCGCGGCGCGGCTGCGCGAGGAACTCGCCGCCCTCGGCGCGGACGTCACCCTCGCGGCGTGCGACGCCGCCGACCGGGCGGCGCTGGCGGCCGTGCTGGACGCGGTGGACGAGCGGCACCCGCTCACCGCGGTCGTTCACGCCGCGGCGGTGCTCGACGACGGCGTCGTGGACTCCCTGACGGCCGGGCGCATCGACACCGTGATGCGGCCGAAGGCCGACGGGGCGTGGCACCTGCACGAGCTGACACGCGGTCTGGACCTGGCTGCCTTCGTGCTCTTCTCCTCCTTCGCGGGCCTTTCCGGCAGCGCGGGCCAGGCCAACTACGCCGCCGCCAACGCGTTCACCGACGCCCTGGCGCAGCACCGGCGGGCGCTGGGGCTCCCGGCGACGTCGATGGCGTGGGGCCTGTGGGAGCCGGAGAGCACGATGACGGCGGGGCTCGGCGGGCCCGGCCGGGCCCGTACCGCGCCCGGCGGCCTCACCCCGATGCCCGCCGCGCTCGGCCTCGCGCTCTTCGACGCCGCCCTGGCGGCGGGCCCGGCCCTCACAGTGCCGGTCGGCCTGGACATGCCGGCGCTGCGCTCCCAGGCCCGCTCGGGCGTGCTGCCCGCGCTGTTCGAGGACCTCGTGGGGCAGGGCGCCCGCCGGGACGCGGACGGGGCGGCGGATCCGGGGGCGCTGGGCAGCACCCTCGCGGGGCTTTCCGCTGCCGAGCGCGACCGCACGGTGCTCGACGCGGTCCGCACCACCGTGGCGGCGGTGCTCGGCCACCCGACGGTTGCCGACGTCGCCGCCGACCGCACCTTCGCCGAGCTGGGCTTCGACTCGCTGACCGCGCTGGAGCTGCGCAACCGGCTCCGGCCGGCCACCGGCCTGCGCCTGCCGACGACGCTGGTGTTCGACTACCCGACCCCCGCGGCGCTGGCCCGCCACATCGGCGCCGAGCTGGTCCCCGCCGACGAGGCGGCGCCGCCCGCGACCGCCGTGCTCGACGGCCTCGACGCGGCCCTGTCCGCCGCGCCCGGCCCGGACCGGCAGGCCATGGTCGCGCGGCTGCGCACGCTCGTCGCCCGCTGGGACGAGCAGCCGGCCGCGGAGGACGGCGCCGACGTGGCCGACACGCTCGGCGCGGCCGACGCCGACAGCATCCTCGACTTCATCGACAACGAGCTCGGGCGGGCCCGTTGAACCGCCGCCAGGCCCCTCACCGAACGGAAAGGACCGATCTCGGATGGCCGACGAAGAAAAGCTCGTCGATTACCTGAAGTGGGTGACCGCCGACCTGCACCGCACCCGCAAGCGCCTCGCCGAGGCCGAGTCCGCCGCGCGGGAGCCGATCGCGATCGTCGGCATGGCGTGCCGCTACCCCGGCGGCGTGCGCGGTCCGGAGGACCTGTGGCGGCTGGTGCTCGACGGCGGCGACGCGATCGGCGACTTCCCCGCCAACCGCGGCTGGGACGTCGACGGCCTCTACGACCCCGACCCGCAGTCGCCCGGCACGTCCACCACGCGGTACGGCGGCTTCCTCCACGACGCCGACGAGTTCGACCCCGCGCCCTTCGGACTCAGTCCGCGCGAGGCGGCGGCGACCGACCCGCAGCAGCGGCTGCTGCTGGAGACGGCGTGGGAGGCGTTCGAGCACGCCGGCATCGCACCGAACTCGCTGCGCGGCAGCGACACCGGGGTGTTCGCCGGGGTGATGTACGGCGACTACGCGACGCGGCTGGGGCAGGTCCCGGCCGAGTTCGAGGGCTTCGTCGGCAACGGCAGCGCGGGCAGCGTGGCGTCGGGCCGGATCGCGTACACCTTCGGCCTGGAGGGGCCGGCGATCACGGTGGACACGGCGTGCTCGTCCTCGCTCGTGGCCGTCCACCTGGCCGCCCAGGCGCTGCGCCGCGGCGAGTGCGGGATGGCCCTCGCGGGCGGCGTGACGGTCATGGCGACACCGGGCCTGTTCGTGGAGTTCAGCCGCCAGCGGGGCCTGTCCGCGGACGGCCGGTGCCGGTCGTTCGCCGCGGGGGCCGACGGCGCCGGTTTCGCCGAGGGAGCCGGGCTGCTGCTGCTCGAACGCCTGTCCACCGCGGTGCGGGAGGGCCACCGCGTGCTGGCCGTGCTGCGCGGCTCGGCCGTCAACCAGGACGGCGCGAGCAACGGCCTGACCGCCCCGAACGGCCCGGCGCAGCGCCGCGTCGTCGGTTCCGCCCTCGCCGACGCGGGCCTCGGCCCCGCGGACGTCGACGCCGTGGAGGGCCACGGCACCGGCACGTCACTCGGCGACCCCATCGAGGTGCAGGCGCTGATCGCGTCGTACGGCAAGGGCCGCCCGGCGGACCGGCCGCTGCTGCTGGGCTCGGTGAAGTCGAACATCGGCCACACGCAGGCGGCGGCGGGCGTCGCGGGCGTCATCAAGATGGTCATGGCGATGCGCCACGGCGTCCTGCCCCGCAGCCGCTACGCCGAGCAGCCGTCCGAGCACGTCGACTGGTCCGGCGCGGGGGTGTCCCTACTCGCGCGGACGGTCCCGTGGCCCGCGACGGACCACCCGCGCCGCGCCGGGGTGTCGGCCTTCGGCATCAGCGGCACCAACGCCCATCTGATCCTCGAACAGGCCGAGCACGAGGCGGCCCCGGCCCCCGTCGAACCGGACGGGACCGCCACGCCGGTGCCCGTACCCGTCTCGGCCCACGGGCGTGCGGCACTCCGGGCACAGGCCGCGCGGCTGCGCGACGCCGTGGCGGCCGGACCCGGGCTGCGGGTCGCGGACCTCGCGCGGGGGCTCGCGGTGGGACGGTCGGCGCTGCCGGACCGGGCCGTCGTGCTCGCCGCGGACCGCGACGGCCTGCTGCGCGGACTCGACGCCCTCGGGCACGGGGAGCGCGCGCCCGAGCTGGTCGGGCCGGGCACCGCGTCGGCGCCGGGACGCACCGCGTTCCTGTTCACCGGGCAGGGCAGCCAGCGCCCCGGCATGGGCCGTGAACTCCACGGCGAGCACCCGGTGTTCGCCGCTGCGCTCGACGCGGTGTGCGCCGAGTTCGACGGGCACCTCGACCGGCCGCTGCGCGAGGTGATGTTCGCCCCCGCGGACAGCGCGGACGCTGCGCTGCTGGACGAGACGCGGTACACCCAGCCCGCGCTTTTCGCGCTCGAAGTCGCGCTCTTCCGGCTGCTGGAGAGCTGGGGCCTGGTGCCGGACGCCGTGATGGGGCACTCGATCGGCGAGCTGGCCGCCGTGCACGCCGCCGGTGTCCTGGACCTGGCGGACGCCTGCACCCTGGTCGCCGCGCGCGCCAGGCTGATGCAGGCCATGCCGCCCGGCGGCGCGATGGTCTCGGTCCGCGCGGGTGAGGACGAGGTGATGCCGCTGGTGGCCGAGCATGCCGAGGGGGTCGGCATCGCCGCCGTCAACGGCCCCGCCACGGTGGTGATCTCGGGCGACCGCGACACCACGCTGCGGGTGATGCGGGAGCTGCGGGGCCTGGGCCACCGGACGAAGCGGCTGCGGGTGAGCCATGCCTTCCACTCGCCCCACATGGACGGCGTGCTGGACGACCTGGCGGACGTGGCGGCGGGACTGACCTTCAGGGCGCCGGCGATCACCGTCGTGTCGAACGTCACGGGAGCGCCCGTCCGGCTCGACGAGCTGCGCTCCCCGGGCTACTGGGCGCGCCACGTGCGCGGGACGGTGCGCTTCTCGGACGGGGTGCGCAGCCTCCACGACGACGGTGTCACCGCCTACGTGGAGGTCGGCCCCGGCGCGGTGCTGACGCCGCTGGCGCACGACTGCCTCGCCGCGGCGGGTGTGGACGGGCCGGTGGTGATCCCGGCGCTGCGCGGCGACCGGCCCGAGACCGGTTCGGCCCTCGCCGCGCTCGCGCTGGCCCACGTCCACGGCCTGCCGGTCGACTGGCCCGGCGTACTCGGCGAAGGGCCGCAGGAGCGGGACCTGCCCACGTACGCGTTCCAGCGCAGGCGCTACTGGATCGACGCCGCCGCGCGGAGCGGCCCCCAGGGGCCCGAGGCGGGCTTCTGGGACGCGGTCGGGAGCGGGGACGCCGCCGGGCTGGCCGCGGACCTCGGCGTCGCCGAGGGCGCGCTGGCCGGCCTGCTGCCCGTCCTCGACGCCTGGCGGCGGCGGCACCAGTGGCGCTACCGCGTGGCCCTCGGGCAGGTCCCCGGCGCGGACGAGGGGCCGGTGCGGCGGCTGGTGCGCGCGGCGCCGTCCCGCAACGGCCGATGGCGGCCCACCGGCACGGTCGTGGTCACCGGCGACCTCGACGGGCCGGAGGGGCTCGGCGTGCACGCCGCCCGCCGGCTGGTCAGGACCGGCGCGGAGCACGTCGTGCTGGCGGCGCCGCGGCTCCCCGGGCAGGACCTCGTGACCGGCCTGGCCGCCGAGGGCGTACGGGTCACCTCCGCGGTGTGCGACCCGGCCGACCGGGAGGCGGTCGGCCGGCTGCTGGCGTCGCTCCCGGACGGCCCGCCGCTCACCGCGGTCGTCCACGCCGACGCCCGGTCGGGTGCGGACCCCGCGACCGCCGTCGCCCTCGACGCGGCCACCCGCGCCCTGGACCTCACGGCGTTCGTGCTCCTCACCGGCCTGCCGGAGGGCTTCGGCGAGACCGAGGCGGTGGCCGCGCCGGAGATCGAGGACGTCGTCGCGGCCCGCCGCGCGGACGGGCTGCCCGTCCTCGCCGTCGCATGGGGGCCGTGGACGGACGCGGACCCGGGCGCGCAGGGGCGGCCGGGACTGCGCGCGGTGGCACCTCACCTGGCCATGGACGTGCTGGACGAGGCGACGACGGCGCGCGACGGCGTCCTGGTGCTTGCGGACATCGACTGGGGCAGCCTGCCGGGCGCGGCGCGATCGCCGTTCTTCGCGGCCGTCGCGGATCCCGGCGGGTCGGCCGCGGACGGCGGCGCCGCGGAGCGCCCCGGGCTGCTGGCGCAACTGGCCGGGGCCGACGAGGCGCAGGCGCAGGAGATCGTGCTCGGCGCGCTGCGCGGGCACGCGGCGGCGGTGCTCGGGCACGACGCGCCCGAGGAGCTGGACGGCGCCACGAGCCTGCTGGAGCTGGGCTTCTCGTCGTTCACCGCGCTGGAGCTGAGCAACCGGCTGCGCGACGACACCGGGCTCGAGGTGCCCGCGACGGCCGTCTTCGACCACCCGACGCTGGCCGGGTTCGCCCGATACCTGCGCGGCGAGCTGGCGGCGTCGGGCGGGAACGGCGGCGCCGGGGCGCACGAGCGGGCGAGCGGCGAGGTGGTCGGCGCCCGGGGCTGAGCGCCCCACCGAGCCGGACGAGGAGCCGCCCCGTGCCGCACGGCACGGGGCGGCGGCATGCCGGCCGGCGGGACCGGAGCACGCAAGGAACGCCCAAGTCGAGCATTAGGGCGGGCTCGGACGATGCCGGTATGGACTCTCCGAACATCCGCATCCTTTCCGTGGGGACCGCGCTGCCGGGAGCACCGATCGGCAACGCGCGGCTGGCCCGCCTGTTCAAGATGGACAAGGTGTGGGAGCAGTGGGTGGACGTGTTCATCGGAACGCGCACCCGCCACCTGGCCCGCGATCTCGACACCGGGGAGCGGTCCGTGTCGCTCACCGACCTCGCGACGACCGCCGCGAGCCGCGCCCTGGCCGGCGCGGACGTCGCACCGGAGGACGTCGACCTGATCGTCATGGGCACCGCCACACCGGACATGCTGATGCCCGCGACGGTCAACATGGTCGCCGAGCGGCTGGGCGTGAACGACGTCCGCACCTTCCAGCTCCAGTCGGGCTGCTCGGGCGCCGTCCAGGCGCTCGACGTGGCGCACCACTTCCTGCGCACCGGCGCCTACCGCACGGCCCTGGTCATCGGCGGCGACAGCACCGCGAAGCACTTCGACATCGGCATGGACGTCGCCTCGATGCCCCCCGCGCAGCTGGTCAACCTCCTGCTGTTCGGGGACGGCGCCGGGGCCGTGGTGCTGGACACCGCCCCCGAGGCCGGCGGGCAGGGCCCGGGGCGCCGGGGCCAGGCCGTCCTGGAGCGGGTGTTCACCCGGCTCACCGGCCTGGGACGCGAGCCGGGCCAGACGTTGGAGTGGTACGGCCTGGCCGAACGCGACAGCGACGTACCGCCCGCGGGCGAGAACTACAAGGCGATCGAGAACGCGGTGCCCGCCATGTCCGTCGAGATCCTCCGGGAGCTGCTGGACGACCTCGGGTGGAAGGACACCGACTTCGACTACATCCTGCCGCCGCAGCTGTCGGGACGCATGACGCCGAAGATCCTGGAGGGTCTCGAGGTCGCCGCGGAGGAGGTCTCCTGCGTCACCGAGACGGGGAACACCGGGAACGCCCTTCCGTTCCTCCAGCTCGAACGGGCCCTGGCGGAGATGAGTCCGGGCGACCGTGCCCTGGGCATCGCGGTGGAGTCCAGCAAGTGGATCAAGGCCGGTTTCGCATTCGAGAAGATCTGAGGTGGAGCAGCGGTGAGCGAGGAGATCGTCGTCGTGGGCGCGGGCCCTGCGGGCCTGATGCTGGCCTGCGAACTCGGGCTGCGCGGTGTGCCGTGCACCGTGCTGGAGCGCAGCCCCCACCCCACGGGGGAGGCGCCGGGCCTGGCCGTCAACGCGGGCGTGGTCGAACTGCTCGCGCAGCGCGGCATCATGGACGCGCTGCGGCCGTACGGCATCGAGTCGCGCAACGCGCACTTCGCGCAGCTGTGGCTCGACCCGTCGCGGCTGCCGGGGCACCACCCGTACACGTTCGCCGTGGCGCAGTCACGGCTGCAGAGCGTCCTGGAGGAGCGCGCCGCCGACCTGGGGGTGAAGATCCTGCGCGGCCACACCGTGGTGGGCCTGCGTCAGGACACGGCCGGGGTGACGGTGACGGCGCGGACGGCCGCGGGCGAGTCGGAGATCCGCTGCGGCTACCTCGTCGGCTGCGACGGGCGGCGCAGCCGGGTGCGGGAGCTGGCCGGCATCGGCTTTCCCGGTTCGGACTTCCCCTTCCACGGCATCGTCGGCGACGTGACCGCCGCCGGCGCCGCCGAGGTGCTCGACCTCACGGGCGCCACCGAGTACCCGGGCGGGCTGCTGACGGTCCGCCGGCTCGGCCCGGACCATGTGCGGGTGATGACCGCCGAGTTCGACGTGCTGCCCGAGGACGCCGCGGCGCCGGTGACCGCCGAGGAGCTGCGCGCCTCCCTGCGGCGGCTGGCCGGTGTCGAGGCGCCGGGGCTGGAGGCGCGCTGGCTGTCGCGCTGGGACGTGGCCACCAGGCTCGCGGACCGCTTCCGCGACGGCCGCGTCTTCCTCGCCGGCGAGTCGGCGCACACGTTCTTCCCGCTGGGCGGCAAGTCCATGAGCACGGCCGTGGAGGACGCGGTCGACCTGGGCTGGAAGCTCGCCGCAGCCGCCGCGGGACGCGCGCCCGCCGGACTGCTGGACACCTACGAGGAGGAGCGGCGGCCGGTCGCCGACCGTGCGTGCCGCACGACGGCGGCGCAGGCCGCGCTGCTGCACCCGCTGCCGGCCATGGCACCGCTGCGCGACGTGTTCAGGGAGCTGATCCGGTTCGACGACGTGAACGCCTACCTGGTGCGGATGGCGGCCGACCTGGACACCGCCTACTCCTTCGGACCCGAGGGCGACGCCCACCCCCTGACGGGCCGGCGGCTGGCGGACGTGCCGCTGCGCACCGCGGACGGCGAGACGTCGGTGGCACGCCTGCTGCACTCCGGCCGCGGCCTCGTGCTGGACCTCGCGGGCGCGGCGGCGGGAGCCAGGTCGTGGGCCGACGGCCGGCCCGGCCAGGTCGACGTGGTGGCGGCCGAGCCCGTCCCGGGGATCGACGCGGCCCTGCTGGTGGTGCGGCCCGACGGCCGTGTCGCCTGGGCCGGGGACGGCACCGACCCGGCGGGTGCGCTCGCCGCCCTGACCCGCTGGTTCGGGCCGGCGACCGCCTGAGCGGCCACCGGCCCGAAACGTTACGGCAGGACGTCAGCTCTCGACGGCCTCCGCCTCCGCGTCGGCCGGGGCGGAGGCCGTCTTCGCGTCGTCGGCCGGGCGGACCTGGCGGGTGATCAGCACGAGCAGCAGGATCACCGCGAGGAAGACGGTGGCGACGGTGTAGGCGGCGGACACCCCGTGGGCGAGGACGTACTCGGGCAGCCGCGCCGGGGTCATGTCGTGCGGCGGGTCCGACAGCGCGTCCCGGGTGGCGGAGCCGAACACCGTGACCAGGACGGCCAGGCCCACCGAGCCGCCCATCTGCTGCATCACGACCATCATGCTGGAGGCCGCGCCGGTGTCGCGCGCGGGCACCCCGGAGACGACGGCGACGCTCAGAGGCACGAACAGTGCGCCCACACCGAGCCCGAACATGATCATCGGGCCGAGGACGGCGCCCGCGTACGAGCTGGTGTCGGAGATCCGGGTCAGCCAGGTCATGCCGGCGGTGGTGAGCAGGGCGCCGGCCAGCATCAGCGGCTTCGGGCCGATCGTCTTGAGCAGCTTGGAGGCGCGCGAGGCGGACACCAGGATGCCGGCGGTCATCGGCAGGAAGGCGAAACCGGCCTGCAGCGCGCTGAATCCGAGGTCCTTCTGCACGAACTGGGTGGTGAAGAAGAACATGCCGAGCATGCTGCCGGTCAGCAGCAGGATGAGCAGGTACGAGCGGGCCCTGGGCAGGTCGGCCAGCAGCCGCAGCGGGACGACCGGCTGCGCCACCCGGTTCTCCACCACGACGAACAGCGCCAGCGCGGCGGCGGCCACGGCGAACGCGACGATCGTCTGGCCGTCGCTCCACCCGTCGGACGCGGCCCTGATGAACGCGTACACCAGTGCGCCCAGTCCGACGGTCGAGGTGACCGCGCCGGCGATGTCGAAACGGCCCGGGTTGCGCGGCGGGCTGGTGAGCACCATCGGAGCCAGGACGAGGACGGCGACACCGAACGGCACGTTGATGAACATCACCCACCGCCACGACAGCCAGGTGGTCAGCATGCCGCCGACGATCAGGCCGATCGAGCCGCCGACCCCCGACACCGCCGCCCACGCGGCCAGCGCCTTGGTGCGCGGCGTGCCCTCGGGGAAGTTGCTGGCGATCAGCGCCAGCGCGTTGGGCGAGGCGCACGCGGCTCCGACGCCCTGCGCGGCGCGGCAGACCACGAGCATCCACGACTCGGTGGCCAGGCCGCCGAGCAGCGAGGCGACGCTGAACAGCGCGATCCCGCCGACCAGCACCTGGCGCCGCCCGAGGATGTCACCGGCCCGGCCGCCGAGCAGCAGCAGGCCGCCGTACGCCAGCGTGTACGCGTTGAGCACCCACGCCAGGTTCGTCGGGGAGAAGCTGAGCGAGCCCTGGATCTTCGGCAGCGCGACGTTCACGATCGTCGCGTCGAGCACGAGCATCAACTGGCAGGCGACGATGACCGTGAGGACCAGGCCGAGCCGTTTGCCGCTCGTCGCCGCATCGGCCGGCCCGGTCCCCCCCGAGCGTGTTGCCGATTCCACTGACATGGATGCCTCCCAGCACCGTGACGACCTGAGGAACCAAAACGTTTCCTATTTTCGCAGCAGGCTAACATGGCGTCAGCTCGATTGGAAACCGAGTCGTTTCTTATTCCGGGGGTTATGCTGAAGAGGTCGACGGCCTGCCGACCTGCTCGGCGGGCCACGCCGGAACGCGGGAGACGACATTGGCGACACCGACCCGGGCCCAGCCGCCCGTCGCGCCGAGCGGCGCCCTGACGCCGTCGCCCGCGGCCGTCGTCTCGCGCCGCCGCGGCGAGGCGCTGCGGCACGCGATCTTCGACGCCGTCTTCGAGCAGCTGGAGGCGGTCGGCTACGCGAACCTGACGATGGAGCGCATCGCGGGCGCGGCCCACACCAGCAAGGCCGTCCTGTACCGCCGCTGGACGTCGAAGGAGGAGCTTGTCGCCGACGCCCTCAAGGCGATGCTCCCGCAGCCGGACGAGGTGGCCCTGACCGGCGACCTGCGCTCCGACCTGCTCGCCCTCATGCGGTGCGTCCAGGTGTCGTTCACGGCCACGCGCGGCACCGCCTTCCAGATCGTCTCGGCCGAGGCCGGCTGCGAGAACGGCAATGTGCGCCGCGCCGCGATCGAGCGGGTGGTCGAGCCGTGCACCCGCCGGATCCTCGACGTGCTGCGGCGCGGCGCCGAGCGCGGCGAGGTCGGCCCGCAGGCCGCCACCGAGCTGGTGGCCGGTGTCGGCCCGGCCCTGCTGGTGCAGTACCCGCTCGTGCACAGCGCCCCCGCGCCCGACGCGTACCTGGTCTCCGTCGTCGACCGGGTGCTGCTCCCGCTGACCGCGCCCTGACACCGGCCCCGGCCCTAGACGTGGATTAGGCGTGCTTTAAGGCGGCGGGCGACCGTGAGCGGAGCCGGTCAACCAAGGAGGCGCCGTGTCGGCACGCGATCTCTACACCACGCCTGTCGCATCCACGACCTGGGAGGTGCCCGCGTCGGGCGCGGCCAGGTTCTCGTGGGATTACGACGACGGGCGTGAACGCCTGCTGTCCCTGTACCAGAAGGGCAAGGACAAGCAGTGGGACTCCATGAAGCGCATCGCGTGGGAGACCGAGGTCGACCCGTACGACGCGCTCGGCGTCCCCGACCGCTCGATCGCCATCTTCGGCACGCCGCACTGGGAGCGGATGAACGAGCGCGAGCGCGCCGACGTCCGCCGCCACGTCGCCTCGTGGCAGTTCTCGCAGTTCCTGCACGGCGAGCAGGGCGCGGTGATCTGCGCCTCCCGGCTCGTGGAGTCCGTCCCCGACCTCGACGCCAAGTTTTACGGCGCCACGCAGGTGATGGACGAGGCGCGGCACGTCGAGATCTACTCCAAGTTCCTGCGCGAGAAGCTCGAACTGATCTATCCGATCAACGACAAGCTGGGCCGGCTGCTGAGCGACACCCTCAGCGACCCCCAGTGGGACATGCCGTACCTGGGCATGCAGGTGATGATCGAGGGCCTCGCGCTGGCCGCCTTCGGGCTGATCCGCGACATGACCACCAAGCCGCTGCCGAAGCAGATCCTGGCGTACGTGATGCAGGACGAGGCGCGGCACGTCGCGTTCGGCCGGCTCGCGCTGCGCGAGCACTACCGGCACATCTCGGACGCCGAGCGGCGCGAGCGCGAGGACTTCGTCATCGAGGGCTGCTACCTGATGCAGGACCGGCTTCGCGGCACCGAGGTGTGGGAGAACTTCGGCATCTCGGAGAAGGAGTCGAAGGCGCTGCTGGACAACTCCGAGGCGCACAAGATGTTCCGCGGCCTGCTCTTCAGCCGCCTGGTGCCGTGCGTGCGCGACATCGGCCTGTGGAGCGAGCGGGTGCAGGGCGTCTTCGCCGACCTCGGCGTGCTGGACCTCGCCCGCCAGGACCTGGAGGTGCTCATGCGGCAGGACGAGGAGGTCGCCGAGAAACTGGAGACGGAGGCGGCACGCGCGGAGGAGCAGGCCCGCAAGGAGGAGGTCGACGCCGTCATCGCCGAGGCCGCCGCCGAGTGACGGAAGGCGCCGCACGCTAGTGCTGTGACCGGGAGGGTTCACCGGCTTGCGACGCCCGGCACGGCACCTCGCTGCGTTGCCGCATCGACCGAGTAGGCCCACTACGAGGCCGAGCGTGCTGCGGCACCGCGAGGAGGCACGCGCAGACGGCCGGCGCCACTCGGTCGTCACGTACGTGCTCCACACCTCCGGGCGGGTGCTGGCCCGCCACCCGGAGGCCAACGCCGCGATCCGCGAACGCTGGTTCGGCTGGGGGCGTCCCGCGGTGGCGCGCTACGCCTCCGTCAACGGCAAGCTGGCGCTGGACAAGACGCTCGGCGGCCGGCGCGTGGCCCTGTCCGCGGTGCTGCGGGACCTGGACACCGCGACGCTGGAGGAGATCCAGGGCGCGGTCGACCGCTACCGCGACATCGACCCGGACACTGCGCCGGAGTTCACCGGCGCCCGCCGGCTCGACGCCCGCCGCTACCCGCGGGGCCTGGCGCGCTACCGGAAGATCGCCCGGCCGCTGGAGCGGCGGGCCGCTCTCATGGGCACCTTCGCGGTCAGCTCGCTCGGGCACCGCGCGGTGGACGGCTTCCACTCGGTGGGCGGCACCACGATCACCCTCGGGGTGGGGCGGGTGACCGACCGGGCCGTCGTGCGCGACGGCGCGTTCGCGGTCGCGCCGGTGATGCGGCTCAACCTGACGTTCGACCACCGGGTGATCGACGGGGCCGAGGCGGCGGACGTCCTGAGCGAGATCAAGGACGCGCTGGAGGGCTTCACCGTGCGGCCCCCGGCCCCGGCGGCCGTCGCCGAGGCGGCGGGGGAGGGGCGGTCGTGAACGACATCGCCGAGCTCAAGCAGTACGTGGGCGTCCACGCCAAGGCGCAGGGCATCCCGCACTACCGGCAACTGCTCGACCGCATCCGCGACGACGGCGAGGGACCGGGTTCCTGGGTCGCCGAGTGGAGCGCCGCGGCCCGCGAACTGGAGTCGCAGGGCAAGCTGCTGGAGGCGTGCCGCCACTACAACATGGCCCGCTTCCCCTTCGTGGACGGAGAAGCTCGCCGGCAGGCCATGGAGGGCTGCGTGCGGGCGTTCGACCGGTGGCGCCGGGAGAACTCCGACATCCAGCGGCTGGAGGTCGACATGCCCGGCGGGCGCGTCGCGTGCTGGACGTCCAACCTGGTGCCCGGCGAGCGCCGGCCGCTGCTGCTCATCATGGGCGGGATCATCAGCGTCAAGGAGCAGTGGGCGCCCATGCTCATGCGGGCCCGGTCGCTCGGCATGGCCGGCCTGGTCACCGAGATGCCCGGAGTGGGCGAGAACACCCTGCGCTACGGCGCCGACAGCTGGCTGATGATCTCCAGAATCCTGGACGCGGTGCGCGACCTCGGCGCCGACGCCACCCGCGTGCACGCGATGGCGCTGAGCTTCAGCGGGCACCTGGCGCTGCGCTGCGCCGTGGACGACCCGCGGATCCGGGGCGTAGTCGTCGCCGGGGCGCCCGTCGGGCCGTTCTTCACCGATCCGCAGTGGCAGCAGGCGCTGCCCCGGGTGACCGTCGACACGATGGCCCACCTGATGGACGAGAAGCCGGGGGACGTGCCCGACCGGGTGCGTGACTGGGCGCTGACCGGCAGCCAGCTGCGGGCGCTGCAGATCCCCGTGCACGGCCTGGTGAGCCTGCGCGACGAGATCATCCCCGCCGGTGACGTGCGGATGCTGCGCGAGAACGTGCGCCGGCTGCACCTGCACACGTACGACGACGTGCACGGCTCGCCCCGGCACGTCGCCGAGAGCGGGCTGCGGCTGGTGCTCGCCGTCCTGCGGACGACCGGCGCGAGCCTGCGGCGGCGCGCGTCGCTGCGGTGGCGCATCGCGCGGCTGCGGTCCGGCCGCTGACGCACCGTGTGCCGCGGGCCGGCCGCCGAGGGGCTTCTTCGCTCCCGGCGGCCGGCCCGCGGCGCGTGTCAGGGGGTCGCGTCCAGGCGGTGCAGCAGGTCGGCGAACCAGGCGAGCTGGCGGCGCATCAGCGCCGGGTCCAGCTTGTCCAGGTCGCCGTTCGGTGTCGTCGACAGCAGGTAGGTGGGCGCCGCGAGGAAGGACAGCGCGGGGACGCCCGCGGCTGCGAACGCCGCGCCGACACCGCCGTAGTTGGACGGGTTGCGGCCCAGCCGGTGGTTGAACAGGTCGTGGTGCGCGAACGCCTCGGAGGCCAGGGGCACGAGGCTGTCCGCCACGTACATCACGCCCCAGTCCGGAACCCCCAGCGAGCGGTAGCCGGCGTCGTCGTCGACCCACTCGGTCACCCCGAGGTGCTCGATGCTCAGCGCGGCCGTGGCCTTCCCCACCAGGTCGGGGTGGTCG
The DNA here is from genome assembly GCF_000721495.1 of Streptomyces sp. NRRL F-5123. Lineage (GTDB taxonomy): Bacteria > Actinomycetota > Actinomycetes > Streptomycetales > Streptomycetaceae > Actinacidiphila. The sequence continues at coordinate 22,200 of NZ_JOHY01000084.1, forward strand.
TCGATGAAGCCCTCCGTCTCCGGGAAACCCGCGTCGAAGTGGCCGGTGACGAGTGAGAACACCAGAGAGCGGCGCAGCCCACGGCCGCGCAGGCGCAAGCCCCGGAAGTATCGGGCCAGGGCCAGCAGGCCGATGCCGCCGTTCTCCTCCAGGAAGTTGGTGCCGTCGGTGTGGGTGTTGCCGATCAGCACCTCGTCGGTGCTGCCGTCACCGGGCAGCACCGCCACGAGGTTGGGGGTCGTGGTCTTGGTGCGCCCGGCCGTCATCGTGAACCGCACCAGCGGCGTGGCCTCGGCGGCCTGCCGCAGCATCGCGCCGGTGTCCTTGTCGACGTAGACGGCCGGGATGCCCGTGTAGGCGTTCTTGGGCGGCAGGTAGTCGCCGGCCAGTGCCTCGTAGGAGGCGTCGACGATGCAGACGACGCCGGCGGCGGTCGCGGCGCCGGGCGCCGAGGCCACCGCCGACCACAGCCGCGGGTCCCACAGCTTCTTCCACGGCACCCCGTCGTCGTTGGGCTGCCGCAGGAACACCCCGGCCGAGGCGTCCGTCGCCGCGCGGGTGCCGGTCGTGGGCAGCCCCGGGTCGATGAGCAGGACGGTGCCCGCGGCGTCCGCGCCGAGCTCGGCCGTCCGTGCCGCCAGCCACTGCGACGTCCGCCGCTGCCAGTCCGCCGTGGCCCGCTCCAGCGCCGCGGGGTCCGCGGTGTCCGCCACCGCGCCGATCTTCGGTGCGCCCTCGAGGTGCAGGAGCCGCCCGACCACGCCTTGCGGGGGCGTCTCGCCGCCGCGCGGGTGGTAGGCCGCGACGCGCACGTGCCCGGCGTGGGCTCCTTCCAGCAGCGTCAGGCCCCAGCGTTCGGCCTCCCAGGTCTCGCACGGATACGCGTGCGACGGCAGTATTCGGCAGCCGGTGCGCTCGAACTGGTCGAGGAGCCAGCCGAGATAGTTGTCGTGTGCCCGGGAACCGGTGAAACGCGGTCCGAATCCGACCATTGCGGCATTGTCCCGGTACAGTTGCGCGCCCGACGGGAGCAGCGAGGTCTCGACCCGCGCCGCGCCCCGGCCCGCGGCGGCGTGGGCGTGGCCGGCCAGCGGCAGCACCGAGGCCATCGCGCCCGCGGCCACGCCTAACGCGCCGCGCCGCGACACCCCGCGGTGCGCGGGGCGGCCCGCGGTATGCCCCTCGGATTCACCATTCATTTCACAATCTCCCTCGTCCGTTATTCATATCGACGCCGATACGGTACAGCCAAATCCGGGAAATTGGTGGCGGTCGTCCGCAGAAGGTCGGTATTAGAAGGACTTTAGTTGCGATCAGTAGCATCGGGAGCCGGGAATTTCCCCGCATTTACCCCCTGTTGCGAAGGTGATATTCGCATGATGATCCATGCCGCGGTGCTGCGGGACAGGACGGGACCCTTCGGCATCGAGGAGGTGGACCTCGCCGCACCGGGCCCCGGCGAGGTGCTGGTGCGCGTCGCCGGGGCCGGGCTGTGCCGCAGCGACCTGATGCCGAGGCACGTGCCGATCGTGTCCGGTCCCGTCGTGCTCGGCCACGAGGGTGCCGGGGTGGTGGAGGACGTGGGCCCGGGCGTCACCCGCGTCCGGCCCGGCGACCATGTCGTGCTCAGCTACGACTCGTGCGGCTGGTGCGCGCGCTGCCTGGGCGGCGAGCCCTCCTACTGCGGTCAGTTCTTCCCGCGCAACCTCTCCGGCCGCCGCGTCGACGGCTCGACGTCCGTCACCGACGCGGGCGGCGAGCCGGTGGCCGCGCGCTGGTTCGGGCAGTCCTCGTTCGCGACGCACTGCATCGCCGCCGAGCGCGGCCTCGTCCCCGTGGACGCCTCGCTGCCGCTGGAGACGCTCGCCCCGCTCGGGTGCGGCATCCAGACCGGCGCCGGGACGGCGCTGCTGGCGCTGCGCGCCGGCGCGGGCTCCACGCTCGCGGTCTTCGGCACCGGCGCGGTGGGGCTCGCGGCGGTGATGGCCGCAGCCGCCGCCGGGGCCCGCGAGATCGTCGCCGTCGACACCCACCCCAAGCGCCGCGAACTGGCCCTCGAACTCGGTGCCACCCACGCCCTCGACGGCGCCGACCCCGAGACCGCCGCCCGCATCGCCGCGCTGACCGGCGGCGGCGCGGACGCCGCGCTGGACACCACGAGCGTGCCGGAGGTCGTGCTGGCCGCCGTGACCTCGCTGCGCCCGCGCGGCACCTGCGCGCTGGTCGGCTCCGGCGCCGCCGACGTCGTCCTGCCGCCGCGGGCACTGCTCGGGGGCCAGACCCTGCGCTACGTCATGGAGGGCGACGCGGTGCCGCAGCAGTTCATCCCCGTCCTCATCGCCCTGTGGCAGAACGGGCGCTTCCCGTTCGACCGGCTCGTCCGCACCTACCCGCTGTCCGGGATCAACGACGCCGAGCGTGACTTCGGCAACGGAGACGTCGTCAAGCCGGTCCTGGTGCCGGCGGCATAGGAGGCTGTCCGTGTTCGACTCGACGATGACCGCCGGCGGGCTGCCGCTGCCCGGCTCCGGTGCGTACGACGTGGTGAACCCGGCCACCGGCCTGGTGGTCGCCCGCGCGCCCGCGTGCGGCCCCGCGGAGCTGGATGCCGCGATGGCCGCCGCGCAGGCGGCCTTCCCCGCCTGGAGCGCGGACGAGAAGGCGCGGCGCGCGGCCCTGCACGAGACGGCCGACGCGATCGTGGCCGCCGTCGACCGCCTCGCCCCCCTCCTCACCGCCGAGCAGGGCAAGCCCGGCTACGAGGCCAGGGGGGAGATCGCCGGTGCGTGCGCGTGGCTGCGCTACTACGCCGACCTCGACCTGCCGGCCGAGACGCTGCTGCAGGACGACGAGAACGGCAGGATCGCGGTGATGCGCCGCCCGTTCGGCGTGGTCGCCGCGATCGCGCCGTGGAACTTCCCCGTGGCGCTCGCCCTGTGGAAGGTCGCGCCGGCGCTGCGGGCCGGCAACACCGTGGTGCTCAAGCCCTCCCCGTACACCCCGCTGACGACGCTCGCGATCGGCGAGCTGCTGCGCGAGGTGCTGCCGCCCGGCGTCCTGAACGTCGTCAGCGGACCGGACCCGCTCGGCGCGTGGATCACGGCGCACCGCACGCCGCGCCGCATCAGCTTCACCGGGTCGACCGAGACCGGTACGAAGGTCATGACCGCCGCGAGCGCCGACTTCAAGCGCATCAGCCTCGAACTGGGCGGCAACGACCCGGCGATCGTCCTCGACGACGCGGACCCGGCGAAGATCGCGGAGGCCCTCTTCTGGGGCGCCTTCCGCAACAACGGGCAGTTCTGCATGGCCGTCAAACGCGTCTACGTGCCCGCGGCCCTGCACGGCGAGCTCGTCGAGGCCCTCGCGGCGCGGGCCCTGGCCACCAGGGTCGGCGACGGCGCGGCCGAGGGCACCGAACTGGGTCCGGTCAGCAACCGCCGGCAGTACGACCGGGTGGCAGGCCTGGTGGCCGACGCACTCGGCCGCGGTGCGGTCGCCGCGGCCGGCGGCGCGCCCGCGGGCGACGGGCCGGGGCTCTTCTTCCCGCCGACGATCCTGACGGGGTTGTCCGACGGCGTCCCGATCGTCGACGAGGAGCAGTTCGGCCCCGCGCTGCCCGTCGTCGCGTACGACCGGCTGGACGACGCGATCGACCGCGCCAACGGCACCCCCTACGGGCTGACCGCCTCGGTGTGGTCGGCCGACACCGACCGCGCCGCGCAGGTCGCGGCGCGCGTGGACGCGGGCCAGGTGTGGATCAACACCCACGGACGCGGCGCACTGCGCCCCGACGTGCCGTTCGGCGGACACAAGTCGAGCGGCATCGGGCTGGAGAACGGCCGCTGGGGGCTGGAGAGCTTCTCCGAGATCCAGGTCGTCGGCCGGCTCTGAGCCGCCTTCGGCCCCGGACGCAACCGTGGGGTGCCGGCCGCATCGGCCGGCACCCCACGGGCGTGTGCGCTGTCAGGCGGCGCTGACCACGGAGTAGATGCCCGCCAGGTCGCGCGCCTCGAGCACGTCGGGCAGCGAGACGCTGCGCCCGGTGCGGCGCTCCAGCACCGACAGCAGCCACACCAGGTGGACCGAGTCCCAGCCGGGCAGCTCGTCGAAGCCGCGCGAGGCGTCGTCGACCGTGACCGGCAGGCCCAGCTCGTCGCGTATGACCGAGACGAATTCGTCGAGGGTGTTCATGCACGGCCTCCCGTGATGTTCTCGTCAAGCGTCACATGGTCAGGAATCTCCACCGGCTCGCGCAGGTCGTGGCGGAAGAGCGTGCCGCCCCCGTCGGCCGGTCCGGCCTCGGTGAAGCCGTAGCGCGGGTAGAAGCCGGCCACGATGCCGTTCTTCGCCGTCGGCCGGTACTCCCCGTACACGGCGGTCAGTCCGGCGGCGCGCGCGTGGCCCAGCAGCGCCGCCAGCCACGCCTGCTCGATGCCGCGCGAGAAGACCCGGCAGCTCAGCACCGCGTTGTCGATGTGCAGGTGCTCCCCGTCACGGCGGGCGAAGACCGCGCCGACGAGCCCGTTGTCGCCGAAGCGGTCGCTGGAGTGCACGGAGAGCACCAGCCGGTCCGGATCGCCGAGCAGGGCGCGGACCTCCGGCTGCTGGAGGCGCTGCGTGGTCAGGTTGAACTGGTTGGTGCGCAGGGTCAGCTGCGACAGCCGCGGAACGTCGCGCTCGGCCACGGGGCCGAGCCGCACCTGGACCTTCAGCTCCGTGAGGTAGTCCTGGACGGAGTCGAAGCTGTCCAGGAAGTCCTTGCGCACCAGCTCGTCGCGGTACTTCTCGACGCGGGTGCTGTCCTCGGCGGTCAGCTCCCGCGTGTCGAACCAGCCGTCGCGCACCAGCTTGCCGACGTGCAGCGCCGGGTCGCCGTCGACCTGCACCACGGTCACGCCCGGCAGCAGCTCCCGAACGAGACCGCACTCGTAGGGGTTGTCGTCGACGAACACGAAGCTGTCCACCCCCAGGTTCAGCGCGGAGGCCAGCTCGGCCAGGTTCTCGTGTTTGGGCCGCCAGTTCGCCGCGACCCGTACGAAGTCCTCCTCCCGCAGCGTCATGTCCCGGCGGTCGCGCAGCGCCTCGCGCACCAGCGACAGCTCGTTCTTGCTGGCCACCGCGAGGAGCACGCCCTGCGAGCCGAGCTGCTTGACCGTCTGCTGGAACGCCCGGTAGGCCTCGCCGCGGTAGCTCTCGGCGACCTCGACGCCGTCGACCCCGTCGTCGCCGAGCACCCCGCCCCACACCGTCCCGTCCAGGTCGACCACGAGGCACTTCTTGCCCCGGCCGACCAGCGCGCGGGCGAGGTGGCCCACCTCGCGTGCGTAGAGGGCGAGCAGGTCGGGGGAGAGGTACGCCTTGGTGTAGATGCTCAGCCGGGGATCGCTGAGCGGCACCCCCTCGGCGATCAGCGGCTCCAGGTCGACGACCACGACGGCCGGGTGCCCCTCCGCGAGCCGCAGCAGCCCCGCGTTCGCCTCGCGCCACAGCGCTCCGAGCACGGCGCGCGAGCGGTGGTCGACGAGCTGGGCCGAGAAGCGGTGGGGCAGCGGGATGGTGTTGAGGACGAGCGTGCCGCGGCTCGTGGCCTCGAACGTCGCCACGATGCCCTCGATGACGGCCAGCTTCGCGGCGAGGCACTGCTCGACGTCCGCGGGGCGCCAGGGGACCGGTACCTCGTCGAAGACCGTCATCGGGTCCAGGACGCACAGCGTCACGTCCGGCTCGGCCGCGTACAGCGCGCTGCCGGGGTCCGCGAGGTCGAAGACGTAGGAGTCGAACGCGGACACCACCGGCCGCAGCAGCATGCCGTGCCGGGCCAGTTCCGCGGTCAGCACCGGCACCAGGGGCGCCAGTGTGCCGTGCCCGGTGACGGCCACGGTGAGCGCCACCGTTCCGGGATGGGCCCGCAGGACCGCCTCCGGGTCCAGCCGGCCGAGGAACTGGCCCGCGCGGAGGAAGTCCGGTCCCGAGATGCCCGCCAGCAGGCCGGCGACGTCCGGGTAGCACTCGGTCAGCCGCTCCTCGCGGCACATCCTGAAGAATTCGTCGGAGGCCTGTGCTTCCTGCGGCGGCCCGACTGCTGTCATGGTGCTCACACCCCTTGCTGATATCCGCTGACATCGGCATGCCGGCCACTCATGGTCGGCGAGGGCTCTAAACCCGGGCTATTGCGTGTCTAGCCACGGTGGGAGGGGCGGGGCCGGTCGGCCTTCGACGCTGAAGGCCGGCCCCCTGCCGTCAGCGCACCGCCGCGGTCGGCAGGCACCGTCTGATCTCCCGCACGACCGGGCCGTTCCAGCCGTTGAGGTAGAAGTGCCCGCCCGGGAAGGTCCGCAAGGAGAACGCGCCGGTGGTGTGGCCGCTCCACGCGGCGACCTGCTCGGGCGTGGCCACCGGGTCCGCTTCGCCTGCGAAGGCCGTCACCGGGCATCCCACGGTGGCACCGGGCGGGCACCGGTAGGTCTCGATGGCCTTGTAGTCGCCGCGGATCGCGGGCATCAGCGACAGCATCAGCTCACGGTCGCCGATCACGGCGTCGTCGGTGCCGCTCAGCCGCCGTATCTCGGCCATGATCCCCGCGTCGTCCCGCAGGTGCACGGCCGTCCCCGGCGGGAGCGACGGCGCTCGCCGCGCCGACGCGATGATCCCGGCGACCGAGGGGTCCGCGACACCGCCGCCTTCCAGCAGCCGCACCACCTCGAAGGCGACGACCGCTCCCATGCTGTGGCCGAACAGCACCAGCCGTGCGCCCGCCCGCTCGCGCAGCACCTCCGCGATCCGCGCGGCCAGCAGCGGTATCTCCTCGACGACCGCCTCCGCCCTGCGGTCCTGCCGGCCCGGATACTGCACGGCCAGCACCTCGACCTCGGGCGCGAGCGCCCGTGACAGCGGGAAGAAGTAGCCCGCCGACCCGCCCGCGTGCGGGAAGCACACCAGCGTTCCGCCGGCGCCGGGGGCGGGGTGGAACCTGCGTATCCAGTCGTCCGCTCGTGTCGTCGTCATCGGCCGTCCTGTCTCACTCGTCGGGCTCCTCGGGTCCGGCATGTCAGACGGCGATCCGCACGTCGACGTCGCCGTCCGCGACGAGGATCGCCTGGTGCAGGTCGCGCAGCGACCGGCAGGGCTCCAGCCCCAGCTCGTCCACGATGATGTCCCGCGCCCGCTTGTAGACGCGTATGGCGTCCGCCTGCCGGCCGGACCGGTAGAGGGCGATCATGAGGAACTGGTAGAACGCCTCGCGCAGCGGGTGTTCGGCGATCAGCGAGTACAGCGGGCTGACGACCTCGCGGTGCCGGTCGAGCGCGAGGTGGGCCTCCATCTGCATCTCCAGGCACTCCAGCCGCGCCTCCTCGAACCAGGTGGCGAAGCTGGTGGTGACCGGCCCGCCCTGCAGCCCGCCGAGCACCGAACCGCGGATGAGCGCGAGCGCGGACTCCAGGGTCTTTGCGGCCTCGCCCGCAGTCCCCGACTTGAGCTGCTCGCGCCCGAGCCGCGCGGAGTTCTGGAACGCGTGCAGGTCGAGTTCGTCCGACCCCAGGTGCAGTACGTAGCCGGGCGACTTGGTGACGATCGTGCTGTTGGACTCCGTGATGCTGCCGAGGAACTTGCGGAGCTGGGAGATGTACACGTAGAGCCCGGCGTCGGCGCGCCGCGGCGGATCCTCGCCCCACAGCTCCGTCAGTAACTGATCGGCGGACATGAGCTGACCGGCGCGGATGAGGAGGGTGGCGAGCAGGATCTCCATCTTCCGCGCGCTCAACGAGAATTCGCCGGTACCCGATACCACGCGAAGCGGACCTAGGATCTCATAACGCATGGAACCTCCCCGTTTCTCGCGACCGACCGCCCTCGCAACTGGCTGCCACAGTTGAGCCTCCCGTGATTGGCTGCAACGGTCTTCAGATCGCTTCATTGATGGTCCCCACGGGCGGGGTCGTTTGCACGGTGTTACGTCGCGGTCACCGGTGACCGATCGGACTGCACTCGCAGATCGGGCGCCGTCGACGTCATGTATGAACGGCATATTGCGCCGATCGCCTGTTCGGTGGATTCACGCCCGGGAGAGCCCGGAGCCCCTCCTGCCGTCGCCGGCGTGCCGGCTGGGCGCCTTCGGTCTGCAAGTGCGTGATCCGGTCGGCATGGCGTCACGCCACAGGAGGGATTTCATATCGGAATCGAGCCTAGCGACACCGGCATGGCTGTCAAGAACGGGCCATCCTGCGCCAGTTGCGACCGGCGGTGGATAAGAACTGCGTTTGGCTCAATTTCCCGCCCGTTGGGCGCTGCACTGCGCCGATTCGGGTCGATATTTACCGTTTTGTCATCGGTGTCATGCTCGTGCACTGTGCTCCCCCGTGACATGGACGTTTTCTGGCGCCATGCACCGCTCGGCGGACAGAATGCCACCATCGGCCCAGCCTAATGGGCCACCTAATTGGCGTCTAAAGCGAGTCTAGGGCTGTCCGGTAATCGACCTCCGGACCGGTGCGAACGTGTTTCGCCGGTGCCTGTGGGCTCGGCTCGCCGCTGAGGGCGGGGTTGTGAAGGCGGAACTATACCGTTCGTGGTGCGGCGGCTACCTTCTCCTTTTCCCAGCACTTGGCCAAGAGATGGGATGCAGCCCCCAGGGGCTTCTTCGCGGCACTCGTGAGCATGTTCTACCGGGCCCGGCCGCGGTCCGCCGTGCGGGGCGTACCCGAAGGTCGAACGCCCGGGTGGGCCGTGCCCCGATACAGGACAGTTGCCGAGATTAAATGCGTAATATCGGGCGACGCGCCATATCGGCGGCGCCGTACGCGCAGCCGCGGTCTGTGAGCCACGTCACCGGCGAGCGAGCCGGCGCGGCCCGGCGTGTTTCCCGTGTTCCGCATGTGCCGCGGTGCCGCTGGGGGGGCGAATTTCGGCCGTACCGGGGCAGGCCGTGCCGACGCCACGCGCGGCGCGATCCAGGAGGCAGCCGGCCGAAGGGTCCGCACGCCGGGCGGGGGATCCGTTCATGCAGACGTCCCGAGAACTTCGCCCGGCGCAACACATGAGCCCGGCGGCCGGCCGGAGCGCAGTACCGCAGCCGAGAGGGAAGCGAAACGTCACCTCGGGGCGTAGGCGTTGGCCTGGATCGCGTAGAGGTCGGCGTAGCGGCCGCCGAGTGAGAGCAGTTCCCGGTGGGTGCCCACCTCGGCGAGTCGGCCGTTGTCCAGGACCAGGATCAGGTCGGCGCCGGTGACTGTGGAGAAGCGGTGCGAGACGATCAGGGTGACCGCGCCGGTGCGGGCGGCCAGGTCCCGGGCCCGTTGCATGTAGCGGGCGAAGATGGCGTGCTCGCTGGGTGCGTCCAGGGAGGCGGTCGGCTCGTCGAGGACGAACAGCAGCGGGTCAGGGCGCATGGAGGCGCGGGCGAGCGCGGTCTTCTGCCACTGGCCCTCGGAGAGGTCCACACCGTCGAACTCCCGGCCCAACTGGCTGTCCAGCCCGTCGGGCAGCCGGGCCACCAGCGACTCGGCGTCGGCGGCGCGCACCGCCTCGGCGATGCGTTCGCGGTCCTCGACGTGGGCGAGGTCGCCGAGCCCCACCGCCTCGGCGAAGGAGGCGTGCAGGCGGCCGAAGTCCTGGAAGGCGGCGCTGGAGCGGGAGCGCCAGTCCCCGGTGTCCAGCTCGGCGAGGTCTACGCCGTCCACGGTGATGCGGCCGCCGTCCGGGCGGTAGAACTTGGCCAGCAGCTTGACCAGGGTCGTCTTGCCCGACCCGTACTCACCGACGATCGCGACCACCGAGCCGGCGGGCAGGGTGACGTCGACTCCGTCCAGGGCGAGCCGGCCGGTGCCGGGATAGGCATAGCTGACGTTCTCGAACGCGATGCCCTCGCGCAGCACCTTGGGCGTCTTCTCGCCGCCCCTGGCCCGGGCGCGGTCGACCGCGACCCAGTCCCGCAGCCACAGGTAGGGTTCGATGAGCCGGCTCGCCCCCGCTGTTTCGGTGGCCCGGACGACCGTGAGGTGCACGGACTCGCGCAGGTTGTTGGCCACCGTGACGGTGAGCACGATGTCACCGACCGTGCCGTGGCCATGGGCCGTCCGGTGGGCGACGAGCGCCAGTCCGGCGACGAAGCCCGCGGTGAACAGTCCCCATCCCGACACCTTCCACACCGCGGCGCTGATCCGTGCCATGGTCCGGCCGCTCATCGCCTCGTCCCAGGCCTCCTGCTGGCGCCGGGCCAGCTCGGGTCCGGATCCCGCCACGCGTAGTTCCTTGCCCGCCGAGGCGGAGGTCGCCAGCTCGAACAGGTGCCGTTGCAGCCGGAAGGCCTCCGCCGTCGCCGTCTCGGCCTCCTTCACCGCCCGCAGGCCGCGCTGGTCGAACCACAGCGGTACGGCGGCGAAGGCGAGCAGGAACAGCAGCCAGGGGTTCATGGTTCCCAGCAGCACCAGTGCGACGGTCACCTCGATGACGTTGAACACCGCGTCCACCGAGGCCCACAGGCTGCTGGCGATCTCCCAGGCGGACTCGCGGACGACGGTGACGCGGTCCAGGAAGTCCGTCCGCTCCAGGTGGTCCAGGCCCTCGACGGAGGCGATGTCCCGGTGGATCTGCTGGTGGAGATCGGTGAGCCCGACCTTCTCCACCAGCAGCATCCGCAGGCTCCCCCTCGCGCCGCGAAGGAACCAGGTGACACCGTAGGCGAGCGCCGCGCCCAGGGCGGCTGCGACGGCCGGGCCCGAGCGGTGGGCGAGCGCCGCGTCGACGGCTTCGCGCAGGCAGAGGGCGGAGGCGGCGACGGCGGCCACGGCGGCCGTCTGGGCGGCCAGTATGCCGCCGACCAGCCGTGGCTCCTTCCGCCAGGACAGCCTGAAGAGTTCGGCCCAGAGAGCCAGATAGCGCTTCACCGAAGGTCCCCCTCCTGGATGCGGTCGTCGAAGCCGGCGACGAAGCGCTCGGCCTGGAGGGTGAACATCCCGGCGTAGGAGCCGCCGAAGGCCATCAGTTCCTCATGGGTGCCGGACTCGGTGATCCGGCCGCCGTCGAGCACCACGATGCGGTCGGCCTGCCGGACCGTGGACAGCCGGTGGGAGATCAGTACCACGCTGCTGCCGCCCCGGTGCGCGGCGAGCCGGGAGAAGACGTCGAACTCGGTGCGCACGTCCAGGTGCGCGGTCGGCTCGTCCAGCACCAGCAGCCGGGCTCCGCTGCGTACCGCGTACAGCGCGCGGGCGAGCACCACCTGCTGCCACTGGCCGCCCGACAGGTCCACTCCGCCGGTACGCGAACGGGCCATCGGAGTGGCCCAGCCGTCGGGCAGCCGGGCCAGCACCTCGTCGAGCCCCGCGTCGCGGGCCGCGGCCTCGGCGCGGGCGAGGTCGGGGGCGGTGCCGTCGGCCTGCCCGAGCGTCACGTTGTCGGCGAGGGTGAGGTGGTAGCGGACGAAGTCCTGGAAGACGACGGAGACCCGGCGTCGCCAGGCGGCCGGCCCGAGTTCGGCGATGTCGGTGCCGTCAGCGGTGATCCGGCCGGCGGTGGGTTCGTACAGCGAGGAGAGCAGCTTGATCAGGGTGGACTTGCCGGCGCCGTTGAGGCCGACGACGGCCAGCAGCTCGCCGGGGCGGATCTCCAGGTCCAGGCCCTGGAGGACCTTGCGTGCGGTGCCGGGATAGGCGAACTCCACCTGCTCGAAGCGGACCAGGGGCGCCTCCGCAGGCCGGCTCGCGGGGGTCGCACCGGGTGGGGCGGCGGGAGCCCGCAGCTGCTGTTCCAGCTTCCGGGCCGCGTGAAGAACCGGCAGGGCGCCCATGCTGTCGCGCCAGCCGTAGCTGTCGAGCGCGGTGAACACCGACCAGCCCGCCGCGAACACCGCGGTCTCGACCGCCACCGTCGTCCGGCTGTGGGCGGCGTCCAGAGCCACCGGGGCATAGGCCGCGGCCAGGCCCGCCACCGTCAGGGCGAGTCTGGTCCACTGCTGGTTGAGGTGGCGCACGGTCGCCGCCCACGCGGGGTCGAACATGCCGTGGATGTGCTGCTGCTCGCGCTGCAGTGCCCACTCGGCGAAGCCGAAGACACGCACCTCCTTCGCCTCCGCGGGCTTGGTGAGCACCTCCTGCCACATGTAGGCGCGGCGTCCGTGCGGGGTGCCGGCCTGCCACAGACGTATGAAGGCCTGGCCCTGCCGGTATCCGATGGACCGGGCTGCGACCGCGGCGAGAAGCACGACCGGGACCAGCCACCAGGCGTAGCGGGCCAGTACCAGGCAGGAGGCGGTGATGCCCAGGACGCGGACGAAATCGCCGACCTGCGCCAGGGCGCCCTGGCCGGGAGTGCGTTCGGTCCAGTTGTCCGGGTCGGCGCGGGCCAGCCGGATCTGTTCCTGTACCTCGGGCCGCTCCAAGGCCCCGATGGTGGGGCTGCCTGCCGCGAGCCCGGCGATGCGCGCCCGGTGCGCACCGTCCATCCGGGTCTGGGCGACGAACCGCAGCGGCTCCGCCAGGGCATCGACGACATGCCCGGCGAGCAGTACCGCGCCGAAGGCGAGCAGGGGCTCCAGGGCGGCGGCGAAGACCTCACCGCTGCTGCCGGCACCGAGCCGCGAGACCAGCAAGGCCATGGTGACCGCTGTGGCAGCGGGCACCATGGCCTCCACCACTGCGAGCAGGACGTAACCGACGAGCAGCGGACCGCCGGCGTCTCGCAGCGGCAGCAGAAGCATCCACCGCTCACGAATAGTCAGACCCACAGCCCCTCCGACCGCTCGGGAAGGCCCTGATGCTCATGTCGAACGCCTTCCGCCGCAACTCCATTACGGCCGGGTCCCCTGCGGGGAGGTGACCGGTCGGCCCGGGTCGGGGAAGCGAGCACCTGGCCGCCGGCGTGGAGAGGAGGCCGCGCGCCGCGGCAGGCTGAGCCCGGTCTGCGCACCCACGACGAGGTGAGCCGGGAGGACGACCTCGTCCGGCTCTTGCGCGAGCAGCACGCGGCCGCGGTCATCCTCGTCGGCGTCGCCTTCCTCACCGACGCGTACCACCGCGCAGGTGGTCAACTACGCCCAGGCACTGGACGCGGCGGGCTCCCGGCTCGTCCTGGCGGGCCGCCCGCCGCTGCCCGACGGCGTCCCGTCGCCGTGAACACGGCGGCGTCGCGGTCCGGCATCGGCGTGGCGTATCCGGGGGGCAGGTCGAGTGTGGAGCGGGGGTTCTCGGCCGCCTTGACCAGTTGGGCCGGTGAGCGGTGGGCGGATCCCGTGGACGGCGGGGGTGACGGTAGGGCGGGTCACGCCGTACGGCTCGGCGGGCGCCGCGTGCCGCAGCCGGCAGGCGCAGGTGGACCACGGTGACCATGATGCGGTCGGTGAAGACCAGTTCGTGGTCCGGCCCTGCGCCGCCCGCGCACGCAGAGGGCAGGACGGGACAAGGCCGCACGGGTTCGGTAATGCGTCACAACATCACCACCCCGTGCGGTCCGCCTCACGTCCCGAGGCGCCGGCGGCCCAAGCGGCGTAGGACTTCGCGACCAGTTCCTCCACCAGGGCGCTCTTCGCCGCCGAGTAGGCCGCCCTGCCCTCGCTGTCGGCAGGAAACCGGTGTGCCAAGGCCACCTTCAAGGCGCTGTAGCGCCGGACCTCATCGGGCCGCTGACGCAGGTAACCGCGGAGCAGGACGTGATCAAGGTGGGGCTTCGAGCCCGCGACCACGGCGTACAGATGATGTCCGGAAGACGCAGGAGGGGCCTGGAACGCCTCCCGTCCCCGAATCCCCAGATCGCCTTCGTGCCGGTAGCCCTGCCCGGCGAGCCGGGAGACCAACTCAGGCATGACCGACTCCTCGGACACGACGATGTCGAGGTCGATGATCGGCTTGGCGGCACACCCGGGCACGGCCGTACTGCCGACGTGCTCGATGGACACAGCCAGACCGGCGACGTGAGGTGCCAGGCGCTGCCGCAGATCCTCGAACCGCTCGGGCCATCCGGGGTGGTAGTCGCTGACCACGATCATGTCAGTCATGTCCCGCAGTTTCGCAGGATCGCCAAGCCCGTCGCATCCCTCGGAGTTCCCTGGCTGTCGCGTACCGAGTTGCAAGGATCGCTGACGTGAGACCGGCCGACGTCGGCCGGGGCGTGCGCAACTCGGGCCAGGTGCACTGAATCGACCCGGGGTTCTCCCGGTGGATCCGGGCGAAGCTGGTCGAAGAGGTTGAGGGTGACGCCGCGGCCCATCGCCTGGGGCGGGACCACCAGGTCGTCCCAGAGGGGGACGGGGTCGTGTTCGTGCAGCTCAGCTCCGGTGCTCGTGCCGTTCGGCACCGGGCACTTTCCGGAGAACACCGGGTTTGGCCGTGCTGCGATCCGTCGTTAGGCTCGCGCGCGCCCGCCGGGATACTGGGGCGCATGCGAATCGACTTCGATCCTGAGCAGCTCGGCCGGAACGCGTTCTACAGGCTCCTCACGGCGACCGTGGTGCCCAGGCCCATCTCCGCTGTTGACGCGGCGGCGACGGGCGCTGCGCCGACGACGTCTGTGAAGGGCAGAGCCCCATCGGTGCAGACGAGGTCGGAGCCGCGGTCTCTGCGGAGCCAACCGACGGGAACGCCTGTTGCCGAAGGGAAGACTCGTATCGCCGAACCGGCGCAGGCCGAAACTTCTTGCAAGCCGCGTCAGAGTCCTACCTCCCGGCAGACACGCGCACCCGGCCACAACCACCCCTTGTCCAAAGACGACAGCCCTGATGCACGAAGCATCCGGCGCCTCCGGTGGCCGACCGGTGGCCGGACGCCTCTGGACGACGCGATACGCGGCAGCACGGGCCAACGAGCCGGATGTGCTCTGATCAGGCAGGACAGCATCAGGCAGCACGACCAGGCACCGCGTAGCACGAACTCTTACGGTCTCGTAATGCGTAGGTCTCGGGTTCGAATCCCGAAGGCGGCTCCACGAAGCCCCAGGTCGCATAGGCCATGACCTGGGGTTTTTGCATTCGTTGGCCTTGGAATTCGGGCCAACCGGACACGCGCGACCTGCGAATCGCAATGCGTGGGTCGCCGGTTGATCGTCAGCGGTGATTACTCGATGCGGCGCTCTGACCTGTGACTTTTCGTTGAATGTCTTCTGGCCTGTGCTCTGGGTTTGGACCCGGTGGCCATCCCGTGGCCATGCGTGCAGCAAGCGGGCGACGGCGTTGCCCGGACTCGACCCACGCGAGGCTGAAGTGCTGTCGACTTCCTACAAGGCGTCGAGCGTGACTTTTCGGGCCTGAGGTACATCGATCAGTGCGGCAGATCCGGGGCGCGGGCTCTATCTTGGGCTGCGCCCGGCCCGTCCCAGCCGTGGGCTGTGGGCATGGTTGTCGGTAGGCAAGAGGGGGAGGTCAGGGTCGGGACGCAGGCTGAGGGTGTCGGGGTGGGGCGGTTTGGCGGGTGCGCTGCCGGTGTCACGTGAGGGGCGCTTCCGCTTCCATTTGCCGAGGGGATGAGGAGATTGCCCATCACCTCGACTGCAGCGCCGCTGGTGAGCAGCGCTACGGCCAGTGCGGTCAGGCCTGCGGAGGCACGCAGGGCGCGGGGCGTTGAGAAACGCGGGTCGGCGTAGGTCATCAGTCCACGAACTCCTGGGCGACCTGGACGTATTCGAAGCCGGTGACATTGGTGGCGATCTCCATGTGACCGCTCCTCGACGAGGCGATCAGGGTGTTGAGCAGGCCGGAGATCGCTCCGCTCAGCGCCGTCTCGGTGTCCGAACCGTCGGCGATGAACAGGGCCTTGGTCGCCACTTTTTCCAGCACTGCGCGGTTGGCGCCGCCGAAGCCGTAGGCGATCACGTGGGGGTGGCGCGGCCACTTCCTGTCCACCAGCGTGCGGAAGGAGTTCTGCCAGTGTGCGTCCGTCGGACTGCCGTCGGTGAGGAAGAAGACGGTCGGTCGCAGCACACCGAAGTTCTGCGACCGCAGGTCACGGACATCCTGCTCGATGCACTGCCGCACCCGGTCGAAGGTCTTGCCGTACTCCGTGCGCCCGCCGCAGATCACCTCGGGCATGGCCGGCACCTGCTCCATGTCCGACATCGGGATCACCACGTGCACGTCGGTGGAGAAGGCGACCACGGACACTCGGGCGAACTCCGAGACGCGAGGATTCACCGCCAGGTTGTAGTGCAGACGGGCGAGGGTCGCGTTGAGCACCGCTTCGTGCGGCTTCATCGACGAGGACGCGTCGATCACCACATAGGTGGGCAGGCAGTCTGACATGGGTGCACCTCTGAGTCAGTGGTGGGCGGCGAGGACGAGGATCACGATCGCGGCCAGGATGAGGACGAGAACCCACCCCTCTTGCGTGGTGTCCTCGGGCTTGGATGTCTTGCCGGTGGGCTTCGGCACGGGTTTCTTCTTCTCGGCCCGCTCGGTGCTGGTGGGGGCCTGCACGATCGGGGCCAGTGGCGGTAGTTCGGTGCGGGTCGGACGGGGCATGGCCCTGAGATAGGGGCCGCCGTTGAGGGCTTGGCGTAACTGGGCCGCTGAGGGCCGCTGTTCGCGGTCGGTCGCGAGCAGCATGTCCAGCAGGACCTCCGAAGCTGCGGGCTGCTCCCCCCAGGGGGAGCCGGCGATGGTGTGGAAGACGCGGGCATCGCGCTGGCCCGTCATGCATTTGGCGACGAGCAGTCCGAGCCGGTAGCGGTCGGTGTACTTGTCCGCGTCGGTGCCCTGCGGGGTGAGCGGGTCGGCCCAGTTCGGCTGGTGGAGGTCGGGCATCTTCTCGGGTTGGCAGCCGTCGACGTCAATGAGGTAGACGGAGTGCTGGTCCGGGCTCCAGAAGGCGTTGGAGAACGACCAGTCCGAGTAGACCAGGCCCAAGGTCTCCAGGATCGCGGCGAGTTCGGTGAGACGGCGGCAGGCGGCGAGCCTGCCCTTCGCGCCTGGGCTCGGCAGCCCGATCCCCCGGATCGAGTCGTCGGACTTCGCCAGCCAGTCGACCTCCACGAAGCGGCGCTCGCTGAAGGTGCCGCGCCGCAGCTCGGAGCGGTAGTGCTCGGGTGCCACCGGGATCACGCAGCCGACGGCCGGGTTGCCGGGCTCGTGGATCCGGGCCGTGGGCCAGCACGTCCCGGTGTAAAGGGCGGCACGGTCCGCCTCCGGCAGGGTGCCGGGGGCCGAGATCAGCAGGTCGAGCCGAGAGGCGTCGTCCGGGTGCTGGTCCTGCCGGTAGAGCTTGGCCAGCCAGCCCGGATGGTCCGTCAGCGGCTTCACGGCGACTGCCTGGCCGTTGTGCTCAGAGATCGACTCGCCGAGCGGTCCGAGATCGCCGATGCTCACCTTCCGCGGCAATGTCCAGCCGCATGGATCGGCTGCCGGACCGCCGCCGTTGGCACTGCCTTTGCCACCGGCTCCGTCGGTGAGATCGGGTGCTGTCATGTCCGTGCTCCGTTCCACACCACGACCGCGGTGCGGTCGTCAAGGCACTGCGGCGCGTCGAAGCCGACGTCGGCGATGAGCCGCGTTGCAGGGACCGGCAGACGCCAGGCATTCGCGAAGTACGTGTTGACGTTGCCTTCCGGGTTTGCCCACGCGTCGCCGATCCCGTCCGTGACCAGGGCGAGGGCGGCGCCGGGAGGCAGCGTGACGTAGTGGCCCCTGGCCAGTTGCGGAGTGTCCGGCAACTGCCCGGTGACCTCGTTCGAGACCACCGCCGACGTGCGGTCCTTCGGCTCGCCGGACGAGAACAGCCACAGCGGGCCGCGCGGGTCGAGCGTCCAGGCCGAGCTGTCGCCGAGCCACGAGACCCAGGCCCTCGCGATGCCGTTCGCGTCCGGTTCGGCGAACACCGCGGTGATCAGCACGGTGGCCACGTGCGAGGTGCCGACGCCGCGTCCGGCGGCGTGCGCGGCGACAGATTCCGCGATCCGGCTGTACAGGCTCTTGATGTCGAGCCCGTCAAAGCCCACTGCTTCCAACTGCTCACGCAGCAGGGTGACGGCCTGGCTGGAGGCGGTGGTGGCGCCGGCGTCGGACCAGGCCGCGCTGGACAGGCCGTCGGCCACGGCCACGATCGCGTACCGGCTGTCCCGGCTCCGCCCGATCCGGTAGGAATCCTGCCGCGGTTCGGCGGGCTGGCCGCAGCGGTGGCCGGGCCCGACGACGGACGCCGCGCGGATGCTGAAGGCGCCGACCACGGCCTCGTCGGCGGCGATCCCGTTCTGCACCGTGCGCTCCGGCAGCAGCCACGGGTAGCCCTGGGCGCGGGCGCCCTCGCCGAAACGAGGAACGCTCAGGTCGGTCGGCCGCTCGCGCAGGAACGGCCGGGGGGCCGCGGGCCGGGCCTGCGGCGGCGCCGCTGCCGGTACGGCCGGGACCGGCGGGTTGGGCCTGGGCTCCGGTTCGGGGCGGTCCCGGTGCCGGGCGGGCGTCGCGGCGGCTCCGTACCCCAGCGTCGCCGCCGTGCCGACGACACCCACTGCGGCGAGGGCGAACGCGTTCACCAGCCGGCCATAGTGCTCGTGCGGCGTGCTGACCTCGACGAAGGCTCCGACGACGACGGCCACGAGCAGCACCGCCCGCACCCACCCGTCCATGAGGCCGCCTTGCCGGCTGTCGGCCCGCCTCACGAGCGCGCCCCGGAACCGCGGGAGTCCGGCCCGGAAGCAAAGTGCTGACTACCGTGCTGCACCGCGAACACCTCACCCGAGTGGGTCGCGGAATTGACCTGGATCTGGACGTCCGGCCTTTCCGGGGTGCGCAGCGCCGCCAGCGCCATGACGTCCCCGGCAAGAGCCGGGTTCCGGTCGAGCAGCTGGGACAGCGCCTCGGCCCAGTAGCCCACGGCTGCGCCGTCGACCGCCCCCCTGTGCGCGGTCGACGGCTGATCGAGTGCGGCGGACAGCTCGTTGCGCCGACTGCTGCGAGCTCGCGCCAGGATGTCGCTCATCAGCCTCTTCGCCTCGTGCCAGAGGTCGGTGCCCATGGCGGCGACCAGGGTGGCGGCGCCGCTCACGGCGATTTCCGCGAGTTCTTCGTTCATCGCTGCGTACCCCGGTCGTTGTGGCGGACGTACTGGTTGCCGCGGAGGACGGCGAAGGCTGTGCTGTTTCCCGAGGCCTGGACGATCTGTTCCACGTTCCGCCGCCCGGGTTCTGCAGGCATTTCGCCGGCGTGGGATTCCCCGCCGGAATCGGCGCGCGGCCCTACGGGGCTGCCCGGGTACCAGAGCCAGCCCTGCGCGGCGTACTTCTTGACCCGGACGTCTGCTGCTGTGAAGGCGTCGGCGTCGAGCCCCTCGTAGCCGTGACCGACCGCCTCCTCGTAGAAGTGCTGCGAGAGGATCACGGCCACCGGCGTACCGGTGGTGCCGGCGAGGGCCGCGTTCCGCAGCGGTGCGGAGTCGAGCAGCCGGGCCAGCGCTTCGAAGGGGGCACCGGAGACGGTGCCTTCCGGGTCGATCCGGATCTCCCCCGCGTGCACCGCCGCCCGCACCCGCAGTTGGGCGTCCTGGCGGGCCTGCCGGTTGTGCCCGCGGATCCGCGTGCCCAGTTCGGGCAGCAGCGGGTGCAGCAGCCTGGCCTTGGACAGTCCGGCAGGGGCGACGAGTTGGCAGCCGTCGCCCGTGTCGACGTAGGTGAAGTCCGCGGCGTCCAGGTCCGCGAGACCGAGGGAGTCGGACAACGCGGAACGCAGAACCCTGCGGATCTCCTGCAGCCGCTGCTCGCCGCGGCCCGCGGAGTCCGCGATGTCGCACGCCAGCAGCGCCCGGTATTCATACCTCGGATTCACAATCCCTCCGCGATCACGACGGGGCCGAAATTCGCGCACCGATTCGCCGACTTCCCGGTTCTCCGGTGCCGTTCCCGATGGTTGACGGGATCGTAGAGGAGGGGTCCCGGCGGAGAACCGCTACTAATACCGCTTGTGCCGCTTCGGGCGGACGAGGAAGAGAGGTACGGCCGATGAGCAACACACCGGTTCGCCGGACCGCGTCCTACTGGCCGCCGACCGGGCTGCTGGGCCGGGTCGACGAGGCCGACCGCGCAATCCTGCTCGGGCTCGGCCACCGTGTGGTCTACCCGGCCGGCCAGATCGCCATCCGGGAGGCCGACACCTCGGACTTCGCGCTGCTCCTGCTCGGCGGCACGGTGAAGGTCACCGCGCACGCACAGGACGGCCGCGAGGCGCTGCTGGCCGTGCGGATGGCCGGGGATCTGGTGGGGGAACTCGCCGGAATCGACGGTCAGCCGCGCGTCGGCACCGTGACCGCCTGCGGCAGGGTGCTGGCCCGCTACATCCTGCGCTCCGAACTGCTGGAGTGCACAAGGCAGCACCCTGCCGTAGGGCAGGCGATCGGGGCGAGCGTGGTGGCCAAGCTGCGCACGGCAACCGGCCGGATCGTCGACTTCACCGGCTGCGACGTGCTCGGGCGGCTCGCCAGGATCCTGTACCACCTGGCCGTCACCTACCGGCTTCCCGGCCGTCGAGACGCCCAGCTTCCGCTGTCGCAACCGGAGATGGCCACCCTGGTCGGTGCTGCCGAGTCGTCGATCCACAAGGCGCTGCGCGCGCTGCGGGCGTCGGGCGTGATCGTGACCGGCTACCGCAGGATCACCATCCTCGACCTCGAACACCTCGCCCGGATCGCCGCCGAGGCCGCCCCGCCGGGGGGCTTCGCAGCCGTGCCGCCGGATCGCCGGCGGACTTCGCCAATCACGTAGAAGCACCGGGTTCGCGCGACGAGCCGGTGCCAGCCTGACCGGGCGCCGGGGATCCGCGCGTGGGAGAAAACGAGGAAGCAAGATGGCAGACAACAGCGGAGCTCAGGACGCATCCGGCCCGGTCCGGGCAGACAACGTGTCCGGAATGATGATCGTGGGCAGCGGAAACACCGTCAACCACCTCGCACTCAACCTCAACGCCGAGTACGGCTCGACCGTCACCGTGCACGCCGGACCGCTGCCCGCTCCGGTCAAGCGCCAGCCGATCTCCCAGCTCCCGCGCTCCGCCGCCGATCCGCTGATCGGACGCGACGAGGACCTGCGGGTGCTGCAGGAAGCCGTCCGAGCAGGCAAGTTGGTGCAGATCTGGGGCGCGTCCGGCATCGGCAAGAGTGTGCTGCTGCGCCACCTCGCCCGCACCTTGCCGCGCGGGGCCGACGGGGTGGCCTACATCGAAGCCGGCGGCCGCACGGCTGACGACATCGCCCAGGCGATCTTCGACATCAGCTTCGACGCCCCGAACTACAAGCCGTCGCCCGAGGTGCTGAAGGAGCACCTCAAGCAACTGCGGCTGCGGATCTACCTGGACGACACCGGACTCGACGGGACGGACCTACGCCGGCTCCTCGACCTGGCCCAGCACTCCACCTTCGTCTTCACCTCGCAGCAGCTGTCCGCGGTCGACGGCGTCCAGGCGGTCCAGCTCAAAGGGCTCACGGCCCCGGCAGCGGCGAAACTGGTGGCGACGCTGCTCGGCCGCGAACTGCGGACCGACGAGGCGTCGACCGTGGACGCGCTGTGCGACGTGGTGGACGGCAGCCCGCTCCAGCTGCGGCGCATCGCCTCGTCGGCAGCGGGCGGAGCGGGCCTGCCGGGTGTCACCCAGCTCCCCGAGCTGATTCCCGCGCTGGTGAGGAGGCTTGAGCCGCGGGAGCACGACCTGATGCACCTGCTCGGTTCGCTGTCCGGCGCCGAGCTGGCCGCCCGGCATCTCAACGATCTGCTCGGACATCCGGACAGCGACGCGGTCGCCGACAGCCTGGTGCGCCGCGGCCTGCTGCTCGCCTCGGAGACCGGCTACAGCTGTCCGCCGGATGTCGCCGAGTACGTGCTGACGAGCCGGGGGACGGAGTTCCCCGCCGACCGGCTCTGCCGGGAGCTCACCGAGTGGGTCCGGGCCAGGGGCACCACCCCGGACGACGTCGCGGCACACTTCCAGGCCCTGGACGTCGCGGTGGTGCGGGCGGAGCAGAGGGGACACCCGGAGCTCGGCGTGGCGCTGGTCCGCGCCGCTTCGCCCAAGCTGGCGCTCTCGCGGCAGTTCGACGCGTGGGGTTGCCTGCTCGGAGCCGGCTGGTCGGCGGCGAGGAGCGCGGAGGACACGCAGGGCGAGGAGTTCTTCGTGCGCGAGGCCGACACCCGGAAGCGGGCGATCGGCCGGGCTGCACTGAAGGCGGGCTTGGTAGTCGAGGCGGGTGTGCTGGTGCACGAACTCCTCGCGCTGCGGGCCCATTCGGCCGTGCAACAGGTCGCCCACACGGCGTCGACCGTCGCGCATCCGGCCTCCGCAATCGTCCAGGGGCACGCCGCGGCTCACACGTCGACCGCCGCGCATACCGCGGCCCACGTGTCCAACGCCGCGCATACCGCGGTCCACACGTCCGCCGCTGCGGCTCACCTGCCCACGGCCGCCGCCAGGCCGGTGTTCGACCTCTCCCAGCCCGCCCAGCACGCGCAGGCCGCGACCCATGTGGCCAATGCGCACTCCACTGCTGCACAGATCCGGCCGCGGGTCGATCTTTCGCACGCGCACACGTCTCTCTCCCCGTCGTCGCATGCCGCAACCACGACCACGACGGCGACCGGCGGAGCCCACACGGCGGCCACCACCGTTGCGGTGGGTGCCAAGGGCGGAATGTCGGCACTCGCCGTCGCCTGCACCTTCGGCTTCGTAGCTGTGCTCGGCGTGGGTGTCACGGCGTACGAGAACCACCGGCCGGACCCGTCCCCCGTCGCCGCACCGACCGTCGTCGACACGCTGGACCAGGAATACGTCGGTACGCAGGACCCGGCCTACGACACCCCGGATTCCGTCGATCCCGTCTGCGCGACCCTGATCTCGGACCTGCCGCCGGGGATCGGGCAGTTCAGCGCCGACGCCTCCAGCGCGTCCGACGCGATGGCCTCGTACAACAGCGCCATGGACGACTACAACGCGGGCCAGGCGTACGCCCCTCCCGACCCCAGCACGGTGTTTTCCCAGGTCAGCACCGTCATCAACGACCTGAGCGCCATCGACTCCACGTTGCAGGAGGCCATGGCACAGGCCCAGGACGATTCCCTGAAAACGGACCTCGACAGCATGCTGACCCCTGTCCAGCAGATGGAGAGCCTGTACCAGTCGTACGCGGACTCCCCGAGCGGTACCGACTTCGACACGTCGAGCCAGGGCGTTGCGATGCTCTCGGCCGCCGACAGCCTCGACACCGACTGCGGCGAATGACCTCCCTGCAACCCGCCCACGAGAGGCCGAACATGCCTACGGAACCCGGACACCGGGACATCAACGTCGGAGACGTCTCCGGCACCTTCGTCGTCGGCGACGACAACCACGTGACGAGCACGACGCATTGCCCCGGGCATTCCCAACCGCACCAGCAGAACTCCGCGGAGGGCCAGGGGTCCGTCTTCGCCGTCGAACACGGGACCATGCACGTCACCTACAACTCCGGACCCTCCCGCGAAATCGCCGGTGACGCCGGGGACTGAGCAACGCCGCGTGCCTCGGCCGACGTTCGGCCGGGGCACGCAGCGCCGTGCTCCGCTCAGTCCCGTTCGGCCAGCAGTTCCAGGTCCTGGGTGTTCAGTGTCGCAGTCTTCAGCAGTTCCCTGATCAGGTTGACGCTGAGCACCGAGCCGACCGGTTCGCCGACCTCGTCGCGCAGCAGCCCGCGCACGCCCCGCCGGTGCAGCCGCTCGCGTACGTCCTCGACCGTGTTCGCGACCGACTTGTAGGTCCAGGACTTGGCGGCGTAAGGCGAGGCGTTGGCCAGACGGGCAGTCTCTTCCCAGGTCAGCGGGAGTGGGAAGGTGTCGTGGCCCTCCAAATAGCGCCGGGCGAGCGCGGTGAGCACCAGTCGCTCCTGGGGGGAGAGTTCGTAGACTGTCTCGGGATCCACGGTCTTCGCACTGCTCGTGGCGCGCGGGTGCCGGTCGTCCTGGTCGACGACGCGGACCTCCACCAGGTGCGAACGCTGCTTGGACGAGTTGATCACCAGCGGGGTGTACCCGGATGCGATGATCCGCTTGTGGCCGGTGAGCATAAGCGCTCCGTCGGGCAGTTCGATCGGCAGGCTGCCGGTATTGGCCAGCCACCACTCGCCGCCCACACCCGTGCAGGTGAATACGCCGTGCCGGCGGCTGACGGTCGGGTCGTCGACACCGACTGCCACATGCACGTCCTCGCGGTCGCGCCCGAACAGCAGCGTGTACCGGCGCGGCGGCACGGCGTACCCGCCTTCCGGACCCAGCACGAAGATCGTGCCGGGCGGCGCCGAGGGCACCCTGCCGGAGGGACTCCCCGGCGGCAGTATCTGGGGTGGGAAGTTTCCGGACTTCATTTCACAGACCTCCGGCTCGGGTCGCGCCAGTGTATGAGCGCACTGCGAGGACCGGTCCTCCCGCCGCATTCGGCGCGCGGATATCGGAAATGTGTGGGTCCTGTACGTCGGCCGCGCGCGTCCGCCGCCAACGCGTATCGTGTGGCCCCGGTTTGGGCGACGACATGCCCGCCGTGAGCGCGAGCAGCCGAGGAACCGCTGATGATGGACAGCACGATCGCCGAACAGCTCGGCCCGGACGATCCCCGGGAGATCGGCAGTTTCAACATCATCGGCCTGCTCGGCACGGGTGGCATGGGTGAGGTCTACCTCGGGGCGTCGGACAAGGGCTACGCCGCCGTCAAGCGCGTGCGGCCGCGGCTGGTCTCCAGCGAGCGCTTCGAGCGCGAGGTGGGCATTCTCTACCGCGTGCCGGTCGGGGTCGGGCCGCGGGTGTTGGCGAGCGACGGCACGGCCGAACGCCCCTGGTTCGCGGCCGAGTACATTCCCGGACTCACCGTGGACGAAGCGGTCCGGCTGCGCGGCACGCTGCCCGTCGAGGCGCTGTGGCTTCTGCTGGCTGAGGCAGCCGCCCAACTGCGCGCCGTGCACGCGCTCGACATCGTGCACCGCGACGTCAAGCCCGGCAACGTCATGCTGGTGCGCGACGGTGTGAGGCTGATCGACTTCGGCATCGCGCGCGCAGCGGACCAGACGAGGCTCACCAGGGGCGGCGGGGGTTACGGGACGCAGGGATTCTCGGCGCCGGAGCAGCAGACCGGGGACGAGGACGTGGACGCGCCGGCGGACGTCTACGCGCTCGGGGCGCTGCTGCTCTACGCGGCCTCGGGCCGCACGCCTGGGGCCGTCCCCGACGTCGAGCCGCTGCGCGCGGTGGACGCGAGCCTGGCCGCTGTGGTCGGGTCCTGCCTCACCGCCGCGCCTGAAGCCCGCCCCACCGCCGGCGAGGTGGTGGAAGCGGTCCGCGCGCACCCGTCCGTTCCGCCCCCGTCCTGGCCCTCCGAGGTCATGTCGCGCATCGCCTCGCGACGTGCCTTCGCCACGACGCCGGTCGGCAAGCTGGAGACGGTACCGCCGCCGAACCTGGCTGCGGGCCCCCCGGATGCCGCGGACCCTCCGGGGTCGACGGAGGCCGGGACCCTGCCCACGATCCCCGTGTTACCCCGCCGCCCGCGCAGACGCCTGCTCCTGGCCGTCGTAGTGCTCGCTGTCGCTGCTGGCGCAGCGTTCCTGCTCATTCCGTCCGGACCCTCGCAGAAGGGCACCGCCCACTCACCCGGCAGATCACCGGCGACCGTCGAACCTGTGGCCGGTACGACGCGGGCGTCCTCCGCGAACCCGAGCCGTCCGGCCTCGCCCACCGCCGAGTCCGCGCCCCCGACCCTGACCCTGACCCCAGGCGTCCCGGTCGGCACGCACACGACCGCCCCGCCGGACGGCGCGCCCACCAAGCCGTCGGCCCCCGCCATTACCGCATCCACCGCAGTCGCCGCACGCCCCACCGCACGGCAGATCGCCGGGATCAGCGGCAACGAAGACCCGGACCAGGTCAAGGGTTCCGAAGCGGACACCAGCTGGGTCGGGAACGACGCCGCCTGCTCCGCCTGGCTGGACGACAACGGATCCGGCGAGCTCGCAGGCGTGCTCAACACCTCCCTGAGCCAGACCTGCAATGCCATGCTCTACCGCAGCGACGGCGTCGCGTACGGCTTCCATGCCTCCTGGGGCGCTGCGAAGACGAACTTCGTCTCGGACGTCGGCACCACGATGTGGATCTGCGTCTGGAACGCGAACGACGCGTCCGGCACGCAGTGCTCCGCCCGCTTCGCCATGCACGGCCACACCCCGGTGGAGGAGTGAGTAACCGGGAGAGCCGCTGAGGGGCGCAAGGTGCCCCGACCGGCTGCATCCCAGCGGGCTCGGAGCCACTGGCCGACCCGCCGACCATCCGCCGGAAACGCGTGGCCTGGCAGTCCGTTGAGCTGCTGGGTCCGGTCCCGGACGGCGTACTCATCGGCCTGCACCAGCCGGTGCCATGTGGGCGGTGGACCAGTCGCGCGCCGCACGGGTGACCTCCTCCAGGGCGCCGGGCTCCCGAAGAGGTGGGCGGCGCCGGGGGCGACCGGGAGGTCGTCTCGCAGTACGCGGATACAGCAGAAGTCGGCGAACTCCTCGAACGACTCCGCGCCGTCGGTTGATCCGGCCACAGGCGGGTGTCCTTCAGTAACCCATAGCAGGCGCCTCCTGTAGAGGGGCGACAACCCCGGGGTGCGGGGCATCCGGTGTCTCCCGTGGCCAGTCCGTGGCCGGACGCCTTTGGACGACGTAGTACGAGAGAGTATTCGGTTGACCGGCCACAGGCGCTGTGGTCAGGCAGAACGGCACCAGGCAGCATGACCCGGGGCTGCGTCCGTGGAAATGGTGTAGCTCATTGGAACTGGTCTGCAATATCCCAGCGTCGGGCTGGTGTCCGGCGCAGAGGAATGGCCACCGACTGATCCCCGAGCTGTGGGGAGCCGCGGTGACGGGACTCGCCGCGGCTCTGGGGGTGAAGGGGCCGATGGTTGA
>NZ_JOHY01000085.1 GCF_000721495.1 Streptomyces sp. NRRL F-5123
GAACATGGCGGACAGCAGCAGGATCGAGCGCTCGCGGCCTCCGGGGACACCGATCTGCGGCAGGGCGTCGCGGGAGTCCGCGCAGAACAGCTCGTGTGCGACGCCCATGCCCTCGGGGCCGCCGAACGCGTGGGTCTCCGGTTCGTAGATGCCGCTGGTCCAGCTGCGGATCTGCCCGTCGGCGACGAGCTTTTCGAGCAGGTCGAACATCAGGTACTCCGTGCGCAGCCGCAGTCCGCCGTCCTTGAGGAGGAAGTGGAATCGCTGGTCGCGCAGTCCCGCATGCAGGGCTCGGGCGCTCTCCGGCGTGACCGTGCTGCCGGGAAAGGCCAGGGTCGTGTGCCACCAGGCCGGCGCGTCCCCCTTGTCCCCCAGCCCGGAAGCGAAGTTGCCGCGGGTGGCGAGGGTGCCGGGGGGCTGGCGGTGCTTCCCGGGGCCGAAAGGGGCCCACCGACGAGATGGCATTTGCGCAGTCGAGCGGTTCGGGAAAGCAGTCTCGGTTGTCCCGGTGAGGGATCCCCTAGCGAACACAAAGAGGGCCGCGGTCAGTACCCTGACGCGGTGACGACCGACACTGCCTTGTCGAGGGCCATGAGTCGCACCGTCGACCCACCGCTGTGGCCGCTACCCGATCGCGTCGTAGAGCTCCTGATCGAGCTGGGAAGTCCGCCGCGGCTGGCAGCCCACCTGCGAGCCGTCCACGATGTCGCGCACCAGCTGGTCGACTGGATCGGGAGGCGCTACCCGGCCGTCCTCTTCGACCGCGAGGCGGTGCTCTTCGGCGCCGCGACACATGACATCGGGAAGACCGTGCACGTCTCCGAGCTCTCTGGGCCCGGTGCGGCGCACGAGGAGGCTGGACAGGCTCTTCTACTTGGCCGCGGCGTCAGCCCGGAGCTCGCCCGCTTCGCCGCGACACACGCGTCGTGGACAGAGCCCGGTGTCGGCTTGGAGGACCTCCTGGTGAGCCTCGCCGACAAGATCTGGAAGAACAAGCGCGTCTCCGACCTGGAGGACCTTGTCGTTGCCCGGCTGGCCGAAGAGACCGGTCGGGCGGCATGGGAGGAGTTCATCGCATTCGACGAAGTCCTCTCCCGCATCGGCGATGACGCCGACGGTCGCCTGGCGTTCCAGGGATCCTTCCCAATCCACGCTTGACAGAAGGGGGCAGCACACCGTGACGATCAGCCCCGACGGTCCCTGCCAGACGCCCAGCATCCCGCCGAGGCCGCAACTTCCCGATCTCGCAGCGGCCCGCAAGCTCGGACCTTCGGCGACCGTGGAGGCGCGCTGGCAACAGCTGTTGCTCGTCTGGCAGTGGCATCACATGCGGCACGAGATCTTGAAGCCGGGCACTGACTACCCGGGCATCGTGTCCCTGATTGAGGCGGCCGGAGCGGAACCGAGGCTGCGGCAGCTCTACCCTTTCACCAGCCATTACAACCTGAACTTCAGCAGCTTCACGAGCTACCCCTGGTCAATCCAGGTGCCGTCGGTAGACCCGCTGCATGACGGGCGGTTCCGCGTCCGCGGCCCTCGCCGTGCCGAGGTCCTCGGGTTCGCAAATACCGCGGACGCCGCGGTGTCCCTCGTCGTCGGCAACCTCCCCGCCGGGCTCGGGCCGGCCGTCGCCCACGAGCAGACCGGCCGCTGACGCGGACAGGACGAGCTCTATAGACATCCGGCGCCATGACGGGAGCCGCGAGCGGCACCGTCGGCCCGCGTCAGCCCGGAATCACGGCCGCGCTGCTCCGTCATGAGCCACATCGAGTCAGGCGTGGAACTGGCCGTTGCGGTACTCCTCGTGCGGCAGCGAGTCCCATTCGGTATACGCGCCGTCGCGCGTCACCATGAACAACGGACGCGATCGGAGGACATGCCCGACCCGTTGTCCACGCATCACGACCCCGGGATCATCCGGTCCTGCGTAGCCCTCGGGCGTGTAGCGGAAGTGCCCGTCCACTGTCTCGGCATAAGCGATCGCGTCGCGCTCCAGCTCCGACAGGTCTCTTCCGACCAGCGTGAGTCCGTCGTGCGCGACCTGGGGCACGGCGTCGGCAGCCACGCAGAACAGCCCCACAGCTTGGCTCACATAGGCGGTGACGGCAGGCGCAGAAGGAGCCACGCCGCGACGATGGACCTCGATCTTCCACGTCGGCGAGAAGATCGCGGGGCCCGGTGAACACTCGCTGACGCCCGACTGGCCGAGCATCTCAGCCGCCTCGACCACTTCGTCGACGGTCTTGCCGAACCGGAGCGGTCCGACCCCGACGGCCGGCGAATAGGGCCACTCGTCCCGTTCGGCAACTCCGGCATCGGCTTCGGTGTTGAACGGCACAGTCGCCCCTCTGGAGACAGCTGAGACCTGCGCCGATTGAGCAGGCACGGAACGAAAGGATCAAGGCGCCGTCGCATCCTCGGTTCGCTCGGCGTGATCCTGCGGCATGCGCTGCTGCGGCAGAAGCGGGCCGAGGCGCAGGGGGGTTCATGTTCAGCTCGAACCTGCCATAGGGGTTCACCTGGGTCCAGAACAGAGGGGAGAGGCCGCGCCGGTCTGCCTCGGTGAGCCTGTTCGCCCCCACTTGTTACGGAGCCGATCCTGGTCCTCCTCCAGCAGCGTCCAGACCTCAACCAGGTCGTCCGGTTCCCAGCCCCGACGCACGGCCAGCTCCTCGCCTCGTTCATCCACAGCGCGACCACGGTGCACAACAGAGTCAGGAGCCGAATGCGCGCTTGGCGAGACGCGAGTAAGGCGTAGGAGGGAGCGGTGCGCGTTTGGTCGCTCTTGTCAACCGGAGCCTCGGGGGGAGGGCCGTCTGTCCGTGTTCCTGCTGCCCGGCCGGTCTCAGAGCCTTGCCCTCTCGGGCGGCGGACCACTGGTCACGCCGCCGGCGCTCACAGCGGCGGGCGTACCCCACAAGCTGGGCATGTTCGTGGACAACGCGCGGAGGCGCGCCGACCAAGCTCACGGCGGATCGGCGGATCTGGTCGTGCACCAGAGCCGCTGCAACGTCGGCCTGGTGTGTGAGTCAGGCAGCTACGGACGGGGAAAGAACCGCCGTAAGGCGGAGTGGGGGACACGTGAGCGCTGAGCTACTGGTGGCAGGGAGCGCGACTGTTGTCGCGTTGGGTTCGTTATGGGTGTCGGTCGTACAGTCCCGAAGTACTATCCGGCACAACCGTCAGTCGGTACGCCCGCTGATTCGAGTGCACCAAGTGCGCCTCAAGCCCGACCATCGAGCGGGTCTGCTGGCGGTCAACGCGGGCCTCGGACCCGCGCTCGTCACCAGCACCGAGGTCTACTTCGACGGCACACACCTGGGTCAGTGGAATCTGTCAGCCTTCCACCACGTCTTCGCAGGCGCGCCGCGAGAACCAGTGATCTCAGCTCTCTTCACCGGCTCCACCCTTCTCCCCGGCGACAAAAAATACCTTCTACTCCTGGACCCGTTCGACGACACCGCCGACGCCTGGTTCTGGGAAATGGTCGCCGGCCGCCTCCGTATTGAGATCCGCTACGAGTCTCTCTACGGCGGGGAGAACTTCCACGCTGCCCCGCCGCCCCTGTGATGGCGACCGCGAGTGCGACGCCCTTGCGGGCGGCCTGCGAGGAGGGTGAGGCGGAGCGCCGGCCGCGCCGAGGCCGACCGCCGGGAGCAGGAGCGGGAGATGCAGAGCTGGGAGAAGGAGACCTTCCTCGAGGAGCGGGCCGGCCGCGTGGAGGAACTCGTCTTGATGTGGGACGACCCGCACCGCGTGGATCTGCGGGAATGATGCGGGGGCGTGCTGTCAGATGCGGGCGAGGACTTCGTCGCGGAGTGCCTGGAGGAAGGCCTGCGCGTCCTCTGGGGTGTCGAGGGCCGGTTCGTTCCTGCGGCCGGGGGTGTGGTCGGGGAAGGCGGTGAAGGCGGCGAAGGTCTTGAGGATCGTTGCGCCGATGGCTTTGGCGGTGGCGGGGTCGTCGCCGGCGAGGGCGGCCTGCTGGTGCAGAGTGTCGATCAGGACGTGGACGAGGCGGGCGAACGGGTCACGGTCCATCGCCGCGGCGTGCCGGCCGGCTTCGGCGGGGTCGTGGTCGGCGTCGATGTCGTAGGACGCGAGCAGGATGTGGTGCATCGCGTGGTGCCCGTACGCGGCGAGTAGCTCCGGCAGCGCGCGCTCTCCCGGCCCTGCGGACCCGCGGCGGGACAGGACGTTCAAGGCAGTGTCGTCGTTGCCGAGGACGGCTTCCAGCACGGCCAGGGCCCGCAGGTGCTCGTCGTCGGTCAGCTCCGGTTCCGCCTTCATAGGCCGGACTGTACGCGGCAACCGTTCGCCCACGGGGCCATCCCGGTGATTCCCCGACGACCTGCCCATGCGGAACCGCTTCGCCAGGACAGTTCCTGGGCAAAAAGCTTCCCCACGCATGGCGGGCGGCCCTCGGCGCCTGCCCGCTCCTCCTCGTCCCCCTGCTCTTCCCCGTCTCCGCCCACGCTGCTGGCCGTGCCGGCGGCGAGCAGGACATCGCCCTGCACCAGGCCGTGGCGGCGGTGCCGGTCGCGGCCGTGCTGGTACTGCTGGCATGGGTTGTGGCTGACACCGGGCGTACCCGGCGCCTGGCCGTACTGATCGGGGACGTCCGCCGCGGCGACGTCCAGGGGTTGACGAGCCGCCGGTGGGGGAGGAGGACGTCACTGCCCCGCGGGTAGGCGGGCAGGAGCGCGCCTACCCGCGGGGCGGTCACCGGGCCCCGCGGGGTGCGGGGCGGCGGGTCAGGAGAAGTAGCCGCTGCAGTCGACGATGAGGTCGAGGGTGCTGCTGCTGCGGTTGTAGAGGCTGAATTGGTCGGTGTCGCTCGTCGGGGTGAGCGCCAGGTTGGCGATGATGTCGCTGGCGGAGAAGTTGATGTTGGAGGTGGAGGGCTGGGTGGCCCCGGTGGGGTAGGCGTTGACGTAGCCGGCCGCCCCGGTGTTGGTGACGGTCAGCACCGTGGCCAAGGTCGGCGCGGTCGCTGTGGTGACCTGCTGGGTGTCCGCGGTGCTCACGGTGTAGGTACCCATGGAGGCGATCGGTGCGGCGCTGGTGCCGCCAGTGCCGTTGCGGGTGTCGACGAGGCGGGTCGGGTTGACCGGGTGGTAGGCCTGGCCGCCGGCCCCGGCGGTGTAGTAGCCCGAGACGTCGACGATGACGGCAGTGGCGCTGCCGTGGTTGTAGATGGTGATGGTGCCGCCGGTTCCCACCGGCACGTCCGCCGCCATGGACGACAGGGCACTGGAGGTGTCGTAGGTCAGGGCGGTGTCAGCGGCAGGGGAGGTGCCGGTGGCGTAAGCCGCCAGGTAGCCGGCTCCCGTGGCCCCGGCGGTCGTCAGGTTGACGGCGACCGCGGTGGCGTTGGCCGGGACACCGCCGACACCTTGGATCTTGAGGGTGAACGTGGTGTTGCCCGGGACGGTTCCGGTGCCGCTCAGTCCGGAGGTGTTGGCGATGCTGCTCCGGGTGTCCAGGGTTCGGGTCGCCGTGGTCAGCGGGGTGTATCCCTGGTCGCCGGTCAGGCCCGCGTCGGTGGTGAAGTAGCCGGTCAGGTCGACGATCAGGGCGACGGTGTCCGTGCTGCTTCCGGCGGTGTAGAGGTCGATCTTGCCGTCGAGGCCGACGGGGACGATC
Organism: Streptomyces sp. NRRL F-5123; assembly: GCF_000721495.1. GTDB lineage: Bacteria > Actinomycetota > Actinomycetes > Streptomycetales > Streptomycetaceae > Actinacidiphila. The sequence continues at coordinate 5,644 of NZ_JOHY01000085.1, forward strand.
TGGTAGCCGGTCACGGTGGTGTTCGCGGCGTAGTTGTTGGAAGAGGTGATGGGCCGCTGGGTTCCGTCGGCGTAGGTCGTCACGAAGCCGGCCCCGGTCTGGTTCAGCACGGTGACGTCGATGGCGACGGCGCTGACGGAGTTGGGGATGGTGGTGGGGGCGCCACTGGCCGAGGGGCTGACGGCGTCACCGGCGATCTGCAGGGCGGTGACGGAGCCTTGGTGGACGGTGCTGGTGCCGGCAGTGACTCCCTGAGTGTGAGTCAGGCCGCTGGCCGAGCGGGTGTCCAGCACGCGGGTGGGCGTGACGGACTGGTGGTAGCTGCCAGGGGTGTAGGGCTGGCTGGGCGCCAGCACGCTGCCGCTCCAGGTCTGGACGCCGGCGATCTGCCCGTCGAAGTAGGCGCTGCCGGCCGAGTCGTGCTGCTCGGCACCGATCTCGAAGTTGCCGGTGGCGCCCGTGGTCGGCGCGGGGTGGGTGCCGGTGGCGACGAAGACGTCGTCGACGAAGAGGTTCATCACCCCGGTCGGCTTGTCATAAGTGGCGGTCAGGTGGGTCCAGGCACCCAGCTGCACGGTTCCGCCGGTGACGGAGTGGAAGCTCCAGGCGGTGCCGGCACCGGTGTTGAGGGCGAACTGCCAGCCGCCGGTGGTGGCGGACAGGACCATGCCGGAGTCGGCGCTGCCGTTCTGGGACAGGACAGCGGTGTTGTTGGCGGTCGGGTTCACCCAGGCGGAGACCGTGAAACTCTGGGTGAGGTCGAGAGCCTTGCCGGTGGTGTGCAGGTAGCCGGACTTGCTCTGGTCGAGCGCGATGTCGGGGTCGAACAGGTCGCCGGTGTTGGCGGTGATCCCGCCGGCGCCGGTCAGGGTGAGCGGGCCGCTCGTGGCCGCGTCCGCCGCGGTGGCGGTGGTGGTGGTGTAGTCCGCCAGCGACCAGTTGTGGGTGCCGCTGGTGAGGGTCTGGCCGCTCTGCCCGGTCAGGGTGGTGCCATTGAACAGGTAAGCGGTGACTTTGCCGGCGTCGTCGACCTTGCGCAGGTCCGGGGTGCCGTCGCCGTTGAGGTCGGCGGCCTGCAGGACGGGGGCCGCGGCCGAGGTCCAGCCGCTGGAGGCGACCTGGACCGGGGTGACGGTGCTGCCGTAGGCGAGGTTCTCCAGGTCGGTCGGACTGTAGTAGTACACCGCGCCACTGCTGGTGTCACGGGCGTACAGCGCGGGCAGCCCGTTCAGCTGGGCCGTGGCGAGGGTCCATCCGTTCCAGTCTCCGCTGCCAGCAGGGTTGGTCGAGGAGATCGGCACCGCGTTGTCGGGTCCGGTGAACGCGCCCGCGGCGGGGTTGGAACCCTCGTCGACCAGTTGGCCGTTGATGACCAGCAGGAGGTCGGGGTACCCGGTGGCGGGGTAGCCGTTGAGGGTGTTGTACAGGCCACCGCCGGGGGCGATGCTCGTGGCCAGGTGCCCGTACTGGTCCGTGAACGGCGCGCCCTGCAGCAGGGTCGAGTTGTCGCTGGTGGGCGTGGCGAAGGGGGAGCCGTCGCCGTTGCCGTTGAGGAGGAAGCCCCGGCCGGTGGCGGGGTTGTAGTCGACGACGTCGTTGAAGCCGGAGCCGGTGTTGAAGTGGCCCGTGACGGCCTGGGTGCTGTTCCAGTCGGCGGCGCTGCCCTCGGTTTTGACACCGGTGCCGGACGCGCCGAGCTGGGTGGCGGCGGTGGCGACCTGGGCGCTGCTGCGGCCGCTGGCCAGCCACAGGCCGGGGGGCAGGTCGGCCTGGCTGCCGACCACGGTCAGGTCCGCGGTGCCGTCGCCGTTGAGGTCGCCGTCGGCGGCAGGAGTGGTGGGCGGAGCGGCGTACACGTAGCAGGTGCGGGTGTCGCCGACGTTCCCGCCTGAGGAGATTGAGGTGACGGTCAGGACGTTGGTGCCCCGGGTCGGCTTCAGGGTGATGGACCCGGTGGTGGAGATCGGTGCACCGGCGTTCAGCTGGTACAGGTAGCTGGCGGGAGCGACGCCCTTGGTGTTGGGGCTGACGCTGAACGTGGCCGTGGAACTGACCTGGTAGGCGACGGTGGACGTGCTGTCGTTGCAGTCCTTGCCGTCCGAGTCGTTGACCGTGGGCGCGCCGGGCCGGGTGGGGTCGAAGGTGAAGCTGCAGGTCTTGGACGGCCCCACCGCGTAGGTGCCGTCGGTGACGGAGGAGATTCTCCAGGACACGCCGGTGGGCGCGGTGGTGCCCAGCCACTTGTCGAGGTTGGCCTGGCTCAGGGTGTAGACGGCGTTGTGCCCGGAGGCGGAGCTGACGGTCTGGGTGGTGATGTTCGCACCGCCCGTGGTCTTGAAGACGTCGAAGGTGGCGCTCAGGGTGCCGCCGTCGGTGTCGGAGACGCCGGCGGACAGGGTGATGTCGCCGTCGCCCAGCGTCTTGAGGCTGCTGGTGCAGGTGCTCGCGGGCGACGTGGTCAGGTTGGTCGGGACGTTCGGCTTGTGGTCGAACGTCGTCGTCATCGTCATCGTCGAGGGGTCGAACTTCTTCCACCCGTACGGGTCCGCCTCGTCCGAGGCCCGCAGGCCCAGGGTGATGTTCGCCCGGGAGCCGTTGGCGGCGGACTGCACGGCGCTCTTGGCGTCCCAGCCGACCGAGGCGGTGGGGCAGGAGCTGTTGTAGCCGTGGGCGGTCGTCTGCGTGTCCAGTTTCGAGGACCAGGACGGCTGCGCGTTCCAGGTGGTGCCCGAGGAGATGGCGCCGGTCAGCCACAGTTCCACCGGCTTCCCGGTGCACGAGGGCGCGTAGGTCTCGGTGGCGTAGAACGTCGACGACAGGATCTGCGCTCCGTAGATCCGGCTGTCCACCGACATCTGCGCGAAGGTGCGCCCGGTGTAGTACGGGGACTCCCAGCCCTGGTAGCCCACGCGCAGCCCGGCCGCGCTGGTGGTCTTCCAGTAGCTGGTGGTGGGGTAGTCGGAGGCGACGTAGGTCCACGCCTGCAGCACGCCGCCGCCGGCGCTGTAGGACGGGTCGATGTACAGCGGGAAGACCGTCGACTTGCCGGTCAGCAAGGACGCGTCGGGGGTGAGCTGGATCTTGCCGTCGCTGTAGTGGGCCTTGATTCCGGCGACGTGTGCGCTGCGGCCCGGTGCGGCGGTGCTCGACTTGGCCGGGCGCCCGTCGCGCGCCGCAGCCTCGCCGGGCGTGGTGGCGGAGGTCGTGGCGGCAGGGGCTGCAGCGGTGGTGTCGGCGGAGTCCCACATCGTGGGCGCCGGCGCGGCGAACACAGTGCGGCCGCGCACATCCTTGGCCGTGATGTTGCCGGCCGCGTCGGTGGCCATCGACACGTTCTTGGCATGCGTGGTGAAGTCGAGGGTCGCCAGCGCGGGATTCGCTGCCGCGGTGGCGTTCTTGACGACCAGAACCTCGGAGAAGCCGCCCTGGTTGTCGGCGGTCACCTTCAGATCCACCCCGGGGAGCACCTCGGCGTAGGTCGCGCTGTCGCCGGACACGGTGGGGGCAGGCAGGGCCGGGATGGAGGAGGGCAGCGTCAGCGCCAGTGACCGGCTCAGGTCCTTCATGACTGCCAGCGGGCCCTTCCCACCCCCGGACAGGGTCAGGGCGGTCGTGGACAGGCTCGGCGACAGGCTGCCGTCGCTGTTGCGGGTCAGCGTCGCATCCAGGCCCTTCCACGCGCCGTCGGCGTACTTGCGCATCGGCTGCGCGGACTGGGTGAGCGTGAACGAACCGTCCGGGTTGGCCGTTTCGGTCTCGGTCGGGGTCGTGGCCAGGTCGACTGCGACCTTCTTGCCCGTTTCCCGGGCCTTGGCCGAGGCATGAGCCTCGTCCAGGGCCGTCTTGGACGTGTCACTGCCGCTCGGAGCAGCTTGCGCCGGTGGAATCGCGGCAGCCAGCGACAGCGCGCCCAGCGCTGACGCCACAGCCACCGCGACGGCACGGCGCCGTGGGGAAACGGTTCTGGACAAGGTGGTGCTCCTGGTGGTGCTCGAAGCCGCCGGACTGGGCCCGGGTCGACGGGGGAAGGGTGCTCGGGCGAGCGGGTCATACGGTCGGCTCGGGAAACGGCGGCCTGCCAGATCAGCAGAACCGGTACCAACGCCGGGGTCGGGCTGACGCAAAGCGCGTGCGGCGGCACGTCATCAGGGGCGCGGACTGCCGATACGTCCACCGCTGCGCTGTACGCAGGCCGTCGGCCGCCTGAACCCCAAGAAGATGAGCATCCCCCACTCACTTTGCGATCTTGCCGGATTCGTCCCGTCACATCGGTACGAACCCACCTCTCGCCTGGGCCAGAGGCCCTACTAGTCCACATGGTGAAGGCGAGGCAGACGCGACTGCTCGTCACCATATGTTCGTTTTTCGTAGGGTTCACTGGTGAAGCTTTTGCGGAATCATTACCTCCACTTGTCTGAAATGCCAGGAAACTCCCAACCCACACTTGTGTGACCTTCTGCGATATTCACGGCCGCAGCACTGGCTTCGAACAGCCAGCAGTACGTCCTGCCCGCGTGGCGGATCAGAGAGACAAGGCGGGGTTGGCCATGGGCCGAACAACGTGGCGGCACAACCGACCGGAAGGAGCGCCTGCACGACGGCGGTGGGCAGGCACCCTGACCGTCCTCGCCCTGGCCGCCCCGATGTTGGCCGGCACCACTCCCGCACTGGCCAGCGGCCACGCAGGGGCCCCGAAGGTGCACGGTGTGGCCTCGGTCACCGGCGTGACCGCCGTCAAGGGGAAGAAAGCCAAGGTCACCGACCAGACCACCCGCCCTTACCGCGCCACCGCGACGGCCTGGCCCAGCGCCGACTCCGCGCAGGCCACGCTCACCGCCCCCACCACCGGGACGCAGGGTAAGACCCAGGCCGGCGCCACCCCGCTGTGGGTCAAGGGCATCGCCCCGAAGAAGGGCACCTACAGCGGCCCTACCGACGTCGCCGTTCACGTCCAACCCCACACGGCTGCAGCCAAGTTGGGCATCGCGGGTGTGGTCTTCACCGTCGGCTCCACCGATGGGCGCAAGGGCGACGTGGAGGTCGGCCTCGACTACAGCAAGTTCGCCCAGGCCTACGGTGGCAACTACGCATCCCGGCTGCACCTGGTCCAGTTGCCGGCCTGCGCGCTGTCCACCCCGGACAAGGCCGAGTGCCGCACCCAGAAGCCGCTGACCACCAGCCGCGACGCCCGCACCGACACGGTCTCGGCCACCGTCGGCCTCACCCCGACCGTGACCCCGCAGACCACGGCGACGCCGTCGGCCACCGCGGCGACGACAGGCTTCGTCACTGCCGTCGCCACCTCCGCGGACACCGTCCTCGCCGCCGCCGCCGGCACTGGCGGCGGCGCGGGCAGCTACTCCGCGACCTCGCTCAGCCCGTCCGGCTCCTGGTCGACCGGAGGCTCCACGGGCTCCTTCACCTACTCCTACGCCATCCAGCTCGCGGACGCCTCAGGAGACCTGAAGCCCACCGTGTCGCTGGGCTACGACTCCGGCTCGATCGACGGCAAGACCGCCTCCACCCAGGCCCAGTCGTCCTGGGCCGGCGACGGCTGGAACACCCCGGACTCATTCATCGAGCAGAGCTTCGCCTCCTGCTCCGACAACCCCGACGGCTCGGCATCCCCGGCGTCCACCGTGGACATGTGCTACGACGGCCCGGTCCTGACCCTGTCGCTGAACGGCTCCTCCACCTCGCTGCTGAAGGACTCCTCAGGCAACTGGACGGCCGCAGACGGCAGCGGCGAGAAGGTCACCCACGTCACCGGCTCCGACAACGGCACCGGCACATACAACACCGACTACTGGACCGTCACCGACCGCGACGGCACCTCCTACACCTTCGGCCGCAACCAGCTCCCGGGCTGGACCTCGGGCAAGGCGACGACCAACTCGGTGGACTCCGAGCCGGTCTACTCCGCGCACTCCGGCGACCCCTGCTACAGCGCGGCCGGATTCACCTCCTCGGTGTGCACCATGGCCTACCGCTGGCACCTGGACTACGTCACCGACGTCCACGGCAACGCCATGTCCTACTGGTACGGCCAGGACACCAACTACTACGGCGAGGACAACGGCGCCCACAACGCCTCCTACGTCCGCGATTCCCACCTCGCCCGCATCGACTACGGCTTCACCGACGGCAACGCTTTCGGCACCGTCCCCGACCAAGTTGTGTTCACCACCGCCGCCCGCTGCACCGCCGCCACCTGCGACCCGATCTCGGCCAGCAACGCCGCCAGCGAGTACCCCGACGTCCCCTACGACCTGATCTGCGCCTCCGGGGCCACCTGCACCTCCTACAGCCCCTCCTACTTCTCCACCGTGCGCCTGACCTCGATCAAGGTGCAGCAGTACTCCACCGCCGCCTCCGCCTACAAGACGGTGGACACCTACACCCTGGGCCAGTCCGAGCCCGCCACCGGCGACGGCACCTCCCCGACCCTGTGGTTGTCCTCCCTCACCCACAAGGGCGACGACACCAGCGCGGGCGGCTCCGCCTCCCCGATCACCCTGCCCGCGGTCAAGTTCACCGGTACCGACCTGCAAAACCGCGTCGACACCACCAACTACCCCGGCCTGTACCGCTACCGCATCGGTTCCGTCACCAGCGAGACCGGCGGAGTCACCTCGGTCACCTACGGGCTCCCGTACGCGTGTGACGCCACCTACGTGGCCACGGCGTCGCCGTCGGGCAACACCAAGTCCTGCTACCCGGTCTCGTGGACCCCGAAGGACTACACCGCCCCGATCACCGACTGGTTCCACAAGTACGCCGTCACCCAGGTTCTCGAGCAGGACACCACCGGCGGCTCGGTCGCCCGCGAGACCGACTACACCTACAGCGGCGGCGCGGCCTGGCACTACGACGACAACGAGGTCGTCAAGGCCAAGTACCGCACCTGGGGCCAGTTCCGCGGCTACGGCAGTGTCGAGGCCCAGACCGGCGACGGCACCGACAACGACCCCAAGACCGAGTCCGTCACCGCCTACTACCGCGGCATGGACGGCGACTGGCTCTCCTCCAGCAGCACCCGCTCCGTGTCGGTGACCGACTCCCAGGGCGGCGCCCACCCCGACAGCGACCAGCTCGCCGGCCAGCCGCTCGAGACCACCGTCTACAACGGCACCAGCGGCCCGGTCGACCAGTCGACCATCACCTCGTACTGGGTCTCACCCGCGCTGGCCACCCGCACCCGCACCGGCCTGCCCGCCCTGACCGCCGGCAAGGTCGCTCCCGCAGAGTCCTGGACTCGCCAGGCCACCACCGACGGCGGCACCACCGTCTGGCAGACCACCGAGACCGACACCACCTACGACGCCGGCACCAGCAGCGCCACTTTCGGCCTGCCGACCTACAGCTACACGCACACCGTTCCGGCGAACACCGGCTACGACCAGTGCACCGCCATCAGCTACGCCAAGGCCAACACCACGTTGAACCTGGTCGGTCTGGTCTCCTCCAAGGAGACCGACTCGGTCGCCTGCTCCGGCTTCAGCGAGAACACCATCTCCTCGGTGCCCCAGGCGTTCAACAGCCTCGCTGCGCCGGCGAGCGTCAACCGGCCTGCGCGGGTCGTGTCCGCCACCGAGACGTTCTACGACGACCCGGCTTTCTCCACCACCTTTCCGCAGACCACGACGCCCACCAAGGGCGACGCCACCATGGTCCGCACCGCCTCCGACTACACCGGCGGCGCGTTCACCTGGCAGAACAACGCGCGGACCACCTACGACTCCTACGGGCGCGTCCTCACCTCGACCGACGCCAAGGGCAACAAGACCACCTCCGGCTACACGGCCGACAGCGTCGGCCTGACCACCGGCACCAGCACCACCAACGCGAAGGGCCAGACCGCCGGCACCACCGTCGACCCCACCCGCGGTCTCACTCTCACCTCCACCGACGCCAACGGGATCAAGTCGACCGTCCAGTACGACGCGCTCGGCCGCACCACCTCGGTGTGGGAGCACAACCGCCCCACCACCGCCCCCGCCGACGCGATCTACACCTACACGGTGTCCCAGACCGGCCTGACCGGCACCACCACCGAGAAGCTCAACGAGTCCCTCGGCTACGCCACCTCGGTCAGCATCGAGGACTCCCTCGGCCGCGACCGCCAGATCCAGGAGCCGACCCCGCAGGGCGGCCGCCTGATCACCGAGTCCGTCTACGACTCCCACGGCTGGGTCCGCAAGACCAACAACGGCTACTGGGACTCCAGCACCACCCCGGCCCTGGCCCTCGTCTCGGTCCAGGACTCCCAGATCCCGGACCAGGACGTCTACACCTTCGACGGCCAGGGCCGCACCGTCGTCGACGACTCCCAGCAGTACGCCCAGCTCAAGCAGGAAACCGTCACCGTCTACAACGGCGACTCCACCACCGTCATCCCGCCCACCGGCGGCACGGTCAAGACCACCCGCACCGACCCTCTGGGCCGAACCGCCGAGATCGACTCCTACTCCGCCGCCCCCACCCTGACCCGGCCCGCCAACACCTTCACCGGCATCTGGTACGTCACCGGCGGCACCAAGAACGCCATCGCCTACGGCTACGACAGCCACAACAACCAGGCCACCACCACCAGCGGCGGCAGCACCTGGACCAACACCTACAACCTGCTCGGCCAGGCCGTCACCAAGCAGGACCCCGACGCCGGCACCTCCGACATGGTGTACGACGCCAACGGCAACCTGACCCAGACCACCGACGCCAACGGCAACAGCGTCTCCTACACCTACGACGTCCTCGACCGGCAGACCGCCAAGTACGCCGCCACCACCGCCAACCAGGCCACCAGCAACGAACTCGCGTCCTGGGTCTACGACAACGACAACAACTACGCGGGCGTGACCGACGCCATCGGTCAGACCACCACCGCCACCAGCTACAACAACGGCAACACCTACGTCACCCAGCAGCTCGGCTTCAACGTCTTCGGCGAATCCCTGGGCGAAGGCGTCACCATCCCCGCAGCCCAAGGGGCCCTCGGCGGCAAGACCTACACCTTCAAGCACACCTACGGCAGCGCCACCGGAGTCCTCCAGACCGACAGCTACCCCCTCGGCGGCGGGCTCCCCAGCGAGGTCGTCACCCACACCTACACCACCGCCCTCGACCTGCCGTCCGGCCTCTCCGACACCGCCTACGGCTACGCCCAGAACACCAACTACACCGCCTACGGCCAGGTCGCCCAGGAAACCGTGGGCATGGGCACCAACCTCGCCTACCTCACCAACACCTACGACCCCCACACCGGCCAGCTGACCGACCAACTCGTCAGCCGCACCAACAGCCCTGCCCAGGTCGACGAGCAGAACTACACCTACGACCCGTCCGGCAACATCACCAAGCAGGTCTCCACCCGCCTCGGCAACACCGCCGCCACCGAGACCCAGTGCTACCAGTACGACCAGCTCGACCGCCTCACCCAGGCCTGGACCGCCACCGACTCCTGCGCCGCCGCCCCCACCACGGCCGGCCACAGTCAGGTCGGCGACCAGCTCTCCGGCGGCACCGCGTACTGGACCAACTGGAGCTTCGACATCCTCGGCCAGCGCCAGAAGCAGGTCGACCACTCCACCACCGGCGGCACCGACACCACCACCAACTACACCTACGACGGCAACGGCAAGAGCCAGCCGCACACCCTGACCAGCACTCAGGCGTCCGGCGGCAGCACCACCGCCACCGCGTACACCTACGACAACGCGGGCAACACCCTCACCCGCAACACCGCCGCCAACGGCAACCAGACCCTGACCTGGAACAACACAGGCCAGCTCACCCAGATCAGCGGCGGCAAGACCGGCACCACCAACTACATCTACGACACAGACGGCAACGTCCTCGTCCAGACCGACCCCAGCTCCACCACCCTCTACCTGCCCGGCCAACAGCTCACCCTCACCGGCACCACCACCACGGGCGTGCGCTCCCTCCCCCTGCCCGGCGGCGGCACCGTCGTGCGTACCGGCCTCAACACGGCCTACTCCTTCGAGTTCGCCGACCAGCACGGCACCAGCGGCCTCTACCTCGACAGCACCGCCCAGACCCCGGCCTGGCGCCAGTTCACCCCCTACGGCGACACTCGCGGCAGCGCGGTCACCTGGCTCGACAACCGCGGCTTCCTCAACGCCCCGAACAACGCCAACACCGGCCTTACCCAGCTCGGAGCCCGCCAGTACGACCCCGCCCTCGGCCGCTTCATCAGCCTCGACCCGATCTTCGAAGCCACCGACGACCAGCTCCTCAACGGCTACAGCTACACCCGCGACAACCCCATCACCCAGGCCGACCCCAGCGGTTTGATCCCCCTCGGCCCGACCGACGGCGGCGTCAGCAGCGACAACGCCTGGGCCGCCCAGCGCGGCATGACGGCCGGCTACACCTACAGCAACGGCACCTACAAGTGGAAGCAGGTCGCCAAGCATGACAAGGCCAGCCAGACCAGCTACCACCGCTACCTGGCCAACCCCGCCCACTACATGATCGACGACAAGTACGCCAAGGCGTACGCGGCGCACGAGCACAAGCTGTACACCGACCGCCTTGCCGCAAACCGAAGGGCAGCGGCGGCAAGGGCTGCCGCAGCCGCCAAGGTCAAGAAGCAGCGCAGCGTCGCCAGCAGCATCGGCAGCTTCCTGTACCACGCATCCGGAGCCTCTGACGTTGTGGGCTGCGCCACGAATCCCTCCTGGGGCGGATGCGCCAAAGCAGCCGGGACGGTCGCACTGACTATCGGCACCGGGGGAGAGGACGAAGTCGGACTCCTGGTTACTCGGGGAATCGAAGAAGGCGTCGAGGATGGTGCGCTTCAGATGGCCTCAAAGGCGGCCAACAAGGCGGCGGAGGATTCTGGGAGTATCTTTGTGAAGGACAAGCATCTCTCCTCCTTCGAGGGCAGGTACGCTATGTTTGCCACCGCGGATAAGTCGGAGGCTCAGTCGTGGGTTGCCGAGGGACTCAGATCAGGAAAAGCAGTATTCAAGCCCAATCCGGGCATCCATGAGGACACCACCTTCAGGCTGGAGGTTGACATGGGGCGCACTGTCGGTACAAAGGGGCAAACCGGAATTCGAGTCGTCGTGGCAAATGATGGTCGAGTCATCAACGCTTTCCCCTTCAACCCTTAGGAGGGGGAATGAAGATCGACTATGACCGATTTGGGGCGCCGGACCTGAGGGGACGCACTCTCGCTGATTTCCTGATCAACGTAGAAGCCGACCTTAAGATCGTGGAAGGTGACGAGGTCGTCTACTCCGAACGCTCCTTCCCCGTTGCAGAGTTGGCCCGAGAGTTGAATCAATGGATGGAAGAGGCTGGTGAGGTGCCGCCGGAAGATGGCTTCTGCTTCCAGTCGCTCTCGTTCGAGGAACCCGGTGCAGTGGTTGTCAGTCAGGTCGGTTCCGGTTGGATTGTCGGATCAAGTCTCGAGCCAGGTAAGATCACTCGGATTCTCGCATGGACGGATCTTCGTGTGACTATCTCAGATTTCATCGACAAGGTGAGGCGTGACCTTGTAGGAATTGGGCTCGATCCGAGAATCATTGATAAATAGATGCGCATTACGGCGGTCTGCCATCGCGTGATTGCAGACCGCCGTGATGCCACGATTGCTGTGGAACAAAGCTTTCCCACGCGCGAGGACGAGGCCATAAGGCCTGCCGAACAGTGGGACGGTCGACTGCATCAACCCCGGTGCCGTGTGACCCAGGCTCCTCCGGTCGTCGGAGGACCGGACCTGGCGGGCTGGTGGTGTGGGACCGGGCGTGCCGCGTGGCGATATTTCGATGCCTCTGCGCTCGCCGAGCGTCTCGCGGGCAGCGGGGCGGACTCGGCTTCGTGGCGGCGCTGCCGGTAGGTGGCCAGCAGCTCCTGGAAGGCCTTGAGGGGGAGCCCCTGGCCCAGGACCCGGTACCGCTACAACTACGCCATCTTCTCGACCTCGGGATTCAGCCGGGATGCCCAGGAGTTCGCCCTCGCCCACCAGATATCGCTCGTGGACCTGTCCGTACCGGATTTCCGACGACTCCGCGATCTAGTGCGCACCGCTGCAAAAGACGTCCATACGGCGATGCGTGTTATGCCGGCCGCCGACCTGCCGTCCGTGCACAAGATCCGGAACTACTTACGCGGCCCCCTGCTCAACCTCCGGGACCAGTCGGTTGTCTCTGATCCATCCGTCACCGCCCCACTCGACGTCCTGACGGAGAGCCTGCGCAGCCGATCCACGCTGGGGTTCGTCCTGGCCTTCCCCGCCGCACCGTTCATCCTCGGACTCGCCTCCGACGACCTGTACAGCTTCGTGAACGGCTCTGTTCCGTAGTCGGTGGTGACGGTCGGTGGCAGTCACTGCAGCAGGATGCGGTGACGGAGGAGGTCGAATCCTGCTCGGCCGTGCATCTGCCGCATGATCCTCTTTGTCCGAGTGTTGACGCCTTCGGTGCGGCCGTTGCTCCAGGGGAGTGTCAGTCCGGGATTGACGGCGGCGCGGTCGAGTTCGAGGCCGTTGCAGAAGCTGTGCAGGTGGGGCAGGTCGGCGCCGCGGGCTTGGGTGATCCATTCGGTGAGCTTGGAGTCGTTGCCGTCGGTGGGCGTCAGGAGGACGGCGAATTCGCCGACGAGGGCGGTGAGTTGGGTCATTTCGGGGCAAGCCGCGGTGAGGAGGGCGAGCAGGTCGGTGTCGTTGGTCCGCAGGTGCTCGGGGTGGGTGAGCAGGAGCCGGGCGAGGCGGCGTGGGGTGGTGACGGGGCGGTTTCCTTCGGCGCGGCCCTGGTTGAGGTCGCGGACCAGCAGGTTGGCGCTGCCGGTGTAGCCGAGTTCCCTGATCTCGTGCAGGAGGTGGGTGACGGGGACTGCCGGGTTGTCGTACCGGCGTCGGCGCAGGTGGTCACGGTAGGGGTCGACCAGGGTGGGCCGGTAGCGGGGGGTGATGCGATCGGCCGACGGTTCAGGGTTGCGGGCATATCGCTTGACGGTGTTCAGGGCGAGGTCCAGTCTGCGGGCGCATTCGAGTAGGTCGACGCCCTGGCCGAGGAGGGTGTGGACTTTGTGCCAGCGCTCGCGGGTGGGTCTGCTCGCGGACGCCGCCGGGACGGGGTGGGTTGACGGTGGCCCAGCAGGGGGCGTGGGCGCGGACCTCGGCCAGGACCTTGTCGCACAGGTTCTTCCACAGGTTCCAGCGGTCGCTGACCTGCACCGCGTCGGGCAGTGCCCGGCGGATCGCCTCGGCGTAGGTGGCCGAGCGTCCCGGCGCACGACCTCGACCTCGTTCTTCCCACGCAGCCAGGCCGTGAGGGTGGCGGCTTCGCGGTCGGGCAGGACGTCGACGCGTTCCCCGGTCTTGGCGTCGATGATGATCGTGGCGTATCGGTGGCGGCGGCGCAGGGCGAAGTCGTCGACGCCGATCACCCGTGGGACGCGGACCGTCGGCGGGGGTATGCGCCGCAGCAGGCGCAGGGATGTGGCATAGGAGAGGGGCGTGGCCAGGAACCCGGTGAGACGGGAAGCCGCCCGCCCGCATAACTCCTTGACCACTTTCGAGACCTGCCTGGTCAGACGCGTGGTGCGGCGCTGAAGGCGCTCGAGCAGCCCAGGAACCTGCTCACGGAAGGTCTGCCGCCGACAGCTCAGGACCGGACAGACCAGGCGCCGCACCCGGACCCGGGCCACGACCTGCCGACCGTCCACCGGCACATCCGCCACCGTCCGGACGTGATACCCGTGCAACCTCTCGGTCGCCACCCCGCACACCGGGCAGGGCACGGGAGCATCCCGGGTCCGTGCGATGACCCGGATCACCTCACCGTCATCCGCCACATCCTCGATGACCAGCGCCGAGAGCCCCGAAAACACCACTGCGGTCAGAGAGTTGGCATCTCGCATGCCACGTCAACGACACCCCTCACCTGCCGTCACCACCGACTACGGAACAGAGCCGAACGTTCTACAGGGGTGTGTCCAGTTAACGGCTGATCTTGGTTGTTGGGGTTCAGTTGTTGGCCGGGGTGAGCCGGCCTTCGAAGGCGATCTGGAAGGCGTTCAGGGGTG
>NZ_JOHY01000086.1 GCF_000721495.1 Streptomyces sp. NRRL F-5123
CTGTTGAGTTCTCAAGGAACGGAAGCTTCCTTCGAGACCGTTTCACCGGCCCCTCCGGGCTTTCCCTTCGTTGTGTTCCGACTCTATCAGAAGACTTTCCGTCGGAATTACCACCCGTTTTCCAAGCACACACGTTTCCGTGGGTTCTCGTCCAAACGGTCGTGCCAACCTACTGGACCGCTCTGCACGGAGCAAATCGGGGGTAGGGATCCGGACGGGTGTGCGGACGGTACGCCTCGGGCCGAATCACCACTTGCCATGACTTAGGCTGCTGTCGCGGCTGGCCGTCCGGTGACAGGCAGTGACGGCCCTTGATACTCCGCGCCTAGGAGGCTTCCTCATGACGACCGTTTCGTCTCCCCTCGCCGGCCGGGCCATCGGGCTCGCGGCTGTGCCGGACCCCGTGTTCTCCGGGGCCATGGTGGGTCCCGGTACGGCGATCGACCCGGTGCGCGAGCCCGGTGAGGCGGTGGCTCCGGTGGACGGAGTGATCGTCTCCCTGCACCCTCACGCCTTTGTCGTCGTGGACGACGAGGGCCACGGGGTTCTGACCCATCTTGGCATCGACACCGTCCAGCTCAACGGCGAGGGTTTTGAACTGCTCGTGGCCAAGGGCGACACCGTGGCCCGCGGTGACGCGGTCGTGCGCTGGGACCCGGCGGGAGTGGAGGCGGCGGGCAAGTCGCCGATCTGCCCCGTGGTCGCACTGGAGGCCACCGCGGACGCGCTGGCCGGGCTGGTGGAGGCCGTGGACGTGGCCGCCGGCGACACCCTTTTCAGCTGGAAGTAAGGGCGCGACCGATGCAGACAACGCTTCAGGGTGTCGGGGTCAGCCACGGAGTGGCGATCGGCGAGGTACGGCACATGGGCACCGCGGTGCTGGAGCCGCCAGCCAAGCAGATCGCGTCCGGCGACACGGCACGCGAGCAGGGCCGGGCGCGGCAGGCGGTCGAGGCGGTCGCCGCGGATCTGAAGGCCCGCGGCAATCTGGCCGGCGGCGAGGCACAGGCGGTGCTGGAGGCGCAGGCGCTGATGGCGCTCGACCCGGAGCTGCTGGCGGACGTGGAACGCCGGGTCGCGGTGGGCAGCACGGCCGAACGTGCGGTCTACGACGCTTTCGCCTCCTACCGGGCGCTGCTCGCGAATGCCGGGGAGTACCTGGCGGGGCGGGTCGCGGATCTGGACGACGTACGGAACCGCATCGTGGCACGGCTGCTGGGCGTGCCGATGCCGGGCGTGCCGGACAGCGACGAGCCGTACGTGCTCATCGCGCGGGACCTGGCGCCGGCGGACACCGCGCTGCTGGACCCGGCGCTGGTGCTGGGCTTCGTGACCGAGGAGGGCGGGCCGACCAGCCACAGCGCCATCCTGGCGCGGGCGCTGGGGGTGCCGGCGGTCGTGGCGCTGCCGGGTGCGTGCGAGCTGTCCGAGGGGACGGTCATCGCGGTGGACGGCAGTACGGGGGAGGTGTTCGTCGAGCCGGGCGAGGAGAAGGTGGCGGCGCTGACCGCTGCGGCGGAGGAGCGCAAGGCCGCGCTGGCGGCGGCGTCCGGGCCGGGTGCCACGTCGGACGGGCACAAGGTGCCGCTGCTGGCGAACGTCGGGGGGCCCGCCGACGTGCCGGCCGCGCTGGCGGCGGGCGCGGAGGGCGTCGGGCTGTTCCGTACCGAGTTCCTCTTCCTCGACGACTCGGCGCAGGCGCCGTCGGAGGAGAAGCAGGTCGAGGCCTACCGGCAGGTGCTGGAGGCCTTCCCCGGCGGCCGGGTCGTGGTGCGGGTGCTGGACGCGGGCGCGGACAAGCCGCTGGACTTCCTGACGCCGGCGGACGAGCCGAACCCGGCGCTGGGCGTACGGGGTCTGCGGTCGCTGCTGGACCACCCGGAGGTGCTGCGCGGGCAGCTGCGGGCGCTGGCGACGGCCGCGGCCGGGTTGCCGGTGTATCTGGAGGTCATGGCGCCGATGGTGGCGGACCGCCAGGACGCGAAGGCATTCGCGGACGCCTGCCGCGAGGCCGGGCTGTCGGCGAAGTTCGGTGCGATGGTGGAGGTCCCGTCGGCCGCGCTGCGGGCCAGGTCGGTGCTCCAGGAGGTGGAGTTCCTGTCGCTGGGGACGAACGACCTGGCGCAGTACACCTTCGCCGCGGACCGGCAGGTGGGTGCGGTGGCGCGGTTGCAGGACCCGTGGCAGCCCGCGCTGCTGGACCTGGTGGCGCTGGCAGCGGAGGCGGCCAGGGCCGAGGGCAAGAGCTGCGGTGTGTGCGGTGAGGCCGCGGCGGATCCGCTGCTGGCGTGCGTGCTGACGGGTCTGGGTGTCACCAGCCTCTCGATGGGTGCGGCGTCGATTCCGTACGTGCGGGCGACGCTGGCGAAGCACACGCTCGCGCAGTGCGAGCGGGCGGCGGCTGCCGCGCGGGCGACCGACAGCGCCGACGAGGCGCGCCGGGCCGTGCAGGCGGTGCTGTCCGGCGAGTAGCCGGGTGGCCGTGGGCGGTGCCGTGAGGGCGCCGTGCGCGGGATGTCGGGAAGGGCGCTTCACCTGCGGGTGGGGCGCCCTTCCGCAGATGCGGCCGGGGCGCGCCGGCGGCCCGTCAGCCGTCGTACGGTCCGGTGTCGGCGTGCGGGGGCGGCAGGTCGAGGCCCGCGCGGTAGCGGACTCCGGGCTCGGGCGGGAGGACGTCTCCGGTCTCCGGGTCGGTGCAGTAGGCGTCGAAGACCTCTGCCTCCGTGAGAGGGCGCGTTCCGTCGCGGTGCAGCGACCAGCCGCGGACGGTGTCGGTGCCGCGGCTGTCTGTGGTGCGCAGGACGAGCCCGCCGGGGCGGGTGGTGAGGCGTGCGGCGGCCATGACCGTGCACAGGGCGGTGGTTTCGGCGTCGTCGAGGTCGATGCCGCCGTCGGCCGCGGTGGTGACCTGGGCCGCGGCGAGCAGGGGCGGGCCGTCGTCGGGAGGCAGGCTGGCCACGAGGTGGTGGCGGCCGGGGCCGGCGGCGGCGAGCAGGCGCAGCAGGGTGTGGGCGGCGAGGTCGAAGGCGCAGTGGGCGAAGAGCTCGCCGCAGTCGGGGCACCGGCCGGCGGCGGCGAGGAGGTCGGCGGCGCGGTCCCGGGTGGTGCGGAGGTCCGCCGCGCGGGCGAGCCGGGCGCGCAGCCGGTGGAGGGGCTGGCGGGTGTAGGGGACGGCGGGGCCGGCGGTGCTGATCTCGGCGGTGTAGCGGGCGCGGGCGTCGGGGGTGTCCGGTGGCCTGCGGGTGTCGGCGCAGTGGTCGGCGAACCGGTCGGGGTCGAAGAGGGTGACGGCGATGCTGGTGCCCTGGGCGTGCAGGGAGCGGAGCATTCCGTCGAGGTGGCGCAGGTACGTTCCGTAGTCGGTGAAGGGGAAGCTCCGGTAGCCGGTCATGGTGGTGAAGTCGTGCTCGTCGAGGAGCAGTCCGACCACGGTGGGGGCTTCACGGCGCAGTGCCCGGCGGTAGCCGGCTCGGCCGGGCGGGCGGCGCCGCGCCCTGGTCCGTGCCGTTTTGACGGTACGTGAGCGCTCGCGGGCAGTGTCACGGGTGCGGCTCGCCCTTGCGCCGGTGGTGGTTTGGGTGGTCCCCTGCGTGCGGCCGGTGTTCTGCATGGCTCCCCCTGCGTGCGGATCGGTGTGATCTCTACTGCTCACCGACTGTAACGGGGGCCACTGACAACGCGGCCGCCTCCGGCACCGGCGCCGGGCGGGCGAGGCGGCGCAGGACCAGGCGGCGCTGGAGGAGCGCGGCGGCGGCGAGGACGGCGCCGAAGCCGATCCAGCCCGCGGGCCCGCCGGCGAGGACCACGGAGGTCACGAGCAGCGGCCCGACGCAGCGGGCGACGGACTGCGCGAGCCCGTACACGCCGACGTAGGCGCCCTGGGCCTCTTCCGGGGCCAGGCACACGGACAGCTCCCAGCCGACGGCGGACTGGACCATCTCCACGACGGTGAAGGCGACGGCGGAGGCCAGCACCGCGGCCGTCGCCACCCACCGGTCGTGCACCACGGCGGCCGCGGTGACCAGGCCGGACAGCAGCAGCCAGGCGGCCACCGGGCGGAGCGAGTCGGCGGCGACGCGGGGGGTGGCCGCGAAGCGGGACATCCGGACCTGGAGGAGGACGACGATGACGGTGTTGATGACGAAGACGCTCGCGGCCAGGCCGTGCGGGGCGTCGGTGCGGGTGAGGATCCACAGCGGCAGGCCGACGGTGAGGGCCACGCCGTGCAGGAACATCGCGGCGTCCAGGACGGCGTAGCCGAGGTAGCCCGCGTCCCGCCAGGGGCTCGCGGCGGCGGGTCGCGGTGCCGCCGCGCCCGGGGTGCGGGGGGCCGCAGGTCCGGCGGCCGCGTGGGAGGTGACGGTGCGGGTGGCGGAGGGCGGTTCGGCGCAGCGGGCGACCAGCAGGGCGACGACGACGAAGGAGAGGCCGTCGCCGAGGAGCAGCAGGCGGTAGACGGTGGTGGTGCCGGCGGCCAGGGCGGCGGAGGCGGCCAGGCCGCCGACGGTGTAGCCGACGTTGACGACGGTGCGCTGGACGGCCTGGTAGCGGGCGCGGTCCCGGCCTGCGACGCGGGCGGCGAAGAGCTTGGTGAGGACGGAGGCGGAGCGTTCTCCGAAGCTGCCGAGCGCGACGAGCGGCAGCAGCTGCCAGAAGCCGTGGGCGAGCAGCATGAGCAGGCCGGAGGCGGCGCGCAGCAGCTGGACGGCGAGCAGGACGCGGGTGAGCGGGAGCCGGTCGGCGAGGCGTCCGGCGAGCGGGGCGCCGGCGATGCCCGCGACGCCGCCGAGGCCGAGCACCAGGCCGGTGCTGCCGGTGTCGAGCCCTGCGACAACGACGAAGTACAGCGCGGTGACCGAGTACCAGAGGCCGGAGCCGACCTTGTCGACGAGGTTGATCCACAGCATCCGGCGCCCGTCGGGGCCGCCGGGTATCTCCGGGATCTTCAGGGCCTTCGCTGCTCGCTGCACGATCGGTGCCCCCTGCACGGCGTCACGTCCCTCGAAACCGGTGGCGGCCGGTGCCCGGCCCTTGCCAACTCTTTTGTATTGATACATACTTCGACTTGTGGCAACACAATATGCGATCGCGGGCGGTACGGCCAGGGAGATTGCCGCGTCCGCCGAACAGGCCGTCGCCGAGGGCCGGTTGCGACCCGGCGAGTCGCTGCCGCCGGTCCGGGCCCTGGCCGGCACGCTCGGCGTGAGTCCCGGCACGGTGGCGACGGCGTACAAGGAGCTGCGCGGCCGCGGCATCGTCGTGACCCGGGGGCGCGGCGGCACGGTGGTGGCCCCGGCTCCGGTGGTGACCTCGCGGCGCCCGCCGCGGGTGCCCGAGGGACTGCGCGACCTCGCGGGCGGACACCCCGATCCGGCGTTCCTGCCCGACCTCGTGCCGCCCGGGCGGCTCTCCCCGGGGGCCAGGTCGCACCGGGCGTCGCCGCGGCTCGCGGAACTGGAGGAGCTGTCCCGGGCCTGGTTCGAGCGGGACGGGGTGCCCGGCGGCCGGGTGACCTTCGCGCACGGCGCGCTGGACTGCGTCTCGCGGCTGCTGTCGGTGGAACTGCGGCCCGGCGACGCCGTGGCGGTCGAGGACCCCGGCTTCCACCATCTGCTCGACCTCGTACCGGCGCTGGGCCTGCGCACCCTCGCGGTACCGGTGGACGACGAGGGGATGGAGCCCGCGGGCTTGCGGGCGGCGCTGCGCGCGGGGGCGCGGGCGGTCGTCCTGTGCCCGCGGGCGCAGAATCCGTACGGCTCACGGATGTCGGCGGGGCGCCGGGCCGAACTGCTGGGGGTGCTCGCCGCGGCGCCGGACGTGCTGGTGGTGGAGGACGACCACAGCGCCGACACCGCGGGCGGTCCGCTGCACTCCCTGGCCACGGCGGGGAAGGACGGGCCGGGGCGCTGGGCGCAGGTCCGTACCGTCTCCAAGCACCTCGGCACCGACCTGCGCTGGACGGCGATGGCCTGCGACCCGGTCACGCTCGCGCGGCACGACGGGCGGCTGCTGCTCACCTCCGGCTGGATCAGCCATGTGCTGCAGGAGACGATCGTGCGGCTGATGTCGGATCCGGCCACCACGGCGCTGGTGGCCGGGGCCGCGATCGCCTACGAGGAGCGGCGCACGGCGCTGCTGGCGGCCCTGGCCGGGCACGGCATCGGCGCGCACGGGGTGAGCGGCTTCAACGTGTGGGCGCCGGTGCGGGACGAGTCGGCGGTGGTCAACGGGCTGCGGTCGCGGGGCTGGTGGGTCGCGGGCGGGGCGCGCTTCCGGATCGGCAGCGCGCCGGGCGTGCGGATCACCACGGCCGACCTGGAGCCCGCGGACGGCGTGCGGCTGGCGGCCGACTTCGCGGCGGTGCTCGCCGAGTCGGCGCAGACCTACGGCGGTTGAGGCGGGCCCGGCACCGCTCCCCCGCCCGCCGCTACTCCCCCCGCCCCGCGGCGCGTTCGGCGCCCAGCCGCTCGTAGAAGCGCAGCACCGTCAGGTCGTCGACGGAGCCGGGGTTGACGGCGCGTTCCAGCGGGGTGCCCTGGAGCAGCCGCTTGACCGGTACCTCGATGCGCTTGCCGGTCAGGGTGTGCGGCACACCGGGCACCTCGATGACCTCGTCGGGCACGTGGCGCGGTGAGAGCTGGGAGCGCAGCGCGCCGGCGATCCTGCCGCGCAGCGCGTCGTCGAGCCGCACCCCGTCGGCGAGCCGGACGAACAGCGGCATCCAGTAGCCGCCGTCCGCCTCCTCGATGCCGACGACCAGGGACTCGCGGATCTCCGGGAGTCGCTCGACGACCTCGTAGATGTCGGCCGAGCCCATGCGCACGCCCTGCCGGTTGAGCGTGGAGTCGGAGCGGCCGTGGATGACGACGGTGCCGCGCGAGGTGCGGGTGATCCAGTCGCCGTGCCGCCACACGCCGGGATACATGGAGAAGTAACTGTCGTGGTAACGGCTGCCGTCGGGGTCGTTCCAGAACCGGACCGGCATGGACGGGAGCGGGTTGGTGACGACCAACTCGCCGACCTCGTCGACGACCGGCTCGCCGTTCGCGTCCCACGCCTCCAGGCCGGTGGCCAAACACGGGGCCTGCAGCTCGCCGACGTGGACCGGCAGGGTCGGCACGCCCCCCGCGAAACAGCTGCACACGTCCGTGCCGCCGCTGACGGAGGCGATCCACAGGTCCTCGGCGACCTCGTCGTGCAGCCAGCGGAAGCCGTCGGGGGGCAGCGGCGAGCCGGTGGTGGCCACGCAGCTCACCCGCGACAGGTCGAAGTCGCGCCCCGGGTGCACCTCTGCCTTGCGACAGGCGACGACGTAGGCGGCGGAGGTGCCGAAGACCGTGGTGCCGGTCTGCTCGGCGATGCGCCACTGCGCCTCGATCGACGGATGGCCGGGGCTGCCGTCGTAGAGGACGACCGTGGCGCCGACCAGCAGGCCCGACACCAGGAAGTTCCACATCATCCAGCCGGTGGAGGTGTACCAGAAGAAGCGGTCGTCCGGCCCGAGGTCGAGGTGCAGTCCGGTCTGCTTGAGGTGTTCGAGCAGGATGCCGCCCTGGGACTGCACGATCGCCTTGGGCAGGCCCGTGGTGCCCGAGCTGTACAGCACCCACAGCGGGTGCTCGAACGGCACCTGCTCGTACGCGGGTTCGGGGTCGTCGGCGACCAGGTCGCGCCATTCCAGGGCGCCTTCGGGCGCCGGGGTGCCCAGCAGCGGGATGTGCACGGTCGCGCGCAGCGAGGGCAGGCCCGCCCGGGTCTCGGCGACGACCGCGGTGCGGTCGTGCTCCTTGCCGCCGTAGCGGTATCCGTCGACGGCGAACAGCACGACCGGCTCGACCTGCTGGAAGCGGTCCAGGACGCTGCGGGCGCCGAAGTCGGGGGCACACGAGGTCCACACACCGCCGACCGCGGCGGTGGCCAGCAGCGCGACGGCCGCCTGCGGGGTGTTCGGCAGGTAGCCGCTGACCCGGTCGCCGGGGCGTACGCCGAGGCCGCGCAGGGCCGCGGCGAGCGAGGCGACCTGCCGGGACAGCTCGGCCCAGCTGAGGATGCCGGTCTCCATGCGCTCGTCGACGTGGAGCACCGCGGGCAGTTCGCGGCGCGCGGCGTCGAGGGCAGGCCGCAGCGCGTGCTCGGCGTAGTTGACGGTCGCGCCGGGGAACCAGCGGGCGCCGGGCATCGCGTCGTCGGCGAGGACCTGCTCGTAGGGGGCGCCGAAGCGTACGTCGTACCACTCGGTGAGGGCCTGCCAGAAGGTCCGGCTCTCGCGCACCGACCAGTCGTGCAGGGCCGCGTAGCCGCCCTGCGGGTCGTCGGGGCGTACGGCGGGGGCGCCGTGCCGCTCGTGGGCCCAGTTCTGGAAACGGGTCACCTGCGCACGGGCGACGCGCTCGGGGCCCGGGGTCCACAGGGCCTCGGGGGCGCGGTCGGCTTCGGCGGGGCTGGTCATGGGCGGCTCCAGGACGGTCCACAGCACGGCTGGTCAGGACGATGCCATGCCGGCGGCCGGATCGCCAGGGCGGTCGCCCACAGGGCGCGGGCCTGCGGTGTGGCGTCCGCCACCGCGCTCGAAGGTGAACACCGGCTGAACGGGCGGCGAGTCCTGCGAAGGCAGTGAAAAGCTGGGGCAATGGATGCACGGGACCTGCTGCGGTCGGTACGGATGGCGGGTTCTGCCCGGGGGCGGCGTACGGTGGCCGCGGCGTGGCGGCGTGAGCGCGCGGACGCCAGGGACCTGCCGCGGTACGGCGCCGAGCGGGCCCGGGTGCCCGGGGCGGCGGTGCGGGCCGAGCCGATGCCGGGCGGCGGCACCGTGCACTTCGCACGGTCCGTGCTGCGGGTGCGGGTCGCGGCCGGCGGCGCGGTCTTCTGCGGCTGGGACGGCGCGGCGCCCGAGCCGTCGTACGCGCTGGCGGGCCCCTCGACGTGGAGCCCGGCGCCCGGCCTGGCGGACGGCGGCTGCCCGGCGGCCGACCCGCGGGCGCTGCTGGAACCCGACCAGGGCGGCTGGCGGGTGGTCTCGGAGCGGGTGACGGTGCGGGTGTCCGCGCACGGCGCGGTGGAATTCCGCACCCCCGGCGGCCGGCTGCTGCGGCGGGAGCTGCCGCCGCGCTGGTGGGATCCGGCGGGCGCGGCGGAAGGCACCCGCGGGGCGCGCTGGGTGCAGCGTTCGGAGACCCCGGCCGACGCGCGGGTGTACGGGCTGGGCGGCCGGGCCGCGGGCCCCCGGCTGGCGGCAGGCACCTACCGGCTGTGGAACACCGACCCGGGCAGTCCGTTCGAGCCGGGCGACGACCCGCTGTACATCACCATGCCCGTGCAGCTGCTGGTCTCCGACGCGGGCTGCCACCTGGTCTTCCACGACAACACGTGGGACGGCCGGGTCACGCTGCGGGACGGCGAGGAGGGCGCGGGCTCCGGGCACGACCGGCACGGCGGCTGCGAGCTGCGGATGGACGGCGGGCCGCTGCGCTACTGGGTCGTCGCCGGTACGCCGTCCCGGGTACTGGCGGGCTGGACGGCGCTGACCGGCCGGCCGGCGCTGCCGCCGCGCTGGGCGCTGGGCCACCAGCACGCCCGGTGGGGCTTCGGCAGCGGGCAGGAGGTGCGCCGGGTCGCGGCGGGCTACCGCGAGCACGGGCTGCCGCTGTCGGCGCTGCACCTGGACATCGACCACTTCGACGGCCACCGGGTCTTCACCGTGGACCGCGCGCGCTTCCCCGACCTGCCGGGCCTCGCACACGACCTGGGGGAGCAGGGGGTGCGGCTGGTGTCGGTCGTCGGCCCGGCGGTCAAGCGCGAACCGGGGCTCGCGGCGTACGACGGCGGGCGCGCGGTGGACGCGTTCGTCCGCGACGCGCGCGGGCGCGAGGTGCGGGGCACGGTGTGGCCGGGCGAGGCGGTCTTCCCCGACTTCACCGACCCCGCGGTGCGCGCGTGGTGGGGCGGGCTGTACGCCGAGCGGCTCGCGCAGGGCTTCGCCGGGGTCCGGCACGACATGAACGAACCGGTGTCCTTCGCCGCGTTCGGCGAGCCGACGCTGCCGCGCTCGGCGCGGCACGCGCTGGAGGGTGCGGGCGGCGACCACCGCCAGGCGCACAACGTCTACGGCCTGGCGATGGCCGCGGCCGGCTACCAGGGCCTGCGCGAACTGCGCCCGGAGCAGCGGCCCTTCCTCGTCTCGCGGTCCGGCTGGGCGGGCATGCAGCGCTACGGCGGCACCTGGTCGGGGGATGTCGCGACCGGCTGGGCGGGGCTGCGCGCCTCGCTCGCGCTGGTGCTGGGGCTGGGGCTGTGCGGGGTGCCGTACTCGGGGCCCGACGTGGGGGGCTTCACCGGGTCGCCGTCGCCGGAACTGTATCTGCGGTGGTTCCAGCTGGGCGCGTACCTGCCGTTCTTCCGCACCCATTCGGCGATCGACGCGGGGCCCCGCGAGCCGTGGGAGTTCGGGCCCGAGGTGCTGGAGCACGCCAGGGCCGCGCTGGCGGAGCGGGCGAGGCTGCTGCCGTACCTGGACACCCTCGCGCATGTCGCGCACCGCACCGGCGCCCCGTACGTGCGCCCGCTGTGGTGGAACTCGCCGGGCGACCGGGCGCTGCGGGACTGCGGCGACGCCTTCCTGCTCGGGGACTCGCTGCTGGTGGCGCCGGTGCTGGAGCCGGGGGTGACGATGCGTGCGGTACGGCTGCCGCGCGGGCTGTGGTACGACACCGCGACCGGTGAGGCGCACCGCGGGCGGACCCGGGTGCGGCTCGCGGCGCCGCAGGGGCGGATCCCGGTGCTGGCCCGGGCCGGGGCGGTGCTGCCGGTCGCGGGGGAAGGCGGGGCCGTGGAGCTGGAGGCGTGGGCGCCGCGCCGGGACCGCAGCGGCGGCGGGGTGCTCTTCACCGGCGACCCGGACGGCTGGGGCCGGCCGCGGATGGAGCGCTTCGTGTCGCGGTGGGCGGACGGGGCCGTGCTGGTGGAGCAGGACGGCGGCGAGGAGCCCGGCTACGCGGTACGGGTGCGCGGCGCCGGGTCGTAGCCGTCGGCGAACCAGCGGCGGGCGGCCAGGGTGTGCAGCGGGAAGCCCAGTTCCTGCGGGGCGCGCAGCAGTTGGTGGCCGGCGGTCTCGTCGGTGGGTGCGGACGGGGGGAGGTCGGCGGCGGGGCGTTCCGGGAGCAGACCGAAGAGCAGCAGGTAGCCGCCGGGCTCGTCGGTGAGGGCGTCGGCGAGTCGGACGTCGGCGGGGTCGGCGGCGATGCCGGTCTCCTCGGCCAGTTCCCTGGTGACGGCGTGCTGCCAGCTCTCGCCGTGGTCGATGAAGCCGCCGGGCAGGGCCAGTTCGCCGCGGCTCGGCTCGATGGTTCGGCGGATGACGACGAGGGCGGTGCCGGCGCTGTCAAGGACGGGAAGCAGGGCGACGGCGACCGGCAGCGGGTTGCGGTAGGCGGTGGTGCCGCACGCCGGGCAGTGCCGCGGCCAGGGCGTTCCGGCGGGGTAGCGTGCCCCGCACGCGGAGCAGTGGGAGCCGCGCGCCGGCGGCGGGGTCGCGGAGCCGGGCACGGAGGGGGTCGCGGACACGCCGGGACTGTATCCGATCGTCTGTCGCGGCGGGGGCCATCCCTGGTATCCCAGGGGGATGCCGAAACTCACGACTTTACTGCGGGCCCTCGTCCTGCCTCTCGCCACACTGGCCGCGGTCACCGTCTCCTCCGCGGCGCCGGTGCAGGCGCACCCGGAGCCCAAGGCGCCCGCGCAGTTCGTCGCGCTGCGGGACGTCGATCCGACGATCATCCAGGAGATGCGGTACATCACCCCGCACAACTTCACCGGCGCCCCCGTCGACGGCTACCGCAAGGCCATGTGCATCCTCACCCGCCCCGCCGCCGAGGGTCTGCACCGCGTGCAGCAGGGGCTGCTGCGGCGCGGCTACTCGCTCAAGGTCTACGACTGCTACCGCCCGCAGCGGGCCGTGGACGACTTCGTCGCCTGGGCGGCGGACCTGGACGCCACGCAGATGAAGGCGGAGTTCTACCCGCAGGTCGACAAGACCCGACTGTTCGCGGACGGTTACATCGCCGCGAAATCCGGGCACAGCCGCGGCAGCACCATGGACCTGACGGTGGTGCCGCTGCCCGCGCTGCCCACCCGCCCCTACCGGCCCGGTGAGCCGCTGACGCCCTGCTACGGGCCGAAGGCCGAGCGCTTCCCCGACAACTCGCTGGACATGGGAACCGGCTTCGACTGCTTCGACACGCTCGCGCACACCCTGGACCCGCGGGTGACCGGGGTGCAGCACGCCAACCGGATGCTGCTGATGGACGCGATGCAGGCGCAGGGCTTCACCAACCTGCCCGAGGAGTGGTGGCACTACACGCTCAGCTCCGAGCCCTTCCCCGACACGTACTTCGACTTCCCCGTCGACCGCAGGTCCCTGACGTCCTGACGACCGGGTCCGAAGGACTCCAGCACCACGGGCGCCCCGAGCAGCGATCCGATCGCCTCGCTCCAGCGGCGCGGATCGCCGCCCGGGGTGTCCCACAGCGCGGGCGCGGCACGCAGCAGCCGCGCCGTCAGCGCCGCCTGCCGCTCCAGGTCGCCGGGCGGACCGGCGGACAGGTGCTCGACCAGCTCGCCGTCGATGCCGTAGCCCCGGCAGATCCGCAGGCCCGGAAAGCGGCCCGGGACGTCCAGATGGGTCACGGCGAGCGCGTCCACTCCCCCGCAGACCTCGACGGCGTACGCGTGCGCGACCGCGTCGAAGTGCCCGCTGCGGAAGGGGCCCTGCCAGCGGCCGTCGCCGTTGTGCGGCTCGGGGAGCAGCGCGGCCAGCTCGGGGTCCTCGGTGACCAGCGGGCCGGGGCCGTGCCGGGTGGTGTAGCTGCGCACCACGCCGAGCCGCAGCCCCTCCCCCGCGGCGCCGGCCTCGGCCAGCAGCGTCTCGGCGTTGCCGAAGGTGGTCGTCGACCAGGTGGTGTACGGGTGGAAGCCGTGCCACTCGTCGAGCAGGACGCCCTGGGCGCCCTCGAAGACCAGCGGCCCGCGCCGCGCCAGGTCGCGCAGCGCGCCCTCGCCGGTGAGGGTGACGGCGCCCGCGAAGGCCGCGTACGCCTCGGCGCACGCCTCGACCGGCGGGGCGGGCAGCGGGCCCAGCTCGTCGGCGAGCCGGTCGCGCAGCAGCCGCAGCCGGCGCAGCAGCCGGGGGCGGGAGGCGCAGTCGCCCGCGGTCGGCGCGTCGCCGGGGTGGGCGAGGGCGTAGCGCGCTGTCTCCCCCACGCCCATGCCGCACGAGCCGTGCCGGGCCGCGCCCCTGGCCAGCTCGCGCAGCCGGCCCGCGGCGGCGTGGTAGGGCGTGGCCAGGGGCGCCGCGCGGTCGACGGAGAGCAGCGCGTACGGGGCGGGCAGGCCGAGGGCGCGCAGGTGGTCGGCCTCGGCGGCGAGCGCGAGCGGGTCGACGGCGGTGAAGCGGGACAGATGGGTGGGCACCCCGTGCAGGGCGCCCGAGCCGAACTGGGCGAAGGTGTGGTGGCGGCCGTCGGGCGTGACGACGTTGTGGGCCGCCTGCGCCCCGCCGTTGAAGCGGACGACGGCGGTGACGCCGCCGCCGCGGCAGAGCCGGTCGACGGTGGCGCCCTTGCCCGCGTCCCCGAAGCCGAGGTCCACCACGAGGGTGTGGGGGCGTCCGCAGGGGACGCGGGCGGTGCTCATCGCCGGTCCGACAGGGCGCGGGCGACCGAGTCGACGGCCTCCGAGCCCAGCTCGGCGAGGTCGGCGAGTCCGGCGGCCAGGTCAATGGCCTCCTCGCCGAGGCCGACGGTCAGCGCGATGGTCTCGCACACCGCGCCCAGGTCGTCCAGCTCGATGACGTTCTGGCCCAGCAGGCGGCGCCACACGGCCAGCACGCCGGCGTTGCCCGCGTGCGAGGCGCCCGCGGGGAGGATGTAGAAGACGTGGAATTTCCGCTGGAGTTCGGCCAGCATGTCCTGGACCGGGATGTCCTGCGGGATCGTCTCCCCGAGCACCGCCTCGACCTCGCGGGCCTTGACCTTGCCGTAGGGCATCTCGTCGCCGATGAGGAAGAGGTAGCCGCAGCGGCCGCGCTTCTCGTGGCAGTCGAGCGAGGTGTGCCGGGCCATGGTGTAAAGGGCGAGCTCGTAGGACTCGCATATCTGGCCGCCGCCCCCGCCCTCCAGCAGGATGTTGCCGAGGTCGTCGTCCATCCGGTTGTCGGACTCGAACTGGCCGATCTGCAGCGGCACCTGGTCGCAGGTGGCGTCGCCGACCGCGCCGAAGAGGATCTGCGGGTCGGGGGTGTAGCCCCTGCTCAGCAGCAGCCCGAAGAGGTCGGGGAGCTTGCTCTGCAGGGTGCGCGGCACGCCGCCCATGGAGCCGGTGACGTCGAAGAGGACGGCGATGGCGAGCGAGGCGGGGTGCTCGTCGGAGTCGCGGCTCTCCCGCACGGTCAGGCCGTGCGGGTCGAGCGACTGGTGGGGGCGCCACATGTCGCGCGGCGCGCGGCGCCGCACGGAGTCGCTGTAGGCGAAGGCGCCGGTGCCCGAGGCGGCACGGTAGCGCTCGGCGGCGTCGTAGACATCGGTGGACCAGCGTCCGCTTCCCATGGTCTCCCCCTGGAAGGTGTGTGCGGTGGTAGGCCCGGTCCCGGTGGCCGGAACGGGCTCGAACGGTCGTGGGGCCGCCGTACGCGGTGTACGGACGGTGCTCGGGTACGTCAGCCCGCCGGTGCGGGCGGCATCGTGAACGGCCGGAAGGTGCGCGGGCCGTAGAGGCGTTCCAGCAGGTCGTCGAGTTCGGCGAGCAGTGCCCAGGCGTCCTGCGGGCGGCGGTGCTGCTCGGGCAGGGTGCAGCCGCGCAGGAAGGCGCGCAGCGGTGCGGGGGCCCGGTCGCCCATCAGGCCGGCGATGCAGCGGGAGGCGAGGTGGAGATCGGTGGCCGCGGTCGCGGGCTGGTGGGCCGGCGCCTCCGACGGGTAGCCGGCGGCGTGCCGGAAGATCAGGACGGGAAGGTCGGTGCCGGCCGCGGTGGCGTAGCACCAGTCGACGAGCACCACGCCGTGCAGGGCGGGGTGGATCAGGACGTGTTCGGGGAAGACCGCGCCGTGCACCAGCCCGGCGCGGTGCGCCCAGCCGAGCCCGGCCAGCAGCCGCCGCCACATCCATGCGGCGTCCCGGGGGTCGAGCCCGCCAGGGTACGCGGCGGCGACCTCGGCGAGGGTGTGGAAGCCGTCGAGCGGTTCGAGGGCGTTGACCCGGCGCAGGCTGCCGTCCTCGCCGGGCTGCTCGAAGCTCTCGATCAGGGCGGGGGCGTAGGCCCGGTGGCGTTCCTCGCCGACCCTGCGCAGCCGGGCCAGGACGTCGGCCTCGTGCTCCAGCAGGTCGTTGTCGCGGGGGTGCCGGGCGGTCTTCAGGACGGCGGTGCGGTGCTCGCCGCCGTCCTCGTAGCGGGCGGTGCGCAGCGTGGCGAGGTCGCCTTCGGCGAGCGGCGGGCCGGGGGCGTACGCGTACCGCGGGGTGCGTCCCGGAGCCGGGGAGAGGAGGCCGAGGGTGTCGGGAGCGGGGGTCCGGAGTGCTCCGGGTGCGCATTCGAAGTCGGCGCCGGAGGCGGCGTCGGGGCCCGTCACGGGGTGCCCCCGGTGTCGGGGCCGGGGCGCAGCAGCGCCGGGTGCAGCAGCCGGGCGTCCCCGGCGCGGTAGAGCCGGGCCCGGGGGCCGCCGCGGCTGCCCGGGCGGGCGTCGGTCTCGCCGGTGGGCTCCACGAAGCCGGGCACGGACAGGACCTTGCGGTGGAAGTTGCCGGCGTGCAGCGGGGCGCCCCACACCGTCTCGTAGACCGCGCGCAGTTCGGAGACGGTGAACGTCTCGCCGAGGAAGGCCGTGGCCAGCGGGGTGTACTCGATCTTGGCCCGCGCGCGCTCCAGGCCGTCGGCAAGGATCCTCGCGTGGTCGAAGGCGAGCCCTCCGCCGGGCGCGGCAGCCTCGTCCTGCGGGACGGGCCGGCGGCCGGTACCACCCCCGTAGGTTCCGGACCGCCGACCCTGCTCGAAGGGACGCGCACGCACCGTGTCCGGTTGCTCCGCCGCTGCAATTGCCTGCGCAAGTGCCTCGACCGGGAGCCAGCCGGCGCCCGCCGCGTCACCACCGGGCCGCGCGTCGGGCAGATCGGGCGCGAAGGCGAGGTAGGCGACCGAGACGACGTGCATCCGCGGGTCCCGCGCGGGGCTGCCGTACGACCCGAGCTGTTCGAGGTGGACGCGGCCGAGCGCCGCGGTGTCCAGGCCGGTCTCCTCCGCCAGCTCGCGGGCCGCCGCCTCGTCCAGCGACTCGCGGCCGGCCCGTACGAAACCGCCGGGCAGCGCCCAGCGGCCCGCGAAGGGCGGCTCGCCGCGCTGCACGGCGAGCACCTGGAGGCTCCCCGCGCGCAGGGTCAGGGCGACCACGTCCACGGTGACCGCGATCGGGTCGAAGGCGCGCGGGTCGTACGCGGCGAGGAAGCCGCGATCGGACCGCGTGCCCTCCGGCTCCGCCATGGCCACCGGCCCCCTTCCGCCGCACCCGGCGTTGTTCTCAGAGTGAGTCTTTCTCGCTTGGAGAAGAACATACCATCCGGCTCCGGCACCGTCCACGCGGTTCCGCCCCGGAATTCCGCGCCGTACGACCGCTTGACGCTCCGTCACCGCCGGGCAACACTTCCGGCAGCGCGAGGCGGGGCGGCGTGGGGGGATCGCGCACGCCGCGGATCCGCGCGCCCACCGCCGGCCGGGCCGGCATCCACCGGGCAAGGGAGCGCGACATGAGCGGCACCGTCCCCACCCAGGCAGCCACCCCGCCGGCCGCGCGCCCGGCCCCCGGCCCGCGCGCCCGAACGGACCGGCCCGAGGCCTACGTCGCCGCGATCGACCAGGGCACCACCTCCACCCGCTGTCTGGTCTTCGACGCCGCGGGCCGGGTGGTCTCCTCCGACCGGCGCGAGCACCGGCAGATCCTGCCCCGGCCCGGCTGGGTCGAGCACGACGCCACCGAGATCTGGGCGAAGGTGCAGGCCGTCGCCGCGGGCGCGCTCGCCAGGGCGGGGCTGCGGCCCGACCAGCTCACCGCGCTCGGCATCGCCAACCAGCGCGAGACGGTCGTGCTGTGGGACCGCGCGACCGGCCGCCCGGTGCACAACGCGGTGGTCTGGCAGGACACCCGCACCGCCGGGCTGTGCACGGAACTCGGCGGCGCCCACGGGCAGGACCGCTTCCGCGAGGCCACCGGGCTGCCGCTCGCCCCCTACTTCTCCGGCCCCAAGATCGCCTGGCTGCTGGAGCGCGTGCCGGGCCTGCGGCACCGCGCCGAGAACGGCGAGATCGCCTTCGGCACCATCGACTCCTGGCTCGTCTGGAACCTCACCGGCGGCACCAGCGGCGGCGTGCACGTCACCGACGTCACCAACGCCGCCCGCACCCTGCTGATGGACCTGCACACCCTGGACTGGGACCCGGCGATCCTCGCCGCGATGGACATCCCCGAGGCCGTCCTGCCGCGCATCCGCCCCTCCGCCGAGGTCTACGGCACCGCCACCGGGCGGCTCGCCGGGGTGCCGGTGGCCGCCGCGCTCGGCGACCAGCAGGCCGCGCTCTTCGGGCAGACCTGCTTCGACCTCGGTGAGGCCAAGAACACCTACGGCCCCGGCAGCTTCCTGCTGCTCAACACCGGCGGGCGGCCCGTGCCGTCGGCGAGCGGGCTGCTCACCACGGTCGCCCACCAGCTGGGCGGCGAGCGCCCGGTGTACTGCCTGGAGGGCTCCATCGCGGTCACCGGCGCGCTCGTGGAGTGGCTGCGCGACCGGCTCGGGCTGATCCGCTCGGTCGACGAGATCGAGCCGCTCGCCGCGAGCGTCCCGGACAACGGCGGCGCCTACGTCGTCCCCGCCTTCTCCGGCCTCTTCGCGCCCTACTGGCGGTCCGACGCGCGCGGCGTCATCACCGGCCTGACCGCGTACGTGACCCGGGCGCACCTGGCCCGCGCGGTGCTGGAGGCCACCAGCTGGCAGACCCGCGAGGTGGTCGACGCGATGCAGCGCGACAGCGGGGTGCGGATCGCGGCGCTGCGCGCGGACGGCGGGATGACCGGCAACGGGCTGCTGATGCAGCACCAGGCCGACGTGCTGGGCGTGCCGGTCATCCGCCCGGTGGTGCGCGAGACCACCAGCCTGGGCGCCGCCTACGCCGCGGGCCTGGCGACGGGCGTGTGGGACGGGCCGGACGAGCTGCGGGCGCACTGGCGCGAGGACGCCCGGTGGGAGCCCGCGATGGCCGAGGCCGAGCGGACGCGGGAGTACGCGCGCTGGAAGAAGGCCGTGCGGCGCAGCCTGGACTGGCTGGACGGCGACGAGCCCGAGGTGCGGCCACGCCGCCCGCGGGTCGGCTGACGGCGGGTCACCCGGCCCGGAGCGTCAGCGGGCAGGGGACGTCACGGGACGGGGACGTCAGGGGGCGGCGGGCGCCCGGCGGGCCGAGGCGTGCGCCGCGGCGCGCTCCACGACGCTGACCAGCACCCGCTTGACCGACTCGCGCTCGCGCGCGTCGCACAGCACCACGGGCACCCCGGGCCCGAGGTCCAGCGCATCGACGACGGCTTCCGGGCTGTGCAGCCGGACGCCGTCGAAGCAGTTCACGGCGACGGTGAAGGGGATGTCGCGGGTCTCGAAGTAGTCGACGGCGGCGAAGCAGTCCGGCAGCCGGCGGGTGTCGGCGAGCACGACCGCGCCCAGCGCACCCTGCGCCAGCTCGTCCCACAGGAACCAGAAGCGGTCCTGGCCGGGGGTGCCGAAGAGGTAGAGCACCAGGTCGTCGCGCAGCGTGATGCGGCCGAAGTCCATCGCGACGGTGGTCGTCCGCTTGGCCTCCACGCCGGTGAGGTCGTCGACCGGGCGGCCCGCCTCGGTCAGCAGCTCCTCGGTCCGCAGCGGCCTGATCTCGCTGACCGCGCCGACCAGCGTGGTCTTCCCGGCGCCGAAGCCGCCGGCGACGAGCAGTTTGAGGACGACCGGGTCCGGGGCGGACGGCCGGCGGCGCTCGGCGTGGACGATGGCCATGGATCTCGTCTGCTTCTTCCTGCGGGGGGAACGGCGGTGGGGACCGGAAGGACCGGAAAGTTGCGGCGGTGGGGGCGCCGGTCGAGTCACCGGCGGGAACCGGGGACGGAAACGGTAGCGGAAACCCGCCCGCCGCGGGGCGGGTTGGGGCGGTCTGTGAGGGGTGGGG
>NZ_JOHY01000087.1 GCF_000721495.1 Streptomyces sp. NRRL F-5123
ACTCACCCCCGCCCCGGGGGCGGGCCCCACCCCCCGCCCCCCCCCCCCCCCCCCCCCCTACCCCCCCTGCTTGGCGCGGCGGCCCCCCGGGCCCCCCCCCCCCCCCCCCCCCCCCGCCCGCCCCGCCTCCGTACCGCCCTGTGCTGGACGCGGCGCCCCGCGGACCCCGCAGAACGCGGAAGCCGGCGGCACCCCCCGGAACCCGGCGGCACCCCGCAGCACCCCCCACCGTGCCCTCACGCCGCCGCCTCCTCCTCCGGGCGCGGGGGCGCCGACCGGCCGCGGAAGGCCCGGCGCCGGGGCGGGACCGGCTCCGCGGGCGGCCGGTCGGCGGGGTGCGCCGCGGCCAGCAGCGGTACCGACAGGAAGCCCAGCAGCACCGGCGCCGCCATGTAGCGGAAGAGCCCCGCGGGCGTCGCGACCAGCACCGCGACCTGGAGCCCCGCGGTGGTCGCGGCCAGCGCGAGGGCGGCCCGCAGCGGCCGCCGCCGCATCACCCGGGCCACGATCAGATACGTCGCCCAGGACCACATCGAGCCGGTCCACAGCAGCCACGTCAGCTCCGGCGCGCGGGCGGCGGTGTAGGCCCACACGCCCGCGCGGTGCAGCGTCGCGGACGGCACGTCGGTGCGCAGCGCGGGCAGCCAGCGGCTGCCCGCCATGGGGTGGCCGGGCAGCGCGTAGCCGAAGCGGTCGGCGGGGATCGCCGGCGGCTGGACGTAGATGTCGGTGTCAGTGCGCGGCAGCGCCCAGGCGATGCGCCCCCGGCACAGATGCGCGGAGATCACCAGGTCGGGCCGCTTCTTCAGCACACGGCTCCAGACGTCCAGCAGCCGGCTGTTCAGCCGCTCGGCGGCCGGCCGGTCGAAGGGCGGGGCCATGAGCGGGTCGACCCAGGCGCAGTTGGCGCCGCCGCCCGACCAGTGCGACAGTGGCGCGACCTGCCGCATCACCGCGAGGTCGGAGCCGCGGAAGGACTGCGGGGCGCGGTGGTAGGCGACCGCGATGTCGGCGTAGTTGAAGGCGTAGTACGAGCTGGTGCTCGGCGACTGGATGCCGATCGCCGGGTAGACGGCGAAGTTCAGGCCGAGCGCGACCGCGGTCGGGATCAGCGTGGCGGCGGCGATCCGCCGCCACCAGCGCGGGATCGCCGCGAGCAGCACCAGGCCCGCGACGACCACCGCGGGGTAGGCGTTGTTGCGGAAGACGGACAGGCCGGCCATGGCCGCGGCCAGCAGCCACCAGTGCGTCGCGGGCCGCCGCCGCACGGCGAGGTGCGCGCACGCGCCGAAGGCCAGCACGGCGGCGATCGCGTAGGCGCTGTCCTTCCACACGAAGATGCCGAAGGTGCCGGTGGAGGGGATCACCACGACGGCCAGCGGGGCGAGCACCGCCCACCGCCCGCGCACGCCGAGGGCGCGCAGCCCGTGGCAGGCGTAGCCGAGGGAGGCGGCCAGCACCACCGTCTGCAGGAAGGTCAGCGCCCCGAGCCCGCCGGTGATCTGCAGCGACAGCCACACCAGCACGTCGTAGGCGACGGAGTGGTCGCTGCGCCAGTGACCGGTCGTCACCTGCCAGACGTACGTGACCGTGTCGAAGCTCATCAGGCCCGGGTAGAAGGCCAGCCACCACAGCAGCAGCACGAACTCGCAGCCCGCGGCGACCGCGACGGGCAGCCGGGCGTGCGGCGGGATGCGGTCGGCGGCCCGCCGCAGCGCGTCCAGCGGCGGCGGCAGGCGGCGGGCGCCGGCCGCCGGGGTCGCGTCGACGCTCACCTGGCGGCCCGGCGGTCCGCCGAGGGGGCTGCGGGCACCGCGCAGACCATCACGAACTCGTTGTACTTGAAGACCCGTCCGGCCCGGCGCGGCAGCGGGAAGGAGTACATCCGGCGTACCGTGAGCCCGGCGGTCGCGGCCTCCTTCGCCAGCTCCTCGAAGCCGACGTAGCGCACGTGCGTGGCGTCGCTCGCGAAGCCCGCCTCCTGCGGGGTGATCAGCACGACGCGCCCGCGGGGCCGGACGTACGGCAGGTAGGCGGCCAGCACGGCGGTGGCCGTGTCGCCGTCGAGGTGCTCCAGGACGTGCGCGCACAGCAGGGCGTCGAAGGAGCCTGGCGCGAAGCCGGCGCCGGTGAATTCGTCGGGCGTGTAGGCGGTCAGGCCGCGCTCGCGCGCCGCGGCGACGGAGTACGCGTTGTGGTCGACGCCGACGCTGCCGGGCGGGCAGTGCTGGAGGTTGCGGCCCACCCCGCAGCCGACGTCCAGCACTCTGCCGAGCCGCAGCCGGCGCAGATTCCAGCGGTAGGGCGCCTGGGTGGGCAGCAGCCGCCGCCCGAGCAGCCGGGCGGTGTAGTCGGGGGTGGTGGTGTCGGACATCGGTGGGCTTTCACGCCTTTCACGTCACAGCTGGTACGGCCGGGGTGGCTGATACGGCTCCGGCGGCTCATGGGCATCCGGCCCGGAGGGCTCGGTCGGGGGCTCGGTTGCGGGCTCTTGCGCGGGTTCGGTCGCGGGCCCCGTTGCGCGCTCGGTCGCGGGTTCGGTTGCGGGTTCGGTTGCGGGCCCCGTTGCGCGCTCGGTCGCGGGCCCCGTCGCGGGTACGTCGGGCGCCCGCCGTACGGGCGCGTCCCGCGCCGCGGGCCCGGCCCCGGGAGCCGCCGGTGCCGGCCGCGGGGCCCGGCGCGGGGCGAAGGCGTGCCGCAGCAGGGCCTCCGCCGCCGGGCGGGAGGACGCGGCGGCGGGCAGCAGCGTCAGGGCGTGCAGCCGGGAGGACCAGTGGCGGCGGGCGGTGCGGGCGGCACGCGGCCAGCCGTGCGCGAGCAGCCGCGTGGAGGCGTCGAGGAAGAAGCCGCGGGCCTCGTCGAAGCGGGCACCGGTCGCGGCCTGCGCGGCGGACGCGCTCTCCGCGTGCCGCCGGTAGCGGAAGCAGACCTCGGGGTCGGTGGCCAGCCGCCCGCCGTCCAGCAGCAGTTCGACAACCACGGCCAGGTCCTGGATCACACCGAGGTCGGCGCGGAAGGGGTGGCGGCGCAGCGCCTCGGTGCGCCAGCACACGGACGGGAAGTAGAGCCAGTTGCCGCGCAGCAGCGAGACCGCCAGGTCCTCGCCGCCGAGCAGCGCGGCCGCCTTCCGCACCCGGCCGGGCGCGTACAGCCGCTTCTTCGCGGTGTCGGTGAGGGTGCGGCACGGCCGCCCGGCGGCGTCCACGACCTGCACGCCCGGCTGCACCATGGTGGCGCCGGGGGAGCGGCGCAGCGCACGCCGCACGGTCTGCAGATAGCCCGGAAGCATCAGGTCGTCGCAGCCCATGAGCACGACGTGCGGCGCCCGGGCCAGCTCGACGCAGCGGTTGAAGTTGCCGGTCACCCCGAGGTTGCGGGGGTTGCGCAGGTAGTGGACGCGCGGGTCGGCGAGCCCGGCGAACCACTCCGGCACGCCCGGCTCGCGGCCGTCGTCCACGACGGTGAGCCGCCAGTCGTCGCCGTCCTGCGCCTGCACGCTGCGCACCGCGGCCTGGAGCAGCGGGAAGTCGCCGTAGTACGGGATCGTCACGTCGAAGCGCACGCCGTCGCCGCTCACCGGTGGGCCTCCGGGGTGCGCGGCATACGGGGCAGGTCCGCGCGGGTCGGTGCGGGCACCCGGCGGGTCAGCGCGAGCAGCAGCACCAGGCCGGTGCGGGCGAGGTAGACCAGCGCGCGGCCCGCGGACTGGCTGGGCGCGCCCGCCGCGCGCGGCCGCATCGCGACCGGCACCTGGCACACGTGGTAGCCGCGGCGCAGCGCGCCCACCATGCTCTCGACGGTGTCGCCCAGGTACTCGGCCGGATACCAGCGGGCGAAGAAGGCGATGAGGTCGCCGTTGCAGGCCCGGAAGCCGGATGTGGAGTCGGTCAGCCGGGTGCCGGCGAGCGCGGACAGCACGAGGGACAGCAGCCGCATCGTCCAGCGCCGCGGGCCGCGGACCCGGTAGTCGCCGACGCCCGCGAAGCGCGCGCCGACCGCGAGGTCCGCGGTGTCCAGGGCGGCGAGCAGCGCGGGCACGTAGGCGGGGTCGTGCTGCCCGTCGGCGTCGACCTGTACGGCGGCGTCGTAGCCGTGGTCCAGGGCGTAGCGGTAGCCGGTGCGCATCGCGCCGCCGACGCCCAGGTTGTACGGCAGCCGCGCCACCACGGCGCCCGCGGTGCGGGCGGTCGCGGCGGTGAGGTCGGTCGAGCCGTCGTCGACGACCAGGATGTCCGCCCACGGCACCGCGGTCCGCAACTCCTTGAGGACGGCCGCGAGCCCGGCGGCCTCGTTCCAGGCGGGCACGATGACCAGGACCCGGCGCGCCCCGCCCGGGGCGCCCGGCGCGGCGGCCGTGCCCGCGGCCGCAGCCGTGCCCGCGTCCGTACCCGTGCCCGCTGCCGGGTCCGTGGCCGTGTCCGTACGGGCGCCGCCGCCCGCTCCGGTGCCGAGGCCGGCGCCCGCGTCGAATCCCGCTCCCGACCTCATCCGGAGTGCTCCGGGCGCTGAGTGACGGGACCGGGACCGGAGGCGGGGGCCGGCGAGGGCGAGGGCGAGGGGGCGGGACCCGGGTCCGGAGCGTCGATCTCCGTCCTGAGCAGGGCGATCTCCTCGGCCAGCGTCCTGGTCTTCTCCTCCAGGCGGCTGGACTCCCAACTCAGGTGCAGGCACACCAGGAGCAGCAGCACGATGCCGGCGAAGAGGACGAGGCTGACGCCCGACTTGATGCCGACGGTGCCCGCGACCGAGTCCAGCATCCACGGGAAGAGCCCGAGCGGGACGACCGCGGAGCCGACCGTGAGCCACAGGGCCGCGTACTTCTCCTTGAGCTGGTGGCGGCGCAGCAGCTCAAGGATGCAGGCCAGCAGGGCCAGTCCGGTGAGCGAGGTGATCACGGACAGCTGCACGGTGACGGCCTCCAGGAGGGGCAGGGGTGCCGGGGCGCGAAGGGCATGAGAGACCAAGGGGGTGGGAGGGGGCAGGAATTCGCGGGGCGGGGCGCGGGGCGGGGGCCGTTCCGCCCCGCCTCATCAGATCCGCGGCCCGCGCAGAATCAGATCCGCCACGCGGGCGGCGGCATTGCCGTCGTCCAGATGGCAGAAGGCGGCGCGGAAGGCGTCGTACGCTGCCCCGAACGGCCCGACCGCGGCGGCGGGGTCGCGCAGCGCGGCGATCAGCTCCGCGGTGTCCGGCAGCAGCGGCCCGGGGGCCTGCGCCTCGAAGTCGAAGGCGAAGCCGCGCAGCGTGTCGCGGACGTGCGCGAGATCCGGGGCGAGCAGCAGGATCGGGCGCCCGGTCACCGCGAAGTCGGCGATCAGCGAGGCGTAGTCGGTGACCAGCACGTCGGCGGCGAGCAGCAGCTCGGCCAGGTCCTGGTGGCCGGACACGTCCCGCACGAAGCCCTTGCCGTCCGGCGCGGCGGGCACGGTGTCGGCGACGCGCGGGTGGGCGCGGACCAGCAGCACGTGCGTGTCGCCGAGTTCCGCCTCCAGCGCCGCGAGGTCGGCGGCGAGGTGCAGCCGCTGGTGCCCGGCGTCGTAGGCCTCGTCGTCGCGTACGGTCGGCGCGTACAGCACCACCGTGCGGCCCGGTGGGAGGGCGAGCCGGGCGCGCACCTCCTCGGCGACCTTCTCCCGGTCCTCGCCGCTGAGCAGGTCCGCGCGCGGCAGCCCGGTCTCGGCGGTCTCGCCGTGGAAGTCCAGCGCGCGGCGCAGCACGGGGGTGCTCTGCGCGTTCGGCGAGAGCAGCAGGCTCCACTGGTCGCCGCGCCGCGGCTGCGGCCACATGTGGGTGAGGTCCGCGCACAGGGTGCCGGCCAGGTCCTGGCCGAAGCGCTTGACGGGGCTGCCGTGCCAGGTCTGCACGACGTGCTGGTCGTCGCGGCGGCGGAAGAAGGCGGGCAGGTGGGTGTTGGTGACGACGCAGCGGCTGCGCGCCAGCGCCTCGTACCAGGCGTGGCTGCCGATCACGACCGCGCGGGCGGCGGCCGGTACGGGCACGTTGCGGTCGGCGACCGCCCACACGTGCTCCATCGCCACGCCGCGGCGCACCAGCTCGCCGTGCACGGCACGCGGCGAGTCGTCGCAGCGGCGGCCGTCGAAGCTGCTGTAGAGCACGGTCTCGGTCAACTCGCGGCGCATGAGCACCGGGTAGCGGCGCTCGCGCAGCAGCCGCTGCCGGTACGGGCCGCGGTCCTCGGCCGGCACGGGGTCGCCTGCGGCGACGAACAGGTGGTCGTGGAAGCGGCGGTCGACGGTGAGCGGGCGGGCGCCCTCGGCCTCCGGGAGCGCCAGCGGCAGCGCGGGCATCGCGGCGGGTGCGATCCGTACGGGGGTGTCCCGGCCGTCCGCGCGCAGGTGCAGGTACCAGCGCCCGGCGTGCGGGAGGGCGCCGACGTCGACGGACGCGGAGAACCGGGCACCGCCGCCCGGCTCCCTTTCGACGCCGACGCCCGTCTCGGCGCCGTACGTGCCGTGCCGCAGCATGAGCCGCACGCCTCCGCCGGCGAGGGGGTCGGCGTTCTCGCCGGGTTCGGCGCCGCGCTCCGGCTCCGCGCCGGGGTCCGCTTCCGCGCCGGGTTCGGGCGCCGGGCCCGGCGCCGGCTCGGCGGTGGCGGCCACGTCGTCCGGCCGGGCGGCGGAGTCCGGCGACTCCGGGGCGCCGGATCCGTCGCCCCCGCCCGTGCCTTCGTCCGTACGGCCGGGTTCGGCCTCGCCCGCCTCCGTGTGTTCCGGCTCGGCGGCTTCCGCGCCCGCGGCCACCTCCGTGCGTCCGGGTTCGGCCTCGCCCGCCTCCGTGTGCCCCGGCTCGGCGGCTTCCGTGCCCGCGGCCTCGTCCGTACCCCCAGGGTCGCCCCCGTCCGCCTCCGTGCCCTCGTCCGTGCGCCCCGGTTCGCCCCCCTCCGCCCCCGCGGCCGCGTCCTCGCGCGGGGCCGGAGGCTCCGGGAGGAGGAGCGGGGTCGGCAGTTCGCCCTCGATCCGGAGGAGGCCGTCCGGGGTCAGGGTCAGGTGGTCGGCGAGGGCGTGGGGGATGCGGTCGCGGAGGACCAGGTTGCCGGCTGCCGTGCTCTCGACGGACAGCTCGCGCGGCACCGGGCGGCCCGCGCCGCGCTCGTCGGCGGGCAGCGGGTAGTGGCCCGGCGGGAGGGGGCGGTCGAGGGCGACGCGGGCGGTGCCGCCGTTCGGGAAGACGAGGTCGGCGGTCCACGTCGCCGTCGTCTCCGGCGCGACCTCCTTGGGCAGCCCGGTGAGGTCGGGCCGCGCGCGGCCCAGCCGGGGGAGCGGCACCTCGGCGGTCAGCGGCGTCCAGCCGCCGGACGGTTCGCCCGGCTCCAGCCGCACGTCCAGCACGGAGCCGCCCGCCTGCTGGGCGAGCCGCAGCGAGAGCGGCAGGCGGCCGTCGCGGACGTCGAGCGCGAGCCGCAGCGTCGTGCCGTCGTCCCCGGCGCGGTGGCCGGTGAGGCGGCGGGTGACGGGCTCGACGGACAGGTGCAGCCGCCCGTCCTTGTACCAGGGCACGAGGCGGATGTCGTCGGTGAGCGGGAAGGGCACGGGGGAGGAGCCCGCGCCGGTCTCCGCGGCGCGCACCGCGGCCGGGCGCACGCCCGCGGAGCCCGCGACCACCACGCCGATCCGCCACTGACCGGGCTTCCACTGCCCCTGCTCGCGCAGCCGCGCGGGGTCGACGGTGATCTCGAAGCCGGACCAGTCGTAGCAGTGGCGTTCCTGCCGCTGCTCGTCGGTGACGTCCGGCACCCGGACCGCGCGCAGCGGCAGCAGCAGCCGGCGCCGCCCGCAGGTGGCCACCGCGGTGGTGAACTGGGCGCGGCGGCTGCGGGCGTCGGCGTTGCGGACGTACGCGTAGCCGCTGAGCACCAGCTTGCCGTCGCGCCAGCGCAGGTCGCGCAGCCGGGCGACGACGGGCAGGTCGGAGCGGCCCACCGCGGTAGCGGAGCGGGACAGCGGTACGGGCGTGCCGTCCGGGCGGGGCAGGGCGGCGCGCTTGCGCAGCGGCGGGCCCGCGAGGTCGAAGACGGTGCGGCCGCCGTGCCGTTCGTGCGCGAGGACGTCCAGCAGGTCGTCGATCCGGCCCTCGCGGATCAGCTCCCAGCGCAGCCGCAACTCGACGGGCAGGCCGGGGAGGAGGCCCGGGTCGACGCGGCTGAGGTAGTCGGCGGCGCGGTCCATGAAGACCCGGCGGTAGTCGGGGCCCGCCATCGGCAGCGCCTCGATGAAGTAGAGCAGGTCGTCGGTGAGGACGGAGCGGTCGTAATCCCGCTTGTACCTGCTCCAGCGGGTGTTGGCGGGGTCGGCGAGGAAGCGGGAGACGCCGTCGACGGCGGCGATGCGGTCCGTGACGCCCTTGACGTCGGTGCGCCGCCGGGTGATCGAGCCCTCCCGGATGCGCCAGTAGTACACGTGCTCGTGGGAGACGTCCACGGCCTCGGCGAGGAAGTGCGCGGGGATCGTCACCGGCGTGTCCTCGTAGAGGACGCCCTCGGGGAAGGCGAGCCGGTGCCGGTTCCAGAAGTCGCGGCGGAAGACCTTGTTCCAGGCCACCCGGTCCGACAGCAGGCCCAGGTCGCGGGTGATGTGGGTGCGGCTGACGGTCTTCGTCATGCCGCGGTGCTGCCAGGCCTGGCTGCGGCCGGCGGGTGTGAGCCGGTAGACGTTGCCGGTCGCGAAGTCCGAGCCGGAGCGGTCCAGCAGCGCGGTGAGCCGGCCGTACGCGTGCGGCGGGAGGACGTCGTCGCTGTCGGCGAAGGTCAGGTACTCGGTCTCCGGAGCGGCGTGCCGGGCACCGGTGTTGCGGGCGTGGCCGAGCCCGCCGTTGTCCTGGGAGACCAGGCGGAAGCGGGAGTCGCGCGCGGCGAACGCGCGGGCGATGTCCGCACTGGCGTCCGTGGACCCGTCGTCGACCATCACCACGTCGAGGTCGGCCAGTGTCTGCGCGGCGATCGACCGCAGGCACTCCTCCAGGTACTGCTCGACGTTGTACACGGGAACGACGACGGTCAGGCGGGGCGTCATGGGACGGCAACGCTCCTTTCAGTGGCGGCGGCAGACCATGCCGTGTGGTTCAACTCGCCGCGCCCTGAGCGGTCACCGAAGGTAGGCCGAACGAGCGACACGACCCCGCAGATCGACACACGGTGCCCGCGTGATTACCCTCGGAAGCTGCCCCGTGTCGGAAACTGCCGATCTGTCCAGGATGGTCATGCCACGCTTCAGCGTCGTCGTCCCCGCCCACCGAGCGCAGGGCTTCCTGCGCGTCTGCGCCGAGTCCGTCCTCGGCCAGTCCTACGGCGACCTCGAACTGGTCGCCGTCGACGACGCCTCGCCCGACGCGTCCGGCGCGGTCATCGCCGACCTCGCGGCCGCCGACCCGCGGGTCCGCCCGGTCCGGCTCGACGTCCACCGCGGCACCGGGCTCGCCCGGGACGCCGGCGCCGCCCACGCCACCGGCGACTACCTGCTCTTCCTCGACGCCGACGACGTCATGACGCCCGGCACGCTCGCCGCCCTCGACGCCCGCCTCGTCCGCACCGGCGACCCCGACGTGCTGCTCTTCGACCACGAGCGCTTCACCGTGTGGGAGAACGTCCAGGAGAGCGGCGACGCCGGCTTCCTGGCCGCCGCCGGCGAGCACGTCTTCACCGCCGCCGAACGTCCCGGCTGCCTGGCCTGCTACCCCGCCGTCTGGAACCGCGCGGTGCGCCGCGCCCACTGGACGGGGCACGGCTTCGCGTTCGGCGACGCCCCCTACGCCGACATCGCCGTCGCCGCCCGCGTGCTGACCGCCGCCGAACGCATCGCGTGCCTGGACCGGGTGTGCGTACGGTGGCGCAAGCGCCGCTCCGGCAGCCTCACGACCACCCGCGGCCGCCACCACCTGGCCGTACTCGACCGCTACGACGAGCTCTTCGCCGAGGTCACCGCCGAGCCGCAGCGCGCCGCACTCTACGGGCAGATGGCCGCGCAGCTCATGGCCGTCGGCGAGGACCGGCTCACGCCCGACGCCACCCCCGACTTCGTCCGCCGCGCCGGGCGGCTGCTCACCGACCACCGCCCCGCCGGCTGGACCGCCCCCGAGCCCGCGGAGGCCCGCTGGGTACGGGCCGCCGGCAGCGGCTCCTACCCGCGCTATCGCGCCGCCCTGGCCCTGCGCGCCCTCGCCGGCGGCGCCGCCCGGCGGCTGCGGGCGCAGCGGCACGGGCTGGCCCGCGCCGTCCACCAGCGCTACTACCGGATGCGGCTGCGCCGCCCGATCGACCCGAACCTGGTCGTCTACGCCGCCTACTGGAACCGCGGCGTCGCCTGCAACCCCGCCGCGATCGCCCGCAAGGCCGCGGAGATCGCCCCGCACCTGCGCGCCGTGTGGATCGTCAACAAGCGCGACCGGGACGCGCTGCCGCCCGGCACCGACCACGTCGTCGTCAACACCCGCCGCTACTGGGACGTCCTGGCCCGCGCCCGCTACCTCGTCAACAACGCGAACTTCAC
This sequence comes from Streptomyces sp. NRRL F-5123, assembly GCF_000721495.1. Taxonomy (GTDB): domain Bacteria; phylum Actinomycetota; class Actinomycetes; order Streptomycetales; family Streptomycetaceae; genus Actinacidiphila. Next base: position 10,503 of record NZ_JOHY01000087.1, read on the forward strand.
CGGGACCGTCGTCAAGCGCCCCGGCCAGACCTACGTCCAGACCCACCACGGCACGCCGCTCAAGCACATGGGCATGGACCTGCGGGCCCGGCCCGCCGTCGGCAAGGGCATGAGCTTCGGGCGGCTGCTCGACCACGCCGACCAGTGGGACTACTCGCTCGTCGCCAACCAGCACTCCGCGGAGGTCTTCGACCGCGTCTACCCCAGCGGCTACACCACGCTGCCCAGCGGGTACCCGCGCAACGACGTCTTCCACACCGCGGGCGCGGAGCAGGTACGGGCCGCGCGGCAGGCGCTCGGCATCGCGGACGGCACGGTCGCGATCCTCTACGCGCCCACCCACCGCGACTACCAGCGCGACTTCGTGCTGCCGCTCGACCTCGGGCGGCTCGCCCGCGAACTCGGGCCCGGGTACGTGCTGCTGGTGCGCGCGCACTACTTCTACGGGGAGAGCCCCGAGCTGGAGGCGCTGCACGCGGCGGGGGCCGTCGTGGACGTCTCCGCCCACCCCGGTGTGGAGGAGCTGTGCCTCGCGTCCGACGCCCTCGTCACCGACTTCTCGTCGCTGATGTTCGACTACGCGAACCTGGACCGGCCGATCGTGATCCACGCCGCGGACTGGGAGGCCTACCGCGCCGCGCGGGGCGTCTACTTCGACCTGCTGTCCGGCCGGCCCGGCGAGACGCCCGGCGCCGTCGCGCACGACGAGGCCGCACTTGCGGAGGTGTTCCGCTCCGGGGCGTATCGCGGCGAGGCCGCGGGGGCTCTGCGGGCGGCGTTCCGTACGCGCTTCTGCACGTACGACGACGGGCTCGCCGCGGAGCGCGTCGTCCGCCGGGTCTTCCTCTCCGAGGAGGGGCTGCTTCCCTACCGGCCGCTGGGGGACCGCGTCCCCGCGCCCGCACCCGTGCCCGCCCTTACGGAGACCTCGGCCCCTGCGGTGCCGACGCCTTGACGCCAGGGGCTGCCCCTTGCCGTAGACGTCGCGACCAGCCCCCGCTCAGGGACGGTCGCGAAGGCTCGCGGAAGGGGCAGCCTGGGGCGCTGGGGGCAGCCCCGGGACGGGGGTGCGGTCGCAGAGGGGGACCACCGCGGGGAGGCCGCCCTCCTCGGAGAGGAACACGCGGCGGACGACGCGCTCGGCGGCGTGCCCGTCGTCGTAGGGGCAGAAGCGTGCCCGGAAGGCCGCCCGCAGGGCAGCCGCGCGGGTGCCGGACCAGGAGCCGGTCGCGAGGATGTCGGTGAGTTCGTCCTGGGTGCGGGCGACGGGCCCGGGCGGCGTGGCGGTGACGTCGAAGTACACCCCGCGGGTGGCCCGGTAGGTCTCCCAGTCGGGGACGTGCAGGACGATCGGCCGGTCGAGCCCGGCGTAGTCGAACATCAGGGACGAGTAGTCGGTGATCAGCCCGTCGGAGGCGAGGCACACCTCCTCCGCGGACGGGTGCGCGCTGACGTCGATGACCCGCGGGTGGGCCGCGGGCGGGGCCGCGTCCGGCACGTGGAAGTAGTGCGCGCGCATCAGCAGGACGACGGAGGGGCCGAGTTCCTCGGCGAGCCGGGGCAGGTCGAGGAGCGGCCGGAAGCCGGACTCGTAGTCGCGGTGGGTGGGGGCGTAGAGGAGGGCCGTCGCGGTGCGCGGGATGCCGAAGCGGTCGCGCAGCGCGAGGACGTCCTCGGGGGTGGCGCGGTGGAAGACGTCGGTGCGCGGCTGACCGTATTCGAGGCAGGTGAAGGCGGCGGGGTAGGCGCGTTCCCACACCAGGCTGGAGTGGCGGCTCGCGGAGACGCTGTAGTCCCAGCGGTCGACGTGCCGCAGCATCCGCTCGAAGTCCGTGCCGCGGGCGGCGGCCGGGTGGGCCATCAGGTCGATGCCCATGTGCTTGAGCGGGGTGCCGTGGTGGGTCTGGACGTTGACCTGGCCGGGGCGCTTGGCGTAGCGGCGGTGCAGGTTGACGTTGCTGACCAGGTAGGACGCGCGGGCCAGCGCCTTCCAGTAGCCGGCCGAGCCGGGTTCGAGGCGCCGCACGCCCGCGGGGAGGGTGTGCGCGTAGGCCTCGGTGGTGACCCAGGCCGTCCGCATGTGCGGGGCGAGGGCGCGGACGGCTCCCTCGATCGCGGCGGGGTTGCAGGCGTAACCGCGGTCCCAGTAGGCGGAGAAGACGGCGAGGCCGGGGTCGAGCGGGCGCCGCCGCTGGAAGCGGTAGTACGCGTGCAGGGCCGCTGCGCGGGCCCTGCGCCGCAAGCCCTCCGCCTTGCGGACGGCGCGCAGCCGCAGCCGGTGCAGCCCGCCGAGGGCGGCGAAGGTGCGGCGGGCGCCGAGCGCGATGAGCAGGTAGCGCACCCCGCTGCGGCGGCCGAGGGCGAAGCGGAAGCCGTCGGGCCGCAGCTTGCGGTACTGGGCGCGGCAGCGGCGGAAGAACTCCGGGCGGGAGGAGGGCGGCAGCCGGTCGGGCAGCGTGAAGACGGTCGAGAGGTGGTCCAGCATCCGCCGGAAGAGCACCCCGCGCCACTGCTCCAGCGCGGGGTCCGAGTCGACGAGGGCGAAGAGCAGGTCGTACTGCTTGAAGATCTCGAAGTGCCGGCGGCTGGTGGTGCGCAGGATGCCGCGCCGGCGGCGCTGCCGGTAGTGGACGCACACCTGGTCGAGCAGCGCGATGCTTCGCGCGGTCATCAGGGCCGGGTACGTCCAGGGGGTGTCCTCGTAGTAGCCGGTGGGGAAGAGCAGTCCGGTGCGGGAGAGGAAGTCGCGGCGGTAGGCCTTGTTCCAGGCGACCATGATGAGCCGCAGCAGCTCGGGGCGCTCGGCGAGCCTGAAGACCTGCGGGTCCTCCTGCGCGAGCAGCGCCGCGAACTGGTTGCGCTCGGCCCGGCCGTTCCAGTACGTGCGCACGTAGTCGAAGACCAGCAGGTCGGGGTGGCCGGTAGCCTCGATGCGGGCGGCGATCGCGGCGAGCGCGCCGGGCGCGTAGGTGTCGTCGCTGTCGAGGAAGAGGACGTACTCGCCGGTGGCGCGGGCGAGCCCGGCGTTGCGGGCGGGGCCGAGGCCGACGTTCTCCGGCAGGTGCAGCACGGTGACGCGCGGGTCGCGCGCGGCGTAGGTGTCGGCGATCTCCCCGCTGCCGTCCGGCGAGCAGTCGTCCACCACGATGACCTCGATGTCGCCGAGGGACTGGCCGAGCACGGAGTCCAGGCAGGCGTGCAGATAGGCCTGCACGTGGTAGACGGGCACGATGACGCTGAAGCGGGGCACAGCAGCACATCCAGGTTCGACACGGGGGCAGGGACGCTTACGCCGCATACGCGAAGAATGCGGTGTGTGACGCTATATATCCTGCGAACGCGCGGCCGCCCCGGTGGTTACGCCTGGTGGCGCAGTGCCGCCCGAAGCCTTACGAAGCCTTGGGACACGAACGGCGGCAGCACGGCGAGCGCGAACCGCCGCAGCGGCGACCGCCGCCGTACGGCCACCTGCGCGTCCTGCTGCTGCGGCCCCTCCGGGGCTGCCCCGGCGGGCTGCTCGGCGGGCGGCTCTGCGGGCCGGTGCCGGGAGACCGGGTGCGCGGGCGGCACCACGGCCTTGGTGCCCTTGACCCGCACCAGCGTCCCGCCGCCCACCGCCTCGGTGCCGTGCCACAGGTCGTCGCGGCCGGCCAGGAAGTCCAGCAGTGCCTCGCGCACCGGCGCCGGGTCGCCCCACGTGCCGTAGAGCTTGGTGCCGGTCACGCACACCGGGTTGAGGCCGCCGGTGGCGACCGCCTCCCACACCGCGGCGGCCACACCCGGGCAGTGCTCGGAGCGGTAGTCGTCGAGGGCGACGATGCCGTGCGGGTGCAGCAGGGCGCGGGCGCTGTCGATGTCGCCGCGCACGTGCTCGTACAGGTGCGAGCCGTCGATGTGCGCGAAGCGGCAGCTGGCCGCGGGCACCCGGTCCGGCACGGCCGACGACAGACCCTGGAGGACGGTCGGCAGGGCGTCGTGGAAGGACAGGTAATTTGCCTCGAACGAGCGACGGGTGAGCGTCGGATAGGAGTAGCGCATCTCCGCCGAGTTGGCGTCGTCCTGCGCCGGGGAATCGAACAGGTCGCAGACGGTGAAGGTCTCGCCGTCGCGCAGGTAACCGCCCAGGAAGATCGCGCTCTTGCCCATGTAGGCGCCGATCTCCAGCAGGTCGCCGGGCTCGGTCAGCTCCTGCTGCCGGGTCAGGAACCAGTCGAAGAGCACCTGGTCGGCGGGGAAGAACCAGCCCTTGACCTCGTCCAGCGAGGTGGGCGCGGGAAGCTGCTCGCCGGCCGGGCCGGCTGCGGCGGGGGAGAGCGTCATGACGATCCGTTCGAACGGGCGGCGGCCCCCCGTGAAGGCCGCCCCGGGCTGCGGGGGGCGTCAGTGTAGACGTCCCCCGCAGCCCGGAATGCCCGCTGCGGGGCGCCCGGGCCGGTGCGCGGCCCGGCTCGCGGCGCTCACTTCACGGCGCCGGCCATGACCCCGTTGACGAACTGCCGCTGGAAGGCGAAGAAGACCGCCAGCGGGATGACCATCGACACGAAGGCGCCGGGCGCCAGGATGTCGATGTTGTTGCCGAACTGCCGCACCTGCTGCTGCAGCGCCACCGTGATGGGCTGCGAGTCGCTGTCCGCGAAGATCAGCGCGACCAGCATGTCGTTCCACACCCACAGGAACTGGAAGATGCCCAGCGACGCGATCGCCGGGCCGCCCAGCGGCAGCACCACCCGCAGGAACAGCCGCAGCTCGCCCGCGCCGTCCAGCCGCGCCGCCTCCAGCAGCTCGCGCGGGATCTCCGCGAAGAAGTTCCGCAGCAGGAAGATCGCGAACGGCAGCCCGAAGGCGGTGTGGAAGAGCACCACCCCGGAGATGTCGCCGAAGATCCCGATGTCGCCGAAGAGCTTCGCCACCGGGATGAGCGCCACCTGCACCGGCACCACGAGCATCGCCACGACCGCGATGAACCACCAGTCGCGGCCGGGGAAGTCCATCCAGGCGAAGGCGTAGCCGGCGAGCGCGCCGATCACCACGACCAGCAGCGTGGCCGGAACGGTGATCAGCGCGGTGTTCACCAGCGAGTCGGTGACGGCGTGGTTGTCCAGCAGCGTGCGGTAGTTGGTCACCGTCAGCTGCGAGGGCGAGGTGAAGACCTTCCACCAGCCGCTCGCCGCGATGTCGGTCGGGGTGCGCAGGCTGGACAGCAGCAGGCCCACCGTCGGCAGCAGCCAGAACAGGCCCACCACCAGCAGCACCACCCGCACCAGCCCGCCGCTCGCCAGCTCCGCCAGCCGCGCCCCGAGCCGCCGGCCGGGCCGCTCCGCGGGCTGCGCCGAGCGCACCGGCTCCACCGCGGGTCCCGCGGTCGCGTCCGCGCTCATCGGCGTCCCTCCTTCCGCAGCCGCCGGATGTTGAAGATCATCACCGGCAGCACCAGCAGCAGCAGGATCACGCCGATCGCGCTGCCCACGCCCTGGTTGTTGCCGCCGCCGAAGGACGACAGGTACAGCTGCAGCGCCAGCACGTTGGCGTCCTGCTGGCTGTCGCCCGGCGCGATGATGTAGACGAGGTCGAAGATCTTCAGGACGTTGATCATCAGCGTGACGGTGACCACCACCAGCACCGGTGCCAGCAGCGGCACCGTGATCCGGCGGAAGACCTGCCATTCGTTGGCGCCGTCCACCCGTGCCTGCTCCAGCAGCTCGCGCGGCATCCCGGCCAGGCCCGCCGCGATGAGCACCATCGCGAAACCGGCCCACATCCAGATGTACGACGCGATGATCGACGGCGTCACCAGGCTCGGACCGAGCCAGTTGATGCCCTCGTACTTGCCGGAGAAGTTCGACGCGGGCAGCCGCAGCTGCGCGCCGACCGCGTCCGCGGGCAGCTCGTACGTGCCGTCCTTGCCGGTCTTCGCCGACGCGACGACCTTGCCGTCCTTGACCGCCTGCACCTTCACACCGGACAGCGCCTTCTCGCCCGGGTCGATCTTCCCCGGGGTGCCCGTGCCGCCGGGCCGGAAGTCCAGCCACACCGTGCCGGTGACCGCACCGGACTTCGGCGCCGCCGGCTTGGCGTCCCGGGCGCCCGAGGGCACCTTGTTCTGCGGGATGCCGACGAGCGGCAGATCCGCGGGGGTGTCCGCGGCGGCCTTCGCCTGCGACGTGAACGAGCCGCCCGCGGACGGCTTCAGGTCGCTGTTCGGCCGAGGTCTCGCGCCCGGGTAGGCCGCCGAGTCGCTGAAGGTGTCATGGATCGCCACCACCACCGCGTTGGCCACACCCTGGTCCGGGTCCTGCTCGTACACCAGCCGGAAGATGATCCCCGCGGCCAGCATCGAGATCGCCATCGGCATGAAGACGACGAGCTTGAACGCCGTGCCCCAGCGCACCTTCTCCGTCAGCACCGCGAAGACCAGGCCGAGCGCCGTCGCCACCGTGGGCGCGACCAGCACCCAGACGACGTTGTTGCGCACCGCCGTGAGGATGCCGTGGTCGCTGAAGACCGTGCCGAAGTTCTTCAGCCCCACGAAGGCGCTGTCGTCCGCGTCGTACAGGCTGCGCTTGACGGTGTAGACGATCGGGTACGCCACCAGCGCGCCCAGCAGTACCAGCGCGGGCAGCAGGAAGAGCGCCGCCACCCACGGCCGGGTCACCGTCACACCGCGCCGGGGCCCCTTGGCGGGCCCCGGCGGGGGCGGGACGGCGGCGCCACCGCCGCCGCCCGCCCCCGCGGTGGCGTCCGCCACCGATGCCGGGGCCACCCTCAGCCCCCGTAAGCCTTGGCGGCGTCCGCCTCCAGCTTGGCCTGCGCGCCCGCGATGTCAGCGGGGTTGGCGAGGAAGTCCTGGAGGTCCTTCCACTCGCCCTGCCCCTTCGTGCCGCCGAAGGCCGCCGGCGCCTGGTCCGACATGTCGAAGCGGAAGTCGTCGCCCGCGCCGATCAGCGAGGTGGCGATGTTGCGCTGCACGTCGTCCGGGTACGCCGCCATGTCCAGGTTCTTGTTCGGCGACAGATAACCGCCGCCCTGTGCCCAGATCTTGGCCGCGTCCGGCGACGCGATGAACGTCAGCAGCGCCTGCGCCGCCGGGGTGTCCTTGAGGGCCACCGCCACGTCACCGCCGCTGACGACCGGCGCCTTGCCGCTGCCGACCGCCGGGAAGGCGAACTCCTTGGCGTCCGTGCCGACCTTCGCCTTGGTGTTGCCCGAGATGAACGCCGAGACGAAGTCGGCCTCGTAGACCATCGCGGCGGCCGGCGGGTTGCCGGTGAAGGTCTGCGTCACCGACTTCGGGAAGTCGGTCCCCAGCGCGCCCTTCGTGCCGCCCGCGATCAGGTCCTTCTTGCCGAACAGCTGGGCCAGCGTGGTCAGCGCGTCCTTGACGGACGGGTCCGTCCATTTGATCTTGTGCGCGGCCAGCTGGTCGTACTTGTCCGGGCCGGCCTGCGACAGGTAGACGTTCTCGAACCAGTCGGTGAGCGTCCAGCCGTCCGCGCCGCCGATCGACACCGGCGGGGTGCCGGAGTCGAAGACGGTCTCGGCCGTCTTCAGGAAGTCGTCCCAGGTCTTCGGCTCCGTCGCTCCCGCGTTGCTGAAGGCGGAGGTGTTGTACCAGATCATCGACTTGTTGGACACCTTGGCGTAAATGCCGTACTGGGTACCCTTCCATGCGCCGAGATCCTGCCAGCCCTGGGAGAAGTTCTTCTGCAGCTCGGCCTTGGCCTGCGCGCCCAGCGGCTTGAGCCAGCCCTTGTCGGCGAACTGGTGCAGGACGCCGTTCTGCGCGAGGAACGCGACGTCCGGCGGGGCGCCGCCCTGGATCTTCGCGCCCAGGAAGGTCGACTGGCTGTCACCCGTCGGCACGAACGTGCTCTTCGCGCCGGTGCGCTTGTCGAACTCGTCCAGCACCTTCTGGAAGTTCTTCTGCTCCGGGCCCGTCCAGACCGCGGCCACTTCCAGCTTCTGGCCGTGCAGGTCGGGCAGTTGCAGCGCGCCGCCTGCGGCGCTGCTCGAACTCGCCGTGGAGCTGGGCGAGTTCTTCTTGTCCCCGTCGTCCTTCTTGTCGCCGCCGCAGGCCGCGGCGGTCAGCGCGAGGGCGGACGCCGCCGCGGTTGCCACCGCTATGCGCGTAGCGCGGCGGAAAGCGGTTCTCTGCGGCTTGCCCTTTAACGTGTGCATCTCGCATCCCCTCAGTCCCGTGGCGTCCTGTCCTACGCCCGGTGAACTTCCCCCGGCAAGGCCGCGAACGCCGGGTCAGGGGTGCTGTGACCACTCCGTGATCTTGGCTCAAACCCGTCCGGGGGGTGCGGTGTTCCGCTTCGGGGGTGCGTGGGGCGGTGGTTTTTGCGACCTTCTGCCGGTGGGGGGTTGCTCGCGCAGTTCTCCGCGTCCCTGTTGTCACCCGGCGGGGCATCGCGCTCTTGCGTCGGTGGGTGGGGTCGGGTGCCACTCCGGGGGTACCTCCTCGGAATGCGCGTTCACCCTCATCCGGAGTTGGTGCCGCGCTGGGAAGCGCATTCCTGCGGGGGCACCCCCGGATCGTC
>NZ_JOHY01000088.1 GCF_000721495.1 Streptomyces sp. NRRL F-5123
GTCACCGGAGCCTCCACCGCCAACGGCGCACTCGCCGAACTGTGGACCTGCAACGGCGGCAGCAACCAGCAATGGACCCTCGGCTGACACCAGCCGCACGCCCCTGCCGGTCCTCCGGCAGGGGCACGTCTTTACCCGCACGGCCGTACCGGCCGCGCCTTCCCCCCACCCCAAGGAGTGGAACCGATGCAGCATCCACACGCCTCGCCAGGCCGCGGAACGCGTAGACGGGCCCGGCCGGCCGTCGTCGTGTCATCCGTGCTGGCGCTCCTGGCCGCTCTGCTCGCCGCGGCCGTCAGCATGTCGGTGCCCGCGTCAGCCGCCACGGCGCCCGTGGTGAGCGCGTCGTCGGGCCGGTGTCTTGACGTGAAGGGCAACGTAGACACCCTGGGCACGCCGCTGGACATCTGGGACTGCGGCGGCCAGAGCGGGCAGGCCTTCGAATTCACCTCCGCCGGGGAGCTGCGGACGCTGAACGGCACGCGCTGTGCGGATGCCAACGGCCAGGGCACCACCCCCGGAACCCAGGTGATCATCTGGTCGTGCAACGGACAGGCCAACCAGCAGTGGCGGCAGAATTCCGACGGATCGATCACCGGGGTGCAGTCGGGCCTGTGCCTGGACGTGAACGGCGCGGCAACGGCCAACGGCACCGCGGTCATCCTGTGGACCTGCAACGGCCAGAGCAACCAGAAGTGGACCACCTCCACCTCCACGCCCCCGCCCCCGACCGGTTCAGGACCGTGCGACATCTACGGTTCCGGCGGCACGCCGTGCGTCGCCGCGCACAGCACCGTACGTGCGCTCTACGGCTCGTACAGCGGCAGCCTGTACCAGGTGAGGCGCTCGTCGGACAACGCGACCAGGGACATCGGCGTGCTGGCCAAGGGCGGCTACGCCGACGCGGCCGCGCAGGACTCGTTCTGCGCGAACACCTCCTGCGTGATCACGGTCGTCTACGACCAGTCCGGCCGGGGCAACGACCTGTGGTACCAGGGTTCGGCCCAGGTTCCGGGATCGAGTCAGAGCAGTCCCGCGAAGGCGACCTCCGAGGCGCTGACGGCCGGAGGGAACAAGGCGTACTCGCTCTACATCAACCCGGGGAACAGCTACTGGCGGGACGGCCACCTCACCGGTGTTCCGACCGGGAGCGCGCCGGAGGGCGCGTACATGGTGACCAGCGGAACCCACGTCAACAACGGCTGCTGCTTCGACTACGGCAACAGTGAGACGACCCGCAAGGCGGACGCCGCCGGAGCCATGGACGCGATCAACTTCGGCACCGAATGCTGGTTCGGCGGCTGCTCGGGCAGTGGCCCGTGGGTGCAGGCGGACCTCGAATGGGGCCTGTACCCGGGGGGAAGCCAGTCCTGGAACCCCAACCAGCGTGCCTTCACCAGCAAGTTCGTCACAGCGATGCTGAAGAACAACGGGAGTTCGCGGTTCGCGCTGAAGGGTGCCGACGCCCAGTCCGGTTCTCTCACCACTCTCTACGACGGCAGCCTGCCGGGCGGCTACAGCCCCATGAAGAAGCAGGGGGCCATCGTCCTGGGCAGTGGCGGCGACTGCTGCAAGCCGGGCGGCGGAGCCAATCTCAGCGCGGGGACCTTCTACGAAGGAGCCGTCGTGGCCGGCTACCCGTCCGATGCGACCGACGCGGCGGTGCAGGCGAACATCACCGCCGCCGGCTACCGCTGAGCCGGCGCCCGCCGATCGGCCCCGCACTTCGCGGGCGGCGCTGATCGCACCCGTGGTGCCGTCCCCGACACGGGGACGGCACCACGGCCTTGCGGGGCGACATGGGATGGATCTGCCCGGGTCGCACCGGCGGCCTGTTTCCCGGACGGCGGCGAATGTCCTGCTGGGGCCCCGTGTTGTACCTGCCGTGAGCGGGAGCGGCAGGCCGCGACGCCGGGAAACATCCCGCCCGTGCCTGTGAGACATCGGATGACCCTGCTACGCTCATGCGGCGCCTGCAGGGGAGTGGGGACCATTCGATGTCATTGACCGACAAGGCCATCGCCCGGATCAGGGAACTCATCCACTCCGGAGAGCTTCTTCCCGGGGCGAAACTGCCTCCGGAACAGCAGCTGGCCTCCGATCTCGGGCTCTCCCGCAACCTGATGCGCGAGGCGGTCAAAGCCCTCGTCGTCGCACGGGTCCTGGAGATCCGGCGGGGGGACGGCACCTATGTGACCAGCCTGGAGCCCGCGCTGCTGCTGGAAGGCCTCGGGGCCGCGGTGGAACTGCTGCGCGGCGACAAGCTGCTGGAGCTGATGGAGGTCCGCAGACTCTTCGAGCCGATCGCCACCGGTCTGGCTGCCGACCGGATCACCGAGGAGAACCTGGCCGGGATCAAATACCACCTGGACGCGATGACGCGCGCCGGGGACGACGTCGAGCTGCTGAACGAGCACGACGCCGCCTTCCACCGCGCCGTGGTCGCCTCCGCGGGGAACAGCACGCTGGCCACCCTGCTGGAGGGCATCTCCGGCCGCACGGTACGTGCCCGGGTGTGGCGCGGACTGGTCGACGACAGGGCCGGAGACCGGACCGTCGCGGAGCACCGGGCGATCTACGGCGCCCTGGCCGCACGGGACCGCGCCCTGGCCGAGGCCGCCGCGCTGATCCATGTGAGTACGACCGAGCAGTGGCTGCGCGAGCACCTCGACCAGGAGGGCCCGCAGAGCGGTGCGGGCAGCCACCGATGACAGCCGGACCGGAGGGACGAGAACGGTGAGGATACGCCTGGCCTACGGCGAGAGCGGGCTGGACATCGACGTCGACCCCGCCGTGACCACCGTGGTCGAGCCGGTGCACCACGAGGCCGCCCCCGACCAGGCCGCGGCACTGGTCGCGGCGCTGCGGCACCCGGTCGCCGGGCCTCCGCTGCGGGAGCGGATCCGCCCCGGGCAGACGGTGGCGATCTCGATGTGCGACGGCACCCGCCCGCAGCCGCGGCATCTGATGATCCCCGCCGTCCTGGCGGAAATGGAGGGGATCGTACGCCTCGACGACGTGGTGATCCTGGTCGCCACCGGGACCCACCGCGGCAACACCGACGCCGAACTGAGGCGGATGCTGGGCGACGACGTCGTCGACCGGGTGCGCGTCGTCAACCACGACGCACGCGACCGGAGCGCACTGACGTGGATGGGCACCCACGGTGACGAGGTACCGGTGTGGCTCAACACCGAATGGGCCGAGGCCGACGTCCGGATCACCACCGGATTCGTCGAACCGCACTTCTTCGCCGGCTTCTCCGGCGGCCCCAAGCTCGTCGCCCCCGGACTGGCCGCGCTGGAGACCGTACTCGTCCTCCACGACGCCGCGCGTATCGGCAGCGCCCGCGCCACCTGGGGCGTCACCCGCGGGAACCCGGTCCACGACGACGTGCGCGCCATCGCGGAGGCCACCGGCGTCACCTTCGCCCTCGACGTGATCCTGAACCGTGACAAGGACATCGTCGCGGCGTTCGGCGGGGACCTGCTTCCCATGCACGCCGCCGCCACCGCTGCCGCGACCCGCATGGCCATGCGCCCGGTAGCCGAGCCGTTCGACGTGGTGGTCACGACCAACTCCGGTTTCCCGCTGGACCAGAACCTCTACCAGGCGGTCAAGGGGATGTCGGCCGCCTTCCAGGTCGTGCGGCCGGGAGGGACGATCGTGTGCGCCGCCGAATGCCGCGACGGATTTCCCGACCACGGTTCCTACCGCCAGGTCCTGGCCTCGGCGGAGTCGCCGCAGGAGCTGCTGAGGACCATCGGGGCGCGCTCCGCCGGCGAGACCGTCCCCGACCAGTGGCAGGTGCAGATACAGGCCCGCATCCAGGCCGAGAGCAACGTGGTGATGGCCACGTCGTACCTGACGGACGACGAGCTGGCAGGCGCACACCTGCGGCAGACCCAGGACGTCTCGGACACCGTGGCCCGGGCCCTGGCAGCCGCCGGGCCGGGGGCGCGGCTGTGCGTGCTGCCCGAGGGCCCGCAGACGATTCCCTACCTGACGGGACCGTGACCGGAGTCCGACCGGAGTCCGACCGGACCGAGCCGACACATGAAGGGACCGCGTGGACACCACCTATGTGGATCTGGGCTTCGCCCGGGTCGACGTCGACCGTGAGGCCCGGCAGGGCGTGCCCGAGGTCGTCTACGGCCCCGGCAAGACCGCCGGGCAGATCGCCGGCATCGTCACCGCGCTGCTCCGGCACAACGAGGGGCCCGTACTGGTCACCCGTATCGGCCCCGACGAGGCCGAAGCCGTCACGCGGGAGGTGCCCGCGGGACGCTACGACGCCGAGGCACGGCTGCTGACCTGGCGTCCGGCTGCCCCCCGCCGGTTCACGCTCGGCATCGTGGCCGCCGGCACCGCCGACCGGCCGGTGGCCGCCGAGGCCGCCGCCGTCTCGACCGCGCTCGGCATGGCCACCACCGCCTGGCACGACGTCGGCGTGGCCGCGCTGGACCGCGTACTGGCCGTCAGGGACCAACTGCGGCAGCAGGACGCCGTGATCGTCGTGGCGGGGATGGAGGGCGCGCTGGCCAGCGTGGTGGGCGGCCTGGTCGCCTGCCCGGTCGTCGCCGTCCCCACATCCACCGGATACGGGGCCTCACTCGAAGGAGTCACCGCACTCCTGGCGATGCACGCCTCCTGCGCCGCGGGGATCACGGTGGTCAACATCGACTCCGGATTCGGTGCGGCGATGGCGGCGCACCGCCTCGCCCGAACGTGCGAGGGCCCGTCGTGATCTGCTGGATCAACCCCTTCTCCGGCCTGGCGGGGGACATGCTGCTGGCAGCTCTCGTCGACGCCGGAGCACCCCTGGACCGGATCGAGGAGGCCATCGCCTCCACCGGCCTGACCGGGTGGGAGCTGTCGGCGGAGCGGGTCACCACGCACGGCCTGGCCGCGGTGCGGGTACGGGTCGAGGTGACCGACGCTGCCACGGAACGCCCGGCGGGGGAGCTCCTGGAGATGGTCTCCCGCGCCCGCCCGCTGCCCGTCGCCGCGCTCGCCGTCGCGGCCCTGACCGCGATATCCACCGTGGAGGGCAGGCTGCACGGCGCCGACCCGCACGAGGTGCACCTCCACGAACTCGGCGGGCACGACACGGTCGTCGACATCGTCGGCATCGCGGCCGCGCTGCACCACCTCGGTGTCACACAGGTCGTCTGCGGCCCGCTGCCGCTCGGCGTCGGGCGCACGCGTTCGGCGCACGGCCTCATCCCCGTCCCCGCCCCGGCCACGCTGGAACTGCTCAGGGGCGCCGTCGTGACGGGCACGGACATCCCCGGCGAGACCGTCACACCCACCGCCGCCGCCGTGCTGTCGGCCGTGGCGGCGCGGTACGAGCCGCTGCCGCCCGCGGTGCTGGGGCGTACCGGCTACGGCGCCGGCACCCGGACCCTCGACGACCGGCCCAACGTCTGCGCCGTCACCGTGGCCGAGGACGTGCCGTCCGGCCGGGAGCGGGTCGCACTGCTGGAGACCAACCTGGACGACGTCACCGGCGAGACGCTGGCGCACGTGGTGCGACGGGTCCTCGAAGTGGGCGCGCTGGACGCCTGGGTGACACCGGCGGTCATGAAGAAGGGCCGTCCGGCGCACGTTCTGCACTGTCTGTGCCACCCCGGGTCGGCCGACGCCGTGCAGGAGGTGATCGCGGCCGAGACCGGCACGCTGGGCATCCGCAGGAGCGACATCTCCCGCACCGTGCTGCCGCGGCACACCGAGGTGGTCGAGGTGCGGGGAGCGGCCGTCCGGGTCAAGCACGGGCCGTACCGGGCCAAGGCGGAACACAACGACGCCGCGGCGGCGGCCGCCCGGCTCGGCCTCACGCTGCGCGAAGTGGCGGAGTCGGCCGCGGCTGCCGCGTCCCGCGAGGAGGACGGGTCATGAGCGACGTGGAATTCGATGCGGCGGAGCTGCTGCGGCAGTTCGACGGCAGGGAGTCGGTCGCCGTCGCGTTCTCCGGGGGCGCGGACTCCGCGCTGGTGCTGGCAGCCGCGGTACGGGCGCTGGGGGCCGCCCACGTCATGGCCGTCACCGCGGTCTCCGAGAGTCTGGCCTCAGGAGAGCTGGAGCGGGCCGCGGACGTGGCCGCGGCTCTGCGTGTCGTCCACCTCACGCCCAGGACCAGGGAGCTGGACCGCGCCGGCTACCGCGCCAACGGCCCCGACCGCTGCTACTTCTGCAAGTCGGAGGTCCTGGACTCGATCAGCAGGATCGCGGCCGAAGCGGGCTTCCGCCACGTGGCCACCGGGACAAACGCCGACGACGCGGCCGACCCCTTCCGGCCCGGTATCCGGGCCGGAAGCGAACGCGGCGTCCTGACCCCGCTCCTGGGCGCCGGCCTGACGAAGTCCCGGGTGCGCCGGCTCAGCCGTCACTGGTCCCTGCCCACCTGGGACAAGCCCGCCACTCCCTGCCTGGCCAGCCGAGTCGCCTACGGACTGCGGATCTCCGGCCCCAGGCTGGCCCGCATCGACCAGGCGGAGGCAGCTGTACGGGCCAGGCTCCGCACGGCGGGCGTCGAGGTGACGGACCTGCGGGTGAGAGACCTCGGCGGCAGCCGGGCACGTATCGAGGTTCCGGCAGGTGCCCTGCCTGCCGTAGCCGCGGTTCCCGGCCTGTGCGACGTCCTGGCGGCCACCGGCTTCGACGCGAGCGCGGTCGAGGTGACCGCGTTCCGCTCCGGCGCGCTGAACGACACGCTCGGCACCGCTCACGACGCCCCGCGGCCGTCGGACGCGGCCGACCCCTCCGCCCGCCCCGGGAACGCTGCTCCCCGGTGACGGGGGAGCGGCGCGAACGCCCCGGCGTCCGGGGCCCCCGACCGGTCCGTGGCAAGGCGAGGGCCGTCCTCGGCCCCACCAACCGAGGACGGCCCTCTGCGCGGCGGCAGTCCACCTGGACGAAGGATCCAGGCGCTCCAGGACCGCCGCCGCGAGATCTCGCGTCGAGTGCTCCGCGGGACCGCACGGTGCCCGGTGTGCGGGCCCCGCTCAGCTCCGCAGACTCCACTGCTGGTTCGAGCCGCCCGTGCAGCTCCACAGCTGGATCTTCGTGCCGTTGGCGGTTCCCTGGCCGGAGGCGTCCAGGCACAGCCCCGACTGCACACCGGTGATCGTGCCGTCGGAGTTGACGTTCCACTGCTGGTTCGCCTGGCCGTTGCAGTCCCAGATCACCGCGGCGGTGCCGTTGGCCGTTCCCTGGCCGGAGGCGTCCAGGCACTTGTTGCCGTAGACCACCAGTTGCTTGCCCGACGTGTAGGCCCACCGCTGGTTGCTACCGCTGTTGCAGTCCCACAGCTCGGCCTGCGTGCCGTTGGCGGTCGTGGAGTTGCTGATGTCGATGCACCGGTTGGACTGCCGGCCCACGATCTGCTGGTTGCCCGCCGGCGGGCTGGTGGGGGGCTGGCTGGTGGGCGGCTGGCTGGTGGGCGGGGTGGAGGAGTCGAACTGCGTGAAGAACTTCCACACCTCTCCCGAGGTCCAGGTGTGCCAGCCGTCGCCGGTCGACCCGTCGATGGGGCCGGGGTCGTGGCCCGCTCCGTCGAAGGCCGCCCACACCACCGGGTACCCGGGCTTGCACCCGGAGTAGGTGGTGATGATGTGCGTCAGGCTTCCGTAGGCCGGCTCCGGCGGATTCTGCGGGGTGCAGCCGTTGTTCCTGACGAACGTGTCCCGCAGCGAGCGCCCGGAAGCGATCGGCAGGACGTTGTCCCTGAGCCCGTGCAGTCCCATGTACGCGACGGGCTGGGTGCCCCCGCTGCAACCGCTGAGGTTCGCGCCGGAGTACACGGCGACCGCGCGGAAGACGGTGGGCCGTGCGCAGGCGAGCGCGTACGTCATCGCTCCGCCGTAGCTGAACCCGGCCGAGAACAGCTGTGCGGAGTCGACGCACAGGCCGGACTCGATCTGGCCGACCATGTCGTCGACGAAGGTGACGTCCTGCCCGTTGGTGTTGGCCCAGCCGTTGTTGAGGCCCTGGGGGGCGACGAAGATCGTGCCGTTGTTCGCGGCGTCGGCGAGGCGCCTGAGCCCGTAGTAGGACCAGTTGTAGCCGTCGGTGCCGCCGGAGTCGACGTCGTTCATGGTGCCGCCCACCCAGTGGAATCCGAAGACCAGCCGGTAGGGGCGGTTGCTGTCGTAGTTGGCGGGGACCCTCAGGATGTAACTGCGGTTCTGGCCGCTGCTCTGGATCGTGTGCGTGCCGCTGGCCAGTGTCGGAGCCTTGCCGCAACCTGCTGTGGCCGCGGCGGCCCTGACGGCGGTGGGTGACTCACCCGTGCCGAGTGTGGTGCTCAGCGCGGTGCCGGCCGCAGCCACGACCAGAGCCAGCGCTGCCAGAACGGGCACGAGGAAAGATCTGCGTCTCATGGGCGCTTCCTTCTGTGGGGGGACAGCAGCCGCAGTTGCGCCGGTTCGTAGAAGAGTGAGCGCTAACATCTCAACCCGGCACGAAGACGGCTCTTGCTGGAGGGAGATGGGATGTCTTTGGGGAACGGGGGCAGCCTGCATCACCCCGCACCCACTGTCAACCCTTATCACAAACGGCCGGATCGGGCGTCGCACCCTTGACAGACCTGAGGAGTTGAGAGCACCGTCTGACCCCGAAACATTCGGGCAATCCCACTTCCGGACGCCACTTTTCAGCTCGGCACGGTTGTGAGCGCTAACGCTTCAGGTGAGTCCCCCACCCACCACAATCAGCGGGTCCTGCGGCCGGAACTCCGGCTCCGGCCGCAGGAGACCTCCCACCCTGCGAAAGGAATCCACTGTGTCAGCACTCCGCCTGTTGTTCCGGCGAATGCGAGGCTCGACCGTCGTGCTCCTGGGTCTTCTCCTCGCCGGCGGCGGCATCGTGGGCACGGGCGCGTCACCCGCCCAGGCCGCGACCTCCATCACGATCAACGGCGCCTCCGGCGGCCGGACCTTCGACGGGGTCGGCGCGATCAGCGGCGGCGGTGGCAACAGCAGACTCCTGATCGACTACCCCGACCCTCAGCGAGGCCAGATCCTCGACTACCTGTTCAAGCCCGGCTACGGCGCGTCCCTGCAGATCCTCAAGGCCGAGATCGGCGGAGACACCAACTCCACCTCGGGCGCCGAGCCGAGCCACCAGCACACCCGCTCCGACCTGAACTGCAACCGCGGCTACGAGTGGTGGCTGATGGAGCAGGCCAAGGCACGCAACCCGAACATCAAGCTGTACGGGCTGGCCTGGGGTGCACCGGGCTGGATCGGCAACGGCAACTTCTGGTCCACGGACATGGTCAACTACCTGGTCTCCTGGCTGGGCTGTGCCAAGCAGCACGGGCTGACCATCGACTACCTCGGCGGCTGGAACGAGCGGGGCTACAACGTCTCGTGGTACGAGCAGCTGCGCAGCGCGCTCAACAGCAACGGCTACTCGGGCGTCGAGATCGTCGGGGCCGACTCCGACTGGACCATCGCCAACGACATCAACTCCAACTCCGCGTTCGCCGCGTCGGTGGGTGCCATCGGCACGCACTACCCCTGCGGATACCGGTCGTCCCAGTCCAGCTGCAGCGTCCCGGCGGCAGCCCTCTCGTCCGGCAAGCAGCTGTGGGCGAGCGAGAACGGGTCCGACGACTACAACGGCGGCGCCCAGGCGGTCGCACGCGGCATCAACCGCGGCTACATCGACGGGAAGATGACGGCCTACCTCAACTGGCCGGTCGTCGCCGCGATCACGCCCAACCTGCCGTACCCCACCATGGGACTCGCCCTGGCCTCGCAGCCGTGGTCCGGTTCCTACTCGATCGGCAAGAACGCCTGGGTGATGGCGCAGACCAGCCAGTTCACCGCCCCGGGCTGGAAGTACCTCGACTCGTCGAGCGGCTACATCGGAGGCAACCGCAGCAACGGCAGCTACGTGTCGCTGAAGTCCACCAACAACTCCGACTACTCCACGGTCATCGAGACGGTGGACGCCGGCAGCGCCCAGACCCTGAACTTCACCGTCAGCGGAGGGCTGTCCGCGGGGACCGTGCACGTGTGGTCGACCAACCTCAACTCCAGCAACCCGGCGGACTACTTCGTGCACTCCGAGGACGTCACCCCGTCCGGCGGCAGCTTCAGCGTCACCGTGCAGCCCGGCCGCGTCTACACTCTGACCACCACGACCGGCCAGGGCAAGGGAACCGCCACCGGCCCGGCCCAGGGCTCGCTGGGGCTGCCCTACAGCGACTCCTTCGACAGCTACCCGGCCGGTACCGAGGCGAAGTACCTCATGGACTGGCAGGGCGCCTTCGAGACGACCGCCTGCGGCGGCAGCCGCAGCGGGACGTGCGTGCGTCAGATGAGCCCGCAGAAGCCGATCACCTGGGACGCGCTGTCCGATCCGCACGCCCTGCTCGGTGACGTGGGCTGGAGCAACTACACCGTCTCCTCCGACGTGCTGCTGGAGCAGTCCGGGTACGCCGACCTGCTCGGCCGCGCCAACTCGCAGGACTACACCACCACAGGCGGCCTGAACGCCTACCACCTGCGGGTGGCCGACACCGGCGCGTGGTCGATCCTGAGTTCGAGCACCAGCGGAAGCGTCACGACCCTGGCCCACGGCACTGTCGCGGCGCTGGGCACCAACCGGTGGCACACCCTGGGTCTCACCTTTGCCGGTTCGACCGTCTCCGCGGTGATCGACGGCGCGGCGGTCGGCTCCGTCAACGACTACACCTTCGCCGGCGGGCAGGTCGGCTACCAGACCGCCCAGACCGAGACGGCCCAGTTCGACAACCTGTCCGTCACCCCCGGCAGCGGTGGCGGGAACGGCGGCACCACGTCCACGATCGTCGGCGTCGCCTCCGGCAGGTGCGTGGACGTGCCGAACCAGTCGCAGACGGCCGGCACCCAGGTGGAGCTGTGGGACTGCAACGGCGGCAGCAACCAGCAGTGGACCAGTACCTCCTCCCACGAGCTGCGGGTCTACGGCGGCGACTGCCTCGACGCGTCCGGCGCGGGCACCGCTCCCGGCACGAAGGTGGACATCTGGGCCTGCAACGGTGGCAGCAACCAGCAGTGGACGGTCAACGCCAACGGCACCATCACCGGTGTGCAGTCCGGTCTGTGCCTGGATGCCACGGGCAACGGAACGGGCAACGGCACCCTGCTGGAGCTGTGGACGTGCACCGGGGCCGGCAACCAGAAGTGGACACGCGGCTGATCGGGGACCCGGCCGAACGGCTCCCCGACCAGCGAGATGACCTCGACAAAAACCAACCCGAGAGGCTCGGCATGTCTTCCTCTTCCCCGATCAGCCGGCGCAACCTGCTGGCGGCGGCCGGTGCGGCAACGGCCTTCGGACTGCTGCGGTTCGCTCCCGAAGCCGCCGCGACGGACGGACCCGGCAGCTACAGCGCCAGTTGGTCCTCGGTGGACCAGCACCCCCCGGCCCCGGCCTGGTTCCAGGACGCGAAGTTCGGGATCTACTACCACTGGGGCGTCTTCAGCGTTCCCGCGTTCGGGAACGAGTGGTACCCGCGCAACATGTACATCGGCGGCTCGGCCGAGAACCAGCACCACATCGCCACCTACGGCGACCCGTCGGTGTGGCCGTACAACAACTTCATCGACGGCGCACGTGACAAGGCCGGCAACTTCGTGCAGTTCGCCCCCAAGCTGGCCTCGCAGGGCGGCAACTGGGACCCGGCCGCGTGGGCGGCGCTGTTCAAGGCCGCGGGGGCCAGGTTCGCCGGGCCCGTGGCCGAGCACCACGACGGCTTCTCCATGTGGAACAGCACGTCCAACCCGTGGAATTCGGTTCGGCACGGTCCCAAGCTCGATCTCGTCGCGCAGCACGCCCAGGCCATCCGCGGCCAGGGTCTGAAGTTCATGGCCTCCCTGCACCACGCCTACCACTTCAACGGCTACTACGACCACGTGCCGTCCCAGTCGGACCCGACGCTGCGCATCCTCTACGGCCAGCAGGGGACCGCCGCGGAGAACCAGCTCTGGTACAGCAAGCTGGTCGAGGTCATCGACGGCTACCAACCCGACCTGATCTGGCAGGACTTCGACCTGGGCCTGGTGCAGGAGTCCTACCGGCTGCAGTTCCTGGCGTACTACTACAACAAGGCCGTCTCCTGGAACAAGGACGTCGCCGCGACGTACAAGGACGGACTGGACAACAAGGGCGAGGTCTTCGACTTCGAGCGCGGTGGACCGGCGGGTCTGATGACGCCCTACTGGCTCACGGACGACAGCATCTCCTCGTCCAGCTGGTGCTACACGGTGGGCATCGGCTACTACTCGACGCAGGCGCTGCTGCACGCGCTGATCGACCGCACCGCCAAGGGCGGCACCATGCTGCTGAACATCGCCCCGATGGCCGACGGCACCATCCCCTCCGGCCAGCAGACGGTGCTGCGCGGCATGGGGGACTGGCTGGGCCGCTTCGGGGAGGCCGTCTACGGCACGCGCTCCTGGTCCAGCTACGGCGAGGGCCCGACGGCGATGGGCGGCGGGTCCTTCAGCGGCCCCAAGGCCGGCGTCGCCAAGGACGTCCGCTTCACCCGCAGCCAGGACAACAAGGTGCTGTACGCCACGTCCCTGGGCTGGCAGGGCGGCACCATGACCATCACCTCGCTCAGCTCCAACCAGTTCAACATCAGCAGCCTGACCAGCGCCCAACTGCTGGGCAACAGCGCGGGCAGCTACATCAACCTGCCCTCGCCGACCCAGGACGGCTCGGGCCTGCACCTGTCCATGCCCTCCTCGAACGCCCCCTTCGACGCGCTGGCCTACACCGTCAAGCTCACCTTCTCCGGCCAGATCCCCGCGCTGGGCGGCGGCGGAACGGGGACCGGGTACGTCAAGATCGCCAACGTCACCAGCGGACTCGTGCTGGACAGCGGTGGCAACGTCGCCTCCGGCTCCAACCTCAAGCAGTGGAACTACGACGGGAGCAGCAACCTCCAGTGGCAGCTGGTGGACCTCGGCAACGGCTACTACCGCATCGTCAACCGCACCAACGGCATGGTCGCCGACAGCTGGGGCAACACGGCCAACGGCGCCCCGGCGCGGCAGACGACATGGAACGGCGGCAACAACCAGCAGTGGTCCCTCGCCAGTGTGGGCAACGGCCGCTACCAGATCGTCAACCGCGGAACCGGCACCGCCCTTGACGGCGCCGGCAGCACCACGGCCGGCTCCACCACGGAGCTGTGGGCACCGAACAGCAGCACCAACAACCAGTGGACGATCAGCGGAGTATGACCGTCCCGGCGTTCGGTCCGGGGGTGTGCCCGTCACCGGAGAGTGGCGCACACCCCCGGACCGAACGCCCCCGTCCGAGGGCCGGGGTGCCCGGTCGCAGGAGGAAGCAGATGAGAAGAAGAGCACAACCGGGCCGTCTGGCCGTCGCCGCGGCCGCCGTGCTGGGGCTCGCCGCCCTGCTGGTGATGCCGACCGCCGGCCATGCTGCCGCAGGGGAGTCACTCAGCGTGGACCTGAGTTCCTCGCGGGGACCCTCCACCGGAGTGGGGGAGGGTTTCCTGTACGGGATCACCCAGGACGGCACGCAGCCGGCAGACCAGTACCTCCAGCCGCTCGGGATCAACGCCTTCCGCGGAGGCGGCTGGTTCTCCGGCGGGTGGATCAAGGACAACTACACCTACGGCTCGGCCACCAAGGCCGACATCGCATCGATCACCGCACAGGCGGCCAGACTCACGCAGCCGCCCTACCACGCCCAGTACCAGGTCATCCTGAGCGACCTGTGGGGCAACAACGGCGGGCAGCCCTCGAACGAGGTGTACCCGTGCGACAACGGGAACTGCTCGAACTGGGCGAGCTTCATCGACAGCACCGTGGGCGCCCTGCAGGCGACGGGCCTGCCGTTCGCCTACGACATCTACAACGAGCCGGACATCTCGGTGTTCTGGACCCGGGGGATGAACAGCACCCAGTACTTCCAGATGTGGGACACCGCCTACCGCGAGATCCGCCGTGTCGCCCCCAACGCGACGATCGTCGGTCCCTCCCTGGCCTTCACCCCGCAGAGCAACCCGGGGGAGTGGAACACCTGGCTGGCCCACGTCAAGTCGGCCGGGACAGTCCCTGACATGATCACCAACCACGACGAAGGCGATGTCGACGACCCCGTCACCGTCTCGCAGTCGCTCAACAGCGCGCTGTCGGCGAACGGCGTCGCCGCCCGGCCGCTCTCGGCGAACGAGTACCAGCCCGCCGACCGGCAGACGGCCGGCGTGACCGCCTGGTACCTGGCACGGTTCGCACAGTCCGGGTACACCAACGCCATGCGCGGGAACTGGTCGTGCTGCATGACCCCGAACCTGACCGGGGTCCTCACCCAGAGCAACGGGACGTGGCAGCCCAACGGGAACTGGTGGGCGCTGCGCACCTACGCCGACATGACAGGGACGCTCGTCAACACGTCCGGCCAGGTCGGCTCGACCGCGATCTCCGCGTCG
Organism: Streptomyces sp. NRRL F-5123; assembly: GCF_000721495.1. Classification (GTDB taxonomy): domain Bacteria; phylum Actinomycetota; class Actinomycetes; order Streptomycetales; family Streptomycetaceae; genus Actinacidiphila. The sequence continues at coordinate 14,459 of NZ_JOHY01000088.1, forward strand.
AAGGACAGCACTGCCGGGCGTGCGGTGGCGGTGATCGGTGACAGCAACGGCTACACCGGCACCGCCTCGGTCACGTTCAACGGCCTCGCGTCGGTGCCCTGGCTGTCGAACAACGGCAGTGTCAACGTGACCGTCGAGAGGATCCCGGACCAGTACCCGCTCAGCGCACCACAGGTGGTGTACAACCAGAACCTGAGCGCCTCGTCCGGGTCGGTCACGGTCCCGGTCACCTTCCAGGCAGCGCACGACGCCTTCGCCGTCTACGTGACGCCGGCGGGTTCGACGGGCGGGAGCACCAGCGGTGAACTGCACGCCGTCGGCGCGGGCAAATGCCTGGACGTGCCGAACGCGTCGACGACGGCTGGTACGCAGCTGCAGATCCGGGACTGCTCGGGCGGATCCGGCCAGCTCTTCACCCGCAGTTCGTCGAACGAGCTGAGCGTCTACTCGGGCAGCAGCCGGATGTGCCTGGACGCCAACGGCAAGGGCACTACCGCGGGCACCAAGGCCATCATCTGGACTTGCAACGGCCAGAACAACCAGCAATGGAACGTCAACGCCAACGGCACCGTCACCAGCGCCCTGTCAGGGCTCTGCCTGGACGTGACCGGTGCGAGCACGGCCAACGGGGCGCCGGTCGAGCTGTGGGACTGCAACGGCGGCAGCAACCAGCAGTGGTCCCTCGGATAGAACCGTGCCGCCGTCGCGCGGGAGGCAGCGGGGTGACCCGCCCTTCCGCGCGACGGCCGTTCCGGGGCCGCCCGCACCTGCGTTGGCGAGGACAACGCATGCGCAATCCTGCACTCTCCCTTGACCGGTCGGGTGGATCGCTCCTACGTTGTGCGCTGAGCAAACCATTGCTCTGTGAGCGCAAAGCAATGCCGCGCCGGTCGACAAGCAGCCGGTGGAAGGGGTGGCCCGGTCTCCGGTGGCGCCCGCGGCGGTCGCGGCCTTTTCCCCCCACTTCTCCGGAAAGGTGTCTCATTCATGCGTGGACCTACACGCTTCCGTCCTCCTCGGCGGCTGGCGGTCGCTGCCGGCTTCGGGGTCGCTGCGCTGGCTTTCAGCTCCGCCACCTTCGCCGGGGCGCCCGCCCATGCGGCGGCGTCTCCCTCCACCACCTTGGTTGTTAACGCTAACCAAGTGCTGCGGCCGGTCACCCACGTCGCCACCGGCAGCCTCTACGGCCTCGCCAACGCCAGCACGCCGGCCGACAGCCTCGTGCAGGCGATCAAGCCGAACACCTTCGTCCAGAAACCGCAGGGCGGCCACCAGCAGGGCACCGGCGACGTGCTCACCGTGGCGCCGAAGGCGGCCCGTGCCGGCGCGAAGGTCGTCAACCGGCTCTCCGACTACTACGCGGGCTGGCCCTACCAGTTCAACTGGAGCAACTGGCTGTCCGTGGTGGACGACCAGATCGCGCAGACCAAGGCCTCCGGCATCACGAACCTGGCGGCGTACGCGCCGTGGAACGAGTCCGACAACACCTGGCTGTCCTCGAACGGGACCTTCGAGGACTTCTGGACCCGGACGTACCGTGAGATCCGCTCCAAGGACTCCACGACCCCGATCCAGGGTCCGAGCTTCTCGGACAACATCGGCGACATGGACAACTTCCTGAAGAACGCGGTCGCCACCAACACCGTGCCGGACATCATCGCCTGGCACGAGCTGATCCGCTCGTCGAAGATCGCCGGTGACGTCGCCACCGTCACCGCGCTGGAGAGCAAGTACGGCATCAGCCCGCGCCCGATCGCGATCGAGGAGTACGCCGCGCCCGCCGAAGTGGGCGTCCCCGGCGCGCTGGTGGGCTACATCGCCAAGTTCGAGCGGCTGGGTGTCCACGATGCCGAACTCGCCTTCTGGAACCAGTCCGGAGCGCTGGGCGACCTGCTCACCGGGCAGGGCGGAAGCCCCAACGGGGCGTACTGGCTCTACAAGTGGTACGCGGACATGAGCGGCTCCATGCTCGTCACCACGCCTCCGGCGCAGACCGGCATCGACGGTGCCGCCTCGCGCAACAGCGCCGGCAACGAGATCGACGTGGTGGCCGGTGGCGCTTCCGGCGACTCGGCGGTGACCGTCAACGGTCTGAACGCGCTGTCGGCCTTCGGCTCCACCGTTCACGTCAAGGTCGAGTACACGCCGTCCCCCGGGCGTACGGTCGCGGTCTCCGGTCCCACCACCGTGTCGGAGTCCGACTACGCCGTGAACAACGGGACCGTCACGGTTCCCGTCTCGATGAACAGCGCCTACGGCTACCACCTGGTGATCACACCGTCGAGCGGTGGCACGACGCTGGACGGCACCTACCAGATCGCCAACAAGAACAGCGGTCTCGCCCTGGACACGCAGAACGAGGCCACGGGGCAGGGCACTCTCGTCGACCAGGCCACGCCCAACAGCTCGGCCACGCAGAAGTGGACGCTGGTGTCCGCCGGTTCGGGCCTGTACAAGATCCGCAACCAGGCGAGCGGACTCGTGCTGGGCATCACCAACATGAGCACATCCGACGGCGGCACCGCGCTGATCTGGGGCGACAGCGGCACCGCGGACCACCTCTGGCGGCTGAACCCGGACGGAACCGGCTACTACAAGATCGTCAACAGCAACAGCGGACTGCTGCTGGGTGTGCAGAACATGAGCACCAGCAGCGGCGCCCAGGTCCTGCAGTGGGACGACAACGGCACGGCCGACCACCTGTGGAAGCTCAACCCGCGCTGAGCGCGGTCCCCGCCCCGCTCGCCGGACCTGACCGAGCGCCACTGCGGCGGCCCGGTCGGGCCCCGGCGACCGGGGCGGGTCCCCTGCCTCCCGGGACACACCACTGACCGGTGGTCACGAAAACCGTTGCTCACGGTGTTTCGCACGTCCGCCGTCGTCGGCGGGTCCCTCCTCCGGGTCGTGAACCCGCGCGGAGCGTCCGCCGCGGTCCGGTGTCACCGCGGGCCGCGCAATGCTGAGCTGCGGCGTTCCGGTCCGTCAGTTTCCGGCCCGGTACTTGACGCCCATGTCTGTGAGCGCTAACAATGGCCGCACCAGTGGATCGGAGAAGCATGTCGCAAACTGCGTCGAGTCCCGGACGGCGCCGGGCGCCCACGATGGCGGACGTGGCCCAGCGCGTCGGGGTGTCGCATCAGACGGTTTCGAGGGTTCTGAGCAACCACCCCAATGTACGTGAGTCGACGCGGGCGGACGTGCTGCGGGCGATCGAGGAACTGGGTTACCGGCGGAACTCCTCGGCGCGGGCGCTCGTGACGCGGCGCACCCTGACACTGGGTGTGGTGGCGTGCAATCCGACCCTGTTCGGCCCGGCCAGCATGCTGTTCGGTCTGGAGGAGGCGGCCAGGGACGAGGGATTCATGGTCTCGGCCGTCACGTTGCGCCGCTACAGCGCCAAGGCTCTCTCCGATGCGATCGACCACCTCAGCGAGTGGGGGGTGGAGGGCATCGTGGTGATCGTCCCCCACCGGGCCGCGGTCGCGGCCCTGGCGGAACTGCGGCTGCCCTTCCCGGTCGTGACCGTCGAGGGCGGCCACTCGCTGCCGATTCCGGGAGTGTCCGTCGACCAGGACCTCGGCGCCCGCCTTGTCACCAGCCACTTGCTGAACGCCGGGCACCGGACCGTCTGGCACGTGGCCGGCCCGTCCGACTGGCTGGAGGCCGAGGCCCGTGTCCGAGGCTGGCGCGACACGCTGGAGGAAGCCGGCGTCGAAGTACCTCCGCCGCTCGTCGGCGACTGGACGCCGCTGTCCGGCTACCGCGCCGGGCAGGAACTGGCGGGCCGGGTGGCCGCGAACGGCGCCCGGCGTCGTCCGTCCGACGTGACCGCGGTCTTCGTGGCCAACGACCAGATGGCGCTGGGCGTGCTGCGGGCCTTCCGTGAGGCGGGCCTGTCCGTGCCGGGACAGGTGGCGGTCGCGGGCTTCGACGACATCCCGGAGGCGGAGTTCTTCGCGCCGCCGCTCACGACCGTACGGCAGGACTTCGCCGCGGTCGGACAGGCCAGCATCCGGCTGCTGGTCAGCCGACTCGAGTCGAGCGGAATGCCGGACGACGAACGCATCGTGATCGAACCCCGGCTGATAATCCGCCGCAGCAGCACTCCTTCCTGAGCCCACTCGTCCCTATGGGGAAGTTCCGGCCGGGTGCCGGAACTTCCGGCGTATCTGGAGACAAAGATGACAACCGATCCAGCCGCGGTCACCGTCGGTATCGATTTCGGGACGCTGTCCGGGCGTGCTCTGGTCGTGGCCGTCGAGGACGGTCGTGAGCTGGGCAGCGCGGTGCACGAGTA
>NZ_JOHY01000089.1 GCF_000721495.1 Streptomyces sp. NRRL F-5123
GGGAGGAAAGCGCAGCGGGCTGCGCTGACGACCGACAACGCAGCAAGCGTGCGTGCCAGACCCCTCCGGGCAGACGGGACTTTCGAAACAGGCCCTAGTCCGTGCGGCGCGGGAAGGCGTGCAGGTGAACGCGGATGCGGGCGGCGTCCTTCGCCTCCGCCTCCGTTTCCGACAGCCGCCGGCGGTAGGAGTCGACGAGCTCGTGCAGCCGGTCGCCCAGCTCGCGGGCGAGCTCCGGGGTGAGCCGGAGGGTGAAGTCGCTGACGTCGAAGGCCTCCTGCCACCGCTCGGGCCACTCCCCCATGGTGCCGAGCCAGGTGCCCAGCTCCTCGGCGTGCGCGGCGGCCTGGGCGTAGAGCAGCGTGTTGATCGCCCCGCGCACCTCCGGATCCGGGTGCCGCGCGAACTCCGTGATGCTGTCCACCCGCGTCCCCCGGTGCGCCGCCCGCCACCACCGCTCCCGCCCCGTCCCGCGCCCGGGATCGTCCACGACGAAGCCGTACGCGGCGAGTTGCCGCAGGTGGTAGCTGGTCGCCCCGCTGGACTCCCCCAGCCGCCCGGCGAGCGCGGACGCGGTGGAGGGCCCGAACTCCCGCAGCGCCCCCAGCAGCCGCACCCGCAGCGGATGCGCGAGCCCGCGCAGCGACCGCGGGTCGAGCGGGCGTACGTCGTCGGCCGGCACCTCGCCGGTCGGCGGCTCCTCGGCCGCGGGCTTCTCGGTCACAGGTGCCACGGTAGGCATGCAAAGGTTCCTTTGCAACGGATTTTGCAAAGAAACCTTTGCATCAGTCCCGGAGCTACCGCGCTGCCGCTACGCCTCCCTTGCCGCTACGCCTCCCTTGCCGCCTGCTCCACCAGGGGGATGATCCGCAGCGGCACCGGGTTCTCCAGGGCGATCGCCGTCGAGGCGCGGACGATGCCGTCGAAGCCGACGACGCGGTCGATCACACGCTGGAGGTCGGCGTTCGAGCGGGCGACCAGGCGGCAGAGCATGTCACCCTCGCCCGTGGTGGTGTGCAGCTCCAGGACCTCGGGGACGGAGGCGAGGTGGGCGCGGACGGCCGGGCCGAGGCCCTGGCGGATCTCCAGGGTCGCGAAGGCGGTCACCGGGTAGCCGAGGGCCGCCGGGTCGACCTGGGGGCCGAAGCCGCGGACCACACCCTGGGCGCGGAGGCGGTCCAGGCGGGCCTGGACGGTGCCGCGGGCCACGCCGAGGCGGCGGGAGGCCTCCAGGACGCCTATCCGGGGCTCCTGGTCCAGCAGCACGATCAGCCGCCCGTCCAGCGCGTCGATCCCCATCCCCGCCCACCGGCCTTCCGCATGGTCATCCTGCACAGATTGACCCGTCGATCGTCGCTTGCACTGAACAGCTTGTCCATCGAAATCCGGAACTGTTGCGCACCCTGAGGGCCGGGGAGACGCTGTGGGCATGACTGAGACCAAGGACGAGACCACGGACGTCTTCCCCGTCAAGGGCATGGACGCGGTCGTCTTCGCGGTGGGCAACGCGAAGCAGGCCGCGCACTACTACTCCACCGCGTTCGGAATGCGCCGGGTGGCGTACTCCGGGCCCGAGAACGGCAGCCGCGAGACCGCCTCGTACGTCCTGGAGTCGGGCGGCGCGCGCTTCGTCTTCACCTCGGTCATCAAGCCCGCGACCGAGCACGGCCGCTTCCTCGCCGAGCACGTCGCCGCCCACGGCGACGGCGTGGTCGACCTCGCGATCGAGGTCCCCGACGCCCGCGCCGCCTACGCGTACGCCGTCGGGCACGGCGCGACCGGCCTCGCGGAGCCGTACGAGCTCAAGGACGACCACGGCACGGTCGTGCTGGCCGAGATCGCGACGTACGGCACGACCCGGCACACCCTCGTCGAGCGCACCGGCTACGACGGCCCCTACCTGCCCGGCTACGACGCCGCCGCCCCGCTCGTCGAGCCGCCGGCCCGCCGCTACTTCCAGGCCGTCGACCACTGCGTCGGCAACGTCGAACTCGGCCGCATGAACGAGTGGGTGGAGTTCTACAACCGCGTCATGGGCTTCACGAACATGAAGGAGTTCGTGGGCGACGACATCGCCACCGAATACTCCGCCCTCATGTCGAAGGTCGTCGCCGACGGCACGCTCAAGGTGAAGTTCCCGCTCAACGAGCCCGCGGCCGGCAAGAAGAAGTCGCAGATCGACGAGTACCTGGAGTTCTACGGCGGCCCCGGCGTCCAGCACATCGCGCTGGCCACCAACGACATCGTCGCCACCGTCCGCGCCATGCGCGCCGCGGGCGTCGAGTTCCTCGACACCCCCGACTCCTACTACGACACCCTCGGCGAATGGGTCGGCGACACCCGCGTCCCGCTCCACGAGCTGCGCGAGCTGAAGATCCTCGCCGACCGCGACGAGGACGGCTACCTGCTCCAGATCTTCACCAAGCCCGTCCAGGACCGCCCGACCGTCTTCTTCGAGATGATCGAGCGCCACGGCTCGATGGGCTTCGGCAAGGGCAACTTCAAGGCGCTCTTCGAGGCGATCGAACGCGAGCAGGAGCGCCGCGGCAACCTGTGAGCCCCCCACCCGGTGGGGGCCCGGCCCGGTGGGGGCCCGGCCCGGTGCGGGCCCGCCCCCGCCGGGGTCACCCGGCCTTCGGCCGCAGGCGCCGGGAGATCGCGGCGGCCGCGAGGGCCAGGGCCGCCGCCGGGAGGAAGACCGCGGCGAAGGCCGCGGGATGAGCGGCGGTGCGGGCGGCGGCGTGCGCCACGGGAGCGACCGAGCCGCCGCCGAGCGCCGCGAAGACGGAGCCCGCAGCGCCGACGAGGACGACGTTCGCGAGCGCGTCGCCGACCTGGAGGGCCGCGGAGTTCGTGCCGGTGTCCGCCGGGCGGGACACCCGCAGCATCAGCACCGTGAGCGTGGAGATCGTCATCCCCATGCCCATGCCGCCCGCGCACCACGCCACCGCCACGACCGCCGTCGGCACCGCGTGGTCCAGCGCCAGCGGCACCACCGCGATCGCGCCCGCGGTGAGCAGCATGCCCACCTGGACGAGCCGCTCGCGCACCGGCTCGAAGCGCGGCCTGGCCTGGAGGTACGAGCCGAGCGCCCACGTCAGGCCGCCGCCCGCGAGGGAGAGGCCGGCGAGCGTGGGGGACAGCCCGCGCTGCGTCACGAGCATGAGCGGGATGAACGTCTCGGCCGCGGCGAAGGTGCCGGCGGCGAGCCCGCGCATGAGGACGATCGTGGGCAGCCCGCGGGCCGCCCTGAAGGTGCCGCGGGGCAGCAGCCGCAGTGCTGCGGGCACCATCAGACCCGCCCCGGCGAGCGCGGGCAGCACCGACAGTGGCCGCAGGTCCTGGCCCGCGTACTGGAGCAGCACGGCGCCGAGGGCGAGCAGCGCGGCGAGCCCGATCCGCCGCCCGTCCATCCGCGGCCGGGCGGTGTCGCGGGGGGCCGCGTGCGCCGCCGTACGCCGCAGCGCCGGGAGCATCACCGCGAGCGGCAGCACGACCAGCACCGGTATGGCCAGGAAGACCCAGCGCCAGCCCAGCTGCTCGGTCACCGTCCCGGACACGAGCGGCCCCACGATGGACGGCACGACCCACGACGCCGAGAAGGACGCCATCACCGCGGGCCGCAGCCGCTCCGGATAGGCCAGGCCCACCACCACGTACAGCGCGACGATCACCAGCCCGCCGCCGAGCCCCTGCACCGCCCGCCCGAGCACGAACACCCCCATCGTGCCCGCGGTCCCGCTGATCACCAGCCCCGCGGCGAAGGCCGCGATCCCGGTGGCCAGCGGGGCGAGCGGGCCCCCGCGGTCGCACCACTGGCCGCTCACGACCATCGCGAACAGCGACGTCGTGAAGTAGCCGGAGAAGCCGAAGGCGTAGAGGCCCAGCCCGTGCAGGTCGCGGGCGGCGACGGGCATGGCCGTACCGACGGCGGTGGCCTCGAAGGCGACCAGCAGCACGACGGACACGACCCCGAAGGTGAGGGCGCGGTATTCGCGCCCGAGTATCCCGCCCTCGTCCGGGCCGCTGCCCGTGCCCGCCACGGCCCCCTCACCAGGTACGACACCCGGTGCGGCCTTCCTGTCCCCTGCAACGCTCATCGCCCCAGCGTAAGGGGCAATCCCGCATTTCACCCCTGCCATGCGACCGTACCCGGCTCCCCCTTCCGCCCTACGCCCCGCGCCCTACCGCCGCCCCGTCCATGAACGCCCGTGAACGCACCGTTGCGGTCGCATGGCGCTCCCCCGCGTTCCGTTGACCCCGGCCCCCGCCGGCGGCGATGCTCGTAGCGCAAGGAAAACGCAGCACGAAGCAGCGCAGAGCAACACGAACAAGACGGACAAGACGAAGCAGCGCACGGCCGTGTGCCCGAGTGGTTCAGGGACTCGATTGCAAATCGAGTGACACCGGTTCGAATCCGGTCACGGCCTCTCCTTCTCCGCTCTCCGCCCCGCACCCGGTGGCGCAAAGTGGATGTTTAAGCGGAATCACCCCGCACGCACCTCCTGTCTCACCTAGCGTCGCCTTCGGCCCGTGCGATCGGCGCGGGCCCGGGGGGAGCGGAAAGTGAACGACTTCTCGGGGGTGGACCCGGAGCGGGTGCGCTTACTCGCGAACCGGCTGAAGACCCTGGCGGACACCCTGGAGCGCGAGGCGCCCGGCATCCGCAAGCATTTCGACGACTGGCACGGCACGATCAGCCAGTCCCTGCTCTTCCAGCAGGTCACACAGATGCGCAAGGACGCCGGCGACATGGCGAAGCGGGCCGACCTGGCACTCCAGCTGGCGCACATCCCGCACTACGGGAACCCGGACAGCCCGACGGACGGCTTCGTCAACGTCCCCTGGGACGTCAGCCGGATCGACGTCACGCGGGAGGCCCAGCAGGAGGCCCAGCTCCTGAAGAACGCGATGGACGATCCCGACGACCCCGAGTCGCGGAAGACCGTCGCCGAGGTCGCGCAGTCGATGGCCGACCACAAGGACGACCCCGCCTACATGCAGGCGTTCATGGCGAACGGCGGCCTGGACCAGGCGGCGCGCGCCGCCCGCGTCCTGCACGGGCAGGACGGCACCTCGGCGGACGAGACGGTGCTCAGCAAGCAGTCCGAGGCGATCCTCGCCCAGTTCGGGCAGGGCGTCCAGGCCGCGACCACGATGGCCCGGCAGGGCCGGATCACCATGCCGCCGGACTGGGAGAAGAAGCTCACCCAGCCCGCCGACGGCGACATGTGGTCGGTCGGCATGCTCTTCAAGTACGGCCCGCCCGGCGACAAGTGGGACGCCAAGGTGCTCTCCGACGTCGGCGGCGCGATGCTCGACTGGCGCAGCTCGCAGGAGATGCGCCCCCAGTACGCGGAGCCGACCACCACCTGGTCGGGCGGCTACATCGACCCCGACCAGAACGCCTGGTACGTCTCCCTCGGCCTCAACTACGACGGCGGCAAGAACTCCGAGCAGAAGCGGACGAGCATCTCCGCGAACGACCCGTCGATCGCCCTGATGCAGCGCGTCAGCGAGAACCCCGACGCCGCCCGCGACCTGCTCACCGACGACACCAAGTGCCCCGACGGCAAGACCAGGGGATTCCACCACGCCCAGGTCCTGGTCAGCAACAAATGGCACACCCCGGGCCTGGACCAGCTCAACGACGCCAAATTCCCCGCCGCCGTCATCCGCGCCGCCACCCTCGACCGCACCCACCACCCGAAGGAGTCGGTCGAGGCGGCGGCCAACGTCATCAACGCTGCCGGGGACGAATACACGCTGGAGCAGAACCGCAAGCCGGAGGACCGGAAGAACTACCCGTCGGGAAACACGGAGATGACGCATACGCTCTCCAGCGTCTTCCAGGCGTACGTACCGGATTTCGCCGCGTGCTGGCAGACGAAGAATCAGCCCGCCGCGCCGAGCGCGACCGACGACACGCAGCTGACCCTCGGCAAGGTACAAGCCGACCTGTTCCTCAACATGATCATGCAGAATCCGAAAGAACCGGGGAATATGCTCCAGGCGATCGACTCGCAGGTCACTCTCACGACCATGCACGGGCTGACCGAGGACAACCTGGACGACATCAACAATCTCGCCGCCCTGCGAGGTGAGATCTTCGGCACCCAGAGCGCCGACAAGATCCATGAAGCGGAGATGCTGGACACCGAGAACTCGCACCGGGAGCTGTGGTTCAACATCTTCTCCAGCGGTACCGCGGCGATCCCGAACGGGACGAAGCTGGGCCCGTGGGGACAGGCCGCCATCTGGGCGGGTATCCCCTACGCGGACACGCTGTTCTCGACGGACAACGCCGCCACCGCGGAGAGCCAGTACCAGAAGGGACTGTACGACCAGGAGGACGCGATGCGCATCCCGGTCATGCAGGGCATGCTGCGCTCCGGAAAGGTCGCGCCGCCGAAGAGCCGCCCGGAATGGGCCGGCGGCAACATCGTCATCAGGACGACGGCCGACTCCAAGGCGTTCAACGACTGGTGGACCGAACTCACCGGGGGAGACCACAAGGACCGGATTCCCGAGCTGAACACGGCCAACTCGGGGATGTGGACGTACTTCGAGCAGGGCAGTGGCAGAAGCGTGGCGTCCTGAGGCCGCTCGGGGCCGACCGCACTCCTACGACACCGAACGACGAACGGCACAAAGGAAGCGAAGGGCGATGGGGTATCGAAAAGGCCGGGGTCGTTCGGCGGGAACGGCCGCAGTGCTGAGCATGGCCGTCCTGGCCGGCGCCGCTGGGTGCGGGGGCGGGAACGGGTGGAAGCCGCCCACCAAGGGGGAGGCGTCCGTACTCTTCCGCAACGCCGGGAACGGGCTGGACGCCGGCACGATCGGAGCGCCGCTCGGAGCGCTGTCCATCGCCGCTGACGGCACGCTGGCCGTTTACGACAGCGCGTACGTCTACACCTTCTCGCCCGACCGCAAGGCCGCCAAGCTGTGGCACATCGACTACGCGAAGTACGGCGGCGGAGGACTCGTCGCGCTGCCCGACCACACCTTCGCGATCGGCGGGTACGGCCGCATGTACATCCGTGACACGAAGGGTCGTATGACGCTCCTCGCCGGAGTGGTGAAGACCGGCGCGGCCAGGCACCGCCCCGTACCGCGGACCGCCTCGGCGGCCACCTACCACTTCTACGGCGTCGCCACCCCCTTCGGCAGACGCCCCGATGGCACCCTCCTCATCTCCGACGCGGAAGCCGTGTGGGCCCTCAAGGACGGCACCCTGACCCGGCTGTACCTCTACCCCTACGACGGCAAGGACACGTCGGGACGCATACCGTTCGACTACGCGATCACGTCGAACACGCTCGACGGCGCCGGGAACGTCTACGTCGGCCCGAAGAACAACGAGGGCGGTGTCGCGGGCCCCCCGCTCGACCAGATCCGCATCGTGCACCCCGACGCCACCACCGCACCCCTCGCCCTCCCCGCCGAGATCCCCGGAGTCCCCTTCTCGAACAGCGACCTCACGGTCGTCTCGATGGCCGGCGGCGACGGCGAGAGCGTCTACGCCAACACCACCGCCGGACGATACGACGAGTACCTGCTCCGCATCAGCCGAGGCAACGTCACCGTCCTCGCCCACCACAACCGCAAGGACGACAGCAACGGCGGCCTCGACTGCAAGAAGCACCAGCCCATGCAGGCCCGCGAGATCCCCTGCGCCCTCCCCGAGACCATCACCTACCGCAACGGCCGGCTCATCATGGGCGGCTTCACCCACTACTTCCTCGAACTCGCCGTCTGACCGCACGGCCACCGGAAAGGACACCCATGGGCGCGCCCGACGCGGACCGGCTCGACACCGCATGCCGCCACGACATGCAGCTCATCACGACCTCCGTCGGCAAGATCCAGGGAGCCATCGGGGACGTGATCTCCATGATGGGCCCGGAGACCTGGTCCGGCACCCCCGCCCAGAACTGGGAGACCGACGCCCGCGGCCGCATGGCCCAGCTCCTCCGCCTCTTCAGCACCTACCCGCCCGAGCAGGACCGGCTCATCGAGAAGGCGCGGCAGGACCAGGACGCGAAGGACAGCAAGCGCACCGGGACCTGATCGGGAGCAGGCGGATTGGCCCACGTTTTCCGGGGCCGAGTGGTCCAGCCCCGCGGGCCGCGCAGGCCGTAACGTCGGGCGTATGACGACACGCCAGACGATCACCGCGCAGACCGCCGACGCCACCGGGCACGCCGCCGTGCTGCGGGCCCTGCACCACGGGCGGGCGCAGGGGGATCCGCTGATCCTGCCCGGGCCGTGGGACGCCGCCTCCGCGCGGGTCTTCGCCGACGCCGGGTTTCCGGCGCTGGCCACGCCGAGCGCCGGGATCGCGGCCTCGCTCGGGTACCCGGACGGCGAGGGCACCCCGGCCGCGGAGATGTTCGCGGCGGTCCGGCGGATCACCCGGGCCGTGGACGTGCCCGTGAGCGCCGACGTCGAGGCGGGGTACGGGCTCGGGCCCGAGGAGCTGGTGGAGCGGCTGCTGGAGGCGGGGGCCGCCGGGTGCAACCTGGAGGACAGCGACCCGGCGACGGGCACGCTCGTGGACGCCGGGAAGCAGGCCGAGCGCCTCGCCGCGGTGGTCGCGGCGGCGGGCGGCGCGCTCGTCGTCAACGCGCGCGTCGACACGTACCTGCGCGGCGAGCGCACCCCGCAGGCCGCGATCGAGCGCGCCCGGCAGTACGCCGCCGCGGGCGCCGACTGCGTCTACCCCATCATGGCGCCCGCCACCCACCTCGGGCCGATCGCCGAGGCGGTGGGGGTCCCCGTCAACGCGCTGTGCAAGCCGGGCACCCCGTCCCCCCGGGAGCTGGGCGCGCTGGGCGCCTCCCGGGTGACCTTCGGCGGCGGCCTCCAGGCCCAGGCGCTGGAGGCGGTACGGGAGATGGCCGCGGGCCTGGTGGGCTGAGCGTCTTCCCGGCCCGGGGCCGGGCCGTCAGCGCACGACGGCCTGGCTCTCCCGCACCACCACAGTGGTGGGCGCCTGCGACTCCCCGTCGGGCAGCGGCGGGTTCGCCGCGGGCCCGTCCGGGTTCGCAGACGGCGTCCAGTGCACCTTCCACACCAGGGACGTGGTCAGGGTGTAGCCGCCGCCCGGGGACGCCTTGCGGTAGGTGATGTTGCAGGGCGCCCCGTGGGTGTTCAGCTTGTAGCCCCCGCCGGACTTCGCGAGCGTGTACGTGCAGCTCGCCGGCTGCGCGTCCCCGGTCGTCGACACCCGCAGCTCGGACGGCTCCGCGACGACCGTCGAGGCGACGTGGATGCCGAGTGCCGCGTTGTCCAGACTCGCCGTCACCGTCACCCGGTCCAGCGGCTCCGCGAACGCCACCTCCGTGGGCAGGTTGACCAACTGGTTCTTCGGGGTGGGCCGCACCGTCACCGCCGGGGGCGGAAGGACGGTGTTCGCGTACGCCAGCCCCGCGAGCGTTCTGGGATCGACGGGCGACACCTCGGGCGGCGGGGGCTTGCCGGGGGTGAACCAGGCGTAGGAACTCAGACTGGCGCACTCGTCGGCCCTGCTCAGGTCGGGGACCTTCAGCTCCCACCAGGCGCCCTTGTCGCCCTTGTGGAAGTCGTCCGCTCCGTAGTCCCTGGCCATACCCGCGTAGGCGTTCTCCGAGGACACGTAGTGGCTGTTGAGGTAGCTCTCGAACTCCTCAGGGGAGTACGCCGGTTCGTACCAGCACGCCGGAGGCCGCCACGCGGCACCTTGCGGCGGGGCCATGTGTGCGCCCGTGCCCTGGTAGCTGTACTTGTAGCTGACTTTCGACTCGATGGTGTTCGACGGGGTGGTGGAATCCTGCGCAGGGGGAGGCGTGGTGTCGCCCCAGGAGCCTTTGGCGCTGCTGGGCCAGGCCAGCGAGAGAAGGCATGTCTCCAGGACGGCGGCCGCGACGAGTATCCGGCGAAGGCGCGCGGTCATCGCTCGCAGCTCTTCGCCCGGTCCTGCGACCGGTAGTCCGTCATCTGCCAGGTGCCGTCCGCCGCCTTCCTCATCCTCGCGGTGTGCAGGGTGAAGTCGTCGAGGCTCGGCGTGGTCGTGGCGACCTTCCCGGTCTTCGTGTCCTTGTCGTACGACTCACGCTCGCTCTGGCAGAAGGTGACACCCGCGGTCGTCGCGTCGGTGACGGTGACCTTGCGGTTGTAGAAGGCCGTCGTGCCGGTGACCGTCGTGTGGTGGCTCTTCCCCCAGTCGATCTTGACGGCCCAGTCCGCCGCGGCCTTTCCGGTCACGTACTTCTGGAACACCGGAATGGTGCTGTCCAGCTTGGCGATGGCGAGGAAGATCGCCTGCTGCCCGTACCCCTGGTCCCGCAGGATCGCGTCCTTCACGGCGTCCCCCGTCGTGTCCGGGTCCACGACGACCTTGACGTCCGGGGGGAAGTCGAACGTGGGCCCGGCCGGCGCGGAGGTCGTCGGCGCCGCCGTCGTCGTGGACGCGCTCGGCGCCGGGGCCGGCGTGCCGGAGCCCTCCGCGCCGATCTTCTTGTCACCGCCCCCACCACCGCAGGCGGTGAGCAGGAGGGTCGCCGCGGCCAGGGTGCAGGCCGCGGTGGTGAGGGACGTTCGGCGTCGCATCGTGTTGCCCTGTCTCCCGGGTGGACTGCGTGTGCTCGGGTCGGCGGGAGAAACGGGCTCGGCCGTCACCACGGCGACATCAGGGGCACCACGGTCTCCGCAGCCCCCGTGCAGCACCGCCGGTCACCGGCAGCCACACCTGCATCCCCCTGGGCCCTACGCTAGCGGGCCGTCAGGTGCCCCGTCCACGAAACCCCGGTGGCGGGTGTGCGGTCATGCCGTGGTCGGGGGCTTGACGACGGCCGCCTGCGGGCGGATCGGGAGGCGGGAGACGGGGCGGCCCGTCGCCGCGCGGACGGCCGCGGCGACCGCGGCGGGCGCGGTCACGACGGGCACCGCGCTGACCGCCTTCGCGCCGAAGGGCGCGACGACGTCCCGCTCCTCCACCAGCTTGACGATGCGCACGTCCGGCGCGTCGAGGGCGGTCGGGAGGGCGTAGCCGGTGAGCGAGGGGCGCTTGACGACCCCGCGGGGAGCGCGCAGGTCCTCCATGAGCGCCAGGCCCATGCCCTGCGTGACACCCGCCTCGATACGGGCGGCGAGCTGGCGCGGGTTGAGGATCCGGCCGACGTCCTGGGCGACGGCGAACTCCACGACACGCACCGCGCCCAGTTCGATGTCGACGTCGACGACCGCGCGGATCGCGCAGAAGGTGAGGCCGACGAAGGCGTCGCCCTGGCCGTTGTCGTCGAGCCGGTCGGTGGGGTGCGGGCGGCACTGCGCGGTGGCCCACAACTCCTTGCCGTCGAGCGTCTCGGCGACGGTCGTGGAGAGTACCCCGTCGTACGAGGTGATCTTGCCGTCGGCGATGGTGAGCAGCTCCACCGACATGCCGAACTTCGCGGCGAGCGGCTGCAGCAGCTGGGTGCGGACCATCTTCGCGGCGCGCTCCACGGCCCCGCCGGACACCCAGGTGTGGCGGCCGCGGGCGGCGGGCCCGGCGGGCGGCTGGTCGGTGTCG
Source organism: Streptomyces sp. NRRL F-5123 (assembly GCF_000721495.1). Lineage (GTDB taxonomy): Bacteria > Actinomycetota > Actinomycetes > Streptomycetales > Streptomycetaceae > Actinacidiphila. The sequence goes on from NZ_JOHY01000089.1 coordinate 11,552, forward strand.
GCGGGCAGCACGCGCACGTCGTCGACGCCGAGCACCTCCTGCACGATCTGCCGGGCCAGCGTGGCGAAGCCCTGGCCGGTGTCGACGGCGGCGCAGATGACGGTGGCGCGGCCGTCGTGCACGCGCACCGTCGCGGTGGACACCTCGTCGGTGCCCTCGGCGCCGAGGACGTGGACCATGCCGAGCGCGTAGCCGACGCCGCGGCGCACCGCGCCGGGTTCGCCCGCGCCCGCGGTGCCGCCGGGCAGCAGCCACTGCGACTCGTCGTCGCCGTCGGGCAGCGGCGGCAGGTCGGCGTCGCGGACGGCCTTGAGCAGGTCGCCGACGGGTGCGGGGCAGGTGACGGTCTGGCCGGTGGGCAGCAGGTCGCCGGTGGCCATGACGTTGCGCATCCGGATCTCGGCGGGCTCCAGGCCGAGTTTCGCGGCGAGCTTGTCCATCTGGCCCTCGTAGGCCGTGCAGACCTGCAGCGCGCCCTCGCCCCGGACGTGGCCGGAGGGCGGGTTGTTGGTGCGCACCGCCCAGCCCTCGACGAAGACGTGCGGGACGACGTAGGGCCCGGCGGCGAAGGCGACGGCGGCGGCGAGCGCGTCCGAGGACGCGTCGGCGTAGGCCCCCGCGTCCAGCAGGATCTGCGCCTCGACCTTGACCAGGCGGCCCTCGGAGTCGGCGTGGTGGCGGTAGCGCAGCAGCGTGGGGTGCCGGTGGGCGTGGCCGAGGAAGGACTCCTCGCGGGTCGCGACGAACTTGACCGGGCAGCCGGTCCTCAGCGCCAGCAGGCCCAGCGGCAGCTGGACGCCCGCATCCTCCCGGTCGCCCATCGCGCCGGGCACGCCGGTGACGACGACCTTGACGTGGTCGGCCTCCAGCCCGAAGCAGGCGGCGGCGATGTCGCGGTCGGCGTGCGGGTCGGTGGAGGCGACGTACAGCTCCACGCCGCCGTCCGGGCGCGGCACGGCCAGGCCGGCCTCGGCGCCGATCGGCGCGGGGTCCTGGCGGCCGACCCGGTAGAGGCCCTCGACGATGACCTCGCCGACGGCCTCCGGGTCGCCGAAGCGCAGCGGGATGTGCCGGATCAGGTTGCCGTCGGGGTGCAGCGGCTCGGCGGCGAAGGCCTTCTCCGGGTCGGTGACCGGCTCCAGCACCTCGTACTCGACGAGGATCGCGGCCGCGGCGAGCCGCGCGGTGTCGGGGTGGTCGGCGGCGACGGCGGCGATCGGCTCGCCGTGGTGCCGGACCATGTCGGTGGCGAAGACGGGCCGGTCGGCGACCCGGCGACCGTGCATGGCGTCGCCGGGGACGTCCTCGTGCGTGAGGACGGCGCGCACGCCGGGCATCGCGGCGGCCTCGGCGGTGTCGATGCGGACGATCCGCGCGTGCGGGTGCGGCGAGCGCAGCACCGCGGCCCACAGCAGCCCCTCGGCCCACAGGTCGGCGGCGTAGGGGTAGGTGCCCTGCGTCTTGGCCGCCGCGTCGGTGGACGTCAGCGAGGTGCCGATGCCGTGCGGGCTGCCGCCCGCGGGTGCCACCGCCGTCTCCGCGGCCGGGCCCGAGCCGTCGATGACGCTCATCGCGCACCTCCCGTCGTGTGCGGTGCCGTACGGGGGCGTACGGGTGCGGCGTGGGGGGCGGGGAGGCGGCGCGCGGTCATACGGCGGTCTCCGGGGATGCGGGTCCGGGCTGGGCGGGGATACGGGCGGCGGGCGGGGGTTCGTCCGCCTCCTGGACGGTACGGCCGTCCCGGGTGGCGACAACCTGGCGTACGGCGTCCACCACGCCGCGGTAGCCCGAGCACCGGCACAGGTTGCCGGAGAGGGCCTGCCGGGTCTCCAGGTCGTTGGGGCGGTGGTTGCCCTCCAGCAGGTCGTGCATCGTCATGGCCATGCCGGGGATGCAGAAGCCGCACTGGACGGCCCCGCAGTCGGCGAGCGCCTGCTGGATGTCGCAGGGGCGGCCGTCCGTGGACAGGCCCTCCACCGTGCGTACTTCGGAGCCCGCCGCGGTCGCTGCGGGCACCAGGCAGGAGGCCACGAGCCGCCCGTCGACCTGCACCGAGCAGGCACCGCACTCGCCCTGCTCGCAGCCGTCCTTCGCGCCCGCCAGGCCCAGCCGCTCGCGCAGCACGTACAGCAGCGACTCGCCGAGCCACGCGTCGGTGACCGGGCGCTCGGCGCCGTTGACCCGCAGGACGTAGGAGGCGACCGGGTGCTCGCTGCGGGTCGGCTCGGGGGCCTCCTCCGCGGGCTCCGGCCCGTCCCCGGCGCCGGCCACGGCCTCGGCGCCGTCCGGGGGCAGCGGTACGGGGCCGGCCTCGCCGTCGTCCTGCTCCGTCGCGGCCTCGGCCTCCGGCAGCGGCTGCGGCGCGGCCCCGGCGACGTACTCGCGCCCGTCGGCCCCGCCCTCACCGGCGCCGTCCGGCCCGGCCTCCTGCGCGGCGGCCCCGGCGGCGGCCTCCTCGGGCGTGCCCCCGGCGTCCCCCGCGGGGAAGCCCGCGGCCTCACCCGGCGCGTACCCGTCGGCCCCGTCCGGCGCGGGCCGCGGCTCCTCCGGCGGGTAGCCGGCGGCCTCTCCCCTGCCGTACGCGTCGGCGTCCTCCGCCGCGTACCCGGCGGGGGCTTCCCGCCCGTACCCGGCGGCCTCCTGCGGGGCGTGCCCCGGACCCGGCTCCTCCGGCGTGTAAGGCGCGGCGTAATCCCCGGGGTAGCCCGGCTCCGCGGAGCCCTCGGCCCCGGGCAGCGCGTCCGGCACCTCGTCGACCGCCGACGGCCACGCGGCCTCGGCGGGCGGCTGCCAGGGCGCGGCGGCCGGCGCGCCGAAGGCGGACCATCCGGTGTCGGCGGCGTTCCCGGCCGGGTCCCGCGGCGGCGCGGCCCAGCCGGCGGTCTCCCCGGCGGCGGCCTCGGCCTCGGCGCGGGCCTGCGCCTGCGCGGCCTGCGCGGCGGCGGCGCCCTGCCCGAACATCCCGGCGGGGAAGGACTGTGTGGTGGGCGCGGCGGGCGAGGGCGCCTGGTCCCAGGGCGAGACGAAGGCGCCCACGGAGTATTCGCCGGAGTCGCCCTCGGGCTCGTCCCGTATCACCGGGATCGTCCAGCTGGTGGCCGGGTCCTGCTCGCCCACGGGGCCGTGCGCGCCCAGCGGGTCCTCGCCGGGGCGCGGCTCGGGCGGCAGCTGCGCGGCGAAGGAGACGTGCATCGTCTGGTCGGGGTCGTAGTCCCCGCCGCCCGGAACGGGCTGCCAGGCCCCGGAGTTGCCGGCGCCGCCCGGCGTCTGCGGCTGGTCGGTCATGCCAGGGCCCTCCCGAGCGCTCGGCGGGACAGTGCGGCCACGGTACGGCGCAGCTGGACGGCCGCCGGCGGCAGGTCCACGTCCGGCTGGTCGGGGATGCACGCGGCGGCCACGTACTCCCCGAAGGCGGTGCAGGCCTCGGGCGCGAGGCTGCGCTCGCCGTCCCAGTCGATGAGCCCGGCCACCCACTGCTCGGCCTCCAGCGGGCGCAGCGGCACCTGCGCGACCGCGCCGACCGCGCAGCGCACCTGGCGTCTGGCCGGGTCGACGACGAGCGCCACCGACGCGACGGCCCGGCCGGGGCCGGTGCGGCCGGTGGCCTTCAGGAAGGTCTGCGGGGCGTGCAGCAGCGGGATGCGCACGAAGGCGACCAACTCGCCGGGGCGCAGCGGGTCCATGCCGGTCAGCAGATGACTGACCGGGATCTCCCGGTCCGACTCCGGCCCGGCCAGGACGACGCTCGCCTCCAGCGCCGCCAGCACCGGCAGCGCGTCGCCGGTCGGCGCGGCCGAGACGATGTTGCCGCCGAGCGTGCCGGCGTTGCGGATCTGCGGCGGTCCCGCGGACCGCGCGGCGGCGGCGAGCGCGGGGATGAGCGCGGCGAAGTCGGGGCGGCCCATGCGCGCGTGGGTCAGGCCAGCGCCCAGCAGCGCGGCCCCGTCGGCGTACTGCCAGCCGCGGATCTCGGCGATCCGGCCGAGGCCGACGAGTGCCGCCGGGCGCAGCAGCCCGGAATTCACCGCCGCCATCAGGTCGGTGCCGCCCGCGACCGGCACGGCGGTGGGCATGGCGGCGAGCGCCGCCACCGCCTCGTCGAGTGAGGACGGCAGCGTGACGATCTCCGCCGCCTGCTGTGCATACGCGCTCACGCAGCTGCCCCTTCCCGGCCTTCCTCGGTCACGCGGTAGCCGTACCGTACGTGCTGACAGCCCGGACGTGGCAACTCTGGCACATCTTCCCCAGGGGCCGTCGCGCAGGTCCACGACGTACCGATCCGTCCGCCACGCCGGTGATCGTACGTCTCCCGGGGAAATCGGCACAGTGCCATGTTTGGCGTCCTTCGAGGTGGTGCGCCGGATTACGCGTCCACCGTGCCAGGTCCCGCCGCACGGGGCACGGAAGTTCGCGGATTTCCCACCGGCCGCCGGACACCCGGGTCACACGATCGGGGGCGGCCCCTCCTTCGGGCGCCCCACGACCCCGGGACGCCGCTGCCAGGGCCGCGGACCGGACGCCGGGCGGTACTCGACGCCGAGGGCGTCCAGCCGCGCGTAGTGCGTACGCATCCGCGCCTCGAAACCGGCCCAGTCGCGCTCCGCGGGCGCGGGCAGCTCGGACCAGGCGACCTCGGCGAAGGCCGACAGCCGCGGGTAGACGGCGTAGTCCACCGCGCGCGCCGAGTCCAGCACCTCCGTCCACACGTTCGCCTGCGTGCCGATGACGTGCGCGGCCTCCGCCGCGGTCAGCTCCGGCGGGACGGGTTCAAAGCGGTAGACGTCCTCCAGCGTCCGCACGTGCGCGATCGGCACCGGCTCGTCCGGCCCGTCCGCCTGCCGCCAGTCCAGGTAGACCTGCGTCTGCGGGCACATCACCACGTCGTGCCCGGCCCGCGCCGCCGCGATGCCGCCCGCGTAGCCCTGCCACGACGACACGGCCGCGCCCTCCGCGAGCCCGCCCTCCAGGATCTCGTCCCACCCGATGAGCCGCCGCCCGCGCTCCGCCAGCCACCGGTCGAAGTGCCGGATGAACGCGCTCTGCAGCCCGTCCTCGTCCCCGACGCCCAGCTCGGCGATCCGCGCCTGCGCCGTCGCCGACTCCCGCCACTGCTCCTTCGGGCACTCGTCACCGCCGACGTGCACGAACGTGCTCGGGAAGATGTCCAGCAGCTCGCCGAAGACGTCCTCGTAGAACCGCAGCACGGCCTCCGTCGGCGCCAGGACGTTGGGATTGACCCCCCAGCGGTCCAGCACCCCCAGGGCCGCGGTGTCCACCACGTCGGTGTTGCCCAGCTCCGGGTACGCGGCGATGGCCGCCTGCGAATGGCCCGGGACATCGATCTCCGGCACCACCGTGATGTGCCGCTCCGCCGCGTACGCGACGATCTCCCGCAGGTCGTCCTGCGTGTAGAAACCCCCGTGCGGCCGCTCGTCCCACACCTTCGACGGCGCGAGGCCCACCCGGGTGCGCTCCCGCCACGCCCCGACCTCGGTCAGCCGCGGATGGCGCTTCACCTCCATCCGCCACCCCTGGTCATCGGTGAGGTGCAGATGCAGGACGTTCAGTTTGTGCGCCGCCATCAGGTCCAGCTGCCGCAGCACCCCGTCCTTCGGCATGAAGTGCCGCGCCACGTCCAGCAGGAAGCCGCGCCATCCGAAGCGCGGCCGGTCGGCGATCTCGCACACCGGCAGGCTCCACCCGCCGCCGCCCGGCAGCGGGGCGCGCCGGAAAGCGCCCGGCCCCAGCAGCTGCCGCACCGTCTGCGCCCCCCAGAACACCCCCGCCCCGTCCCCGCCCACGACCTCCACCCGCTCCGGGGTGACGGTGAGCCGGTACGCCTCGGGGCCGAGCTCCCCGTCGACGCGGAGGCTCACCACGGCAGCGCCCTCGGAGCCGAACTCCACGCCCGTGGCCGCGCCCAGCACCCCGCGCACCCACCGCGCGGCGCGCTCCGCGCCGGCCCCCACCTCCAGCCGTACGGCGTCCCCCAGCGCGAAGCGCTCTTCCCCTGCGTCTGCCCGCACGGCCTGCGGCGCCGGAATCAAGTCCACGCCACCCATCCTGCCCCTCGCGGTGCCCCACGGGCAGGCCGGGTACGTCTGCGGCTCCCCGCCGCCGGGGGTGCCCGCGCCTGGCGGCGCGGGGTGTCGGCTTTCTGTCCCCCTGCGGGGCGCACTCACCGCCGGGGGCAACCCGCAGTCCCCGAAAACATCACCCCCCACCGGCAGGCAGCTGCCCACGAGACCCCGGGAAGGGGACGATCACCCCACCCACCCCCGCCCCCACCGGCAGGCAGCCGCCCACGAGACCTGGGAGGGGGACGATCCGGGGGTGCCCC
>NZ_JOHY01000090.1 GCF_000721495.1 Streptomyces sp. NRRL F-5123
CTCCGGCTTCCTGGCCCTGGCCCGCGAGGCCAACCGCCCCGGCTGGTGGCACAGCTTCCGCGACGTCCTGCCCGACTGGTTCAGCGCGTTCGTCAGCCTGGAGGGCGAGGCCTCCGTCATCCGCGCGTACGAACCCCACTACGTGCCGGGCCTGCTGCAGACCCCGGAGTACGCCCGCGCCACGCTGCGCGCCGGCCAGCCGCACACCCCTGCCGCCGAGATCGACCGGCTCGTCACGCTGCGGACCGAGCGGCAGTCGCTTCTCGCCAAGGAGAAGGCGCCGCTGCTGTGGGTCGTCATGGACGAGACGGTGCTGCGCCGCCCCATCGGCGGGCGCAGGGTCATGCGCGAGCAGATCGGCCGGCTGATCGAGGGCACGGAGCTGTCCAACGTCCGGCTCCAGGTCATGCCGTTCGCCGCCGGTCCGCATCCGGCGATGTACGGGCCCTTCCACATCTTCCGGTTCCAGCTCCAGGAGATCCCGGACATCGCCTATTCCGAAAGCCTGGTCAGCGGCGTCTACTTCGACGAGCGCGACGACGTGTCCGCGTTCCTGGAGGCACTGGACCGGATGTGCGCGCAAGCCGCGCCAGCACACAGCACCAAAGCCATCCTCGATGGCATGCGCAAGGAGATCTGAACGATGGATCGCGTCGGCAATGACGGCATCTGTGGCTACGAGGACGTGTGCGACGGCATCTACAACGGGATGCCCGCCAACGAACTCGGGGTCGACGGCTGGCGCAAGCCATGGAGCGGCGGCAACGGCGGCTCCTGCGTCGAGGCGAAGCGGCTCAACGACGGCCGGGTGGCCATCCGCCAGTCCACGGACCCCGACGGTCCCGCGCTGATCTACACCAACCACGAGATCGCGACCTTCATCATGGGCGCCAAAGCCGGCGAGGCGGACTTCCTGCTCGGCTGAACCACCCCGCACCACCTGCACCACCTGCACCACGCGCACCACAGCATGTGAGAGCCCGCACACCAGCGAGGCCACTGACCGGAGGACGGCCTTGACCGACCAGGGATTTTCCGCCGAGGACATCGACACCAGCAGGCCGCACCCTGCCCGGATGTACGACTACTACCTCGGCGGCCGGGACAACTACGAGGTGGACCGGGAGGCGGCGCAGCGCGTCATCGACCTCTTCCCGGACATCGTGACCATGGCGCGGGGCAACAGGTCGTTCATGCACCGCGCCGTGCGGTTCCTGGCGGAGAGCGGTGTCCGGCAGTTCATCGACATCGGCACCGGGATCCCCACGGCGCCGAACACGCACCAGGTCGCGCAGGACGTGGCCCCGGACGCCCGGGTCGCCTACGTGGACAACGACCCGATCGTGGCGACGTACGCGGGGGCGCACCTGCTGGGCGCGGGCAGCACGGGCTTCCTGCTCGGCGACGTGCGCGACCCGCAGAGCATCCTCACGCACCCCGACCTCGGCAAGGTCATCGACTTCGACCAGCCGGTCGGGCTGATGCTCGTCGCCGTCCTGCACTTCGTCCGGGACGACGAGGACCCCGCCGGGCTCGTCGCCGCCTACCGGGACGCCCTGCCCGCGGGCAGCTACCTGGTCCTCAGCCACACCACCGGCGATTTCCACGAGCTGGAGGGCGACGCGGGCGAGGCCCGTGACGTCTACAAGGACCGGCACGCCACCGCGACCCTCACCCTGCGGTCGCACGCGCAGGTGCTGGACTTCTTCGACGGCTTCGAGCTGGTCGAACCCGGACTGGTCCAGCCGCCGCTGTGGCGCCCGGACGAGCCCGTGCCGTCGGACGAGGAACTGGCGCACATCGGCTTCTACGGCGGTGTCGGCATCAAACGCTGAGCCACCCCCGCACCACCTGCTCCACCGCTCCACCCGCACCATCTGCACTACCCGTGACACCCGCACCATCTGCACCGCCCGCACCGTCCTGTCATGAAGCAACCGGAGGAGGGCAGTTGATGTACCAGGTCTCCACCGTCGTACCCACCGTGGTGTCCACCGTCGCGGAGCCGGACTCCGCGAGGCCGCACCCGGCCCGCATCTACGACTACTACCTCGGCGGCGGCGACCACTTCGCAGTGGACCGGGAAGCCGCCCGTCGGATGATCGACGTCTTCCCGGACATCGTGCCCACCGCGCGGGCGAGCCGGGCCTTCATGCGCCGGGCGGTGCGGTACATGGTGGAGAGCGGTATCCGGCAGATCGTCGACATCGGCACCGGCATCCCCACCATGCCCAGCACCCACCAGGTCGCCCACGCGGTGGCGCCGGAGGTGCGGGTGGCCTACATCGACAACGACCCGATCGTGGCCGCGCATGCCGGGTCGCACCTGCTGGGCGTCGCCAACACCGGCTTCTTCCTGGCCGACCTGCGCGACCCGCAGACCGTGCTGGGCCATCCGACCATCGGCAAGCTCATCGACTTCGACCGGCCGATCGGGCTCATGATGTCGGCCGTCCTGCACTTCGTGCCGGACGAGGCGCACCCGGCCGCGCTCGTGGCCGCCTACCGGGACCGTCTGCCGGCCGGCAGCCGGCTGGTCCTCAGCCACGCCACCGCGGACTTCCACACGCCGGAGTCCGGTGTCGACGAGGCGCGCGTCTTTCACCGCGACCACCGCGCGGCCACCACCGTGACCCGGCCCTACGAGCAGATCCTCGGCTACTTCGACGGCTTCGACCTCGAGGATCCCGGGCTGGTCCAGCCGGCGCTCTGGCGCCCGGACGGCCCGCTGCCGACCGCCGGGGAGCTGGCGCGTATCGGGGGGTACGCGGGCGTCGGCACGAAGCTCTGACACGCACCGCCAACGGCCGGTCGCCGACTGCCACCGCAGACGGACCGGCACCGCGCAGCAGCGAGGGATCGAGACGAGGGGGAGCCGTGGCGACACAGCAGCAGTCCGTCGGGTGGTACGGCGGCATCGACACCAGCAGGCCGCATCCGGCCCGCATGTACGACTTCTATCTGGGGGGCAGGGACAACTACCACGTCGACCGGGAGGCGGCTCAGCAGGTGATCAGCTCCGCGCCCGACGTGGTGGACAGCGCCCGCGCCAACCGCGACTTCCTGCGCCGGGCAGTCGGGCACCTCGCGGAGAGCGGTGTCCGGCAGTTCCTCGACATCGGCACCGGCATCCCGACCTCGCCCAACACCCATGAGGTCGCGCAGGCCGTGGCCCCCGGCGCGCGCGTCGCGTACGTCGACAACGACCCGATCGTGGCCGCGCACGCCGCCGCACGGCTGCTCGGCACGGGCAACACCTCCTTCGCGCTGGCCGACCTGCGCGACCCGGGCGCCCTGCTGGCCATGCGCGAGGTCACCCGGATGATCGACTTACGCCAACCCGTCGCGGTCCTGCTCACGTCCGTCCTGCACTTCGTCGCGGACGCCGAGGACCCCGCGGGCATCGTCGGCACGCTGCGGGACGCGCTGCCCGCCGGCAGCCACCTGGTCCTCTCGCACGGCACCGACGACTTCCACGCCGACCGGGTCGGCGAGGCCCTCGCCGTCTACCGCACGGCGACCGCGGAGCTGAGCCTTCGCCCGTACGACCGGGTGCTGGACCTCTTCGACGGCTTCGACCTCCTCGCTCCCGGCCTCGTCCGGGTGCCGCTGTGGCGCCCCGACGGGCCGCCGCCCGGACCGGACGAGCTGGCCTCCGTCGGCGTCTACGGCGGCGTCGGCCGCAAGGCCGCCTGACCCGCGGCCGCACTGACCAACCATCACCGGGGAAGAGAAAAAAGGAGGGTGGTGGCCGGGCGGTTTCTCGTACCGCCCGGCCGCCGCTCGCCGCGTGCCGCTCGCCGCGTGCCGCTCGCTGTCTGCCGCCCGCCGCCGCAGGGCCGTCATCGCCGGGTCGCCGGGTACTTCCGCGGCCCTGCCCCGCGCCGGTCCACCGCTGCCGGACGGCCCTGTCAGTGGAGCGTCGCGACCGTCACCGTCACGCCGTCCAGCGTGCTCGCGAAGTCCGCGCCGAGCGCGCGCGAGGGGGTCTGGAAGCCGTCCGGCAGCTCCGGCAGGCGCGGCACGATCCGCAGCACCGAATCGACCGTCAGGCGGTACGGGTTGGGCCCGGTGAGCGTCGCCGACACGGTGTTGCCCGCCGCGTCCCGCGCCCGGCCCCACACCTCGCAGCCCGTGCCGTTCAGCGCCCGCTCACCCGGCCCCCGCACCAGCCGCCCCGCCGCGCCACCGACCACGCCGCGCAGCGGTCCGAACCGCAGCACCCGGGTCGCCGCGAGCGCGGGCGAGGGCACCGCCGTGTACGTCGTGACGTCCGGGATGCCCGTCGAGTGGTACGCGGTGCTGACGTCGCCCCACGGCACCGACACCACCGTCCGCGCGCCCGACGGGAAGGCCGCCCGCACCTGCCGCGAGCCGAACGGCACCGTGCGGATCTCACCGCCCGACCGCAGCCGCCCGCCCTCCGCCGCGCTCTCCAGCACCGTGCGCACCGTGCCGGGGCTCGCCCCGCCGCCGGTCAGGAACGCCAGGTCGAGCTGCGTCGCGTCCGGCAGCCGGGCCGCGAGCAGCGCGGCCACGCAGTCCGTCGGCACGACGTCGAACCCCGCGCCCGGCAGCAGCGTCACGCCGGCCCCCGCTGCCTGCGTGCCCAGCGCGTGCAGCGACTCGAAGACGTCGATCTCCCCGGTGATGTCCAGATACCCCGTGCCCGTCTCCACGCACGCCCGCGCCATCGGCAGCGCGGTCCGCACGAAAGGACCCGCGCAGTGCGCCACGCTCTCCACGTCCGCCAGCCCGCGGCGGACCGCGGCCGCGTCGTCCAGCCCGAACACCCGGTGCTCCAGCCCGAGTTCGGCCGCGAGCGGAACCACCTTCGCGGCACTTCGGCCGGCCAGCACCGGCCGCATGCCGAGCGCGACGGCACGGCGGGCGATCAGGCGGCCGGTGTAGCCGGTGGCGCCGTACAACAGCCAGGTCATGGATCTGATTCTCCTCGCGAGGGCGTGACCGGAACCGTACACGCGCCGCCCGTGCCGGCGATATCGGGTGGGCGGAGCGGCTCCGACGTGCGACTCTGGTGACATGACCGATCAACAGCAGGCCCCCGCGGCCGAAGAGACGTCCGAGCCCGCCGCGGACACCGCTGCCGCTCCGGTGGCCGAGGATACCGAGAGCGCCGAGCGCGCCGAGGATGCCGAGAGCGACGTGAAGCGGAAGTTCCGCGAGGCCCTTGAGCGCAAGCGCGGCGCCGGCCGCGCGGGCGGGGGGAGCGGGGCGGGGCCCGACTCCTCGAAGATCCACGGTGCGCATGGGCGGGCGGGTGGGCCGCGCGAATTCCGCCGCAAGAGCGGCTGACGCCTGAGGTTTTTTCTGCCCCGCCGGGCCGCCACGGGGTGGGGGGTGCGGTTCGCTGTGCGAGCTTCTCTTGGTGGGGGGCTGGTCGCGCCCACGCGGCGCCGGCCGCACATCAGATGCAGCCTCGCGCCCCTGGTGTACCCGGCGGGGCACCTCGCCGCCCGGCGTGGGTGGGGTCGGGGGCCACTCCGGGGGTACCTCCTCGGAATGCGCGTTGACCCTCCTACGTAGCCGTTGAGGGGCTGGGAAGCGCATTCCTGCGGGGGCACCCCCGGATCGTCCCCCTCCCGGGGTCTCGTTGGCGGCTGCCTGCCGGTGGGGGTGAGTGTGCGGGGGACTGGGTGGCTGGGGGTGGGAAACGCCCCGCGCCGCCAGGCGCGGGAAACCCCCCACCGGCGGGGAGGTCGCCGACGGTGATCGGCCCCGCGAGAAGACCGTCAGTCGACGTCCTACTCGCACGGGTGGCTGGGGGTGGGAAACGCCCCGCCTCGTCAGGCGCGGGCACCCCGCCGGCGGGGGGCCGAGAGGTCCTATCGTGCGGCCAGCGATCGGCGGGCGTAGGCGCGGACGTCGGGGTCCGGGTCGGAGGTGGCGGCGGCGCGGAGGGTGGTGGTGGTCTCGGGGGTGGGGGGGTGCGCCGCGAGGGAGGTGACGGCGGCGCGGCGGACGTCGGCGTGCGGGTCGGCGGCGGCGCGCAGAAGGGCCGGGACGGCGAGGGAGGGTGCGGCGGCGCCGAGGGCGACCGCGGCCCCGCGGCGTACCCGCCAGGCGGCCTCGCCGATCGCCTCGCCCGCGAGCGCGTCGAGCGGCGGGGGGCAGCCCACCGCGGCCGCGGCCTCCAGGGCGGCGGACCGTACGAGGGGGTCGGCGTCCTGGGCGAGCCCGGCCAGGAGGGTGGCGGGTCCTTCGGGGGCGTGCGGCGGGATCGCGGCGAGCCCCTTCGCCAGGGCGACCCGCACCTCGCGGGAGGCGTCCCCGGCGGCGGTGGCGAGGTCGCCCACCGCGGCGAGCGCGACAAGCGCGCGTACCGCCTCGATGCGCACGCGCGGCTCCGGATCGCCCAGCGCCCGAGCGTAGAGCGCTCTCCCGGCGAGGCGCAGTGCCCGCAGGGTGCCCGTGGCGGCGGCCCGGGCGGTGGGGTCGGGGGAGTCCAGGGCGGGGGTGAGGGCGGCCTCCAGCGCGGGGGTGGCGGGCAGCACCTCCACCAGCTCGAGGAGGCCCGCGCCCGCGGCGGCGCGGACGAGGGGGTCGGTGTCGCCGAGAGCCGCGGCGAGGGCGGGTCCGGTACCGTCCGGCACGGTCTCGGTGAGCACCCCGACCGCGGCCCGCCGCACCGCGGGGTCGGCGTCGACGAGGTAGGGCGTCAGCTCGGCCATCTCCGGCTCGTCCTCGGCGAGTTCCAGGACCTCCAGGATGCGTGGCGAGGCGGTCGCCGCGGCAGGGGCCGCCGGGCCGTGGGCGACCGCCCCGGGGTCGACGGGCGGCACCTCGCGCGGCCCCGCCGTCGCGACCTGCTCGGGCAGCACCTCGCCGATCACCCGCACGTCCCCGCCACCGGGCGCGTACCCCTCCACGGGCACGACGTACGGCGCGACCGGCCGGGTCAGGAACTCCATCGCGCCGCTCTCCGCCTTGCGGAGGTTGAGGTGCACGAGCCACCGCGCGTCGTCCCGCCCGGGGCGGTCGGTCCGCTCGTGGTAGAGGCCCCAGCGGCTCTCGGTGCGGGCCAGGGACGCGCGCGCCGCCATCTCCGCGCAGTCCCGGATGAAGCCCACCTCCGCGCACCGCATCAGCTCGTGCGGGGTGCGCGCGCCCAGCCCCGCGACCTCGTCGCGCATCCGCTCGAACGTCTCGACGGCGAGCGACAGCCGGGCGCCGCTCTTGGGCGGCGCCACGTAGTCGTTGACGAAGCGCCGCAGCTTGTACTCGACCTGCGGCTGCGGCGGGCCGTCCGGCTGCCGCAGCGGCCGGTAGACCAGCTCGTGCGCCGCCGCGACCTGCTCGGCGGGCAGCGGGCCCTCGTACGAGGGGAGCCCGGCGGCGTCCTCGCCCGCCAGTTCGCCGTAGACGAAGGCCCCGATCATGTAGTTGTGCGGGACGCACGCCAGGTCCCCGGCGGCGTAGAGCCCGGGGACGGTGGTCCGCGCGTGCTCGTCGACCCACACCCCGGACGCCGAGTGGCCGCCGCACAGGCCGATCTCGGAGATGTGCATCTCGACGTCGTGGGTGCGGTAGTCGTGGCCGCGCCCAGCGTGGAAGGTGCCGCGGGTGGGCCGCTCGGTGGAGTGCAGGATGGTCTCCAGCGCGGCCACCGACTCCTCCGGCAGATGGCTCAGCTTCAGGTAGACGGGCCCGCGTTCGGAGGCGACCTCGGCGGCGAACTCGCTCATCATCTGGCCCGACCAGTAGTCGGAGTCGACGAACCGCTCACCGAGCCGGTTGACCTGGTAGCCCCCGAAGGGGTTGGCGACGTAGGCGCACGCGGGCCCGTTGTAGTCCTTGATCAGCGGGTTGACCTGGAAGCACTCGATGCCGCTGAGCTCCGCGCCCGCGTGGTAGGCCATCGCGTGGCCGTCGCCGGCGTTCGTCGGGTTCTCGTAGGTGCCGTAGAGGTAGCCGCTCGCGGGCAGGCCGAGCCGGCCGGCCGCGCCCGTCGCGAGGACCACCGCGCCGGCCCGTACGGTCACGAAGCGGCCGGTGCGGGTGTCGAAGCCCGCCGCGCCCACCGCCCGGCCGCCCGCGGTCAGGACGCGCACCGGCATGACCCGGTTCTCGATCCGGATCCGCTCGCGCATCTCCCGCCGCCGCAGCACCCGGTAGAGGACCTTCTTGACGTCCTTGCCCTCCGGCATCGGCAGCACGTAGCTGCCGGAGCGGTGCACCTGGCGCACCGCGTAGTCGCCGTGCTCGTCCTTCTCGAACTTCACGCCGTAGCGCTCCAGCCGGCGCACCATCGCGAAGCCGCGGGTGGCGGTCTGCCGCACGGTCGCCTGGTTGACGACGCCGTCGTTGGCGCGGGTGATCTCGGCGACGTAGTCCTCGGGGGTGGCGCGCCCGGGCACGACTGCGTTGTTGACGCCGTCCATGCCCATCGCCAGCGCCCCGGAGTGCCGTACGTGCGCCTTCTCCAGCAGCAGTACGTCGGCGCCGTGCTCGGCGGCGGTCAGCGCCGCCATGGTGCCGGCGGTGCCGCCGCCGATCACCAGGACGCCGCAGCTCAGTTCGGCGGCGTCGGTCAGCTCGGGGATGTCCATCGAGAGGGCCCTTCGGGAGGTCCGGGGGTCAACTGCCCAGTGCGTCAAGGAGGTCGCGGCGTACGGCGGTGGTGGCGGGGGAGCCGTGGGCGGCGCGGTCGCGGGGGTGCGGCACGGTGAAGAGCCGCACCGGCTCGCCGTCCGCCGCGCCCAGCAGGGCGACGCGGTCGCCGAGGAAGAGCGCCTCGTCCACGTCGTGGGTGACGAACACGACGGTGGCTCGGGTGTCGTGGAGGACGTCGACGAGCAACTGCTGCATGCCCGCCCGGGTCTGCGCGTCCAGCGCGCCGAACGGCTCGTCCATCAGCAGCGCCCGCGGCCGGCCCGCCAGCGCACGGGCCAGCTGCACGCGCTGCCGCTGCCCGCCGGACAGCCGGTGCGGCAACCGGCCCTCGCAGCCCGCGAGTCCGACCCTGCCGAGCCAGTCCGCCGCGCGCCCCCGACGCTCGGCCCGGCTCACCCGGGCGATGGCGAGCGGGAGTTCGACGTTGCCCAGCGCGGTCCGCCACGGCAGCAGCCCGTCCTCCTGGAAGACCAGCGCCCGCCCGCCGCCCGGCCCCCGCAGCGGGTCGCCGTCCGCGGTCACCTCGCCGCCCAGCGGCGGCAGCAGCCCGGCCAGCGTGCGCAGCAGCGTCGACTTGCCGCACCCCGAGGCGCCGGCGACGGCCAGCACCTCGCCCGGCGCCACGTCGAGCGTCACCCCGGCGAGCACCGGCGCCCCGGGCCGCCCCAGCACCGCCCCGCGCAGCGCGAGCCGGGCGCCCTCGGCGGGCGGCGGGTCCGCGGCGCCGGGTACGGCGGCGGTCGTGGCGGGGGCGGAGGGAGTCGAAGGAGCCGAGGGAGTCGAAGGAGCGGACGTACCGGTCATCGCGGTCACCTCGCCTGCGTCACGGAGTCGGGTACGGTCACGGGCAGTTCGCCGCCCGCGGGTGCTGCGGCGGTCGCGGCGCCGGGCTCCGTACGGGCCCGGCGGGCGGTGCCGCGGCCGAAGGCGCCCCGGTCCGCGGCCCGTTCGGCGCGCGGCAGCCAGCGGGTGGCCCGGCGGCCGGCGAACTCCACGGCGGAGGAGGTGAGATGGCCCAGCAGGCCGATGGTGACCATGCCGACGAGCACCCCCGGGTAGTCGATCACCGTGTAGTCCTGCCAGGTGCGGTAGCCGACCCCGTAGTCGCCGGAGATCATCTCGGCGGAGATCACGCAGATCCACGCCACCCCGATGCCGACCGACAGCCCGCCGAAGATCCCGGGCAGCGCGCCCGGCAGCACGACCTGCGCCAGCACCCGCCACCGCCCGCCGCCCATGGTCAGCACGGCCTCCTCCCACACCGGTGTCAGCGCCCGCACCGCGTGCCGGGTGCTCACCAGCACCGGGAAGAAGGCGGCGCAGAAGGTGATGAAGACGATGCCCTGCTCGTTGCCCGGGAAGACCAGGATCGCCACCGGCACGAGGGCGATCGCCGGTATGGGGCGCAGGAGTTCGACGAGCGGCCCGAGCAGGTCGGCCGCGACACGGGAGCGCCCGATCGCGACCCCGGTGGCAACCCCCAGCACCGCGGCGAGCCCGAAGCCGGTCAGGATCCGGCCCAGGCTGTCGCCCAGGTCCTGCCAGTAGACGCCGGTGCCGACACGGCGGCGGAATTCGCGCGCCACGTCCACGACCGTCGGCAGCTGGTCGAAGTGCACCCACAGCCGCACCCGCCGGGCGGTGAGCAACTGCCACAGCCCGAGGAAGGCGAGCAGCGAGAAGGCCCGCAGCAGCCGGCGCCGGACGGCCTCCGTGCGGGTACTCACGCCGCCCCCTCGGCGGCGGCGCCCCGCACGGCCTGCGCGAAGCCGACCAGCCGGGCACCGGGGTGCTCCGCGAGCCAGCCGCGGGCGTTGTCCGGTGTGGTGAAGGGCTGGTAGCGCGCGTCCGGCGCGGCCGCCGGGTCCACCGCCCACACCGAGCGGTCGGCGAACCAGCGGGTGCCGGTCAGCGCGTCCGGCGCGTACGAGGCGCGAACCGCGGCCTTGCCCGGGTGCGCCGCCAGGTAGCGCAGCAGGCACGTCGGGGTGCGCAGCGGCACCGTCGTGTCCTGCCCGGCGGGCCACGCCTCGCTCGCCGTCGCCGGGTCGGTGACGGCGCCGCCGCACACCGGGTCGGTGCCGTGCACCGGCGCAGGGTTGGCGAGCGAGGCGACCTGACGGCCGTAGTCCGCGCCGACCGCCCGCCGGACGAACGAGTCGTCCGCGAAGTGGCTGATGTCGATCGTGCCGACGAGCTTCTCCGACGCGAGCACCGGCACGTCCTTGGCGAAGGCGTCCAGCAGCTGCGGCTTGAGTGTCGGGTCGAACGCCGCGATGCCGCCGGGCCCGTTGTAGAGGTAGACCACCTCGGTGGGCAGCTTCGTGGCTCCGGCGACCGACTGAGCCGCGGCCAGCGGGTGGGCGTGCAGGTAGTCGGTGGCCTGGATCTGCGCGGCCAGGAACGCGTCGACGACCGCGGGCCGCTGCTCGGCGAAGTCCTTGCGGACGGTGACCCCGTGGAAGGTCGGCAGGTCCAGCGCGGCCCCGTCGTAGAGCGCCTTCGCCTTGCCCTCGAACACCAGCTGCCCGGGCCAGGCGACGAACTGCGACAGCGCGTCGACACTGCCCGCCTGCAGCGCCGAAGCACCCACCGCGGGCTGCTGGTTGAGCTTGTGCAGGTCCTTGTCCGGGTCGATGCCGCGCTGCTGCAGTGCCCGCACCAGGGTGCCGTCTGCGGCCGAGCCGATGCTGGTGGAGACCTTCGCGCCCTTCAGGTCGTCGAGGCCGGTGAGCTTCGAATCGGGCGCGGTCACCACGGTGTTGAGCCCGCCGCGCAGGTTGTAGCCGGTCACCGACACCAGCTCGGTGGGCTGCCGCAACTGCTGCCCGCGGGCGGCGTTGACGAGCAGCGGGTAGTCGCCCATCGAGCCGACGTCGATCTTCCCGGCGACCATCTGCGCGGTGATCGGCGCACCGGTCGCGTAGTCCTGCCAGTCCACCTTGTACGTGGTCCCGTCGCGCTTGCCGAGCGCGGCCAGTTGCCGCTCGAAGTAGCCGAGCGAGCGCAGCAGGGTGCCCGCCGTCACGGTGTTGATGGTCTTGGACTGGTAGCCGACGTGCACGGTGACCGTACGGCCACCGCTGCCGCCGCCGGCGTCCGAGCCGCATCCGGCGAGCGGCAGCAGGACCGCGGCGGCACCCGCCGCGGCGAGGAACTTGCGCATCAGGGCACCTCTCATCGCAGCAGGTAGGGCATGTTGACGGTCACGGCCCCGGTCGGGCAGCGCGCGGCGCACGGGCCGCAGTACCAGCACTCGTCGACGTGCATGTACGCCTTGCCGGTGTCCTGGTCGATCGCCAGCGAGTCCAGCGGGCAGACGTCGACGCACAGCGTGCAGCCGTCGATGCACAGGGACTCGTCGATGGTCACGGGTACGTCGGCGCGCTGCGGCACCACGGGCATGGCTGTCTCCAGACGGGAAGTCGGGCGAGGGTGAGGGGAGTTCGCGCCGGGGCGGCGCGGGACGACCGGGTCAGGCGCTCCGGTGCAGCAGGCCGCGCATGGTGATCCGGTCGCCGCGGAAGCGCACGAACTCCAGGTCCACCGGGCGGCCGTCGGACAGGTGGCTGAGCCGCTCCAGCATCAGCAGGGCGGAGCCGCGCGGCGCCTCCAGGACCGCCGCGGAGTGCAGGTCGGCGCTGACCGCCTCCAGGGTGATCTCCGCGGTGCCCAGCGGCTGCCCGGACAACTCCTCCAGCAGCCGGAAGACATCGGTGTTCTCCAGGTCCGCGGTCATCAGCCCGGCACCGAGGTCCATCGGCACGTACGTGAGGTCGAGCGACAGCGGCAGGCCGTCCAGCCGCCGCAGCCGCTCCACGTAGAGCACGTCGTCGTGCTCCCTGATCCTCAGCCGCGAGGCCACCGCGGCCGGGGCGCGCACCGGGCCGAGCGCGCGCACCTCGTTGCTGACCCTGCCGTGCCCGTGCAGGGTTTCCGCCAGGCCCATCAGCCGGTCGAGCCCGTGCGGGTACTTGTGTCCCACCACGACCGTGCCGAGCCCCGGCACCCGCTCCACCAGCCGCTCGGCCCGCAGCAGGTCCAGCGCCTGCCGCACGGTGTTGCGGGACACGCCGTACTCCGCGCCGATCGCGTCCTCGTGCGGCAGCACCCCGTCCCCGAACGCCTGCGCCAGCACCTGCCGCCGGAGCAGGTCGGCGAGCTGCCTGGCCTGGTCGGCGCGCAGCCTGCGCCGCCGCGCGGCGGCGACCGGTGCGGTGCGCTCCCGCGTGCCGTCGGCTGCCATGTGGGGGCTCCTGCGTCGTCTCGGCGCTTTCGGTGGACGGCGGCCTCGTACCGCCGCACACGGACCATACCGACGGCTGCGGGCCGGTGGTGTTGCCGCTGTGTTGCGCCATCTGACGTGCCGTCCACACGCCCCTGACCAGGTGATACGTCGGGGTGTCGGGCACTTCCGCCACCCGCGCCCACGAAAAGCGGGGTGCGTCGCGGGCGCCGGGCGCGTGAGGATGGGCCCCATGGGATGGACCTTCAGCCACAGCCCCGCCGCATTCCTTCGAGCGGCCGAGCCCTTCCTGCTCGCCCGCCCGGTGGAGAACTCCGTCGTGCTGACGGTCACCGACACCCTCCGCCGCCGCGGCCCGTCGGCGTACGGCCAGGAGCCGCCTGTCTTCGGCTGGTGGCGTCCGGCGGGGGAGCCGGTGGAGGGCCCGGACGCGTCGGGGGCAGAACCGGCGGCGTACCCGGACCCGGCCCAGGACCTCGGCCCGGACGGCGGCGTTCCCGCCGTGCAGGCCGCCTTCCTGCGGACGCCCCCGAACCCCCCGCTGCTGACCCGCGCCCCCGTCGCCGCGGCCGCCGAGTTGGCCGCCGCCCTGGCGGCCGAGCCTCTCGCCGAGGTGCGCGGCGACCACGAGGCCGTCACGGCGTTCGCGGACGCCTGGTCCGCGCGTTCCCGCGCCCCGTACCGCGTCGTCGAGCGCATCCGCTTCCACGAGCTCGGCACGCTGGTCCCGCGGGTGCCCGGACCGCCCGGCCACGCCCGGATCGCCGACGCGGCCGACCGCGACCTGCTGATCCGCTGGCAGACGGAGGCGGACGCCGAGATCGGCCACGGAACCCCGGGCCGCCCGACGGCCGCCGACGACGCGATCCTGCACGGCCTGCGCACGCTGTGGATCGGCCCCGGCGGCGAGCCCGTCGCGATGGCCGGCCGCACCCTCGAAGTGGCAGGCTCCGTCAGGGTCGTGGCCGTCTACACCCCGCCCGGGCAGCGCGGCCGCGGCTACGCGGGCGGCGCCGTCACCGCCGTGACGCAGGCCGCGCTCGATGCGGGCGTGCACCGCGTCCTGCTGGTCACCGACCTGGCCAACCCGGTCAGCAACGGCCTTTACCACCGGCTCGGCTACCGTCCCGTACGCGACGGGCTGCGTGTCGCCCTCGGCGCCGGAGAGGCGGGCAGGGCGCAAGGGGCGCCCGGCGCGGGGCGGGACGTCTCCGGCGAAGGGCGGGGTGTACCCGGCCAAGATCGGCACGCCCCCGCATAATGGAGCAGGCGGATATTCCGCCGACCATACGATTGTGTGCCTGGAGGACTCGTGACCAGCGCCGGCCGTCCGCCGTCCCGCCTCGTGAAAGCGCGCCCCGCGCCGTTCGGGGCCGACCCGACCGGAGCGCGCCTGGAACGCATCCTGAACTCGCCGAACTACGCGGACGGCGCCTTCGTCAACCCCACCGCGACGAGCCAGGGGCCCGGCGCGGACTTCTTCAAGTCCCTCCCGGCCAACCTCCGCAAGGAGGCGCGGATCCCGCGCAAGCCCGCCCGGCCGATCCCCGTCCACCCCACGACGCTCGCCGACATCGCGGCCCCGCCCGCGTCCGGCCTGCGGCTGACGTGGATGGGCCACTCCACCGTGCTCGCCGAGATCGGCGGCCGGCGTGTGCTGTTCGACCCGGTGTGGGGCGAGCGCTGCTCGCCCTTCCCGTTCGCGGGGCCCAAGCGCGTCCACCCCGCGCCGCTGCCGCTGTCGGCCGTCACCGGGCTCGACGTGGACGTGGTGGTGATCTCGCACGACCACTACGACCACCTCGACATGCCCACCGTCGTCGAACTCGTGCGCAGCGACGCCGTGTTCGCCGTCCCACTGGGCGTGGGCGCCCACCTGGAGCACTGGGGCGTGCCCGCCGGGCGGCTGCGCGAGCTGGACTGGAGCGAGTCGACGGAAATTGCCGGGCTGACCTTGACCGCCACCCCCGCCCGGCATTTCTGCGGGCGCGGCCTGCGCGGCCGCCAGCAGACCCTGTGGGCGTCCTGGGTCGTCACCGACGGCATCCACCGCCTCTTCCACAGCGGCGACACCGGCTACTTCCCCGGATTCGCGGACATCGGCGCCGAGCACGGCCCGTTCGACGCCACGATGATCCAGGTCGGCGCCTACAGCGAGTTCTGGCCGAAGGCCCACGCGGGCTGCCCGCCGGGCGAGCCCTGCGACTGCACGCCCGACCCGGGTCAGTGGCCCGACATCCACATGACCCCTGACGAGGGTCTGCGCGCCCACCTCGACCTCCAGGGCGGCCGCCCCGGCGGCGTCCTGCTCCCCATCCACTGGGGCACCTTCAACCTCGCCTTCCATCCCTGGGCCGAGCCCGCCGAGCGCACGATGCTCGCCGCCCGCGCCGCCGCCCAGCAGTCCGCCACCCCGCGCGTCGGCCAGCCCTTCGAGCCCGCCGCCTGCCCCGCCCCCGACCCGTGGTGGCGCGCCGTGTCGGTCGCCCCCGCCCGCGGGTGGGCCCCCTGGCC
Organism: Streptomyces sp. NRRL F-5123; assembly: GCF_000721495.1. Lineage (GTDB taxonomy): Bacteria > Actinomycetota > Actinomycetes > Streptomycetales > Streptomycetaceae > Actinacidiphila. The sequence goes on from NZ_JOHY01000090.1 coordinate 15,395, forward strand.
GCCCGCCACGCCCGGCGCCGCGGAGGTGCCGGAAGTCGCCGCGGAGGCGTGACGCACGGGCGGGCCGGTCCGGGCTGCGGCGGCCGAATTGCCCGTGCCCGGTCGGGCCGTCCACGCCCGTGCCCGGTCGGCGGAACAGCTCGGCTGTCGCGCGCCTGTCCGCAATGTGCCGTACATCCTAAAATCGAGCCTATGGACCTCAGCCGGCTAGAAACCCTGCCGGAGCGGACGCGCGGCCTGGCGCTGGTGGTCCCCGTCGCACTCGTCGTCGTCATCTCCGTCGCCGACGCCACGGCGCCCAAGGACGTCTTCCTCAGCCCCATGCTCGCCGTCGCCCCGGCGCTCACCGCCTCGTTCGCCGGGCCGTGGCGTACGGCGCTGATCTCCCTGGTGGCGGTGGGCGGGCAGGCGTTCGTCGCCTCGGTGGGCGGGGGCGGGAACGCGGTGGCGTGGGTGTGGCAGTTCGTCGCGCTGATCATGCTCTCGGTGCTGCTGATCTCCTTCAGCTACGTCCGCGAGCGCCGCTCCCGGCAGCTCACCCGCGCCAGACTCGTCGCCGGGACCGCCCAGCGGGTCCTGCTGCGGCCCCCACCCGGCCGGGTCGGCACCCTGCGGATCGCCTGGCGCTACCTCGCCGCCGAGGACGACGCCCAGATCGGCGGCGACCTCTTCGCCGTCACCCGGCGGCGCCCCGACGTCAGCCGGGTGATCATCGGGGACGTCCGGGGCAAGGGCCTGCCCGCGATAGCCGAGGCGGCGGCCGTCCTCGGGGCCTTCCGGGAGACCGCGCGGTACTGCCCGACCCTCCCGGCGCTCGCCGAATCCCTGGAGGAGCGCATCAACCGCGACATCGAGGAGGTCGCGGACGAGCGCGAGGACCCCGGCGAGCACTTCGTCACCGCGCTCCTGCTGGAAGTGCCCGACCGCGGCGGCCAGGTCCGGATGGCCTGCTGCGGCCACCCGCCGCCGCTGCTGATCGGCGCGGACGGCCGGGTCGCCGCCTCGCACTGCGCCGACCCCGCCCCGCCGCTGGGCTCCGGCCTGCTGGCGGCCGGCGGAGCCGTGGACGAGCCGATCCCGTACGGCGACGGCGACACGCTCCTGCTGTACACCGACGGCCTGATCGAGGCGCGCTCCCGGCAGGGCGTCTTCTACCCGCTCGCCGAGCGCGTCGCCGGCTTCCCGCCCGACCTCGACCCGGACGCCCTGCTGCGGTACCTCAGCGAGGACCTGCTCGCGTACACCGGCGGCCGCCTCGCCGACGACGCCGCCCTGCTCGCCATCACCCGCACCACAGCGGAGACCGGCCCGGAGGGCGCCTGACGCCGCCGCCCGGCCCGGGGCCCGCGCCCGGACCTGCGGCATCCGCCCCGGCCCGGGGCCTGCGTCCCGGCCTGCGGCGGAGCAGACTGGAAGGGACAGCGCGCCCCGCCCTGGTGGCGGGGGCGGCTGCCACGACCGGGCCCGACAGGGCCGGCCGGGTGTGGGAGGTGCGATGAACGGATCGCTGCCACTGGGACGGATCGCCGGAGTGCCGCTGCGGCTGCACTGGAGTGCGCCGCTGCTCGTCGCCGTCCTGGCGTACGGGCTGGGCCGCGGGGTGCTCCCCGACTGGGCCCCCGGCCACTCCGGCACGGCCTACGGGCTCTGGGCGGTCGGCGGAGCGCTGCTGCTGACGCTGAGCCTCCTCGCGCACGAGGCCGCGCACGCCCTCGTGGCGCGCAGGTCCGGAGTGGACGTCAAGGACGTGACGGTCTTCGCGCTCGGCGGGGTCACCCGGATGGGAACGGCCACGACCGCGCGCACCGCGGGCCTGATCGCCGCGGTCGGACCGCTCACCAGTGCGCTGCTGGGCGGCGTCTTCCTCGCCGCGGCCGTCGGCGTCGACGCCGCCCCGCACGGCCTGCTCCCCGCGGCCGTACTGGCCTGGGCCGGCTGGGCCAACATCCTGCTCGCCGCCTTCAACCTGCTGCCGGCAAGCCCGCTGGACGGCGGCCGCATCCTCCAGGCGGTGGTCTGGCGTCTGCGCGGCGACCGCGACCGGGCGGCCCGGGTCGCCGGGCGGTGCGGGCAGGTGGCGGGCGCGCTCATGGTCGTCGGCGGCTGGCTGGAATTCCTCGCGGGCAGCGGGTCGGGCCTGTGGCTCGCCCTGCTCGGACTGTTCGTCGCGGCGGCCGCGGGCGCGGAGGTGCGCCGCTCGGCCCTCGCCGAGGCGGTACGCGGGGTGCGGGTCGGCGACGTGATGCGGCCGGCGGTCACCGGTCAGGACTGGCAGACCGTGGACCGCTTCCTCACCGACACCGCCCCCGGTGCCGCCGGCCAGCCCGTCGTCCCGGTGACGGACCTCGACGGCCGCCCCACCGGCGTGATCGAGCCCGCGGCCCTCCGCGCGGGCCTGGCCGGGCGTACGGCGGAGGTGCGCGTACGGGACCTCGCCGCGCCGCTGGCCAGCTGCACCCTCGCCGGGCCGGACGAGCAGGTCGGCGAGGTCCTGGAGCACGGGGTGCTGACCGCCGGGCGGCCCGTCCTGGTCCTGGCCGACGGGCGGGTGGTCGGGATGATCACCGTCCAGGACATCCTCGGCCTCATGCAGCGCGGCAAGCGCCCCCACCCCCCGGCCTGGCATCCCCCCACCACACACCGGGCCGGACACAGCCACTGACGGCGCCCGTGCGGACCGGGTGCGTACGGAGCCGTTCCGTACGCACCCGGTCGCCGTCGGCTGCCCCGCCGGGAGAGCGCTCTAGGAGGTGGCGCGCCCGAGGTACGTCAGCTCGCCGGCGTCGGGCACGTCGATCACATGGAAGCCGAGCCGGTCGTAGAAGGCCCGCGCGGAGACGTTCGCCGTCAGCATGCCCAGGTGCACCGCCGGCACCCCGCGCTCCGCGAGCGAGCCGAGGAAGGCGTTCATCAGCGCCCGCCCGTGGCCCTGTCCCTGGTGGCCGGGCAGCAGGTCGATGTGCAGGTGCGCGGGGTAGCCCGACAGCGCCGGCACGATCATCCGCTCCGGCCAGTGCAGCAGCCACGCCATCACCTCGCTCGGCGTCCCCGGCTCACCCTCCGGCGCGGGCCAGCGGCCCGCGACCTCCGGCAGCCACTCCTCGCGGAAGCGCTTGACGAAGCCCGGCGTGTCCGCAGTGCCGAGGATGTAGCCGACCGGCTGACCCGTGCCGTCGTCGGCCACGAAGGCCGACTCCGGCTCCAGCACGGCGTAGGGCGCCGCGAAGAGTGTGCCCAGCAGGTCGCGGTCCTCCGCGGGGTAGTCGGCGGACGCGTCGCCGCCCGCGGCGCCGGTGCGCAGGCATATGTCGTAGAGCGCGGGCAGGTCGGAGGGGCGGTACGGGCGGATCGTGACGGTCACTGCGGCTCCCGGTCGGTCGGCGGCACGCCGGGATCGGCGACGGGGCCGAGCGGCGAGAAGAGGAAGGAGAAGGCGGCGGGCGCGGCGTCGAGCCGGTGCTCGGGCAGTACGCCGGGCCCGCAGGAGGCGCTGCCGAGGCCGTGCAGCGCGTGGTCCAGGTGCAGCCACAGCCGGCCGTCCCGCACCAGGTCGGTGGTGTGCTCGGCGGCGTCCAGCGCCTCGGTGGTCCAGGGCCGTGCGGTCAGCCAGAAGTCGGGCGCGCCGGCGTCCCGCGGGGCGGCGGGCGAGGGGGCGCCCGGGGCCCGCGTTCTGGTGGCGGCGGCGGACGTGCCGGTGGCGGCGGCGGACGACATGCTGCTCCCGCCGGGCGGGCCCGCGGGTGCGGTCCGCGGGGCGGCGGCCTCGATGCGCAGGCCGGTCCCGTCGGCGCCGCGCAGCTCGGCCCAGCGCACACCGGCCCGGGCACCGTTCTCCTGCGGGCGGACGTACGGGGTCGCCAGCTCGTCCGCCGCGGCCTTCCAGCGGCCGAGCCGGGCGGCGGCGCGGCTGTCGGGGTAGGCCTCGCCGGGCCCCCCGCCGTACCACTCGACGCGGTCGAGCCAGTCGGGCAGGCCGAGACGCACGCCGAGCCGGGGGAGCGGCAGGCTCCAGTCACCCTCGGGTGTCACCTCGACGTCCAGGCGCAGCCGGTCGCCGGTCGCGCTCCAGGTCAGGACGGCGTGCAAGGCGCGGTCGGCGGCCGCGGGCGCGACGCGGGAGGTGACCGTCAGCGTGTCGCCGCCCACCGCGACCCGTACCACCCGGTGGCGCAGGCGGTGCAGGCCCGCCTCCCGCCACCGGTCGGCGAGCCGGGATTCGGCGAACCATGGCATGCCCCGGTCGTTGTCGGTGGGCGCCCGCCAGACGTCCAGCCGGGGAGCCTCGACGGGCACGCCGCCGAGGGCGCGCAGGGCGCCGGTGGCGCGGTCGAAGGCGCCGGGGCCGATGACCGTCAGGCCGTCCGGGCCCGTCCGCGGCGAGTGCGGCCGGCCCCGGCGTACGGGCTGGGCCGTGCCCACGCCGGCGGCCGCCGTGAACTGCCCCCAGGCCACCTCGTGCCCGGCCGGCGCCCACGCGGTGTCCTCGGCGAGCACCGCGCGCACCGTCCAGTACGCCTCGCGCCCGGCACCCGGCTCGGGCAGCTCGGGCAGCTTCAGGAGAGCGCTTTCCCCGGGTCCGGTGGGCGGAACCTCCAGCCGCCCGGACGCCACCGTCTCGCCCTCGACCTCGTACGCCCAGCGGAAGGCCAGGTGGGAGAGGTCCGCGAAGTCCTGCCGGTTGGCCACGGTCAGCTCGCCCCGCCCGGCATCGCCCGTGATCCCGACCGGCTCGATCACCTTCTTGTACTCGGCCAGCCCCGGCGAGGGCGTGCGGTCGGGGAGGACGAGCCCGTCGCACACGAAGTTCCCGTCGTGCAGCTCCTCCCCGAAGTCCCCGCCGTAGGCGAAGAACTCGGTCCCGTCGGCCGCGGTGCGGCGCAGCCCGTGGTCGATCCACTCCCACACGAAGCCGCCCTGGCAGCGCTCGTACGTCTCGAAGATCCGCTGGTACTCCGACAGCCCGCCGGGCCCGTTGCCCATCGCGTGCGCGTACTCGCACAGCACGTACGGCATGGCGCGCCGCCGCTCGTCCAGGCCGGGGTCCGCCAGCGGGGGTTCGGCGCGGCGGCCGATCAGGTCGGACTCCGCGTGGTCGGCGTACATCCGCGAGTAGACGTCCGTGTCGGCGCAGGACAGGTCGCCCTCGTAGTGGATCGGCCGGGCCGGGTCGCGCTCGCGGATCCAGGAGGCCATCGCCGACAGCCCGGCGCCGGTCCCGCACTCGTTGCCGAGCGACCACATGACCACCGACGGGTGGTTCTTGTCCCGCTCCACCATCCGCGCCGCCCGGTCCAGCAGTGCCGGGGTCCAGCGCTCGTCGTCGACCGGGTTGCGGCGCCAGCCGACCTCCTGGAAGCCGTGCGTCTCCAGGTCGCACTCGTCGACGACCCACATGCCCAGCTCGTCGCACAGGTCGAGGAAGGCGGGGTGCGGGGGGTAGTGGCTGGTGCGCACGGCGTTGATGTTGTGCCGCTTCATCAGCAGCAAATCCTCGCGCATCGTCTCCTGGTCCAGCGTCCGCCCGCGGTCCGGGTCGAACTCGTGCCGGTTCACCCCGCGGAAGAGGATCCGCCGCCCGTTGACGGTCAGCACGCCGTTCTCGACGGCGACGGTGCGGAAGCCGATGCGCAGCGGAATGCGCTCTCCCTCGGTCGCCAGCTCGGCGTCGTACAGCCGCGGCACCTCCGCCGACCACGGCTCGACGGGCACGATCACCGGCTCACCGGTCGGGATGTCCAGGCCCAGCTCCGGCACGGTCAGGGTGCCCGCCGGCTCGCAGTCGACCCGCAGGGTGCCCGTGCCGGTGGTGTGGTCGTAGCCGCAGTGCACGAAGAAGTCGGCGACCGCGCCCTCCGGCCGCTCGATCAGCGTGACCTCGCGGAAGATGCCGGGCATCCACCACATGTCCTGGTCCTCCAGGTAGCTGCCGGACGACCACTGGTGCACCCGCACCGCCAGCACGTTGCCGCGCGGCCGCAGCACCTCGCCGACCTCGAACTCCACCGGCAGCCGGCTCCCCTTGAAGGTGCCCAGCTCCTGCCCGTTGAGCCACACCCGGGCGCAGGACTCCACGCCCTCGAAGCGCAGCACGGCCGCGCCGCCCGGCCAGTCGTCGGGCAGGTCGAAGGTGCGCAGGTGATCGCCGGTCGGATTCTCGTCCGGCACGTGCGGCGGGTCGACGGGGAAGGGGTAGCGCACGTTGGTGTACGCGGGCTGCCCGAACCGCCCCTGCCCGTGCAGTACCCAGTGCGACGGCACCGGCAGCACGTCCCAGCCAGCGGCGTCGAAGCCGGGCCGGGCGAAGGAGTCGTCCGCGGACCGCGCGGTGGGGGAGAGCCGGAAGCGCCAGTCGCCGCCGAGTGACACCCGGCGCGCGTCGGACACGGCCCACCAGGCACGCGGCGGCAGCGCCCCCGAGCCCGGCCCCGGGTCCTCGTAGTACGCAAGGCCCTCCGACGGTTCCGCCTCGTGCATCGTCGCTGCTCCTTCGTCGCTCGGCCGTGCCGCGGACGGCGCTCTCCCGCTTGCAGGGGGTCGCCGTGAAGATCCGCAGCACCGATTCTGCTGAGATGGCGGCCATAAGGCCAGATGTACCGCCCACCGATCTCCAACCACCCCATTGCGTCGACCAGTTGTCAGCCGGTGAGGGACCGGCCGTGGTCTTGACCGCCCTGCCGGGCACTGGGATCCTGCCCGCCCGGAACCACTGGGGGGACCCACCATGACGTACTCACCCGTCGTGACCGCCGTCACCACGGCGTCCGGCACCGGGGAGCCGATCCACGGCCTCAAGGGCGGCCCGGCCCTGCTCCTGATCGCGGCGGTCGTCGTGGTCGTCGCGGCCGTCGCCGTCACACCGCTGATCATGGACGTCCGCCGGGCCACGGCCTGGCGCCAGCAGCTCACCGACCAGCTGATCGACCGCGCGGCCACCGACGAGGAGGTCCGCGACTTCCTGCGCGACCTGCGCGAGCCCCGCGGCGTCCGCGGCCTGACCCGCAGCATCATCGCCGTCCTGATCCTGGCGCTGGTCGGCTTCGCCCTGGCCGTCGCGATGCTCTCGTCCGGCTCGGACGCGGGCGACCTGCGCAAGACCATCGTGACCGCCCTGATGACCGTGCTGGCCACGGTCGCCGGCTTCTACTTCGGCACCCTGGGCGCCCAGAACAGCGCGGAGGACGCCCGCCGCCACGCCACCACCCCTGTCTCTTATACACATCTGACGCTGCCGACGACTCCTTACGTGTAGATCTCCGTGGG
>NZ_JOHY01000091.1 GCF_000721495.1 Streptomyces sp. NRRL F-5123
CGGAACCCGCACCCACCCCCACCAGAGAGATCACCCCCTGGATACTGTCCGCCCGCACCCCCGAAGCCCTGCGCGCCCAGGCCGCGAACCTCGCCGCGCACGTCCACGGCGCGCACTCCCCGGCCGACATCGGCTGGTCGCTCGTCGCGACGCGCTCGGCGGACCGCTGCCGGGCGGTGGTCTGCGGCGCCGACTGCGAGGAACTGCTCGCGGGACTGCGGGCGTTGGGGGAAGGCCCCGTCCCCGAGCCGTTGTCCGCGGCGGCGGGCCCGGTGATGGTCTTCCCCGGGCAGGGTTCGCAGTGGCGCGGCATGGCCGTCGAACTCCTCGACACCTCGCCCGTGTTCGCCGCCCGCATCGCCGAATGCGCCCAGGCGCTGGGCGACTTCACCGACTGGTCGCTGCCGGACGTGCTGCGCGGGACGCCGGGCGCGGCCGAGATCTCCCGGGTGGACGTGATCCAGCCCGTCCTGTGGGCGGTGATGGTGTCGCTCGCCGCCGTGTGGGCCCACCACGGCGTACGGCCCGCGGCCGTCGTCGGACACTCGCAGGGCGAGATCGCCGCGGCCTGCGTGGCCGGGGGCCTGTCGCTGCGGGACGGCGCCCGGGTCGTGGCCCTGCGGTCGCGGGCGCTGCGGGCGCTGGCCGGGCAGGGCACGATGGCGTCGCTCGCCCTGGGCGGCACGGAGACCGAGCGCTTCCTCGCCGAACTGGGCCCGGCGGCGGCCCAGGTGACGGTGGCCGCCTTCAACGGGCCCGCGTCCACGGTCGTGTCCGGGCCGCCGGACCAGGTCGCGGCCGTCGTGGCAGCGTGCGAGGCGGCGGACGGCCGGGCGCGGACCATCGACGTCGACTACGCCTCGCACGGCCCCCAGGTCGAGGCGCTCGCGGACACGGTCCGCGCCGACCTCGCCGGGCTCCGCCCCACCGCCTCGGGTCCGGTCTTCTACTCGTCCGTCACCGGCGCCCCGCAGCCCACGGACGCGCTGGACGCGGACTACTGGTTCACCAACCTCCGCCGCCCGGTGCGCTTCACCTCGGCGGTCGAAGCCCTGCTCGCCGCGGGGCACCGGGTGTTCATCGAGGTCAGCCCGCACCCGGTGCTGCTGCCGGCGCTGCGCGAATGCGTCGAGGAGGCGGACGTCGCGGCTGCCACCGTGCCGACGCTGCGCCGCGACCAGGGTGGCCTGCGGCAGGTGGCGCGCGCGCTCGGGGACGCGTACGCGGCGGGGCTCGCGGTCGACTGGACCCGCTGGTTCGACGACGGCGACGGCGGTGCCGGCGCGGGGCGCCCCGCGCGCACGGTCGAGCTGCCGACGTACCCCTTCCAGCGGCAGCGCTACTGGCTCGCGCCGGACCAGGGGCGCCGCACGCCGCCCGTGTCCGGTGCGGGCGCGCGGCCCGCCGGGCACCCGCTGCTGACCTCGGCGGTCGAACTCGCCGACGGCGGGCTCGTGCTGAACGGCCTGCTGCCCGCCGGGTGGATGGACGGCCACACGGTGGCGGGTGTCGGGCTCGTGCCCGGCGCGGCGCTGGTGGAGTGGGCGCTGCTGGCCGCCGACCGGTCCGGCGGCGCCGCCCTGGAGGAGCTGCTGCTCCGCGCCCCGCTCGAACCCGCGAGGCCGGCGGGCGCGGTACTCGCCCAGGTGGCCGTGAGCGCGCCGGACACGGCGGGCCGCCGCGCCCTGCGCATCTCCTCACGCCGGGACGGCAGCGGCTGGACCCTCCACGCCGAGGGTTCGCTGACCCCTCCCGCGGAGGAGCCCGCCGTGGTGGCCGTGAACACCGCCGAGCAGGCCCCCGCCGCCGTTCCCCCCGGCCCCTGGCCGCCCTCCGGGGCGCGGGCCGTGGACGTCGGCGCGGGGTACGAGCGGGCCGGGCGGCGCGGTTACGCGTACGGTCCCGCGCTGCGCGCCGTGCGGGCGCTGTGGTGGGACGGCGGCGAACTCGTGGCGGACCTCGCGCTGCCCGACCCGACCGCCGGCGAGGCCGACGGCTTCGGCCTCCACCCGGTGCTGCTGGACGCCGCACTGCAGTGCCTCTTCCTGGCGGAGGAGGCGGACACCGCCGCCGACCGGCTGTGGCTGCCCTTCGCGTGGGGCCCAATACGCCTGCACGCGACCGGCGCACGCGCCGCCCGGGCCCGGCTCGTACCGCTCGGCGGCGCCGAAACCGCCTCGGACGAGCGCGAGTTCCGCCTCGTCCTGGCCGACCCGGCGGGAGCCCCCCTGCTCGACGCCGCCTCGGTCCTGCTCCGCCCGCGTACGGCGCGAAGCCTCCGGGAGGCGGCCGAGCTGCGGGCGCCGGCCACCGCGGCACCCGGCGCCGTGCCCGTGCGGCCGGTCGCCGCCGCGCCGGAACCGGACGGCGGCAGCGGCTGGGCGGGACGGCTCACCGGCCTGGCGGCCGCCGAGCGGCACCACACCGTGCTGGGACTGGTGCGCGGGCATGCGGCGGCCGTCCTCGGGCGCGCCGACGCCGGGGCGATCCGCGCCGACGCATCCTTCAAGGAACTGGGCTTCGACTCGATGACCTCCGTCGAGCTGCGCAACCGCCTGGTGGCCGACAGCGGGCTACGGCTGCCCGCCGCGGTCGTCTTCCGGCACCCGACGCCGGAGCGGCTGGCCCGGCTCCTGGAGGAGCGGCTGGCCCCGGAGCAGCCGCCGCACGAGCCCCCGCAGGAGAAGTCGCCGCCACCGGACGCGGCGGACCGGCTGGCGTCGGCGACCGCCGACGAGCTGCTCGCGTTCATCGACAACGAGCTCGGCACCGTCGCCGACCCGCACTCCCGTCCGCACTCCTCCCGCTGAAGGCAGGTGACGTATGGTCAGCGAGGCCCAACTGGTCGAGTACCTGCGCCGGGTGACGACCGAACTGCACGACGCCCGGACCCGGCTCCAGGAGCTGGAGCAGGGCCGGCACGAGCCGGTGGCCGTCGTCGGCATGGCGTGCCGCTTCCCCGGCGGGGTGCGCTCGCCGGAGGAGCTGCGGCGCTTCGTGCGCTCCGGCGGCGACGCGATCGGCGACTTCCCCACCGACCGCGGCTGGCCGCTCGAGGGCCTCTACCACCCGGACCCGGCCCATTTCGGGACGAGTTACGTCTCGCAGGGCGGCTTCCTGCACGACGTCGACCGCTTCGACGCCGCTTTCTTCGGCATCAGCCCGCGCGAGGCGCTGGCGATGGACCCGCAGCAGCGGGTCGTCCTGGAGCTGGCGTGGGAGGCGCTGGAGCACGCCGGGATCGTGCCGGCCACGCTGCGCGGCGCCCGGACCGGGGTGTACGTGGGGGTGTCGAGCGAGGACTACGTCTCCGGCCTGCCGCGGATCCCGGAGGGCTTCGAGGGCTTCGCGACGACGGGCAGCCTGACGAGCGTGATCTCCGGGCGCGTCGCCTACACCTTCGGTTTCGAGGGCCCGGCGGTGACCGTGGACACCGCGTGCTCGTCATCGATGGTGGCCATCCACCTGGCCGGGCAGGCCCTGCGGCAGGGCGAGTGCTCGCTGGCGCTGGCGGGCGGGGTGACGGTGCTGTCGACACCGCTGATGTTCACCGAGTTCTGCCGCCAGCGGGCGCTGTCGCCGGACGCGCGCTGCAAGCCCTTCGCCGCCGCGGCGGACGGCACCGGCTTCTCGGAGGGCTCGGGCCTGCTGGTGCTGGAGCGGCTGTCGGACGCGCGGCGCAACGGGCACGAGGTGCTGGCGCTGCTGCGCGGCTCGGCAGTGAACCAGGACGGCGCGAGCAACGGCCTCACCGCCCCCAACGGCCTGGCGCAGGAGGACGTGATCCGGCGGGCGCTGGAGAGCGCGGGCCTGACCGGCGCGGACGTCGACATGGTCGAGGCGCACGGCACGGGCACCCGGCTGGGCGACCCGATCGAGGCCGAGGCGCTCATCGCCACCTACGGCGCGGACCGGCCCGAACAGCGCCCGCTGTGGCTCGGCTCGATCAAGTCCAACATCGGCCACACGCACGCCTCCGCGGGCGTCGCGGGCACGATCAACACCGTCATGGCGCTGCGCGACGGCGCCCTGGCGCCCACCTTGCACCTCGACGAGCCGACCGACCACGTCGACTGGAGCGCCGGCACGGTCCGGTTGCTGACCGGCCCGCGGGAGTGGCCCGACACCGGGCGGGCGCGCAGGGCCGCCGTGTCGGCGTTCGGGGTGTCCGGCACCAACGCGCACCTCGTCCTCGAACAGGCCCCCGTTCCGGACGGCGTGCCGGAGCCGGACGGTCAGCCCGCGCCCGCCGTGGTCCCCTGGCCGGTCTCCGGCCGGTCGGAGGCGGCGCTGCGGGCGCAGGCCGCCCGGCTGCGCGCGTTCCTGGACGAGGAGGGCGCGGCGGGCGGCACCGCCGATGTCGGGTGGTCGCTCGCGACGCGCCGCACGGCGTTCGAGCACCGGGCGGTCGTCGTGGGCGGCGACCGCGCGGCCCTGCTCGCGGGCCTGGACGCGCTCGCGGCGGGCGCCCCGGACCCGGCGGTCGTCCGCGGTACGGCGGGCGGCACGGGCCCCGGCCCCGTGCTGGTCTTCCCGGGCCAGGGGTCGCAGTGGCTCGGCATGGGCGTCGGACTCCTCGCCGCCTCCCCGGTGTTCGCCGCCCGCATCGCCGCGTGCGAGCAGGCCCTCGCCCCGTACGTCGACTGGTCGCTGACCGGCGTGCTGCGCGGGGAGGGCGACGCGGCGGACCTGTCGCGGGTGGACGTGGTGCAGCCCGTGCTGTGGGCGGTGATGGTGTCGCTCGCGGCGGTCTGGGCGGAGCACGGCGTGGTGCCGGCCGCCGTGGTGGGCCACTCGCAGGGCGAGATCGCGGCGGCCTGCGTCGCGGGCGCGCTGACGCTGGAGGACGGCGCCCGGGTGGTGGCGCTGCGCGCGCGGGCCCTGCGGTCGCTGGCCGGGCAGGGCGCGATGGCCGCGCTGAGCTGCGGGGCGCCCGAAGCGGCGAAGCTGGCCGCCGAGCACGCGCCGCAGGTGGCGGTCGCAGCGGAGAACGGCCCGTCGTCCACGGTGGTGTCGGGGCCGCCCGGGCAGGTCGCGGACCTGGTGGCGGCGGCTGCCGCGGCGGGCCTGCGGGCGCGGGCGATCGACGTCGACTACGCCTCGCACGGGCCGCAGGTGGACGGCATCGCGGACGAGCTGGCGGGCGCCCTGGCCGGGGTGACCGGAGCCGCCTGCGACGTCGCCTTCTACTCGACGGTCACCGCGTCGCGTACCGACGGGACCCGCCTCGACGCGGGCTACTGGTTCACCAACCTGCGGCAGCCGGTGCGGCTCGCGGACACCGTGCAGGCGCTGCTGGCCGACGGCTACCGGGTGTTCGTCGAGGCCAGCCCGCACCCGGTGCTGCTGCCGGGGCTCCAGGAGTGCTTCGAGGCGGCGGGCGTGCCCGCCGTCGCGACCGGCACGCTGCGCCGTGACGAGGGCGGGCCCGAGCGGCTGTGCCGGGCGCTCGCCGAGGCGCACACCGCGGGCGTCGGCGTCGACTGGACGCCCTGGTTCACTGCCGCCGGGCGCACCCCGCACGCGGTGCCGCTGCCGGTGTACGCCTTCCAGCGGGAGCGCTACTGGCTGCCGTCCGCAGCGCCCGCCGCCGCGGGGGCGGGCGCTGCCGGGGGCGGGCAGGGGCACGCGCTGCTGCCGGTGTCCCTGCACACCGCGGACGGCGGGCTGCTGCTCGCGGGACGGCTCGCGCCCGCCGCACACGCCGGGTGGCTCGCGGAGCACGTCGTCGCAGGACTGCCGCTGGTGCCGGGCGCGGTGCTGGTGGAGTGGCTGCTGCGGGCCGCGGACGAGGCGGGCTGCGGGGTGGTCGAGGAGCTGGCGCTCCAGGTGCCGGTGGCGCTGTCCGGGTCGGGCGGGCTGCTGGTGCAGGTGCTGGTCGACGGCGCGGGCGACGACGGGCGCCGGACCGTACGCGTGTGCTCGCGGCCGGACGGCGACGGGCCCGGCGCCCCCGCGGACTGGACCTGCCATGTGACGGGCACGCTGGCGCCCGCGGAGCCCGGCCCCGTGCCGCAGGGTCTGGACGGCGCCTGGCCGCCGCCGGGCGCGGAGCCCGTCGCCGTCGAGGATTTCCACGAGCGCGCCGCGGCCGCCGGTTACGGCTACGGGGAGGCCTTCCGCGGGCTGCGGGCGGTGTGGCGCGACGGGGCGGACACGCTCGCCGAAGTGGTGCTGCCGGAGGGCGCTGCCGAGCAGGCGGGCGGCTTCGGCGTCCACCCCGCGCTGCTGGACGCGGCGGTGCAGCCGGTGCTCCTCGGCTCGTTCGGGGAGGACGGCACGGTGCTGCTGCCCTTCACGTGGAACGGGGTGCGGCTGTGGGCGGACGGCGCGACGCGGGTGCGGGTGCGGCTGTCGCCGCGACCGGAAGGGCTGCGGGTGCTGATCGCCGACGCGGCGGGCGCCCCGGTGCTGACCGCGGACGCGGTGGCGCTGCGGGAGACCGGCGCCGGACAGCTGCGCGCCGCGAGCCGCGAGCAGGGGACGGACGGGCTGCTCGCCGTACGGTGGGTGCCGCTGCCGGGCGGCGCGGGCGCCGCGCCGGATGACGTCCTGCCCGACCTGGGCGGGGCCCAACCACACACCCGCCTCGCCACCCCGACCCGGACGACCACCGCGAACACCCCACCACTGCCGGACGGCACGCCGGGCGACACCCTGCCCGACCCGACCGGGGCCCAACCACACACCCGCCTCGCCACCCCGACCCGGACGACCACCGCGAACACCCCACCACTGCCGGACGGCACGGACACCGCACCGCTGCGGCTCGCCGTGTTGGGCGACGTCCTGCCCGGCCTGGGCGGGGCCGAGCGGTACGACGGTCTTGCCGCCCTGGCCCGGGCGGTGGGTTCGGGGGCGGCGGTTCCCGATGTCGTCCTCGCCGGGGTGCTCGCGGGGTCCGGGTCGGGGCCCGAGGGCGAGAACGACGCCGGGCGCGGGCTGGCGGTGGCGGGCGAGGCGCTGGCGCTGGCTCAGGAGTGGCTGGCGGGCGAGGTTTTCGAGGGGGCGCGGCTGGCGTGGGTGACGCGCTCGGCGGTCGCGGCCGGCGGCGGGGCCGGCCCGGTGGACCCGGCGGCCGCCGCGGTGTGGGGGCTCGTGCGCAGCGCGCAGACGGAGCACCCGGGGCGCTTCCTGCTCGTCGACCTGGCCGGCACCGAATCCACCGCGTCCGGTGCGTTCCTTCCCGCGGCCCTGGGCGCGGCGGTGCGTGCCGGTGAGCCGCAGATCGCCGTACGGGCCGGGCGCGTCCTCGTACCGCGGCTCGAACCAGCCGGTGGAGACGCCGAGTTGGCCGCGCCGGACGGTGTGCCCCGGTGGCGGGTGGCGGCGGGGCGGACCGGGCCGGACGACCTCGCGGCGGTGCCGAGCCCGCGGGCGTCCGCGCCGCTCGCTGCCGGGCAGGTGCGGATCGCCGTACGGGCCGCGGGCCTCAACTTCCGCGACGCGCTGATCGCCCTCGGGATGTACCCCGATCCAGCGGCCACGCCGGGCATCGAGGGCGCGGGCGTGGTGCTGGAGGTCGCACCGGGCGTGGCGTCGGTGGTGCCCGGCGACCGGGTGATGGGGCTGTTCGACGACGCCTTCGGTCCGGTCGCGGTCGCGGATTCCCGGATGCTCGCGCCCGTCCCCGCCGGGTGGGACTTCCGTGCCGCCGCCGCGAGCCCGGTGGCGTATCTCACCGCGTGGTACGGCCTGGTGGAGCTCGGCGGGCTGGGCGCGGGCGAGCGGGTGCTGGTCCACAGCGCGACCGGCGGCGTCGGCACGGCGGCCGTCCGTATCGCCCGGCACCTGGGCGCGGAGGTCTTCGCGACGGCGAGCCCCGGCAAGCACGGGGTGCTCGACGCGATGGGGATCGACGCGGCGCACCGGGCGTCGTCGCGGGACGCGGGCTTCGAGGAGGCCTTCCGTTCCGCGACCGGCGGACGGGGCGTCGACGTCGTCCTCAACAGCCTCGCGGGCGAGCTGACCGACGCGTCGCTGCGGCTGCTCCCGCCCGGCGGGCGGCTGGTCGAGATGGGCAAGACGGACCTGCGCGACCCGGAGGTCGTCGCGCTGCAGCACAGCGTGGAATACCGCGCCTTCGACCTCGTCGCGGACGCGGGCCCTGAGCGCGTCGCGGCGATGCTGGACGTCCTGGGCGGCCTGTTCGCGGCGGGCACGCTGGCGCCGCCGCCCGTCACGGCACGCCGGCTCGGCCGGATCCGGGAGGCGATGCGCGAACTGACCGAGGCCCGGCACACCGGCAAGCTCGTCCTGGACGTGCCGCCGCCGCTCGACCCGGAAGGCACCGTGCTGGTCACCGGCGGCACCGGCACGCTGGGCGGCCTGGTGGCCGAGCACCTGGTACGCGCCCACGGCGTACGGCACCTGCTGCTGCTCGGCAGGTCGGGGCCCGCGGCCCCCGGCGCCGGGGAGCTGGCGGACCGGCTGGCCGCGCTCGGCGCCCGGGTCCGGGTGGCCGCGGCGGACGCCGCCGACGCGGCGGCGCTGCGGGAGGCCGTCGCGGGCATCGACCCGGCGCATCCGCTCACCGGCGTCGTGCACGCGGCGGGCGTGGTGTCCGACGCGATGCTGGCCTCGCAGGACCCCGCGCGGCTCGCCGAGGTGTGGGCCGCGAAAGCCGCGGGCGCGGCGCATCTGCACGCGCTCACGGAGGGGCTGCCGCTGGGCATGTTCGTCCTCTTCTCCTCCTTCGCCTCCGTGCTCGGCACCCCCGGGCAGGCCAACTACTCGGCCGCCAACGCCTTCTGCGACGCCCTCGCCGAACGGCGGCAGGCCGCGGGCCTGCCCGCGGTGTCGGTCGGGTGGGGGCTGTGGGCCGCCGCGAGCGGGCTCACCGGGCGGCTCACCGGCTCCGACGTGGCACGGATCGCCCGGCAGGGCATCGCGCCGAACAGCGCCGAGCAGGGCTACGCCCTCTTCGACGCCGCGCTCGGGCACGGCGGGCCCGCGCTGCTCGCCCTCGGCCTCGACACCGCCGCGCTCGCCGCCCAGCCCGGCGCCGCGCTGCCGCCGCCGCTGCGCGCGCTCGCGGCCGCCGCGCGGGCCGGTGCCCGTACCGGCCCGGCGGCCCGCCCCGCCGCGGTGGCAGGGCAGGGGCCGGTGGACTGGCCCGCCCGGCTGGCCGGGCTCGCCGCGGGCGAGCAGCGGCGGCTGCTCACCGACCTGGTGCGGCAGCACGCGGCCACGGTGCTGGGGCACTCCGACCTCGGGGCGGTGCCCGCGGAAGCGGCGTTCAAGGAGCTGGGCTTCGACTCGCTCACCGCCGTCGAGCTGCGCAACCGCGTCACCGCCGCGACCGGTGCGCGGCTGCCCGCGACCGTCGTCTTCGACCACCCGGCCGCCGAAGCACTCGCCGAGCACCTGCGCACCCTCCTCGCGCCGGACGGCGCCCCGGACGCCGGGCCGCAGGACGCGTACGCGCCCGTACTCGGCAGCCTCGCCGACCTCGAATCGGCGCTGGAGGCGGCTGCGCAGGCCGATCCGGCGGGCGGCACGGGCGCGGCGGGCCGCGGGCCGGACAAGGTCACGCGGCGGCTGGAGGCGCTGCTCGCACGGTGGAAGGCCGGGCACGCGGCGGCCGCGAACGGTGCGGGGCCGGGCGGCGCGGGGGCGGCGGAACGGCTGCACGGCGCGACGACCGACCAGGTCTTCGACTTCATCGACAAGGAACTCGGACTGTCATGAGCCCGGTCTCCCCGCCGCCCGGTACGGGGCGCCCCGCGCCGGGCGCCCCGGCAAGAGCGTTCCCGGCGGCGGACGGCGCCCGGCTCCCGGCCGCCGCGGCACCCCCGCGTACGACCTCCGCACCCCCCGGCACCCCCTCGCAATCCCCGGCAATCCCGCCAACTCCCGGCATCGGAAGGTGCGGTGACACGACGTGACCACTGAGGCCACGCACGAGCGGCTGGTCGACTACCTCAAGCGGGTCGCCGCCGATCTGCACGACACCCGGGCACGGCTGCGCGAGGTGGAGGACGCCCGGCACGAGCCGGTCGCCATCGTCGCCATGGCCTGCCGCTACCCCGGCGGGGTCGGGTCACCCGAGGACCTGTGGGAGCTGGTCGCGTCCGGCCGGCACGCGATGACCGCCTTCCCCGCCGACCGGGGCTGGGACCTGGACCGGCTCTTCCACCCCGACCCCGCCCACCCCGGCACCAGCTACGCCCGCGAGGGCGGGTTCCTGCACGAAGCCGCGTTGTTCGACCCGGAGTTCTTCGGCATCAGCCCGCGCGAGGCCGGGGCGATCGACCCGCAGCAGCGGCTGCTGCTGGAGGTCGCCTGGGAGGCGCTGGAACGGGCGGGCATCCCCGCGGTGTCGCTGCGCGGCGCGCCCGTCGGGGTGTACGCGGGCACGGCCCTGCCCGGCTTCGGCACCCCGCACGTCGACCCGGCGGCGGAGGGCCACCTCGTCACCGGCAACGCGCCCAGCGTGCTGTCCGGCCGGATCGCGTACACCCTCGGCCTGGAGGGGCCGGCGGTCACCGTCGACACGGCGTGCTCGTCCTCGCTGGTGGCGTTGCACCTGGCGGCGCAGGCGCTGCGCGGCGGGGAGTGCGACCTCGCCCTCGCGGGCGGCGTGACCGTGATGACGACGCCGTACGTCTTCACCGAGTTCGCGCGGCAGCGCGGCCTGGCCGCCGACAGCCGCTGCAAGGCTTTCGCCGAGGGCGCCGACGGCACGGCCTTCGCCGAGGGCGCCGGGCTGCTCGTCCTGGAGCGGCTGTCGGACGCGCGGCGCAACGGCCACCGCGTGCTGGCGGTGCTGCGCGGCTCCGCGGTCAACCAGGACGGCGCGAGCAACGGCCTGACCGCCCCCAACGGCCTCGCGCAGCAGCGGGTGATCCGGCAGGCGCTGGACAACGCCCGCCTGGCCCCCGCCGACGTCGACGCGGTCGAGGCGCACGGCACCGGCACGGCGCTGGGCGACCCGATCGAGGCGCAGGCGCTGCTGGCGACGTACGGCCGGGACCGGCCCGCGGACCGGCCGCTGCGGCTGGGCGCGATCAAGCCGAACATCGGCCACACGCAGGGCGCGGCGGGCGTCGCGGGCGTCATCAAGATGGTCATGGCGATGCGGCACGCCACCCTGCCCGCCCTCCTCCACGCCGACCGCCCCACCCGGGTCGTCGACTGGACCGCCGGAGCGGTGCGCCTGCTCGCCGATCCCCTCCCCTGGCCCGCGGGCGACCGCCGCCGCAGGGCAGGGGTGTCGTCCTTCGGCATCAGCGGCACGAACGCCCACCTGATCATCGAGGACGTGCCCGCGCAGTGGGCGGCGGAGGCGGGTGCCGGGGCCGCCGGGACGGCGGGCGGCATCAGCGCGGACGGCCCCGGGCGCGCGGCGGCGGCCGGGGCCGCGGGGCCGGGCGCGAAGGCCGGCGCGGACGCCGCAGGAACAGCGGAGGAGGCCGCCGGGCCGGCGGCCGGCACCGTTCACGGCACCACCGCACCCGCCGCAGATGCCGGCACCGGCACCGCCCTCCCGTGGGTGGTGTCCGCGCGGAGTGCGCGGAGCCTGCGGACGCAGGCCGCGGCGCTCGGCGAGTACGTCGCGGCGCGTCCGGAGGTGCCGGTCGCCGCGGTCGGGCGGGCGCTGGCCGCCGGCCGCTCGCCGCTGGAGCACCGCGCGGTCGTGCTGGGCGCGGACCGCGGGGAGCTGGCGGCGCGGCTCGCGGATCTCGCCGAGGGGCGGGCGCACCCCGGGGTGTACGCGCCGGGGAGCGCGGTCCGCCGGGCGGGCACCGCGTTCCTCTTCACCGGGCAGGGCAGCCAGCGCCCCGGCATGGGGCGTGAACTGCACGCCGCCTACCCGGTGTTCGCCGCGGCCTTCGACGAGGCCTGCGCCGTACTGGACCCGCTGCTCGGGCGGTCGCTGCGGGAGCTGGTCCTCGCGCCGCCCGGCGGTACGGGGGCCGGGGAGCTGGACCGTACGGAATTCACCCAGGCCGCGCTGTTCGCGGTCGAGGTCGCGCTGCACCGGCTGGTGGAGTCCTTCGGGGTGGCGCCCGGGTACGTCGTGGGCCACTCGGTGGGCGGGCTGGTGGCCGCGCACGTCGCGGGCGTGCTGTCGCTGCCGGACGCGGCGCGGCTGGTCGCGGCCCGGGGGCGGCTGATGCAGGCACTGCCCGCGGGCGGCGCGATGGTCGCCGTGGAGGCCGCCGAGGAGGACGTCGCGGCGCTGCTGGCCGGGCGCGAGGACCAGGTGTCGCTGGCGGCCGTCAACGGGCCCCGGGCGGTGGTCGTCTCGGGCGACGAGGAGGCGGTCGCGGACATCGCCGGGACGATGCGCGGGCGCGGGGTGCGCACCCGGCGGCTGCGCGTCGGCCACGCCTTCCACTCGCCCCGCATCGAGCCGGTGCTCGGCGAATTCCGGGAGATCGCGGCCTCGTTGACGTACGCGCCGCCGCGCATCGCCGTCGTCTCCGACGTCACGGGCGCCCTCGCGGACGCCGAGCAGCTGAGCGACCCGGACTACTGGGTGCGGCACGCACGGCAGCCGGTGCGCTTCCGGGACGCGGTCGCCGCGCTGCGCGCGGAGGGCGTGTCGCGCTTCCTGGAGCTGGGTCCCGACCCCGTGCTGAGCGCCATGGCCCGCGGCTGCCTCGCGGCGGAGGAGCCGCCCGGCGAGCCCGCCGTCCTGGCCGGTGCGCTCCGGGAGGGACGTGACGAGCCGCGCACGCTGCTCACCGCGCTGGCCCGGCTGCACGCGGACGGCGAGACCGTGGACTTCTCCGCCGCCTTCCCCGCCGGGGGCGCCGTCGCCGACCTGCCCACCTACCGCTTCGACCGGCGCCGCTACTGGCCGGCCGCCGCGGGCCGGGAGGCGGACGTGCGGTCGGCGGGGCTGGAGCGCAGCGGCCACCCGCTGCTCGGCGCCGTCGTCGAGCCGGCGGGCGGCGGGCTGCTGCTGACCGGCCGGCTGGCGCTGCGCGACCGGCCCTGGCTCGCCGACCACGCGATCGTCGGCCATGTGCCGCTGCCGGGCACGCTCTTCGTCGAACTCGCCCTGCACGCGGGCGCCCTGGCCGGCTGCCCGGAGGTCCGGGACCTGACGCTGGAGGCGCCGCTGCTGATGCCCGCGGCGGGCGGCGTGGAGGTGCAGGTGGCCGTCGCCGCCGGGGACGCCGCCGGGCGGCGCGCGCTCACCGTCCACTCCCGGCCCGCCGGGGAAGACCTCCCCGAGGACGGGGGCCCGGAAGTCCCCCGCCCCTGGCAGCAGCACGCGACGGCCACCCTCGCCCCGGCGGGCGGCGCGCCGCCCGCCGCCGACTGGCCCGGGCAGTGGCCGCCACCGGGCGCGCAGGCCCTCGACGCCGCCGCGCTGTACGAGCGGCTGGCGGGCGACGGCTACCGCTACGGTCCCGCCTTCACCGGGCTGCGCGCGGCCTGGCGGGCGGGCGACGAGATCTTCGCCGAGATCGCGCTCGGCGACGGGCAGCGCGCCGAGAGCGCGGGCTACGCGCTGCACCCGGCGCTGCTGGACGCGGCCCTGCACCCGATCGGCGACCTCTTCACCGCCGCGCACCAGGCGGGCGGCGCACCCGGCACCGTCCGGCTCCCCTTCGCCTTCGACGGCGTCCGGCTGTCCGCCCGCGGCCGCTCCCGCCTCCTGGCCCGCATCACCCCGACCGGCCCGGACACCGTGACGCTGCGGCTGCGCGACGACACCGGCGCGGAGGTCGCGGCTGTCGACACCCTGACGCTGCGCACGGTCGCCGCCGACCGCTGGCGCGTCGCCGCGGGAGCCGCGGACCGCTCCCTGCACCTGCTGGAGTGGGAGCCCCTGCCGCTGCCCGCGGGTGAGCCGCTCCCGGCCGGGCGGTGGGCGCTGGTCACCGCGGGCGCCGCGAAGTCCCCGGCGGAGACGGCGCCTTCCACCGCGGGCGGCGCCCTCCCGCATCCCGAGGGTACGGATTCCGTCGCGGACCTGGCCGGTACGGGCCCCGCCCGCGGGCAAGCCGACCCGGGCGACACGTACGGCGCGGACCCGGCGGCCACCGCCCCGCACGGCACTCCCCTCGACACCACCGGCCCGGACGCCACGGCCCCGCGGACCCCCGTCCCGGACCACGCGCGCCCGACCGGCACCGCCCGCACTCCCGCCGACCCGGACCCGGCGGCCACCGCCCCGCACGGCACTCCCCTCGACACCACCGGTCCGCATCACGCGGGCCCGCACGGCGGGGACCCGCGAACCTTCGGCCCGTCCGGCACGGCCGGCGGTCCGCACGACAGCCTGCTCGGCACCGGCGCTCGCACCGACCCCGCCGCGCGGCTCGCGGGCACCCCGCCCGTACGGCACCGTGACCTCGCCGCGCTGCGTGCCGCCCTCGCCGCCGGGGAGGCGGTCCCCGACGTGGTCGTGCTGGCCGTCGCCGCCGAGCCCGGCGGGGAGGCGCCCGCACGGGCGCGCGGTGCCGTGCTCGGCGTGCTCGCGCCGCTGCAGGAGTGGCTGGCCGACGAGGTGTTCGCCGGCACCCGGCTGCTCGTCCTCACCTCGGGCGCTGTCGGCGCGGGACCCCAGGACGCGGCGGCCGACCCGGCGGGGGCCGCCGTGTGGGGGCTGCTGCGGGCCGCGCAGGCCGAGCACCCCGGGCGGATCGTCCTCGCGGACGTGAGCGCGACCGGCACCGAAGCCACCTGGGACGCCCTCAGGGCCGCCGCAGCCGGCGACGAGGCCCAACTCGCCCTTCGCGGCGACCGGCTGCTCGTCCCGCGGCTGGTCGTCGCGCCGCCCGGCGCGGACGCGGCATCCCCGGCGCCCGATCCCGACGGCACCGTCCTCGTCACCGGCGGTACCGGCGCGCTCGGACGGCTCATCGCCCGGCACCTGGTCGAGAACCACGGCGTCCGGCATCTGCTGCTGGCGGGACGGAGCGGGCCGGACGCCGAGGGCATCGCCGCCTTCGCGGCCGAACTCGCCGCCGACGTGCGGGTCGAGCGGTGCGACGTCACCGACCCGGCGGCGCTCGCCGCGCTGCTCGCGGGCGTACCCGCCGCACATCCGCTGACCGCCGTGGTGCACGCCGCGGGCGTCCTCGACGACGGGGTGGTGGGCGCGCTGACGCCCGCGCGGCTCGACGCCGTCATGACCCCGAAGGCGGACGCCGCCTGGCACCTGCACCGGCTCACCCGCGACGCGGGCCTCGCCGCCTTCGTCCTCTTCTCCTCCGCCGCTTCGGTCCTGGGCAGTCCGGGGCAGGGCAACTACGGCGCCGCGAACGCCTTCCTCAACGCGCTCGCCGAGGGCATCCGCGCCGAAGGCGGCACCGCGACCGCCCTGGCCTGGGGCCTGTGGGGCGACGGGGCGGGTATGACCGGGCACCTGGGCTCCGCGGACCTGGCCCGGATGGCCCGCTCGGGCACCGCCGCGATGTCGCGGGAGCAGGGCCTCGCCCTCTTCGACGCCGCCCTCGGGCAGCCGCACCCCGTGCTCGTCCCGGCCCGCTTCGACCTCGCGGTGCTGCGCGGCCAGGCCGCCGCGGGCCCGCTGCCGCCGCTGCTGCGCCGCCTCGTCCGCTCCCCGGCGCCCACCGCCGCCGGTGCGGCGGCCACGGGGGCGGCGGAACGGCTGGCGGGGCTGCCCGCGGCGGAACGCGAACGGATCCTGACCGATCTGGTACGGGACCAGGTCGCCACCGTCCTGGCCCACCCCGACCCCGCGTCCGTCGAACCGGGCCGGACCTTCCAGCACCTCGGCCTGGACTCGCTGACCGCGCTGGAGCTGCGCAACGCGGTGACCGCCGCGACCGGCGTCCGGCTGCCCGCCACGGCCGTCTTCGACTACCCGACCCCCGAGGCCCTCGTACGCCACCTGCTCGCCCAACTCCCCGGCACCGACACGGCTGCCCCTGCCCCCGCCGCCCCAGCGGTCCGCACCGACGCCGACCCCGTCGTGATCGTCGGCATGGCCTGCCACTACCCCGGCGACGTCCACTCCCCCGACGCCCTGTGGCAACTGGTCGCCGACGGGGTGGACGCGACGGGCCCCTTCCCCACCGACCGCGGCTGGGACCTCGCGGGGCTGTACGACCCGGATCCGGAGCAGCCGGGCCGCAGTTACACCCGCGAGGGCGGCTTCCTGCGCGAAGCCGCGCTGTTCGACGCCGAGTTCTTCGGCATCAGCCCGCGCGAGGCGCTCGCCACCGACCCGCAGCAGCGGCTGCTGCTGGAGACCGCGTGGCAGGCCTTCGAGCACGCCCGCATCGACCCGGTGACGCTGCGCGGCAGCCGCACCGCGGTCGTCACCGGCATCATGTACGACGACTACGGCGCGCGCTTCCTCGGCCGCATCCCGGCGGGCTACGAGGGCCAGATCATGACCGGCAGCACGCCGAGCGTGGCCTCCGGCCGGCTCGCCTACACCTTCGGCCTGGAGGGGCCGACCCTCACCGTCGACACGGCGTGCTCGTCGTCGCTGGTGGCGATGCACCTGGCCGCGCAGGCGCTGCGCGAGGGCGAGTGCGACCTCGCGCTCGCGGGCGGCGCGACGGTGATGGCCACGCCGAACACCTTCGTGGAGTTCTCCCGGCAGCGCGGCCTGGCCCCCGACGGCCGCTGCAAGCCCTTCGCGGCTGCCGCGGACGGGACGGGGTGGGGCGAGGGCGCGGGCCTGCTGGTCCTGGAGCGGCTGTCGGACGCGCGGCGCAACGGCCACCGGGTCCTTGCCGTCGTCCGCGGCTCGGCCGTCAACCAGGACGGCGCGAGCAACGGCCTGACCGCGCCCAACGGCCCC
>NZ_JOHY01000092.1 GCF_000721495.1 Streptomyces sp. NRRL F-5123
GCCCGGGGCGGGGCCCGCGGGTGGGCCGGGGCGGGGCCCGCGGGTGGGCCGGGGCGGCACCGCTTAGTGTGGACGGGTGAGCGTATTCGACCGGCTGGACGGCGCACGTGACGCGGTCCGGCTGTGGTTCGCGCCGGCCCGGGTCCAGGAGGAGGGCGAGACCCCGGACTACCGCTTCTCGCTCGCCAACGAGCGGACGTTCCTGGCCTGGATCCGCACCGCGCTCGCGCTGATCGGCGGCGGTTTCGCCGTCGACCAGTTCCTCACCGACCACCTGACGCACTGGGCCCGGGTGACATTCGCCCTCGCCCTGCTCGCGGGAGGTGTCGCCTGCACCCTGCGGGCGGTCAACCACTGGGTACGGTGCGAGCGGGCCATGCGGCGCGGCGCCAATCTGCCGGTCTCCCGCTTCCCCGCGGCGTTGGCCGTGATGATAGGGGTGATCGCGCTGGTCATGGTGGGTGTGGTCGTCGCGGGCCGGGCCGGATGACGTCCCGGCGGCTGCCGGTCGAGACCGACCGCGACCCCGGTCTCCAGCCCGAGCGCACCCGCCTGGCGTGGCGGCGCACCACCCTGAGCTGCGCGGTCGTCGCGGTGCTGGCCGGCCGCCAGGCCCTGCACGGCGGCGCCGCGCACGTCACCCTCGCCGTCGGCCTCGCCGCCCTGGTCTTCCTGGCCTTCCTCTGGCTTTCCCACCACCGCATCCAGCAGCTCGGCGCCCCCCGCCCGCGCCTCCTCCCGCGCCCCGTCGCCCTCGCGGTCGCGGCCTGCATGCTCGCCCTCGCCGTCTTCGGCGCCGCCGTGGTGTGGTGAACCCCGGCAGGGGGGTGCGCAGTGTCCCTGGGTGGTCCGGCGGGCGCCGGCCGTGCTGCCGCGCTGACGCGGCGGTGTCGGGCCCGGCATCGGCATCGGCTCTGCGTGCGCCCTACGTCATCGTTTACGGCATACGCGCGGCGGATGCCGCGTCACCAGCGCGGCACGCTCGGGGCGCGCCACGCGGGGTCGGCCTTGCGCATCGCGGCGACGTCGTCCCGGTCGCGCATCGTGCCGTCGTCGTCCAGCCACCGCTGGTGCAGCGCCTTGAGGGCGTCGCGGTCCAGCTCGACGCCGAGGCCGGGCCGGTCGGAGACGGTCAGGGCGCCTCCGGTGAAGACGTGGCGCTCGGTGATGACGTCCTCGGTCTGCCACGGGTAGTGCGAGTCGCAGGCGTAGTCGAGGTTGGGCACGGTGGCCGCGACGTGCGTCATGGCGGCCAGGCTGATGCCCAGGTGGGTGTTGGAGTGCATGGACAGGCCGACGCCGAAGGTGCGGCAGATGGCGGCGAGCTGCTGGGTGTTGCGCAGTCCGCCCCAGTAGTGGTGGTCGGACAGCACGACCTGGACGGCGTCGCGCGCGAACGCCTCCTTGATCTCCTGGAAGGTCGTCACGCACATGTTGGTGGCGAGCGGCACGTCCGTGCCCTGTGCCACCTCGGCCATCTCGGCGGTGCTGCCGGCCGGGTCCTCCAGGTACTCCAGCACGCAGGCGAGCTCGCGGGCGACGTGCAGCGAGGTCTCGGCCGACCATGCGCCGTTGGGGTCCAGGCGCAGCGGCCTGCCGGGGAAGGCCTCGGCCAGCGCGCGGATCGCGGCGATCTCCTGCTCGGGTGGGAAGACGCCGCCCTTGAGCTTGAAGGAGCCGAAGCCGTGCGTGTCGGCGAAGCGGCGGGCCTGGGCGACGACGCCGGCCGGGTCGAGGGCGGCGCCCCAGTCGTCGGGCTCGCCCTGGCCCTGCGGGTGGCCCTCGAGCTTGTAGAAGAGGTAGGCGCTGTAGTCGACGGTGTCGCGGACCTTGCCGCCGAGCAGGGCGTGCACGGGCAGGCCGAGGATCTTGCCGAGCGCGTCGAGGCAGGCGACCTCGAAGCCGGAGATGACCGAGAGCCGCAGCTTGTCGGCGGTCTGGACGCCGCGCAGGCCGCCGGCGGCGACGGAGTCGGAGGTGCCGGTGACGTCGCCGCACACCCGCTCGGCGAGCGTGAAGAGGCCGTTCAGGTCGGTGACGTGGTGCCCTGGAAGGGCGGCGGCGAGCGGGGCGGCGAGGTCCAGATAGCGGGTGTCGCCGTAGGTCTCGCCGATGCCGGACGTACCGTCGGCGGTGACGATCTCGACGACGAGCCGGGGCGTGTGGGGCTGGTGGACGCCGTGGGTGTTGAGCAGCGGCGGATCGGCGATGAGGATGGGGGTGAGGCGCACCTCGGCGATCGTGAACGCGGTGGAAGGGCCGGGAGCGCCGACGAGGTCCATTGTCTGTATATATGAATCACGTTCACCCATAAGACCGGAGCTTATGCGGGTCGCGCGCGGGTCGTCAACGCGGCGGACCGGAGCGGCGCCGGCCCGGCGTGCGAACCGGCGCGGGCCGGGGGCGGGCCCGCCCGGTGAACCTGCCACACGCCGGCCCCGGCGGGGAACTGGACCCCATACCGACCAGTCGGTACGATCGACTCATGACCCGTACGCCCGACACCGACCACCCCCGGGGCCTGGACCTCGACCGGCTGCGCCGCCACCTCGACGAGCAACGCCCTGGCCTCGTGACCGGCCCGCTGCGGGCCGAACTGGTGCAGGGCGGCCGCTCCAACCTCACCTACCGGGTCACCGACGGCACCGGCACCTGGGTCGTCCGCCGCCCGCCGCTCGGCCATGTGCTGGCCACGGCGCACGACATGGGCCGCGAGCACCGGGTGATCAGCGCGCTCGCCCCGACCGCGGTCCCGGTGCCCGGCACGGTGCTGCTGTGCGAGGACGCCGAGGTCGTCGGCGCGCCCTTCTACGTCATGGAATTCGTCCCCGGAACCCCCTACCGCACCGAGGACCAGCTGACCGCGCTCGGGCCCGAGCGCACCAGGGCGGTGGCCCTCACCCTCGTCGACACCCTCGTCGACCTGCACGCCGTGGAGCCCGGCGCGGTGGGCCTGGCCGACTTCGGACGGCCCGAGGGCTTCCTCGACCGGCAGCTGCGCCGCTGGGGCAAGCAGCTGGACGCCTCACGCAGCCGCGAGCTGGCCGGCATGGACGAGCTGCACGCCGCGCTCGACCGGGCGCTCCCGGCCTCCCCCGCGCCCGCCGTCGTGCACGGCGACTACCGCCTCGACAACGTCCTGTTCGACGCCGACGACCGCCTCACCGCCGTCCTGGACTGGGAGATGTCCACGCTCGGCGACCCGCTCACCGACCTCGGCCTGCTGGTGATGTACGGCGAGCAGCACGACATCCCCGGCTTCCCCGTCCCCACCGCCTCCGGCGCCCCCGGCCACCCGGACGCCGCCGAGGTCGTGGAGCGGTACGCGCGGCGCTCGGGGCGGGACGTGTCGGACGTGGACTGGTACACCGCGTTCGCGTATTTCAAACTCGCCGTGATCCTCGAAGGCATCCACTACCGCTGGACCCTCGGCCAGACCCTCGGCGCCGGTTTCGACCGCATCGGCGCGGTCGTCCCGCTCTTCATCGACCGGGGGCTGCGCACCGTACGCCGCCGGCCCCGGGCCGCGAGGCGGACCGCTGTCACGCGCGCACCGCACGCACCGCACGCACCGCACGCACCTCACCAGGAGGACTGAGCACGATGGACTTCGCCTTCGACGCCCCCACCGAGGAACTGCGCGCGAAGCTCGGCGCCTTCCTCGACGCGCACGTGTATCCGGCCGAGGCCGTCTTCGCCGCGCAGCACGAGCAGGCCGGGCCGGACGCGCACTGGACCGTGCCGCCGGTCGTGGCGGAGCTGAAGGCCGAGGCCAGGCGGCAGGGGCTGTGGAATCTGTTCCTGCCCGGCGAGCTGGGCGCGGGGCTGACCAACCTGCAGTACGCGCCGTTGGCCGAACTCACCGGCCGCAGCCCCTTCCTGGCCCCGGCCGCCCTCAACTGCGCCGCGCCGGACACCGGCAACATGGAGGTGCTCGCCGAGTTCGGCACGCCCGAGCAGCGCAAGGAGTGGCTGGAGCCGCTGCTGTCCGGCGACATCCGCTCGGCCTTCGCCATGACCGAGCCGGACGTCGCCTCCTCCGACGCGACCAACATCGAGACCCGCATCGAGCGGGACGGTGACTCGTACGTCGTCAACGGCCGCAAGTGGTACATCTCCGGGGCGATGAACCCGGACTGCGCCGTCCTCATCGTCATGGGCAAGACCGACCCGGCCGCCGAGCGGCACCGGCAGCAGAGCCAGATCCTCGTCCCGCGCGACACCCCGGGTGTGGAAGTACGCCGAGGCATGCGGCTCTTCGGCTACGACGACGCCGACCACGGCGGCCACGCCGAGGTCGTCTTCCACGACGTGCGGGTGCCCGCCGCGAACCTCATCGGCGAGGAGGGCGGCGGTTTCGCGATCGCCCAGGCCCGCCTGGGGCCCGGCCGTATCCACCACTGCATGCGGCTGATCGGCATGGCCGAGCGGGCACTGGAGCTGATGTGCCGGCGGGCCGCCGATCGGGTCGCCTTCGGCAAGCCGCTGGCCGCACAGGGCGTGGTGCAGGAGTGGATCGCCGAGTCGCGTGTCGAGATCGAGCAGCTGCGGCTGCTGGTACTCAAGACGGCCTGGCTGATGGACACCGTCGGCAACAAGGGTGCCCACACCGAGATCCAGGCCATCAAGATCGCCACTCCGGGCACGGTCCAGCGCATCGTCGACCGTGCCATCCAGGCCCACGGCGCCGCCGGCGTCTCCCAGGACTCCCCCCTCGCCCGCCTGTGGTCCGGCGCCCGCAGCCTCCGCCTCGCCGACGGCCCCGACGAGGTCCACCGCCGCTCCCTCGCCCGCCGCGAACTGGCCCGCTACACCTCCTGACGCGGTACGTACCGCGTACGCACGTGCCCCGGCCGGCCGGGGCACATACCGGCGTCCACGGCTTCCCGGCCCTACGGCACCAGCGCCAGCCGGCCCACCGTGCGGCCGTCGGCCACCGACTGGACGGCGGACGGGGCGTCGGCGAGGGGGTGTGCGGCGACGACGGGGCGGACGGTCCCGGCCTCGGCGAGCGCGGTCAGCTCGGCGTGGGCGGCGCGGACGGCCTCGGGGTCGCGGGTGGCGTAGAGCCCCCAGTGCAGGCCGAGGATCGAGTAGTTCTTGACCAGGGCGTGGCTCAGGGCGGGAGTCTGGACGGTGCCGCCGGCGAAGCCGACCACGACGATGCGGCCCTCGAAGGCGACGCACTTGGTGGAGCGGGTGTAGGCGTCGCCGCCGACCGGGTCGTAGACGACATCGGCGCCGCGGCCGTCGGTGGCGTCCTTCACGGCGGTGACGAAGTCCTCGGTGTGCCGGTCGACCACCAGGTCGGCGCCCAGCTCGCGGGCTGCCTCCGCCTTTTCCGCGCCGCCGACGACGCCGATCACGTACGCCCCCGCGGCCTTGCCGAGCTGGACGGCGGCGCTGCCGACACCGCCGGCCGCGGCGTGCACGAGCAGGGTCTCGCCGGGGCGGAGGGCGGCGCGGCGGTGCAGCCCGAACCAGCCCGTCTGGTAGCCGATGTGCAGCACGGCGGCGGCCGGGTCGTCCAGCGCCTCCGGTGCGGGCAGTACGCCCGCGGCGGGCACGACGGCGTGCTCGGCGAAGGCTCCGCCGGGCAGGGCGGCGGTGCTGATGACGCGGTCGCCCTCGGCGAGGCCGGTCACGTCCGGGCCGAGCGCCGCGATCTCGCCGCACATCTCCACGCCGGGCGTGAAGGGCAGCGGCGGGCGGATCTGGTACTCGCCGCGGCACAGCAGCGCGTCGGGGAAGTTGACGCCCGCGGCCCGCACCCGCAGGAGCACCTCGCCGGGGCCGGGCTCGGGCCGCGGGACCTCGCCGAGGCGCAGCACCTCGCGCGGTTCGCCGTTGCTGTGGACGCGCCATGCCTTCACGCGGGTGCTCCCGTCGGGGTCAGGACCGCCGCACCGAGTGCAGCAGCAGGTCGGAGAATTCACCGGCGACCTGCTGCGCGGACAGGGGCCCGTCCGCGTGGTACCAGGTGCCGAGGTGGTGCACGGAGCCGAAGAAGAAGTCGACGACCAGGTCCGGCCGCAGTTCGGACCGGAAGTGGCCGTCGCGCTGGCCCTCTTCGACGAGCGAGCGGAAACGCTCGTGGTAGCGGCGGCGCTCGGCCCGTACCGCCTTCTGCTTCTCCGGGCTGAGCTGGTGCATCGACCGGAAGAAGATCTTGGTGTCGTCCAGGTTCTGGATGCTGGTGACGACGACGTCGGCCGCGGCCTCCGCGAGCCGCTCGGGCACCGGGGTGCCGCGGGAGGCGATGGCGTCGAGCCGCTCGGTCTGCAGCCGCAGCACGCGGGCGTAGATCTCGTGCAGCAGGTCGTCCTTGGAGCCGAAGTAGTGGTAAAGCGCGCCCTTGGTGACGCCCGCGGCCTCGACGATCTCCTGGACGGAGGTGCGGTCGTAGCCGCGTTCGGCGAACAGCCGCGTCGCCTCGGCGAGCAGCCGCTCGGGCACCGCCGCGGCCTGGCCGCCGCCCTCGGAGCGCCCCGTGCCGCCGCCTTCCGCCGTGGTCCCGCGTGCCATCCGCCTGCCCCTTCCTCGTACTCCCCGCAACAGCCGTTCCTGGCCGCTATGGACCTTATCCGGCCGTCATCCCGTCATCCGGCCGCGGCCTTCAGCTCGCGGCGCAGGATCTTGCCGGTGGCGGTCTTGGGCAGGTCCGGCAGCACCTCCACCTCGCGCGGGTACTTGTACGCGGCCAGCCGCTCGCGGCAATAGGCCACGATTTCCGACGGCTCGGCAATTGCGCCGGGACGCAGGCTCACGAACGCCTTGACGCTCTCCCCGCGGTAGGAGTCGGCGACGCCGACGACCGCGGCCTCGCGCACCGCCGGGTGCGTGTAGAGGACGTCCTCGACCTCGCGCGGCCACACCTTGAAGCCGGACGCGTTGATCATGTCCTTCTTGCGGTCGACGACGTAGAGCCAGCCCTCGGTGTCCATGAAGCCGATGTCGCCGGTGCGCAGTTCGCCGCCGGGGAGGGCGGTGCGGGAAGCCTCCGGCTGGTTCCAGTAGCCGGGGACGACCATGGGTCCGCTGACCGCGATCTCGCCCGTCTCGCCGAAGGGCACGTCGGCGCCGTCGTCGTCGACTATCCGCACCATGGTGCCGGGCCCCGGCACGCCGACCGCGAGGGTGCCGGACTCGGCGTCCACCGGGGCCTCGTAGCCGGGCGGGACGCTGGCGCAGGGGGCGGCGCATTCGGTCAGGCCGTAGCCGTTGGCCAGGTACAGGCCGCCGGCCCGGGCGCGGAAGGCCTCGACGACGGCGGGCGGCAGCGGGGCGCCGCCGGAGGAGATGAGCCGGAAGGACGCGAAGTCCGCGGGGGTGGCGTCGGGGCGGGCCAGCAGCGCCATGTACGCCGTGGCGGGGCCGACGGTGTAGGCGGGTCGGTGCTCGCGGAAGGCGTCGAGGACGACCCCGGGCTCGAAGCGGTGGGCCAGTACCAGGGTGTGGCCGCCGGCCAGCGCCGCGGACAGCTCACACACCATGCCGGTGATGTGGAAGAGCGGCGCCAGGGCGAAGACCGCGGAGTCGGCGGGCAGCGCCTGGACGCGCACCTGCCGGTGGGCGTTGAAGGAGATGTTGCCGTGGGTGTTGAGCGCGCCCTTGGGCCGGCCGCTGGTGCCCGAGGTGTAGCTGATCAGGGCGGTGTCGCCGGCCGTCGGGAGGGGGAGGTGCGGGCGCGGCCCGGCTGCGGCCCGGGCGGCGGCGAGCACGTCCTCGGCGTCATCGGCCGGCATCCGCGGCCCGGCCAGCACGCGCGCGTCGTCCCGCGTCTGGAGATCCCGCTCGCACGCCGTCAGCGCGATGCGCACCGGCGACTGCGCGGCCGTCTCCCGCACGTACTCCGCCCAGGCGCGCTCGGAGCAGACCAGGGCGGTGGCGCCCGCGTCGGCGAGGATGTGCGCCAGCTCGTCCCGCTTGTACATCGGGTTGACGGGAACGGCCGCGCCGCCCGCCTTCCACACCGCGAGCAGGGCCACCACGAACTGCGGCACGTTCTGCAGCATGACGGCGAGCCGGTCGCCGGCGGCGAAGCCGCGGTCGGCGAGGTGGCGGGCCAGCCCGTCGGAGAGGCCGTCCAGCTCGGCGTACGTCAGCGCGCCGTCGAAGTACGCGAGCGCGCGGCGCTCGGGGTGGTCGGCGGCACGGGCGAGGAAGCCGTGCAGCACGGACGGCGGGAAGTCGCGGTCCTGGCGCTGCTCCTCGGTGAAGAACCGCAGCCACGGCTGATCGGCGTATCCGGTCATGCGCCCTGCCCCTTCCCGGCGCTGCCCGCCGTCTCCTCGTACGCGCGCTGGAGCTTGTTCATGCCGCCGAGCCACCTCTCCGGCTCCGCGGCGCGGGCGGCGTAGTAGGCGGCGACCTCGGGGTGCGGGAGGATCAGGAAGCGCTCGTCGGCGATGCCGGCGAGCACCGCGCGTGCGACGTCCTCCGGCTCGATCGCGGTCGGCGCGAGCACCAATTCCCCGGCCGGGCCGGCGGCGTCCAGCATCGCGGTGCGCACGCCCTGCGGGCAGACGGCGTGGACCCGGAGGCCGCGGTGGCGGTAGGTGAGCGAGAGCCACTCGGCGAAGGCCAGGGCGCCGTGCTTGGTCACCGAGTACGGCGCCGCGCCGACCATCGTCAGCAGGCCGGCTGCCGACACGGTCGACACGAAGCGCCCGCTGCCGCGTTCCAGCCACTCCGGCAGCAGCGCGCGGGCGGCGCGGACATGGCTCATGACGTTGACGTCCCAGGCCAGCTCCCACGCGGCGTCGTCCGCCTCGGGACCGCCGCCGGTCGCAACGCCGGCGTTGGCGCAGAAGACGTCGATGCCGCCGCCGAGCGCGGTGCGGGCGGCGGGCACGACGCCGGAGGCGTCCCCGGCGACAACGGCGGCGCCGATCTCGTCGGCGACCTTGCGGGCGGCGACGGCGTCGAGGTCGTTGACGGCCACCCGGGCGCCCTCGGCCGCGAAGGCGCGCGCCAGCGCGGCACCGATGCCGCCGCCCGCGCCCGTGACGACCACCCGCGCACCGCGCAGTGCTTCCACCACCATCGTGTCTCCCTCGACTCGACGTCCGGCCTCTCCCCCGTCCGCATACTAAGCGGTCGGTCACCGAAGCGGAAGGGCCGGAGGGGAGGGGCGGCCGGGCGCCGGACCTGCGGAGGCGAGGCGGGTTGACCGCGCTTCACCCGTCGGAGGGATGGACGCGGCGGCGGAGAGTCGGGATGATGGGCACAGAGCGGACAATCACGGATCTTTCCGTGATCTGGGACAGGCGAGGGGGAGCCATGACCGTGAAGAGCGTGCAGCCGTACTGGGACCTGACGTTCGACGCCGACGGCGATCCCGACCCGGAGCAGCGTGACGCGCTCCTCGCACACGCCGCCGAGCACACCGACCTGGTGCTCTTCTCCCACGGCTGGAACAACGACCTGTCCAGCGCCTGCCGCCTCTACGACCGCTTCTACGCGCCCTTCCCCGGGCTGCTGGCCGCCTTCCCGGCCGTGCGCCCGGGGTATGCCGGGGTGCACTGGCCGTCCATGCGCTTCTCGGACGAGCCGATCGCGGACTTCCCCCGCACCACCGTCGTCGCCGTGCCCGGTGGCGACGCCGACATCGCGGTCCTCAAGCGCGTGCTGCCAGGCCACGACGCGGAGGCCGACCGGATCGCGGAGCTGCTGCGGCAGCAGCCGGACGAGCCGGAAGCGCTGGAGGAGTTCGCCGGGCTGGTGCGCACGCTGACGGGCGCGGGACCCGAATCCGCGGCCCTGGCACAGGATTTCGCCGCCCCCGCGGAAGGCGCGGCCGCGGCGGGAGCCACGGGCGGAACGGGCGCCGTGCTGCCCGCGCTCCTCACCGGCAAGCCGGACGCGGTGTGCCGCGAGCTGGCCGACGCGGTCGCCGCGACGGTGGGGCCGGAGGGCGACGCCGAGGCGCTGCTGGGCGCACTGGGCAAGAAGGTCTGGTCGGGGGCGCGCGAGCTGCTGCGCCAGGCGACGTATTTCGCGATGAAGGGCCGTGCGGGGAAGGTCGGCAAGGAGGGACTCGGTCCGTTCGTCGGGCAGCTGGCGGAGCGCGCGCCGTGGACGAGGGTGCATCTGGTCGGGCACAGCTTCGGCGCCCGGCTGGTCTCCTTCGCCCTGGCCGGGCTGCCGCCCGCGGCGCACAACGTCGCGTCGGTCACCCTGCTCCAGGGGGCCTTCTCGCATTCGGCCTTCTCCCCCGGCGGCGCGCTCGACGGCATGCAGCACCGGGTGCACGGGCCGGTCGTGGCCGGCCACTCCCGCCACGACAGCGCGCTGGGCGTCCTCTACCCGCTGGCCTCGCGGCTGTCCGGCGACGACCGCTCCCTGCTGGGCGACGACCGCTGGGGCGCCCTGGGCCACGACGGTTTCCACGGCCTGCCGACCGCTCCCGCGCTGGCCCTGGCCGCGGCCCTCGGCACGGGCTTCCCGCCCGCGGGCTGCGTGAGCGTCGACGCCTCGGCGACGGTCTGCCACGGCGGCCCGCCGTCCGGCGCCCACAGCGACATCTGCCACCCGGATCTGGCCCGCCTGATGCTGCGGGCGGGCGCGCTCATCGCATGACCGGATCCGGCCCCGCCCGGAGGGGGCCGGCCCGGAGGCCGGCCCCGGCCGGACCGCCGGCAGAAAGCAGCCGACGGCGCATCAGCAGGGGGTCGAGCGGGGGTTCGGCGACGGGCTCAGCGGTGTGCGGGGAATTCCACGACCTGCTGGTAGGTCGGGCGGTTCTGCCAGCTGATGCGGTCGTCGGTGACGCCCCCGAGCGGCCGCTGGACGATGGAGTCCGCGCACCACTGGTCGCCCGCCGAGCATCCGTCGTCGCCCGGGTAGACGGTGGCGGCCGGCACCGCTGCGGCCTGCTTGAGCGTGCTCAGCAGCATGTCGCGGCAGGCCGCGAGCTGCCCGCCGCCGCAGTAGGGCTGCGCCAGCGGCCCGGCGACCGGCTGCCCCAGCACCTTGCGCAGATCCTTGTCGACATAGCTCCACCAGCCGTACTGGAAGGAGCTGCCCGCGTGCGAGCCCGTGGGCCCGTGCCCGGCGGACGGCGACTCGTCGACCGTGAGGTCGGCAGTGAGAGCCGAGTAGAGGTCGCTGCCGAGACCGGGCTGGAATTCGCCCTGCACGAGCAGCGGCCACCACGCGTCCATGACCCGTATCGCGTCCGCGTGGGCGTACGCGTGCGAGCCCGGCGAGGACTCGTGCCGCTTGGTGCCCGCGGCCTGCCACGCCGCCAGCTGCTGCACGGCCGCGGCCTCCTGCGGGTCGGTGACGGGCGCGCTGCCGACGACCTGCAGCAGGTCGGGCAGCACGTCCTCGCCGCGCAGGTCGGTGAGCGCCGCGTCGTCCATCGCCTTGGCCAGCGCGGACCTGGTCACCCCGCCGGCCTGGGCGAGCGCCTTGACGCGGTCCTCCAGCAGGTCGGCGCGGTGCACCGAGCCGTTGCCGAAGCCCGCGGAGGTGTAGCCGGGCGCCTGCTTGTTGTTCCAGGAGATGTAGTAGTCCTGGTCGACGGACTGCGGGTGCTGGGCGGGCGGGGTGTAGGAGGCGGTGTTGACCGCCGGGTCCCAGCCGCGCCAGTCGTAGGCGGCTTGCGCCCACACCGGGAAGGAGGGGTCGACGCCGGCGGCCCGTACCGGGTTGGTGCCGCTGTTGTAGTACGCGATGTGCTGGGAGTCGGCGTAGAACCAGTTGAAGGTGTAGTTGATGTCCTGCGCGGCGGCCTGGAAGGACGCCGGGTCGTGGACGAACCCGGGGTCGTTGAGCTCCTGGAAGCCGATGATCGAGTCGGCCTCGTGCCGGTAGGAGCTGCGCAGCTGGGTGTAGGCGACGGGCTTGCCGCCCACCGTGGCGCGGTATTCGACCGGGCCGTAGGCGGTGCGCCAGATCTGCATCCGGTAGGAGCCGGCCGCCGTGGAGTCGGCGAGCGTGGGCTTCCAGGAGTTGGTGCGCTCCAGCTTCTCCATGGCGGTGCACCGGCCGTGGTAGAGGTAGTGCGTCGCGTCCTGGCACAGCTCGACGGCGTAGGTGTCGGTGACGTCCTGGGACGCCGAGGTCGCGCTCCAGGCGTAGTCCTGGCCGCGGCCCAGCTCGACGTACATGCCCAGGCCCGCGAAGGAGGCGCCGCGGGCGCTGATGCCGGGGCCCTGGAGCTCCTGGAGCATCAGCAGCTGTGGCGCGAAGTAGCCGGTCTGCGGGCCGAAGACGGCGACGGGGTGGCCGCTTGCGGTGTGCGCGCCGCTCACCACCAGGGCGTTGGACATGCCCTTCTTGGTGGAGAAGAGGTTGCCGGGCAGCACGCCGGGGCTCGCGGTGCTGGTCAGCGTGGCGCCGCCGGTCGCGTCGTACACGAGCGGTTCCGCGGTGACGGATCCGGGGTCGGGCAGCGCCTCGCCCTGCGCGGTGGCGGGCCTGCCCGCGTACGGGAAGCTGCTGCCGTCGTGGACGGTCGAGGTCGCCTCGGGGTCGTCGCGCTCGCGGAAGGACTCCCAGACCTTCGTGCCCTCCGCGACGCCGTACTTCTGCTGCGCGGCCAGCAGCGACAGCGCCGACTGCACCTCGCCGCCGCCCCCGGTGCCGAACAGCGCGCCGACCACGGAGGCGAGCGCGATCAGGTCGGTGAGCTGGAAGGGCTCGATGGTGCCGGCGTTGGTGACGGCGTCGACGTGGCCGGTCAGCACGTATTCGCCCGGGAAGTAGCGGCCGTTCTTCGATGCGGTGATGTAGGCGTTGATGCCGTCGACGTAGTTCTGCGCGTCGGCGAGCGCCTGCCGGCCGCGCGCGCCGCTGTTGTCGGCGAGCCAGTCGATCTGCGCCTGGAGATCGGCCTCGGTGTACGGGGCCTGGCGCCAGAACTCCTCCTCCAGGCCGCGGTTGGCCGCGGCCCCGCCGGCGAAGGACGACAGCTCGCCGCGTCCGACGTGCCGGAAGAGGTCCATGAGCCAGAGCCGGTCCTGCGCGGCCGCGTACCCGGCGCCGAACTCGGTGCCCCCGCGCGTGGTGCCCTTGATGTGCGGGACGCCGGTGGCCCTGTCGCGGGTGATGGTGACGTCGGAGCGCGGGCTGCTGACCGAGGCGACCTGGCCCGCCGGGACGCCGAAGGAGGCGTCGTTGAAGAACTTGGTGATCGTCGCGTCGGTGAGGGTGGGGTAGCCGTCGGCGAGCGAGGCGTACGGGCCGAGCTGGTCGGCCGTGTGCGCGGGGCGGGTGCCCAGCGCCTTGTTGGCGAGGATGTCGGCGAGGGTGGCGTTGCCGTTCTCGCCGGGCGGCAGGATGTCGGCGCACTGGCCCGCGCAGTAGTCGCCGGAGTCGGCGGCGTGCGCGGCCGGTGACGTGGGGGCCACGAGGGTCGCCGCGAGCGCGAGGAGGGCGCTCGCGGCGGCCGTTCTGAGCACGCCGATGCTGCCGATCCGTCGTGGGGTCCGTAGCGGCATGTCTGCTCCTTCCGGAAGCCGGTGCGCGGAGGTTACCGCCGGTTAACCCAGCCCGGAAGATGAACATGCGTCAGCTTTTCGACTTCCGCACAACTCCCGCCCGACCCGGACCGCTCGCCGCGCGCAGCACGAAGACGCCCCAGCCCAGATACCGGCGGTTCCACTCCAGGTGGGTGCGGCGCGCGTGCGCGAGGAAGGCGCGCATGTCGGCGGCATCGGGGTGGTCCGCCGGGTGGTCGCGCAGCCAGTCGGAGATCGCGAACCACTGCCCGGCGGCGTAGCGGTCCCAGCTGTCGCCGTCGGCGAGCACCATCTCCAGCAGTTCGAAGCCCGCCGCCTCGAAACGGTCCAGCGTGCCGACCAGCGACGTGAAGTCGTCGGGCGCCACGCCGTTCGCCTCCAGGGCGCCCTCGGGAGCGGGCTCGTTCCAGTACGGCTCGCCGATCAGCATCAGGCCGCCGGGCCGCAGCGCCGGGCGCAGCAGCTCGACCGTGCCGGTCAGGCCGCCGCCGATCCAGGTCGCGCCGATGCATGACACGACGTCGTACGCGCCGGGCTCCGCCTCGTACGCGCCCGCGTCGCCGCGGACGAACTCCACCGATTCGGCGACCCCGAGCTCGGCGGCCCGCTCCCGGGCCGCGGTCAGGAAGACCTCGCTGAGGTCGACGCCGGTGCCGCCCGTACCGTACCGCTGCGCCCACCGGACCAGCATCTCGCCCTTGCCGCAGGCCAGATCGAGGTGCCGCTGCCCCTTGCCGAGCCGGCACACGTCACCGAGCAGCATCAGCTTCTCCTCGGTGACGGGGTTGAGGATGCGGTGCCGGGACTCGGCGATCTCGTGGTGGCGCAGGCTCATGCGGTTCCTCGGTCTTCGTGCTCGTGGTCGTGCTCGTGGTCGTGCTCGTGCTCGTGCTCGTGCTCGTGCTCGTGGTTCATCGGGAATCCTGCCGCAAGGCGTCGGCCGTGGCGCGGTCGGCCGGCAGGAAGGCCTCCAGTTTCAGCTCCGCGATGGTGACGTCGGCGGCGGTGGCGAAGACGGCGACGGTCGTCATGAGGCGCAGCGGCCCGCGCGAGACGGAGTCCAGCTCCATCGGCACGGTGAAGCCCAGCGCGGCGTCGGCGCCCTCGCCGGGCGCGGGCACGTGACCGGCCAGCTCGTCGTACAGCGCCGCGAGCCGGTCGTCGGGGTTGCGCCGCTGCTCCTCGCGCAGCGCCTCGATGACGTGCCGGGCCCACTGCGGGAAGTTGCGGATGCGCGGGGCCATGCCCGCCGGGTGCAGCGCCAACCGCAGGATGTTGGCCCGCGGGCCGAGCAGCGCGGGGTCCGAGCCCTCCGTCATCACGCCGAAGGCGGAGTTGGCGCCGACCAGTTCCCCGTAGCGGTCGACGACGATCGCCGGGTACGGCAGGTGGCCGGTCAGGATGTGGTCCAGCGCCTCCAGCGCCGGGGCGAGCGCGGGGTCGGAGAGGTCGCGCTGCGGGTGCACGGGCGCGTAACCGGCGGCCAGCAGCAGCCCGTTGCGCTCGCGCAGCGGCAGCGCGAGCGAGTCGGCGATCCGCGCGACGAGCGCGCGGCCCGGCGCTGAGCGGCCGTTCTCGATGAAGCTGATGTGCCGCTGGGTGGTCCCGGCGCGCAGCGCCAGTTCCAGCTGGCTCAGCCGCCGCCGGGTGCGGCTGGCGCGCAGCGCCTCGGAGAAGGTCAGGTCCGCGGAGGGGCGCCCCGCGGGGGCGCCGCCCTTCCGGCGGACGGTCCCGTGGGCCGCGCGCGGCTGCTCTCCGGGCGTCCGGGCCGTCGGGGGGAGGGTGTTGCGAGGGGCGTCCACGGGTCCTTTCTAACCCGGCCCGCTCGCACCGGCCATTCCCTGCCGGGAATTGAGGGCATGCCCGCGGCTGCCGACGATCGGCGCTATGACACACGTACTCACCGACCGGAACACCGCCCCCCGAACCCTCCCCGGCCCGGACACCGACCGCGTACGGCTCGGTGTCTTCGTGCCCAGCACCGCCGCGCAGTGGAGTGCCGGTACGGATCCGCGGGAGGCCGTCGCCTTCGGCGTGCGGGCCGAGCGGACCGGGTTCGACTCGCTGTGGGTCACCGACTCGCTGCTCACGCCGCGGCTCGAAGCCCTCAGCACGCTCGCCGCGCTCGCCGCCGTGACGGAGCGCGTCACGCTCGGCACGGGAGCGCTGCTGCCCGCGCTGCGCACGCCCGTGCAGGCCGCGCAGACGATCGCCTCCGTCGACCTGCTGTCCGGCGGGCGGCTGGTGCTGGGGGTGGGCGCGGGTTTCCCCGGCCGCTTCGGGCAGCCCGTCTACGCGATGGCCGGCACCCCGTGGCCGCGCCGCTTCCGGCGGCTGGACGAGACGGTGGAGCTGTGGCGGCGGCTGTGGACGGGCGAGGGCCCGGTCACGTACCACGGCGAGGTGCTGCGGTTCGACGACGTCGCGCCCGGCACCCGCGCCTTCCGGCCGGGCGGCCCGCCGGTCTGGCTGGGCGGCGCCACCCCTGCCGCGCTGGCCCGCACGGGACGCCTCTACGACGGCTGGATGCCGTACCCGCCCGATCCCGCGGACTACGGGACCGGCCTCGCCGCCATCCGTGCCGCCGCGGCGGAGGCGGGGCGCGGGGCGGCGCCGTTCAGCCCCGCCCTTTTCGTGAACGTCCTGCTCACCGACGCGGCGGACGGCGGGCAGGCGGCCCTGGAGGCGTACGCGCGGGCCAACTACGGGCTGCCGCTCGCGGAGATGGCGGCGATCCAGGCCCTGGCGGCGGGCACGCCCGAGGCGGTCGTGGACAAGCTCGGCCGCTACGTCGCGCAGGGGGCACGGCATCTGGTGCTGCGCACGGCGGTGCCTGACATCGCCGCGCAGCTCGGCCAGCTCGACCGGCTCGTCGCGCTGCGCCCCGCACTCGACGCGCTGGCGGCTTCCGCGACGGTGCCTGCTCCTGCCGTGCCGGACGCCGATGCCGATGCCGATGGCCCGGCAGTGTGAGCCGCGCAAGCTGTGGGCGGTGGGGCCGCGCGTCGGGGTGCGCGGCCGGCGGGACTCAGGGCCTGGGGACGGGGCCGGCCGCGGTCGGGGTGACCGCGACGGTGAGGCCGTTGAGTACGAGCCGGGTGCCGCCGCGCAGGTGCGCGATGTCCTGGGCGCCGTCGCCCGTCCACACGAGGTAGGTGTACTGCTCGGTCCACGTCAGCCGCGATCCG
>NZ_JOHY01000093.1 GCF_000721495.1 Streptomyces sp. NRRL F-5123
GTGACCCCGTAGGTGTGGAGCAGCTTCTCGACGTAGGGAAGCTTGAGCCCGACCTCGGCCTTCTCCATCCGGCGGATCGTGGCGTGCGTGACGTCCAGCGCGCGGCCCGCCTGCTCGAAGCTGATGCCCGCCTGCTCGCGCAGGTCCTGGAGCCTCTTGCCCAGCACCATGCGCAGGACGGTGGGTGCTCCGCCCGGCCGGGGGTCCATCACGGTGCGCTCCTTCTCCAACTGCCGTGGCCGGAAGGCAGTCTGTCATGGTGTGAGCGGCAGGGAACAGCGGCGGAGGGACGCCTCCGCCAGGGCAGACCGGACATTGCTGCACGCCGCCCCCATCCCCCTCACCCTGCCCACCCGCGCCTCCGTCGAGGCCTCGCTGTCGGCGAGACCCACTACGATCCAGCCATTCCCGGCCACCCGGCCGGGGACGGGCAGGGAGGGGACCGCGATGGGACGCCGGATGCAGGAATGGGCCCGCAAGAACAGGATGAAGGCCGCGGTCGCCGCGCGCGAGCGGGGTGACAGCACGTACGTGCACGGCCTCGTCCTGGCCGACGAGAAGGTGCGGGACGCACACATAGGCTTCATCGAGGCGGAGGGCTGGAAGCTGGTCTCCATGCAGGCGAACCCGGACAACCCGCGCGAGCGGTGGACGCTCGTCTTCGGCCGCGCGGAGGCGGTGGAGGGGGTGCCGGAGCCGACCGAGACGTCGGGCTGACGGCTCCCCCGGCGGACCCGCGCCGCGGCGGCGCTCCCGGCCGCGAATGTCGCGGTTGCGCAACTCCGGGGGTCTCCGGGCCGGGGACTGACGCATCATCGGACGGTGACCGACACCGGCTCAGCCACCGGCTCCGCGTACGCCGCCCGTCCGGGCGGGCCCCCGCTGCAACTCGTCCCGCTCGGCGGGCCCGTGACCTCCCACATCAACGGGGTGCGGTCGGCCGCGTGGACGACGGGCCGCCAACCGCCGGTGCTCGCCACAGGTGGCGGGAACGGCGAAATACGCCTGTGGCAGGCCGGTGGGTCCGGGCTGTTCCCCCTCGGCACTGCTCCCGTCGGCCATTCCGGCTGGGTGCGGTCGATGGCGTGGGCGTGGGACGGCGAGCGGCATCTGCTCGCCACCGGCGCCAGCGACGGAACGGTGCGCCTGTGTTCGCTGGACGACGGCACGATGCGCCTGCTCGACGAACCCGGCCTCGGCCACACCAGTGAGGTGCTCTCAGCGGCATGGGCCAAGAACGGCGAGCGGCTGCTGCTCGCCACCAGCGACGCAGGGGGCTGGATACGCCTGTGGGAAGCGGCCGACAACGGCCTGCGAGCTGCTTCCCCGGGCATCGTCGGCGTCACCGGCGAGATGCTCTCGCTGGCATGGGCCAGGGACGACCGTCAGCTCCTGCTCGCCGGAGGTATAGGCACCGGCGAGATACTCCTGTGGCACCTGGGCGGCAGAGCACTGTCCGACCTCCCGGGCCGGAACACGGGCCACACCTGGGCAGCGCGATCCGTGGCATGGGCGCAGGACGGCGAGCAACTCGTGCTCGCGAGCGGCAGCAACGACCAAACCATCCGGCTGTGGGGGCACGACGGAGCCTCCCTGCGCCCCCTCGGCGAACCCGCCACCGGCCACACCGACTGGGTACGGTCCGTCGCGTGGGCGCGTGGCGGCGGGCGGCTCCTGCTCGCCAGTGGCAGTGACGACGGCACCGTACGGCTGTGGGAGCGCGTCGGGGACGCCCTGCACCCGCTCGGCGAACCCGCCACCGGCCACAGTGGCTGGGTGCTCACGGCGGCCTGGGCGCAGCACGGCACGCG
Organism: Streptomyces sp. NRRL F-5123; assembly: GCF_000721495.1. Taxonomy (GTDB): domain Bacteria; phylum Actinomycetota; class Actinomycetes; order Streptomycetales; family Streptomycetaceae; genus Actinacidiphila. Next base: position 1,812 of record NZ_JOHY01000093.1, read on the forward strand.
CCTTCTTCTGGCCACTGGTGGCAACGACGGCACCGTGCGGCTGTGGGAAGCTGTGGAGGACCGCGCGCAGCCCCGGATCCCGGCGTACCGCTCCGACGCGCTCGGTGTGCCGGACGCGCTGGCCCGCTCCGACGACGCGCGGGCACTGGCCGAGCTGGTCACGGCGCGTTCGGCGCGGCCGCCGCTGGCGGTGGGGCTGTTCGGGGACTGGGGCGAGGGCAAGAGCCACTTCCTGGGGCTGCTCCAGCAGCAGGTGGACCTGGTGGCCCGGGCGGGCAACCCGCTGGCGCACCGGGACGTACGGCAGGTGCGGTTCAACGCCTGGCACTACGCCGAGACCGGGCTGTGGGCGAGCCTGGTCGCCGAGCTGTTCGCGCAGCTGACCGCACCACCCGGGGAGGACGACCCGGGAGAGGCACAGCGCAGCATGTCCCGGCTGACCGCCGAACTCGTCACGGCACGCGGGCTGCGGCCCCGGCTCGACGCCGCCCGCGCCCGCCGCGACCGGCTGGAACGGGCGTTGCGGGAGCGGAACCTGTGGGACAGGCTCTCGCCCGACCAGCAGCAGCACATCGCCGAACTCGCCGAGCAGGACGCCGTGCCCGCCCGGTACTACCGGCAGAGCGCGGGGGGCCTCGCCGTCGTCCGGGAACGCCTGCTGATCCTGGGCGCGACCGTACGCGGCATCGGCCCGGTACGAGTGGCGACATTCCTCGCGGCGTGCGTGGCCGTGGTCGCCGGTGGCGTACTGGCGGCACGGTGGTGGCAGTGGCTGCCGGGCTGGGCGAGCGGAATACCCGGTGCGGTACCGCTGCTCGCGGGAGTGGCATGGATCCGCGGGCAGGCGGCACGGACCCGCGTGGGCTTCCGGCAAGTGCGGCAGGCCGCCCAGCGGATCGCCGAGCAGCAGCGCGCGAAGCTGCTGACCGCCGCCGAGGTGGCCGCGGCGGAAGTAGCGGCGCTGGAGCGCCAGATGCAGGACCTGACGGCCGCGGGCCAGCTCGCCGGGCTGATCGGCGACCGGGCTGCGGGCGCTGACTACCGCGGTCAGCTGGGCGTCATGACGCAGATCCGAGAGGACTTCGAGCGGATGGCGGAGCTGCTGGGGCAGGCGGCTTCGCCGGATGAGGGGGCGGAGGCCGGCGCCCGCGACGAGGCGGACGACGCGCTCCCCCGTATCGACCGGATCATCGTCTACATCGACGACCTCGACCGCTGCCCGCCCGCGCGGGTCGTCGAGATGCTGGAAGCCATCCACCTCCTGCTCGCCGTCGAGCTGTTCGTGGTCGTCGTCGCGATCGACCCGCGCTGGCTGCTGCGGGCGATCGCGGCGCACTACCGCGACGTGCTCGACGCCGCGCCCGGCGAGGGAGTCGCGGGCCTGGGGGCGTCCACGCCGGCCCAGTACCTGGAGAAGATCTTCCAGGTCGTGCTGACACTGCCCGCGCTGGACGTGGGCGGGTACGGGCGGATGATCGACACGCTCGTCGGCGTACGCAACGACCGGACGCCGCCGCCTTCCGCGTCCGGAGGTGCGGCCGCGTCAACGGCACCGGGCCCGACCTCCGAACAGGCCCCGGACCGCACGGACCCGGGACCCGCGCAGGCGGCGACCCCCGCCCCCGCGGAGCCCGTACTCGGGGACGAGGACGACATGGCCCTCGGCATACCGCGCGTGGACGCCCTCCGCGTCGTGGAACGCACCGACCCGCTCACGCTGGAGCCCGACGAACTCGCCCTGCTGCGCCTGCTCGGCCCGCCCCACCTGGTGGCGACGCCCCGCGGGGTGACGCGGCTGGCCAACAGCTACGGCCTGCTCACCGCCCTGCGCCGTACCCACCGCGAGGCCGACCTCGCACAGACCGCCGAGTCGGGCTCCCCGCCGTACCGCGCGGGGATGGTGCTGCTCGCGGCGCTGGTCGCGTACCCCGCCCTCGGCCCGGCGCTGTGCCTGCACCTGCACGCCGAGGCGACGGCCCGCCCCGGCGCGACCTGGCGGGACTTCTGCGCGGCCCTCCCGCCCCCGGCCGCCCCCGCGGACACCATCGCCCAGTGGGGGGCTCTCCGTGCGGCCCTGCTCGCCGTCACGCAGACCGCCACGGACCACGCCCTGCTGCTGCCCATGCCCCTCACGGTCTGGCGCGAGTGGGTCCTCCCGGTGGCCCGGCTGTCCTTCCCGGCGGGCAGCATCGTCTCGACCCTGCACCCGGGCCAGGCCCCCGCCTGACACGCGGGGGCGTCATTCCGATGCGTACGCCGGAAGAATGGCGGGACGGGAACGGAAGGCGTGTTACGCCCGCGGGCCGGGAGAGATCCCTACCTTGCGCGGTATGAACCTGAGAAATTCCCCTGCCCCCACCGCACGACGGGGGCGCAACCGGCTCGGGCGGTGGGTCGCGGGCGGGCTCGGCGTGCTGGGACTGGTCGCGACGGGCATGGGCCTGCCCGCCCACACGGCCGCCGCGCAGGGGGCGGGCGTGCCGCTGGTGAACGAGACGTTCACCGGGGCCACCGCCGACCCGGAGTTCGAGGGGTTCGGGGACGCGTGCCTGACCGGCGCGCCCCAGGCCCCGGCGCCCGGTCCCGGCACCCACCCGCTGGGCGGCTGCCCGGCCGGCCCCGTGGGGCCCGTACCGCCGGACAACGGCGCGCCCCACGGCTACCTGCGGCTGACCGACGCGGGCAACGACCGGTCCGCGGCCGCCCTCTACAACCACGCCCTCCCGGCGAACCAGGGCATGGTCACCACCTTCGACCAGTGGCAGTACGGGGCGACGACCAACCCGCCCGCCGACGGCATCTCGTTCTTCCTCATCGACGGCGCCGCGTCGCTGACCGCGCCCGGAGCGTTCGGCGGCAGCCTCGGCTACGCGCAGAAGCTTCCCGACGACAACCCGAACGCGACGTTCGTGCCGGGCGTCAACCACGGCTACGTCGGGGTGGGCCTGGACGTCCTCGGCAATTACTTCGGCGACTGGGAGCACCGCGGCAACGGCTGTGCCACCCGCTCCCCGGCCGGCACGTCCTTCCGCATCCCGGGGCCGGGCGCGAACATGGTGACGCTGCGCGGGCCGGGCGACGGCACCGAGGGCTACTGCTTCCTCACCGCGACGACCAGCAACTTCTCCACCACGGGGCCCTGGCCCTCCACGCTGCCGGGACAGCTCCAGGGGCCGACGACCTCGCTCCCCGCGGACGCCACCCCGGCGGAGGCCGAGGCGCTGCTGGAACCCTCGCGGCGCACGGTGACCGTGGAGGTCTCCCCCGCGCCGAACCCGGTGATCACCGTCTCGATCGACTTCCACGACGGCAACGGCACCCAGCAGGTGCTGTCCACCCCGGCGCCGCAGCCGGTGCCGAGCACGTACAAGTTCGGCTTCGCCGCCTCGACGGGGCTGTTCACGGACGTGCACCTCATCCGCAACGTCAGCGTCCACCCGGCGGCTCTGCTGCCGCGGCTCAACCTCGTCAAGCAGGTCTCCCAGGACCCGCCGCTGCCGCTGCCGCTGGTGCCGGGCACCCAGGTGCCGTACCAGTACGTGGTGACCAACAGCGGGAACACCGAGGTGAGCGGGGTGACCGTCACAGACGACAAGGTCAGCGGCATCACCTGCCCGCAGACCACCCTCGCGGTCGGCGGGACGACGACCTGTACGGGGACGTACACGGTCACCGACGCGGACGCGGCGGCGGGTTCGCTCACCAACAACGCCACCGCGCACGGGCAGTCCGACGGCACGCAGGTCGACTCGCCACCGGACAGCGTCACGCTCCCGGTCCAGTCCGGACCCGGGATCCGGCTGGAGAAGTCGGTGGACGACACCCGGGAGTACCAGGTCGGCGACGAGGTGGCGTACACCTACACCGTCACCAACACCGGCCCGGTCACGCTGACGGGCGTGGCCGTCACCGACGACCGGGTGACCGGCGTGACCTGCGGCGCGACGACCCTCGCCCCGTCCGGTGAGCCCGGCGACAGCACGACGTGCACCGGGACGTACACCGTCACCGACGCGGACGCCGACGCGGGGTCGGTCACCAACACCGCCACCGCGCAGGGGCAGGCCGACGGCACGCAGGTCACCTCGCCGCCGGACGACGCGACGGTGGCCGTCGCCTCCGAACTGGGGCTGCGGCTGGAGAAGTCGGCCGACGACAGCCGGGTCTACCGCGCCGGTGACGAGGTCACGTACACCTACACCGTCACCAACACCGGCAACGCCACGCTGACCGGGGTCGGGGTCACGGACGACCTCGTGCCGGACGTGACCTGCGAGGCGACGACCCTCGCCCCGGGCGCGAGCACCACGTGCACCGGCACGTACACCGTCACGCCCGAGGACGCGGCGCGCGGCAACGTCGTCAACGTGGCCGCCGCACACGGCGAGTCCGGCGGCCGGGAGGTCGTCTCGGAGCCCGACAGCGTCACCCTCCGGGCGGCCGAGAAGCCCGGCCCCCCGAAGCCGTGCCACGACGAGTACGGCAAGCCGTGCCCGCCCGAGCCGAAGCCGACGCCCGAGCCCTGCCACGACACGTACGGCAAGCCGTGCCCGCCGAAGCCGACGCCGGAGCCCTGCCGCGACACGTACGGCAAGCCCTGCCCGCCGAAGCCGGAGCCCTGCCGCGACACGTACGGCAAGCCCTGCCCGCCCGAGCCGAAGCCGACGCCGGAGACCTGCCGCGACGAGTACGGCAAGCCCTGCGCCCCGAAGGCAGCCGCGTAACGGCTGGGCCGGGCTGAGCAGTTGACCGCCATTTCCCGACAACCGCAGGCCCCCGCCACCACGGCGGGGGCCTGCTCAGTCGCCGGTGCGCCTGTCCGTACGCTCGCGCAGGAGGTCGGCGTGCCCGTTGTGCCGCGCGTACTCCTGGATCATGTGGACGTACACCCACCGCACGCTCAGCCGCCTCCCCGACGCCGCAACGAACGTCTCGTCGAGCCCCCGCCCGGCAACCGCCGCCCGCGCGGCCTCGACCTCGTCCCGATACCGCCCGAAGTCCCGCTCGGCCCACCCCGCGTCGACCCCGCCGAACCCCTCTTCCCCGTCCTCCGGCCAGACCGCCCCGACGTCCTCCCCCGCGACCCGCCGCCGGAACCAGGACCGTTCCACCTCCGCCATGTGCCGCACCAGCCCCAGGAGCGTAAGGGAGGACGGCTCCACGGCGGCCCTCACCAACTGCTCGCCGTCCAGCCCCGCGCACTTCGCGAGCAGCGTCTCCCGCTGCCAGTCCAGCCACCCCTCCAGCGTGCCCCGCTCCGGCAAGCCGGTCAGATCCCCCAACTGCACGCTCCGCCCGACCTCCGGCGCTGTCCACGTCATGGGGGAATTCTCGCTCTTCCGCCAGGCCGAGCGGCTTACCCTTCTGTCATGGCGCAGTGGCGGCGGTTTCCGAGCAGAGCGTTCTGGGCCGTGGACCGGTTCATGGGAGGCCAACGGCCTCCGACCCGCAGCCAGAAGTGGGCCGCTCGCCATCCGGTCGCCACAGGCCTGTGCGCGGCCGTCCCCACGACGCTCTTCTTCCTCGCGCTGTCCCCCGGAACAGCCCCCGGCGACCTCGCGTTCGCCGCATTCTCCGGCCTGGCCCTGGGACTCGTCTTCAGCCTCACGGCCGCTTCGGAACGGCTCCGCCAGCGCCGCCTCAAACGCCTGGGGCTCTGGAACGGTTCGTGAAGGGGACCGCCCCCGCCCTCACCGCGGCCACGGCGCCAGGCCCGCGCCGGAGTGCAGGCAGACCAGCGGGCGGTCCGCAAGCAGCGTGAGCCGCAGAGCGTCCTCGAACGTCGCTCCCAGCTCCCAGATCCAGCCGAGCCCGGCGGCGACCACCCTGCCTTGGCTCTCCACGAAGACGCTCGAATAGCTGAGCCACTCCCCAAGGGGGAAATATTTTCCGCCAAGAACGTCCTCGATCTCCCGGGCCAATTCCCTCTGACCGGACCCGGCCGACATCGGGTCGAAATTGAACGGCTCATCGTTGGTAAAATTCGGACCGACTGAGTTCACTGGCACGACCACCAGCCCACCGAGCGCGGAAAGAATCTCCTCGGCTTGCCTACTCGACGTATAACCCTCAAGCGACAATTGTTCGACCCACGGCTTCACATCCACGCTTCGCCGAGGGCCCCAACCGGATTCACGGAGGGCCCGCCGCAGCTCAGGCGGCAACGAGTCGAAGTCGATCACGGCTGCTCAAAATCATCGTCGAGGTTGTTCAGCAAACGCTGGCAGCGGCCACACGGCGCTGCGGGTTGACCGTGGTCACTTGTATCCGAGGTGGGCATCTGGTTATTTCTCGTCCTCACCGTCTGCATACTACCTCCCCTGATCGCATCGGGCCCCTCCGCCTCTTGCGCCTGTATGAGGCAGTCCACTTCCGAACATCCGCCATGATGACCGGCCGTCTGCAATTCTCCCGACAGCGGCTCCGCCGGTTCCCTACCATGCCCATTACGTCCTTGGTACGTTCGCCCGGACGGAGACGTGTATTCCGAAGCAAATTTCCCTCCCTTCATGTTACGGACCCTGTCCGCATAGTTCTGCAGGGACGGACTTGGGGAAGCCTTGGACGGCGCAGCGCCTCCGCCTCCGTTTCCGGCCATATGGCTCGCACCTGCCAGGTTGGCCACCACCGCCGCACCTGCCGCAACCGTCGTCGCGCCCGCCGCCTCCGCGGCCACGCTCAAGCCTGCTGATGCCGCGGCCACCGATGCCATCGCCAGGGATCCGGTGGCCAGGGAGGATTCGGCGAAGGCCATCGCCATGGGGGCGGCCAGCTCCGGCATGATCACCATCGCCGTGACGATCGCGGCCACCGCGAGGGTGATCTCCGCCACCGTGATGATCGTGTCCAGGTGGCGTTTGACCTGGCACGCGACGTTGTACCAGGAGCAGTGGCGCTTCGCCGCCCTCGCCGCCGCGGCCTTCGCCTTGGCTCGGGCCTGGGCCTCGGCCTTTTCCTGGGCGGCCTTGACGGCGGCCGCGTAGGCCTTGGCGGCGGCGTCGGCGTAGGCCCTGTCGGCCTTGGTGACGGCGTCGTTGTAGCCGCTGCAGGTCTTGGGGGTGCAGAGGGCGCCGAAGCCGTTGTCGTGGGCGAGCTTCTGGGAGATGGGCTTTCCGCCCTTCTCCGTCGGCACGTTCATGGTGGGGTCGGCCCACCAGTTGTCCAGGCCCGTGGGGTCGCTGAAGGTGACGGGGTTGCTGGAGGCGTAGGTGTAGCCGTTGAGCTGCTGGGGGTCCGTCTCCAGGACGGGGTCGAGGGAGACGAAGCGGCCGAGGTCGGTGTCGTACTCGCGGGCGCCGATCGTCGTGAGTTCGTCGTCGGGGTCCTGCGGGCTGTTGAGGAAACCGTTGGGGTCGAGCCAGCTGCTGCCCGGGGTGGGGCCGCGCGGGGCGCCGTACGGGGTGTACTGCTGCCAGGACGGGTTGGCGGCGGTGGCGTCGAGGGCGAGGGTGCCGGTGCCGTGCTGGTCGCCGTACTCGAAGCCGTAGCCCTTGGTGGTGACGATGGCCTGGCCGCCGCCGGGCAGGTCGTAGGAGCGGACGTTGCTCAGGTCGCCGGACGTGGTGTCGAGGGTGATCTGCTGGTCGGGCAGGAAGACGGTGACCGAGCCCGGGTCGGTGCGCTCGACGACGCTGCCACCGTCGTCGTAGAGGTAGCCGGTGGTGTGGGTGCCGGTGGTCGCGGTGCTGAGCCGGCCCTCGTCGTCCCAGGTGAGCGACTGCGCTCCGGCGGTGGTGGGGCGGGAGACGGTGTCGCCGAGGCTGTCGTAGCAGTAGTTCTTGGTGGTGGTCGTCGCGCCCGTCGTTGTGCTCGCCGAGGCGAGGGTGTGGGCACCGGAGCTGGAGGCGGCGCAGGCGGCGGCGCTGCCTCCGTACGCATAGCTGGTGCTGGTGTCGGCGCCGCCGGTCAGCGAGTGCTGCACCTGCTGCTTCGGCTGGCCGAGGTTGTCGAAGCTCCAGCTGGTCCAGTACGCGCTGCCCGCGACGCCGTCCGTGACGACCGCGGCCGCGGTCTGCGGGGTGGGCGCGGTGTCGCAGGTGCCGGCCGCGCTGCTGCCGGTCGTCCACGCCTGGGAGAGCCGGTCGAGCGCGTCGTAGCGGTAGCACTGCGTCTCGGTGGCGCCGGTGCCGCGGATGTCGGTCTGGGAGGTGATGTTCCCCGACGGGTCGTAGGCGAACTTCGTGTGGTCCAGCGGGGTCGCCGACACCGCGGTGTTGATGACGTTCTGGTCGAGGAGCGCCCCGGTGTGCGTGTCGTACGTGTTGGTGACGGTCGCCTTCGCCGCCGCCGATCCGACGACCTGCTGCGCCACCTGGCCGAGCGCGTCGTACGCGACGTTCTGGACGTAGCCGTGGCTGCCGGAGAGCGTGCACTCCTGGTCGATGCCGTTGTAGCCGCAGTAGCCGGTGGTCAGGGTCTCCTTCGCCATCCCGCCCGCCGCCGGGACGAGCGTCGCCTTGGGGCGCCCGACCGTGTCGGTGTAGCTGTGCAGGTAGGTGTAGTCGCCGGCGAGCGCGGTGGTGCCCGGGACGGTGTAGGTCTCGCCGAGCGACTCGGCGAAGATGTTGAAGCCCTTGGCCTGCGTCACGAAGGTGCCGGCCGCGGTGTAGGACTTCGCCGTCGTGAGGTGGCCGATGGCGTACGTCATGCCGGGCACGGCGTTGTCGCTGTTGTCGTACGTCCACGAGGCGACCTCGTTGGCGGCCGACTGGGCGTTCAGCGGCGCGTCGTACTCGGCGGTCTTGCGGTTGAGCTTGTCGTAGACGAACGACAGGGTGTGCCCGGCCGGATCGGTCGACTGCACCTGGTTGCCGGCGCCGTCGTAGAGGATCGGGGACTGCGCGGGGGTGCTGCCCGCGTCCGGGTCGGTCGAGCCGGTGACGTCGCCGTGGTAGTTGTACCGCGTGCCCCAGACGTCGCCGGCGGAGTCGACGGTCTGCTGCGCGCGGCCGAGTGCGTCGAAGGTGTAGCGGGTGGCCTGGAACGTTCCGCCGGTGACCTTCGCGGTGGTGAAGCCGCCCGCGATCGCGGTCGTCACCGTCGGAGCGGTGTCGTACTGGTCGAGTTCGGTGGTGCGGCCCATCGCGTCGGCCGTGACCGCGGTCGCGGACTTGCCCTGCGGCGGGACGCTGACGGTGCGGTCGCCGAGGTACTGGCTGTACGCGACCTCGCGGACGGTCTTGTCGTCGAGACCGGTGACGACGGTCGGGCGGCCCATGCCGTCGTAGGAGGTGATCGTCTGCTGATGGACGTTGTTGTCCTCGGTCTGCATCAGCACGTCGTTCGGGTTGGACGTGTTGTCCTGGTAGGCGTCGTTGGTCTGGGTCACCCAGCCGTGCGTGTCGTAGAAGGTGTCGCTGATGATCCGCCCGGTGCCCGTGGTGACCGCCTGGTCCTGGGTCTGGCGGGTGCGCAGCAGCGCATCCAGCAGGTTGACGGACGAGGTGTAGCCGCCGCTGTCGTTCATCACCTTGGTAGTGACGACGACGGGCGCGGTCGTGCCCGCGGCCGGGAAGCTGTAGCTGTAGAGCTGGTTGGCGGGCTTGTCGGTGGTGCGCGAGTCCTGCCACACGGCGATGGTGCGGCCGAGGCCGTCGGAGTGGACGGTGGAGAGGACGCCGTTGACGTCGGTGGCGGTCAGGGTGACCGCCCGCTCGGGGTCGTACGTGGACGTCGTGCTCTGGCCGAGGGCGTTCGTGGCCTTGACCGCGGTGGTGGTCAGATAGGCGGTGTCGGTGTAGGCGGTGGTCGTCTTGTTGCCGTTGCCGTCGTACGTGGCGGTGGGGCGGCCGTGGGTGTCGTAGACGGTGGTGGAGTCGGTCTGGTAGACGAACGCGCCGGCCGCGTAGCCGATGGCGTCCTGCTGCACGGAGGAGTCCGCGAGCGTGGGGGCGGGCTGCGGCCACGCAGGCAGCGCGGGCTGCGGCCAGGTCGCCGCCATCGTCTGGTTGTCGTAGAAGGTGCGGGTGTCCGAGATGACGTCGGTGGCCCGGTCCAGCCCGGTCGGCGCGGTCAGGGCGTTGGTCTGGGCGGCGGTGGGCGCGCTGGCCCCGGCCGGTGAGGTGCCGCCGCACGGCTTGGCGTCGGTCTCGGTCTCGGCGACCAGGCCGGTGAGGTTGAGCGCGGTGTTCGCGGCGGCGTACGTGGTGCGGGTGCAGGTCTCCTGGGAGCCCGTCTTCCCGGCCTTCGCGAGGTCGCCGTGCGCGTACGAGAACTTCTCCAGGCCGAACGTCGGCGAGTCCGGGTCGGTGTCGAAGCTGACGTCGGTCTCGGTGGTGCGCCAGGTCGTGGGAGTGGTGCTGGTGATCGCCTGGCGGTCCCACGTCTCGACCTGGCCCATGGCGTGGGCGGTCAGCGGCGGCAGGCCGCTGCGGGTACGGCTCGCGTAGGACGCCGACAGCCAGTAGGAGTTGATGGTCGAGTGGTCGACCGGGCCGCCGTCGTACGTGTAGGTGGCGCTCTCCATCGGCTGGCCGGAGAACTGGTCGGTGTCGGGGTGCTTGCCGCCCTGCGAGTCGGTGAGCGTGACGGACCTGCTCGACGTGGACGACAGCCAGTCGCCGTCCATGCCGCGGTAGTACCAGGACTCGGAGAGCGTGAGCGGATCCGTGCCCTGGCCGGTGCGCACCTGGACGTCGCCGTAGCCGCGCCACTGGCCGTACGTGCGGTACTTCGCCTTGACCAGCTCGTTGTCGTCGTAGTGCCAGGCGGCCGGGCCGAGGTACTTGTACGACGTGTAGAGGCCCGCGGAGCCGCCGGAGGGGTCGGACTGGGCGACCGAGGTGGCCACGTACTTGTTGAACCAGTCCAGGTACGAGGTCGTCAGACCGTCGGGGCTCCACCGGACCGGGAAGCACGACGAGGTGTTCGTCTGCGGGTCCAGATTCTGGATGCTGCTGGGGGTGCAGGGCGAGACGAGGCCGTAGGTGACGCTGATGACGCTGCCGGTCTCGGTGGTGATCGAGTTGATGCGGTAGCGGTTGAGCGGGCCGAGGCCGCCGCCGGTGCCGGAGGTGAAGTTCACCCGGTTGGCCATCATGGTCGACGAGAACGTCACCTTGGGCAGGGTGACCGCGGGGCCGCCCGCGGTGGTGTCGGCGCCGGTGTGCTCGATGGAGTCCAGCCACAGGGTGGAGGTGTTGAAGGTGCCCGTCGTCGGGATCGACTGGCCGAGGGTCCACGAGTCGACGGTGCGGTACGCGCTGCCGTCCCACTGCCGCGTGGTGATCGAGGAGAGCCGCACGGTGGAGAAGAAGGCGGGCCCGTAGCTGTCGCAGCCGGACGTCTTCGCGCACAGCAGGTCGAAGGGGACGTCCGGCCAGCTCGCGGCGGTGTCCTTGGTCAGCGCCGGGCAGCTGGCCTTGCCGCAGCGGTCGCCGCTGTCGTAGACGACCTGGTCGGGCACGGTCCCGTAGGCGTTGCCGTCGGTGAAGCCGTAGTCGATGTGGTCGAGGTAGCTGTCCCGGACGTAGCTGCCGTCGGCGGCGCCGTCACGCTCGCCGTAGTGGTTGGTGGCCTGCTTGTAGTAGTACGCCATCGCCCCGCCGTGCAGGTTGGTGACGTAGTCCAGGTGCCAGCGGTAGGCCATCGTGCAGACGGAGTCGGCGAAGCCGGAGGACTTGTAGCACGGGCCGGAGTCGTCGAGGGAGAAGACCGGCTCGGTGTCGACGGAGTTCGTGGTGGGCTTGCCGTCGGTCCAGCCGGGCAGCTTGTTGCGGCCGAAGGAGAAGACGGTGCCCGAGCGGTCGGTGACCGTCCAGTAGTCGGTGTTGTACGTGCCGCTGCCGTTGCCGGTGCCGGTCTGGTGGGTGACGACGTCACCGCTGCCGTTGGCGGGCTCGTAGGTCTTCTTGTCGGCGTCCCAGATCAGCGACGTGGTCGAGCCGTTGAGGGACAGCGTGAGCAGCGGGCCGTCGTAGCACATGTCGCCGGTGGCGTCGCCGCTCGGCAGGTTCTTGCCCGCGACGGCGTCGCTGCACGAGAGGAAGGACTGCTCGACGAAGGAGTCCGCGGCCGACCAGCCGTCGCCGATCCACGACGACTGCGCCTCCGTGGACGCGACCTGCCCGTCGATGCTCCCCGAGTCGTACGACAGGTCGGGCGTCGGCTCCAGTCCGGTCACGGACGGCGGTACGGAGATCGGGTACGAGTAGTCGAAGGAGCCCGCCGAACCGCCCGCGGTCCACGAGCCGGACGGCTTCATCGACGTGGCCCCGTACTGGCCGCCCGCGCCGCCGCCGTCGCCCGAGGACGCGGCGGAGGTGGCGGCGAGGACGACCGGGGCGGCGCTTGCGGTCGCGGTCGCGGGGGCGGTCAGCGCCATGGTGGTGGACAGCGTCTGGGCGGCGCCGTCGTTGCTGGTCCGCAGCGGGGTCTGGGTACGGCACGAGGCGAGCTGCGGGGTCGTCAGGGCGCAGGCAGGGAGCTGGACGAGGTGCAGCCGCGAGGCGTAGTCGCCGCCGTAGGCCTGGGCGAAGGAGGAGTAGTCCACGCCCAGGCGCACCGTGCCGGGTCCGGAACCGGTGGGCGTCACCTGGGCCACCACGCCGGTGATCCCGGCGTCCTCGGCGGCCTTCCGGTCGAGCACCTTGACCTTGAGCGCTGTCAGACCGCCCTTGGCGGGTGCGCTGTCCTTGGCGGTGGTGGCGGCCTTGCCGTCCGTGCCCGCCTTGCCGGTCTTGGCGGCCTCGCCGTCGACCCGCTGGGCCCACACCGGGCTGCCGGGGCTACTGCTCCGGGCGGAGGTCAGCTCCAGCGTGCCGGACACGGCGGACGGGAAGGTGGTCGCGGTCGCCTTGTACGGCTTCGCCTTCTTGGCGGGCTTCGGGGCCGCACGGTGGACCGCGCTCACCGGGACGGGCGCGCCGAGCACCGGCTTCGGCGCGTGCACGTGTGCCTTGGCGGGCGGCAGCGCGGACGCCACGGCGGTCTGCAGCACCAGCGCGAAGATCGCCAGCAGGGCGACCCTCAGCGACAGGAACCGGTTTCTGTTCCACCACAGCTTCGACCGCACAGCCCCGCCCCCCACTTCCCCGAACAGCGTCCGGACCAACTGCGCAGTGACACACGGCTTTTGCCACAGAGCATCAGCGGAGGAAGTTAGCGCCAGTTGGCTTGCACATGGATCAAAAGAAGGCTGTGATGTGCATCACTTTTTTTGTGCGGCTCTCGTGAGTTTTCTGTGGTGACGACGAAAAACTAAAGCCGAACCCCGGGAACAGTAAAGCGATTCCCAAATATCAAGGAGAATCGTGGTCAAAAAGGGGCACCGCTCACCAGTCCTTCACACCGAACACTCATGGGCTGTACAAGTCCTTCGGAATACTCACGGCGACAGACCAGGCGCCCAACCCGGGCAAACGGGAAGTGAAGTGATGATGGCTCACAGACCACGCAAAGCCGCTGCCAGAAGAGGCGCCGCCGCGCTCGCGCTCGGCGCCCTCTCGGCGGCCTTCCTCGTGACCCTGCCGCCGGGAAATGCGGCAGCCGACAGCGGAATACCGACTTCCCCTTCCGCGGCCAAGCCCGCGAGCAGTCAGGCGCACAAAGCCCTCTCGGCCGACGAAGCCGCGGCGAAGGCGCAGTCGACCGGCCGCCCGGTCGTGGCCTCGGCCCTGACCACAGCGGTGTCGCAGACCACGGCCAACCCGGACGGCACCCTCACGCTCGCCCAGACCGCCGCCCCCACCCGCGTCCTGAAGAACGGCGCCTGGACGGCGATCGACCCGGCCCTGGTGGCCAACGCGGACGGCACGCTCTCGCCGAAGGCCACCCCGTCCAGCGTGGTCCTCTCCGGCGGCGGCACCGGCCCCCTGCTCACACAACCCGCAGCTCACCACGCTGCTCAACGCCGACAT
>NZ_JOHY01000094.1 GCF_000721495.1 Streptomyces sp. NRRL F-5123
TGCGCCGTTGGCGGTGGAGGCTCCGGTGACGTCCAGGCACAGGCCGGACTGGGTGCCGGTGACGGTGCCGTTGGAGTTGACGCTCCACTGCTGGTTGGCACCGCCGTTGCAGGACCAGATCTCCACCTTGGTGCCCGGGGAGGTCTGGTTGTTGTAGGCGTCCAGACACATCTGCGAACCGCCGGAGTACACCGCCAGCTGACCGGACGACGTACGCGTCCAGCTCTGGTTGGCCTGCCCGTTGCAGTCCCAGATCTGCACCTGCGTTCCCGCGGTGGTCGAGGAGTTCGGCACGTCCAGGCACTTGCCCGCACCCACCGCGTGCAGCGCACCGGTCGTACCGGACCCGGTGGAGTTGGCGTATCCGACCGAGGTGATGTTGGCCTGGACGGCGTTCTCGGTGGCGTCCGAGGGGTAGCCGGAGGTCATGACGCCCTCGTAGAAGGTGCCTTGGGCCCCCTTGCTGTTGTCGCCGCCGGTGCCCAGGATGATGGCGCCCTGCTTGCGCATCGGGTTGTAGCCCGAGACGTTGGGGCGTACCCCGCTGTAGAAGGTCGACAGGCTGCCGGACTGCGCGTTGCCGCCGCGGATCGCCCACTGGTTGTGGGTGCCCTTGATGATGGCGGTGGTGTACCGGTAGTTGATCGTCGGGTCGCCGGAGTTGAGGTGCTGGTTGACGCCGGAGAAGAGGCCGTTCTCCAGGTCGGCCATGATCCAGGGGCCGTTGCCGGCGCCGTAGCCCCAGACCTTGATGTTGCCGAAGTAGATGGCCTCCATGGTGCCGTTGCCGTCGTCGTTGCTGTCGGTCTCGGCGTTGCCGTAGTCGAAGCAGCAGCCGCCGTTGTAGTGGGTGCCGTCGAAGATGGCGTACATGCCTTCGGGATCGTCGCCGGTCGCGATCCCGTTGGTGTGGTTGTTGCGGTAGCCGGTGCCGGGGGCGACGTAGACGCCGTAGGCCTTGTGGCCGCCGACCGTGGTGGGGGCGGCGGTCGCGTTGGCGAGGTTGTCGGGGCCACCGGCCGCGCCGCCGCCGGGGGCCTGGGTCAGGTTGTTGTTGCGGCCCGACTGGTCGTAGATCACGGTGATCAGACAGCTCGTGCCGGCGCAGAAGGAGTCCTGTGCGGCGGCGTCCGCGTAACCACCGGCGCTCAGCAGCCCGATGTCCTTGGTCGCGTTGTCCGAGGCACGCCGGACCTGGTACAGCGGCCCGTTGTACGTCGAGTACAGCGCCCGCGTCGTACTGTGCGCCGCTACGCACGGGGTGCCGCCGGACGCGTAGATGTCACAGGGCCCCGAGGCGGCGGCCTGTGCCGTACCGGCTCCCACCGCGCCCCCGGCCAGGCTGCCGGCAACGAGCAGGACCGCCGCCGCCGTCGTGGCCGGAAGAGTCCTGCGCCGGCGCGCAGGTGCGGGGGCCGGGTCGGTCCCGGCCTCGGGCCTGTCCCGGCGCAGGGCCGATCTCCAGATGCGGCGGATCCCGCCGTGCCGGGACGGCGAGCCGCCCCGTGTCAGTCTGTCGTCCATCGGGTCTCCCTCCTGGGCGTGGTCTCGTGGGACCGCGCACGGAACGGGGCCGCCTGGCCGGCACGAGGAGAGCGACGGGTCTGACGTTCACGCAGGTCTCCCGGCAGGTGGGGGCAGCCAAGGGCGGAGCGTGCCCCCGAGGTATGTGAGCGCTAACACGCTACCCGGTGACACGTCCGTTTTTCGGGACAGCATGTGTCGTCGGAACGACGGCAGCGTGCTGCACGGGACAGGTGGTGTCAAGCCCTTCGCCCGCTCGGTCCGGTGTGCCGGAGCCCGTGCGTGCTGTCGTATACATCGGGCGACGCGGTGGCCTGCCGCGCGACCGGCGAACTCCGTCCCGTCCGTGCCGGCCGGGTGCGGTGAGGAGGCGGATGGGGGTCGCCTCGGCCGGTGATCGCTGACGGAATACTCCACGGAAGCGATGTGACCTGCAGGTTTCGCCGGGAGTCACAGTGTGTTGACGCGGGTCCCGTGGGGCTGCAGGCCGGACGGGCCGTCAGGTCGCGGGTGGTCTCGTGCAGCACCCTTGAGTTCCGTCCCCGGTATATGTCAGTCTCATCTCGTCCCCCCTGTTGCGGAATTCTGGCAGTGGGTATGCAACTCGTCTCCATGCAGTCCCCCCACTTCAAGGGTTGTGAGCGCTCACATCGGCCCACGAGCCTTGTGCAGGACCAGACGAGGAAACCTGATGAGAAGACCTTTCACCGCCCTTCTGCTCGCCCTGGCCGCGGCGCTCTGTCTACCGGGCACGGCATCGGCGGCACCGGTTGCCGCCGCGGCGTCCACGACACCCCTGCGCCTCATGCCGCTGGGTGACTCGATCACCTGGGGTGTCGGGAGCAGCACGGGCAACGGCTACCGTGCCGCGCTGTACGACGGGCTCGCCGCCGACGGCCATCCTCTGGACTTCGTCGGGTCGCTTCGCGGCGGAACGATGCCGGACCCCGACAACGAGGGGCACTCCGGCTACCGCATCGACCAGGTGGCCGCTCTCACCGACGCGGCCCTGTCCCGGTACCAGCCCAACGTGGTCACCCTGGAGATCGGTACCAACGACCTGAACGGCAACTACCAGGTCTCGACGGCCACTGCCCGGTTGCAGTCGCTCGTCGACCAGATCACCCGCGACGTCCCGTCCGCGACCGTGCTGGTGGCCTCGCTCGTCGTTTCCACCAGCTCCACCGAGGAGCGGTACCGCGGCGCGTACAACCAGGCCATCCCCGGCATCGTGCAGAGCGAGCAGGCCGCGGGCAAGCACGTCGGGTACGTCGACATGAGCGCGGTGACGACCGCGGACCTCTCCGACTACCTGCACCCGAACGACAACGGGTACCAGAAGATGGCCGCAGCCTTCCGGCAGGGCGTCCAGGCGGCCGACAGCGCAGGCTGGCTGGGCGGCTCAGGCTCCGGTTCCGCGTCGGGGCCCGTCCGCTCCGGCATCGCGGGGAAGTGCCTCGACGTCAGGAACGGCAGCAGCACCGACGGCACCCCGGTGCAGATCTACGGCTGCAACAACGCCGCCGCCCAGAACTGGACCGCCTACGCCGACGGCACCCTCCGCGCGGTCGGGAAGTGCCTGGACGCCACCGGGCGCGGCACGGCGAACGGGACGAAGATCGAGATCTGGACCTGCAACGGGGGCGCCAACCAGGTCTGGCAGGCGGTGAACGGGTCCTACCGCAACCCGGTGTCCGGCCGCTGCCTGGACGACCCCGCCGCCTCCACGACCGACGGCACGCAGCTTCAGCTGTGGGACTGCAACGGACAGGCGAACCAGGAGTGGACCGCCCTGGTCCCCGGCTGAGCCACGCCGACGAAAACGCCGGGCCGGTATCCCGTCGTCGGGCGCGGAACACGGGCCCGACACCGCGGGAGCACCATTCCACACTCGAAGGAGAGCCGATGCACAGCTCCGCATCTTCCCCGCCCACCGGCTTGTGGCGGGCAAGACCCCTGCTCATCCTCCTGCTCGCCCTGGCGATGGCCACAGCCGTCTTCGGCGGCCGGGCCGCCGCGAGCGGTTCGGGCGCCGGGGCGTCCGACAGCGCGGCCCGGCCGGCGGCCGCCGCCGCGGTCTCGTCCCTGCCCTGCGACATCTACGCCGACGGCGGCACACCGTGCATCGGGGCGCACTCCACGACCCGCGCGCTGTTCGCCGCCTACAACGGGCCGCTGTACCAGGTCCAGCGCGCTTCCGACCACACGTACCACGACGTGGGCCTGCTGACCGCGGGCGGGTACGCCGACGCCTCGGCCCAGACGTCCTTCTGCGCGGGTACGTCGTGCATCATCAGCAAGATCTACGACCAGACCTCCCGCCACAACGACCTGCCCATCTCCTGGGGCGGCTACTGGAAGGGACCGGGCGCGAACGGGGCGGACGTGGGCGCCGACGCGGCGGCACTGCCCGTCACCGCGGGCGGCCACCCGGTCTTCGGGGTCAAGGTCAACCAGGGCGTGGGATACCGGATCGACCACGCCAACGGCGCTCCCACCGGCTCCCAGCCCGAGGGCATCTACATGGTGACCTCGTCCAACTTCACCAACCAGTGGTGCTGCTTCGACTACGGCAGCGGCGAGAACACGCACACCGACACGGGCAACGCCACCATGAACTCGATCTACTGGGGCAACGCCTGCTGGTTCGGCGGCTGCACGGGCACCGGCCCCTGGGTGGAGGCCGACCTGGAGAACGGCATGTTCCACACCGGGAGCGGGTCCAACCACGACGCCAACAACCAGGGCGTGCACTTCCCGTTCGTGAGCGCCTGGGAGAAGAACAACGGAACCAGCAACTTCACACTGAAATACGGCAACGCCGCCTCCGGAGGACTCACCACGACCTACTCGGGCGGGTTGCCGAACGGCTACTCGCCGATGAAGACCGACAGCTCCCTGCTGCTGGGTACCGGCGGCGACAACAGCGTCTCCGGTCAGGGCGAGTTCTTCGAGGGCGCCATCACCGCCGGCTTCCCCACGGACGCCACGGAGAACGCGGTTCAGGCCAGCATCGCCGCCGCCGGCTACGGCGGCTCCTCCTCCGGCGGGGGCACGAACGGCGTGGTGCGAGGCAACGCCTCCGGGCGCTGCCTCGACGTACCCAACCTCAGCCAGACCAACGGCACGCAGACCGAGCTGTGGGACTGCAACGGCGGTTCGAACCAGCAGTGGACCCTCACCGCCGCCAAGGAACTGCAGGTCTACGGCACCAAGTGCCTGGACGACGAGGGCAGCGGAACGGCCAACGGCACCAAGGCGATCATCTGGGACTGCAACGGCCAGAACAACCAGAAGTGGAACGTCAACTCGGACGGCAGCATCACCAACGTCCAGACGGGCCTCTGCCTGGACGCGAGCGCCTACGGCACCGCCAACGGCACGCTCGTGCAGCTGTGGACGTGCACCGGGGCCACCAACCAGAAGTGGGCCCGCAGCTGACGTGACGCGAGTCTGGGAGCCGCCCCCGGTTGCGACGGCCGGGGGCGGCTCTCACCCACGAGGCCCGGGCGCGGCTCCCCGGTCCTGCAACCGGTAGGTCCGGACCGCATTGGCGCGCATCACCGCGTCGGCATCGGCCGCCGGCAGATCGTCGATCGCCTCACGGACCAGATCCAGCCAGGGCCCGTACGCGGTGGCGAGGGTCATCACCGGCCAGTCACCGCCGTACAGGCACCGGTCGGGGCCGAACACCTCCAGCACCTCGCGGAGCACGGCGACCAGGGCGGTCGCACCGGTGCCGGGAGCCGCCTCGGTGGCGAGCCCGGACAGCTTGCAGACGACGTTGTCCCTCCGCGCGAGCCGGCGCAGGGCCGGCCGCCACGCGGGATCGGGGTCGGGCACGGACGGCTTGCCGAGGTGGTCCAGGACCACCAGGGTCTGCGGGCACGCGGCGGCAAGCTCGGCGAGTTCGCCGAGCTGCCCCTGTCGCACGCACGCGTCGAACGGCAGTCCCGCCTGGCCCAGAAGCGCCACGCCGGCGCGGAAGTCGGAACCGCCGGTGAAGCCCGGCTCCTCGTCCTGGACGTTGTGGCGGACGCCGACGACGAACGGGTCGGCGGCGAAACGGCGTACGGCCTCCGGCGCTCCGGCGGGGTCGTCCAGGCTCACGTGCGCGACGGCGCCGCGGATCCACGGCCGGGTACGCGCCAGGCCGCGCACCCACCGGATCTCCTCGGCGGCGCGGTCGGGGTGCCGCCCGGCCTCGACGAAGACCGCTTCCACCGGCTCGGGCACGTCGCCGAGGAAGCCGGAGGGGGAGAAGCCCCGGTCGAGGGCGGGAACGTCGGCGAGCCACGGATAGGCCAGATGCCGCGGGTCCCAGAAGTGGACGTGGCTGTCGAGCACCGGCGCACGCTCCGCCGCGGCGCCACCGGACGGTTGCTCCATGGTCATGTCCGCTCCTCGGAACGCTGCTTGTCAGGCCGCCGCTGCATTCTGCCGCGACCGCACGTGCCCGTCGTCCGGCATGTCACGACGCGCCCCGGTGCGTCTGCTCGTCGAAAGGTGTGCGGTAGGAGGGCGTCCGGGTGCGCAGGCCGAGCTGCAGGGTGAGCCGGACGGTACTGGAGCGGGGGAGATCCACCTGCAGCCAGGGTCCGCCGACCGCCGCCGCCGCGGTGGTCACCGTCGGGGCGGTGTGCCCGTAGTCGTACAGGTCACCGATCCAGGAAGGGTCCTCGCAGACGCTGTACTCCACCGAGCGGATGGTGTGCTCGCTGAACGCGCCGGCCTGGACGATCACCGATCGCGCCGCTTCGGGATCGAGGTTGACCAGGTCGACGACCGTGGCGTCCGGGTCGATGGCCGAGACCAGCGCCGCGACCCCGGGGGGAAGCCCCGGACGGCGGGCGGCGGCGTCGTGGTAGCGCACCCGTGCCTGCTGCAGACCGCCGTTGTAGACCACCTGGGGGCCGCCCCAGGTCAGCTGGACGAGCGCCTCGGTGACCACCGGGTTGGACTGCTGCCACAGGTGGATGTCCTCCTCCGGCACATCCAGGTCGCGGTACTTCTCCATACGCGACAGCCGGTGCCGCACCTGCGCCTGGGCTGCCGCCAGGATCTTCTCCGGATAGGCCGGGTCGTCGCCCGCCAGGTAGGCCAGCCAGGGCTCCTCGTGGCCGGCCTCCTCCTTGCTGCGGAAGGAGCGGACCGTACGCCAGTCGTGTCCGGCGGCAGCGCGCAGCCGGTCGATGCGCGCCCGGTCGGCGTGCGAGGAGGTGTGGTGCCACAGCGCCGTCGGGACGGCCATCAGCATGGGGTTGTAGTCGAACCAGCCCTCGTCGCCGTACCGGAAGGGCACATGGAAGGTCGGGGTGCTCACGTCCTCCGCCAGCTGCGGGATCCACTTGGACCGGATGCTGGAGTCGGACTCGGTGAAGGCCATCACCTTGCCGTGCGAGATGATCTCGTCGAGGGCCGGCCGCACCAGGTCGAGGTACGAGTCGTCGCCGCTGACCGTGGCGCCCGCCAGGGCGGCGACGATCGCCGCGTGCCCCACGCTGTACCAGCCGTGCGGCCAGGACCAGCCGTAGTGGCCGCCGTACCACCGCCCGTCGAGCAGCCCGCCGACGGTGCCGTCCGGCGCGACGTTGTCGGGCAGGATGCCCCCGTTGGCGGCGGCGCGCTCCCGCCAGGCGCCCGTGTAGCCGGTGATCCAGTCGGCGTAGCGCTGCTCGCCGGAGAGTATCCAGGCGTTCAGCACGAGGCCCGTGGCGGAGAGGTTGGCCGCGGTGTCACCGTCGCCCATCCGGCGGCGCATCTCCGTGCCGAGCCGCGGGTCGGCGTCGAGCGGAGGCTGCTCGGCGCCCGCCGGCAGGATCCAGTCGAGCGGGAAGCCGTACATCCGCGCTTCCGCCGGCAGCCACGGGTAGCTGTCGCCGTCCGACAGGCCGTCCCGCCCGGGGTCGCTGCCGTTGTGCGGCCGGCGGATGATGCGCAGGGCGGGATCGTAGTTGCCGTGCCCGGGGTCGACGTACAGGTCGGCGAAGCGCCGCGCCCGCTCGGCCCACCGGTCGGGGGCGGCCATGCACAGGAAGTACAGCAGCAGCAGGCTCTCGCCCTGGTGGAACCAGTCGTAGCCGCGCTCGTACTCGTCCTTGAGCATGCCCAGCTCGGTCAGCTGGCGGGTGACGCCCTCCCAGTGGTGCTCGCTCTGGGCCAGCAGGTCGTCGGCCCCGCCGAGCAGGTAGAGCTGGGGCCAGTTGAAGAAGACCTCGTAGAAGTCGTCCACGCCGTCCCGGGAAGTGAGCTCGCCGGTGTAGCGCAGCCGTCCGTCGGGACCCGTGAAGTCGCGGGCGAACCGCCGCCAGGCCCGGTCGAGCAGGTCGAACAGCTCGCGCTGCGCCGTCGCCCAGGTCGGTGGTTCGAGCAGCGGCACCGAGGCCGTGATGACGGGATGCATCGGCAGGAGCTCCATTCGCGTTCGGGCACGGCTCGTCCCGGCACGGCGCCGCCCGGTGTGCCGAGCGTCGTGCGGGACGGCCGGCTGGGTCAGTTCTTGGTCGCGCCTGCGAGCATGCCGGAGACCAGGAACCGTTGGGAGAACAGGAAGACGACCAGCACGGGGACGATCGCCAGCAGCGTCGCCAGGGCCAGTTCGGGGCGTTCGACCTGCAACGTGCTCGCCGTCGGGTTGAACTGCGGGACGGAGTCGAGCAGGGTCCCCAGCCCGACCTGCACCGGGAACTGGTCGCTCTGCGGCAGCATGACGTACGGCAGGTAGTAGTTGGTCCAGTTGGCGACGAAGCTGAAGAAGCCCACCAGGGCGACCACGGGCGCCGCGAGCGGGAGCGCCACCCGGCGGAAGACGCCGAACTCCGAGCAGCCGTCCAGCCGTGCCGCGTCCAGCAGCTCCCCGGGCAGGGCGGTGCTGAAGTAGATGTAGGCCAGGTACACCCCGAACGGGTAGAAGGCGTACGGCAGGATGATCGACCACATGGAGCCGATCAGGTGGACCGCGTTGACTTCGAGGAACAGCGGCACGACCAGCGTGGCGTTCGGCATCAGCATCACCACGAGGGTGGCGACGAGCAGCGTGCGCCGGCCCCGGAACTCCGTCATCGCCAGCGCGTAGCCGGCCGGCACCGCCACGCACAAGGTGATCACCAGGGCGAGGAAGGAGTAGACAGCCGAGTTCCGCAGCCACATGAAGATCGCGTCGTCCTGGTAGCCGGTCAGGGCCGTCCAGTTCGCGTGCAGCGCGTGGAAGGAGCCGAACGACAGCGGATTGTCGTGCACCAGCTGGTCGTCGGTCTTGGTGGCCGCCAGCAGCAGCCAGAGCACCGGCAGCACGAAGAAGACCGCGAACAGCAGGAGCACCAGGGCCGGGAGCGGGTTGAGACGCCCGCGCACTGAGCGGCCGGCCCGCGCCCGATCGGCCCGTCCGGGCACCGACCCGCTGCCGGAGGGTGTGGCGACCGCCGGTCGCCGGATGTCAGTCCGCATCGAAGAACCCCGATCTGGCCACGAAGACCCCTGCCACGGCCAGCCCGACCACCAGCAGCTCCACCGACACGGCGGCCGCGGTGTTGACGTCGTTGTTCTGGAACGCGAAGTCGTACGCGAGCTGGTTGAGGGAGTAGTCCCGGCCGGCCACGCCGACACTCGCCTGGGACAGCAGCTGCGGTTCGACGAACAGCTGGGTGCCGCCCGCGAAGGCGAGGATGACCATGTAGACGATCCACTTGCGCAGCAGGGGGATCTGGATCCGCCAGGCGGTCTGCCAGGCCCCCGCGCCGTCGATCCGCGCCGCTTCCAGGACGTCCTGCGAGATGTTGTTCAGCGCCCCGTACATCACCACGATCCAGCCGCCGGCCCCCGTCCAGAAGGCGATGAGGGTGAAGAGGATCGGCAGGTGCCCGGGGGCGATGACCTCGCCGAAGGTGTGGTAGCCGAAGGCCCGCAGCAGGAAGCTGACCGGGCTGACCGTGGGGTCCAGGACGAACAGCCACACCATCACACCGGCCGCTCCTGCGAGGGCACCGGGCACGTAGTACAGGAACCGCAGTGTCCGGCCTGCGCCGGTCAGCGTCAGCCGGTGCAGCAGCAGCGCCAGTCCGACGACGAACACGACGAGCGACACCAGCCACCAGACGAGGTAGAGCGCGACGTGCTCGACGGCAGGTGTGAAGCGGAAGTCGTCGAAGGCGGTGGAGAAGTTGGACAGGCCGCTGAAGGTTCCGCCGCCGTCGGTGAAGGCGAAGTAGACCGCGTAGCCGGTCGGTATCACTCCGAAGGCGATCAGCAGGACCGTGTAGGCGGCGACGAAGCCGTGCCCGGCCCGGCCGGGCCACAGTGCGCGCGAGCCGCGCACCGGTGCCCGGCCGGCCTCGTCGGTCCGTGCGGTCACTGGGTGGTGACCTTGTAGCCGGCGGCGCGCGCGTAGTTGGCGACCGCTGTCTGCCAGGCCGGCAGCAGGGACACGATGGACTTGCCCGCCGTCAGCTGCGGGGTCACCGTGGCCGCCCAGACGGCCTCCTGGCTGAACTGCCCGTAGCCCCAGCCCGGCCAGACCTCCTCCGCCGCGGCCTGCAGCGGCGCGGAGATGTCCCCGCTGAAGTAGTCGGAGGAGGCCTGCTTGGCCAGCCAGTCCTTCGCGGCGGCGGAGTAGGCCGGGTAACCGGGCGCGAGCTGGGCCTGGTAGTCGTCGGAGGTGGTCACCCAGGTCAGGAAGTCCGCGGCGGCCTTGAGGTTGGTGCTGTGCGCGGACAGCAGCCAGGTCCCGCCGCCGACGTTGCCCGACGTGCTCGCGCTGTCGGCGGACCACCTGGGCATCGGCGCGACGGCGATCTGGTGTGCCGGGGTCTTGAACGAACCCTGGAACAGGGCGCCGCCGAACCAGGAGGGGCCGGGCATCATGAGGATCTTGCCGGCCTGGTTCTTGTCGAAGTCCGAGCTGAACACGCTGCTCATGGACATCGTCTTGTTCTTGACGAGGGTGTCGAGCAGCGACGCCATGCGCTTGCAGTTCGCGCTGCCGGTGTTCACCGTCACCGCCTTGGGCCCGGTGATCTGGTTGGCGCCGCACTTGCTCGGCCACATGTACAGCTCGGGCGCCCAGGTGTCGCCGGCCGAGCCGACCAGGTAGCCGGGGTGCTCGGTGGCCACCTTCTCCCCGAGGGCCTGGTACTGCTCCCAGGTCTGCGGGACCTGGTATCCCCACTGCTTCATCAGCGGGGCGTTGTACCACAGCACGGTCTGGGCGAGGTCGTTGCGCAGGCAGTACAGCGTGCCGTTGACCGTACAGGGGGCGTTGGCGCCCTTGGCCCAGCCGGCGAGCGTCGCCTTCGGTATCAGGCCCTTGTCGAGCGGGGCGGTGAATCCGGCGTCGACCGCCCAGGTGGTCTCGTTGTTCTGCGAGCTGAACACCACGTCGGGCCAGCCCTTGCGGGTGCGGTTGAACAGGCTGACCTTGGTGCGCAGGTAATTGGAGCCGTTCGCGTCGCCGTCGTAGCTGACGACGTTCATCTTCACGTCCGGGTGCTGCTTCTTGTAGAGCTTGGCGGCGTCCATACGCGAGGCATCCACCCACACGGTCAGGGCGCCGCCCGTCTGTTTGACGGGCTTGAAGCCGCCCTGGGAGCCGTTGCCGCTGCTGCCTCCGCCGCAGGCGGCGACCGTGGCCAGCAGCAGGGTGCCGGCCACCAGGGCCGGCAGGCCTGCGCGTCCGCGGTTTCCGCGGGTTCCGTCAGGTGTGCGCGCGCCGACCGCGCGGACCTTGGCTGTCATGAACAACTCCACTACGTCGTGGGGTGCGTCGCGTTTGATCACACATAACAAGCGCCAACCGGGGGGCGAGTCAACAGGATGAGCATGGTTATTTCCAAGATCTTCTCGTGGGGATGGTGACAAACTGCGCCGTTTGACCGGTTCTGGGGGTTATGGCGATGCGTGGCCGGGGGAGATAAGTAGTACACATATCGTCGAAACGAGCACCGCTGTATGCTGCGGCGTACACGTCGGACCGGTCGCGTACCGCGCGGCCGACGACGGGAGACGAAGGGGGCGGGCTGTTGGACGGCAACCAGGTACTCGCGGCGACCGGCGGCTCCGCACCGGCGCCCGCCGACGCGCAGGAAACCGTGGCCTACCGACCCGGCTACGAACGTGTGGCCGAGGAGATCCTGCGGCTCATCGCCGAGCTGGGGCTGCAGCCCGGCGACCGGATGCCGACGGAGAACCAGCTCGCCTCGCGTCTGGGAACCAGCAGGACGGTGGTACGTGAGGCCGTCAAGATCCTCTCGGCCATCGGACGGATCCGCGCGCAGAAGGGCCGCGGCCTGTTCGTGGCGAACGACGAGGGCATGCTGGGCTCGTCGCTGTGGGGGAGCTTCTTCCTGCCCACCGACCTCGACCACGTCTACCGCCTGTTCGAGTTCCGCCGCGTGCAGGAGGCCGCGGCAAGCCGGCTGGCCGCCACACGTGCGACGCCGTCGGACCTGCGCGCGATCGAAGAGGCCGCCGAGATGTGCCGGGAAGGCCATCTGACCGGCCGGCACGAGCTGTTCGACCGCGGGGACGACGAGTTCCACCTCAGCATCGCCAAGGCCTCGCAGAATCCGTTCCTGGTGGACGCTGTCCGGGAGGCCCGGCGTCTGCAACGCCAGTCCAGCACCATCGGGTTGCACGGCACGGTAGGCGGCCATGCCGAGGAGGCGGTGGCCGAGCACACCGCGATCTACCGCGCGATCAAGGACGGCGACGCGGAGGCCGCGGCACAGGCGGCCACCGTTCACCTGGACAAGACGCTGGAGGACTACCGCCGCGAGATCCAGCGCCGCGTGTTCGGCTGAACCGCGGTTGCCGCGCGGCCGCGGACCGCAGGTCCTCGGCCCTCGCTTCGGAGCCTGTCCCAGGACGCCCACCGGTGAGCCGGACGTTCCGCCGCGTGGATTGCTTCCCTCAAGAGAGACATATTTCCACACCTCTTGACGCCCTGAACGCACAGGAGTTACCTATTCCACACAACGGGGGGCCGACAACGCGCCCGCCGGTGCCGCTCTGGCCAGGTTTCCCGACCCACCACGGTTACGTGGTCGCCAGCCGACCTCGTCCTGTGCGGGCGGGGGCCGGTGGCAGGCACCTCTCCCCCCACGACTCGGCCCAGGAGGTCGACACACCATGGTCAACGGACGTACGAACGTCGGGCGGCGCCTCGCGCGGTCGCGACTCGGTAGATTGTTAGCGCTAACAAGCTCGGCTCTGCTGCTCGCCGCAGGTGCCTCGCTGGCCGCCCCCGGCGCAGCCCAGCCTGCTGCCGCGTTGGGCAACGGGTTGGCGCCGACCCCGCAGATGGGGTTCAACGACTGGAACGCCTACGGGTGCAACGTCTCGGAGTCGCTCATCAAGTCCACGGCGCTGGCCATGCACAACAACGGCATGCAGGCCGCCGGCTACAACTACGTCAACATCGACGACTGCTGGATGACCCACACCCGGGACTCGTCGGGCCGGCTGGTGCCGGACCCGTCGAAATTCCCCGACGGCATCAAGGGCACGGCGGACTACGTGCACTCGCTGGGCCTGAAGCTGGGAATCTACGAGGACGCCGGCACCGCGACGTGTGCCGGGTACCCCGGGAGCCTGGGACACGAGACGACCGACGCGGCGAGCTTCGCCTCGTGGGGTGTCGACTACCTGAAGTACGACAACTGCAACAACAACGGTGTGCCGGGGCAGACGCGGTACACCACGATGCGGGACGCGCTCGCGGCGACCGGCCGTCCGATCCTGTACAGCCTGTGCAACTGGGGCCAGGAGAACGTGTGGACCTGGGGCGCCGGAGTCGGCAACAGCTGGCGCACCACCGGTGACATCAACGCCAGCTACTCCAGCATGCTGTCGATCTTCCACAGCAATGTGGGTCTGGCCGCCTACGCCGGTCCCGGGCACTGGAACGATCCCGACATGCTGGAGGTCGGCAACGGGTCCCTGACCGACACCGAGGCCCGCACCGAGTTCAGCCTGTGGTCGGAAATGGCGGCGCCCCTGATCGCGGGCACCAACATAGCCTCCGCAAGCTCCTCCACCCTGTCCATCTACACCAACTCCCGGGTCATCGCGGTGGACCAGGACTCTCTGGGCAAGCAGGGCACCATGGTGTCCTCCGCGGGCGGCCTGGACGTGATGGCCAAACCGCTGTCCAACGGTGACGTGTCGGTGGCGCTGTTCAACGAGAGCGGATCGACCGCGACGATCAGCACCACGGCTGCCGCGGTCGGCAAATCCGGCGCCTCCAGCTACACCTTGACCGACCTGTGGTCAGGTGCGACGTCCACCACCGCGGGCGCCATCAGTGCTTCGGTGCCGGCGCACGGCACGGTGATGTACCGGGTCGCGGGCGGCAGTTCGACCACCACGCCGCCGCCGGCCGGTGGCGGTGCGCTGCACGCGGTGGGTGCGGGCAAGTGCCTGGACGTGCCGAACTCCTCGACCACCGCGGGAACGCAGGTGCAGATCTGGGACTGCAGCGGCGGTGCCAACCAGAGCTGGACGCGTACGTCGTCGGGCCAGCTGGCGGTGTACTCGGGCAGTTCGCAGATGTGCCTGGACGCCTACAACAACCAGACCTCCCCGGGTACCAAGGTGGAGATCTGGTCCTGCAACGGCGGTGCCAACCAGCAGTGGAGCGTCAACTCCAACGGCACCGTCACCGGCACCCAGTCCGGCCTGTGCCTTGACGTCACCGGAGCCTCCACCGCCAACGGGGCGCTCGCCGAACTGTGGACCTGCAACGGCGGCAGCAACCAGCAATGGACCCTGGGATAAGCACCAGGCCGGGCGGATGACCGCTCCCCCGGTCCACGAAGGGACCGGGGGAGCGGTAGCACTACTGCTGCGTGGTCAGCTCCACTTCTGGTTGCT
>NZ_JOHY01000095.1 GCF_000721495.1 Streptomyces sp. NRRL F-5123
CGTCACCGGCGGCAGCTCCACCACCGGACCGTCCCACGACGCCAGCAGCTCCCGCTCCGCCACCGGCAGCAACTCCAGCCCGCTCACCGGCAGTTCGGGAGAGGACGTGGCGGAGCGGAGAAGGTGGAGGAAGCGGGCGGCCATGCGCTCCGCGGTCGCGTCGTCGAAGAGGTCGGTGCTGTGGATGAGGATGCCGACCACGCTGCCGTCGGGCTGCTCGTAGAGGTCGAGGGTCAGGTCGGTGCGGGCGGAGTGCCAGCCCAGCGGGAAGGACTCGGCGTCCAGGCCCGGGAGCGGCTCGGCGACCGTGCCGTGCGTGTGCAGCGCGAAGAGTGCCTGGTAGATCGGCGTCCGGCTCAGGTCGCGGGCGACGCCGAGTGCGCCGACGAGCTGCTCGAAGGGCACTTCGGGGTGGGCGAGTCCGGACAGCACGCTGCGCCGGGTGGCGCGGACCAGGTCGGTGAAGGAGGGGTCGCCGGACAGGTCGCAGCGCAGCACCATCGTCGTCGACAGGTAGCCGATGACGCCTTCCAGTTCGGGCCGCCCCCGGCCCGCGGACGGGGTGCCCACGGAGAAGTCGCTCTGCCCGCTGTGCCGCGCGAGCAGCACCTCGTACGCCGCCAGCAGCACCATGTACGGCGTGCAGCGCGTCTGACG
Source organism: Streptomyces sp. NRRL F-5123 (assembly GCF_000721495.1). Lineage (GTDB taxonomy): Bacteria > Actinomycetota > Actinomycetes > Streptomycetales > Streptomycetaceae > Actinacidiphila. The sequence continues at coordinate 658 of NZ_JOHY01000095.1, forward strand.
GGCCAACGCCCGTACCGCGTCCGCCAGTTCCTTGTCGAGCGTGAAGCGCACCTCGCCGCCGTCCGTGCTGCGCTCGGCGGGGCGCGGCCGGTCGGTCGGCAGTTCGAGGTCCGGCGCCCCGGCCAGCTGCCCGACCCACCAGGCGGGGTCGGCCTGGGTGTCGCCGGCGGCGGCGACCACGTCGGCGTACTGCAACGGCGGTGCGGGCAGCGGCTGTCCGGCGTAAAGGGTGGCGACCTCGTCGCGCAGCACGTTGAAGGACCAGCCGTCGCTGTTGATGTGGTGCGTGACCGCGCACAGGACGTGGTCGTCCGGCCCGATCCGTACCAGGGTGACGCGCAGCGGCGGTTCCGCGGTGAGGTCGAAGGGGGTGTTGGCGCGGGCGGCGACGATGCGCTCGGCGTGCTCGGCCGACTCCGCCGCCGTGACCTCGATGCGTACCGGGCGCGGGTCCTCGACGACCGCGCGGGCCGTGCCGTCCTCGGCGGTGAAGCGGGTGCGCAGCGCCTCGTGCCGGGCGACCACGGCGGTGAAGGCCGCCTCCAGCGCGGGCACGTCCAGCGCGCCGCGCAGCCGGTAGGCGTAACCGGCGTTGTGCGAGGGGTCCTCGGGGTCGAACTGGTGCAGGAACCACAGTCTCTGCTGCCCGAACGAGAGCGGTCCGGTCTTCACAGGTCTCTCCACGTGCTGTGCTGTGCCGTGCGGTACGTGTGCGGGTACGCCTGGAAGGCGAGTGCGGTGCGTGTCCATGCGAACGGGCACGGTTGCGGAAGGCGCGCGGGATGGCGGTCTCGGGGCAACTGTGACTGATGCGGCGGCGGTGAATTTCGTAAACTCGGCCGACACATTTTCGAGGGTTGACGGTTCTGGGTGACGATGCCAGGGTGAGGCCCGCTCAGTCAATGAGCGTATTTCGGGGGATGCGCTGCGCCGCACTGCGGCGTCGATCCCGTCAATTGACCGGCTATTGTCCGGTTTTGGCACAGGGGGATCAGCACGTGAGTACGATCCTTTCCGAATTGCTGCGTGCCCGCGCGGCAGCGGAAGCTGATCGTCCGGCTTTGAAAGTTGCGGGGGCAGGAAACCTTACTTTCGAAAGCTGGTGGCGCCGCTCCGACGCTGTCGCCGTAGGTCTGCTGCGCCGCGGTGTCACTCCCGGCGACCGCGTCGGGCTCGTCTTCGGGAACGCCGACTGGATCGACTACGCGGTCGCCTTCCTCGGCACCCTCAAGGCCCGCGCCGTCGCCGTACCGCTGTCCGACCAGCTCGGCGCCGCCGACATCGACGCCCGGCTGTCGCACTGCGGTGCCGCGCTCGTGCTGCGCGCCGGTGAGCTGCCCGCCGTGGAGGCGGAGCCGGGTACGGACCTCGTCCCGCCCGCGCCCGGGGACCTGGCGCAGATCCTCTACACCTCGGGAACGACCGGGCGGCCCAAGGGCGTCGCCGCCACCCACGCCAACCTCGGCCACGGCTGGGGCGGCCGCCGCAAGCCCTTCACGCACTCCGAGACGCTTGCGCACGCCTTCCCGATCGGCACCCAGGCCGGGCAGTGGATGCTCGCCAACGCCGTCGGCGCGCACCCCACCGTGGTCACCCTCGGCCGCTTCACGCCCGGCCGCTTCGCCCGCATGATCGAGGAGCACCGCGCGGGCACGGTCTTCCTCGTCCCCACCATGGCGATCGAACTCCTCTCCAGCGGGGCGCACCTGAAGGCGGACCTGTCCAGCGTGCTGCTGCTCGGCTCGGCCGCGGCCCCGCTGCCCGCGCGGATCGCCGGTGAACTCGCCACGGCCTTCCCGCGCGCGACGATCGCCAACTACTACACCTCGACCGAGGCCGCGCCCGCGCAGACCGTGATGCTCTACAACTCCGGCCGCCCCTCCAGCGTCGGCCGCCCGGCCTCCGCGGGCGACGTCCGCGTGGCCACCGCCGAGGGCGAGCCGCTGCCCGCGGGTGAGACCGGCGAGGTGTGGATGCGCTCTCCCACCGCGAGCCGCAGCTACTACGGCGACGCGGCCGCCTCCGCGGGCGTCTTCCGCGACGGCTGGGTGCGCATGGGCGACCTCGGCTACGTCGACCCGGACGGCTACCTCTACCTGGTCGACCGGGAGAGCGACGTCGTCAAGTCCGGTGCGCACAAGGTCTCCACGCTGCACGTCGAGGAGGCCGTCTACGAGCACCCGGACGTCGTGGAGGCCGCGGCCTTCGGGGTGCCGCACCCGGCGCTCGGCACCGCGGTCGCGGTCGCCGTCGTCGGCAGCGCGGACCACACCGAGCTGCGTGCCTTCCTCAAGTCCCGGCTGGCGTCCCACGAACAGCCGCACCACCTGATCACGCTCGAAGCCCTGCCGCGCAACCACGGCGGCAAGGTGGACAAACGCGCCCTGCGAGAGGTCGTCCGATGAAGCGCCAACTCTCCTTCACCCAGCACGGAATGTGGATCGCCGCGCGCATGGGGGCTGTCACCGCCTACCACATGCCCGTCGTCATCGCCCTGGACGGCGACGTGGACCGCGGCGCGCTCGCCAAGGCCTGCCACGCCGTCGTCGAGCGCCACCCGCTGCTCGGCTGCGCGCTGAGCGCCGAGGACGGCGACCCCGCGCTCGTCCCCGCCGCGCACACGCCCGTGCTGGAGGAGGCCGGCACCGTTGCCGAGGCCGTCACCCGGCCCTTCGACCTGCACAGCGGCCCGCTGGTGCGCTTCGTGCTGGTCGGCGGCGACACGCTGGTGGTCGTCGCGCACCACCTCGTCTTCGACGGGGCCTCCAAGGACGTGCTGGTCGCGGACCTCGCCACGTACTACGAGGGCGGCATCCCGGCCGAGCTGGAGCACGCCGACCACGCGGCCGCCCAGCGTGAGCGCGTCGCCGAACTCCTCCCGCAGGCCGCCGACTTCTGGGCCGGGCGGTGGCACGAGCCCGCCGCCACCGCCGTGCCCGGCGGTTCGCTGCGCTCGCGCGGCGCCGCCGACGCGGACGTCCTGGAGGTGCCGCTCCCGCTGCCCCGCCTCGACGGCCTGACCTCCTTCGAGGTGCTGGTCGCCGCGGTGCACGTGCTGCTCGCCTCGTACGGCAACGCCGAGGTCGTCACCGCCCTCGACCTCGCCACCAGGACCGAGGCGGAAGCCCCGCACATCGGCGCGTACGTCAACGAACTCCCGCTGTTCTCCCGGCCGTCCGGGCAGCAGGCCTTCGCCGACTTCGCCGCCGGGCTGCGCGCGGAACTCCGCGAGATCTACCGCTACCGCGAGGTGCCGCTCGCCCGCGCGGTGCCCGGGCTGCGGCCGCACGCCGCGCTCGCCCCGGTGTCGATCAGCTACCGGCGGCTGCCGGACACCCGCAGCCCGCTCGGCGACGTGCAGTGGCTCGCCTTCAACCACAGTGTGCGCGGCGCGCTGCAGCTCCAGATCGCGCACGGCCCGTCGGGCGCGGTCGCGAGCCTGCGTTACGACCCGCTCGAACTCCCCGCCGCCGGGCGCTTCGTGGACGACCTGACCCGGGTGCTCACCGCAGCCGGTCGCGACCCGCGGCAACGGCTCGCCGACCTCGTCGACTTCACCGCGCCGGTCGCCGAGCCGGAGGAGCAGACGGACGAGGCCGCAGGAGCCGCGCGGGGCGACGAGGCGCTCGCCGCGGGTGACCCGCTGGTCGCCCAGGTGCGGGAGATCTGGGAGCAGGTGCTCGACATGGCGCCGATCGGCCTGCACGACGACATCTTCGACCTCGGCGGCCACTCGCTCACGATCACCCAGATCATCGCCCGCATGCAGCAGCAACTCGGCGTGGAGATAGGCCTGGACGACTTCTTCGACAACTCCACCGTCGCGGGCGTGGTCGCGGTGATCCGCCGATGACCGTGTCGAGCACTGTCTGGGAGCGCTCCCACACGGTGAGCGACCTTCCTTCCGACGACGACCTGACGCAACTGCTCACCATCCGCGCCTTCGAGCTCAAGCTGCTCGACCTCTTCGACCGCGGCATGCTCAACGGCACGACCCACACCTGCCTCGGCCAGGAGTACGTCCCCGTCGCCCTCGACGCGCTGCTCGGCCCCGCCGACCACGTCTTCAGCAACCACCGGGGCCACGGCCACTACCTCGCCCGGCACCGCGATCCCGAGGGCCTCCTCGCGGAGATCATGGGCCGCCGCGGCGCGGTGTGCGGGGGCGTGGGCGGCAGCCAGCACATCAAGCGCGACCGCTACCTGTCGACCGGCGTCCAGGGTGAGAGCCTGCCCGTCGCCTGCGGCGTCGCCCTGCACCTCAAGCGCACCGAACCCGGCGCGCTCGCCTGCGTCTACATCGGCGACGGCACGTGGGGCGAGGGCGGCGTCTACGAGGCGCTCAACCTCGCCGCGCTGTGGGAACTGCCGCTGCTCGTCGTCGTCGAGAACAACGGCATCGCCCAGTCCACGCCGACCACCCGCACCATGGCGGGCAGCATCGCCGGGCGCGCCGCCGCCTTCGGCATCGACCACGTCCGCACCGGCTCCAGCGACCTGGACGAGATCCGCACGCTGCTCGCGCCCGCGGTCGCGGCCGTACGCCAGGGGCGGCCGCTCGTCGCGGAGTTCGCCACCCACCGGCTCGGTCCGCACAGCAAGGGCGACGACACCCGCGGCGCCGAGGAGATCGCCGCCGCGCGCGCCGCCGACTGGTACCCGCGGCTCGCCGCCGCGGATCCCGGGCGTTTCGCCCGACTGGACGCCGCCGCCCGCGCCCGCGTGGACGCCGTCGCCGAGGACGTCGCCGGGAGGGAGCCGGTATGAGGGTCGCCGAGAACCTGAACGCCGCGCTGCACGGCCTCATGGAGCAGCGTCCCGAACTCCACGTGCTGGGCGAGGACATCGCCGACCCGTACGGCGGCGCCTTCAAGATCACCCGCGGGCTGTCCACCCGCTTCCCCGAGCGCGTGCTGTCCACGCCCATCAGCGAGAACGCCATCACCGGTGTCGCTGCGGGGCTCGCGCTGGCCGGGGACAGCGCGATCGTCGAGATGATGTTCGGCGACTTCACCGCCCTGGCCTTCGACCAGCTGGTCAACTTCGCCGCCAAGTCCGTGTCCATGTACGGCTCCACGGTGCCGATGCGGATGGTGCTGCGCTGCCCGGTGGGCGGCGGGCGCGGCTACGGCCCGACCCACAGCCAGAGCCTGCAGAAGCACTTCGTGGGCGTCCCGAACCTCGCGCTGTACGAGGCCTCGCCCTTCCGCGACAGCGCGGCCGTCCTCGCCGAGATGCTCGAACGCGGCGAGCCCGGCGTGCTGTTCGAGGACAAGGTCCTTTACACCAGGCGGATGTACGAGGTCGAGCCGCCCTTCGTCCTCGCCGAGCGCGACGGCGGCACCGCGGAGGTGTCCCTGCCCGGCGAACAGCCCGACTGCGTCGTCATCGCGGCGGGCGGTGTCGCCCACCGCGTCCTGGAGGCCATGCGCACGCTCCTCGTCGAGGAGGACATCGCCTGCACGCTGCTCGTGCCCTCGCGGCTCTACCCCTTCGACGCGGAGGACCTCCGACTCCCCGACGTCCGCCGGGTCTTCGTCGTCGAGGAGGGCACCGCGGGCGGCACGTGGGGCGCCGAGGTCGCGCACGTCCTCCACCGCCGCCTGTGGTCCCGCCTCGACGGCCCGGTCACCCTCGTCCACTCCGCCGACTCCGCCATCCCCACCGCCGCACACCTCGAACGCGCCGCCCTCGTCGGCGCCGCGAGCGTGCACCGCACGATCCTGGAGACGCTGCGTGGCTGAGCTCCTCGTACCCAAGCTCAACAACAACGACACGGAATACGTCCTGACGGACTGGCTCGTGGACGACGGCACGCCCGTCTCGGCGGGCGACCCCGTCGCAGTCGTGGAGACCTCCAAGGCCGCGGAGGAGCTGGAGGCCACCGCCACGGGCGCGTTGCGCCACGCACTCGCGGCGGGCGCGGTGTGCCGCCCGGGGGAGCGCATCGCCGCCATCGACGACGGTACGCAGACGGCACCGGTCCCGGCTGCCGCCGCGGCAGGCGCCGCAGGGCAGCTCGTCACCCGGCCCGCACAGCAGCTCATCGACGAGTTGGGCATCACGGCGGCGGAGGTCGAGGCGCTGGGGCGCGCGGTCGTGCGGCGGGAACACGTCGCGGCGCTGCGGCCCGGCGGCGCGGCCGTGAACGCCCCGGCCGGGGGCGGTGCGGCAGCGTCGGTGGGCGCGCCCGCGGCGGTGCCCGGCATCACGCCGGCCCCGGCGGTCTCCGCGCCCGCAGCGGCGGCGCCGGGTGCGCTCGCCTCCCCGGCGAGCGGTCCGGGGGCGGACGTCCCCGGCGTCACCCGGGCCGAACTGCCGCGCGTGCAGCGTGGGGTGGCGCGCGCCGTGGATATCTCGCACCGGACGATCCCCGCCGCCTACACCGTCGTGCGGATGGACCTCGGGCCCGCGCTCGCCTACGCGAAGCGGGTGACGCGGGAGGTGCGGCGGCCGGTCGGGGCCGGCGAGCTGTTCGTCCGTGAAGTGGCCCTGCTGCACGCCGACTTCCCGCGCTTCTTCGGGTGCGTCGAGGGGAGCACCGCGCTGCTCGCGGACGCCCCGCACATCGGGGTGACCGTCGACCTCGGCGAGGGGCTGTTCGTGCCGTGCGTACGGGACGCCGCGCAGCTGTCGATCGGCGAGATCGCGACGCGGCTCATGAAATTCCGGGTGGCCGCGACCACCGGGGCCTTCCGTGAGAGCGACCTCACGGGGGCGAACTTCACCGTCACCCTGCACACCGACGCCGACGTGGTGCTCGCCGTGCCGTTCGTGCTGCCCGGCACGGCGTGCGCCCTCGCGGTCACCGCGCCCACCGACGGCTCGCCCGCGAACATCGGGCTCGCCTACGACCACCGGCTGATCAACGGGCGCGAGGCGACGCTCTTCCTGCACGCGCTCAAGAACTCCATGGAAAGGCTCGCCTGATGACGTCGGCCGTCGAACTCTCCGCGGCGAAGCGGGAATTGCTCAGGCGCAGGCTCAGCGGCAAGCGGGAGGCGCAGGGCATCCCGGTGCGGCCCGCGGACGCACCGCCGCTGCTCGCGCCCGCGCAGGAGCCGCTGTGGTTCATGGAGCAGTACATGCCCGGCACGGGCACGTACACCATCGTGCTCGCGGTGCGGCTGACCGGGCCGCTGGACACCGCGCGCATGGAGGCGGCGCTCGCCGAACTCCCCCGCCGCCACGACAGCTTGCGGCACCGCTTCCCCGCCGACGACGAGGGCCACCCGGCCGTGCACGTCCTCGACGAGGCGCCCGTGCCGCTCGCCCGCGCGGAGGCGGCGAGCGACGAGCAGACCCTCGCGCTCATCGGTGAGGAGTGCACGATCCCGCTGGACCCGGCGGACGGCCCGCTGCTGCGCGCCCTGCTCGTCGAGCGGCTGGACGCCGCGGAGGGCGAAGAGCCCGAGCACGTCCTCGCGCTGCTCGTCCACCACCTGGTGGCCGACGGCCAGTCCGCCCAGCTCCTCGTGCGCGACCTCGTGGCCCTCTACCGGGGCGAGGCCGCGCCCGCGCCCGCCGTGCGCTTCGGGGACATCGCCGCCTGGCAGCGCGACCGCACCCTGGAGCGCGAGAGCGCGTACTGGCTGCCGCAGCTCGCCGGCCTGCCCCGGCTGGAGCTGACCACCGACCTGCCCCGCCCGGCCCGGCAGCGCTTCGAGGGCGCCTCCACCGTGCGGATGCTGGACGCCGAACTCACCGCCCGCGTCGACGCGTTGAGCCGCGAGCACGGCGCGACCCGCTTCATGGTCATGCTCGCCGCCTTCGAGGCGCTGCTCTCCCGCTCCACCGGCCAGCAGGAGTTCGGCGTCGGGACCCCCGTCGCCGGGCGGACCAGGGCCGAGTTCGAGGGCGTGGTCGGCATGTTCGTCAACACCCTCGTGCTGCGCGCGGACATGGCCGACGACCCGGCCTTCACGGCGCTGCTGGCCCGCACCCGGGACGTCGTCATCGACGCCCTCGACCACCAGGAGCTCTCCTTCGCCCGGCTGGTCGAGGAGCTGAACGTCCCGCGTGACCCGAGCCGCCAGCCGCTCATCGACGCGCTGTTCTCGATGCACGACTTCCCCGCCGCGACCGGCGACGACGGCGGCGCGGAGGTGCGGGTGGCGGACTTCCCGCTGACCCCCGGCTCCTCGCGGCACGACCTGGAGCTGTACGTCGTGCCCTCCGGCGACGGCGGCCTCGCCTGCACCTTCACCTACAAGACGTCGCTGTTCACGGCCGTGACCGTGGAGCGGCTGGCCGGGCATCTGGAGACGCTGCTGCGCGCCGCGCTCGACGCGCCGGACACCGCCGTCAGCCGCCTGCCGATGCTGGACGACGCCGAGCGCGCCCTGCTGGACGGCTGGAACGACACCGCCGCCGACTTCCCCGCGGACGCGACCCTGCACGGCCTCGTCGCCGACCAGGTCCGCCGCACCCCCGACGCGCCCGCCGTCACCTTCGAGGGCGCCACCCTCACCTACGCCGAACTCGACGCGCGCGCCGACCGGATCGCGCACCGGCTCGCCGCCGAGGGCGTCGGCCCCGGCTCGCTCGTCGCCGTCTGCGCGGAGCGCTCCCTCGACCTGCCCGCCGCCCTGCTCGGCGTGCTGCGCACGGGGGCCGCGTACGTACCCCTCGACCCCGAATACCCCGCGGAGCGACTGGAGTTCATGCTCCAGGACGCGGAGGCCCCGGTCGTCCTGACGCAAGGGAGGCTGCTCGACGGCACCGCGCAGGGCGCACTCGGCGAGAGCGCGGGCACCGCCGAGGCGCTCGCCGCGAGCAGCGCGGCCGTCCTCGTCCTGGACGACCCGGCGGTCTGGGAGGGGCAGCCCGGCACCGCGTTCCCGGCGGCGGGCGAGCCGGGCGCGGCCGCGTACATGATCTACACCTCGGGCTCCACCGGGCGTCCCAAGGGCGTGCCCAACAGCCACCGCGGCATCGTCAACCGGCTCGACTGGATGCAGAAGCGGTACCGACTCGGCGCCGCCGACAGCGTGCTGCAGAAGACCCCGGCCGGATTCGACGTCTCCGTGTGGGAGTTCTTCTGGCCGCTGACCTCAGGCGCCCGGCTGGTGCTCGCCGAGCCCGGCGGCCACCGCGACCCCGGCTACCTGCGTACGCTCATCGCCGAACAGGGCATCACCACCGCGCACTTCGTCCCGTCGATGCTCGGCCTCTTCCTCTCCGACGACTCCGTCGCCGACTGCACGGGCCTGCGCCGCGTCATCTGCTCCGGCGAGGAGCTGCCCGTCGACCTCGCCGCCCGCTGCCTGCGCACCCTCCCCGACGCCGAACTGCACAACCTCTACGGGCCGACCGAGGCGGCGATCGACGTCTCGTCCTGGCAGTGCACACCGCAGGGTCTGGAGGGGCGGGCCCGCGTCCCCATCGGGAGCCCCATCCAGAACGTCACCCTGGACATCCTCGACGAGCACGGCGAGCGCGTACCCGTGGGCGTCCCGGGCGAGTTGACGATCGGCGGGGTCGCGGTCGCGCTCGGCTACCACAAGCGGCCCGAGCTGACCGCCGAGCGTTTCGCGGGCGGCCGCTACCGCACCGGCGACGCCGCCCGGCGGCTGCCCGACGGCGCGATCGAATTCCTCGGCCGCCTCGACAACCAGGTCAAGCTTCGCGGCCTGCGCATCGAACTCGGCGAGATCGAGGCGGCGTTGCGCGACAAGACCGGCGCGCGCGACGCGGCCGTCGTCGTCAGCCCCGACCAGCGGCTCGTCGCCTACCTCGTCGGCGGCCCCGACGACCCGGCCGACGCGCGCGACGCGGTGCGCGGCTACCTGCCCGACTACATGGTGCCCTCGCACGTCATCGCCCTCGACGCGCTGCCGCTCACCCCGAACGGCAAGCTCGACCGCAAGGCGCTGCCCGAGCCGGAGGTCACCACCGCCGAATACCGCGAGCCGGCTACCGAGGTGGAGCGGACCATCGCCGCGGTGTGGGCGGAGATCCTGGAGGCCGAACGCATCGGCCTGGACGACGACTTCTTCGACCTCGGCGGCCACTCGCTGCTCGCCATCCAGGTCGTCGCCAAGCTGCGCACGGCGCTGCCCGCGGGCGGCCGCCCGGTGGGCCTCGTCGACATGTTCTCCAACCGCACGGTCGCCGAACTCGCCGACTTCGCCTCGGAATCCGCCCCCGAGGGCCCGCGCCCCCTGCTCCAGCGCCTCACCCCGCGCCGCAAGTCCACCCGCGTGACGTACGTGTGCGTCCCGTACGGCTCCGGCAGCGCGATCGTCTACCAGCCGCTCGCCGACGAACTCGCCAAGGACGAGGCGCTGTACGCCCTCTCCATCCCCGGCAACGACATCGGGCTCGACGAGGAGCCGATGGAGTTCGACGAGCTGGCCGCCCGCACGACCGAGGAGATCCTCGCCATCGAGGGCCCGTTGGTGATCTACGGCCACTGCGGGGTCGGCGCCGCGCTCGCCGTCGAGCTGTCGCGGCGCGTCGAGGCCGCCGGGCGCGAGTTGGAGGCCTGCTACATCGGGGCGATCTTCCCCTTCGCCAAACCGGCGGGCATGTGGCGGAAGCTCGTCCGCCCCGAGTTCTTCGAGCGGCTGCGCAGCAGCCAGAGCGACCTCGACTCGCTGAAATCCCGCGGCGTGGACCTCGACGAGCTGGACCCCGCCGTCGCCGACCGCATCATCCGCACCATGCGCCACGACTCGAAGTCCGCCGAGGAGTACTTCACCAAGCTCTTCGACCAGCCCGACCGCCGCAAACTCCGCGCCCCCATCGTCTCGTTGATCGGCGAGCGCGACCCGGCGACGCAGATGTACGAGGAGCGCTACAAGGAGTGGCGCGCCTTCACCGACACCGCGGCGCTCGTCGTCCTCGACGAGGGCGGCCACTTCTTCCTGCGCTACCGCGCCGCCGAGGTCGCCCTCGCGCTCCGTACCCACACCGAGCTGCCCGACCCGCCACCGCGCGCGGACGGCGACACGTGGTGGGTCGAGGACGTCGCCACCCCGGAGTCCGAGGAGGCGCTCAAGGCGGAAACGGACCGCGTCCGTCCCAGCATGGGCCGCTTCCTCACCATCGCCAGCGGCCAGCAGATCTCCCTCATCGGCTCCGCGCTCACCGGCTGGGCGCTGCCGCTCACCGTGCTCGTGGACAACAAGTCCCTCGCGCAGTTCTCGCTCATCGCCGTCCTCAACCTCGCCGGGCTGCTCATCTCGCCGCTCGCGGGCGCGATCGTCGACCGCGGCGACCGGCGGCGCGTCATGCTGTGGGCCGACGCCGCCTCCGGCATCATCGAGGCGATCCTGTGGCTGCTCATCCTCACCGACGGCATCCACATATGGCAGATCTACCTGCTGGTCACGGCGCTCTCGGTCAGCACGACCTTCCAGCGCCTCGCGTACGGCTCCGCGGTGCCGCAGCTCGTGCCCAAGCAGTACCTGGGCCACGCGATCGGCGTCACCCAGATGACCAACGGCGTCGCCCAGCTCGTCGTCCCGCTCGTCGCCGCGGGCCTGCTCAGCGTCATCGGGCTCGACGGCATCGTCCTCATCGACGTCGTCAGTTACGCGTTCGCCGTCGCCGTCGTCATCTTCGTCCGCTTCCCGAACACCCTGCCGTGGCGCCCGCGCGAGCCGCTCACCACCGAGATCGCCAAGGGCTTCAGCTACACCTGGAACGACCGCGGCCTGCGCTCCGTGCTGACCTTCTTCGCAGTGCTCAACCTCTTCATGTCGCCGCTGCTGCTGCTCGTCTCGCCGCTCGTGCTGTCCTTCGGCTCGCTCGCCGACGTCGGCCGCGTCTCCGTCGTGAGCGGGCTCGGCGTCATGCTCGGCGGTACGACCATGGCGATCTGGGGCGGGCCGCGCGTCAAGCGCTTCCGCGGGGTGCTGATCACCACCGTGTGCATGGCGGCGGGGGGCTTCCTCGTCAGCCTGCGGCCGTCGCTGTGGCTCATCGGGGCGGGCGCGTTCGCGCTGACGTTCTTCCTGACGATCATGAACTCCGTCTACACGACGATCGTCCAGCTCAAGGTGCCGTACCGCTACCACGGGCGGGTGTTCGCGCTCAACACGCTGGTCGCGTGGTCCACGCTGCCCATCGGCATGGGGCTCGTCGCGCCGCTCGGCTCCGACCTCTTCAACCGGCTGCTCAGCAAGCACGGCGCGCTCGCGTCGAGCGCAGGGCATGTGGTGGGCACCGGGCCCGGGCGCGGGGTCGCCTTCATGTTCCTGCTGTGCTCGGCGGGCATGGCGCTCGTGGTCGTGGGGGCGCTGCGGATACGGCGGCTGGCGCGGTTCGACGTCGACATGCCGGACGCCCTGCCGGACGATCTGCTGGGGGTGGAGGCGCTCGCGGAGAAGTCGCGGGCGGCGACTTCTCCTTCCGATCCTTCCGAGGAGGCGGGTGAGCGCGAGCCCGCGCCGGTCGGGTGAGGGGTCTCTTGGCGAGGGCCCCGCAGTGAGGGCCCCATGGTGACGGCTCTCTTGGTGACGGCCGCATGACGAGGGCGTCCGTGGTGACGTCCCCCGTGGTGACGTCGCCGTAGGTGACGCCGTCCCGGTTGTCGGACCCTCGTGGCACGATGAGGGGGTTCGCGGGGTTCACGGTCGTTAACCGGGAGGCGGTCCGATGGGTGCGCAGGAGGACGGGGTGCGGTACGGCGAGTGGGTGCGGGTCGAGCGGCCCGCACCCCGGGTCGCCGAGCTGGTGCTGGACCGGCCCCGGGCGATGAACGCGGTGTCGTCCGCGATGGCCGAGTCCATCGCGGGGGCCTGCGACGCGCTGGCCGCCGACGCGTCCGTGAGCGTGGTCGTGCTGACGTCGTCGAACGAGAAGGCGTTCTGCGTCGGGGCCGACCTCAAGGAACGCAATGCGCTGAGCGACGCGGAGTTGGTCGCGCAGCGGCCGGTCGCGCGGGGCGCTTACACGGGCGTGCTGGAGCTGCCCGTGCCGACGGTCGCGGCGGTGCACGGGTACGCCCTGGGCGGGGGGTACGAGCTCGCTCTCTCGTGCGACGTGATCGTGGTCGACGGTACGGCGGTCGTCGGCCTGCCCGAGGTGTCCGTGGGCGTCATCCCGGGGGGCGGCGGCACGCAGCTCCTCCCTCGCCGGGTGGGCGCCGCGCGGGCCGCCGAGCTCATTTTCACGGCACGGCGGGTGGGGGCTGCCGAGGCTGTGGGCCTCGGCATGGTCGACCTCCTCGCGGAGGAGGGGACGTCGGCGCGGGACGCCGCGCTTTCGCTGGCCGGCCGGATCGCTGCGAATTCGCCCGTGGGGCTGCGGGCGGCGAAGCGCGCCTTGCGGCTCGGGCACGGGCTCGACCTGCGGTCGGGGCTGGACATCGAGGACGCGGGCTGGCGCACGGTCGCCTTCTCCGGGGACCGGGCGGAGGGGGTTGCGGCGTTCAACGAGAAGCGGTTGCCTCGCTGGGCTGAGGGGTGACGCTCCGTTCTGCCTGTTGCGGTTTGCCGCGCGATCTTCCCGCCGTAGGGGCTGGTCGCGCCGTTCTCCCCCAGAGCTGCGCCTGGGAGGTGCCCCCAC
>NZ_JOHY01000096.1 GCF_000721495.1 Streptomyces sp. NRRL F-5123
GTTCCGACTCTATCAGACGCTTTCCAGTGCCTGACCCCCAGTCAGCGGGGTTTGTCTTTCCGGCTGTTGGGCCGTTCCGACGAGTGAGACTTTAGCGGACTTCCTTCGCTCCGGCCAAATCGGCCGGTCGAGCGAAAGTCTGCCTGCATTCCGTAAAAACACACGACGGGACGACAGCGGTGACGACGGCACAACGGCCGTCGACGCGGTCGAATCGAAATGGTTCCTGCGGGATGGCTGTCCGGGGACCGACCAGAGATCGGCGCTCACGTCGGACAACCCGGAGAACATTACGCACGCTCGCCGAGCGTGTCAACCCCCGGTGATCAGGGTCCCCGCGAGAGGCCCCCGTGGCTCGGCAGGAGGGGGTCAGTCGAGGTCTTCCAGGCGGCCGCCGGCGTCGGGCTGGCTGGTCTCGACGCGGCGGAGGAGACGGGTGAGCATCTCGCCGAGGATGGCGCGTTCCCCCGTGGTGAGGTCCTGGAGGAGGTCGTCCTCGAAGGCGGCGGCCAGGCGCATGGTCTGGAGCCACTTCTCGCGGCCCTCGTCCGTCAGCTCCACGATGACGCGGACGCGGTTGGCCTCGTCCCGCTCGCGGGTGACCAGGCCCTCGGTGACGAGGCGGTCGATGCGGTGGGTCATGGCGGCCGGAGTGAGGCCCAGGCGTTTCGCCAGGTCGCCGGGGCCCAGCTGGTACGGGGTGCCGACGACCACGAGGGCCTTGAGGACCTCCCACTCGGCGTTGCTGATGCCGAGGTCGACGAGCTGCCGGCCGTACGCGACGTTCATCCGGCGGTTGAGCCGGCCCAGGGCGGTGACGACCTTCTCGACCTGGGGGTCGACCTCGGGAAATTCACGCTGGTAGGCGGCGATCTGGGCGTCGAGGTCCAGTTCCTGGGGCGCACCGGCTGAGCCTGCGGCTGAGGTCATGCTCCCGAGTATGGCACGGAAGGCTTTGCTCTAAAGCCCTTCGGCATGTACTCTTTAGCTTCGAACTTTAGTTGTCAAGTCTTCAAACCGAAGCCGTACCGCTCGGGACCACCCGGAGGGAGAGCCGTGAACAACGCCACGGGCGCCGCGCTGCGCCGTATTCAGCTGGGGAACGCCCTGAGCGCGTTCGGGAACGGCTTCACCGTGCCCTTCACCTTCGTGTACGTGTCGCAGGTGCGGGGCCTCGGCGCCGGGGTCGCGGGTGTGGTGCTGGCGGCCTTCGCCGTCGCCGCGCTCTTCGTGCTGCCCTTCACCGGGCGCGCCATCGACCGGCGCGGGCCCGTACCGGTCGCCGTCGCGGGCACCGTGCTCGCGGCCGCGGGATCGCTCGGGCTCGGGCTGTCCGGCAGCGAGGCCGTGGTGATCGCCGCCGCAGGTGCGCTGGGGGCGGGCATCTCCGTGGTGCAGCCCGCGCTGGCCACGATGATCGTGTGGTGCTCGACGCCGGCGACCCGCTCCCGCGCGTTCGCGACGCAGTTCTTCCTGGCCAACCTGGGGCTCGGCGTCGGCGGGCTCATGGGCGGGCTGATCGTGGACACCGCGCACGCGTCGTCGTTCATCCGGCTCTTCGCCATCGAGGCGGCGATGTTCCTGGTGCTCGGCGCGGTCGTCGCCACCGTGCGGCTGCCGCGCGCCGCCGGCGCGGACGAGCGGGTCCCGGGTGCCTCCGGCGGTGGCTGGAACGTGCTGCTGCGGCATCGAGCCATGGTGCTGCTGTGCGTGCTCGGCTTCGTGCTGTTCTTCGCGTGCTACGGGCAGTTCGAGTCGGGGCTCTCAGCCTTCGCGGTGACCGTGACGCGGATCTCGCCCGCGATGCTCGGCGTGGCGCTGGCCGCGAACACGGCGGCGATCGTGCTCGCGCAGTTCGTGGTGCTGCGGCTCGTCGAGCGGCGGCGGCGCAGCGCGGTGATCGCGGCCGTCGGCGTGGTCTGGGCCGTGGCCTGGCTGGTCGCGGGGGCGTCCGGGCTCCTGCACGGGCACCACGCGGTGGCCGTGGTGGCGATCATCAGCACGTACGCGCTGTTCGGGCTGGGCGAGGCGATGCTCGCGCCGACCGTGTCGCCGCTCGTCGCCGATCTTGCCCCCGAGGGCATGGTCGGGCGCTACAACGCGGCGTTTGCGCTGGTCAAGCAGTTGGCGCTGGCGATCGGGCCCGCGGTGGGCGGCCTTGTCGCCGCCGCGAGGGCGTACGACGTGTACGTCGTGCTGCTCGTGGGCTGCTCTCTCGGCGTCTCCGTGCTGGCTGTGCGGCTGGGCCGCACGCTCACGGGTGAGCAGGACGCGCCGCACCGCTCCCGCGTGGTGGCCGTCCACCCCGCGAACGACCCGGCCCCCGTGCCGGCTCCGGTGGCCTGACGCCGGCCCTCCGCGGAGGGCGGTGCCCACCAGGGGCGCGGGGACTGCGCGAGCAACCCGCCACCGGGCGTGGGCCGCCACCGGCCCAAAGCGGGCAGCGCGGCCCGCTCCGGCCACCGGACGGTGGGTGGCTGAGCGCGCGCGGTCCCCATGCGCCTGGGTATCCACCGGGCGCGGCAGACCGGAACGCTCGCCCGGCGGCGCGGCCGAAAGCTCGTGCGCACCGCCCTCCGCGGAGGGCAGCTCCCTTCGCCTCAGCCCGGGAGGGCGAATTCGCACCACACTGCCTTGCCGCCGCCGGGCGTACGGCGGGAGCCCCAGGACGTGGCGATCGTCGCGATGATCGAGATGCCTCGGCCCGCCTCGTCGGCGGGCTCCGCACGGCGGCGGCGCGGCAGGTGCTCGTCGCCGTCGGTGACCTCGATCACGAGGCGGCGGTCGGTGCGGCGCAGGCGCAGCTTCATGGGTGGGGTGCCGTGCTTGAGGGAGTTGGCGACGAGTTCGCTCGCCGCGAGGACGCCGAGGTCGCGGAGTTCGACGGGGAAGCGCCAGGAGGCGAGGACTCCGGTGGCGAAGGCGCGGGCGCGGGGGGCGGCCTCGATGCCGCCGAGCAGGTCGAGGGAGGCGTTGCGGAAGACCTCGCCGTCGGGGAGACCGGTGTGGTCGGGGTACTGCAGGACCAGGACGGCGACGTCGTCGTCGTGCTGGCCGGTGACGCCGAGGGCGCGCAGCAGGCGGTCGCAGATGACCTGGGGGGCGCCGGTGGCGCCGGCGAGCGCGCGCATGAGGGTGGTGACGCCGTCCTCGATGTCCTCGCCGCGGCGCTCGATGAGGCCGTCGGTGTAGAGGACCGCGGTGCAGCCGGGGCCGAAGGGGACGGTCGCGGAGTTGTGGGTCCAGCCGCCCGTGCCGAGCGGGGGGCCGGTGGGCTCGTCGGTGCGCTCGACCGTGCCGTCCGGGTGGCGGATGAGGAGCGGGAGGTGGCCGGCGCTGGCGTAGGCGAGGCGGCCCTCGCTGGGGTCGTGGACGGCGTAGACGCAGGTGGCGATCTGGGTGGCGTCGATCTCGGCGGCGAGCCCGTCGAGGAGCTGGATGACCTCGTGCGGGGGCAGGTCGAGGCGGGCGTAGGCACGTACGGCGGTGCGGAGCTGGCCCATGACGGCGGCGGCGCGGACCCCGCGGCCCATCACGTCGCCGATCACGAGGGCGGTGCGTCCGGCGCCGAGGGTGATCACGTCGTACCAGTCGCCGCCGACTGCCGCGTCGGTGCCGCCGGGCTGGTAGGTGGCGGCGAGGCGCAGGTCGTCGGGCTGTTCGAGCTGCTGGGGCAGCAGGCTGCGCTGGAGGGTGACGGCGGTCTCGTGGATGCGCCGCTCGCTCTCCCGGAGGCGCTCGGCGGACTGGACCTGGTCGGTGACGTCGGCGGCGAAGACCAGGACGCCGCGGCGGGCGGGGTCGGGGTCGTCGGCGTGGACGGGGGTGCAGGTGAAGGTGAAGTAACCCTGACGGGTGACGGCGGCGTGGTCCGCCCGGGTGACCTTGCGGGCCTTGACCGTACGCGGGCGGCCGCTGCGGTGGACCTGGTCCATGAGCGGGAGCAGGCCGAGTTCGGAGAGTTCGGGCAGGGCGTCGCGGGCGGGGGCGCCGGTGGGGCGGGGGCCGAAGACGTCGGTGTAGGAGTCGTTGACGAAGCCGACGGTGTGGTCGGGCCCGTGGGTGACGGCGATGAGCGCGGGCAGCTGGCTGAGCATCGCGGCGACGGCCGCGCCGGCGCCGTCGAGGACGGTCGGCCGATCCTGCGGGGTGGCCGGGGTGCCGGGGTGACCTGCTGCGGAGGGGTCGGCGGGGCCGGCCGGGGCGGGGGCGGCGTCCGTGCCGCCGGTCGCGATGCCCGCTGGTGCGGCAGCGGGGTCGGCGGTCTTGCCGCGGGCCGCCGGGACGGCTCCGCGTCGCTGTGTTCCGGGGAGCCGGGCGCTCCAACGCGTGAGGTTCAAACGTCCGATTCCTCGTATTTGTCACTCATTGCAGGTGCTGCCGCACGGGTCGTCACCCGTCCAGTGTGGCCGAATGTGGGCCTGCGAGGGAATCGCGCCGTGGTGCGCCCGGCGCGCGCGGGGGCGCTCACGCGCGTGGCGGGTCGGTGTCGCCGCGGCTCGGGCGGTCCGGGCCGTCGCCGGTGTCACCGGTGCCGCCCCGGCTGTCGCCGGTGTCGCCGTCGCGTCCCGCCGCGTGCTCGAACTCGGCGCGCGGATGCTCCAGGGAGCCGAGCGAGACGATCTCGCGCTTGAAGAGGCCGGACAGGATCCACTCCGCGAGCACCTTGGACTTGCGGTTCGCGGTCGGCACCCGGCTGAGGTGGTAGACGCGGTGCATCAGCCATGCCGGGTAGCCGGTGAGGCGGCGCCCGTAGAGCAGGGCGACGCCCTCGTGCAGGCCGAGCGAGGCGACCGAGCCGACGTACTTGTGGCGGTATTCGGTCAGCGGCTCGCCGCGCATCTCGGCGGCGATGTTGCGGGCCAGCACCTTGGCCTGGCGTACGGCGTGCTGGGCGTTGGGCGCGCACAGGGCGCCCTCGCGGCCGGCGGTGAGGTCCGGGACGGCGGCCGCGTCGCCGGCCGCCCAGGCGCCGGGGTGGCCGGCGACGCGGAGGGTGGCGTCGGCACGCAGCCGGCCGCGGTCGTCGAGCGGCAGACCCGTTGCGGCGAGCAGCGGCGCGGGTTTGACGCCGGCGGTCCACACCACCGTTCTGGTCGGCAGCCGCGAGCCGTCGGAGAGGACGGCGACGCGGTTCTCGCAGGACTCCAGCCGGGTCTCCAGGCGGATGTCGATGTTGCGGCCGCGCAACTCCCTGACGGCGTAGCGGCCGAGCTGCTCGCCGACCTCGGGGAGGATGCGGTCGGTGGCCTCCACCAGCACCCACTTCATGTCCTCGGCGCGGATGTTGTGGTAATAGCGCAGGGCGTAGCGGGCCATGTTCTCCAGCTCGCCGAGCGCTTCCACTCCCGCGTAGCCGCCGCCGACGAAGACGAAGGTCAGGGCCGCCTCGCGGACGTCCGCGTCGCGGGTGGAGGAGGCGATGTCGAGCTGTTCGAGCACGTGGTTGCGCAGCCCGATGGCCTCCTCGACGGTCTTGAAGCCGATCCCGTAATCGGCCAGGCCCGGCACCGGCAGGATGCGGGAGATCGAGCCGGGGGCGAGGACGAGCTGGTCGTAACCGATCTCGGTGGCACCGCCGCCCTCCTCCTCGGTGGCGGGCGTGACGACGGCCGCGACACGCTTGTCGTGGTCGACCGAGCGGACCTCGCCGGCGACGATCCGGCAGCGGTCCAGGACCCGGCGCAGAGGTACGACGACGTGCCGCGGGGAGATCGATCCGGCGGCCGCTTCGGGGAGAAACGGCTGGTAGGTCATGTACGGCTGCGGCTCGACGACCATGATCTCGGCCTCGCCGCGTTTCAGCCGCAGCTTTCGCTGGAGCTGCAACGCCGTGTACATGCCGACGTAACCACCGCCGACCACAAGAATGCGCGGTGTGCTTGCCCTGGCCATGGCCGCCGACTCCGTCGTCATTGCTCCATGACGCAATGGGCGGACACCGTTTGTCCACAGGGCGGACGGCGCGATTCGCCGGAACCGGCCCCCTCGCAGGCCGGGAGCCCGCGGGCGCATGGGGTGATCATCGGGCAAACGCCGCAGACGCGGGAAGCTGTCCCGCCCCCGCACGAAACGATCTCCTGTCCCACGGATCACACCCCCTTCATTCTTGACGCAGCCTCAACTATGTTCGTTTCTCGTAGTGCTGCGCGGTGACGCGCGTGCACGATCTTTAAGGGTGGGGAGTCTCCGGGGGGAGACATTCGGATTACCGGGGGAGACACATATGCATCTCGAGTACGCAAAATTGACATCGGCCGCGGCTGCGGAGGGGGGCACGGGCCGGGCGGCACCCCTCCGGGTGGACGCCCAGCGCAATCTGGAGCACGTGCTCCGCGCCGCCCGTGAGGTCTTCGGCGAGCTCGGCTACGGCGCGCCGATGGAGGACGTCGCCCGGCGCGCCCGGGTCGGGGTCGGCACCGTCTACCGGCGCTTCCCGAGCAAGGACGTGCTGGTCCGGCGGATCGCCGAGGAGGAGACCGCGCGGCTGACGGAACAGGCGCGCGCCGCACTGGGCCAGGAGGAGGAGGCGTGGTCCGCGCTGGCCCGCTTCCTGCGCACCTCCGTCGCCTCCGGCGCCGGACGGCTGCTGCCGCCGCAGGTGCTGCGGGTGCAGCCGCACGACGACCCGGAGGACGACGCCGCGCGGGTGCCGCAGCAGCGCGTGCGGTCCGGCGAGGACGCGGTCCTCGCCGGGGTCCTGCGCGACCACGCGGCTTCCGCCGCCGCTCCGACTCCGACTCCGGCTCCCGCCGCGCCGGCCGCCGGGGCGGGGGCGAACGACGCGATCGAGGAGCAGGACGGGATACGCACGCTGCTCGACGTGGTGGGCCAGCTCGTGGAGCGGGCCCGCGCCGCGGGAGAGCTGCGGACGGACGTCTCCGTCGCGGACGTGCTGCTCGTCATCGCGACGGCGGCTCCGTCCCTGCCGGATGCCGCGCAGCAGGCGGCGGCTTCGGCGCGGCTCCTCGACATCCTCCTGGAGGGCCTCCGCTCCCGCTGACCCCGCCGGGGAGGCACGGCGCTGCCGCGCCGGGTGAGCGTCCTGCGCTCCCGCGCGGGGTGAGCATCCCGGTGCGGCTGCACCGGGGGGGCGAGCGTTCTGCGCTGCCGCGCCGGGTGAGCATCCTGCGCTCCCGCGCGGGGTGAGCATCCCGGTGCGGCTGCACCACAGGACCAGCGTTCTGCGCTGCCGCACAGGGGTGAGCATCCCGGTGCGGCTGCACCGGGGGGCGAGCGTTTTCAGGGGTGCGTGGGGGCACCTCCCGGGCGAAGCCTGGGGGAGAACTGCGCGACCAGCCACGACGTGCCGTCACGTCGTCACCGGCCCGAAGGGGCAGTTCGGTCCTCTCCCAGAGCTCCGCCTGGGAGGTGCTCCCAGGACCACCGGCCGGTGGGTGGTTGCTCGCGCAGTTCTCCCCGGGCTTCGCCCGGGAGGTGCCCCACGCGCCCCTGGCGTGCCCGGCTGGGCGGGCGCGGCTGAGGGACGCTCCGCGGCGCGGGCTCGCGGGGGCGTGGAGGAAGCGTGAACGATCTCCCACGGAAGGGTGGTTCCGTACGGGCCCGGGGCCCTGGGGGCCCTGGCTGTGCCACGCTTGGCGCGTGGATGAGGCCAACGGCGAGACCAGCGCCTCCGCTGCCGCGGAAAGCGGCGAGGAGCCGGCGCGCAGGGTCCCGGGTCAGCGCGACCCGGCGGCGCGTCCGGACCCGGGGTACGCCGCAGCGCGCCCCGCGGGCGGCGGCACGCCGGACCACGTGCCGGGCGGCGCGCAGGGGCACGCGGGGTCCGAGCAGCCCGAGCGCTCCGACGCCGAACTAGTCGACCAGGTCCGGGCCGGCCGGGACAGCGCCTACGAGGAGCTCTACCGGCGCCACGCCCAGGCCGTACGCCGCTACGCCCGTACGTGCTGCCGCGACGCGCACACCGCGGAGGACCTCACCGGCGAGGTGTTCGCCCGTACGCTCCAGGCCATCCGCGGCGGCAGCGGGCCGCAGTCCGCGGTGCGCGCGTACCTGCTCACCACCGTCCGGCGGGTCGCCGCGTCGTGGAGCAGCAGCGCGCGGCGTGAGCAGCTCGTCGAGGACTTCGCCGTCTTCGCCGTCACCGCGGAGGGCGCCGGGACCGGGGCCGCCGCGAGCGAACCGGCCGCCGACGTGCGCGCCATGCGGCACGCCGAGCAGTCGCTCGCCGTCAAGGCGTTCCGTACGCTGCCCGAGCGGTGGCAGACCGTGCTGTGGCACACGGCGGTGGAGGAGGAGTCGCCCAGCGACATCGCCCCGCTGCTGGGGCTGACGGCGAACGCCACCGCCGTCCTCGCGCACCGCGCGCGGGAGGGGCTACGCCAGGCGTACTTGCAGGCGCACGTCAGCTCGGCCCTCACCCGGGCCGGGGACTGCGCGCGGTACGCCGACCGGCTCGGCGCGCACGCGCGCGGCGGCCTGCGGATGCGCGCCGACCGCGAGCTGAACCGGCATCTGAAGGACTGCGAGCGCTGCACGGCGGCCTCCCTCGAACTCGCCGACCTCAACTCGACGCTCAAGGGGCTGCTGCCGGTCGCGTACATCGGCTGGTTCGCCGCGGTCTACGCCGCCAAGGCCGCGGGGGTCGTGGCCGTCGCCGGAGGTGCCGCCGCCGCGGGAGGAGCCGCGGCCGCCGCTGCGGGTTCCGGCTCCGGCGGGTCCACCGCGGCGGGCGGGGCCGCGGGCGAGGGGCTCGGGCTGCCCGCCAAGATCGGCATCGCGGCGGCGGTGGTGGTGGCCGCCGCCGCGACGGCCCTCGCCCTCGCCGCGGGCGGCGACGGCAAGCCGAAGCCGCAGGCCAAACCGCCCGTTCCGGCGCCGCCCGCCGCGCCCGCGGCGACGGTCCCGCCGCCCTCCCCCGAGCCGCAGCCCAAGCCCGCCCCCGAGCCGCCTCCGCCGCCCGCGGCGCCCGCCCGTACGACCTCGCCGCCGCCCGAGCCCGCCGCGACGCGTCCTGCGCCCCCGCCGCCCGCCCCGAAGCCGACGCACGAGCCGACGCCGACGCACGAGTCGACGCCCACCGAGGCGCCCGCCCCGCCGCCCACTCCCGAGCCGACGGCGGCGCCGGTCGCGTACAAGGTCAACTCGCTGCGCGTCAGCGGCCTGCCGGGCACCCGGGACGAGCCCACGATCCGCCTCGGCGGCCTCGCCTCCGGCAGCTGGTGGTGGGACCGCTGGGGGCTCCGCGTCGGGGGCACGACGTATGCGCACGGCATCAGCGTGCACGCGCCGTCGAGCGTGACGATCGACCTCAACCGGACTTGCGTCGCGTACGACGCGATGGCGGGCGTCGACGATCTGGGGCGGGGGCTGCGGTCGGGCGTCCGCTTCGCCGTCGACGGCGACGGCCGGCGGCTCTGGACCTCACCGGTCCTGCGCGCGGGCGACCCCGCCGTACCGGTTCACGTTCCGCTCGCGGGCCGTACGACGATCACGCTGACCGTCACCCCGGAGGCTTCGCCTCGCGACCGCACGGGCCTCGCGGACTGGGCGGACTCCGTCCTCACCTGCGCGTAGCGCCTGCCGCGCGGGCCGGCCGTTTCCGGCCGCGCCTGCCCGCGCCGGGCGAGCGTTCTGCGGCCGCGCGTGCCGGGCCGGACAGGCCGGGGCACGACGAGGCGCCCCCACGCGCCCCCGAAGACGCGCGCCGCCCTACGCGGAGGGGGCCCCGGGACTCACCCGGCGCGGCAGCGCTCAGTGCTCCGCCGGCGAGGGGACCGCGCAGGCGCCGTCGGCGCAGGAGTCGGCGTCCTCCGTCGTCGGAGCCGCGGAGGACTCGCGGGAGATCTGCTCGAGGGCCTGGAGGAAGACGGACGTCTCCTGGCCGCCCTGGACGGCCCACCTGCCCTCGAAGACGAAGGTCGGCACCGCGGAGATGCCCAGCTCGCGGGCCTCGTCGATGTCCGCGAGGACCTCCTTCGTGAGCGCGTCGCCGGCGAGGAAGGCGGTGACGGCGTCGCGGTCGAGGCCCGCGGCGACCGCGGTGTCCGCCAGCTGCGCGCGGTCGCCGATGTCGAGGCCCTCACCGAAGTGGCCGGCCATGAGCTTGCCCTTGAGTCGGGTCTGGACGGCGGGGCCGTACGTGTCGAGGGCGAAGCGGAGCAGGCGGTGGGCGAGCAGCGAGTTGTTCTCCAGCACCGTGTCGAAGTCGAAGGTGATGCCCTCGTCGGCGCCGAGCGCCGTGACGCGCGCGTCCATGGCGCGGGCCTGCGGCCCGTACTTCGCCGCGAGCACGTCGTGGTGCGGGCGCGGCTCGTGCGGGGCGGACGGGTCGAGCTGGAAGGGCTTGTAGACGACCTCGACGGCGGCGGCCTTCGGGAAGGCCGCGAGCGCGCGCTCGAAGCGGGCCTTGCCCACGTAGCACCAGGGGCAGGCGATGTCGCTGTAGATCTCGACCTTCACGGGGACCTCTCACTTCCGGTGGGCTGCGGCCGCGCTCCAGTATTCCTTGAAGCTTCAAGTGGATAAGGCCGCCGCCCGCCGCGGCTATTCCCCGGCGAGATCCGCGGGGTCGGCGGGGCCCGCGGGCGCCACCGTGAGGGCGGTGATCAGGTCCGCCGCCGCATGCGGGTCGAGGGCCGCGCCCCGCTCGCGCGCCTCCTCGAGCCGCTCCGGCGGCAGTGCCTCGGCCGTACGGGCGGCGACCGCGGCGGCGGATTCGCGTTCGGGGGCGCTGCGCGGGAGCGGGCCCCGTACGGCGTCGGCGGCGGACAGCAGCCGGGCCGCGGAGTACGCGTCGCCGGCGGCGGACAACGCCTCGGCGGCGATGTCCAGCAGCGACCCGACGACCAGCTCGGTCGGGCCGGCCGCGAGGGCGAGCCGCAGCGCCTGGTCCAGCTCGGCGAGCGCAGCGCGGGGCCGCCCCTCGGCGGTGGTGATGCGTGCGGACAGGCTCGCGAGCAGCGCGTGGAAGACCGGCGGCGGGGTGCCGTCGCCGACGTGCCCTGCCGCCAGCTCGCACATCCGGCGCGCCCCGGGCACATCCCCCTCCCACAGCCGCAGCATGCCGCCGAGGTAGCGCACGTAGGTGCGCGCGTCCCAGACGGTGTAGCGCTCGGCCGCGTCGTCGGCGCGGGCCAGCAGCCGGTGCGCCTCCTCGTGGTCGCCGTCGCGGTAGGCGATCTCGGCCATCCGGGCGAGCAGGAACGCGGACTCGGCGAAGGCGCCCAGTTCGGTGCCGAGCCGCTGGGCCTCCTCCAGGTCGGCGCGCGCCGCCCGGTAGTCGCCGCGGGCCATCGCGATCTCGCCGGCGGCGCCGTGGGCCTGGGCGAGGATCCAGCGGTCGGCGAGGCGGCCGGTCAGCTCCGCGAGTTCGGCGCGGGCGGCGTCGGCGGCGGGCAGGCCGCCGGGCGAGTCGACCGCCATGTGGGTGTGCAGCAGCAGCGCCGTCGCCAGCTCCCAGTCGCCTCCGTAGGCGCGGCAGTTGGCGACGACCGCCGACGTGTTGCGGCGGATCTCGGGGGTGCCGCCGAGCAGGACCTCCTTGCCGCCGTGCACGACGTAGGCGGTGAAGGGCCAGACGATGCCGGGGAAGCGCGCCGCGTGCGGGCCGCCGTGGCGGTAGGCGCGCTCCAGTCGCTCGGCGAGGGCGAGCCACTGCGGCGTGGCGAACTGCGCCTCGGAGCCCTGGTCGCTCTTGACGAAGAAGAGGGTCATCAGCGCGTCGGTGCGCGGCCAGTAGAGCGGGTGGGTGGTGTCCTCGGGCGCGTCCTCGCTGAGCGCGAGCGCGCGGCCGAGCCAGCCGTCCGCTTCGTCGCGGTAATTGCGCAGCCACCAGAACCAGCCCATGGCCAGCACGATCGCGAGCGCGTCCGGCTCGTCGCCCGCTTCGATCGCGCGGTGCAGCGCGGCCCGGATGTTGTCCAGCTCGGCCTCCAGCACCTCCAGCCAGCGCAGCTGGTCGGCGCCGCGCAGCCGGTCGTCGGCGGTACGGGCGAGGTCGCGGTAGTACGCGGTGTGCGCGCGGGCGGCGCGCTCCAGCCCGGCGGGGCGCTCGGCGGCGCGTTCCACGGCGTATTCGTGGATGGTCTCCAGCAGCCGGTAGCGGACGTGCGGGCCGTCACCGGTCGCGTCGCCGCCGCTGCCGGACGGCCGCAGGTCCGCCACGACGAGGGATTTGTCGACGAGCTGCGCGACCGTCTCCAACGCGTCCGGGCCGCACACGGCCTCGGCGGCGGCCAGCGTGCAGCCGCCCGCGAAGACGCTCAGCGCGCACAGCGCGGCGCGCTCGCCGTCCGTGAGCAGGTCCCAGCTCCAGTCGACGACCGCGCGCAGCGTCTGCTGGCGCGGCAGCACGGTGCGGCTGCCGCTGGTCAGCAGCCGGAAGCGGTCGTCGAGCCGCTGTGCGATCTGCTGCGGGGTGAGTGCCCGCAGCCGGGCGGCGGCCAGCTCGATCGCGAGCGGCAGTCCGTCCAGCCGCCGGCAGATCTCCGTCACGGCCTCGTCATCGGCGGCGCTCCCGTCCGCCGCGGCGCCGTTGGCGTACGGGGCCGCGGCGGGGCGTACGGCGGCGGCGCGCTCGGCGAACAGGCGGTGGGCCGTGGGGAGGGGCAGCGGCTCGACCGGGCGGACCACCTCGCCGGGGACGCCCAGCGGCTCGCGGCTGGTGGCCAGCACCGTGACGGCCGGGCAGGCGGCGAGCAGCTCGGCGGTGAGCGTCGCCGCCGCCGCGATCAGGTGCTCGCAGTTGTCCAGCACGAGCAGCAGGCGGCGCGACGCGCAGTGCTCCAGCAGCCGCGCCACCGGATCCTCGCCGTGCGGCTCCGGCCGCATCGGCCCCGCGCCCAGGACGTGCGCGTCACGGCGGCCCAGGGCGTTCAGCACGGCGTACGGGATCGCGGCGGGGTCGTCGAGCGGGGCCAGCTCCGCGAGCCACACGCCGTCCGGGAAGCCGGCGGCCGCCGCCTCCGCGGCCTCCTGGGCGAGTCGGGTCTTGCCCGTACCGCCGGGGCCGGTGAGAGTCACGAGGCGGGCGTGGGCGATGTCCGCGTCCAGGTCGCGCAGGTCGGTCTCGCGGCCGACGAAGCTCGTGAGGCGGGCGCGCAGATTCCCTGCGGGGCGCGGCCGGTCGGGCGCCTCCGGTGGCCGCCGGGTGCTGCCCGGGGCGGGCTCCTCGCCCTGCCGCAGCAGGTCGGCGTGCAGGGCGCGCAGCTCCGGGCCGGGGTCCGCGCCCAGGACGTCGGCGAGGGTCTCGCGGGCCTCTTCGTACGCCACGAGGGCGTCGGCGGTCCGGCCGGTGGCGCGCAGCGCGCTGATCAGCTGCACGCGGAAGACCTCGTCGAGGGGGTACGCGAGGACGGCCTCGCGCAGCTCGGGGAGTACGTCGGCGGCGCGGCCCAGCGCGAGTTCCGCGTCCACGCGGAGCCGCTGGGCGGTACGGCGCAGGGCCTCGGGGCGGGCGGCGGGGACGGCGCGCTCCGGGAGGTCGGCGAGCGCGGGGCCGCGCCACAGGGCCAGGCCACGGGCCAGCACCTCCGACGCGAGCCGCGGGTCGCTTGCCGCGAGGGCTTCCTCGGCCTCGTGGACGAGCCGCTCGAACACGAAGAGGTCGACTGCGTCGGGCTCGGCGGCGAGGCGGTAGCCGCCCGGCTCCGACGTCACCGCGTCGCGGCCCAGCGCTTTGCGCAGCCGGGCGACCAGGGCCTGGAGGGCACCCGTCGCGTCCGCGGGCGGGTCCGCGGCCCATACGTACTCGATGAGGGTGTCCGTGGGGACGGGGCGGCCGGCGCTCAGGGCCAGCGCGGCCGCGAGCGCCCGCACGCGCCCGCCGCCGAGCGCGACGGGGGCGCCGTCGCGCTGCCTCGCCTCGGTGACCCCCAGCACGAAATAGCGCACCCCCGCATTCTCCCTTCTCCGCAGGGCCCTCGTGGGCGCCCTGGGCTGTTCCTGCCGGGACCGTCCGCTGTGATGGGTCGTTCGCGCGGTTCTCCGCGCCCCTGAGGCCCCGGGCGCCGCGGGCTGCTCCTCGTTGGCCGGCGTTGGCCGGCGTTGCCCGCGTTGGCCGGCGTTGCCCCGCGGGGCATCGCGCGCTCCGTGCGGGGGTGGGGTCGGGGGCCACTCCGGGGGTACCTCCTCGGAATGCGCGTTCACCCTCATCCGGAGTTGGTGCCGCGCTGGGAAGCGCATTCCTGCGGGGGC
>NZ_JOHY01000097.1 GCF_000721495.1 Streptomyces sp. NRRL F-5123
GCCCACTACGAGGCCGATCCGGCGCCTTGCGACGCACCGCACCGGACGCCGCAAGCTACCGGCAAACCCTCCCGGTCACAGCACCAGCCGGGGCCCCGGATACGGGCGGCGGCCGGGCCCCTGGCGGGGGAGTGCCCGGCCGCCGCCGCACGTAGTGGTGGCGGCTCCGGACAACGGCCGGAATCTGGCGGCCCGTCGTGCCGGGCTCGGCGTCGGGTTCTGTGCCGGGTGCCCGGCGCCGGAGGAGGGGGACGGCGCCGGGCACCCGACGGGAGGGGTGGTCAGGGGAGGGCGGCGACCAGGACGACGTCGTCGACGACCGACGTCACGTAGGAGTCCGGCACCTCGCACCCGCGGGTGACGGCGTAGTGGATGAGCATCGCCGGGCCCGCGTTGGCCAGCGTGGCGTTGACCGCCGCGGGGCGGACCTCGCCGGCCGCCGCGCCGCGCCGCAGCACCCCGAGGAGGGCCTCCTGGCAGGCGTCCAGCACCCGGTGCTGGATCACCGCGTAGACCTTGCCGAACGCGTCCTCGCCGCCCTCCTGCTTGACGTTCTGGAAGGCGGCGCCGTTGGCGAGGTTCATCGCGTCCCGCATGGCGGTCAGCAGCGCCAGCACGTCCTCGCGCACGGTGCCGCCGAGCGGCAGGGCGGACAGGTCGGGCAGGACGGAGCCGAGCGCGTCGGCGACCAGCTCCTCCTTGTTGCCCCAGCGCCGGTAGAGCGCGGCCTTGCCCGTGCCGGCGGCGGCGGCGACGCTGTCCATGGTGAGCCGGTCGTAGCCGGCGGCGGCGAGCTGCTGGAGGACGGCCTCGACGATGGCGGCGCGCAGCGCGCCGCCCCTGCGCCGCGTGCGGACGGGGGCGGGGCCGCCCTCGGGGCCTCCGTCGGCGGCCGGGCGGCCTGCGGCGTGGGCGGTGCCCGGGGCGGGGTGGGGGCCGGACGCACGGGTGGGGCCGGGGCCGGGGTCCGTGCCGGGCGCGTGCGCGGTGCCGGGTACGCGGGGCAGGTCGCGGGTGCTCGTCGGCTCCATCGCTGCGTCCCCCTCGTCCCCCGTGCCGCCCTGAACCCCCGCCCGCGCGGCGCGAGTTGTTGCGCGCGCGGACCACCCCCTGCGATAGTGAACGCCGACGTTCACTAAGTGCGCGGCGGAGTCGCGCCGTGCCGTTCGCCCGGGGGGCATCCATGACCGTATCGCCGTCGTCGTCGTCCGGAGCAACATTAGGCCACCCGGGCTCGGGCGCGCCCGCTGCGGATCCGCGGGCCGGCGCCGCGCGGTATCCGGGCCGCTCCGGCGCCGCCCTGGCCGTCATCGTCGGCTGCCACTTCATGGTCGGCCTCGACGCGACGGTCGTGAACATCGCACTGCCCGACATCCACCGCGCCCTGCACTTCTCGCCCACCGGCCTTGCCTGGGTGGGCAGTTCGTACATGCTCGCCTTCGGCGGACTGCTGCTGCTCGGCGGCCGGATCGGCGACCTGCTCGGCCGCCGCCGGGTCTTCACGGCCGGCCTCGCCCTCTTCGCCCTCGCCTCGCTGACCGGCGGCCTCGCCCCGACGTCCGGCGTGCTGCTGGCCGCGCGGGCCGTGCAGGGCGTCGGGGCCGCGCTCGCCGCGCCCAGTGCGCTCGCCCTGATCAGCGGCAACTTCCCGGCAGGGCGGCAGCGCGACCGGGCGCTCGGCGCGGTCGCCGGCTCCTACGCGGCGAGCCTCGCGCTCGGCCTGGTCGCGGGCGGCATGCTCACGGCGTGGGCGTCCTGGCGCTGGGTCATGTTCGTGACGGTGCCGATCGCCGTCGCCGTCCTCGCCCTCACCCCGCTCTTCGTCGACGAGGCCCCGCGCGTCCCGGGCCGCTTCGACCTGCCCGGCGCGCTGCTGTCCACCGGCGGCATGCTCTCCCTGATCTACGCCTTCCTGCGGATCGCCGCCACCGGCTGGCGCGACCGGCCCGCGTACGGCCTCTTCGCCGCCGCCGTCGTGCTGCTGACCGCCTTCGCCGCCGCGGAACGGCGGGCCGAGCAGCCGCTCACCCCGCTGCGGCTGCTGCGCGACCGCAACCGCTCGGCCGGCTACGTCGGCCTGCTGGTGCTCGCCGCCCCGATGGCGGGCATGAACTTCTTCCTCACCCAACTCCTGCAGAACGTGCTGCACTTCAGCCCGCTGCGGGCCGGTCTCGGCTTCCTGCCGATGGCCGCGGGCCTGATGGCGGCGGGCGGCGCGGCGGCCCAGCTGCTCAGGCGCTTCGGCCACCGGGCCGTCGCCGTTGCGGGCGTCGCGATGCTGGTGGCGGGCATGCTGTGGCTCGCAGAGCGGACGGACCTGTCGACGACGTACGCGGGCGGTGTGCTCGGCCCGACCCTGCTGTTCGGCGCGGGTGCGGGAACGGCCTTCACCGCGCTCAACTCACTGATCCTGGGCGGGATCTCGGAGGCCGAGTCGGGCGCCGGCTCGGCGCTGCTGGAGTCGACGCAGTGGCTGGGCTCGGCGCTGGGGCTCAGTGTCCTGGTGACCGTCTTCGGCACGGCGGGCCGCCGGGCCGCCCACCACGTCCCCGCGCACCTCGCGCCGGACGAGGCGGCCGACTACGTGACCGTGCACGGGATGAGCGCCGCCTTCCTCGCCGGGCTGGCGTTCGTCGCCGCCGGGCTGCTGGTCGCGCTGCTCGGCGTGACGGCGACAGGCACCGGTGCCGCCCGGAAGGAGCCGGTCGGCACCGGGAGCGGCCCGGCTCCCGGAGGGGGGGAGCCGGGCCGAACAGGCCCTGCGGGCACGGTGGCCGGGGAGGCGGGGGCGGCCTAGGAGGCCGTGCAGGTCGGCACGGGGAGCGGTGACGGGGCCGACCCGTTGGCGGTGAAGCCGAAGGAGACCGAGGCGCCGGGCGCCACCGCCCCGTTGTAGGGCGCGTTGGTCACCGTGACGGCGCTGCCGTTCTGCGCGAGAGTGCCGTTCCACAGACTGCTGATCGTCGCGCCGGACTGCGTCCACGCCACCTTCCAGCCGCCGAGCGCCGAGGCGCCCTTGTTCGTGACGCTCACGTCCGCCTGGAAGCCGCCGGACCAGGAGTTGGTCAGCGTGAAGGTGGCCGTGCAGCCGCTGCCCGCGGGCGGCGTGGTGGGCGGGGGAGTGGTGGGCGGCGGGGTGGTGGGCGGCGTGGTGGTGCCGTACGTCAGCCCGTAGCCGTACGGGAAGAGCGGGGTCTTGCCGTCGCCGTCGTTGACCGGCTCCTGCGACGCGCTCTGCATCCACGACACCGGCAGCTTGCCGGTGGGCGCGTAGTCGCCGAAGAGCACGTCGGAGACGCCGTTGCCCTCGGTGCCGGGCAGCCAGGCCGCCACCAGCGCCTTCCAGTCCGGGAGTTGGGCGGCGATGTCGAGCGGGCGGCCCGACACCAGCACGGTCACGACCGGCACGCCGCTCGCCTTGAGCTTGGCGAGCACAGCCAGGTCCGTCTGGTCCAGGCCCATCGACCCGGTGCGGTCGCCCTGCCCCTCGGCGTACGGGGTCTCGCCGATGACGGCCACGGCCACGTCGTACGCCGACGAGATCCCGTCGCCGGTCTTGCTGTACGTCACCTGCGAGGAGTTGTTCACGGCCGACCTGATGCCCTGCAGGATCGTCGTGCCCTGCGTCGTCGCGCCGCTCGCGCCCTGCCAGCTGATCGTCCAGCCGCCGCTCTGGTTGCCGATGTCGTCCGCGGACTTGCCCGCCACGAAGACCTTCGCCGACTTCGCCAGCGGCAGCACCCCGCCGTCGTTCTTGAGCAGCACCTGCGACTCGCGCACCGCCTTGCGGGCCAGCGCCCGGTGGTCGGCGGAGCCGACCGTGGAGGTGTACGAGCGGTCGGTCAACGGATGTTCGAACAGCCCGAGTTCGAACTTCTTGGTGAGGATGCGGCGGTTGGCGTCATCGATCCTGGCCGTGCTCACGGCCCCCGAGGAGACGTCGCTCCTCAGGTCGCTCACGAACGCCTTGTAGTCGGTCGGCACCATGACCATGTCGATGCCCGCGTTGACGGCGGTCGCGACCTCGGCGGCCGTGAAGCCCTGCGCGCCGTCGATCTTGTCGACGCCCGCCCAGTCCGACACCACGAAGCCGGAGAAGCCGAGTTCGCCCTTGAGCAGGTCGGTGATCAGGTAGTGGTTGGCGTGGTCCTTCACGCCGTTCCAGCTGCTGTAGGACACCATGACCGAGCCGACCCCGCGGTCCACCGCGGCCTTGAACGGCGGCAGGTGGATCGCCCGCAACTCCGCTTCCGTCAGCGTGGCGTTGCCCTCGTTGACCCCGCCGTCCGTGCCGCCGTCGCCGATGTAGTGCTTGGCGGTGGCCAGTACGGAGGCGGGCCCGCCGAGCGTCTCGCCCTGGAGGCCGGTGATCTCCGACGTCATCTGCGAGGGCAGGTCGGGCGTCTCGCCGAAGGACTCGTACGTGCGCCCCCAGCGGTCGTTGCGCGCCACGCACAGGCAGGGCGCGAAGTCCCAGTCGATGCCGGTCCCCGACACCTCCTCGGCGGTCGCGTGCCCGATCTGCTGCACGAGGCCGGCGTCGCGCGTCGCGCCGAGGCCGATGTTGTGCGGGAAGATCGTGGCGCCGTAGACGTTGTTGTCGCCGTGCACGGCGTCGATGCCGTAGATCATCGGGATGCCCAGCGGTGTGCTGAGCGCGGTGCGCTGGAAGCCGTCGTACATGTCGGCCCACGAGCCGGCGCTGTTCGGGCTCGGCGCCGACCCGCCGCCCGACAGCACCGAGCCGATGCGGTAGGCGGCGAGGTCGTTCGGGGCCGCGGCCAGCGCGGTGCGGTCGACCTGCGTCATCTGCCCGATCTTCTCGTCGAGCGACATCCGCCCGAGCAGGTCGTCGACGCGCTGCGCGACCGGCAGCGACGGGTCCTGGTACGGCAGCCCGGCGGCCTGCGCGCTGCCGCGCGCCTGCGCGCCCGAGGCGTGCACCGCGGCGGTGGTGAGCGAGAGCATCGCGAGCACGGCGCCGAAGGCGAGGGCCGCTCTGCTGTGGTGCGGACGGCTGCGCGTCCTGCTGGTGCTGCTTGTGCTTGGCATGGGAACTCCGTGTGGGGGGAGGCCCGTGGGGGCCCGATGGAGTATGGGAGCGCTCCCATAGATAAGGCCAGCGCCCGCCTGCCGCTGTCAAGGTCGCGGACCGGCTCCGCGGGGACCTGCCCCGTATGCCGCGGGCCCGAGCCGGCAACGCGGGCCGCTCCCGTGTCGCGGAGCGGCCCGCGGGGCCGGGCAGGTCACCGGGTGGGTCAGATGCCGCACTGCGAGGCGGACCAGTAGCGGGAGCCCTGGTCGCCGACGTGGGCGTGCGTGCTGTGGCCGGGGTAGCCGGGGCCGAGGATCTCGCTGAAGCCGTGGTAGCGGGCTTCGAGGTCGAGGGAGCAGTAGCTGGGCGTGCCGGTGAGGTCGGCCGCCTTGCCGTACAGGTGGTTGCTGTTGGACGCGCCACCCGCCGCGCTGTTGCAGGAGTAGGAGCGGAAGCCGCTGCTGATGGTGATGGGGCGGTCGCCGAGGGCGTGCCGCAGTGCTTCGAGCTGCCACATCAGGCGCAGCGCGTTGGAGCGGGCCGTGGCGGCGCTCACCGCCCCGCCCGCCCAGGTGGAGTTGCAGTTGTTGAGCTCGCTGTACGCGAAGTGCGCGGGCGTGCAGTCGGCGTCCTGCAGCGCGTAGATCTTGCCGTACGTCTGCGCGCCGGCGATCCCGTCGGCCCCGAGCCCGTACGCCTGCTGGAAGCGGATGACGGCCGACTTGGTGGCGGGCCCGAACTGCCCGTCGATCGCGAGCACCGCGCCGTACCCCGGATATCCGGCGACGCGGATCTGGAGCTGGCGGACGTCCTCGCCGCTCGCGCCCTGCGAGAGGGTGCGCCCCCAGGTGTAGCACTCGTCGGCGTGCGCGGTGCCCGCGGTGAGGGCGGTCCCGGCGCAAGTAAATGTTAAGAGCATGACAAATGTGAGCAGGGGGCGCAGCGCGCGTCTCAGCATGGCAACTCCTGTGGCTCGTGGGGACGGGAACCGGACGGGCATCAGACTGCCCGAGCGAATCAACGCGCGTCAACCGGCTGTGACCTGCGACGATGCGTCAACCCTGCACGTCGCGGCCGAGCTTGTGCGGAACGCACGGCCCTCGCGTATTTCCGCACACCCGCGCCCCGCACACCCGCACCCCGCGCCCGGCTCGCCCCGCACCGACCGCCGGAGCCCGGCCGCCCCACGCCGCCGCCGCGCGGTCCGGCCGCGTGTCCGTCCTGGTGGCCGCCGAGACCTGGGCTGGACGCGTGCCGGTGTTCCCGGGCGCGGACGCGGAGGACGGAGGTGCGCGATGACCGTCGCTGAGGATCGCCCCCGGATGCCCGCCGAGGAGTTCGAGCGCATCGCTGCCGGTGCCGAGCGGGAGGGCGTTCGGCTGGAGTTCGTCCACGGGAAGCCAGGGGCCAAGGCCGCGCCGGACGGGGATCACGACGAGATCGTCCGCCGGGTCATGGAGCACTGCGTGCAGCAGCGCCCCGACCTGTGGCTCTACCCGGAACGCGGCCTGAAGGTGGAGACGTACCGCAGGGGTCGCGCGAAGCCGGACGGGACCCTGGCATCGAAAGGCAGTTTTGCCGGCCAGGGGGAGTGGGCGGCCGCCGACCAGGTGGTGACGGTGGTCGAGGTGACGTCGTACGACAACGACACCGACAAGCGGGACCGCGACGAGAAGCCGCGCGCGTACGCCGAGACCGGCATCCCGGTGTACCTGCTCGTCGACCGCGAGTCGTGCGAGCTGCTGGTGTTCAGCGAGCCCGAGGACGGCGCGTACGGCAACGTCGCCCGGCGTTCCTTCGGCAGGACGGTCACACTGCCCGAGCCCGTGGGGATCACCCTGGACACCGAGCCGTTGAAGGACTGGGTGCGCTGACGCGGAAGTGCGGGGCGGCGGTCAGGGGTGGAGGACGACCTTGCCGGGGGCGTGGTGGCCCTCCAGGTCGCGGAAGGCGTCCTGGACCCGTGCCAGCGGGTAGGTGGCGGCGATCGGGACGTCCAGTTCGCCGCGGGCGGCGAGCCGGGCCAGTTCGCCGAGGACGACCGCGGAGGCCGCCGCGCCCTCGCCGTAGGTGCGGGCGCCGACACGGGCCGCCGCCTGCCAGTCCCGGATCGTGTTGATCCGCTCGGGGCGTACGCCCAGTTCGACCGCCAGGTCCACGTAACCGTCGCCGTAGGTGTCGATGAACGCGTCGACCGCGCCGCCGGAGGCCTGCCGGACCCGCTCGGCCGCGCCCTGCCCGTAGGCGACCGGGACGACCCCGTGGTCCCTGAGCCACGGGTGGTTCCGCTCGGCGGCGAGCCCGATCACCGTGGCGCCCCGGCGGTGTGCCAGCTGGACCGCGAGCGCCCCGACGCCACCCGCCGCGCCCGAGACGACGACGGTGTCGGACGGCCCGGGGTCCACCGCGAACACCGTGGCGTAGGCGGTCGTACCGGCCACGTACAGCGCCCCGGCCACGTCCCAGGGCAGCCCCTCGGGGCGGGCGACCAGGTGCACGTCGTCGACCACGACGAACTCCGCATGGCTCGCCCTGCGGTGGGTGAAGCCCAGCACCTCGTCGCCCACCGCGAAGCCGCGTACCTCCGGGCCGGCCTCCACCACGACGCCCGCCAGGTCGCTGCCCTGCCCGGAGGGGAAGACCGCCGGCCAGCGGCGGTGCCGCGCGCCTTCGCGGATCATCACCTCGCCGGGCTGGATCCCGGCGGCACGCACCTCGACCAGCACCTGGCCGGGGCCGGGCACAGGGCGTTCCACGTCCTCGACGCGCAGCACGCCGATCCCGCCGTACTCGTGGAAGCGCACTGCCTTCATCGCGTGGCCACCGCATCCCGTCATCTCGTCGGCCGGACAGGTCCCGACGGCTCCGCGCCGGACGGCCGCGTGCCGACGGTGCCACCGCGCTCAACGTCCCGGGAGCGGAGTTGCTTCCCGCACGGCCGCCCCGCTGCCCAACCACCGTGCCGCGCGGGCCCGTTGACCGTAGGCACCCTGGCGGCCGCGTCCCGCCCGCCCTAGGGTGCTGCGCGGCCGGACCGTTCGCCTACCTACCGGAGGAGCCGTGGGGCACATCACCGTCATGACGCGCAGGGCGGCCGCGCTCGCGGGCGCACTGGCACTCGCGGTCATCGGCTCGGCCGCCACCGCGAGCGGCGCCCCCGCGCACCCGCACGGCAGTTGCGCCGACGCCCGCGGCACGCTGCTGTTCTGCGAGGACTTCGAGGCCCTGCCGCGCGGCGCCACCACCGGGCACGGCTGGGGGGTGAACGCGGCGAACGGCACCGTCGCCGTGGAACGGGACACTGCGCACGGCCGCGGCCACCGGGCCGGGCAGGTGCTGCATGTCCGCACCGAGGGCAACGGGCACGCGTTCGTCGAGGTCACCGGCCTCTCGGCGCCCCGCAACAGCTTCTACGGCCGGATGCGGGTACGGATCGACGCGCTGCCGTCCGCCCCGGACTGGGCCCACTTCACCCTCGTGGAAGCCACCGGCACGGGCGACGGCAGCGTGGTCCGGCCGATCGGCGGCCAGTACGTGCCCACCGTGGGCGGCGGTACGGACCTGTGGGGCGTCGGCTCGGACGGCGGCCCGACCGGCGACTGGACGAACTGGCAGGCGGCCTCCCCCGCGGAGGCCGGCCGCTGGACGTGCGTCGAGTGGCGGCTCGACGCGTCGGACAACCAGGTCTCGGTCTGGCTCGACGGCCGCGCACACCCCGACCTCACCGTCGACACCACCGCCCACGGCGGCAACCCGGTCGACTTCGTCCTCCCCCGCATCGATACCGTCCGCATGGGCTGGCAGCTCTACCAGCCCGGCCCCACCCCGTCCTCCTACGACCTGCGCCTGGACGACCTGGCCCTGTCCACCCACCGCCTGGGCTGCGCGGAGTGACGCGGGGGCGGGGATCCGAATCGAAGCCCCTCACCCGCCCACACGACCGGGCCCTGCTTGCGGACGGCGAGTCCCCGCGGCCGGTCGTACGGCCACAGGCCGATCCGGTGGAGGAAGCGGTCGCCGAGGCCCCGCCCGGTGGCGGCACGGCGGAGGTTCGGACAGGAGGCAGCAGATCCGGGCGCGCAGCGCCCCGGGGGACGGCCGGGCCCGGCCCGTCGGCAAGCTCGACTCCCGGGCTGGAGAAGGTGAGTTCGCCGGTCGGGCTGTCGAGGTCCGCCTCCGCGGCGTACTCCCCGTGATCCGCGTCGACCACGAAGCCCAGTACTCTCTCCGCCGCCGGAGCAGGGCAACGGCGCCCCGGACTCCGGTACGGGGGCGGCCTGCGCGCCGGGCGCGAGGGCGACCCGCGCTCGCGGTCGGTAGGCTCGGCCCCGGCGCGCCGCCGGGCGGCGGGCCCGCGGCGGGCGAAGGGGGAGCAGGATGGCCGAGGGGAAGGCGTTCAGCGTCTACGGGCGGATGACCGCGCTGCCGGGGCGGCGGGACGAGCTGGTCGCCGTGCTCGTGGAGGGCCTTCGTGCGGGCGGCGAGGACTGCGGGCTGCTCTCGTACAGCGTCAACGAGGCCCTCGACGACCCGGACACGCTGTGGCTGACGCAGCTGTGGGCAGACAAGGACGCGCACGACGCCACCACCCGCTCCGCGCCGGTCGCGGCGGTGAGCGCGCGGGTTCCGCCGCTGCTGGCCGCGCCGCCCGAGGGGTGCTACGGGCACGCCGTGCACGTGCGCGACCGTAGCGGCGGGGCCTGACCGCCGCGGCTGTGCACGTGCGCGACCGTAGCGGCGGGGCCTGACCGCCGCTCCTCCCCGGCAAATCCGTGGAGCCGGTCTCCCCTCGGTGCTAGCGTGCCGGTGGCCGCAGCAGCCCGCCTTGTGAAGGACACGCCGTTGTACACCTCGTGAGACACCCCGAGCGCTGAATCCGTCGCGCGTCGCGTCCGTGCGCCGCGCTGCTCTCCGCTGCGGTTCTCTCACTGGAAACGGTGTATCCCTGTGTCCACGACCCTTGGGGTGGGCGTGCCCGCCTGCCTGCTGAACGTTCTCCACCGCTGCCGCGGATGTGCCCCCGGGCGCCTCCGGACGGGCCGCGCCTTCCTTCCCGGCACGGGCCACGAGGGCCCCGGCGGGTGCCTGCGGTGCGTCGCCGTGCTCGCCCTCCCGGCGGCGGGCCCGCGGGCCGGGCGCCGTCGCGACCGGGCCGACCGCGGCCGGACCGGGCGGCCCGCCTGGCAGTCGCCGTACGGTCCGGCCCCGCACCGCGCTCCCCGCGACCGGTGGGCGCGCGCGGCGGCGCCGGTCGCCTCCCGGTCCGTCGTACGGCGGGGGCACGTGTGCGGGCGGTGCGACTGAGCGCGGCTGACGGCCGCTCACGGCCCGGGGCCGCCCGGCGGAGTCCGATCCGCCGGGCGGGCCCGCCGTCCCCGCCCCTACGCTGCCGTGTCATGCAGCAGACACGCCTCGACCTCGACCGGATCCGGGCGGCGCGCCGGGTCATCGACCCCGTCTTCCTCGACACCCCGCTCTACCGCTGCGACGCGCTGGCGCCCGCGCTCGGCTGCGCGGTGAGCGTCAAGCTCGAAACGGCCAACCCCGTGCGCAGCTTCAAGGGCCGCGGTACGGAACTGGTCGCGAGCCGGCTCGCGGGGGAGGGGGCGGGGGCCGCGGTGTGCGCCAGCGCGGGCAACCTCGGGCAGGCCCTCGCCTGGTCCGGAGGGCGCCGCGGGCTCGACGTCACCGTCGTGGCGTCCCGCCACGCGACCGCGGCCAAGCTCGACCGCATCCGCGCGCTGGGCGCCACGCTCGAACTCGTCGACGGAGACCACGAGTTGGCGCGCGAGCGCGCCGCGGACACCGCACGCCGCGACGGCATACGGCTGGTCGAGGACAGCCTCGACATCGAGACGTGCGAGGGCGCGGCGACCATCGGCCTCGAACTCGCCGACGCGGCCGAGCCGTTCGACGCCGTCCTGATCGCGCTCGGCGGCGGTGCGCTGGCCACCGGCGTCGGGCACGTGCTGAAGGCCCTGGTGCCCGGCACCGAGGTGATCTGCGTACAGCCGCTGGGCGCCCCGGCGTTGACGCTCTCGTGGCGGCAGCGCCGCGTCGTCAGCACCGACACGGCCGTGACCATCGCCGACGGCGTCGCCGGCCGCCACCCCATCCCGGCCGTCCTGGACGACCTCCTCCTGGCCGCCGACGACGCCGTCCTGGTCCGGGAGTCGTCGATCGTCACCGGGATGCGGATGCTCTTCGACCACGCCGGCCTCGTCGCCGAACCCTCCGCCGCCCTCGGCGTCGCGGCGATCCTGGAGGACCGCGACCGCTTCGCCGGGCGCCACGTGGCCACGATCGTGTGCGGCAGCAACGTCGACATGGCCGCCTATCGTGGGTGGGTGGGTACGGGGGCCACCGCCGCCTTGGCCTGAACCCTGCTCGGGGGACGGTGAGGAGCGCCCCGCCCCGTCCCGGCGGCCGACCGGCTCCGCCCCGAGCCGCCTTTCCGCCGCACCTGCCCGTCCCGCGGGCCGCACTTGCTCAGGCCCTGCGCGGCGGGTCGGGCTTGCCGGGCGCCGCTGTTGTCGTGCGGCCCGCGGTGCGTGTGCGTTCGCCCGGCGCTGCCGCGTCGCCCGAGTTGTGGCCTGAACCCTGCTCGGGGGACGGTGAGCAGCGCCCCGCCCCGTCCCGGCGGCCGACCGGCTCCGCCCCGAGCCGCCTTTCCGCCGCACCCGCTCCCTCCGCACCTGCCCGTCGCCCCGGCGGTACCTGTTTCGGCCCCGCGGGCCGAGTTGCACTCGCCCCGCGCTGCCCGCGCGTTCCGCCCGCGCCGCGCTGCCCGCGCGTTCCGCCCGCGCCGCGCTGCCCGCGCGTTCCGCCCGCGCCGCGCTGCCCGCGCGTTCCGCCCGCGCCGCCGCGCCGAGCACCCCCCAACCCAGCGGAGCACAGAGCATCGCCACTTCGTTGACGGGGCAGCAAGCGCTTGCTACGTTGGCAGGCGGTCGCCGCGCTGGCGCGGCAATGGCGGGGTCAGTGCCGCCTTTTCGTGCGCGCCTGCGCTAGTAATCGCTTTCATGCACGCTGATTCGAGCTGCCCGCGCCACGTCCCGGGCAGCTCACCCCCCACGCACCTTTCGGACGAGAGGTATCAGCACCGTGAAACACACCAGCACCTCCCCCTCCCCCTCCCCCCACCGGCGCGACGTTCGCGCCAAGGCCGCGGCCGGGGTCGCCGCCGCGGGCCTCGCGGCCGCGGGGCTGCTCGCCCTGCACCCCGGCGTGTCGCAGGCGGCGCAGCCGCAAGCGCAGCCGCAGCTCAACGCCAACGCGCTGTACGTCGCCCCGGGCGGCACCGACGGCGCCGCCGGTACGCAGTCCGCGCCGACCACCCTCACGTCGGCGATCAGCCGGATCACCGCGGGCGGCACCATCTACATGCGCGGCGGCACGTACAGCTACGCGCAGACCGTCACCATCGCCGACGGCAACAACGGCTCCTCCGGCGCCCTCAAGGAGCTGTCGGCCTACCCCGGCGAGACCCCGGTGCTGGACTTCTCCGCGCAGAGCGAGGACCCGGCCAACCGCGGCCTTGCGCTCATGGCGTCGTACTGGCACGTCTACGGGCTCACCGTGCAGCGCGCGGGCGACAACGGCATCTACGTCGGCGGCAGCAACAACGTCATCGAGCGCACCGTGACGGCCTTCAACCGCGACTCGGGCCTCCAGCTCGGCCGGATCGCGTCCAGCACCCCGCAGGACAAGTGGCCGTCGAACAACCTGGTCATCAGCTCGGAGTCGCACGACAACGCCGACAGCGACGGCGAGGACGCCGACGGCTTCGCCGCCAAGCTCACCACCGGCACCGGCAACGTCTTCCGCTACGACGTGTCGCACAACAACATCGACGACGGCTGGGACCTCTACACCAAGACCGACACCGGCCCGATCGGCCCGGTCACCCCCCGGCACGATGACGATCTCGGGCAACGTCAGCATCGACAACACCGAGCGCAACTTCTCCTTCGACGCGGGCACTTCGGTCTTCCGCAGCAACACGTCCTGCCGCAGCGGCAGCGGCAGCAACGACAAGACAGTGGGCGACGCCGACAGCTCCAACCAGTTCTGGAGCGGCACCAACGGCTCCCGCTGCTCCTCCTACGACGGCGCCCTCAACTGGTCCTTCGCCTCCGACGGCACCCTCAAGGTGACCTTCGGCGGCCAAGCCCCGCCCACGACCCCGCCCACGACCCCGCCGACGACGCCCCCGACCACTCCCCCCACCACTCCCCCGACGACGCCGCCCACCACCCCGCCCACCGGCGGCACCCTGCTCAGCGACGACTTCGAGGACGGCAACGCGAGCGGCTGGACCACCGCCGGCGGCTCGTGGGCGGTGCGCTCGGCCGGCTCGCACGTCCTCACCCAGTCCACCGTGGCCGGCACCGCGGTCGCGCTGGCCGGGTCGCCGGGCTGGACGGCGCAGAGCGTGCAGGCCTCCGTCAAGCCCACCCTCTTCGACGGCTCCGGCGAGTACGTCGCCGTCCTGGCCCGCGCGCAGGACGCCTCCGACTACTACGCGCTCGTGCTGCGCGACGCGAACAAGGCCGAGATCCGCCGCGTCTCGGGCGGTACCAGCAAGGTGCTGGCCAGTGCGTCCTTCACGGTCGACACCGGCACCGCCTACACCGTGCGGCTGTCCGCCCAGGGCAGCACGCTCACCGGCTACGTCAACGGCGCGTCCGTGGTGAGCGCGAGCGACGGCACGTTCACCTCCGGCGCGGCGGGCCTGAGCACGTACCAGGGCACCGCCGACTTCGACAACGTCGTGGTCACCACGGCGTAACCGGGTCGTCGCACTGCGTGCGGGCGGCCGGGCCACGGGAATTGCGGCCCGGCCGTCCGCGCCGTTTCGGGCGTAGCCTGTGGTGGACAGCGCCTGCTGCCGGTCGGCTCCCGGGAGGTCCGCATGTTCAACATCCTGGAAGATCTGTTCGCGCCGTCCCGCAAGCACACGGACGACGAGCGCAACCGCCTGGAGCTGTTCCGCGACGAGGAGGGCAACGGCGACCCCGCCCGCGGCCCGATAGACCTCTCGTCCGGCAAGGTCGTGATGCGCGCGCAGCGCACCTCCCCGGAGGACGCCCCCGCGAGCACGTCGTAACCGAACGGCTACGCAGCGCCGAAGTGGTGGGCGGGAAGCCCCGGCACCGCGGCGTCACGGCGCAGCAGCGCGCCCGACAGCGGCCATCGCGTCAGCTGCTCGGCGGTCAGACCGCGGGCGGCGGACGTGACGAACATCGTCCGCAGGTCCGGGCCGCCGAAGGCGATGCTCGTCGGCCGCAGCACGGGCAGCTCGACGCGCTCGCGCACGGTGCCGTCCGGGGCGAAGCGCGTGAGATGGGCGCCGTCCCAGAACGCGCACCACACGTCGCCGGCCGCGTCCACCCGCAGCCCGTCCGGGATGCCGTCCAGTGCGGTGGTGTCGGCGAGGACCTCGCGGGCGCCGAGCGCGCCGGTCGCGGCGTCGAAGGCGTAGCGGTGGACGCGGTCGCGGCCGGAGTCGACGACGTACATCCACCGGCCGTCGGGTGACCAGTCGATGCCGTTCGCGCACCGGAAGCCCCCTGCGGCCGTACGGTACGAGCCGTCGCCGCCCAGTACGTGCAGGCGCCCGTCCGGGCCGGGCGGGTCGTCCTCCAGCGTGCCGGACCAGAAGCGCCCGGCCGCATCGACGGCGCCGTCGTTGAAGCGGGACGACGGGCGGCCGGGCTCGGGGTCGGCCAGCAGCCGCAGCGCGCCGGTGCGCAGGTCCAGCAGATGCCAGCCCGTGCGCAGCGCCGCGACCAGGACCTGCGGGTCGGCGGTCAGCCCGAGGCAGCCGACGTCGGTGCCGACCCCGGTGACCCGGGCGGCATCCGCGTCCTCGGGGCGGCTCAGCACCTCGCCCGCGACGATGTCCACCCAGTGCAGGGTGCGGGTGCGCGGATCCCACAGCGGGCCTTCGCCCAGCCGGTGCCGCCCGGCCGAGAAGACGCCCACGGCGCCGGGGGCGGGGGAATCGGCAGGGGTGGTGCTCACAGGACGGCTCCCATCCGCCGGGGCGCGGTCGGCCGGACCGGACGCGGTGCCCACCGGCGGTTCCGGACAGCCGCTCTCGGAGAGCCGCTCCCGGACGACGGCTTCGGACAACCGCGTACCGTACCCGACCCGTTCGCGGCGGGATCCCGCGGGTCCGCCGGTCAGCGGCTCCGGGATGCGGGTGCCCGGGTCCGGGCGGGATCTGACGGAAGGCCGCGGGATCTGACGGAAGGCTTACGGGCGGGCGCCGGGACACCCCGGCGGCGGGCGGGGCGCCTAGCGTGCGGGGCATGCGCGTCCTCGTCACCGGCGGAGCCGGGTTCATCGGCTCCCACATCGTCACGGCCCTCGCGGCGGAGGGCCACGAGCCGCTCGTGCTCGACGCCCTGCTGCCCGCCGCCCACCCCCGTACGCCCGAGATCCCGGCGGGTGCCGCATTCCGGCACGGCGACGTCCGGGACGCCGAGGAGGTACGGGCCGCGCTGCGCGGCGTGGACGCCGTGTGCCACCAGGCGGCCATGGTCGGCCTCGGCTCCGGGGTCCACGACGCCCCCGCGTATGTCTCCTGCAACGACCTCGGCACCGCCGTCCTGCTGGCAGGCATGGCCGAGGCGGGTGTACGGCGACTGCTCCTGGCCGGGTCGATGGTCGTGTACGGGGAGGGCCGCTACGAATGCGCCGAGCACGGAACCGTACGCCCCGGCCCGCGCCGGGCAGTGGACCTCGACGCAGGGCGCTTCGAACCGCCCTGCCCGCGGTGCGGGGCGCCGCTGCTGCCCGGTCTCG
Organism: Streptomyces sp. NRRL F-5123; assembly: GCF_000721495.1. Taxonomy (GTDB): domain Bacteria; phylum Actinomycetota; class Actinomycetes; order Streptomycetales; family Streptomycetaceae; genus Actinacidiphila. The sequence goes on from NZ_JOHY01000097.1 coordinate 15,848, forward strand.
TCGCCGAGGACGCGCCCACCGACCCGCGTAACGTCTACGCGGCGACGAAGCTCGCGCAGGAGCACCTCGCCGGATCCTGGGCCCGCGCGACCGGGGGGCGGGCGGTGGCCCTGCGCTACCACAACGTGTACGGGCCCGGCATGCCGCGGGACACGCCCTACGCGGGCGTCGCGTCCTTCTTCCGCTCCGCGCTGGCCAGGGGCGAGGCGCCGCGGGTCTACGAGGACGGCCGCCAGCGGCGGGACTTCGTCCACGTCACGGATGCCGCGGCGGCCAACGTCGCGGCGCTCGCCGCGCTCGACGGGAGGCCCGCGGGTGCCTGTACCCCTTACAACATCGGCAGCGGCTCACCCCGCACGGTGGGCGAACTCGCCGCGGCCCTCGCCTCGGCGGCGGGTGGCCCCTCCCCGGTGACCACCGGCGAATACCGCCTCGGCGACGTCCGCCACATCACGGCGGACTCCGCCGCCGCCCGCCGCGACCTCGCGTGGACCCCGCAGGTCGCCTTCGCGGCGGGTGTCACCGAATTCGCCACCGCCCGGCTGCGCGAACCGGCCGCGGGCTGAGCTTCCCCGCCCGGGGGCGGTGGGAGCGCGGCTTGCGGTGGGTCGCCCCGCCTTCCACCGTTGGGCCGGTCGCGCGCCCCACCGCGAGGCTGCCCCGCCACCCCTCCTGTACGACCCGCCGCCGACCCACTAGGCGCCGCGGCGGTACTCCGCCCACTGGCAGGCCGCCGCCCGTACGCCCGCCGCAAAGGGGTCGGGGTCGGGCCCGGCGACTTCGTCCCAGTAGTTCGCCTTGGCCTCGGCGAAGGCGGTGACTGCCACCGACGGCGCCGCGCGCCAGCCCGGAACGCCGGAGGCGCACCGTTCCGCCGACGCCGGGCTGTGCTTGCCGGTGGCCACCAGCCAGATGACCCAGTAGGCGGCGTCCAGCCACGCCGCCCCCCGAGAGGCCCACGCCCAGTCGACCAACTTGGCGGCAGAGCCCGTCACGATCACGTTGGTGCTGTTCGGGTCGGTGTGCACCAGCGCGTCACCCTCGAAGCGGGATGTGTCGGACGGCTTGGACACGTAGCCCTTGAGGCGATCGCTCACGGGCCGCAGACCGAGGTCGGGACAGGGCGTTCTCGCTACGGACGTGAGAAGTGCGGCAACAGCACGCAGATCCGGCGACCCGGGGGAGTAGTCGGCGTGGTGGCCGTCCAGGGCCTCGAAGATCAGCAGATCCCAGCCGCAGTCGGTGAGGTGCCAGCGGAGAGCCGATGACAGTCCGGCCACGTGCGGGTTGATCTCTGCCTCTCGTGCCTGCGTCCACGCGCGTTTGTGGCTCTCCTGGAGGCCCTTGACGAAATAGCTCCCGGTCGCACATCGGATGCGCGCCGCAATCTCGCTGTTGTACCCCTCTCGTACCGACGCCACCTCGGTGATCGGCCCCGTGCGGGCCTCGATCCCGGCGATCAAGCGCGAAGGAAGGACGGCGAAGGCGATGCGTGCGGTCGTCACTCTTGCGCTCTCGTCGTGGACGGACTGGCGGACCGGTGCGCGGACCGGCCCGCCAATGGTGAGGGATCAGTTGTACGGGTTGTCGTCGCCGCAGCCCGGCACGGCCCCTGCGGTCAGGGTCTCCACATCATCCACGAAGACCAGCTCGGTCGGCTCGGGAGCCACTCCTGTCACAGGGGTGGGCTTGTCGACCGGGGGTCGAGTGGTGATCTCCACGGCTACAGCCGTCATGGCGCATCATCTCCGTTTCCGTGTTGGCAGTAGATTTCGAGCGGTGCCTTCGCTGCCTGGTAGACCCTTGCCAGCGGCCGACATACCCGGCAGGTGTCCGAGAGTCGGCAGCCGCTGCAGCCACCGGAGCGAAGCATTTGGGCGTCTGCGATACCGGGCAGACGCACGAGGCCGTCCAGGCCCTCCGTCAGGAGGTTGACGGGGTTCTCCCGGCCGACTTTGCACATGGTGGCGAAGCCGTGCGGGTCCACGTGGAAGAACGTGTGGCCGGCCGGGCAGCCCCTGAAGACCTCCGACTTGTCGAGCCATCCGGGCGCCTGGACGGCGAGCGGGCCGGGTGTTCCCTCGTAGGTGGGGGAGATGTTGGCGTACTCGGTGAACGAGGTCGCGTACTTTTCGGCAATGGCCCGCATCGCCGATACCTCGTGGGCGTTGCGCTTGGTGATGATGAGCGCGATTTCCACCGCGACGCCCGCGGCCTTTGCGGCCCGAAGTCCGCGCACCAGCAGATTGAACGCCCCGCGCTTGCGCGTGAGCGCGTCGAAGCTGCCGGCGGTCGCCCCGTATAGGACGACTTCCCGCCCTCGCCGGACCAGGGCAGCAGTCGCATGCTCATCAGCGCGCCACCCACACGCGAGCATTGATCGGGCCGAAGACGCTCATTACTCGCTCGAACCGAAGTCCGACAAAGTCACGCATGTTTGGCGCTCCCATTCAGCGTCGAGCCACGCCCCCGGGCCGACTTCACGGCCGCGGGGGTCTACTGAGGCACACGCTAGAAACTGCTGACCGCCCGTCACAGCGCCGTATTGCCCTACCTTTGCGATCAAGTAGGGCACAGCGTCCTACCCGATGAGTCCGAGGCGATCCGCCAGGCCCAATACCGGCGCATCCCGGCGTCGAACCCGACCGCGCAGATCCTCCACCAGGCGGCGTGATGTGGAGTGATAGCGCATCCACTCAGGGGCGTTCTGCTCAGCCAGCAACAGCGCCCGGGCCGCAGCCACGTCGTCGTCGAGGTCGAAGTAGGCCAAGGCCCGGTCGACATGGAATCGAGCCCGCCACGTCGGCGGCAGGGAACCGAGGTCCGGAACCGCACGCGCGGCGCGAATCGCCTCGTCGCTGCGTTCCAATTCGACGAGGAAGTTCACCTTCGCCACTCCGGCATTTGTCGGGCCGAAGGGAGTCGCGTACACCATCAGATCCGCGCCGATGCTTGCTGCCGCACCGGTGGCCATGTTCAGCAGATCGCTGACCTGGCGCTCCTGCCTTACCGCTGCTGTGGCCGCGCGCAGGAGCAGCACACCCCACAGCGCCAGGTCCTCGGGGGCGGACCGGAAATCCGGTTCGATCTGTTCAGCCCGCAGTATGGCAACGCGCTCGGCATCGTCGAGCCTGCCCTGCTTGGTGAAGATCCACGACAGTGTGGAAGCGGCGAGCGTCTCCAGGTCCGGGTCGTCACAGTGCCTTATCGCCGTCCAAGAACGTTCCATCGCCGTAAAGGCCGCATCCTCTTTGCCGAGGGCCGTCAAGGTAGTGGCAGCCACTTGGTACGCCACGGCCAGGACCGATTGCGCCGCGGCAGCGTCGGAACCGGTGGAGGCGTGAACGACAGCACGCGCGTCGCGGATCAACACCGGCAAGAGCTTCCCGATCTCGCCCATGCGGCCCTCACGCCGGATGACCTCAGTTGATGCGAGCGACGCTTGCAGCTCCGCAAGTGTCGGCGGATCTTCCGGGTCTGCCTCTCCACCCATGAGATCCGAAAGAGGAGACACCGCCTGCCGCAGGGCAAGCACCGAAGGCAGCTCCGATTCCGTGTGACGACTGGCCTCGAACGTCGAAGGCTGACCCACGAGAAACGAAGGCTCCGTGTCCAGTGCTCTGGCCAAGGCGTTGATCGTGGTCAACCTCGCCGATGTCCGCCGCCCCTGCTCCAGTTTCCGCACCACATCAACCGAGACCCCGGCCTCATGGGCCAGTTCCTCTTGCGTGAAGTTCCGCCGGAGCCGCAACTCCACCACACGGTCGCCGATTCCGGACTCGAATACGCCCACGTCTACCCCCGGGCAAAGGATGGTCCCTCCACGGTACGCCAGTCGGGCCCGACGACCGAGCGATCACCCAGGCCACGGCAGCAGGTCCCCCGTCAGGGAAGGGGTGCGCCCAGGGGGAGCGCCACCTCGAAGCGGCAGCCGCCGGGGACGTTGTGGACGTCGGCGCGGCCCGCGTGGGCCTCGACGATGCCGCGGACGATCGCCAGGCCGAGGCCCGCCCCGGAGGGCGGGGTCCTGGCGGGGGTGCCCCGCCACCCCGTGTCGAACACCCGCGGAAGGTCCTGCTCGGGAATGCCCCCGCACGCGTCCGTCACGGACAGCAGCGCCGTACCGTCGTGGCGGCTCACCGACACCGCGACGGTGCCGTCCGGCGGGGTGTGCCGGATCGCGTTGCTCAGCAGGTTCGCGAGCACCCGCGTCATCTCCTTGCCGTCCACCTCGACGGGTACATGGGCGATGCGGTCGCCCACCAGCCGCACCCCGCGCTCGCGCGCCAGCGGATCCGCGCCCAGCATCGCGTCGGCGGCGAGGTCGCGCAGCGAGACCCGGCTCGGGGTGAGGGTGAGGGCGCCCGCGTGGATGCGGGACAGCTCGAAGAGGTCGCCGACCATGCCGTTGAGCCGCTCGACCTCGGTACGGATCTGCCGGTGGTAGCGGGCGGGGTCGTCCGCCATGCCGTCCTCCAGCGCCTCGGCCATCGCGCGCAGCCCGGCGAGCGGGGTGCGCAGGTCGTGCGAGATCCACGCGACGAGCTCGCGGCGCGACGACTCCAGGGCGCGCTCCCGCTCGCGCGAGGCGGCCAGGCGGTCGCTGGTGGCGGCCAGCTCGCGGGTGAGCGCGGCGAGTTCGGCGGTCGCCGCGACGGGAGGGGCGGCGAAGCTGCCGCCGTCCCCGAAGGCGCGCGCGGCGAGCGTCAGCGCCCGGCTGCGGGCGACCACCCAGCGCCCCATGAGCAGCGCGGTCGCGAGCGAGACGACCGCGGCCATGGCCGCGACGAGGGTGACGACCCGCAGGTCGTGCGGCGACAGGAACATCGCCTGCGCCACGGCCAGCGTGCCGCCCAGCATCGTCGTGACGGCCACGACCGCGACGACCGCGAGCGACACGGCGACGGAGCGGTGCCGGACGAGGCGCAGTGCGATCGCGCCCGACAGCCCGGCGCACGCCGCGCCGCCGAGCGCGAAGAGGGCGATGAGGAGGATGTCCTTCACGAGGCCTCCCCCTCGCCGGGGCCCTGGACGGCGGCCGGCCGCCGGTCGCCCGCCGGGGGTGTTCTGGCGTCGGCGCCCGTGCGCGCGGGGTGAGCGGGGACGGCCGTGCCGCCGCCACCGCCCCCGGCGGGGGGCTCGGCGGGGAGGCGCCGGACCGCCTCCTCCGCCTCCTCCGCCTCCGGCCGTCCGCCGGAATGCCGGGAGCCCTCGCCCGGGGCCCGGGGGCCGGTGTGCGGCGGGGGCGGCGCGGGGCTGGGGTTGCCGGGGGCGTCGGAGGCGGATGCCGCAGCCGTGCCGCCCGGCGGAGGGTCGAAGCGGTAGCCGACGCCCCACACCGTACGGATCAGGCGGGGGGCCGCCGGGTCGTCCTCGATCTTCGCGCGCAGGCGGCGGACGTGGACGGTCACCGTGGACAGGTCGCCGAATTCCCAGCCCCACACCACCCGCATCAGCTCCTCGCGGCTGTGGGCGCGGCCGGGGTGGGCCAGGAACCAGGCGAGGAGGTCGAACTCGCGCAGGGTGAGGGTCAGTTCGGCGGAGCCCTTCGCCGCGCGCCGGGCGTCCGTGTCGAGGGTGAGCCCGGCCGCGCGCAGCACGCCCGCGGGGCCGGCCGGGGTGCCCGGGCCGGAGCGGGCGCGGCGCAGCACGGAGTCCACCCGCAGGACGAGCTCGCGCGGGCTGAACGGCTTCGTGACGTAGTCGTCCGCGCCCATTTCGAGGCCGGCGATGCGGTCCTCCTCGTCGCCGCGCGCGGTGAGCATGATCACCGGCAGCGGGCGGTCGGCCCGCAGCCGCCGGCACACCTCCAGGCCGTCGATGCCGGGCAGCATCAGGTCCAGGACGACGAGGTCCACCGCCCCGGCGGCGGCCTCGGCCAGCGCGGTGGGGCCGTCGGGGGCGTGCAGGGCGGTGTGGCCGGCCCGGCGCAGGTAGCCGGTGACGACTTCCGCGACGGTCGGGTCGTCGTCGACGACCAGGATCCGGGCCGGTGCTGCTGGCGTACTCATGCCCTCCAGCCTCGCACCGGGGCGCGTCCACCGGCTCCCCCCCGGGGGGCGCCGGGGGCCCGGCGTCCGCGTTTCGTAAGGAGTCCGTGTCCGCTATGTCCGCCGGGAATTCCTACGGTGGCAGACGTGAGATCTCACCGTGTGGACGCCACCGTACGAACCGTCGCGGATCCTGTCCCGGCCCCCGGCGTGGACGACGCCGCCCTGTCCGTTGTCGTTGACGTTGCCGAGTCGGCTGCCGTGTCGGTTGTGGCGTCGGCTGCCGCGGACGCCACCGTGGGCTTTGGGATGCGGCTTGCGGCAGGCGCGCCCGATGCCGGGGGCCTTGGCCCGGTGCCTGCCGTGCCGTTCGTCGCGGGCGCCGCCGCGGACCCAGGAGGGGGCGCCGTGGTGCCCGCTGCCGGATACGCCGACGTGCCCGCCGCCGCCCCCGGCGTCGCGGACGCCGCCGCTCCGCCGGCCGTCGCGGACGCCGCCGCTCCGCCGGCCGTCGTGGACGTCGTCCTCCCCTGCCTGGACGAGGCCGGTGCGCTGCCCTGGGTTCTCGGACGTATCCCCGCCGGGTGGCGGGCCGTGGTCGTGGACAACGGTTCGCGCGACGGGTCGGCGGAGATCGCCCGGGGCCTGGGCGCGGTCGTCGTCCACGAGCCGAGGCGCGGGTACGGAGCGGCCTGCCACGCCGGGCTGCGAGCCTCGACCGCCGACATCGTGTGCTTCTGCGACTGCGACGCCAGCCTCGACCCCGGCCTGCTCACCGGCTTCGTCCGGGCGGTCGCGGGCGGGGAGGCCGACCTCGTCCTCGGCCGCCGCCGTCCGGTGGCGCGCGGCGCGTGGCCCGCCCACGCCCGCGCGGCCAACCTCGCCCTCTCCGTCCTCCTCCACCGCCGTACGGGGCTGCGGCTGCACGACCTCGGCCCGCTGCGCGCCGCCCGCCGCGAATCCCTCCTCGCCCTCGGCCTGACCGACCGCCGCAGCGGCTACCCCCTCCAGACGGTGGTCCGCGCCGCCGACGCGGGCTGGCGGGTACGCGAGCGGGACGTCCCCTACCTCCCCCGGGAGGGCAGGTCCAAGGTGACGGGCACCTGGCGCGGCACCTGGCACGCGGTGCGCGACATGCGCGCGGTCCTGGCGGAGCCCCCGTACGCGCCCGGTGCGGCGGTGCCGCGGCAGGCGGGCCGGGCGGACGGGACGCTCCCGGGCGGCGACGGATCGGGAGGGGGCGGGCGGTGACGGACGTCCTGGTGATCGCCAAGGAACCCGTCGCCGGGCGGGTGAAGACGCGGCTCATGCCGGACTTCTCGGCGGGCGAGGCCGCGGCTCTCGCGGCGGCCTCGCTCGCCGACACGTTCGCCGCGGTCGCGGCGACGCCCGCGCGGCGGCGGGTGCTGGTGCTCGACGGGCGGCCGGGGGAGTGGGTGCCGGACGGGTTCACCGTCGTCCCGCAGTGCGCGGGCGGGCTGGACGCGCGGCTGGCCGCGGCATTCGCCGCGTGCGCGGGGCCGGCGCTGCTGATCGGCATGGACACCCCGCAGGTCACGCCCGCGCTGCTGCGTACGGGCACGGACTTCGGCACGTACGACGCGTGGTTCGGCCCCGCCGCGGACGGCGGCTTCTGGGCGCTGGGCCTGGCCGTCCCCGACCCCGCGCTGCTGCTCGGCGTGCCGATGTCCGTCGCGGAGACGGGCGCGGTGCTGGCGGCCCGCCTCCACGCGGCGGGCCTGCGGACCGGCCGGCTCCCGACCCTCCGCGACGTCGACACGGCCGCGGACGCCGCGGCGGTCGCGTCCCTGACCCCGGGCGGCCATTTCGCGGCGCTGCACGCCCGGTTGACGGCGACCCGGACAGCGGCGGAGGCTGCCGGACCCGCAACCGCCGGACCCGCGGGGGGCGGTGGGGGGCCCGGGGCTGCTGGGTGTGCGGTGGGGCCTGGCCAGGTGTGTGGAGGGTGCAGGTCGGACGTTGCGGGGCCCGGGGTTGCCGGGTGTGCGGTGGGGCTTGGGCAGGTTCGGCCGGACGGTTTGCCGGTTCCGTCTGGGGGGTGTGGGCCGGATGCCGCGTGGTCCGGGCCCGCTGCGGGCGGTGGGGGGCC
>NZ_JOHY01000098.1 GCF_000721495.1 Streptomyces sp. NRRL F-5123
GTTCCGACTCTATCAGACGCTTTCCAGTGCCTGACCCCCAGTCAGCGGGGTTTGTCTTTCCGGCTGTTGGGCCGTTCCGACGAGTGAGACTTTAGCGGATGTTCCTCGGCCGTTCCAAATCGGAGGGCTTTGGCTTCTGCTTCCGCAGAATCCGCGCATTCCGAAAACGCACACGCAGACGCCCCCGGCCGTCAGACCGTGGTCGTTCGAGTGATTGCTGCGGAATGGCTGCCCGGGGACGACCATGATCGGCGCTCACGTCGGACAGCCCGGAGTACGTTACGCACCTGACCGTTGAGTGTCAACTTCGTGCCGGGACCTTCACAACCGGGGGGTGCGCGCTACTCTGGCTCCATGACGTCGCGTACGTGTCAGGACACCCAGTGGTGGGCCGCCTAGAGGCGGCCCAGCACTCACGTACGCATCCACGGCCGCCGCTTTCGGCGGCCGTTTTCGTTGTCTGCGGCCGTGGTGAGCGGCGGTCTCCCGAGTAGGCAGATCGACCGGCGAACCACGGACGACAGGAGACGGCGACCATGACACGGACTCTCAGCGGTGTGAAACCCACGGGGCATCTGACCCTGGGCAACTATCTCGGTGCCCTGCGGCGGTGGGCGGAGGAGGACCAGCACCGGGCCGAGTCGCTGTTCTTCGTGGCGGACCTGCACGCGCTGACCGTCGAGCACGATCCGGCGCGGGTACGGCGGCTGAGCCGGCAGGCGGCGGGCCTGCTGCTGGCGGCGGGGCTGGACCCGCAGGTGTGCACGCTCTTCGTGCAGAGCCATGTCGACGAGCACGCGCGGCTGTCGTACCTGCTGGAGTGCGTCGCCACGGACGGCGAGATGAGGCGGATGATCCAGTACAAGGAGAAGTCCGCGCGGGCGCAGGCCGCCGGGCAGGGGGTGCGGCTGTCGCTGCTGACGTATCCGGTGCTGATGGCGGCGGACATCCTGGCGTACGCGGCCGACGAGGTGCCGGTGGGTGAGGACCAGACGCAGCACGTGGAGCTCACCCGGGATCTGGCGGAGCGCTTCAACCAGCGGTACGGGACGACGTTCGTCGTACCGCGGGCGACGCGGCCGGCTGCTGCGGCGCGGGTCATGGACCTGCAGGACCCGGCGTCGAAGATGGGCAAGTCGCACGCCGCGACCGCGGGGATCGTCTACCTGCTGGACGAGCCGGACGTGATCGCGAAGAAGGTCATGCGGGCGGTGACCGACAGCGAGCCGGGGGTGGCGTTCGACCGGGAGACGCGGCCGGGGCTGGCGAACCTGCTGGAGATCCTCGCGGCCTGCACGGGCAAGGACCCGGAGGCGCTCGCGGCGGCGTACGACGCGGACGGGGCGGGCTTCGGGGTGATCAAGCGGGACACGGCGGAGGCGGTGGTGGAGCTGCTGCGGCCGCTCCGGGCGCGGCACGCGGAGCTGAGCGCCGACCAGGGGCATCTCGACCGGGTGCTGCGCGAGGGTGCGGCCCGGGCGCGGGAGGTCGCGCGGCCGACGGTGGACGCGGCCTACCGGGCGGTCGGGCTGCTGCCGCCGGCCTGAAGGGCGTCGGGTGCGCCGCCGGGTCCGGCTCCTCCTTGGGCGGAGGGGCCGGACCGGTGGCGTACTGCCCGGCGGGTGGCGCGGAGGAGCCGGTCAGGCGCCGGAGGCCAGCTCGCGGCTGCGGTCGCGGGCGGCTTCGAGCGCGGCGAGGAGGGCGGCGCGCACCCCGTGGTTCTCCAGCTCGCGGATGGCGTTGATCGTCGTCCCCGCCGGCGAGGTGACGGCTTCGCGGAGCTTGACGGGGTGTTCGCCGCTGTCGCGGAGCATCACTGCGGCACCGATCGCGGACTGCACGATCAGGTCGTGCGCCTGGGCGCGGGGCAGGCCGAGGAGGATACCGGCGTCGGTCATGGCCTCCACGAGGTAGTAGAAGTACGCGGGCCCGGAGCCGGACAGGGCGGTCGCGGCGTCCTGCTGCTTCTCCGGGACGCGCAGGGTCTTGCCGACCGGCTGGAAGATGGCCTCGGTGCGGGCGAGGTGGCTCTCGTCGGCATGGCGCCCGGCGGAGATCACGGACATGCCTTCGTCGACGAGCACCGGGGTGTTGGGCATGACGCGCACGACCGGGGTGCCCTCGGCGAGGCGCTCCTCGAAGAACGTGGTGGGGATGCCGGCGGCGGCGCTGATGACCAGGCGGTCGGCGGGCAGGTGCGGGGCCAGCTCGTCGAGCAGCGCGGACATGTCCTGCGGCTTGACGGCCAGGATGAGGGTGTCGGCGCTCTTGGCGGCTTCCGCGGTGTCGACCGGCTCGACACCGTAGCGGGCGCGCAGCTCTTCGGCGCGCTCCGGGCGGCGGGCGGTGACGAGCAGGTCGGCGGGCGCCCACCCGGCCCTGATCATGCCGGAGAGCAGGGCCTCGCCGATCTTTCCTGTGCCGAGGACGGCCACGTGTCGCTGGGTCATGGCCCCCATGATGCCGGGTGCGGCGGACACCGGGTCGGGGTTGTCCACAGGCCGGAAAACCGGCCGGGAGACGGTCGGGGCCGTCCGCGGCCGAGCCCGGCCGACGGCCCTGCGGCTCGCCCGCGGGCCGGGTGGCCCGTGGGGGGCGGGTCAGGGTCATCCCCTATGGCGCATAGGGCCGGGACGGGGCGACCGTAGCGGTATGAACCCTTCATCCCGCGAAATCGTGACCACCGGCGCGGAGAAGCGGCAGCTGGCCGTCGCCTCGGCGAGCCTCGGTCCGTGGCGGCCCGCGGCCGTCGTCGGCGCGCTCGGCGGCGGTGTGTCGCTGGCCCTGCACCTGGTGCAGGGGCACTTCGGACTCGGCATCCTCAGCGGGTCGCTGTCGATCGCCGCGCTGCTCTTCTTCTGCGTGGGCGGCACCGGCGCGGTGCTGGGGTATTCCGCGCACGGGAAGGCGGGGCGGGAGCGCCGTATCAGGCGGTGGGCGCGCAAGCACCCGTGGCGGGTGGCGGCAGTGCCGGCGGCGGCGATGTTCGTCACCGACCTGGTGCTGCGGCAGGTGCTGACCAGCGAGGGCTTCTTCGGCAGCGTGTGGACGGGTGTGTGGCACGGCGCGGTCGTCGCGGCCGTGGTGGGCGGAATCGGCGCGGTGAGCGCGGCGCGCAGGTGAATCCGCGGGGCCGGTGTGCGGTGTACTGCCGGCCCTGCGGCAATGTGCCGAGCGGTGGCAATGTGCCGAGGCGGGGCAATGTACCGGCCCGTGGCACTTACCGGGCGGCCCCCTCGGGCGGGCCGGCGTCCGCGGGCCGCGGCCTCTTCCGCCGGACCCGCAGATAGCCCCCGTCCCCCGCCCCCCGGCCTGCTGCCGGCCGCCACCTCGCCACCGTAGGCCTCGCGTCCGTGGCCGGACGGGGCGGAGCCGCCGCTCACAGGGCGACGCTGATGCCGACCTGATCGGGGCGGGCGGTGCGGCGCAGTACCCGACGGGCCAGGTCGCCCAGCCGGACCAGGGCGTACCGGCGGGCGAGGAGGCGGCGGGCGGCGGCCTTGCCCGCGTCGTCCAGGATGCGCGCGGTCGTCTCCAGGGCGGGGGCGCCGGGGGCGACGTGGCCGCGGGCGTTGCAGGGGGCGATCACCACCCGGGGGTTGTTGCGCAGCCGCTTGACCTTGCCGCTGGTCGCGCCGGTCCAGAAGACCAGCTCGCCGTCGCCGAGCGCGTACCAGACCGGGGTGGGCACGGAGGTGCCGTCGCGCCGGTAGGTGGTGACGCTCACGTATTTGCCGCGCCGCAGTGCGGCCGCCGCTTCGGATGCCGTCGTGGTCACCGTCTCGATGCTAGTGCCTCGGCAAGATCAGCCGGGGGCGCACCCGCGGTGGCCGTCCGCGGGCCGGGGCGAGGCGGCCTCAGCGCTTGCGCTTGCCCTTGGGCTTCGGCTTCGCCTTCGGGCGGGACTGGCGGGCCTCGTACCGTGCGCGGGCCTCCACGTACTCGGCACGGCGGAGGTCCTCGCCGGGGGCCTCGGACAGGGAGCGCACGAAGTATGCGAGGAGGCCGCCGACGAAGCCGATCGCGTAGAGGCTCTGCGTGCCGTCGGCGTCGCCGGCCGGGCGGCGGGCGGCGAAGCCGCGCCACGTGTGACGGAAGGCGAGGACGCTGCACACGGCCAGGCCGATGAAGGCGAGGGCGGTGACGAACGTGCCGATCTTGGCGTCGCCGAGGCCCTGGAAGCCGATCTTCAGCACGAAGGCGCCGGCTGCGGCGGCGGCCAGCGAGCCCACGCTGACGCCGAGGCGGCGCAGGCCGTAGCCGCGGTCGTGGTCGACCCAGGTCGTCCCGAAGAAGCGGATCGGCTCGGGCGCCGGGCCCTTGTCGGGAGGTGTGGCCCCCGGGGCCTCGGGGGCGGCGGCTGTCTGCTGGTCCTCGCTCACGCCTTCCATTATGGGCACGGCGGGCAAGTGGTCCGGCGGCGGTCCGATCCGCTCCTTTCCGCCGGTGGCGATGCGCGGCGCGGTGGGTGCTGCCCGCGCGGTTGTCCCCCAGGCTTCGCCGGGAGGTGCGCCCATGCGCTCCTGCGGGGTGCGGCTCCGTCCGCGGGGTTCGGTTCAGTGGGTCGTCGGGCCCGAGAAGCGTTCACCGGCGAAGGCGTGGACGGCGGGAAGGGCGGCGGGGCCGCCGGGGAGGGTGTGGAGGGGGGCGAGGTGGCAGGCGAGGTGGCCGTCGGCGAGGTGGGGGGTGAGGTGGGAGGGCAGACTCGCGCCCGGGAGGGGCCAGACGATGAGCCAGGGGCGGGTGTCGGTGGAGCCCCCGCGGGGGCCGACCGTGATGGCCGCGACCTCCGGCCAGGAGAAGTGGACCTCGGCCTTGCCGTAGTCGCGGAACGCGATACCGCCGGGTCCGACGGTGAGGCGGGGCGGGCGGCGGCGGCGCGACAGCCAGTAGAACGTGCCGACCCAGCCGACCGCGGCGACGGGCACGAGCGGGCCGAGCAGCACCAGCGGGACGAGGTCGGTGCGGCCGGTGGCGGCCGCGGCGAAGGGGGTGGTGCCGGCGAGGGCGAGGACGAGGCAGACCAGGAGGAGGGCGGTCGGCGGGCCGGGCGTGCGGAAGACGTGGTCGCCGCCGGGGACGCGGTGCTCGGGTCCCGCGACGGTGACGGGCGTGGGCAGGCGTACGGCGCGCGGTGCGGTCTCGAAGCGTGCTCCGCCGTGCTCGGCGAGGGCGGCGGCGAGTTGGCCGAGGGGCTGGTCGAGGTCGTCGGTGTCGAGGAGGGTGTGGCAGACGCGGCCGTCCCACGTGCGGTCGGGCTCGCGCGGGAGCTTGGTGCCGGGTGCGGGCCACACGGTGAGGTGGGGCCTGGGCGGGGCGCTCTCGCTGTCGCCGGCCGAGGTGTAGCGCAGCGCGACGGACTCGATCTGCTCCCAGCTCAGTTCGGCGTCGTGCAGGGTGAGGCCGAAGGCGTCGACGCGCAGCCGGAAGGGCTGCCGGGCCCGCCGCAGCTCCCAGAGCCCGCGCCCGGCGCACAGCGCGGCCGCGCCCGCGGCGACGAGCGGTCCCCCCACGCCGTGCCCCTTGCCGGAGATCAGCCAGGCCACCAGTCCTGCGGTGATGACGGCCGCCGCGCACAGCATGCCGGCTCCGCGCCGCCGGACGCGCCGGCTGATCGTGAACTCCATCGCCGCTCCCCCTGCTTGGCCCCTGGTCTCCAGGATGGCGGCGGGTGCGCGGGAGGGAAGTCCCGTACGGCGAAGGGTGCGTGAACGCGACGGGCGTGCGGCGAAACCGTGAAGAAGTGAACGCCCTGGCGACCGGCGGGTGCGCAGACCATTGACCACAGACTGACCAGTCAGTAACTTCTGCGGAGCAGCGCCGACTTCACCCGATCTCGTCACATACCCCCACGAAACGAGGAGAGATGTCGATGCGCGTTCTCCCCCACCGGGCCCGGGGCCGGGCCCGCGGTCTCGCCGCCGTCCTGGCCGCCGCGGCAGTGGCCGTCCTCGGACTCACCGCCCCCGCCGCGCACGCGCAGCAGGCCCCGAACGCCCAGCCGCTGGCCCAGCGCTCGTACGTCGCGCTGGGCGACAGCTACAGCGCGGCCTCGGGCGTCCTGCCGCTCGACCCGGCCGCCTCGCTGCTGTGCATCCGGTCCTCCGCCAACTACCCCCACGTCCTCGCCGCCCGCGCAGGGCTCGCGCTGCACGACGTCACGTGCGGCGCCGCGCAGACGAAGGACTTCGCCGGTGCCCAGTACCCGGGCCTGGTCGCACCGCAGTTGGACGCCCTGAGTACGAGCACCGACCTGGTGACGATGACGATCGGCGGCAACGACAACAACACCTTCATCGACGCGATCCTCGCCTGCGGCTCCGCCGGCATCGCCACCCTCGGTCTCGGCCACCCCTGCCAGAGCCTCTACGGGAGCACGTTCACCGACCAGGTCGACAGCGGCACCTTCCAGGCGCTCAAGGGCGCGCTCGCGGCCGTCCGCGCGAAGGCGCCCGACGCGCAGGTCGCGATCCTCGGCTACCCGTGGATCGTGCCGTCCGCCGCGGTGCCCGGCTGCTTCGCGCAACTGCCCATCGCCTCCGGCGACATCCCCTACCTGCGCGACCTCCAGACGCACCTCAACTCGGCCGTGCAGCGCGCCGCGGCGGCGACCGGTGCGACGTACGTCGACATGGCCGCGGCCTCCAACGGCCACGACGCCTGCCAGCCGATCGGGACCCGCTGGATCGAACCGGTGCTGTTCGGCACGAACTTCGTGCCCGTCCACCCCAACGCCCTCGGCGAATCCAAGATGGCCGACCGCGCCGCAGCGGTCCTCGGCCTGGACTAGACCCCCCACGGGCGCGAAAACGCCGTCCCCCGCGGGCAGTTGCCCGCGGGGGACGGCGGCAGCAGCTGGTGGGCTCAGCGCTCCAGCAGGCTCACGTCGCGCACCGCGCCGCGGTCCGCGCTCGTCGCCATCGCCGCGTACGCGCGCAGCGCCGCCGAGACCTGCCGGTCGCGCGGGACGCGCGGCTTGTACACGCCGCCCAGGGCCTCCCGGCGGGCGGCCAGCTCCTCGTCGGACACAAGGAGTTCCATCGTCCGGCCGGGGATGTCGATACGGATCCGGTCACCGTCCTCGACCAGCGCGATCGTGCCGCCCGAGGCCGCCTCCGGGGAGGCGTGGCCGATGGACAGGCCCGAAGTGCCGCCGGAGAAGCGGCCGTCGGTGATCAGCGCGCAGGACTTTCCGAGCCCGCGGCCCTTCAGGTACGAGGTCGGGTAGAGCATCTCCTGCATGCCCGGACCGCCGCGCGGGCCCTCGTAGCGGATCACGACGACGTCGCCGGGCGTGATCTCCTTGCGGAGGATCTTCTCGACGGCCTCCTCCTGCGACTCGCACACGACCGCCGGACCCTCGAACGTCCAGATCGACTCGTCCACGCCCGCCGTCTTGACCACGGCGCCGTCCACGGCGAGGTTGCCGCGCAGCACCGCGAGACCGCCGTCCTGGGAGTAGGCGTGCTCGACGTCGCGGATGCAGCCGCCGGCCGCGTCGGTGTCCAGCGTCTCCCAGCGCTCGGACTGCGAGAAGGCCGACGCCGAGCGCACACAGCCCGGGGCGGCGTGGAAGAGCTCGACGGCCTCCGCCGACGGGGAGCCGCCGCGCACGTCCCACGTGCCGAGCCAGTCCTTGACCGAGCGGGAGTGCACGGTGTGCACGTCCTCGTTGAGCAGCCCGCCGCGGTACAGCTCGCCGAGGATCGCCGGGATGCCGCCCGCGCGGTGCACGTCCTCCATGTAGTACGTGCCCGTCGGCGCGACGTTCGGGGCGACCTTGGCCAGGCACGGCACCCGGCGCGAGACCGCGTCGATGTCGGTCAGGCCGTAGTCCAGCTCCGCCTCCTGGGCGGCGGCCAGCAGGTGCAGGATCGTGTTGGTGGAGCCGCCCATCGCGATGTCCAGGGCCATCGCGTTCTCGAACGCGGCGCCGGTGGCGATGTTGCGCGGCAGCACGGTGGCGTCGTCCTGCTCGTAGTAGCGCCGGGTCAGCTCGACGACGGTGCGGCCCGCGTCCTCGTACAGCGCCTTGCGGGCGGTGTGGGTGGCGAGCACCGAGCCGTTGCCGGGCAGGGCCAGGCCGATCGCCTCGGTCAGGCAGTTCATCGAGTTGGCGGTGAACATGCCGGAGCAGGACCCGCAGGTCGGGCAGGCGTTCTCCTCGATACGGAGGATGTCGGCGTCCGACACGCTCTCGTTGACGGCGTCGGAGATCGCGTTGATCAGGTCCAGCTTGCGGACCGTGCCGTCGACGAGGGTCGCCCGGCCGGCCTCCATCGGGCCGCCGGAGACGAAGACCGTCGGGATGTTCAGCCGCAGCGCGGCCATCAGCATGCCCGGGGTGATCTTGTCGCAGTTGGAGATGCAGATCAGCGCGTCCGCGCAGTGCGCCTGCACCATGTACTCGACCGAGTCGGCGATCAGGTCGCGCGACGGCAGCGAGTAGAGCATGCCGCCGTGGCCCATCGCGATGCCGTCGTCCACGGCGATCGTGTTGAACTCGCGCGGCACCGCGCCGGCCGCCTTGATCGCCTCGGAGACGATCCGGCCGACCGGCTGGAGGTGGGTGTGCCCCGGTACGAACTCGGTGAAGCTGTTGGCGACCGCGACGATCGGCTTGCCGATGTCGGCGTTGTCCACGCCGGATGCGCGCATGAGGGCGCGCGCGCCCGCCATGTTGCGGCCGTGGGTGACCGTACGTGACCTCAGCTCGGGCACGGTTCCACTCCCTAGGGTTCACTTGCGTTCGTACGAGGCCGCGGCTCGCGGCCGTGCCGTCGAGGGTACGCCCGTCGCCCAGGATCCGGACAACCCGTCCGGATGACGGAAGGCGGGTTCGACTCGCACGGCTGTTCCGCGGTCCTCGCAGGCGGCCGGCTCAGCAGGTCGGGCGACTCAGCGCGCCGGGCGGCTCGCGACCGGCGGGCGGACCAGGTGGCGGCGGGCGAAGGCCAGGGCCTCGGCGAGGTCGGCCTCGCGCTCCGCGGACGACATGGCCCGCCGCGTGTTGACCTCCACGACCACGTGGCCGGCGAAGCCGCGTCCCGCGAGGGAGCGCAGCAGCTCGGCGCAGGGCTGGGTGCCGCGCCCCGGCACGAGGTGCTCGTCCTTCGCCGAGCCGTTGCCGTCGCCGAGGTGGACGTGCGCGAGCCGGTCGCCCATCCGCGCGGCCATCTCCAGCACGCCGGTGCGCGAGGTCGCCGCGTGCGAGAGGTCCACCGTGAAATGCCGGTAGTCCTCCCGGGTGACGTCCCAGTCCGGGGCGTACGCGGCCATCTCGCGGTCGCGGTAGCGCCAGGGGTACATGTTCTCGACGGCGAAGCGGATGTCGGTCTCGTCCGCCATCCGCCAGACCCCGCGGACGAAGTCGCGCGCGTACGAGCGCTGCCAGCGGAAGGGCGGGTGGACGACGACGGTCGACGCGCCGAGCCGCTCGGCCGCGGCCTTCGCGCGCTGGAGCTTGACCCACGGGTCGGTGGACCACACCCGCTGGGTGATCAGCAGGCAGGGCGCGTGCACCGCGAGGATCGGCACGGCGTGGTAGTCCGAGAGCCGGCGCAGGGCGTCGACGTCCTGGCTGACCGGGTCCGTCCACACCATGACCTCGACGCCGTCGTAGCCGAGGCGGGCGGCGATCTCGAAGGCCGTCGCCGTCGACTCGGGGTAGACGGAGGCGGTGGAGAGGGCGACCGGTACGGCGCCGGGTGCTCCGCGGAGGGCTCCGCCGGGTGCGCGGACGGGGGCGTGGTCGGAGGCGTGGTCCGTCAGGCGGCCGGTGGCCCCGCCGGGCACGCCTGCCGGCGGCACGGTGCCGTGGGGCGGCGTGCCGGGGGCTGCGTCGGGTGCGTCGGCCATGCAGGCCAGCGTACGGCCGGGGTCGGTGCCGGAAGCGGGGTCTCAGCCTCTGCGGCGGGCGACGGTGGTGCCCGAAACACCGTTCTGCGCCGGTGCGGGGGCGGGTGGGGTGGGTGGTGTGGAATTGGCCACAGGGCCCGGCGGGGTGGCGGTTCCGCCGCCCGTGCGGGTGTCTGCGGCGGTGCCGGCGCGGGTGTCCGCGGCGGTGCGGGTGTCTGTGACGGTGCGGGTGCCGGTGGCCGGGGCCTCGGCCGTCGCGCCCGCCGAGGCCGCGCTCGCGATGCCCGCCGCCATCACGTCGAGCTTGCGCAGGATCACGCCCTCGCGCAGGGCCCACGGGCAGATCTCCAGCTCGCCGGCCCCGTAGAGATCCATCGCCGCCTCCGCCACCAGCGCGCCCGCGAGCAGCTGGCCGGCGCGGCCCTCGGACACGCCGGGCAGGTTCGCGCGCTGCCGCGCGGCCATCCCCGCGAGCCGCGGCACCCACTCCTCCAGCGCCCCGCGCCGCAGCACCCGCTGCACATACAGCCCGTCCGCGCTGCGCGCCGCGCCCGCGATACGGGCCAGCTGGCGGAAGGTCTTGGACGTGCCCACGGCATGGTCGGCGGGCCCGAGGCGGGCGAATTCCGCGACGGTGCGGGCGATCTCGGTGCGGACGTGCCGGCGCAGCGCCCGTACGTCCTGCGCGGTGGGCGGGTCGCCCGGCAGCCATCCGCTGGTCAGCCGACCCGCGCCGAGCGGCAGCGACACGGCGGCGTCCGGGTACTCGTCCATGCCGTAGCCGACCTCCAGCGAGCCGCCGCCGATGTCCAGCACCAGCAGCTTGCCTGCCGACCAGCCGAACCAGCGGCGTACGGCGAGGAAGGTCAGCCGCGACTCGTCCTCGCCGGACAGCACCGTCAGCCGCACGCCGGTCTCCTGCTCGACGCGCGCGAGCACGGCCTCGCCGTTCGCCGCCTCGCGCACGGCGGAGGTCGCGAAGGGCAGGACGTCCTCGGCGCCCTTGTCCTCCGCGACGCGCATCGCGTCCGCAACGGTGCTCACGAGGCGCTCGACGCCCTCGGCGCTGATCGCGCCGTCCGCGTCGAGGAGCTGGGCGAGGCGGAGCTCGGCCTTGTGCGAGTACGCGGGCAGCGGGCGCGCGCCCGGGTGCGCGTCCACCACCAGCAGGTGGACGGTGTTGGACCCCACGTCGAGCACTCCCAGTCGCATGGGCAGCACTTTACGGCCGGGGGCCGAGTTGGTGGGGGCGCGCTTCCCTGCCGCGGGCGGCGCGGGGAGGGTGCCTGTTGTCGGGCCGTCGCGGGCCGTCGCGGAGTGCCACCGGGGGCGTCCCGGCGGGCTCATTGCGGGGCGGTGAGGGGAAACAGGGCAATACGGTCTTACGCTGGGCGCGTGGCAAAGGTGACGGCCCGCAGCGGCGGGGAGCAGGTCGCGGTGGGCGACGAGGCGGGTCTCGACTTCGCGCGGGCATGGCTGGAATTCGCCGACCCGGCGGACGAGGAGCAGGTCTTCCGGTGCGACCTGACCTGGCTGACATCGCGCTGGACGTGCGTCTTCGGGCAGGGCTGCCAGGGCATCGTCGCCGGGCGCGCGGACGACGGCTGCTGCTCGCTGGGCGCGCACTTCTCCGACGACGACGACGAGAAGCGGGTCGCCGGGCACGTGGCCCGGCTCACCGCGGACGACTGGCAGTTCCACGGCCTCGGCACCGGACGGGACGGCCACTGGGCCGAGGAGAACGAGGACGGTGAGCGGCAGACCCGTGTCGTGGACGGGGCCTGCATCTTCTCCAACCGCGCCGGCTTCCCCGGCGGCCAGGGCTGCGCGCTGCACGCCCTCGCCCTGCGCGAGAACCGCGAGCCGCTGGAGACCAAGCCCGACGTGTGCTGGCAGCTGCCGATCCGCCGCACCTTCGAGTGGGTCGACCGGCCCGACGACACGCGCGTGCTCGTCGTCTCGATCGGTGAGTACGACCGCAGGGGCTGGGGCCCCGGCGGTCACGACCTGCACTGGTGGTGCACGTCCGCGACCTCCGCGCACGGTGGGGGGGAGCCGGTGTACGTCTCGTACCGGGCCGAGCTCACCGAGCTCATGGGGGCGGCCGCGTATGCGGAGCTGGTTGCCGCATGCGAATCCCGCCTCGCGGCGGGCCTTCCCCTCGTCGCCCCGCACCCGGCGGATCCGTCCGGGCGGTGAGGTCGGCTTGCCGCCGGGGCTGAGCCTGCGGCGGGGTGCCTGGTGCGGTGGGCGTCGCGATCGTCCGTGCGTGGGGGGTTGCTCGCGCAGTTCTCCCCCAGAGCTTCGCCTGGGAGGTACCCCCACGCGCCCCCGGCGTACCCGGCGGGGCACCTCGCCGCCCGAGGTGGGTGGGGTCGGGGGCCACTCCGGGGGTACCTCCTCGGAATGCGCGTTCACCCTCATCCGGAGTTGGTGCCGCGCTGGGAAGCGCATTCCTGCGGGGGCCGTTCCCGCCGGTGGAGGCAGGGGTGGGCGGGTGACCGTCCTCCCCTCCCGATGTCCCTTCGGCGCCCGACCACCCGTGGGGTGGGGAAGGGCAGGGCGG
>NZ_JOHY01000099.1 GCF_000721495.1 Streptomyces sp. NRRL F-5123
CCCCCGCCCCGCCCCGATACCGCCCCCCGACGACGGCCTCGGCCCCGTACGCCCACCCGGGTCCGCCGAAGACCCACGGCGCTCGGGTCTCGCCACGCCTGGTGCGGCGTCCGGCCCGGGGACGGGCGACACGGTGGACGTCCCCGCGCGGGCTGCCGCCGCCCCGCAGGCCGCGCCCGCCGAGGCCGGACTTCCCGGCGGGCCCGTCGCCCCTGCCGGGGAGGCGCCACGCGGGCTGGTGGGCTCTGCCGCCGGGCTCGCCGCGCCGCGAACGTCCGGTGCGGCATTCGGTACGTCCTCCGCGCGCGGCGCTGGCCGCTCTTCCGAGCCTCCCGCCTGCGCCACGCCCGGTGAGGCGGGCGAAGCGGTCGGCGTCGCCGCCCCCGCGGGTATCGCCTCGCCGCGCGCGGTGCGGGCAGGTGGTGCCCCGGAGTCCGGCAGCGGACCCGGGGTCCGGGGGAGTGGGGGGCGCTCGGCGGGGGCCCGCCGACCCCGTGCGGGCGGTGATGCACCGGCACCGGGACATGCTCGCGGGGGCCGTCGACGCATGGGAGATCGCCGCCGGGCTGGAGGCGTACGGCGTCAGCGACGGGGAGGCCCGGCGGCTGCGGCACCGGGACGTGTTCGGTCTCGCCGAGGAGCTGTACGCCCGCGTGCCGCGCGCGGCGCGGGTGGCGGAGCAGCCGCGGCGTCCGGCGGCGGGCAGCGTCCGGCTGCGCGGGCGGGACGTCGCCGCGCACCTGCTGCCGGGCGCGGGCTGCGTCCTGGCCGCGGGGCTGCCCGCGGCGGCGGGGCCGGTCGCGGCGCTGGTCGCCGCCGCGCTGTGGGCGGCGCTGCGCCGCGGGCCGCTGCGCGTCGCGTACGGCGCGGGCGCGGCCGTATGGGCGTACGGGCTGCTCGCCTTCGCGCTGTACGGGCCGCCGGCCGTCGCCGCGTCCGCCGGGCGGGGGCGGTTCGACGCGGGGGCGGGCACGGCGGCGTTCGCCGCGCTGGCCCTGAGCCTGCTGCCGGCAGCGCTGCTGGCGCGCTGGTTCGCGGCCGCCGCCCGCGCCCAGCTCGCGCCGAGCCACGGCCTCGCCGAGTTCGCCGACGCCGTACGGCCCCGGCTCGCCGCGGCCCTCGCCGGGTACGTCGCCGCGCTGACCGGCCTGCTGCTGCTCGCCGCCGCCATGGCCGGGTCGGCGCCGATCGCCGGGCCCGCGGCGCTCGGCGTGCTGCTCTTCACCGCCCGGCTGCTCGCCGTCCACGGCCACCCGGGGCCTGCGGCGGCCGGCCTCGCCGCGGCGTGCGCGGCCGAGGCGCTGACCCTCGCGCTCGCCGCCGCCCCCGGCCACGCCGTGCCCTCGGGCGGCACGGCGGAGGCCGCGGTGTGCGGCGCCGCCGCCCTCGTCCTCGCCGTCCAGGCCTTCCGGCTGCTCGGCCGCGCGGCCGCGCACCGCGCGCTGCCGTACGCCCGCGACTGACCCCGTCACAACCCACCAGGAGAACGAGACCCTTGACCACCCTCACCCCCCGCCCAGCGCCTGCGCCCCCAGGGGCCGCACCGTCGGCGCCATGCCCCGCCCGTCCGTCCGCCGCCCCCGGCGCGGCCCACCGCGCGCCGACGCGCACCGCTCCCGGCGAGGTCACCCGTCCCCTCGGCGGCCGGGGCGCCGGCCCCGACTACCGCACCCCCGCGCACGGCGCGGTCGCCCGCAGGGGCGCACGGCCCTCGGCGGGGTCGCCCCGTGGAGCCGAGCAGGGAGGTCTTCGATGAGGGTGCTCCTGCTCGGGGCCGACGGGTTCCTGGGGCGGCATGTCGCGGAGCGTCTGCTCGCGGATCCGGCGGTGCAGCTCACCGCGTTGGGGCGCAGCGACGACGCCGACGTCAGGTTCGACCTGTCCAGCGGGGCGCCGGGCGTGCTCGCGCGGTTTCTGGACGCGGTGCACCCGGGGGTGGTCGTCAATTGCGCCGGGACGACGCGGGGGGGCGCGCGGGAGCTGACGCGGCAGAACACCGTCGCCGTCGCGACCGTGTGCGAGGCGATGCGGCGCAGCGGGATCGGGGCGCGGCTGGTGCAGGTGGGGTGCGGGTCGGAGTACGGGCCGTCGCCCGCCGGTTCGTCGACGGGGGAGGACGCGGCGCCGCGGCCCGGCGGGCCGTACGGGGTGAGCAAGCTCGCCGCGACGGAGCTGGTGCTGGGCTCGGGCCTGGACGCCGTGGTGCTGCGGGTGTTCAGCCCCGTGGGGCCGGGTACGCCGACCGGGGCCCCGCTCGGGCGGGTCGCCGAGGCGCTGCGCCGCGCGATGCAGAACGGCGAGCCCGAGCTGCGGCTCGGCGGGCTCGCGGTGCAGCGTGACTTCGTCGACGCGCGGGACGTCGCCCGCGCGGTGCACGCGGCGTCGCTGTCGGCGGCGCAGGGCGTGGTGAACATCGGCAGCGGCCGCGCGGTCCGGATGCGCGACATGGCCGCGGCCCTCGCGCACGTCGCGGGCTACGAGGGCGTGGTGCGCGAGCTGGACGAGCCGCCGGCGGGCGGCGCGTCGGCGCCGCCGTACCCGGACGGCTGCGGCCTGTGGCAGCAGGCCGACGTCCGTACCGCCCGCGACCGGCTGGGCTGGCGGCCGCGCATCGGCCTGGAGGAATCGCTGGCCGACGTGTGGATGGAGGCGGCATGCCGCGTCTGACCAGGCCGCCGGCGACCGCCGGCCGCACGCCCGGTACCACCGCGCTCGCCGTACCGGGGCTGGTGCACCCGCTCATGGCCCCGGCCGAATGGGCGGAGCTCGCCCGGCCGGGGGCCGACCTGCGCTGGGCCGCGTTCGACGTGAGCCGCGGGCCGGGGAGCCGGCCGGATCCGCTGTACGGGGAGGTCACCGCGCGCGTCCGTGAGAACGGCGTCCCACTCCTCGGGACGCTGGACGCCGCGTACGGCGACCGGCCCTTCGGTGAGCTGGTGTCCGACGCGTCCCGCTACCTCGACTGGTACCAGGTCGACGGCTTCTACCTGGACCGCGCGCCCACCGGCCGCGACCACGCAGCCGACTGCCACTGGGCGGTGACGACGCTGCGCGCGCTGCTCGCCCGCCGGCCGGCGGCGGGCGAGCAGCGCACCACGGGCTCCGGGCCCGTCGTGCTCGGGCACGGCGTCCACCCGCACCCGCGCTACGCCGAATTCGCCGACCAGCTCGTCACCTTCGCCGGTCCCTGGGACCGTTACCGCTGGTCGGAGGCCCCGCAGTGGACCGCGGCGCACCCGCCGTCCACATTCGTCCACCTCGTGCACTCCGTGCCCGGCGTGCATCTGGACGGCGCCCTGCGCATCGCCCGCTGGCAGGGCGCGGCCACCGTGTGCCTGACCGACCGCGGCGACCGCGGCGGCACGGACCCGTGGTCCGGCCTGCCCGGCTACTGGGACCGGCTCGTACGGGCCACCGCCGAGGCCCCCGGAGCGACCCCTGAGGCCGGCTCCGGGAGAGGCGGCGAGCCCGGTGCCGAAGGGGGTGCGGACCGGTCGCCGCCCACCATGTGACCGCGGGACGTCTCGGCCTGCGGACCGGGTGTCTTGGAATGAAGACCGGCGTGGCAGTGTTGCAGGGATGCGTGTGCGAACGCGCGCCCCTACCGTCTGAGACCGACCAACCGTATTGCTGAGGTCCCTGTGTCGCTGCCACCCCTGGTCGAGCCGGCCGCCGAGCTCACCGTTGACGAGGTCCGCAGATATTCGCGTCACCTGATCATCCCCGATGTGGGCATGGACGGGCAGAAGCGGCTCAAGAACGCCAAGGTGCTGTGTGTCGGCGCCGGCGGTCTCGGTTCGCCCGCCCTGATGTACCTCGCCGCCGCCGGTGTCGGCACGCTCGGCATCGTGGAGTTCGACGAGGTCGACGAGTCGAACCTGCAACGCCAGATCATCCACAGCCAGTCCGACATCGGCCGCTCGAAGGCCGAGTCCGCCCGCGACTCGGTTCTGGGCATCAACCCGTACGTGAACGTCGTCCTGCACGAGACCCGGCTCGAAGCCGAGAACGTGATGGAGATCTTCTCCCAGTACGACCTGATCGTCGACGGCACCGACAACTTCGCGACCCGCTACCTGGTCAACGACGCGTGCGTGCTGCTCGGCAAGCCGTACGTGTGGGGCTCGATCTACCGCTTCGACGGCCAGGCCTCGGTGTTCTGGTCCGAGCACGGCCCCTGCTACCGCTGCCTGTACCCGGAGCCCCCGCCCCCCGGCATGGTCCCGTCGTGCGCCGAGGGCGGCGTCCTCGGCGTGCTGTGCGCGTCGATCGGCTCGATCCAGGTCAACGAGGCCATCAAGCTGCTCGCGGGCATCGGCGAGCCGCTCGTCGGCCGGCTGATGATCTACGACGCCCTGGAGATGACCTACCGCACGGTCAAGGTCCGCAAGGACCCGGACTGCGCGGTGTGCGGCACCAACCCCACGGTGACCGAGCTCATCGACTACGAGGCCTTCTGCGGTGTCGTCTCCGAGGAGGCGCAGGCGGCGGCGGCCGGCTCGACGATCACTCCCAAGCAGCTCAAGGAGTGGATCGACGACGGCGAGAACATCGAGATCATCGATGTGCGCGAGCCGAACGAGTACGAGATCGTCTCGATCCCGGGCGCGAAGCTGATCCCCAAGAACGAGTTCCTGATGGGCAGCGCCCTGGAGACGCTGCCGCAGGACAAGCGGATCGTGCTGCACTGCAAGACGGGCGTGCGCAGCGCCGAGGTGCTGGCGGTCCTGAAGTCCGCGGGCTTCTCCGACGCCGTGCACGTCGGCGGCGGCGTGGTCGGCTGGGTCAACACGGTGGAGCCGCACAAGCCGATCTACTGACCGGCGCGCACACGGCACCTCGCAGACGGACGGCGGGGCCGGCACCCTTCGGGGGTGCCGGCCCCGCCGTCGTACGCGTGTCGTGCCGCCTCAGCGGTTGACGGCCTGGATCTCCCGGACGGTCACCTGCGGCACCGGGTCGTTGGTGACCCTGCCGTCGGGCAGGGCGCCGCCCGCGCCGCCCGAGCCCGTCCAGCTCACCTTCCAGTCGACCGTGACCCGCAGCGGGTACGGGGCGGCGCCGACCGTCGAGCGGCGGTAGGTCATGCCGCACGGCGGTGTCGCCTTGGGGTTGCCGCTGTAGGCCTTGCCGACCGTGCCGTCCGCCGCGACCGGGCAGCGGCCGGAGGCGGGGTAGCGGGTGGCGTCCGTCTCACCGGGGTCGATCTCGACGGGCTGCGGCACCGCCCTCGTCTCGGCCCACAGCTGCGCGCCGCCGCCGAGGTCGACGTAGGCGCGCACCCGCACGGGGCTGTAGTTCTGCGTGAGGCGCACCCACGTCGGCAGGTTGACGGTCTGCGTCTGCGCGGGGCTCGTCACCACGGTGATGCCGGGCACCCGGGTGTTGGCATACGCCAGTTGGGACAGCATGTCGACGGTGATGACGTTGGGGGTGCCGGGCGGCGGCAGCTTGCCGTTGTCGACCCAGAAGGGCAGCGTGCCGTTGCAGTCCATGGTGCGCGGGTCGTTCCCCATGTCCGGGTTCGATATCGGGCCCCAGAACTGGCCCTTGCCCTGCTTGTCGAGGTTGAAGTCCTTGTAGCCGTCGCCCCCGCCGTCCCAGGTGTAGCTCTCCTCGTAGTGCTTCTGGAGCTCGTTCATGGCCTCGAGCGCGTAGTTCGCCTGGCCGGGCACGTTGGTGTCCGCGACCTGCTTGAGGATCTTCTCCTTGAAGGTCTTGGGGTCGCCGACCGGGCCGATCCAGCACGGCGGCGGCGACCACGTCACGTTCGACGAGCCCATCGGCACGGTGGCGCCCTTGCTGGACCGCCCGGACGGGTACGTCACGTGCACCCCCGCCGCCAGCAGACCGCTTCCGTCGCTGTCGCCGGACGTGGACTTGGACGGGCCGGTGTACGCCGAGCCCGGGCCGGCCGCGGCCAGCACCAGCACTCCGGCGACCACGAATCCGCGGCATATTGCCGCGGGAATCCTCACTGCATGCACTGCTTCGCCCCTTCCTTCACGGCGAGTCCCTGGACCTGCCAGAACGGGTGTGCCGTCGCGACCTTGACCACGACCAGGGAATAGCTCAGGTAGTTGCGGGGGTCGTCACCGGTCACGCGCACCTTCCCGGTGGCGATCTCCTTGCTGTAGAGCTTCGACTGGTCCTCGCACAGCGTGATGCCCACCGACGTGGCCTTCGCGCCGCCGCTGCCTTCTGTGAAGGCGGGCAGGTAGAAGCGGTCGGTGCCGCTGAGCGTGAGCTTGCCGCTGATGTTGGCCTGCACGTACTCCTTGCCGTGCGCCAGCGCGGTGTTCGCCGAGTGCGCGTACATCGGCGGGTCCTGGAGGTTCTGCTTCACCACGGCGTGGTCGACCGACTGGAGGTAGTTGGCGGCGGCCGTGAGGGCGGCGTGCTGCGCCGTGTCGGCCGGCATCGTCCAGTCGAAGACGACCTTGACGTCCGTGGGCAGCGCCACCGCGGGGTCGATCGTCAGCGGCGCCCCGGCCTTCCCCGCGGACGACGCCGTCGGCGAGGCAGAAGCGGAGGTGGTAGTGGGGTCACCGGCCGGCGCGATGGTCGCGGAGTCGCCCGACCCCGAACCGCCGCCGCACCCGGCCGTCCCGACCGCGGCGGCCGCGCTCATCGCGGCCACCGCACAGGCTGTCAGCGCCCCATGGGCTCGCATACGTTCGGCTCCCCGTCCGGCCGTCCCGACAGGGGACCGCGGGGTACGGCGCAGACGCGTACCACCCAGCTGGTCCCCGATTCCAGGGAACTCACCGTACAGAAAGCGGAAGCGGCAAACGAGGGGCCTGGTGTGCGGATTCGGTCACGGCCCTGTCTCGAACCCGCCCTGCCGGGCGGCCCGGCCTCACAACTCCCCGCGCCGCGAGAGCTGGGTGAAGGACAGCCAGCCGGGCAGCACGGGCAGCCAGAACGTCAGCAACCGGAAGAAGAGCACTGCGGGCGTGGCCACCTCCTTGGGCAGGCCCGCCGCGATCAGACCACCGGTCAGGGCCAGTTCGACCGCGCCCACGCCACCCGGCGTCGGAGCGGCCGAGCCCAGCGCGTTGCCCGCGAGGAAGACCACCGCGATCGCCGCGTAGCTCAGGCTCCCGCCGAAGGCCCGCACGCAGCCGTCCAGGCAGATCACAAAGGTCACGGTGACCATCAGGGTGCCGCCCAGGCCCGTCGCGAGCTTGCCGGGCCGCTGGAGGACGTCCAGCATGCGCGGCACCACACCCGCGAAGAGGGCCCGCACGCGCGTCGAGACGAACTTGCGCAGCGCCGGCACCGCCGTGACCACCAGCACCAGCACGCCCGCCGTCAGCAGCCCCGCCATGACCGTGCGGGACGGCGACAGTGACGGCGTCTTCTCCGTGCCCGTGATGAAGCCGAAGGTCATCAGCAGCACCACGTGCATGCCGAGGCCCACCAGCTGCGAGGCCCCCACGCTCGCCACCGCCAGGCCCGGGCGCACCCCGGCCTTCTGCAGGTAGCGGGTGTTGAGCGCCACACCGCCGACCGCGGCCGGCGCCACCAGCTTCACGAACGACCCGGCGATCTGCGCCTGCACCGTCCGCAGCAGCGACAGCCGCTCGGGGACGAAACCGGCCAGCGCGCACGCCGCCGCCACGTAGCTCGCCGCCGAGCCCGCCACCGCCACCAGCGCCCAGCGCCAGTCCGCGTGCGCGACGGCCTGGCCGATCGGCACCGAGCTGAGCTGCGACAGCAGGAAGTACGCCGCGAAGGCGCCGGCGATGACGGTGATCAGCGTGCGCGGCTTGATGCGCTCCAGCCGCACCGGCTCCACCGGGGCCTGCGGGCGGATCAGCAGCACCTGCTGCCGGATCCGCGACAGCAGGTCCTCCTCGCGGGCCTCCTCCAGCGCGATCTCTATGGCCCGCTTCTCGGCCTTGCGCTCCGCCTTCGAGACCGCCTTGCCGTCCTTGCCCTCCCGCTCGTCCGTCTCGGGCGCCCCGACGTCGGCCCGTACGGCTCCCCGGCGGCCCGCCGCCTCCTGGTGCTCCTGCGCCCGCCGCTGGTCGCGGGCCTCCTTCTCGCTCGCCGACGCCGCGAGCACCGCCTCCCGCTCGCGCTGCGCCCGCTCCCGGGCGAGCTGCTTGAGCTGGGCGCGGGTGGCGCGGCTGAGCGCGATCGGCTGGAGCAGCGGCAGCGCGCTCGCCACGGCGTCCGGGCCGAGCACGGCGACCGCGGAGGCCACCGCGCGCTCCGGGCCGACCCGCAGCGCAACCGTCGTCAGCAGCTGCGCGACGTCCATCCGCAGCACGATGTCGCCGGCCGCGATCTCGCCGCCCCGCAGGTCGGTCAGGAAGACCCGGCCCGACCGGTCCACCAGCAGTGACTCGCCGACCAGCCGGCGGTGCGCGATACGCCGCGACTGGAGGGCGCGCACCTGCGTCCACGCCTCGCGCAGCAGCGTGTCGGTGATCTCCGCGTCGGCCAGGGCGTCCAGCCGCCGGCCGCCGATGTGCTCGTAGACCAGCATCACCGCGTCCGGGCCCAGCTCGGAGGTCGCGATGAGCTTGGGCGCGTTCGCGCCCGCGGCGATCGCCGCGTACGCCAGCAGGGCCTCCTGCTCCAGGGCCTGCCGCAGCGACAGCAGGCTGCGCCGCTCGTTGATGCCGCCGACCAGGGACAGCCGGCGCCAGGCGCGGTAGAAGAAACCCTGCGCCTGCTGTTCGCGGTCCACCACCGTGACGTCCAGCGGCGGGCCGTCCTCCAGCGTCACCAGGTAGCCCCGGCCGCGCTCGGTGTCCGCGGTGCCCGGCCCCTGCGGCCGCACCCGGCGGGCGGTCTGCGGGCTGAAGCCCACCCGGCGCAGCCCGGCGAGCAGCTGGCGGCCGGTCGGCCGGACGTTCGGCGAGCCGACCGCGTAGACCGTGCCGTAGCCGATCGTCCACCCGATCAGCACCGTCACGGCGATCGAGAACGGCGTCGTGTAGCCGCCGACCAGCACCGCGAAGGCGTCCAGCAGCAGCACGAACCACAGCGCCACCCGCCAGCGCGGCCGGCGCGCCATGCCCACCGCCGTCACGTAGGCGATGACCGGCGCCAGATACCCGTGCACCGGGTCGGTCATGCCCGTGCCGGACGGCGAGTTGTGCGTGAGCGCGTCGCGGATCGGGCCGGGCGCGGAATTCGTCACCCACAGGTCGGTGGCCAGCGCGGTGCCGTGCGCCAGCACCGCGGCCAGCACCCCGTCCGCGATGCGCAGCCCGTCCCGCTTGGCCAGCCGCTCGATCGCGAACGCCACCGGCACGATCAGCACGGCGATGCTCGCCGTCAGCCCCGCGAACGACGACAGCACGTCGGGCGCGTGGTCCGTGCCCTTCGTGATGTCCGTCTCCAGGCCCGTCGTGGTCGCGTGCGCGAACCCCGCGACGGCCAGCACGACCGCGATCCCCAGCAGCCCGAGCAGGAACCGCACGAGGTCGGCGGGCCGGTGCACGCGCGCGGCGAGCAGCGGTTCGTCGACGGCGACGGGCGCGGGGTAGGGCTCGGGCACGATGCTGTGCCCGTGCTCGCCGGGGGAGGGGCAGCCGTCCTCGCCGCCGGGGGCGCCGCCGTCGCCCTGGTCCGCGGGGGGCGTGTCGCCGGAGCCGCCGGTCGGGCGGGGGGAGCCGCCGTCCCCGCCGTTGCCGCCGCTGTCGCCGTGGGCCGGGTCGGGGGGCGTGGCCTCGGCGTCCGGCTGGTCGCCGTCGCCGCCGGGGGCCTCGCCGGACCCGTCGCCGTCGCGCCCGGGGCCGCGGCTGCCGTCGCCGCCGTCGCCCGAGGCGCCGTGGTCGGGGCGGGCGCGGTGGCCGTCGGCACCGGTGTGCGGGTGCGGCCGTGCGCCGCCGCCGTTTCCGGGTGCGGGCAGCGCTTTACGGGCGCGGGAGGCCGCTCCGGCCTCGTCCGCGCCCGGCTGATCCGCTTCGGTCTCTTCTTGATCTCGTATCACCAGTCACCGCCGGGACGATGGTGGCACGAGCACCGTACGGATGACACCGGAACCCCCCGGTGTCGGTGGTCTGGGGCAGGATTGGGCGGATGAGCGAGGAGCACGAGGAGAACGCTGCGGGCAGGGAGAACGGGGAGGCCGTGGAAGGCCCCGGTGACTACGCGGACCGGGTGCTCGACACCGTCGACCTGATCCCGCCCGGCCGTGTGATGAGCTACGGCGACGTCGCCGAGTGGCTCGGTGAAGGCGGCCCCCGGCAGGTCGGCCGGGTGCTCTCGCTGTACGGCAGCGGGGTGCCGTGGTGGCGCGTCGTGCGGTCCGACGGGGTGCTGCTCCCGGGGCACGAGCTGAGGGCCCTGGACGCCTACCGGGCCGAGGGCACCCCGCTGCGCACCGCGGGCCCCGCGACCGAGGGCCACATACCGCGCGTCGACATGCGCCGGGCGCGCTGGGACGGGCGCACGCCGGGCGCGCACGGCGGCTGACGGCCGAAAGCTCATGCCTCCCAGCTTCGGCCATCCGTGGCCCGACGACGGCATCGCCACCCCGGACACCCTGCCGGGCGGTGCGGGGCGAGCGGCCCGGCGACGGAGGCGCTCGGTGCGCAGCGGTGCGCGGCGAGCGTCTTCAGGGACGCGTGGGGGTACCGCCCGGGCGAAGCTCCGGGGGAGAACTGCGCGCCCAACCAGCCACGGTCCTGTGGTCCGGAGACGGCCGGACCACCCCTTCGGGGCGGTGACGACCGCCGGTCGCATCGCGGCTGGGGTCACCGGGAGCTCTCCGGCGAGCACTCGCCCCGCCCACGGCGGCGTGTCCGCGCGGCGGACGGCGTAGCGTCGGGGGACGGCGCCCCGGGCCCGCAGCGCCCTCACCCCGGCGTACGGGCATACGCCCCGGCGTAGCCACCGGCGCGCCCGCGCGCCCCCGCACCACCGACCACCACGAAACCGGCGAACCACGTGATCCTGTCTCCTCCTCCCGCCCCCGCGGCCTCCGCGGCGACCGGCTACCGGCTGCTGCGCACCCCGCCGGAGCCCGTGCGGCCCCCTGTGCTGGACGCGGACCAGCGGGCGGTGGTTGAGCACCGGGACGGTCCGCTGCTGGTGCTCGCGGGGCCCGGCACGGGCAAGACCACGACGCTGGTGGAGTCCGTACTGGCCCGGGTGCGCGCCGGGACCGCACCGGACCGCGTCCTCGTCCTGACCTTCGGCCGCCGCGCCGCCGTCGACCTGCGCGACCGGATGGCCGCGCGCGGCCTCGCCGGACTGCACGCGAGCACCTTCCACTCCTTCTGCTACGCCCTGATCCGGGAGGAGCAGAGCCCCGAGGACTTCGCGGAGCCGGTCCGGCTGCTGTCCGGGCCCGAGCAGGACCTCCTGGTCCGCGAGCTGCTCGCCGGGCAGCCGGCGCTGGAGCGGGAGGGCCTGGGCCGCGTCCGCTGGCCCGCGGACCTGCGGGCCGCGCTCACCACGCGAGGCTTCGCCGACGAGGTGCGCGCCGTGCTGGCCCGCACCCGTGAGCTGGGCCTCGGGCCGGACGCGCTCGCCGCCTTTGCCGCCCGTATCGGCCGCCCCGACTGGACCGCGGCGGCGGCCTTCCTGGACGAGTACCTGGAGGTCACGGAGCTGGGCGGGATGGTCGACTACGCCGAGCTCGTCCACCGCGCCGTCCTGCTGGCGCGGCGCCCCGAGGTGCACGAGCGGCTGCAGCGGCGCTACGACGCGGTCTACGTCGACGAATTCCAGGACACCGACCCGGCCCAGCTGCGGCTGCTGCGGGCGCTCGCCGGGCAGGGCCGCACGCTGGTCGCGTTCGGCGACCCGGACCAGTCCGTCTACGCCTTCCGCGGCGCCGACGTGAACGGCATCCTCGGCTTCCCCGAGTACTTCCCGCGGCGCGACGGCGGCCCGGCGCCGGTGCGGGTGCTGCGCGCCTCGCGGCGTGCGCGGGCCGGGCTGCTGGCGGCGACCCGGCAGATCGCCGCGCGCATGCCGCTGCCCCGGCTGCCCGCCGCCGCGGTACGCGCCCACCGCGCGCCGACCGCGCTCGCGCCGGGCGGCACGGTGGCCGTCCGCACGTACCCGACGCCGGGCGCCGAGGTCGAGTCCGTCGCGGACACGCTGCGGCGCGCGCACCTGGAGGACGGGCTGCCGTGGCACGACATGGCCGTCCTGACCCGCTCCACCGCCGCCCTCGCCCCCCTCCGCCGCGCCCTCACCTCCGCCGGCGTCCCCATCGACCTGCCCCCCTCCACCTGTCTCTTATACACATCTCCGAGCCCACGAGACAGGCAGAAATCTCGTATGCCGT
>NZ_JOHY01000100.1 GCF_000721495.1 Streptomyces sp. NRRL F-5123
CGACACCCGCCGCATCCCCGGCGCCTGCGACGGTGACGGCGACACCGGCGCCACGAACCGCTGCGCCACCAACCGGGAAACCGCAGCATTCCCCGCCGCGGCCTGGAGCAGTTGCACCGACGCGCGGCACAGCGGGGCCGCCGGCTCGGGGGCGCCCTCCGCCGGGGCGGCGGGGGCGCGGGAGGGGTCGGCCGTGCGGCTCCCGGGCCGCTCGGCTGCTCCGCGTTCCCCGCGCGCGGTCGACGCCATGGACGTCAGGGTCACCTCTGCCCCCACCCGCCGCAACAGAAAAGCAAGCAACAAGGTGGGCCGTTGGGGAAGGGGGAACTGCCCCTTCGGTTCTCCCGTTCGGGCTGCCCTCTCGGTCATCGAGGTCGAGTCGCCGGTACGGCCCAAATCCTGTGCGCCGAAGGGAAGGTCGCCGGAGGATTTCCTCCCGTATCTCATGGTCGAGGGGGAGTGGCATGCCGTCGTACCTGTCCCCGGGCGTCTACGTCGAAGAGGTGGAGTCCGGGTCGAGGCCCATCGAGGGGGTCGGGACCGCGGTTGCCGCGTTCATCGGATTCGCTCGCAAGGGGCCGTTGCACGAGCCGACGCCCATCAGCAACTGGACGCAGTTCAAGAGCGTGTTCGGCGACTTCGCCGAGGGAGCGTACCTGCCCGGCGCCGTCTACGGATTCTTCGCGAACGGCGGCGGCATCTGCTACGTCGTGCGTATCGGCGCGCCGGACTCCGCCGCCCAGGACGAGCCCGCCGAACTGACCGGCGGGGAGGCTGCGCGTCTCGGGCCGTACGAGGTGCGGGCGCTGCCGCAGGTCACCGGGCAGATCTCGGTGGAGGTCACGGAGCCCGAGGGCGAGGACCCGCCGCAGGACACCTTCGGGCTCGTCGTCCGGCGGGACGGCGAGGTCGTGGAGACGTACCCCAAGCTGACCACCAAGCGCAGCAAGGACAACGCGGCGACCCAAGTACGCTCCCGCTCGCAGTACATCGCGCTGGCCGAGAGCCAGCAGGGGCCGGCGCCGCAGCGGCCGGAGGCGCAGCAGGTGGCGGTGCCGGCGGCCGCGCCGGGGACGCTGGAGGTGTCGGCGGCGTCGTACACCGGCGACCCGGAGCAGCGCACGGGCGTGGCGGGGCTCGAAGCGGTCGAGGAAGTCACGATGGTGGCCGCGCCGGACCTGATGAGCGCGTACCAGGCGGGCCGGATCGACGGCGAGCAGCTGATCTCCGTGCAGCAGGCGCTCGTCACGCACTGCGAGCTGATGGGCGACCGGGTGGCGATCCTGGATCCGCCGCCCGCGCTGAGCCCCCAGCAGGTGAAGGTGTGGCGGGAGCGGACGGCGGCGTTCGACTCGAAGTACGCGGCGCTCTACTACCCCTGGATCAAGGTCTTCGACCCGTCCGTGGGCCGGGACGGCTTCGTGCCGCCCAGCGGCCACATCGCGGGGGTGTGGGCGCGCAGCGACGAGACGCGCGGGGTGCACAAGGCCCCGGCGAACGAGGTCGTGCGCGGGGCGGTCGCGCTGCAGACGCAGATCACGAAGGGCGAGCACGACCTGCTCAACCCGGCGGGCGTCAACTGCGTGCGGGTCTTCCCGGGGCGGGGCATCCGGGTGTGGGGCGCGCGCACGCTGTCGTCGGACCCGTCGTGGCGCTATCTGAACGTGCGCCGGCTCTTCAACTACCTGGAGGAGTCCATCCTCAACGGCACCCAGTGGGCGGTCTTCGAGCCGAACGACGACGCGCTGTGGGCCAAGATCCGCCGCACCATCTCCGCCTTCCTGGTCAACGAGTGGCGCAAGGGGGCCCTGTTCGGCCTCACGCCGGACGAGGCCTTCTACGTCAAGTGCGACGCGGAGACCAACCCGCCGGAGGCCATCGACGCGGGGCAGGTCGTGTGCGAAGTGGGGGTGGCCCCGGTGAAGCCGGCGGAGTTCGTGGTCTTCCGGCTCGCGCAGATGTCCGCCGGTTCCGGCGCCGTCGACGAGTAGGACGCCGGCCCCCGACGCGTAAACCGCCCCAAGTCCCGTAGCCGGAAGCAGCCGGAAGGCGATCACAGGAGGCCGGAGACATGCCGCTGCCCGAACTCGACGCTTCTGTCGGGCATTCGTTCGGATTGGAGTTCGACAGCGTCCTCATCAAGCGGATCACCGAGGTCAGTGGTCTGAAGATGGAGCAGGACGTCATCGAGCTGAAGCAGAACACCGCGGACGGCAAGTACGCGATCAAGAAGCTGCCGGGCCGCCCCAAGGCGGGCGAGGTCACGGTCACCCGCGGTCTCACCGAGGACAACAGCTTCGAGAAGTGGATCAAGGACTCGCGGTTCGGGAAGATGACGAACGCCCGGCGCAACGGGTCGATCATCGTCTACGACTACGAGGGCCTGCCGATCAAGCGCTACAAGCTGATCAACGCCTGGCCCAAGTCGCTGGAGATCAGCACCCTCAAGGCGGGCGACACCTCGGTCCTCACCGAGAAGCTGTCGATCACCTACGAGAGCGTGGAACTCGACTGATGCGCCGGATCACGGCCGCGGCCCCGGCACCCCGCAGCGCGGAGGGCGGGGCCGCCGGAGCGCCGGAAACCGGCCAAGGCGCCGGGCTGCGCACGGAGTTCGCCTTCGAGCTGCCGCGCGGCTACGTGGACGAGTCGGGCACGGTACACCGCTCGGGCGTGATGCGGCTGGCGACGGCACGCGACGAGCTGGTGCCGCTGCGCGACGACCGGGTGCGGGAGAACTCGGCGTACCTGTCGGTCGTGCTGATCTCCCGGGTGGTCGTACGGATCGGGACCGTCGAGGACGTGCACCCGGGCGTCATCGAGGACCTCTTCGCGTCCGACCTGGCCTTCCTGCAGGACTTCTACCGGCGGATCAACTCCGAGGGCCACACCCGCGCCCGCGTCACCTGCCCGGCCTGCCGGGAGGACTTCGCGGTGGAGCTGTCCGGCGGCGGTGGTCGCCTGGGGGAATCGTGACGTACGCGGCGGACCGCATCCACGAGGAAGTCGCGTACCTCGCCTACCACTTGCACTGGCCGCTCGACCAGATCCTCGATCTGGAGCACGCCGACCGGCTCCGGTACGTCCGGCACGCGGCGCAGCTCAGCGGCTGAGCCGGGCACATCCGCTGAGCGGGAAGGGAGGGAGACGGGGTGGGACTGCTGTCATGGCTCGGCGGCGGAAGCCGCAGCCGGCCGGACGCGAGGCCCGCGGCCACCGCGGACCCCGAGACCGCCGGGAGGAGCGGTGGGGAGGCGTGGCGCGAGCTGCCGCCGATCCAGCGCACGACGGGCGACCTCGGCCTGGTCACCGACCCCGGCGGCTTCCGCGCGTCCCTCGACACCTGGCAGGACGTCTCGCTGTCCCGGCCGCTGGGCCACGTGGTGAGCCCTGAGGCGCCGTCCGGGACGCTGTACGACATCGCGTCCGCGTCCCCCGAACCGCCGCCCGCCGCAGCCCCCGAGGCAGTCGGGCCGGGCACGCGCACCTGGGCGCCGCCGAGTTCGGGCCGTACGGGCGCACACCCGGCGGTGGCGCTGCAACGCATTCTGGGCGGCGGGCCGTTGACCTCGGCTGCCGCACCCCCCGAAGAAGCCGGGCCCGTCGTCGTACGACCGCTCGCTCCGCCTGACGCCGGGCCGCCCACGGCGGACGAGCCCTCCTCCGTACGGGAGTTGCCCGCCCCGCCCCTCGTACCGCCCCCCGGCGCCGAGCCCCCGGCGCCGCCCGCGGTCCAGCGCGCGGCACCCCCCGGAGCCCGCCCCGCGGCCCCGCCCCTCCCGCCGCCCGCCACCCCGCCCGTGCAGCGGACGACGGAGCAGCCCGCGGTCCGGCCCCACCAGCACCTGGGCATCGGCGAGCCCCTCCCGGGGCTGCCGCCGACCGCGCGCGGGCCCGCCGCCCGCTCCACGCCCGCGTCCGTGACCCCCGAGCCCGCGGCCCCGGAACCGCTCACGACGCAGTCCTCCCGGGAGACCCCGGACGCCCCGCCCCCCGTAGCCGCCGCGCCGCCCGGCTCCCCCGCGGACGGCCCGCTGCTCGGCGACAGCCCCCTGCTCCCCCCGGCCCCGGCCCCGGACGCCCGGACCCCGGCCTCCGACGCCACGGAAGCCACCGGAGCCCCCGGCAACCCCCTGGCCCTGGTCGGGATGCAGCGCCTCCCCGCGGACCTGCCGCACCCCCCACCGCCGCCCGCGACCGGGCCCGAGCACCTGGCGGGGCTGGTCGGCGAACGCCCCGTCCCGCTCTTCGCCCGCACCGACGGCCCCGGCACCACCACGACGCCCGCGCCCGACCCGGAGCAGCCGGTGGTCGCTCGCTGGGCCACCGAGCCGCCGGCCGAGCCCGCCCGCCGCGCCACCCCCCGCCCCGCCGTCCCCACGGCCCCCTACGTCCAGCGCTCCTCCGCCGCCGCGCCCGGCGGCGCCACGTCCGGAGGCCCGCCCGCACCGCGCCCCGAGCCCCGCAGGTCCGCCGCCAACCGCCCCTGGACGGACGCCGGTTCGGTCGCGATCGCGGCGGGCGTGGCCCAGCGCACGGCGGACGGCTCCGTGGTCTTCACCCCGCCGTCCTCCACCGCCCTCACCGCCCTCGCCGTCCAGCGCGCGCCCGACCCCGCCACCGCCGAACCCGAGTTCGCCCCCTCCGCCGCGTCCGACTCCGCCGACTCCGCCGACTCCTCCCCCGACCCGGGGGGGCCCGCGGCCACGACCACCAGCAAGCCCGCCGACCCGGCGCGGAAGGCGGACGGGGAGGACGGCGCCGCCCAGCACGTCGACGACGCCCTCGTCCGCGCCCTCTTCCCGCGGCTGAGCCGTCTGCTCAAGGACGAGCTGCGGCGCGACCGCGAGCGCGCGGGCTTCCTCATCAACACCCGCCACTGAGAACGCACTTACGGGAAGAAGGAGTGACGTCATGTCGGTCACCGATGACCCCGCGGTCAGCGTCTGCTTCGTCGTGACCGTCGACGGCATCGAGCTGGGCTCGTTCAACACCTGCGACGGGCTCGGCTGCGAGGTCGTGCTGGAGACGCGCGAGGAGGGCGGCAACAACAGCCTGTCGTGGCAACTGCCCACCCGGCTGCGCTACTCCAACGTCAAGCTCTCCCGGCCGCTGACACGCGACACCGAGAAGGTCGCGAAGTGGTTCGCGAGCATGACGACGGGCATCAAACGCCGCACCGCGCACATCGAGGCGCGCACCGCCGACGGCCACGTGGTGGCGCAGTGGGGCCTGCTCGAAGTGGTGCCGGTGCGGTGGAGCGGGCCGTCGTTCAGCCCGGAGTCGCCGAAGGTCGCCGTGGAGACGATCGAGATCGCGCACCACGGCTATGTGATGGGGAGCTGACGCGATGAGCAGTCCGGTGGCGTTCAGCGCGACGGGCGCGGGCACCGCGGCCGGGGCGGCGGGCGGCGCGCGCCCCAAACTGGAGCACGCCTACCTGGAGTTGCGCACCCCGCCGCCGGGCGGCAGCCTGACGCCGGGCCCGGCGTGCGGGCGGATCGACTTCCAGTTCAACCCCAAGGAGCTGAGCCTCACCAAGGCGGCGACCTGGAACCGTACGCCCGCCAAGGGCGCCAAGAGCGCGGGCCCGCCCGAATACCAGGGGCCGCAGCCCAGCAAGCTGACCGTCGAGATGTTCCTGGACGCCAGCGACACGCACGACACCAGCGTCGTGAGGACGGTGGAGCAGCTCTTCTCGTGCTGCGTGCCGACCGGGCAGACGCGGCAGCAGAAGCGGGCGTCGCCGCCGTGGGTGGTCTTCCACTGGGGCGGGCTCACCGGCTTTCCCGGCTACGTCAGCCAGGTGCAGGCGAACTACACACTCTTCACGACCTCCGGGGTGCCGATCCGGGCGGTCTGCCAGGTCACGATGGAGGAGATCAGCGGCGACACCCCGGGCCAGAACCCGACGTCGGGCGCGCTGCACCCGCACCGCGTGCACAAGGTGAGCAGCGGCGACACCCTCGCCGTCCTGGCGTGGCGCGAGTACGGGGACCCGGCGGCCTGGCGGGTGATCGCCGCGGCGAACGGCATCGACGACCCGATCCGGCTCGCGCACGGCCGGGAGCTGCTGCTGCCCGCAGTCGAGGAGATCGACCGGCTGCGGCAGGCCGGGCACGGCACCTACAACGCCGGCGGCAACGGCAACGGCGCCTACAGCGCCGGCGGCGGGGCGTGACCCGTGGTCGACCAGGGCGTCGCGAAGACGCTGGTGATGGAGTTCGGCGGGCGTCCGCTGCCCGCGGGGCTCGGCGACACGCTCGTCGAGGCGTACGTGGACGGCAGCCGCACGCTGCCCGGCACGTTCCTGCTGCGCTTCCGCGACCCGGGCCGCGTCCTGCTCGCGAAGGCGGGGATCGCGGTGGGCACGCAGGTGCGGCTGCGGGCGGCGGCGGGCGGGCCGCCGACGGCGGAGCCGCTGCTGACGGGTGCGGTCACGGCGCTGGAGCTGGAGATCGACGACGGCGGCACCTTCACGGTGGTGCGCGGCACGGACGAGTCCTATCGGCTCTTCCGCGGCCGCCGGGTCGCGGGCTACCAGAACATGACACTGTCCGACATCTGCACGCAGGTCGCCCGGCGGGCGGGGCTGCGCCCGGGGTCGATCGACGTCGCGGGCCCGGTGCTGGAGCACGTCGTGCAGCCGAACGTCACCGACTGGGCGTTCCTGCGGATGCTCGCCGAGCAGGCGGGCGCGCAGGTCTACGTCGAGGACGGCAAGCTCAACGTGACCGCGCCGCCCGGCGCGGGCGGGGCGCCCCCGGTGACCGCGCGGGCCGCGCGCGACCCGCTGGTGCTGGAGATGGGCGACAACCTGCTGCGCTGCCGGGCGTCGGTGTCCGCGGCCGAGCAGGTCACCGAGGTCGAGGTGCGTGGCTGGGACGTGCAGACCAAGCAGCCGCTGGTGGGCCACGCGGACGCCGGGACGTCCGGCACGCTGCGGCTCGGCGTGAGCGCCGCCGACGTCACACGCCCCTTCGGCCCGGCGAGCCTGCTGGTCAGCGACACCGCGTACGGCGACCAGGCGCATGTCGACCAGGCCGCGAAGGCGCTGGCGGCCCGCGTGGCGGGGTCGTTCGCGGAGCTGGAGGCGGTGGTGCGCGGCAACCCGGAGATCCGCGCAGGCAGCACGGTGACGCTCGCCGGGGTCG
The DNA here is from genome assembly GCF_000721495.1 of Streptomyces sp. NRRL F-5123. GTDB lineage: Bacteria > Actinomycetota > Actinomycetes > Streptomycetales > Streptomycetaceae > Actinacidiphila. The sequence continues at coordinate 7,155 of NZ_JOHY01000100.1, forward strand.
GCGCGCCCTTCGAGGGCGGCTACACGGTGACGTCGGTGCGGCACGTCTTCGATCCCGCCAGCGGTTACGAGACGTGGATCGGCGTGACCGGCGACCAGGACCGCTCGCTCTACGGCCTGTCGGGCGAGAGCGGCCCCGAGCGGGACGGCCGGTACTTCGGGCTGGTCAACGCGACCGTCACGGACACCCAGGACCCGCAGGGCCTGGGCCGGGTCAAGGTGCGCTTCCCGTGGCTGTCGGACGACTACACCAGCGACTGGGCGCGCTGCGGCCAGGCGGGCGGGACGGGCGGCGGCGAGGCGTTCATCCCCGAGGTCGGCGAGGAGGTGCTGGCCGGCTTCGAGCAGGGCCGGCTCGAAGCGCCGTACGTGCTGTGCGGGCTCTTCAACGGCAAGGACAAGCCCGCCGCGGCGCAGGGCGGCAGCGGGCACGCCGTCGACCCGACGAGCGGCGCCGTCAACCGGCGGGCGCTGGCCTCCCGCGAGGGCAACAAGCTGGAGCTGCTCGACACCGCGGGCGGCCCGCAGGGCGTGCGGCTGGTGACCGGCGACGGCAAGACGCATCTGACCCTCGACCGGCAGCAGACCGCGATCACGGTGCACAGCGACGGGTCGGTCGCGATCGAAGCGGGCTCGCAGGTGTCGGTGAAGGCGGCGAGCGGTGTCGAACTCGACGCCGGGAAGGGCCGGTTGCGGCTCTCGGGGGACGTGGTGGAGGTCGCCGCGCGCTCGGGGCTGGCGCTCCGGGCGGGCTCGGGCGCGGTGTCGCTCACCACGGACGCGGCGGTCTCGGTGCAGGGCCGGCAAGTGACGGTGGACGGCACCGAACGCACCGACGTCCGCAGCAACGGCTCGCTGTCGGTGACCGCGCCGATGGTCCGTATCAACTGACGTCACGGGGGAGGTCGAGGGCGGATGGGAGCAGCGGCCCGGGTGGGCGACACGACCGGGCACGGCGGGGTGGTCAGCGGCCCCGGCGTGGCCTCCGTGCTGATCGGCGGGCAGGCCGCCGCGGTCGTCGGCACCCCGCACACGTGCGGGACGCCGCTGCACCCGCCGTCCGTGATCCAGGGGCCGGGCAGTACGTCCGTGCTCATCGGCGGGCGGCGCGCCGCCCGGGTCGGCGACACCGCCGGATGCGGCTCGCCCGTCGTCGCGGGCTGCCCGACCGTGCTGATCGGAGGCTGAGCCATGGGGCAGGAGTTCATCGGTGCGGGCTGGGCCTTCCCGCCGCACACCGACGCGACCGGCAGTATCGCGCTGGTCCGCGACGACCGGGAGATCGCCGAGTCGATCCGGCTGATCCTCTCCACCTCGCCGGGCGAACGCCCGATGCGGCCCGAGTTCGGCTGCGCGCTGGGCGACTACGTCTTCGCGCCGGCCGACGCGGGCACCGCGGGCCAACTCGCGTACGAGGTACGGCTCGCGCTCGACCGCTGGGAGCCGCGCATCGACGTCGCCGAGGTGGCGGTCCGCTTCGACGAGGCCGACAAGGGCGTGCTCTACCTGGAGATCGGCTACTCCGTGCGCGGCACGAACGACCCGCGCAACCTCGTCTTCCCGTTCTACGTGATCCCGCAGCACCAGGAGGGCGAATGACGCTGCCGGCCCCGAACCTGGACGACCGCACCTTCCAGCAACTGGTCGACCAGGCCAAGCAGTTGGTGCAGCGGCGCTGCCCGGAATGGAGCGACCACAACGTCTCCGACCCGGGCGTGACGCTCATCGAGGCCTTCGCCACGATGGTCGACCAGCTCATCTACCGGCTCAACAGGGTGCCGGAGAAGAACTACCTGGCCTTCCTCGACCTCATCGGGGTGCGGCTCTTCCCGCCGACCGCGGCCCGCGCGGACGTGACGTTCTGGCTGTCGGCGCCGCAGCCGGACACCGTGCGCGTCCCGGCGGGCACCCAGGTCGCGACCGTGCGCACCGAGACCGAGGAGGCGGTGGTCTTCAGCACCGCCCGGGACCTCGCGGTCGTGCCGTGCGAGCGGGCGTACCTGGCGACGGGCACGGCGGGCGGCGCGGTCACCGACCGCACCGCCGAGCTGCGGCTGGGCCGGGACGTGCCGTGCTTCGGGGCCACCCCGCAGCCCGGCGACTGCCTGTACGTCGGGCTGTCGGCGGCGGTGCCCGGCTGCGCGGTGGTGCTGCGGCTGGACTGCCAGGTGCACGGCGTGGGCGTCGACCCGACCGACCCGCCGCTGCGCTGGGAGGCGCTGTGCGGGGACGAGTGGCTGCCGTGCGAGGTCGACAAGGACGACACCGGCGGCTTCAACAAAGCCGGCGAGGTCGTGCTGCACGTCCCCGAGGGCCACGCGGCCGCGGTGCGCGCGGGCGTCACCGCGGGCTGGGTACGCTGCCGGCTGGTCTCGGCCGGGCAGGGCCAGCCGACGTACGTGGCCCCGCCGACCGTACGGCAGGCGGGTGCGTTCACGATCGGCGGGACGGTGGAGGCGCTGCACGCCGAGAGCGTCGCCGCGGAGGTGCTGGGCGCGGCCGAGGGGCTGCCCGGGCAGACCTTCCACGTCGCCCGGCCGCCGGTCGAGCCGACCGGGGCGCCCTTCGTCGTCGAGGTCGCCGAGGGCGAGGGCTGGGCGCGCTGGAAGCAGGTCGACGACTTCGCGCACTCCGCCTGGTCCGACCGGCACTTCACCCTCGACCCGGGCTCCGGGCGGGTCGACTTCGGCCCGGCCGTACACCAACCGGACGGCTCGGTAAGGCTGTTCGGCGCGGTCCCGCCGAAGGACGCGACCGTGCGGGTACGGGGTTACCGCACCGGCGGCGGGCGGCGCGGCAACGTCTCTCGCGGGGCGCTGCGGATCCTGCGCAGCTCGGTGCCCTTCGTCGCGCGGGTCGAGAACCGCCGGGCGGCGGTCGGCGGGGTCGACGGCGAGACCGTCGACAACGCCCGGGTGCGCGGGCCGCTCACCCTGCGCACGCTGCACCGCGCGGTCGTCGCCGAGGACTACGAGCGGCTCGCCCGCGAGGTCGCCCCGGGCGTGGCCCGGGTGCGCTGCCTGTCCGCGGCCGCCTCCGGCGAGGACCCGGCCGAAGCGGCGGGCGGGGTGCGGCTGCTGGTCGTCCCGGCGGGGCGCGGCGACGCGCAGGGCCGCATCGACTTCCGCGAGCTGGAGCCGCCCACCGACATGCTCTCCGGGATCGCCTCCTACCTGCACGACCGCTGCCCGGTCGGCACCCGGCTCAACGTCGAACCGCCCTTCTACCAGGGCATGACGGTGGCCGCGCGGGTGCAGGCCGTACCGGGCACGCCCACCGGGCCGCTGCGGGACGCCGCGCTCGCCGCGCTCTACCACCACTTCAGCCCGCTCACCGGCGGGCCCGACGACCAGGGCTGGCCCTTCGGGCGGCCCGTCCACTCCGGCGAGGTCTTCGCGGTGCTCCAGCGGGTGCCGGGCGTCGAACTCGTCGAGGACGTCAAGCTCTTCCCCGCCGACCCGTACACCGGCGAGCGCACCGACCCGGTCGACCGGCTCGAACTCGCCCCGAACTCGCTGGTGTTCAGCTACAGCCACGACGTCCAGGTGCAGGTGAGGTGACATGCGCTCGGCCATCCCCGGGCTGCCCAGCCCGCACCCGCTCATCGACCGGCTGCCGGCCGTCTACCAGGAGCAGGACTTCCTGCACCGCTTCCTGGCCGCGCTGGACGAGGTGGTCGCGCCCGACCTGCTCGTCCTGGACAACCTCGCCGCCCATCTGAGCAGCGGCACCGCGCCCGCGGACTTCCTGCTGTGGCTGGGCCAGTGGGCCGCCGTCCAGCAGGACCAGGAGCGTCCCGAGGCGCTGCGCCGCGAGGTCATCGCCGCGGCGGTCGGGCAGCACCGCATCCGCGGCACCCGGCGCGGGCTGGTCCAGGCGATCCGCCGGGCGACCGGCACGGAGCCGGAGATCCGGGAGAACGGCGGCACCGCGTGGTCCCCGCGCCCCGGCACCGCGCTGCCGGGCACGCCCGGCGCCCGGGTGACGGTACGGCTGCGGGTCGCCGACCCCGCGCGGGTCGACCGGGCGGCGCTGGAGGAGCTCGTCGCGTCGGAGGTCCCCGCGCACGTCACGTACCGCATCGAGGTCCTCCCCCTCGAACCCGCCGGGGAGCCGTCATGATCTGCCCCACCTGCCGGCACGACAACCCCCCGGGCACCCGCTTCTGCACCGCCTGCCAGGCCTTCCTGGCCTGGGAGGACCCCACCCCGGAATCGCCCCCGCCACCCCAGGAGCACGCTCCCGCCCCCGCGCAACCGCCGGGCCCCGCACCACAGGGGTCCGGCCCCGCACCCCGGCC
>NZ_JOHY01000101.1 GCF_000721495.1 Streptomyces sp. NRRL F-5123
GCGGGGGCACCCCCGGATCGTCCCCCTCCCGAGGTCTCGTCGGCGGCTGCCTGCCGGTGGGGGTGGGGTGGGTGGGGTGACGTGCCCCCCCGCGTTGCGTGGGCGGCTGCCTGCCGGTGGGGGTGAGGTTTCAGGGACGGCGGGTCAGCCCCCGACGGTGGTGCACCCCCGCAGGTGGACAGAAGTTTTCGCTCCTACTCGCACGGGCGGTGGAGGTGGGAAGCACCCCGCGCCGCCAGGCGTGGGAAACCCCCGCGGCGGGAAAGCCGCGGAGGTCACCGCAGCCCCCGCCGGAGGCGTCAGGCCAGGAAGCGGGTGAGGGCCTTCACGATGAGGGCGTGGTCCTCCGTTTGGGGGAGGCCGGAGACGGCGACGACGCCGATGACGCCGGCGCCGGCTACCCGGAGGGGGAAGGCCCCGCCGTGCGCGGCGTAGCGGGCGGGGTCGAGGTGGGACGAGGCCTCGAACGTGGTCCCCTTCGCCCGGAAGCGCTCGCCCACCGCGAGGGACGACGTGCCGTAACGGAGCGCGACGCGCGATTTGCGTTCGAGCCATTCGTCGTTGTCGGGCGCCGTGCCGTCGAGCGCGCAGTGGAAGAGCCGCTGCCCGCCGCGGCGGATGCCGATGGCGACGGGAGCGCCCTGCTCGCGGGCGAGCTCGACGAGGAGGCAACCGAGCCGCCAGGCGTCGTCGTTGGTGAAGCGCGGGAGGACGAGGGCCCGCTCCTGCTCGGCGAGCTCCGCGGGGTCGACGAGATGGGTGGAGGTCACAGCGTCACCGTCCGGCCGGTGAGGGCGGATTCGCGGGCCGCCTCGATGACCTCGATCGTCGCCGCGGCCTCCCAGGCGGTGACCGGCGGGGACGTGCCCTCGCGGAGGGCGGTTTCGACGGCGGCGTAGAAGGCCGGGTAGTCGCCGGGCTCCGAGGGTACGGGCCAGGCCGTCTCGTCGGTGCCGACGGTGCCCCACGCGTCCTCGGGCTCGCTGCCCCATCCCGTGCCCTCGCCGGGGCGGAGGCCCTCGCGGAGGGCGGCCTCCTGCGGGTCGAGGCCGTAGGTGACGTAGCCGCCGATGCTGCCGAGCACCCGGAAGCGGGGCCCGAGCCGGGAGGCGGTGGCGCTCATCCACAGGTGCGAGCGGACGCCGTCGGTGTGGGTGAGGGCGATGAAGTCGTCGTCGTCCGCGGCGGCGCCGGGCCGCCGTACGTCCGACTCGGCGTAGACCGTGCGGACCGGGCCGAAGAGGGTCAGGGCCTGGTCGACGAGGTGGCTGCCGAGGTCGTAGAGGAGGCCGCCGATCTCCGCGGGGTCGCCGGATTCGCGCCACCCGCCCTTGGGCTGCGGGCGCCAGCGCTCGAAGCGGGATTCGAAGCGGTGGACCTCCCCGAGTTCGCGGTGGGCCAGGAGGCCGCGCAGGGTGAGGAAGTCACTGTCCCAGCGGCGGTTCTGGAAGACGGTCAGCAGCAGGCCGCGGTCGTCGGCGAGGGCGGCCAGCGCGCGGGCCTCGGCGGCGGTCGCGGCGAGCGGCTTGTCCACGACGACGGGCAGGCCCGCTTCGAGGGCCGCGGTGGCGAGCGGCACGTGCGTGCGGTTGGGGGAGGCGAGGACGACGAGGTCGAGTTCGGCGGCGCGCGGCCACAGCTCGTCGGCGGTGCCGGCGAAGACGACCCCCGGATGCTCGGCGCGCGCCTGCGCGCGCCGCTCCCGGTTGCCGGTGACGATGGTGTCGAGGTGCAGCCCGGGCGTGGCGGCGATCAGCGGGGCGTGGAAGAACGAGCCGGCCGGGCCGTAGCCGACCAGGGCGACGCGGAGGGGTGCGGCGGTGGTCATGCAGCTCACTTTGGCAACACTGTTGCCAAAGTGCAAGCGCGCGCGACAATGAGGGCGTGACGACACCTCCGCCCCCGGCCGACTCCTTCCGGCACGCCGCGCGCAGCGGCCGTACGGCGGGATCCGCGGGTGCCGGGGCCGCCGACGAGAGCGGTGACGACGGCGCGCGGGGCGGGCTCAACCTGCCGGGGCTGCGCACCCACAACGCCGCCGTCGTGCTCGGGCTGCTGCGGGACGCCCCCGGCGGGCTCAGCCGGCTGGAGCTGGCCGAGCGGACCGGGCTCACCCCGCAGGCGGTCAGCAAGATCACCGCCCGGCTGCGGGCGGACGGGCTGGTCGAGGAGGCCGGGCGGCTCGCCTCCACCGGGGGGAAGCCGCGGACCGAGCTGCGGCTCGCCGCCGGGGCCGCCTTCGCGGTCGGGGCGCATCTGGACGGAGAGGCGCTCACCGCCGTCGTCGCCGACCTCGCCGGGCGTACGGTCGCCGAGCACGCCGCGCCGCTCGACCTCGGGCGGCCCGTGCCGGAGGGCCTCGCGGCGATGGAGCGCGAGCTGCGCGCCGCCGCCGCGCTCGCACCCGGGCGGGTCCTGGGCGTGGGCGTCGGCATCCGCGGCCCGCTCGACCACCGCACCGGCACGCTGCGCGGCGTCACCGGCTTCCCGCACTGGTCGGGCTGCGCGCTGCGGGACGAGCTGGCGCGGCGGCTCGGCCTGCCCGTCGCCGTCGACAAGAACACGAACGCCGCCGCGCTGTCCGTCCTGGCCGAACCCGGCCCGGGCGGCGGCTCCTTCGCGTACCTCCACCTCGGGACGGGGCTCGGCGCCGCGCTCGTCCTCGGCGGCGGGCTCTACCGCGGCGGGGCCGCGGGGGCGGGGGAGTTCGGGCACCAGGTGGTGCAGCTGGACGGGCCGCCGTGCAAGTGCGGGCGGCGCGGCTGCCTGGAGGCGCTGTGCCTCGCCGCGGTGGCCCGCGGCGACGTGGCCGGGGCCGCGCGCCTGCTCGGCGTGGGGGCGGCGAACCTGGTGGCGCTGCTGGACGTCGACCGCGTCGTCCTGGGCGGCGGTACGGTCCTGGCCGCGCCGGACGCCTTCCGCTCGGGCGTGTCCGCCGCTGTCCCCGTCCCTGTCACCCTCCCCGCCGCCGGCTCCCGCGCCACCCCCGAGGGCGCCGCCCTCCTGGCCCTGGCCCCCCTCTTCACCAGAGCCGAATTCCCCTGAGCCTGAGCCCGGGCCCGGCCCCACGGGGCGGGCCCGCCGCCTCGTCCCCCCTTGCCGGGCAGGAAATTCCGCCGCGCGGTGGTGCGGGCCCCGCGGGCTACGGGCGGGTCCCGGGGAGCGGCGGGAGAGCGGGCCATGAGGTGGGGAGGGCCGCGTGGAGGGAGGCGGCGAGGTGGGCGAAGGGGCGCAGCTCAGGGGAGTCCGCGGCGAAAGCGGCGACGACGCCGAGGCGGTGGGCCAGACGCTGGCGCGCGGTCGCCGTCCCCCACTTCCAGTCGCGGCGTACGACCTCGCGCAGGTGGTCCGTGCCGTCCCGCCGCGCGCGCTCGACCAGCGCGTCCCCCCGCAGCAGCCAGCCGGCGCACGCGTCGGCGAGGTCGCCCTCGACCTCGCCGCCGGTCGCTTCCCGCCACGCCTCGCGGTACGCGCGCTCCGCCGCGTCGAGCGTCGCGGCGGGCGGCGCGGTGACGCACCAGCAGGTGGGGAAGCCGATGCGCAGGTACGCCAGCTCCGTCAATCCGTTGCCCAGCGAGGCCTGCTCGAAGTCGATGAAGCGCACTCCCGCGACCGTGTGAAGGTCGTTGCCGGGGCAGGGGTCGCCGTGCAGCAGCGCGTTCCCGCCCACCCGGGCGAGCCGCCCCACCAGCCCCTCCATCGCCTCCGCCGCCCCGCCCGGCACCTGCGCGCCCAGCGCCCGCGCGAGCCGCAGGAACGCCTCGGCGTCACCGAGTGTCGGCCCCTGCCAGGCGGGCAGCGCGCCCGCGGCCTCGGGCCCGGCCGCGGAGGAGGAGGGTCCCTGCCCGCACGCGGGCGCCCCGGCGGTTCCGGGCCCGGGGGTGAGGGGGTGTTCGTGCCCGGTCGGGGGAGGCGCGGCAGGCGTCGGCTGCTGCCCGTGCGGCGGCGCCCCCGCCGCCCCGGCGGGGTCGGGCCCCCGCCCGCGCGGCGGCCCGCCCGTTTCCCCGGCGCCCGCAGCGGCGGCGCGCGCCGGCGCTCCCGCGTCCTCGCCCTCCGCCGGGCAGCCGGGCCCCGCCTCCTGTCGCAGCGGCACCGCGTGGAGGCGGGCCAGCGCGGCCGCGTAGGGCACCTGCCAGCCCGGACCGGGGCGGAGCTGCTCCAGGTGGTCGAGGACGAGGACGCGGCGGACCGCGTCCGTGGCGAGCAGGCGCGCGGCCACGGGCGGGTCGGCCCGGGCGGCGAGGCGGAGGGCCGCGACCTCGCGGGCGTACCGCTCGTCCGCGCCGGGGCCGGCGACGAGCTGCTTGACCACCACCCGTGTGCCCGGCGTCAGTTCCGCCCGCCAGACGCGCGAGCGCGGGCTGCTGGCCAGCCGCCGGGCCCGCCGGGGCACCCCGAGGGCGGCCCGCAGCTCGTCTCCCCACGGCACGCGCGTCAGCATGCCGCCATCATCCACCCCCCTGCGGCGGCACCGCGCGGGTACGGGAGGACCGGGGCGTGAGTGACGCCGCCGGTCCCCGCGCCCGATCGGGGCCGCCATCCCGGGGCAGGACCGGGCGCCGGAGTATTCCGCCGTCGAGACGCGTCGTGGGCATCGCTCGACGAGCCGGGCGGGGGCGGCCTGCCGGACGGCAGGTTCGAGGACGCCACGGGGTCGGCAGCAGCCTGACGAGCTACATCGACGCCTGGCGGTCGGCGGCCGGAAGCTGACCCCGGGCGGGCACCGGGCGGGGCCCCGGGCTGACGCCTCGCCAGGTCGCCCAGCAGCCGAGACGGCCGGGGCGGGGCACACCCGCCCCGGTTACGCTGGGGCACCACGCAGGCCATGACGACAGGAGACCGACCGGTGTCGACCCGCAAGCCCATCGACTCGTGGCTCACCGACATGGACGGCGTGCTCATCCACGAGGGCACCCCGATCCCCGGCGCCGACGCCTTCCTCAAGGGGCTCAAGGAGTCCGGCAAGCCCTTCCTGGTGCTGACCAACAACTCCATCTACACCCCGCGCGACCTGCACGCCCGGCTCTCCCGGATGGGCCTGGACGTGCCCGTGGCCAACATCTGGACGTCCGCGCTCGCCACCGCGAAGTTCCTGGACGACCAGCGCCCCGGCGGCACCGCGTACGTCATCGGCGAGGCGGGCCTGACGACCGCGCTGCACGACGTCGGCTACATCCTCACCGACCAGGACCCCGACTACGTGGTGCTCGGCGAGACCCGCACGTACAGCTTCGAGGCGCTCACCAAGGCGATCCGGCTGATCCGCGGCGGCGCCCGCTTCATCGCCACCAACCCCGACGAGACGGGCCCCTCGGCGGAGGGCGTGCTGCCCGCGACCGGCTCGGTCGCCGCCCTCATCACCAAGGCCACCGGCCAGGACCCGTACTTCGTCGGCAAGCCCAACCCGCTGATGATGCGCGCGGGGCTCAACGCGATCGGCGCGCACTCCGAGGCCAGCGCGATGATCGGCGACCGCATGGACACCGACGTGCTGGCCGGGCTGGAGTCCGGCATGACCACCTTCCTGGTGCTCACCGGGCTCACGGCGGTGCCGGACATCGAGCGCTACCCGTTCAAGCCGTCGTACGTCGTGAACTCCATCGCCGATCTGGTCGCCGAGATCTGATCACTCCGCGTATCGGCGACATCACCCTGATGGACCACCGAGCGTGCGGAGCCGGGGGCCCGCGGGAATCTTCGTAAGCACCGGGTGCGAGTCCCCGCCCCGGCCGAGCGGAGGTCCCCATGTTTGGTCTGAAAATGCCCGTCATCGCCGCCGCCGGTGCTCTCGGCGTGCTCGCCCTGGGCGGTGTGACCGGGCTGCCGAAGCAGGCGCTCGCGGACGAGGGGGGAGGTGGATCTTCGTCCTCGTCGTCCTCCTCGTCGTCCTCCGCCGCGTCCTCGGCGTCCGGGATGGACGTCTCGCCCGCGACGGTCGCGCCCGGCGGGGTCGTCAACCTGCACCTCAAGGCCTCCTGCAAGTCCGGTGCGAAGGCGCAGGCCAGCGCCGAGGTGTTCGTGGACGCGGTCACGCTGGCGCCCGCCGGTGACGGCTGGGACGGTACGGCCTTCATCAAGTCCGACGCGACGGACGGCTCCTACGCCGTGTCCGTCGAGTGCAACGGCTCCACCAGCTCCGCGTCCGCGACCGTGACGGTCACCAGCGGCGGCGCCGGTGGCGGCGGCCACTCCCCGCTGATGCCCGTCAACCCCGTCCCGGCGGGCGGCGGCGGCACGGCGAAGGTCGTCACCCACGGCGGCCCGGCGCAGCTCGCCGCGGGCCCGGCGGCGGCCGGCACCAGCACCGGCCCGCTGCTCGTCACCGGCGCGGTGGCGGCGGCCGGGTTCGCCGGGCTGGTCCTCTACCGGCGCCGCACCGCCGACCGCGGCTGAGCGGCGCTGAACGGCATGGTGGAGGGGGCGGAGGAGCGCGGCAGGACCTGGGCGGCCGCGGTGGTCGGCCTGGTCCTGCTGGCGGCGTGGTTGCTCGGCCACGGCGGCCACCTTCCCGGCACCACCGCGCCGCCCGCCGGCCGCGACCTCGCCGCCGCGGCCGCCGACCGCCCCCCGCAGGTCTACGCCCCGCACTTGCCGCTGCCCGCCGCCGTCCCGACCCGCATCGACATCCCGACCGTCGGCGTCCACGCGGAGCTCGTCGCCCGCGGCCTCAGGGACGGCGCCGTCGACCCGCCCCCGTACTCCACCCCCGACGTCGCGGGCTGGTACCGCGACGGCCCGGCCCCCGGCGCCGCCGGCGCGGCCCTCGTCGTCGGCCACGTTGACACCGAGACCCAGCCCGCGGTCTTCTACGGCCTCTCCACGATCACCCGCGGCGCGATCGTCTCCGTGACACGCGCCGACGGCACGGTCGCCGACTTCGCCGTCGAGGCCGTCGAGGTCGAGCAGAAGTCCCACTTCGACGCCACCCGCGTCTACGGCTCCGCGGGCCGCCCGGAACTGCGCCTCATCACCTGCGGCGGCGCCTTCGACGAGACGGCCCGGTCGTACTCGGCGAACGTCGTCGTCTACGCGGCCCTGACCGGCTCGCACAAGGCGTGAGCGCGCGGCGCCGGCGGGAAAGGGGCCGCCCGCGCGCCGAAACCGGCCTGACCCGGAGCCCCGCTCCGTGCGAGAGTCGTCCTCCGCACCGGCCTTCCGCACGCCGGGCGTACGAGGGGAGCCGCGGCGACGGGTCCGACCGAGGAGTTCGCCGCCCTGTACCGCCGCTTCACGGAGGAGCACCTGCGCGGTGCGATCGGCCCCGCGGAGGACCTGCGTGACGGGGAGGAGTTCGTGGCCGAGCGCGAGGAGGGGTACGGGGACATCCTCGCCGAGTACGACTTCGACCTGGCCGTCCGCGGCGACATCCAGCAGGCGCTCGACGATCCGGCGCTCCGCAAGGCGCCCTGCTACGAGGACTTCCTCGGCGCCGTGCACGCCGCCGACCGCAGGTTCCGGACCCTCGCGGCGGTCGCCATCCCGACCGCCGACACCACGCGGCTGCCCTGGTGGCGCCACCGTCTGCCGGCCAGGGGCGGCCAGATCTTCGTCGACGACGCCCGCGCCATGTGCGGTGCGGTCGTCGAGCCGGTCTGAGCCGGTCTGAGCCGGCGGCCCGGTCGCGCGGTGGACCTCAGCGGGTCGCCCGCTCCAGTGCGAGGATCACCGATTCGTACGGCTCGCCCGTGGCCCGGGTCATGCCGACCTCGCACATGCGGTTCGCGCACAGGTAGGCGCCGTAGGAGCGGGCGGCGACCTCGTCGGCCTCGGGGCGGGTCGCGGCGGCGGTGAGCTCCTCGTGGAGCATGCCGCGGTCGCCGGCGAATCCGCAGCAACCCGCGTCGTCGGGGGTGACGACCTCGCGGGCGAGGGCGGCGGCGACGGCGGCGAGGGCGGGGACGGGGGTGCCCAGATGGTGGGCGGAGCACGTGGGGTGGAGGACCGCGGAGTCCAGCGGGGCGGTCACGGTGAGGCGGGGCAGGACGTGCTCGGCGGCCCACACGGTGGAGTCCAGCACGGTCAGTTCGCCGTGCAGCTCGCGGTTGGCCTCGGTGAGGTAGGGGACGACCTCGCGGGCGAGGCCGAGGGTGCAGGACGTCGCGTCCACCACGAGGGGGAGCCGGCCGCCGCCGGTCCACGCCCAGGCGTGCTCGACGACGCGGTTGGCCATGAGCGCGTTGCCGGCCTCGTAGCCCTTGGAGTGCCAGATGGTGGCGCAGCAGGTGCCGGTGACGTCGGGGGGTATCCACACCGGCAGGCCCGCGCGGGCCGAGACGGTGACCAGGGCGCGCGGCAGCCAGCCCGCCCCCTCGCCCGCGGGGCCGAAGACGCGGTTGACGCACGCCGGGTAGTAGACGGCGGTGGCGCCGTCCTGCGCGGTACGGGGCAGGGCGCCGGGCGCGGCGCCGGGGATCTCCGGCAGCCACTCCGGTATCAGCTCCCGGCCCGCCGCCCGCCGTGCCAGCGAGGTGGCGGCGGTCAGCGGGCGGTCGCCGGCCCGGTTGCGTACGGCGTCGGCGGTGGCGACGGCGCCGCGGGCGGCGCGCTCCCCCGTACGCCAGTGCCGCGCGGCGGAAGCGGCGGCGCGCTCCTGGACGCGGCTGTGCCGGGCGTGCCGGAAGGCCTTCATCATCGCGCCGGTGTCGATGCCGACCGGGCAGGCGAGCTTGCAGCCGGAGTCCCCCGCACAGGTGTCGACGGCGGCGTAGCCGTACGCGTCCAGCAGCGCGCCGAGGACCGCGGAGTCGGCGGGCTGGCGCAGCATCTCGCGGCGCAGCACGATGCGCTGCCGCGGCGTGGTGGTCAGGTCGCGGCTGGGGCAGACGGGCTCGCAGAAGCCGCACTCGATGCACGGGTCGGCGACCGGCTCGATCGCCGGGATCGTCTTGAGACCGCGCAGGTGGGCGCGCGGGTCGCGGTCCAGGATCACGTGCGGGGCGAGCACGCCCCCGGGGTCGAGCAGCGCCTTGACCCGCCACATCAGCGCGGTCGCCGCGGGCCCCCACTCCTGCTCCAGGAAGGGCGCGATGTTGCGGCCGGTGCCGTGCTCGGCCTTCAGGGAGCCGTCGAAGCGCTCGGTGACGGTGCGGCAGAAGTCGGCCATGAAGGCGCCGTAGCGCTCGACGTCCTCCGGCCGGGAGGCGTCGAAGGTGAGCAGGAAGTGCAGGTTGCCGTGCGCGGCGTGGCCCGCGACGGCGGCGTCGAAGCCGTGCCGTCGCTGGAGGGCGAGGAGTTCCTCGCAGGCCTCGGCGAGCCGCGCGGGCGGCACGGCGAAGTCCTCGGTGATCAGGGTGGTGCCGGACGGGCGCGCCCCGCCGACCGCCGTGACGAAGGCCGTTCGCGCCCGCCACAGCGTGGCGATCCGCTCCCGGTCGCGTGTGAAGCCGCCGTAGCCCTCCCCGGCCGGTACGGTGGCGACGAGGCCGAGGTCGGCGCACACGTGCCCGGCGGCCCGCTCGTACGCGGCGAGCTGCGTGTCGTCCGCGGCCCGGAACTCGACCAGCAGTGCCGCGCACCCTTCCGGCAGCCGCGCCCACTCCTTGGGCACGCCCGGCACCGCGGTCACCGCCCGCAGCACGTTGCCGTCCATCAGCTCCACCGCCTCCGCCCCCGCCTGCGCGAAGTGCGGCACGGCGGCGGCAGCGGCGGGCAGCGACGGGAAGAACAGCAGGCCGGCGGTGGCGGCGGGGCACAGCGGCAGCGTCCGGTAGACGGCCTCGGCGACGAAGCCGAGCGTGCCCTCCGAGCCGATCATCAGCCCGCGCAGGATCTGGACGGGGCTGTCGGCGTCCAGGAAGGCGTCCAGCCGGTAGCCGTTGGTGTTCTTTACCGCGAACTTCGCCCGAATGCGGGCGGTCAGGTCCGCGTCGGCCTCGATCTCGTCGCGCAGGTCCAGCAGGCCCTGGTAGATGTCCGGCTCGGCGGCGGCGAGGGCCGCGTCGGCCTCCGGTTCGGCGGTGTCGACGACCGTGCCGCTCGGCAGCACGACCGTCAGCGAGGCGACCGTGCGGTAGGAGTCGCGGGTGGTGCCCGCGGTCATGCCGGAGGCGTTGTTGGCGAGGACGCCGCCGACGGTCGCGGCGCTCGCGCTCGCCGGGTCCGGCCCCAGCACCCGCCCGTGCCGGGCGAGCGCGGCGTTCGCGCGGGCCAGCACGGTGCCGGGCAGGATGCGGGCGAGGACGTCCTGGCCGCCGGCAGCCTCCACCTCCACACCGGTGAAGTGCCGGCGGACGTCGACCAGGATGTCCTCGCCCTGCGCCTGGCCGTTCAGGCTCGTGCCCGCGGCCCGGAAGACCAGATGGCGGCGCTCGGACCGGGCGAAGCCCAGCAGCCGTACGACGTCCTGCACGCTCCTTGGCACCACCACCGCCTGCGGCACGAAGCGGTACGGGCTCGCGTCGGAGGCGTAGGCCACGAGGTCGGTGAGGCCGGACAGGACCCGGTCCTCGCCGAGCAGCCGGACGAGCCCGGTCCGCAGCTCGGCGGGCGTGCCGCCCGCGAGGGTTTCCACCACCCGGTCCGGCGCGGCCTCCCCCGCCGGGGACGGCCGCAGCGCGGCGGAGCCCTTCGGTTCCAGCACGGGCATCGGGACCTCCTCGGCGGGCGGCCCCGGAGGGGCCGGACCTGGCGGAGAAACATTCCTTTCATACCGCTCGGTGAGGATATGCCCTGGTGGCTCGGGCTGCGCGGTCTGCGCGGGCCCGGTCCGCCTCCCCACCGCTTCCGGCCCGGCGGTCTCCGTCCTGCGACGGAGGCGGAAGCGCCGGTCAGCGGCAATACTCAAGGCCGGAGCCGGTCCGACGGGGGAAGGGGAACGGTGTGCACATACATCTGCCGGACGGGTGGGCGAACGGCTCACCCGCGGGGCGGGAAGCGTCCGGAGAGGTCCCGGCCGTTGCCGGGTTGCCGGAAATGGTGACCGGCGGGAGTGCGGGCGGACTGCCGGGGGCGGGTACGGGCGGGGGCGCGGCCGCTGGGTCGGCGGGGGCAGGTTCGGGCGAGGGCGCGGCCGCCGGGTTGGCGGGGGCGGTGACGCGCGGGGGTGCGGGCGGACTGCCGGGGGC
>NZ_JOHY01000102.1 GCF_000721495.1 Streptomyces sp. NRRL F-5123
GGGTGGGGAAGGGAGGGGGCCAGGGGAGGGGGGTGGAGTGGAGGAGGGCGGGCTGGGCCACGCGGCGGTGGTGCCAGAGGTGCTGGAGGAGTTCGGACTCGCGGGCGGCGTAGTCGGCCGGTTGGCGGCCGCGGGTTGCGGCTGCGCGGAGGAAGGCCAGGTGGGTGGCGTAGGCCGCGTAGTCGCGGACGGCTCGGGCGCCGGGGTCGCCGTGGTGGCGGCGGGCCAGGTCGCGGGCGTCGCCGCGGATGCGCATGGAGGCCAGGGCCACGGGTTCGCGGGGGGCGAGCCAGCCGGCTGCCGCGTAGGGGGCGAGGTGTTCGCGGACGGTGCGGAGCCCCGCCGCGCGGGCCCAGAACGTCAGCGCGACGAGCAGGCCGAAGACCGGGATCATGACGGACACGTAGACGGTCAGGAAGGTCACCGGGGACAGCTGCGACGAGCCGTTCCACGAGCCGTGCAGCACCATGGCCACGAGCCAGCCGCCGATCGGCGCGATCCAGCGCAGCGGGCTGCGCGGGCGGCTGGTCGCGGCAATGGCGAAGCCGAGGCCGGTCATCGAGGTGAAGAGCGGGTGCGCGAACGGCGTCATGAGCACCCGGACGATGAAGGTGCCCAGCGTGGTGGAGGTCAGGACGCCGGCGCCCACCGCCTTGTCCTCGCCGAAGGCGGTGCCGAGGTAGAGGATGTTCTCGGTGAAGGCGAAGCCCGTCGCGACGAGGCCCGCGAGCACGATGCCGTCGAGCATCGACTCGAAGTGGCGCCGCCGGAAGAGGTAGAGCAGCAGGATCGCGGCGCCCTTGGCCGTCTCCTCGACGAGCGGGGCGACGAACGTGGCGCCCCACTGGTCGGTCTGGGTGGGCGTCGCGGACAGGGTGTTCGCGAGGAGCTTGGCTCCGTACTCGTTGGCGAAGAGCGCGACCAGCGTCGCGGCGCACGAGCCCCAGGCGAAGGCGAACACGACGTTCTGCCAGGGGCTGGGCGCGGCCCGGTCGAGCCACAGGAACCCCGACACCAGCAGCGGCACGGGCAGCACGGCGAGCGTGGACCCCACCAGGAACGGCTCGGTCCCTATGTGGTGCCGCACCACCGCGAGGATGGCGACACCGCACACCGCGAGCGCCGTGAAGAGCGCGCCGGTGCGTACGGCCCGGCTCTCCCAGAACGGCCGCCGCGGCGCGTAGTGCACGGAAGGCGGCGGGGGCGTCATCGGCCCGTACGCGTGCTCGTCGGACGGCCCGCCGGGCACTTCCGCGTCGGGCGGGTCGTCCGGTGCGGACGGGTACGAGTACGTGGCCACCCGTCGACAGTACGGGGCGGACGCCCTGCTCCGCGAGGGTACGGGGCAGGTCGCGGCGCCGTATCCGCGGTGGGCGGCCGGAAGCGGTGGGGCCGCCCCCGGGGACTCAGACGCGCGTGAAGAGGAGGTCGCGCACGACGTGCCCCTTCGCGAGCCCCTGCCGCTCGAACTTCGTCATCGGCCGGAAGTCCGGCCGCGGGGCGAAACCTTCCGCCGGGTGGACGTTGGCCAGTCCGGGCGCCGCGCTGAGCACCTCCAGCATCTGCTCGGCGTACGGCTCCCAGTCCGTCGCGCAGTGCACGACCGCGCCGGGCCGCAGCAGCGGGGTGACCAGCGCCAGGAAGGACGGCTGGATCAGCCGCCGCTTGTGGTGCTTGGCCTTGGGCCAGGGGTCGGGGAAGTAGACGCGCAGGCCGGCCAGCGAGGCGGGCGGGAGCATGTCGCGCAGCAGCACGATCGCGTCGCCGTTGGCCACCCTGACATTCGTCAGGTGTGCACGGTCGGCGAGAGCGAGAAGATTTCCTTGTCCGGGGGTGTGGACGTCGACGGCGAGGATGCCGGTGCCGGGGTCGGCGGCAGCCATCTGCGCGGTCGCGTCACCCATCCCGAAACCGATCTCCAGCACGACGGGCAGGTCGGCGGAGCCGAAGAGCGCGGCGAGGTCCAGCGGGCTGCCGTCGAGCTCGACGCCCCAGGTGTCCCAGTGCCGGTCGATCGCAGCGGCCTGCGCCTGGGTGATACGGCCGCGGCGCGCGTGGAAGGACCGGATGCGGTGCTCCTCGCGCGAGCCGGCCGGATCGGCCGCGGGCCCGTCCGGAAAGCGGGCCGCGGACCGGGCCGCGGACCGGACGGCCGGACGCGGCACACCGCCGCCGGTCGCCCGGCCGCTGCCGACGGGGGTGCCGGCGGGAGCGTCGGCATGGGCAGCGGCAGGGGCGGCGGAGGAGACGGAAGCGGCCGCGGAGGCGCGGGGGACAGTGGATGAGGTGGACACAATGGGTTCGATTCTACGGGAGTACGTCGGACACTCCGGCGCTGGTCAGAGGGCCGGGACGAGGACGGGCAGGGGGGCGGGGACGAGGAGGGGGACGGGCGCGGAGCCGGACGCCGGGCCGGAGGCCGGGCCGGGGCAGGCGGGGGCGGCGCGACGGGGCCGTCGCTCCGGGGCGGGCCCGCGGGGGGTCAGAGGGCGGCGAGGGCCCGGCGCGCGACCTCGCGGCCGATCGGAAGGGCGGCGGTCGCGGCGGGGGAGGGCGCGTTGAGTACGTGCACGAAGGGCGGCGAGCCGGCGAAGCGGAAGTCGTCGACGAGCGTCCCGTCGGGCAGGACGGCCTGGGCGCGTACGCCCGCGGGGGCGGGCCGCAGGTCAGCGGGCCGCAGCGCGGGCAGCAGGCGGCGGGCGTCGGCGGTGAAGGCCCGCTTCGACAGTGAGCGCCACAGCTCGCCGGCCTCCTGCCGCCAGTGGCGGCGGGCGATCCGCCAGGCCCCGGGGTAGCCGAGGGTGTCGGCGAGGTCGCGCGGCCGCACGGTCCACCGGCGGTAGCCCTCCCGGGCGAGGGCGGGCACGGCGTTGGGGCCGACGTGGACACCGCCGCGCACGTCCCGGGTGAAGTGCACGCCCAGGAAGGGGAAGTCGGGGTCGGGCACGGGGTAGACCAGGCCGCGTACGAGCCCGCGCCGCCCCGGCGCCAGCTCGTAGAACTCGCCGCGGAAAGGCACGATCCGCAACCCGGGGTCGTCGCCGGCCAGCCGCGCGAGGCGGTCGCTGTAGAGGCCCGCGCAGTTCACCAGGACCTTGGTGCGCAGGGTCGGCCCGTCCGGGGCGGTGGTGAGGGTGACGGCACCGCTGTCCGTACGGCCGACCGCGGTGACCCGCAGCCCGTAGCGCAGGACGCAGCCCGCGTCCGCGGCCAGGCCCGCGAGGGCTGCGGCGACACCGCGGAAGTCGCAGATGCCGGTGGAGGCGACATGGATCGCCGCGAGCCCGGCGATCTCCGGCTCGTGCTCCGCGATCTGCACGGGCCCCAGCTCCCGCACGGCGAGCCCGTGCTCGCGGCCGCGCTGGACGAGTGCGTGCAGCCGCGGCAGCTCGGCCTGCTCGGTGGCGACGACGAGCTTGCCGGTGACCTCGTACGGGATGCGGTGCTCCGCGCAGAAACGCGGCGTTTCGGCCGCGCCGGCGAGCGCGTAACGGGCCTTGAGCGAGCCGGGCCGGTAGTAGATGCCGCTGTGGATGACCCCGCTGTTGCGCCCCGTCTGGTGCCGCCCCGGCCCCGCCTCCTTCTCGACGACGGCGACGCGCAGCGCGGGCGCGGCAAGCGTCAGGGCGTAGGCGGTGGACAGGCCCACGACGCCGGCGCCGACGACCGTCACGTCGTACGGCTCACCGTGAGCCGCGCTCCTCGAGGGCAAGGCCACTCCTCCCTGCGGGTTGCGGTGGGGGGTGCTCGTGATCAACTTACGCGCTGCGCGCCGGCTCGCGGGCCAAGTCGGCTGCCGCGGAGGGCTCCCTGCCACGCGGGGCACGCCTCTCCGCCACGCGCAGGGGCGCGGTTGCCCTGCCGGGCGGGCGTTTTTTAGGGTGCGGCTGCACCGCCGGGCACGCGTTTTGGGCTGCGGGTTGCCCTGCCGGGCGGGCGTTTTTTAGGGTGCGGCTACGCCGCCGGGCACGCGTTTTGGGCTGCGGTTGCCCTGCCGGGCGAGCGTTTTAGGGTGCGGCTACGCCGCCGGGCATCCGTTTTTAGGGGCGCGGGGAACTGCGCGCTCAGCCACGACGGTGGCGCGGGTCGTCACCGGCCCGAAGGGGCAGTACGGTTTCGTATCGGACCACCGGCCGGTGGGTGGTTGCTCGCGCGGTACTCCCCCAGAGCTTCGCCTGGGAGGTACCCCCACGCGCCCCTGGAAGCGCCCACCCCGCGCGGCAGCGCACACGCCCCCGCGCGGCGGCGCAGAACGCTCACCCCGCGCCGCAGCGTTCGCCCGCGGCGCAGCCGCACCCCACAACCCCCACCCCGCGCGGCAGCGCACACGCCCCCGCGCGGCAGCGTAAAACGCTCGCCCGGCGGTGGGCCGCACCCCGCGAGGGGCCCTACGCGGGAGCGGCCAGGAGAGGCCGCGCGCGTTCGCGGAGTTCGAGGACGCGCGGCTCGTCCGCGTACGGCTCCAGGCGGTGGAGCAGGTCGCGGACGTACTCCGTGGTGCGGGCCGAGGAGATGCGGCCCGCGACCTCCACGGCCTTCGCCCCCACCGCGCAGGCCGCGTCGAGGTTGCCGGATTCGAGCTCGGCGACGGCGGAGACGACGAGCCGCAGCCCGTGCGAGCGGACGAACTCCTCGGTGGGCCGGGCCAGCGCGTGCTCGGTGAAGCGCTGGACCTGCCGCGGGATGCCGAGGTCGCGGTAGCACTCGGCGGCGTCGGCGGCGAGCCGGTCGTAGGAGTAGAAGCCGAGCCAGTGCGGGTCGGTGTCGCCCTCGCGGGCGCGTTCGAGCAGTGCTTCGGCGGCGGCGAGCGAGGCGCCGCAGGCCGCGGCCTCGCCGGCCTTGGCGTGGGCGCGGGCCTCGACGAGGTGGAAGAAGCTCATGGTGCGGGCGGTGGCGAGGCCGCGGTTGCGTTCGAGGGCGGCCTGGGCGAGGTCGACGCCCTCGTCGGCGAAGTTGCGGTAGGTGGCCTGGAGGGACATGGAGGCGAGGACGTATCCGCCGAGCGGCACGTCGGCGGCGGCGCGGGCGAGCCGGAGGGCCTGGATGTAGTAGCGCTGGGCGGCTTCCTGCTGGCCGGTGTCGAAGGCCATCCAGCCGGCGAGCCGGGTGAGTTCGGCGGTGGCGCCGAAGAGGGCGCGGCCGACGTCGTCGCTGTAGGAGCCGAGCAGCAGCGGCGCGGCCTCGACGCGCAGGCACTCCGGGACCATGCCGGAGCGCCAGTCGCCGCCGCCGTACTTGGAGTCCCAGCGGCGGGCGTCCTCGGCGGCCTCGCGGAGCTTGGCGACATCGGTGTGCCCGACGTGCGCGGTGCCGGGCGCGGGGGCGTCGCGGGCGACGGTCGCGTCGGCCGGGGTGATGAGCCAGCGGGAGGCGGGCGTGACGTAGGCGCTCACCGCGAAGGAACCGGCCAGGCTCTGCCAGATCCCGTTGCCGCCGGGGCCGCGGCGGCCGGCGAGGTCGAGCTTCCACAGGTCGGTGGCCGACTTCACGGCCTCGCCGACGTCGCGCGGGAAGGCGAGGCCGACTTCGGGGGCGGGGTCGGCGTCGGCGAGGCCTATCTCGTGCAGCGGTACGGGCCGCCCGAGCTTGCCGGCGATGGCGGCGGCGATCAGGTGCGGCGCGGCGCCCTGCGGCACCATGCCCTTGGCGACCCAGCGGGCCACGGACGTCTTGTCGTAGCGCAGCGTCAAGCCGCGCTGCGCGCCCAGGTCGTTGACGCGGCGGGCGAGACCGGCGTTGCTTATTCCGGCGAGACCGAGAAGGGCGCCGAGTTTCTCGTTCGGCCCGCGGTGTTCTCTGTTCACTGCGGTTCACCTCGTGATGCCGCTGGGGCAGGCCGACGGGCCTGGTCGGTCGTCGGGGTGGCGGGGGTCACCCTCCCCTGGAGCCCGATTCAGCCACCGCGGGGCCCCTGTTGGCGGTGAGCGCGGTGCCTGAGCCGGTTGTCCGAGCCGCACGTACGTGTGCGAACCGGATACACCCAGCGTAGTTCGCCGCCTCCCGACCGTTAAGGGTCTCGTGTCGGATGGCGCGAATCCAGCCCCTTACGGGAACGCGGAGTTGGTCCGGAAAGCACCACCCATGACCCTCCCCAGGGGTCGGACGAATGCGCCCGGCGGCGCGGCCGGGGGGCCGGCGGGGAGGCGCGGGGAGGGCGACCGGGGGCGCGCTCGCACGGGCGCCCCGCGCGTGCTCCCGGTATATGTGGCCGTGCGCCCGGCCGTGCGCTCTGTGCCCGTGCAGACCGCGGGTTGTTGCATGGGGAGCCGTGGGTCGGCCCGCGCTTCCGTCAGGCGGCTATGGCGGTGTGTGCGGCGGGCCAGCGAGTTCCGCTGCCACAATCCCCGCGGGTGGCGGACCGGCCCGGGAGGCGTTGAGTCGTCTCCCGGGCCGTGTGTTCCGGGTGCCGAGTGCCCCGGCGCCACCCCGCGCAGGCCGCCCCGGCTTGCCCCGCCCGCCCCTCGGGCCTGCCCGAACCGCCGCGTGCGGCAAGGGTGCCGGGGGCGCGGCGGGGCGATGACGTACCCCGGCGGTCGCGCCATTAGCAGAGTTGTGCGCCGGCGTACGCGCGCCGCGCCGGTGTGCGGTTCCCGGTGTCCCGGCCGAAGATCGACGGCGGAAAACGATCGTGTGCAATGCCCTCCGTCACGCGGCATATCCCGCCCGGCATGTGCCGCTCCCGCGCCAAAAACTTGGCGCGATTGCGACGTTTCGGCTGAGGCGTATGTTCCGGATTCCGTAGCTGTCCGCAACATCCCGATTACGTATGCGGGATGCTTGGCGATCGAGGTGCTTCCGGGGCCCGTCCGAGGGCATCCCGGGGGCATTCCGGGCCGTGCGCGAGCCACCCGGCGATGCGCATATGCCGCATGGCTGTGTACGGCGCACGAACCGGCGCACCCGGGAGCACTCATGCGCCTCCTTGCGCGCGTCCTCGTGGCAGCATGGACTTTCGGACGTCAGACGTGGCGGCATGGTGGGGCGAGGCGCGCGCGAGTCAGCGGTGGGTCGGATCCTGCACCGGCTGTCCACAGCCTGTGGAGGCGGCGATGCGGTGGTTGGTGGGGTGGAGCAGTGCCACCGCGGGTCCCGTTCCCGGCACGGGTGCGCGCACGCTGCTGCCGGTCGGCGCCCAACTCCTGTGGGACGGCCCCGATCCGCTGTGGGCGGTGGGTGACTGGCGGCCCGACGAGGTCCGGGTCGTCCACGCGGACGCGGCGGGCACGGGCGGCGGCGCGTACGGCTCCGCCGCTTCCAACGGGGCTGCGTACGGGGGCGGTTACGGTACGCCGGGCGGCTCCGGCTCCGGCTCCGGCTCCGGCTCGTACGGCGCTGCGGGCGCGTACGGCGACGGGGCCGCGTACCCGTACGACGGCGGCGGCTCGCGTACGAACGGGCGCGGCGTCAACGGCACCGGCACCCAGGGCGTCGCGCGGCTCGCGGTCTTCGGGCGGTGCGCGGCCAGCGACGCGGAGCTGCGGCTCGGGCTCGTCGCCGCGCGCGGCGGCGCGCTGCGGCACGTCACGGCGTGGCCCGGCAGCTACACCGCCGTCCTGCAACTCGGCCGCCGCATCACCGTGCTGGGCGACCTCGCCGGTGCCCGCCCGGTCTTCCACACCCGCTTCGCGCGCGGCACCGCCTTCGCCACCGCCGCCCTGCCGCTCGCCGACCTCATCGAGGCCGGGCTCGACGTCACCCACCTCGCCGCGCTGCTCGCCTGCCCCGACGCGCCCGAGGCGCTCGGCGACGGCACCCCCTACCTCGGCGTGCGGCGCGTCCCGCCCGGCCACGCCCTCACCCTGCGCGACGGCGCCCCCGAGATCACCGGCTACGAGCCGACCGCCTCCCTCGCCGTCGGCCACCAGCCCGCGACCTCGGCGGACGCGGACGCCGCCATCGCCGCGATACGGGACGCGCTCGTCGAATCGGTGAAGGCGCGGCTCACGCAGGCGCGGTTCGTGCCGGAGGCGGCCTTCGCCGGGGAATCCGCGGGACCGGACGGCCGGCTCGCGGAAGGGCCCGCGCCCGGCATCGGCGCCGACCTCTCCGGCGGCTCCGCCTCCGCGACCCTCGCGCTGCTCGCCGCCGGGCTGCCCGGCATGCCCGGCATGCTGCCCGGCGCGCCCGGCACCGCGGCCGGCGAGCGGCTGCTCGCCGTCACCTTCAACGACCTCACCGCGGGCGGACTCGCGCTGCGCGAGAGCGAGCTGGCCCGCGCGGGCGAGCTCGCCGCCGACCCGCGGCTGCGGCACGTCGTCGTCGCCGGCGGCGAGGAGGCGCTGCCCTACGCGGACCTCATCGGCAGCCACCCGCCCATCCCGCTCACCGACGAGCCCGGTCCCTCGCTCGTCGTCGCCGAACGCCACCGGCGGCGGCTCGCCGCGGGCGGCGCCGACCACCTCATCGGGCTCGGCGCCCGGCAGGTGCTCGACGCGCACCCCGCGCGGCTCGCCGACCTGCTCATGGACCGGCGGCGGCGCCACCTGGTACGGCCCGTCGCCGCCCTCACCCGCGCGGGCGGCTCCGCGGCGGGCGGGCCCGCCGTGCTGGTGCCCTTCACCGTGCCGATCACCGTCTACCGCGCCGCCCGGCGGCTCGCCCGTACGCCCTACCAGCAGGGCGTCACCGACGCGGCCGCCCTGCTGCTGCGGTACGCCGCGGGCGCGGGCTCAGGCGCCGACTCCGCCGTCGACGGCCGGCCGGGCGACGGGCCGATCAGGGCGTCGCTCGCCGCGATGGCCTGGGTACGGCCCGGGCCCGCCGCCCGCTGGCTCACCGGCGAGGCGCTCGCCGAGGTCTCCGTGCGGCTCCAGGAGGCCGCGCGGCGGCCCTGGCCCATCGAACGCCCCGGCGAGCGGCGCGCCCGCGCCGTCCTCGCCCGGCACGCCGCCGACTTCCGCGTCCTGGAGCAGGCCGCCGCGGTGCCGAGCCAGCGGCTGCACGCGCCCTACCTCGACAACGCGGTGGTGCGGGCGGCGCGCGCACTCCCCGGCGCGCTCCGGGTGCGCCCCGGGGCGCGCGCGGAGATCCTGCGGGACGTGCTGGGCAGCGCGGGCGTACGGGCGCTGCCCGCGGGGTGGGGCGCCGCCTCGCACTCCTCGGCGTCCGCGGCCGCCGCCGCCCGCGCCGGGATGCGGTCCGCCGTCGACCCGCTGGTCGAGCTCTTCCGCGCGCCGCTGCTCGCCGACGCGGGCCTGGTGGACGCCCGCGTCGTCCGCGCCGCCCTGCGCGCCGCCGCGACCTCCGGGGCGCCGCTGGAGGGGCTCGGCGACATCGTGGCCGTCGAGCTGTGGCTGCGGAGGCTGCTGGCGCGGAGGGGGTCGTGCTGGACCGGCACGGATTCGCCTGAGCGGCGGGCGGTTGCGGGCGGGGTGCAGCGGTTGTCGCTCTGAGCCGGGCGCTGCCGCGCGGGGTGGGCGTTTGACCGGGCGCGGTCCCGTGTCCGGCTGCGGCTGCGCCGCGGGGCAGTCGTTTTTTCGGGAGTGCGGGGGGCTTCGCGGCCGGCCCGCACCGGGGCCGGCCCGCACTGGGGCGCGGGTCGTCACCGGGGCCGGCCCGCACTGGGGCGCGGGTCGTCACCGGGGCCGGCGCGCACTGGGGCGCGGGTCGTCACCGGGGCCGGCGCGCACTGGGGCGCGGGTCGTCACCGGGGTCGGCCCCACCGGGGCGCGGGTCGTCACCGGGGTCGGCCCCACCGGGGCGCGGGTCGTCACCGACTCGAAGGTGGCAGTCGGGTTTCGAACCGGACCACCGGCCGGTGGGTGGTTGCTCGCGCAGTTCTCCCCCGGAGCTTCGCCCGGGGGTGCCCCCACGCGCCCCTCTGCGTGTGCCCGGCGGGGCATCGCGCTGTCCGTGCGGGGGTGGGGTCGGGTGCCACTCCGGGGGTACCTCCTCGGAATGCGCGTTCGCCCTCTTCCCGAATTGGT
>NZ_JOHY01000103.1 GCF_000721495.1 Streptomyces sp. NRRL F-5123
GATCGGCCTCGTAGTGGGCCTGCTCGGTCGATGCGGCAACGCAGCGAGGTGCCGTGCCGGGCGTCGCAAGCCGGTGAACCCTCCCGGTCACAGCACTAGAGGGCCCGCAGGCCGTTGATGACGTCCCGCAGGATGCTCTCGTCCGGCAGCTCGGCGGGCGGCACCGGCGGACGCACCGTCACATGGCCGGCGTCCAGCAGGTCGCCGACGAGTACGCGGACCACGCCGACCGGCAGGTCGACCTCGGCGGCGATCTCCGCGATCGAGGCCGGCTGCTGGTGGCAGAGCCGGACGATCTCCACCTGCTCGGGGGACAGCGAACCGTCGTCCTCCGGGTCGGCCGGACCGGTGCCGCCGTCGCCCGCGCCGCCGGGGGCCGCGACCACCAGGGCGATCAGGTCCAGCTTCGCCTCGGCCGCATGGCTGGTGCGCCCGCGGGTCATCGCGTAGGGCCGTACCACCGGCCCTGCCGCGTCGTCGTACCAGCGGTCCGATTCAGCCGTCATGTCACCGTGTCACCCCGTTCCCGCTGGTCGCTTCTCCCCGGTCCGTCCGCGTGTCCCCCCGCGCCCTCGTGCCGCGGTCCGGTCGTTCAGCCGACCGCGCCGCCGTGCTGCCTCGGGGCGGTACCGAGGTGCACGCCGACCCGCTTGACCAGCAGGGCCATCTCGTACGCCACCTGGCCGACGTCGGAGTCGGCGTCGGCGAGGACGGCCAGGCAGCTGCCGTCGCCCGCGGCGGTGACGAAGAGGAAGGCCTCGTCGAGCTCGACGATGGTCTGCCGGACCTGCCCGGCGGCGAAGTGCCGCCCGACGCCCTTGGCCAGGCTGTGGAAGCCGGAGGCGACGGCCGCCAGGTGCTCCGAGTCCTCCCGGGTCAGCCCGTCCGAGGCGCCGGTGGCGAGGCCGTCGCCGGAGAGCACCAGCGCCTTGCGGACGCTGGAGACCCGCGTCACCAGGTCGTCCAGCAACCAGCTCAGCTCACGTGTCGGGCTCGATGGTGCGGTCATCGACCGTTCCCCTCAGGTGTCGTTCTGGTCGTTCTCGTCGCTGAAGTCGGTGCAGCCGGTCCAGCCGGCTCGGCGGGCGGGGCGGGCTCGTCGCCGGTGGCCGGGGCCGCTTCGGGTACGGGGCCGGGCGCGGGGGCCGGTCCGTCTCCGGGGGCGGCTTCCGCAGCGCGGCGGCCGCGCTGCCAACCGCGCTGGATCGAGGCCATCCGGGCGCGGACCTCGTCGGCGGAGCGCTCGGGGGTGCCGTCGCCCTCGGCGTCCGCGCCGTCCGGGCCGGGGCGCGGGGCACCGCCGCGCAACTGCGGGGCGAGGCTGGCCTGCCGGACCCTGCGGGGCAGCGAGCTGCCGGGCCCGTCCGCGGCCGCCTCCGGCTCTCCCGGCTCCTGCGGGGACCCGGCGGCGGGCAGCGGGGGCACGGCCGCGACGGGGCGGGACTGCGGGATGCCGGGCGTTCCCGGCGTTCCGGGCACCTCGTCGGGGTGGCCGGCGGCGGACGGCTCGACGGGGTCGGCGGCGGTGCCGGTGGCGCCGGGGTCTTCCGCGTCCTCCGCCCCGCTCCCGCCGTCCCGGTCGTCGTCGGGGGAATTCCCGAGCGGGCGGCGGGCCCGGTCGGAGATCAGCACCGGGGTGCCGGTGCCGCGCGGGCGGCGCCTCGGCAGCGGCAGCGGGTCCGAGGGCCGGTCGGCGCCGGGACCGGGGGGCAGTTCTGCCGGGTCGCCGAGGGCGTCCAGGCCCCGGCCGAAGGCCGCTGAGAGCGGCTCGTCCGGGTGGGCGGCGTGCTCCTTGCGGTGCTCGCCGCCGATGTCGTCGATGCCCTCCAGGCCCCACTGGCGGAAGGTGTGCTCGGTGTCCCCCGCCGGGTCGGGACCGGCGAGCCGGGGCGTGCCGGACACCGGGGTGGAGCCGGTGTCCTCGGCGGTGTCGCTGAGCAGCGTGTCGGGGATCATCACCACCGCGGTGGTGCCGCCGTACGGGGACTGCCGCAGCGAGACGCGCACGCTGTGCCGCTGGGCGAGCCGGCTGACCACGAACAGGCCGAGCCGGTCGGTGTCCGACAGCTCGAACTCCGGGGTCTCGGCGAGCCGCAGGTTCGCCTCCAGCAGCGCGTCGGGCGTCAGGCCGAGGCCCCGGTCGTCGATCTCCAGCACGAAGCCGTTGGCGGCGGGCTCGCCGTGCAGCTTGACGGTGGTGTTGGGCGGCGAGAAGACCGCGGCGTTCTCGATGAGTTCGGCCAGCAGATGGGTGAGGTCGGCGACGGCGGCGCCCGCGACGGCCAGCCGCGGCAGCCGGCGCATCTCGATCCGCTCGTAGTCCTCGACCTCGGCGATGGCCGCCCGCACCACGTCCATGAGCTGCACCGGCTTGCGCCACTGCCGGGAGGGCGCGGCGCCGGACAGGATGACCAGGCCCTCCGCGTGCCGGCGCATGCGGGTGGTCATGTGGTCCAGCCGGAAGAGGTCGGCCAGTTCCTCGCTGTCGTCGGTGCGGCGCTCCATGGCGTCCAGCAGCGTGAGCTGGCGGTGGAGGAGGACCTGGCTGCGGCGGGCGAGGTTGACGAAGACCTCGGAGACGCCGTTGCGCAGGTTGTTCTGCCGCACGGTGGCCTCGACGACGGCCCGCTGGAGGGTGTTGAGCGCCTTGCCGACCTGACCGACCTCGTCGTCCGGGTACTCCAGCCGCGGGACCTCGGTCTCGACGTCGATCTGCTCGCCGGCCGCCAGCCGCCGCATGACCTGCGGCAGCCGGGTACCGGACACCTCCTGCGCGTCGCGGCGCAGCCCGGTGAGGTCGCGGATGAGGCCGCGCCCGATGCGTACCGACACGAACAGCGTGGCGATCACGGCGACCAGGCCGATGCCGCCGACGAAGACCGCCTCGATGATCGTGGTCGTCGCGATCGGCGGGTCGGTGTCGCCGAACCGGCTCTGCACGGCGTCGTCCAGGCGGTTCAGGTCGTCCATGGTGGTCGCGGCGACCGACGGCCAGGACTGGTGGGCCGCGACGATCGGGGCGTTGTCCACGCCCGC
The DNA here is from genome assembly GCF_000721495.1 of Streptomyces sp. NRRL F-5123. Taxonomy (GTDB): domain Bacteria; phylum Actinomycetota; class Actinomycetes; order Streptomycetales; family Streptomycetaceae; genus Actinacidiphila. The sequence continues at coordinate 3,037 of NZ_JOHY01000103.1, forward strand.
GGCGATGACCGCGTCCTCGGCCGCGCGCAGCGTCTTTCCGTTGCCCTCGCGCCAGTACGCGTCGTAGCCGGCGCGCTGGTCGTCGCTCAGCAGCCACAGGCTCGACTCGTAGTCGTCGCGCTGGTCGGCCACGGCGAAGGTGAAGGACTTCAGTTCGGCCGCGCTCATGTGCCCGGCGCTGATGGCCGCGGCCATCAGCGCGTCCTCCCGGCTGATCTGGTCGCGGGCCATGCTCAGCTCGATGGCCGCGTGGTGCTGCTCGTCGCGCCGGAAGTCGTTGTAGGGGTTGAGCGACTGGAAGAGCTGGAAGGCAGGCGTGATCATGTCGTTGTACGCCGTGTAGACGTCGTTGCGGCTGATCTTGCCGCCGTCCGCGCGCTGCCGCAGCGAGGCGAGGCCCTCGACGTCGGTCAGGAAGGCGTCCAGCCGGTGCCGGGACACCGTGTTCAGGTCGCCGCGCACCCCGGTGGTGCTGATGCGTGTGCGCATCTTGGCGATCGAGCCGTCGGTGACCTGCTGCTGCTTGGTGTAGCCGATCCTGGCCTGGGAGTCGCGCGGGTTGGCCGCGTAGATCATCGCCGCCCGGCGCTCCTGCTGGAGGCTCTGCGTGGCGGCGATGCCGGGATACCCGATGTCGTCGGCGACACGCTTGACGTCGGGCCGGTCGAGCAGCTCCCTGCCCGTCACCACGGCGGCGAACGCCCAGATGACGGTCAGCGACGCCAACGGGATCAGCAGCAGCGCCACGATCTTCCGCCGGATCGTCGTACCGCGAAAGCTCATGGCCTCCCCAACGGTCTCCCCCGTGTGGGGGCGGTTCACGCGTCTCGCGCGTCCAAACGGCGTGAGCCTACTACCGCCCCAGAGGTAACTCGAAAGTATGTATGTGAGTTGGGCAGGTCTGCGGCGAAACGTTCCCCGGAATGCACCGGGAGGTTTCGGGGCAGCCACTCATCATGGACGTGCAACAGCGGAACGTCTGGGTCGAGGAGCCCGCCCGGCGGCCGCGGATGGCCGACCCGGTACGGGCCGCCGCGGTGCGGGCGGTGCTGATCAGCGCCGTCGCGCTGGTGCAGGGCATGATCGACGTGCTGCTCGCCGTCGGGCGCTCGTGGCTGTCCGCGCCCGTGCTGCTGACCACGGTGCTGACGTCGGTGGTCGCGACGTGGGCGGTGCTGGACGTGTGGGTGACCCGGCAGGTGTGGAACCAGCGCAACGGGGTGCTCTCCAGCCCCAGCAGCGCCGCCCGGGCCCGGCGCGCGGAACGGCGCGGGACCCGGCGGGAGGGGCGTACGGCAGCGGCGCCGCCGTCCTCCGGCGCGGGAGGGCGGCAGCGCCCGCACATACCGCGGCACCTCGGGGTGTGACGCGGCGGCCGGTCAGGAGCGGCCGCGCGCCTCCGGCACGGCCTGGCCGCCGGCGGGCGCCCCCGCGGGCCCGGGCCCGGCGGGCTGCGGGGCCTCCGGGGGGCGGCGGAACATGCGGGTGGCGGTGATCTCGCCGTGGATCTGCTCGCCCTGCGCGTCCAGGGCCGGGAGACCGGGCCGCAGGTGCTCCTCGACGCTGATGTACTTCAGGCCCGCGCGCAGGTCCGCGTCGTTGCGCAGCCGCACCACGAGCGGGAATTCGGCGAGCGCGGTCGTGTCGAACAGCCCCGTGGTGTAAAGGAGCTGCACGCCCAGCGCGTCGGCCACGGCCCGCTGGAGCTCCAGCAGGTAGGTGGCGTTGGCGCGGCCGATCGGGTTGTCGAGGAAGAGGGTGCCGGCGTGCCGCTGCCGGTCCCGGCCGCGGTCGTTGCTGCGCAACGCGGCCATCGTGCAGTAGAGCGCGATCGCGGCGGTGAGCAGCTGGCCGCCGGAGAAGACGTCGCCCATCTGCCCGACCGGGACGCGCTCGGCGCGCAGGACCGCGTCGGGCTTGAGGATCTCGACCGCGACGCCGCGCGGCCGGAGCGCGGCGGCGACCGCGCGCAGCAGCAGCGACATGCCGTCGCGCCGCAGGTCGGCGTTCTTGCGCAGCGCCGCTCTGGTGGCCTCGTCGATGACCTCGCCGAGCCGCTCGGTCAGGACGGACTGGTCGGGGTCCTCGAAGCGGATCCGCAGGAACTCCTGCCCTGACCACTCGCCGAGGCCCTCCGGCAGCCGGGAGAGCCGCTGCGCGGAGCGCAGGGTCGCGAGCGCCGACTCGACCAGGCCGCGCAGCCGGTCGACGATGATCTCCCGGTTGCGCTCCAGCTGCTCCAGCTCGTCGGTGAGCACCCGCAGCCGGGGCGCGAACGCCGCCGCCCACGCCGCCGCGTGCTCGGGCAGCGCGGCCGCGGGCAGTTCCCGGATCTGCTGCCGGGCCGGTGTCCTGACCTGCTCGTAGCGGACCGCGTTGGCGTGCCGGACGAGGACGTCCGCGGCCTCCCGCAGGCGCGTCTCGGCCGCGGACAGGTCAGCTGCGCAGCCGCGCAGGCTGCGCCGCGCCTCGGCGGCGGCCTGCCGGGCGGCCTCCTGGCTGCCCGGGTACGGCTCGGGCTCGTCCTCCTCCGGCTGCTGCGGGCCGGGGCCGTCCCGCAGCAGGTCGCGCAGCAGCGCGGCAGTCTCGTCGAAGCCGCTCGCGGCGTCCTCGGCCGCGCGGTGCGCGGCGACCAGTCCGGCGTGCGCGTCGGTGGCCTGCTCCAGCGCCTCGGTACGCGCCGCGACCTCGGCGGTCGCCGCGCGCAGCAGCTCCTGGGCGTGCTCGGCGTCGCGCGGGACCAGGGCCTCGGGCAGTTCGGTGTGGTGCGGCTCGCCGTCGGCCGGGGCCAGCCGCTCGGCCTCGCCGCGCAGTCGGCCCAGCTGCTCGCTGGCGGCGGAGGCGCGCGACTCCAGCGTCTGCACCAGCTCCTCGGCGCGGGCTGCCGCGGCCTGCCGGGAGGGGCCGTCGGCGCCGTCGGGGCCTTCCAGCAGCTGGGCGGCGCGGCTGCGCACCTTGTTGGTCAGCCGGTCGAGCTCGACGAGTGCGGCGTTCTCGGTGCTCTCCGCGCGGGCCTGCTCGGCCCGCAGATCGGCGCCGACGCCCACCTTCTCGTACACCTCGGAGGCGGCGCGGTAGGCCTCGCGCAGCGCGGGGAGCGACGCGGCGGGCGGGGTCGCGTCCGGGGCCGTGCCCGCCGCGCCGTCGTCGGGGGCGCCGGCGATCTCGGCGCGCTCGGCGCGCAGCACGCGGGCCGTGCGGCGGGCGTCGTCGGAGGCGCGCTGGGCGGCCCGGCGGTCCTCGTCCGCGGCGCGGGCCCGCGCGAGGCAGGTCTCCGCACGGGCCTCCGCCTCGGCGGCGTCCGCGGCGAGCTCGCGCACCCGGCGCTGCCAGGTGGCGCGCTCGCGGAGGCGGTGGGCGAGGCCGGACAGCGCGTCGGCGGCGCGCCGGGCCTGCTCGGCCGCGGCCCGGCGGACGTCGCTGTCCTGCGCGGCCTCGGCGGCGGCCGCCTCGGCCTCGGCCCGGTCGGTACGGGCGTCGGCCAGCTCGGTGCGCGTACGGCGTACGGTCTCGCGCGCCGCGGCGACCTCGGCGGCCAGTTCGGCGAGCCGACCCTGCGGGCAGGCCGCGCGCCAGGACGCGAGCCGGGCGGCGAGCGTGCGGTCGAACGCCAGCCGGGCGGCCAGCGTCCGGATGTCCTCCTCGCGGGCGGTGGCCCGGGCGCGCAGCGCGTGCCGCTCGCCGTCCGCGGCGAACTCGTCGTGCATCGCGGGGTTCGGCGGGACCAGGAACACGTCGGGGTTGCCGGAACCGGTGGCGGGCGGCGGGGCGAGCAGCGCGGCGGCGGTGCCGACGGCGACCGCGGACCGCGGCAGCAGCGCGGCCTGCTCCAGCACCTCGCGGGCCCGCCGGTACGAGCCCGCGTCGGTGACCACCACCCCGTCGACCAGCTCGGGGCGGGACGCCAGGACCAGGGCGTGGTCGGCGGGGTCGACGGCCTGGGCGAGATAGCGCCAGCCGGGCAGCGCCGGAATGCCGTGCTCCCCGAGGAATTCGACGGTGGCGAGCACGTCGGGGCCGGGCGGCAGCAGGCCGCCGTCGCCGAGCGCGGCGAGGATGCGGGCGTCGTCGGCGGCGGCGGTGCGCAGGTCGAACAGCTGGCGTTCGGCGGAGGCGATGGCGCTGTCGAGAAGCTCGCGGAGCGGCTCGGCGAAGTCGTCGAGCACGGCGGGGGTGAGGCCGTCACCGTCCGCGAGGTCCCTGAGCACGGCGCGGACCTGGACCCGGGGCCGGGCTTCGGCAGCCGCCAGGGCCCGGCCGGCGCGGGGGCCGTTGCCGGTGCCGGCGGCGTCGGAGGTCCCAGGAGCCGTGCCGGGGTCGGCCCCCGCGGCCCCGCCGTGCACGCCTCCCGCGGCCGAAGCGGCGCCGGCACCCACCGGCCCGGACGCGCCGGAGCTGCGGCCGGACGCGCCGGACTGCCCCCGGGGGTCCGCCGAGCCGGAAACGGCCGCCGCGGAATCGGGACCGGCGGCCCGCGGCCCGGACGCTCCCTGACCTGGCACACCGCCGACCGCACCGGAGTCCGCACCGCCCTGGCCTGGCACACCAGGCCCGGCTCCGGGGTCCGCCGAGCCGGAAGCGGCCGCCACGGACGAACCGGGGGCCCCTGAGCCGGGATCCGCGGCCCCCGGCGCGGACGCGCCCTGGCCGGAGACGCCAGGCGCGGCCACGGGCCCGGCTGAGCCCGCCGACGAAGGGACGGCCGCAGAACCGGGACCGGCGGTCCCCCGCCCGGACCCTGCCTGACCGGGCACGCCGCCGACCGCACCGGAGTCCGGAGCACCCGCTTCGGCACCCGCGTCGGCCGCGGCCTCCGGGACGGCGGACGCTTCCTGGGGCGCAGCGGAGTTCGGCGCGGCGGGGCGGCCGGTGGTTGTTGCCCGCGCTCCCGGCGCCGTGGCGTCCGGGTCGGCCGTGCGCGGGGCGGGGAGGCTGAGCAGCGCGGTCAGGCGGGGTTCGGCGGTCAGGGCGGTGGCGGCGACGGTTGCCGCGGTCAGGGCGGATTCGGCGGTGGAGAGCGCGTCGGCGGCGCGGGCCGCGGCCAGTTCGGCGCGGGCTTCGGTGCCGGCGGCCTCCCGGGCCCGGGCGGCGGCGGCACGCGCGGACTCGGCCGCGGCGCGGGCCAGGTCGCCGGCGGTCTCCTCGGCGTCGGCGGCGGCCAGGGCGGCACGGGCCGGGTCGGCGTCCGGCGCGGAGTCGTCGAGCCAGCCGGACCGTACGGCCTGCGCGGTCTCCTGCTCGACCTCGGCGAGCCGCTGCGCGAGGTGCCCGGCCTCACTGCGGGCGCGCTGCGCCTCGGTGGCGGCGGCGGTCGCGTCGCGGTGCGCGGCCTCGGACTGCGCCTGGAGCTGCGCCGAACGCTCCTCCTCGGTGTCGGCCTGGGCCTCGGCGCGCGCGGCGGCCCCGTGCAGGGCGCGGACGAGGTCGGCGGCGGCGGTGGTGCGCGCGGCGAGCGCGGGAGCGGCGTCCCGTTCGGCCTCGCGGATCGCGACGCTGACGCGGTGCAGCCGGTCCTCGGCGGCGCGCTGCCGCAGCACGGTCTCGGCGGCCTGCCAGGCGGCGTGCAGCGTGCGGGCGTCGCCCAGTTCGCGGCGCAGCGCGGCGGCGCCCTTGTCGGCGGCGGCCAGCGCGAGCGAGGCGTGCCGGTAGGCGATCTCCGCGGCGGTGAGCGCGCTGCCCGCGCGGGCCTGCCCGGCGTCGGTGACGGCGTGCGCGGCCTGCGCCATGTCCTGGGCGATGTCGGCGGTGCGGTCGCGTTCCTGCCGGGCGCGGGCGGTGAGGCGACGGGCCAGCAGCCGGGTGCGGCGCTCGGACTGGGCGTGGACGGCGCGGGCCCGGTCGCGGGCCTCGGCGCTGTCGGCGATGCGCTGGAGGAGGTCGAGGGAGCCGGCGGTGAAGTCGCGTTCGGCGGTCAGCTCGGCGCGGCGGCCGAGCTTGCCGGCGAAGCCGTGGACGAGGTCGGCGAGGCCGTCGGTGTCCCGGGTGTCGGTGACCGCGCGCAGCAGCAGGTCGGTGAAGTCGGAGTCCTTCTTGACCGCGAAGAGGCCTGCGGCCTCGCCCTCGTCGGCGTTCATCTCGCGCTGGTAGCGGAAGAGTTCGGGGTCCAGGCCGAGGTTGCCGAGGTGCTCGTTCCAGCGGTCGTGGATCTCCTCCCACACCACGTCCAGATGCGGGTAGGCCTTGCCCGCCTCGGTGAGGGCGTCGCGGAAGCCCTTCATCGTGCGGCGCCGGCCGCGCGCACCGGAGGCGCCTTCGACGGGCGGGCGCACGGCGGTGGACTCGGCGACCGGCAGCGAGTCCAGGCTCATGCCGGGCCCGGGGCGGAAGGAATACCACGCCTCGGCGAACTTGCGCGGGTCGGTGGAGACCTGGCGGCCGCGCCACTCGCTGACCTTGCCGACCACGACCAGCTCCCCGGTCAGCGTGTGCTGCCACTCCAGAGCGACGTGCCCGCAGTCGTCGGCGAGCAGGAACTTGCGCAGCACGCCGGAGCTGGCGCCGCCCAGGGTGTTGCGGTGGCCGGGCAGCATGACCGAGAAGATCAGCTTGAGCAGGACGGACTTGCCGCCGCCGTTCTCCAGGAAGAGCACGCCCGCGGGGGCGGGGCGGCGCGGCGGGCCGGCCGGCTCGTCTGCGAAGAAGTCGCCCTGGGCGGGGGCGGGCTGCGGCACGGGTTCGCCGACGCCCCGCAGATCGAGCACGGTGTCGGCGTAGCGCGCGCCGGCGGGCCCGATGGAGTAGAGGCGGAGTCGGGAAAGCTCGTACATGCGGCGGACTCTCGTGGCTGGATGGGTCGGTGGCGGGTGGTCGGGGGCCTGTCTCTTATACACATCTGACGCTGC
>NZ_JOHY01000104.1 GCF_000721495.1 Streptomyces sp. NRRL F-5123
GGGCATGGCCAAGGGTTCGAGCGGCGACTACGGCCAACTCCCCTGGCGCCCGGGCCTGCTCACCCTGCAGCGCTGACCTCTGTCAGGTTCCCCCGGGGAACGTAAGGTCTTCGGTCCTGTCCCGTGATCGGTGGTGGCGACGGCGCCCGTCGCCACCACCGATACGCGGGACACGGCCGGCGTGCGGGCTTGAGCCGGTCGCGGCCGGGGAGAGCACGCGGTCCCTTCGCCGGCTTCTACCGTGACCAGGGGCACGGCGATCACATCACTCGACTCTGAGGGGCCCGATGCCCAGGTCCTCACGCACGAGGCGACGCGTCTGCGCCATGGCCTTGCGTCGCCGCTCCATCAGGGGCGCCTCGTCGGCGGAGCCGACAGCCACTGCACGGGCATAGGCGTCGCGGATCGCGCGCAGGCGGTGGAACGCCTCGTTCCCCGCCTCCACGACCTGCGGCGGGCCCACGAGCCAGAGGCGTTCGCCCGCCGTGCACATGCCGGTGCCGCGCACGGCTTCTCGCACCGCCGCGTCGCGTGCCGACTCGGACCTATGGTCGCCCAGGGCGACGGCACGCATCTCCTCACCCGCGGCTTCGAGTGCGGAAACACACTCCGTCAGACCTCGCGCCGTACCCGGGATCACCAGGTCGTCCCAGAGGGGACGGGGCCGCGGGGACGGACAACCTCGCCCCTGTGGCGGTCGGTGGAAGGCGGTGCCGGTAGGCAGAGAACGCCGGCTGCCACCGCAGGCCGTCGCAACGGCCCCGCCGCCCGGCTGGACGCGGGATCGAGCTCTCCCGCAGGGGGCCCCGCGAGCGCGGGACGACCGCAACCCGTGAGGACGGAGCCCCCGCCGGTGCGGGGACGACTCCGCCGCGCCGGACGTTCCGCGCGCCCCGCGAATCCGTCGCACGGGACGATCCGCCCTTCCACCGGTTCCCCCCTGCCGGGACGCCGGCCGCGCCTCCGCTCCCGCCGCCGGCCGAACTCCTGACGTCCGAGCCCCGCACCCGAACCGGAAGTCCGGGGCCGGGACCGCAAGGATCGCATTAGCGGTGCTTCAGACGCCTGGCCAGGATCTCTTGTACGGCAGCCGATTCCGCCGGAACGGCCTGCGCGCTGAGCGGTCACCGCCTGCCGTGTTTCTGCTGCGTCCTTCCGAATCCTCTCCGTACCCGTCACCAGCCGAGTGGAGCACGATGTGACCGACAGGCGAACCGGCACCACCGATCCGGACGGCGCGATCGCGATCGTGGGCATGGCGTGCAGGCTGCCAGGCGCGCCTGACGCGGAGGGATTCTGGGACCTGCTGCGCTCCGGGCGCAGCGCCGTCACGGAGGTCCCCGCACAGCGGTGGGACCCGGAGGGGGCCGCGCAGGAGGAGCGGGACAAGGTCCGGTACGGCGGCTTCGTCGACGCGGTGGCGGACTTCGACGCGGCGTTCTTCGGCATCTCGCCGCGTGAGGCCGCGGTGATGGACCCGCAGCAGCGGCTGATGCTGGAGCTGAGCTGGCTGGCGCTGGAGGACGCGGGCATCGCGCCCGGCTCGCTGGCAGGCAGCCGCACGGGCGTCTTCGTCGGCAACATCGGCAGCGACTACGCGACGCTGCTGGCCCGGGCCGGGGTGGACGGGATCACCCGGCACACCAACACCGGCACCTTCCGCGGCATCCTGGCCAACCGGGTCTCGTACGCGCTGTCGCTGCGCGGCCCGAGCATGACGGTGGACACCGCGCAGTCGTCGTCCCTGGTGGCCGTGCACATGGCCGCGCAGAGCGTACGCAGCGGGGAGTCGGCGGTCGCGCTGGCCGGCGGGGTGAGCCTCAACCTGCTGCTGGAGGGCAGCGTCGCCGCGGCCCGGTTCGGCGGGCTTTCCCCGGACGGCCGCTGCTACACGTTCGACGCGCGGGCGAACGGCTACGTGCGCGGCGAGGGCGGCGGGGTGGTCGTGCTCAAGCCGCTGGCGGCGGCCCTGGCCGACGGCGACCCGGTCCACTGCGTGATCCTCGGCGGCGCGGTCAACAACGACGGCGCCACCGACGGGCTGACGGTCCCGGACCCGCGGGCGCAGGAGGAGGTGCTGCGGCTGGCCTACGAGCGCGCGGGCGTGGCACCGGGCGAGGTGCAGTACGTCGAACTGCACGGCACGGGCACGCCGGTGGGCGACCCGGTCGAGGCGGCGGCGCTGGGCGCCGCCCTGAGCGACGGGCGGGCCGAGGGCGCGGAGCTGGTGGTCGGCTCGGCGAAGACGAACGTGGGGCACCTGGAGGGCGCCGCGGGCATCGTCGGGCTGCTCAAGGCCGCGTTGAGCATCCGGCACCGGCGCATACCGGCGAGCCTGAACTTCAGCACGCCCAACCCGCGCATCCCGCTGGAGGAGCTGCGGCTGCGGGTCGCGACCGCGCACGAGCCGTGGCCGCGGCCGGACGAGCGGCTCGTGGCCGGGGTCAGCTCCTTCGGCATGGGCGGCACCAACTGCCACGTCGTCCTCGCGGAGCCCCCGCGGCCCGCGGCGCGGCCGGGACGGCGGCGGCCGGGCGCGGGCACCGGCACCGCCGCGGGGCCGCTGCCGTACGTGGTGTCGGCCCGCGACGCGGGCGCGCTGCGGGCGCAGGCCGGCGCGCTGCGCGACCTGCTCGGCGGGGCGGACGGCCCGGAGCCGGCCGACGCGGGCTTCTCGCTGGCCACGACCCGCACCCGCTTCGAGCACCGCGCGGTGGTCGTCGCCGACGGCCGCGACGAACTGCTGGCGGGGCTGTCGGCGCTGGCCGCGGGCGAGCCGGCCGCGGGCGTCGTCGAGGGCCGCGCCGGCGGCGGCACGGTCGCGTTCCTCTTCCCCGGGCAGGGCGCGCAGCGCGCCCGCGCGGGCCGCGAACTGTACGAGCACCACCGGGTGTTCGCGGCGGCCCTCGACGAGGTGTGCGGGCACTTCGACGCGCACCTCGAACACCCGTTGCGGGACGTGATGTTCGCGGCGGACGGCGATCCGCTCGCGCCCCTGCTGCACCAGACCTCGTACACGCAGCCCGCGCTGTTCGCGCTCGGTGTCGCGCTGCAGCGGCTCGTCGCCTCGTGGGGCCTGCGCCCCGGGGCCGTGGCCGGCCACTCGATCGGCGAGCTGACCGCCGCGCACGTCGCCGGGGTCCTGACGCTGCCGGACGCGTGCGCACTCGTGGCCGCACGGGGCCGGCTCATGCAGGACGTGGCCGCGCACGGTGCGATGGCGTCGCTGCTCGCCACCGAGGACGACGTGCTGCAACTGCTCACCGGGAGGGACGACCGGGTCGGCATCGCCGCGGTGAACGGGCCGCGGTCGGTGGTGATCTCCGGTGACGAGGCCGACGTGGTGGACATCGCCGCGCAGTGGCGGGACCGCGGCGGCAAGGCGACCCGGCTGAACGTCAGCCACGCCTTCCACTCCCCGCACATGGACGCGATCCTCGACGACTTCCGGGCCGTGGCGGCAGGACTGGAGCTGCGGGCCCCCGAACTGCCGCTCGTGTCGAACCTGACGGGCCGCCTGGCGAGCGCCGAGGAGGTCACGTCGCCCGACTACTGGGTGCAGCACGTGCGCGGCACCGTCCGGTTCGCCGACGGGGTGCGCACCCTGCGCGAGCGCGGCGCGGACATCCTGCTCGAACTGGGCCCCGACGCCGTGCTGGCCGGCATGACCCGGGAGGCGGCGCCGGGCGCGGCGCCCGCCGTCACGGCGGCGGCGCTTCGGCGCGGCCGGCCCGAGCGGGCGGCGCTGCTCGCGGCGGTGGCGCAGGTCGAGACGGCCGGGGCGGCGGTGGCGTGGGAGGCGGTGTTCACCGGGGCGGCCCCCCAGAAGCCCCACCGGGCGGCCAGGACCGCGGGGACGGCTCCGCGGCGGGTGCGGCTGCCCGGCTACGCCTTCCAGCGGCAGCGGTACTGGTTCGACGGCCCGGCCGCGGTGCCCGGCCTGCCCGCCGCTCCCGCCTCCGGCGCGGAGCCCGCCGGCGGGGCGGAGCGGCCGGACCCCGCGGCTGCCGCCGACGGTGCCGGACCCGCGGCGACCGCGCTCGCGCGGCGGCTCGCGCCGCTGCCCGCGGCCGACCGGGAGCGGGTACTGCTCGACGTGGTCTCCACGCAGCTGGCCATCGCGCTCGGCCATGTGACGCCGGACTCGGTCGACACCACGCGCACGTTCAAGGACCTCGGCTTCGACTCGCTCACCGCCGTCGAGTTCCGGGAGCGGCTGGACTCGGCCACCGGGCTGCGGCTGTCCAACACCCTGGTCTACAACCACCCGACGCCCGCGGCGCTCGCGCGCTTCCTCGCCGACGAGCTGTCGGGCGCGGCGCGCGACGGCGGCACCGGCGGCGACGGGGCCGCCCGGTCCGACGAGCCGATCGCGATCGTCGGGATGGCCTGCCGCTACCCCGGTGGCGCCGCCTCGCCCGACCTCCTCTGGCGGATCGTCCAGGACGGTGTCGACGCGATCGGGGACTTCCCGGCGAACCGCGGCTGGCGCGTCGACGAGGTCTACGACCCGGACCCCGACCGGCCGGGGACCAGCTACGTACGGCAGGGCGGATTCCTCTACGACGCCGACGAGTTCGATCCCGCCTTCTTCCGGATCAGCCCGCGGGAGGCCGCGGCGATGGACCCGCAGCAGCGGCTGCTGCTGGAGACGTCGTGGGAGGCGCTGGAGCACGCGGGCATCGACCCGGGGACGCTCGGCGGCGGGCGCGCCGGGGTGTTCGTGGGGGCGACGTCCCAGGAGTACGGGCCCCGGCTGCACGAGCCGGCGGACGGCTACGACGGCTACCTGCTCACCGGCAGCACCACGAGCGTGGCGTCCGGGCGGGTCGCCTACACTCTCGGCCTGGAGGGTCCGGCGGTGACGGTGGACACCGCGTGCTCGTCGTCGCTCGTGGCGCTGCACCTGGCCGGGCAGGCACTGCGCGGCGGTGAGTGCTCGCTCGCTCTGGCGGGCGGCGCGACGGTGATGGCGTCGCCTGGCATGTTCGTGGAGTTCAGCCGGCAGCGCGGGCTCGCCCCCGACGGGCGCTGCAAGCCCTTCGCGGCCGCGGCCGACGGCACCGCGTGGGCGGAGGGCGTCGGCGTCGTGGTGCTGGAGCGCCTGTCCGACGCCCGGCGCAACGGCCATCCGGTCCTGGCGCTGGTGCGCGGCTCGGCGATCAACCAGGACGGCGCCTCGAACGGCCTGACCGCGCCCAACGGTCCCTCGCAGCAGCGCGTCATCCGGCAGGCGCTGGCGAGCGCGGGGCTGACGCCCGACCAGGTCGACGCGGTGGAGGCGCACGGCACCGGCACCGCGCTGGGCGACCCGGTCGAGGCCGAGGCGCTGCTCGCGACGTACGGGGCGGACCGGCCCGCGGACCGGCCGCTGCGGCTGGGGTCGCTGAAGTCGAACATCGGGCACGCGCAGGCGGCGGCGGGCGTGGCGGGCGTCATCAAGATGGTGATGGCGATGCGCCACGGCGAGCTGCCGCGCACCCTCCACCTGGACGAGCCGAGCCCGCACGTCGACTGGACGTCCGGCGCCGTCGCCCTCCTCACCGAGAGCACCCCCTGGCCCCGCAACGGCCACCCGCGGCGTGCGGCCGTCTCCTCCTTCGGCATCAGCGGCACCAACGCCCACCTCATCCTCGAAGAACCCCCGGCGGAGCAGCCCGCCGCCGAACCGGAGACCCCCGGGCCGGGCGCCGCGGACACGGACGCCGCGCTGCCCTACCTGGTCTCCGCGCGGTCGCGGACCGCGCTGCGGCAGCAGGCGGCGAGACTGGTCGACCTGCTCGCGGCGGAGCCGGCTCCCGCGCCCGCCGACCTCGGGCTGTCGCTCGCGACCGCACGCGCGTCCTTCGAGCACCGTGCCGTGGTCGTGGCCGGGAACCACGACGGCCTGCGCGACGGCCTGGCCGCGCTCGCCCGCGGCGGATCGGCACCGGGACTCGTGCAGGGGGTGGCGCGCGAGGGCGGCAGGACGGTGTTCATGTTCCCCGGCCAGGGATCCCAGTGGCCGGGCATGGCGCGCGACCTCATGGCCGCCTCCGACGTCTTCCGGGAGCACATGGAGCGCTGCGCCGACGCCTTCGCGCCGTACATCGACTGGCCCTTCCTCGACGTGCTGCGCGGCGAGCCGGACGCCGTGCCCGCCGAGCGGCTGGAGCAGGCCGACGTCGTTCAGCCCGCGCTGTTCGCGGTGATGGTGTCGCTCGCCGCGCTGTGGCGTTCCCTGGGGGTGCACCCCGACGCGGTCGTGGGGCACTCGCAGGGCGAGATCGCCGCCGCGTACGTGGCGGGCGCGCTCTCCCTCGACGACGCCGCGCGCGTGGTCGTGCTGCGGGGCCAGGCCATCGCCGCGACGCTCGGCGGCACCGGCGGCATGCTGTCGGTCGCGCTCACGGCGGACCAGGCCGCCGAGGCGGCCGGTGCGGACTGGGGCGAGCGGCTCCACCTCGGCGTCGTCAACGGGCCCGCCTCCACCGTGGTGTCGGGCAACCTGGAAGCGCTGGAGCGGCTGCGGCAGGCGTGCGAGGCGGCCGGCGTCAGGACGCGCCGGGTCGCCATCGACTACGCCTCCCACTCCCCGCACGTCGAGGCGGTGCGGCAGCCCGTACTGGACGCGCTGCGCGACATCACCCCCCGCACGTCCCCGATCGCCTTCTACTCGACGGTGACCGGCGCGCCGCTGGACACCGCCGCGCTGGACGCCGGGTACTGGTTCCAGAACCTGCGCCGGACGGTCCGCTTCGCACCCGTCGTCAGCGCCCTGCACGCCGACGGCTACGGGCTGTTCGTCGAGAGCAGCCCCCACCCGATGCTCGTCGGCGGGGCGCAGCAGACGCTCGACGAGTGCGAGGGCCGCGCCCCGGTGGTCGTGGAGTCGATCCGCCGCGAGGACGGCGGGTGGGACAGGTTCCTGGCCTCGGTCGCCCGTACGCACGTGGAGGGCGCAGCCGTCGACTGGCGGGCCGCCTTCGCCGGACGCGGCGGCGGCCGGGTGGCGCTGCCGACCTACCCGTTCGAGCGGCGCCGGTACTGGATCGAGGCACCCGCCCCCGCCGGTGACATGGCCGCCGCCGGACTGGCCCGCACGGAGCACCCGCTGCTGGGCGCGGCCGTGCAGCTCGCCGAGGGCGACGGGGTGCTGCTCACCGGGCGCCTCGGGCTGGACTCGCACGGCTGGCTCGCCGACCACGCGATCCTCGGCACGCCCGTGCTGCCGGGCACGGCCTTCGTCGAACTCGCCCTGCACGCCGGCCGGCACGCGGGCTGCGACGCGCTCGACGACCTCACCCTGCACGCGCCCCTCGCACTGCCCGAGCACGGCGCGGTGCAGGTTCAGGTCGCGGTCGGCGCGGACGACGGCACCGGGAACCGGCCGGTGACGGTGTACGGGCGCGTCGCCGACGCGGGCGGCCTCGGCGACGTCGAGGAGGAGTGGACGCGGCACGCGGAGGGCACGCTCACCCGCGCCCCGGCGGCGCCCGGCGGGCACCGCGAGGCGCCCGCCGAGTGGCCGCCGCCGGGCGCCGCCGCGGTGGACGTCCCCGCGCTGTACGCACAGCTCGCCGAGCGCGGCTACGAGTACGGGCCGGAATTCCAGGGCCTGCGGGCGGTGTGGCGGGCCGGGGACGAGCTGTTCGCCGAGGTGGCGCTCGCCGAGGGGCAGGAGGACGCCGCCGGCAGCTACGAGACCCACCCGGCACTGCTGGACGCGGCGCTCCACCCGGTCGTGGCCTTCGCCGCGGCGGGCCCGGACGAGGTGCCGCTGCCGTTCGCGTGGAGCGGCGTGCGCGTGCACGCGACGGGCGCGACGACGCTGCGGGTCCGGGTCTCCCCGGTGGGACCCGGCACCACGGCCCTGCACCTGAGCGAGCCCTCGGGGGCACCGGTCGCCACGGTCGACGCGCTGACGCTGCGCCCGGTCGTGTCGGGCCGGCCGGCGAGCCGCGGTCCCGACACGTCGTTCGACGTGGTGTGGCGGGCGGTCGCGGCCCCCGACGGGCCGGTCGCCGCCGACCGCTGGGCGGTTGTGGGCGCGGGCGCCCGGCGGCTCGCCGCCGGGCTGCCGCAGCCGGTCGAGGTCCATGACGACCTGGCGGCCCTGCGCGCGGTGCTCGCGGCCGGTGGCGCGCCACCGGACACCGTCCTCGTCGCGGCAGGCGGCGGGGACGACGCCCCCGGCGGGGCGCCGGACCCCCGTACCGCCGACGGCCCCGGCGGCGACCCGCTCGACGTGACCGCCCGCCACCTCGGCCTGCTGCAGGACTGGCTGGACGACGAGCGGCTCGCCGACTCCCGCCTGGTGACCGTGACGAGCGGCGCGATCGCCGCCCTCGCGGGTGAGGACGTGACCGACCTCCGGCACGCCGCGCTGTGGGGGCTGGTGCGCACCGCGCAGTCCGAGGACCCGGGCCGGTTCGTGCTGGCCGACGTCGACGACGGGTCCGTCGGCGTGCTCCCGGCGGCGCTCGCGTCCGGTGAGCCGCAGCTCGCGCTGCGGGACGGGTCCGCGTACGCACCGCGGCTGGTCCGCGGGGAGCGGCTCGCGGGCGGCACCGCCGCGTGGGACCGCGACGGCACGGTGCTCGTCACCGGCGGCACCGGCTCGCTGGGCGCGCTGGTCGCCCGGCGGCTGGTCGCCGTGCACGGTGTGCGGCGGCTGCTGCTCGCCGGAAGGCGCGGGCCACGGGCGGAGGGCGCCGCCGAACTCGCCGCCGAGCTGACCGCGGCGGGCGCCGAGGTCACCGTCGCGGCGTGCGACGTCGCCGACCGCACGGCGCTCGCGGACCTGCTCGCGTCGATCCCCGGCGACCGTCCCCTCACGGCTGTGGTGCACACCGCGGGTGTGCTCGACGACGCCTCGATCGGCTCGCTCACGCCCGAGAAGCTCGCCGCCGTCTGGCAACCCAAAGCGGCGGCGGCATGGCACCTGCACGAGTTGACCCGGGACCTGGACCTCGCGGCCTTTGTGCTCTTCTCCTCGGTGATCGGCGTCATCGGCGGCCGGGGGCAGGGAAATTACGCCGCGGCCAACACCTTCCTGGACGCCCTCGCCCGGCACCGGGCCGCACGCGGTTTGGCCGCCACCTCGCTCGCCTGGGGCCTGTGGGACCAGGAAGGCGGCATGATCAGCGCGATGAGCCGCGCCGACCTGGCGCGGATGTCCCGCGCCGGGGTCGCGCCGATGCCGGCCGAGCAGGGCCTCGCACTGCTCGACGCCGCCCTGGCGGCGGGGACGACGTTCACCGTCCCCGCACGGCTCGACGCCGCCGCGCTGCGCTCCCGGTCGGCCGCGGGGACGATGCCCCCGCTCTTCCGCGACCTCGTCCGCACACCGGTGCGGCGCGTGGTGAAGGGCGCGGCGGGCCCGGACGCGTCGTCCGGCTCGTGGACGGACACGTTGAGCGGGCTGCCGGAGGAGGAGCGGCGGCGGCAGATCGGCGAGCTGGTGGACGCCCAGATCGCCGCGGTCCTGGAGCACTCGGGCCCGGACGGCATCGCCGGCGACCGGACCTTCAAGGAACTCGGCTTCGACTCGCTGACCTCGGTGGACCTGAGGAACCGGCTGAACGCGGCGACCGGCCTGCGGCTGCCGGCGACGCTGGTCTTCGACCACCCGACGCCCGCCGCCGTCGCCGGCGCCATCCACGAACGGGTGGCGGGCCCCGGCCCGTCCGCGGCCGGGCCTGCGCCCGCGGTGCGGGCGGGTGCGCCGGACGAGCCCATCGCGGTGGTGGGTATGGGGTGCCGTTATCCGGGTGGGGTGCGGTCGCCGGGGGAGTTGTGGGACCTGGTGGTGGCGGGTACGGATGCGATC
>NZ_JOHY01000105.1 GCF_000721495.1 Streptomyces sp. NRRL F-5123
GGGTGATCGTCCCCTTCCCCCGCCGTCTCGCCGGCGGCTGCCCGCCGGTGGGGGCGGGGGTGGGTGGGCTGATCGTCCCCCTCCCGACGTCGCGCCGGCGGCTGCCCCGCCAGTGGGGGCGGGGGTGGGTGGGGTGATCGTCCCCCTCCCGACGTCGCGCCGGCGGCTGCCCCGCCGGTGGGGTGGTGTCCCAGGGACTGCGGTTCGCCCCCGATGGCGGGTCACCCCCGCAGGGAGGCCGTTAGCCGACGTCCCACCTGCACGGGTGGTGGGGGTGGGAAACCCCCGCGCCGTCAGGCGCGGGCACCCCGGTGGCGGGTTCGCCCCCGACGGCGCTGCACCCCCCGCAGGTAGGCGGAGAGCCGACGTCCAAGTCGCAGGGAAGCACCCCCCGCCGCCACGCGCGGGCACCCCCGCTGCGGGGCAGCAGCAGGTCCGTCGCGTCCTACGCGGAGTCGTTCGCCGACCGAGGGGAGGCCCGGACGCGGGGCCGCCCGGCGGGGCAGGGATCCGCCCGGGCACGGCAAGGTGCGGCCCGGCGCCCGAGCCGCAAGCTCCTGTTCACCTGCAGGTGGGAACATGCGCGCGTGAAACGCGAAGAATCAGGTCCCACCACCGCCCCCGGCGGGGAGGGCGCTCCCGGCGAGGCGGGGCTCGGACGGCGGTTGGGGGTGGGGGACGCAGTTGTCGTCGGGCTCGGAGCCATGATCGGCGCCGGCGTCTTCAGCGCGTTCGCCCCCGCAGCCGCCGCGGCCGGGAGCGGCCTGCTCGGCGCCCTCGCGATCGCGGCGGTCGTCGCGTACTGCAACGCCACCTCCTCCGCGCGGCTCGCCGCGCGGCATCCGGAGTCGGGCGGGACGTACGTGTACGGGCGGGAGCGGCTCGGGCCGTTCTGGGGCTACCTCGCCGGGTGGAGCTTCGTCGCGGGCAAGACGGCGTCGTGCGCGGCGATGGCGCTGACGGTCGGGCACTACGCGTGGCCGGGCCAGGCGCGGGCCACCGCCGTGGGGGCGGTCGTCGCGCTCACGGTCGTCAACTGCCTGGGCGTCCGCAAAGCGGCCTGGCTGACCCGGCTGATCGTGGCGGTCACGCTCGGCGTGCTCGCCGCGTGCGTCGTCGTGGGGCTGAGCGGCGGGCACGCCGACGCCGGGCGCCTGGCCTGGGACGCGGGCGGCGCGACCGCCACGCCCCGCGGCCTGCTCCAGGCCGCGGGCCTGCTCTTCTTCGCCTTCGCGGGATACGCCCGCATCGCCACGCTCGGCGAGGAGGTCCGCGACCCGGCCCGTACGATCCCGCGGGCGATCCCGCTCGCACTCACGCTCACGCTCGTCGTCTACGCGGCCGTCGCGGTGACGCTGCTCGCCGTCCTGGGGCCGCAGACCCTCGCGCGGTCCACGGCCCCGCTCGCCGACGCGGTACGGGCGGCGGGCGCGCCCGGCCTCGTACCGGTCGCCCGCGCGGGAGCGGCGGTCGCCGCGCTCGGCTCGCTGCTCGCGCTGCTGCTCGGGGTGTCCCGGACGACGCTGGCCATGGCGCGCGACCGCCATCTGCCGCCCGCACTCGCCCAGTTGAGCCGCGAGAACGCACCGCTGCGCGCGGAGATCGCCGTCGGCGCCCTCGCCACGCTCCTCACCGCGACGACCGACCTGCGCGGCGTCATCGGCTTCTCGTCCTTCGGCGTCCTGCTGTACTACGCGATCGCCAACGCGAGCGCCCTGCGCCTTGCCCCCGAAGAGCGCCGCCCGCCCCTCGCCGTACCCGTCGTCGGGCTCGCGGGCTGCGCGGCCCTCGCGTCCAGCATGCCGGCGTCGTCCGTCGTCGCGGGTCTCGCCGTCACCGCGGCGGGCGCGACCCTCTACGGCGTACGCGCGCGCCGGACCTGACGGCCCCGCGCGCGGCGGGGGTGAACGCGGTGCCCCCCTCCGGCACCGCTTCCCCCCGCGCCCACCGCACGCGGGCCGCCCTCGGGCACACCCGGTCAGGGACCTGCCACCTATCTGACGTGACGGCACCCCCATTCCGTTACACCCCCGCGCCCGCCTCCCCCCGCGCGGCAGGATCGGGCCATGACGCCCACACCCCCCTCCAGGCGACGCGCCTGGCTCACCGCCACCGCCCTCCTCGGCGTCGCCGTCTTCGCGCTGCTGCTCTGGCAAGGGCCGTGGTGGCTCGACGGCGGCCACCTGCGGCGGCACGACCTGCAACCGGCCGACGGCGCCGTCGTCACCGGCTTCCGTACGACGCTGGTAGCCGTCGGAGCGGGCGTGGTGGCCGTGTTCGGGCTCTACTACACGCACAAGGGCCACCAGCACACCCAGGCCCTCTTCCGGCTGACCGTGGAGGAGCAGGTGACCGGCCGCTACCTGGAGGCGGTCAAGCTGCTCGGCTCGGACAGCACGCACCAGCGCATCGGCGGCGTCTTCGGGCTGGAACGCATCATGCGGGACAGCGCCCGCGACCACGCCACCGTGATGGAGGTCCTCGCGGCCTTCATACGCGGCCGGTCCCTGGCCGACGACACCGACCGCCCGCACCTGCCGCGCCGCGCACCCGAGGACGTGCAGGCCGCCCTCACCGTCCTCGGCCGCCGCCCGGCCCACCCGGACGAGCCGCGCATCGACCTGCGCCACACCCGGCTGGCCTTCGCCCGCCTCCAGGAAGCGAGGCTGCGCCGCGCGGACCTCGAAGCGGCGGACCTCAGGGGCGCCGACCTCATCCGCGCGGACCTCACGCGGGCGGACCTCGAACACGCGGACCTTCGCGGGGCGAACCTCACCGGGGCCGACCTCGCCGGGACGAAGCTGGTCGGCGCCGACCTCAGCGGTACGTACGGCCTCACCGCCGCCCAACTCCTCACCGCCCGCCTCTACCCGGACACCGTCCTGCCCCCGGAACTCGCCGCCGACCCCACCATCCGCGCAGCCCGCCTCCCCGCCTGACCCGGCGGCGGTGCCCGCGCCCGGCGGCGCAGGTGTCTCCGACCCCCAGCACCCGTGCGAGTAGGACGTCGGCCGACGGCCCCTCCGAGGGTGCACCGCCGTCGGGGCCGAACCGCAGTCCCTCGTACATCACCCCCACCGGCAGGCAGCCGCCAACGCCACGCAGGGGCAGGGGCACGATCACCCCACCCACCCCCACCCCCACCGGCAGGCAGCCGCCAACGAAACGCAGGAGGGGGACGATCCGGGGGTGCCCCCGCAGGAATGCGCTTCCAGTCCCTTCACGGCTACGGATGACGGCGAACGCGCATTCCGAGGAGGTACCCCCGGAGTGGCCCCCGACCCACCCACCGCGCACACGCGCGATGCCCCGCCGGGCAACAACAGGGGCTGCGTGGGGGCACCCCCAGGCGAAGCCCTGGGGGAGAACTGCGCGAACAACCCCCACCAAGGGAAGGTCGCGCGGGACACCGCAACAGGCACCCCGCGGCGAAAGGCCCAGCCGAGTTGACGGCGCCAATACCTAACCGCTAACTATTGGGCCGGGCCCAAAACGAGGGGAGGCCCATGCAAGACGTGCTGCTCGCGATGCTCGTCAAGGAGCCGTCCCACGGGTACGACCTGCGTCAGCAACTCGCGGCGGCGCTCGGCCCCCTGGGCGAATCGCTCAACGCCGGCCAGGTCTACGTCACCCTCACCCGGCTCGAAAAAGCGGGGCTCGTCGTCCAGGAGCGCGAGGACGAGCCGGTGCGCGGCCCGCGGCGCAAGGTGTACGCCCTGACGGCGGCGGGCCAGGAGCGAGCCGCGGCGTGGATGGCCGAGAGTGCCGGGCCCCGCGCGGACGTGGCGGACTTCCACCTGAAGCTCGTGGCCGCCGCCGCGTCAGGCCTGGCGGATCCGCTCGCCCTCGTGGACGCGCGGCGGCGCGAGCTCATCCGCGGGCTCGCGGAGACCCAGCGCGCGGCGCTCGCGCCGGGCACGGAAACGCGGGCCGCCCTCCTCCTGGAGGGCATCGCACTGCGGCTGCAGGCCGACCTGCGCTGGCTGGAGGCGTGCGAGCGGACGTGGTCCGCCCGGCGGGCGAGAGGCGAGGGGAACGCATGAGCAGACACGACGGCCCGAACACGTACGGCGGCCCCGGCCCCGCAGCCCCCCGCGAGAGCGTCCTGCGCGCCGTCGCGCTCACCCGTACGTACGGCCAGGACGACACCCTCGTGTGGGCCGTCGACGGCGTCGACCTCGACGTACCCGAAGGGCAGACGCTCGCCGTCACCGGCCCCAGCGGCTGCGGCAAGTCCACGCTGCTGCAACTGCTGGGCGGGCTGGACCGGCCCACGGAGGGCGAGGTGTGGCTCGGGGGGCGGCGCGTGGACGGGCTCGGGGAGCGGGCGCTGGCGCGGTTGCGGCGGCGGTCGGTGGGGTTCGTGTTCCAGGCTTACCACCTGATGGACGAGCTGACGGCCGCGGAGAACGTCGAGCTGCCCGCGCTGCTCGCCGGGAGCCCGGCCCGCAGGGCGCGTGCCCGGGCGGCGGGGCTGCTGGAGCGGGTCGGGCTCGCGGGCCGGGCCCGGGCGCTGCCCGCGGAGCTGTCCGGCGGGCAGCGCCAGCGCGTGGCGATAGCCCGCGCGCTGGTCAACGAGCCGCTGGTGGTGCTCGCGGACGAGCCGACCGGCAATCTCGACAGCGCGGCGACAGCCGATGTCCTGCGCCTGTTCGGGGAGTTGCGGGCCGCGGGCCAGACGCTGGTCGTGGTCACCCACGACGAGCGCGTGGCGGCTACGGCGGACCGCGTCGTCTCGCTGCGCGACGGGGCGGTGGCCGACGACCTCCTCCTCACCCCCGCGGACACCCCGGGCCTGCCCGGCCTGCTGGACTGGGAGGCCTGACGTGCACCCCCGAAACGCCCACCCCCGACCCACCGCCCCGACCCCCACAAGACCCGGCGCCCACCCCCGACCCACCACCCCCACAACACCCCGCGCGCGCCGGTCGCCCGCCGCCGCCGCATGGCGCGGCGGCCTTCCCCGCCGGGAGGCCTGACGTGGGGCGCCTCCTCCTCGTCGGGCGGCTCGTCCTGCGGGACGTGCGACGGCGGCCCGCCGAGGGTCTCGTGTTCCTGGTCGCCGTCACCGTCGCCGCCGCCGCGCTCACGCTCGGGCTGGCCACGCGGGGGGCCGTCGAGAACGGGTACGCGAAGACGCGCGCCGCGACCGCCGGGCCGGACGTCATCGCGGTCACGACGGCGGCGGACCCCGCGCCCGTCACCCGGGCGATCGCGCGCACACCGGGTGTGGCCGCGCAGTCCGCACCGGTGTTCGCGTTCGACGCGACGGTACGGGCCCGCGGGCTGGACGCGCACTCCTCCGTCGAGGGGCGGGGCGCGGGGCCGGACGTCGTGGACCGGCCGCTCGTCACGTCGGGGGTGTGGGTGCGGCCCGGCGGGGCGGTGGTGGAGCGCGGGTTCGCGAAGGCGCTGGGCATCGGTGTCGGCGACAACCTCGCGATCGGATCGCGGAGTTACGCCGTCGTGGGGCTCGCCGTGAGCGCGGCCACCTCCGTCTATCCGTGGAGCGACTGGGCGCAGGGGCCGGGGCCCTCGGACTTCGGCGGGCGGGTCTGGCTGACGTCGGCGGACGCCCGCGCGGCGGCGGGCGGCGCGCCCGGCGTCTATGTCATCAACGTCCGGCTGGACGACCCCGGCGCGACGAAGCGCTGGCAGGACACCGCCTTCAGCCGCGACGACCGGGGCGCGGCATGGGTCAACACCCACACCTGGCGGAACGTGCTGGGCACGGACACCGCGATGATCGAGTTCACCCAGCCGACGCTGGTGGTCGGCGGCTGGCTGCTCGCGACGGCCGCCATGGTGACCCTCGCGGGGCTCGCGGCCGCCCGCGCGGGACGCGACAACCGGCGGGCGGCGCTGCTCAAGGCGGTCGGCGCGGGGCCGGGCACGGTCACGGCGGTGCTCCTGGCCCAGTACCTGCTGCTGACGCTGCTGGCCACCGGGCTGGGCCTGGCCGCGGGGACGCTGGCGGCGCCCCGGCTCGTCGACCCCAGCGCGGGACTGCTCGACACGGTCGGCGCGCCGACCACCGGCACCGTCTTCGCCGCGGCCTTCCTCGCCGTCGTGGTCGCGGTGGCGGGCGTGCTCGGGCCCGCGCTGCGGGCGGCCCGCGCGACGACCGTACGGGGCCTGGCCGGCCCCGCGCTCACGCCGACCCGGCATCCGCACCTGAACGCCCTGACCGCGCGGCTACCGACACCGCTGCTGCTCGGGGTGCGGCTGGTGGCGCGGCGACCGGGGCGGGCGGCGCTGACCGCGGTGGGGACGGCCGCGACGACCGTGATGATCACCGCGGTGCTCACCTTCCGCGCGGAGTCGAGGACGGCCCCGGACTTCCGGCGCTTCGGTCCCATCGAGGTGCGGGGCGACCAGACGGGCCGGGTGCTGCTCGCGGTGACGCTCGTGCTCGTCGCGCTGTCGGCGCTCAACACCGTGCTGCTGGGCTGGAGTTGCGCGGTGCAGGCCCGGCACTCGCTCGCGGTCGCGCGCACCCTCGGCGCCGCCCCGGGCCAGGTCGTCTCCGCACTGTGCGTGGCCCAACTCCTGCCCGCCGTCCCCGCGGTGGCGGCGGGCGTGCCCACCGGCCTCGTCCTGTACTGGCTGTTCGGCTCACAGGTCACCCCGCCGGGTACGTGGCTGCTGGGCGCAGCGGGGGCGGTCCTGCTGGCGGTCGCCGCCCTGACGGCACTGCCCGCCTGGTCCCACACCCGCGGCCCCGCCGGCCCCGCCCTCACCACCGACCCCGCCTGAAGCTGTTGCGGGCAGGCCGCAGCGGTACGTCGGCGGCTTCCCCGCCGCGGGGGTACCCGCGCCTGGCGGCGCGGGGTGTTTCCCACCCCCACCACCCGTGCAGGTGGGAGCGACACCCTCTGCCCACCTGCGGGGTGCAACCGCCGCGGGGGCGAACCCGCCACGGGGGTGCCTTTGCGCCTTCGGCGCGGGTGCGGGTGGGACGTCGGCGCTCGGCGGCCGTACGGGCATGCGCTGCGCGCTTCGGCGCGGGCGCGGGAGCGGGTGGGACGTCGGCTTTGTGTCCACCTGCGGGGCGCATTCGCCACCGGGGGCGAACCGCAGTCCCCCGAAAACAGCACCCCCACCGGCAGGCAGCCGCCGACGAGACGCCGGGAGGGGGACGATCCGGGGGTGCCCCCGCAGGAATGCGCTTCCCAGCGCGGCACCAACTCCGGATGAGGGCGAACGCGCATTCCGAGGAGGTACCCCCGGAGTGGCACCCGACCCCACCCCCGCACGGTCAGCGCGATGCCCCGCCGGGCACACCAGGGGCGCGTGGGGGTACCTCCCAGGCGAAGCTCTGGGGGAGAACTGCGCGAGCAACCCCCACGCAGGGAAGATCGCGACGCCCACCGCAAGAGGCAGAACGGAGCGCCCCCACCGCCCCGTAAAGCTACGGCTGCCGCGGCGGCCAGGGCACGTCGGTCCGCACCGGAGCGGCGTAGTCCACACCGGGGACGTCCCATCCGTAAAGCCCGCGGAACTGCCCGTAGAACCACGCCGGCCCGGCCGCCCCAGCGGCAACCGCACCCGCCGGGTCGGCCCACAGCTCGCGCACGCGGGCCTGCACCGCGGGATCCAGCTCCCAGCCGTCGAGCCGGATGCGGTCCTGGTCGTCGAGGTTGAGCGTGGTCGAGTCCGTCAACTGCGCCCACAGGTCGACGGCCTGGTCCGCGGTGGTGCGCCAGCCGTCCGCGCCGAGGGTGTCGCGCAGCAGCGAGGTGTAGAGGGCGAGGGACGGGATCGCGGTGGAGGCCTGCGTGACGGCCGCGCCCGCGACGACCGTGAACGCCCGCCCGCGCCCGGCCAGCACCTCCGCCTGGAGCTTCCGCGCGGTTGCCTCCAGGTCCTCCTTCGCGGCGCCGATCGTGCCCTGCCGGTAGACCGGCGCGGTGATCTCGGAGCCGACGTAGGACAGGGCGACGGTGGTGAAGCCCTCACCGAGCAGGTTCTCGTCGGCGAGGGCCCGTACCCACAGCGCCCAGTCCTCGCCGCCCATCACCTTGACGGTCGCGGCCCGTTCGGCGTCCGTCGCCGCCGTCAGGTGGACGCTGCCGATCTGCGGGACGCCGTCCTCGAAGACGAGCGAGGGCGAGGTGTAGTCGCCGCCGAGCGGCTTGATCACCGAGTGGTGGACCTCGCCGGTGGCCGGGTCGGTGCGGCGCGGCGACGCGAGCGAGTAGACCAGGTGGTCGACGGGCCCGTACCGCTCGGTGAGCAGCTTCAGGACCTCCGCGCGGGTGCCGTCCGCGTACGCGTCGGCGTTGAGGAACGTCAGGTCGCCGCCGGACGCGCTGGCCAGTTCCGCCATCTCGGCGGTGCGGTACCACCCGGCGGTGGCCGTACGGCGCTCGGTGCCGCCGTTCTCGAACGCGACGCCGATGCCGCGCACCCCGTGCCGTCGCAGGCCCGCGAGCAGCACGGCCATCCCGTACCCGGCGCTCGACCCGAGCACCAGCACGACGGGCGCGCGCCCCTCGTGCGGCGCGGGCGGGATCGACTCCCACACCTGCCGCACGCTCGCGGCGCACCCGGCGGGGTGCGAGTTGACGATCAGATAACCGCGCTGCTTCGGCGTGATCTGCTGCGGGCCCATTGCGGTGTCCTCCGGAGGTCGCGGGCGGGTGGGGTGGCCGGCGCCGCCGGGCCGGGCGGTGGCCGGTGCCGCCCGGGGGCGGGCGGGATCCGTCTGCCGGTCCGGCCGGTGGGGCGGCCGGTGGCCCGGCCGGTGGGGCGCGCCGCCCTGCGGGCAGGGGTTGTTTGTCCGGTTTCTGCCATCGTAACCGGGGGCGTCAGCCCCTTCGGTGCGCCCAAGGCACGGAAGTGGGGTGGTGTCCTTGTCGGCGGCCGTGCTTGCGGCGGCCGTGTCGGGCGGGGTAGCCGCACGGGGGGCGTCGCTACGATGGCCGATCGTGTGTCCGCGCGGGGCGGACGCCGAAGGGTGGTGCGGGCGATGCGGGACGACATCGAGGACTTCGCGCGGGTGGCGGGGGTCCGGCCGGCGGTCGGCGAGGCGCTGCCCTGGGGCTCGGCCACGCAGTCGGTCGGCGTCGAACTCCCCGCCGACTACCGGGCGTTCGTGGACGCGTTCGGCCCCGGCGAGCTGTACGGGCGGCTCGCCGTGGGCACGCCGGGCCCGCTGCGGGACGGCTCCGACGGCACCGCCGCCCTGCGCGCGTACCTCGCGGACGCGACGACGCTGTGCGATGCGCTGCGCGGCTTGCGGCTGGAATATCCCGACGCCTTCCCGTACCCCTTCCACCCCGAGCCGGGCGGCCTGCTGCCGTGGGGCGGCGGCATCGGCGGCGAGCAGGTGTTCTGGCTGACGCGCGCGGGCGGTACGCCGGAGGAGTGGCCGGTGGTGGTGTGGGACAAGGCGCGGTGGCGGGAGTACCCGCCGGGGATGGTGACGCTGATGCGGTTGGCCGCGTCCGGTGCCGACGATTTTCTGCGGGGGCTGTTCTATGACGCGGACGCGGCCGTCTGGACGGCACGCGACTGAACCTCGCGGGGCGGCGGGACGCTCCGTTCTGCCTCTTGCGGTAGACGTCGCGATCTTCCCTGCGTGGGGGCTGGTCGCGCAGTTCTCCCCCAGAGCTTCGCCTGGGAGGTACCCCCACGCGCCCCTGGTGTTGCCCGGCGGGGCATCGCGCTTCTGCTTCGGTGGGTGGGGTCGGGGGCCACTCCGGGGGTACCTCCTCG
>NZ_JOHY01000106.1 GCF_000721495.1 Streptomyces sp. NRRL F-5123
CACCCCTGAACGCCTTCCAGATCGCCTTCGAAGGCCGGCTCACCCCGGCCAACAACTGAACCCCAACAACCAAGATCAGCCGTTAACTGGACACACCCGCTTGTCGCTGCGACACGTGAGCCGGCTTCAGTGAAGGATGCTGACGGCTCGCGCGATGACGAGGAGGGAGGTGATGAGCGCGGAGACACTCTCAATGCTCATGAGCAGCTTGGCGCGGGTGGACAGCGGCATGGTGTCGGTCGGGCTGAAGGCGGTGGAGTTGGTGACGGAGACGTAGAGGTAGTCAACGAGGGTGGGGACCCAGTCGGAGGTGCTGCTGGCGCCGTCGGCGACTTCCTGGACGGTGTCGGCGTTCTCGTCCTGGGAGAATCGGAAGTCTGCCAAGGGGAGACGTTCTCGCGGGCTTTGGGTGCGGGCGACCGGGCCGCCGCGGTCGAGTTCCCAGAAGGCCATCCCGAAGGCGATGATGTTGGTGAGCCAGACCTGCAGGGCGGCGACGAGGAGAGGGCGCCCTTCTTCTGCATGCGCGTAGAGCAGGTCGTGGACGAGGATGCCCAAAGCGGTCAGGTTGCTCGCGACGATAACGAGTACCAGTGCCAGGGACAGCACACGGAAGGTCCGGGTCTGCCGTGTCAGTCGGCGGGGGTTGATGGCGATGAGGGGGATCAGGAGCGTCAACTCCAATGCCGGCAGGACGAAGCGCGGCGCGATCAGCAGCTGCTGCGGCAGCACCAGGTAGAGCGCGGCGGCCGCGAGTGTGGCGATCACGGCGGGAAGGCGGGGCTCGCCACGACGCTCGTGGCGCGGGTGCCTGGTCCGCGCTTCGCTCCGGCTGTCGGCCATCAACGGTGCCCCCTTGTTTTCCGACGCCGGTCTCCGCACGGCACACAGTCAGGGCCAGGCGAGCCGAGCACCAAGATGACGGCACGATCCTGCTGCCAGGGCATAGTGCCCTGGCAGCAGGATCGTATGCACACACCGGCGGGAGCCGGACGTGTTTGCCGAGGACTTCGGCCCCATCGATCTCCCGGAATGGTCTGGATCAGCTCGATCCCATGGCCGCGAGGCCACTCGATTGAGGCTCCCGTCAAAACCAAGGCCGGCAACGTGCCAGGGCGTGACGTGGCGAGCGCCTGTCGTAAACGTACAAAGGTCTGCCCGTTATGAGGCACGCTCCCCAGGAGCAACGACCCTCGGGACCAGCCCGCCCGCGCGGGCCCGGCCGACCAACCGCCCGATCAACTGCTCGTCCAGCAGGTCCGCCGCCAACTCAACCGGACGGACCTCCTCCGCCGCCTCAACCGAGGCAGTCACGTCGCTCATCAGGTGCTACTCCCGTGATCGGGAGTTACACCGAAGACCGTACAGACCCGCGGCGGGACCGTCGCGTGTCCTGCGCAGCGCACCTGGCGTCCACGCCACTACGCGGCCGGCAACCGGCGTCCGGGTCCGCCGCGGCCGCCGCGTCAGCCGGACGGCTGCGGCCCGCCGTGGTCACGCAGTGGCCAGACGCTCGGCCCGCGCTGTTCGCAGGTGTCGAGCAGCCGGGGGAGTGAGCCGAGGGTGTTGCGCCAAAGGCCGGTGGCGGAGGTGCAGTCGGAGTCGTGCAGCAGGACGGTGCCGCCGCCGCGCAGGTCGCGGGCGACGGTGTCGTGCACGCTGTCGGACGTGGCCCGCGCCCGCCAGTCCCTGGCCCACGCCGTCCACAGCACGGGGGTGAGGCCGAGCCGCCCGCACGCCAGATGTGTCGCGCCGGTCATGACTCCGTAGGGTGGCCGGAACAGCTGCGGCGCCGCGCCGGTCAAGTCGCCGATCAGGTCCCGCGCACGTGCCAGGTCGTCGTGGGTGGACCGCGGGCCGCGTGTCAGCAGCGGGCGGTGGGCCCAGCCGTGCGCGGCGATCTCGTGCCCTGCCTGCGACATCTCGCTCACGAGCCCGGAACTACTACACGATGTTGAATCTGGGGAAGCCTCACGACCAGGGCATTCCGCGGTGCCGGACGGCGCGTCGAGTGGTCCCGACCGGCCGGTGCGGACAGAGTCGGCCAAGCGGCCCGCACGTGCCGCCGCACCGACGATCTGAGGTCGCTGATGTCAGACAGGCTCCAGGTACGTGCCCGCCCGCTGCCGGCCACGCACTCGACCGCATCGGCGCAGTCCGTCGGCCGGGTGGCCGCGGTCTGCGCCGTCTTCGTACTCGCCCAGCTCGTCCTCGCCGTGCCCGGCTCCGGCCTGGGCTGGGACGAGACCGTCTACACCAGCCAGGTCGCCGCGCACGTCCCCGCCGCCTTCTTCAGTGCGCCCCGGGCCCGCGGCGTCTCTCTGCTGGCCGCACCCGTCGCGACCCTGACATCGTCCACCGCGGCCCTGCGGATCTATCTCGCGGTGCTGTCCGGCGCCGGGCTCTTCGTGTCGCTGCGCGTGTGGCGTCCGCTGCTGCCCGCCCGGGTGCTCGCGCTCGCCGGTGGCCTGTTCGCCGGACTGTGGATCACCCTGCTGTACGGGTCACAGGTCATGCCCAACCTCTGGAGTGCCTACGGTGCGCTGGCCGCCGTCGGATGCCTGCTGCGCGCAGCGCGCGACCGTGGGGACCGCGCGGCCCTCGCGGGGCTGGCCGTCGCGGTTGCGCTGGTCGGCCTCATGCGCCCGCCGGACGCGGTGTGGCTCGTGCTGCCGCTGGCCGGCGCCGCCCTGACCGTCCGCCGGTGGCGACACCCCGTGGTGTTCGCGGTCCTTGCGGCGGGCCTGCTGGCGGGCTGTGCGGAATGGGTGATCGAGGCCTATGTCCGTTACGGCGGCCTGGCCGCCAGGCTGCACCGGGCCAGCGCGATCGAGGGCGGCCTCGGCCTGCACTTCGCCGTCGACGACCAGATCCGTGCGCTGGACGGCCGCACGCTGTGCCGCCCGTGCGACGTGCCCTGGCGGCACCGGGCGAACTCGGCCTGGTGGTTCGCGCTGCCCCTGCTGGCCGCGGGCGGCGCGGCCGCGGCCTGGCGCGGCCGTCGGGCGACCGTCTGCTTGCCGCTGCTGACCGCCGGATTCCTCGCCGTTCCGTATCTGTTCACCGTGGGCTACGCCGCTCCCCGGTTCCTGCTGCCCTCCTATGCGCTGCTGGCGATCCCGGTCGCCGAGTGCCTGTGGCGGCTGGTCCGCGACAGCGCGGGCCGGCTGCGGCCGGTCGCGACCGCCGCGGTCGCCCTCGCACTGTGCGGCCATCTGGCGGTCCAAGGCGGGGTCCTCCTCGCCGCGGTGGGCAACAACCGGCAGGCGCGCGAGCACTACGAGGCCTTGGCCGAGAGCCTGCACGCGAACGGTGTACGGCCACCCTGCCTGCTGTCCGGCGACTCGGCGGTCCCGCTCGCCTTCTACGCCGGCTGCGCATCGCGCCAGACGGCGGGCTCCGACCGGAGCATCACCGTGGCCGGACTCCTGGCAGCAGCCGGTCACCGGCCGGTGGCGGTGCTCGTCGCGGCAGGCGACCGCGCTCCCGCCTTCGCGCGCCAATGGCGTTCAGCCGCACTCGCGGCGCCATCCGGCTCGGCCGCTTACCGCGCCTACTTCCCCCGGTGAAGAGGCCCTTTCGCTCTGGACCGTCCGCCACCGCCACCGCCACCGCCCCCGAGCCACTGGGCGCGACGTCGGACGCCGCGGCGTAGTGCCGGCGAACTCGTCAGCCCTGACTCGGCTGACCGCACCGGCGGACCGAGCGACGGGGGCGCACGGCGAACGTGACGACGGTCGGACATCTGTTGGGGCGTGAGGCCTCGTTCGGTCTGTGTTCACGACCCGTTCTCCCACCCGCCGATGCGAGTGTCACCTGCCGTCGCCACTCTTGGGCGATTTACCGACACGCGCCTGGAGGCGGTACATGGTGATGTCCGAGAACGAACAGCCGGCACGCAGGACGGTGCTGCGGGGCACGGCCGCAGCCGGTGCGCTGGTGGCGGCGCCCGCATCGACGCTGCTGTGGGCGCGGCCCGCGGTGGCCGGGACGCCGGGGCCCGAGCAGGTCCACCTGCAGTTCGGCAACGACCCGTCCCGGGAGATGACGGTCTCCTGGGCGACCGCCGCGTCCGTACGCAAGCCACGGCTGCGACTGGGCACCGTGCACGGCGAGTTCGGGCGTACACAGCAGGCCGAGACCAGGACGTACGTGGACGGTCTGAACAAGGTCGAGACGTACACCCACCACACCGCTCTGCGCGGGCTGCGCCCCGACACCTCCTACGTCTACGAGGTCTCGCACGACGGTGCCGCCCCGGTGCGCGGCACCTTCCGTACGGCTCCCGGGCGGGAGCGGGCCGCCTTCCGCTTCACCAGCTTCGGCGACCTCGGCGCGGGCAGCAACGACTGGGCCAAGTCCTCCATCAACGGGGCGGCCGCGGTCCGCAACGTCGAGCGGTTCGACCCGCTCTTCCACCTGCTCAACGGCGACCTGTCGTACGCCAACAACAACCAGGAGCTGCAGCCGCAGTGCTGGGACGCGTTCATGAACAACATGGCCGTCTCCGCCGCCAAGCGGCCCTGGATGGCCTCCCCGGGCAACCACGAGGTCGAGGCGGGCGGCGGCGAGTTGGGGTACGCGTCCTGGCACACCCGGTTCGCCTTCCCCGACAACGGCACCCGCGACTACTGCGGCAACTGGTACAGCTTCCAGGTCGGTTCCGTTCTCTTCCTCGCCCTGGACGGCAACGACATCGTCATCGAGGACGACGCGAGCATCGACCCGGTCACCGGCCAGTCGGTGTACATCAGCGGCTACAGCCAGGGCGCCCAGGTGCGGTGGCTGGAGCGGACGCTGGCGGTGGCGCGGGCCGGGCGCGAGGTCGACTGGATCGTGGTGTCGATGCACCAGTTCGCGATGGGGTCGTCCGCGACGAGCCACGGCGGCGACATCAACATCCGGCAGCTGCTGCTGCCGCTGTTCGACCGCTACAGCGTGGACCTGGTGCTGTGCGGGCACGACCACGACTACGAGCGCACCCACCCGGTACGAGGCACCGACCCCGACAGCCTGCTGCGGCCCGCCGTGGTGGACGACCGGCTGGATGACATCGACACCTCCAAGGGCACCGTCCACCTGATCCTGGGCGGCGGCGGTACGGCGTCGCACGACGACGTCTACCTCGGCGACTCCACGGGCGACGGCGTGCCGGACGCGACCGTGCGCACCAAGCGGCTGCCCTTCAAAGCCGATCCGGACGCCACGGAGAAGGCCACCTGGTCGGCGGTGCGCGACCCCGACACCCGATTCCCCTTCGGCCTCGCGGTCTTCGACGTCGACCCGGGCCGACTGCCCGGCGGGCGTACGGAGATCACCGTGAGCTACTACCACACACCTGCGGTGACCACCGCGAACCCCTTCCCCGAGCCGGTGCTCTACGACCGGTTCACCGTGCACCGCAACCGCCGCGACGGGCAGGAGCACGAGGGCCTTCACGGGCATGGACGCCGCTGAGCTGCACGGCGGAAAGAAGGGCGCCCACCGAGCGGCCGACCGAAGGGCTTCGGCTGGAAGGACCTCCGCGACCTGGTGATCCGGCCAACGCGAC
This sequence comes from Streptomyces sp. NRRL F-5123, assembly GCF_000721495.1. Lineage (GTDB taxonomy): Bacteria > Actinomycetota > Actinomycetes > Streptomycetales > Streptomycetaceae > Actinacidiphila. Next base: position 5,552 of record NZ_JOHY01000106.1, read on the forward strand.
ATCGGCAACCTGGCCGCCGCCGACCTCACTTGCGGCGCCAGGTACGGCAGCATCATCGCCATGTCTTTGCTGACCTGGGACTACGACGGTGATCTCTTCTGCGCCCTCACCACCATGGGCGCAGACGAGGGCCGGACGCATATCGAACTCAGCGAGGCCCGCATGGTCCCGGGCGGAGCCTCTTCCACGCCTGCTTCGCCGGCTCCAGGGCCGACAGTTGCGACGGTGCTTGTTTACGCACCCGAGGAGGAGAAGCCGGCAGAGGTCTCCTTCGACGCGGCGCATCAGGACGCCGGCTACACGCAGATCGGCGGATCCGGATAGGAGCACCCTGGGTACGTGGCACCCTCGTACTCGATGCCACCCTCCATCGTTTGATCGCACTCGGAGCATGAAACAACGAAATGCGGGTTGACGCGAAGGAAAGCTGAATTCTTCAGCTCGAAGATCCTCTTGACCGAGCCCACTCCGTGTTCGCGAATTCCTTGCTGTAGGAATTCAAACGCGCCGAACGTGTGGCCGGATTTGCACTTGAAGCTTGCGAAGCGGAAGTTTCCGATCTCGACTCCCAACTCGGACTCGATTCTCGACTTCTCTTCGCTCGATACGGGCTCAAGTCGTGATGCTTTGATGCGCTCGGGCGTCCAGTGCAAGTCTCTCAGGGCACGGGCCTGCTTGCGAGACAGGTAGAAGGATGCGGTTCTTCCGCTCTTGACGGTCTCTTGCACGATGGCCACGACAGCTTCGTCGTCCGCTGAGATGACGGCCTTTCCGCTGTCGACGACAGCTTCGATATGGGCCAGCAAAGAATTGTCCACCACGTGTCCTTCCGGGGCTGCGCCCTGAATGCGATCCTACGTTCGCGGACAACTATTCCTTTCGTTCGCCGTGTTCAGCAGGCGCGCCACGCGGCAGCCGTCACCCATCTCGCCTCATTGGTCCAACGAGCGAGCCCCGCAGGGTGCTGGTAACACGATGACGATCGGTGCTTCTTGAGCCGCCCCAGCAGGTGAGGCTGCAGACGAAGGAGTCTCCAGATCTTTGCGTCACCTCGACCGTCGGTCCGTCGGCGGTGCAGGCGTCCCGTACTGCGTTCACCGCAGCGTCGAATCTTTGCGGATCACCCTGACCGGTGAAGAGGCCGACGTCGTCGGAGACACTCGCGTGCTGCTGCTGGACGGCGAACCCTGGCCCACCACGACCCGAAGGACCTTGGAGAACCCGACCACCGCGCCGGGACTCCGACTCCCCGAGCACCGAGATCGCGTCAGCCACCCACAGCGGCCCCTCAGCGACGCCTCGTCGCCTCGACCGAAACGGCGAGGCCAGCGCTACCTGTCCGGGACTTCCCGCCGGTTTCCCGTAAAAGACCCGTATGGTCGCCCTCCGGGTCCGCAAGAATGTGTGCTCCAGGCAGCACAAGCGTGAGGGGGAATCAGTGGCTGCTGTTCGCACGAGCACGCCCACGGCCACGGCGGCCGCGGGGACCGTGGGGGGCCGATGAGCACTCAGCCGCCCACGCCGGGACCCACACCGCCGGGACCCACTCCGCCGGGACCCACTCCGCCAGGACCCACACCGCCAGGCTTCTTCGCCAGGCACTCCAGGTTGATCATCGGGAGCATCGCCGTACCGATCATTGTGGCCTTCATCCCGATCGTCTTCAACATTCACGCGGGCAGGGGCGCCACGGAAGCTCCCAATGCAATCGGTACAGTCGGGAGCACCTCCACCAGCCCTCCCACGACCAGCCCTCCCCCGACGAGCTTTCCCACTACGAGCATTCCCACGACCAGCCCTTCGGCGACCAGCCATCGCACGACCAGCCCTCCCACCAACCCTCCCGTGACGACAAAGGGCGGCGGTGGAGCCGACTGGGCCTGCCCCGGCGGAACGTTCTGCGCCTGGGACAGCCAAGATGCCGACGGCAATATGGTCGTCGAAAAGGACTCCGCATGCCGCCTGTACGACATCGGGAGCGCTGGACTGGGTGACCAGATCAGCTCATATCAGAATCGAACCGGTGTGGCCGTCGGCCTCTACAACTGGGATGGCACGCAGTGGGTGCTCCTCCTGGACGTGGCAGACGGCGAGCGAGGCAACTTGCCGGGATCAGCGGACAAGCAAACCGATGCGGTCAAGGTCTGCGACGGTTAGCCCGCGCCTTTCGCTCGCGGCCCTGTTCGGATCATGAGCGAAACAGCGAAGGTGCCTTCTGACCTGGGACGATGAGGCTTTGTCCAGAGTCTCTGTCAGCCCAGTAGGAAGGCACCTTCGGAGGGCACACTGCCAGGTCACGTCCCCGACTTGTGGTCTCGGCCGCCGGGTGTGGAGTGGTCAGCCATGCCGGGTCTCTCCTGCTGCCGGATCTCGCGGACGCCACCGGCCTGACCGGCGCCTTCGCCGACGCGCTGCGCCGGCTGTGGCCGCGCGGAATCGGGCACGATCCCGGACGGTCTTCGCGCAGAGGAGCGAGGTGGGCGAGGGCCTCGCCGCCGTCGGCGAGCATCACCGGTAGGGCCGGTCGCCCTGGAAGCTCCGGCGTGGTCGGTAAGCGCCCCGCCATGATGATCAATCGTGTTGCTGCGACTGGCCTACCTGACCGTGACGAACGCGTTCGCCATGCTGCGCCTGCGACTCGACGACTGCACCTTGCCGGAGACGGGCTGAGGCCGTATCGAACTCGCCGAGACGCGGCCCTCGGCCGGGAAGACCTGGACGGACTCCGGCGAGGCGCACGACCGGCGCGGGCTCAAGCAGCGCGAGAAGGGCGAGGTGCGGGTAGTGCCGATCCCACCGCCGCTGGTCCGGCTGCTTCGGGAGCACGTGGCGGAGTTCGGTACGGCGGACGACGGGCGGCTGTTTCAGAGTGAGTACGGCAACGTCGTGGCGGCCTCGTCGTATTCGCGGATCTGGAAGCGGGGCCGGGAGTTGGGCCTCCTGCCGGCCCAGGCCAGCTCCGTCATGGCGGCCCGTCCCTATGACCTCCGTCACGCGGGCGTATCCCTGTGGCTCAACTCGGGGGTTCCCGCACCGGAAGTCGCGGCCCGTGCCGGTCACTCGGTGGACGTGCTGTTGAGGATTTATGCGAAGTGCGTCGACGGCCAGGAAGCCGAAATGAACAACCGGATAGTGCTGGGGCTCGGAGAAGAGGATGAGACAAGCGGCTCGTGACTTCAACTCACGCGCCCCACGCGCGGAAGCCCCGGTCACCGCCAGGGCTTCCGCCGTGTCGGAGGTGTGTCGGTGGCGACGTCGCCGGTTCGGAAAACCGGCCCTGAGCTGCTGGAAGGACGTCAAGATCATTACGTGATCACTGACATCGGGCTGCGTTCGGCCGCTCTCGGCTGCGCACGGGCCGGGAAAGCAAAAAACCTCGCGGTCAGCGTTTCGGCTGGTCGCGAGGCGGATGTTCAAGTATCTCAATCGTCACCTGGGTGCCCCCGGCAGGATTCGAACCTGCGCACACGGCTCCGGAGGCCGTTGCTCTATCCCCTGAGCTACGGGGGCGACGGGAAGAACACTACCAGGAAGGAGGGGGTGGGTCGGACAGGGTTTGTGGCTGTCTCTTATACACATCTGACGC
>NZ_JOHY01000107.1 GCF_000721495.1 Streptomyces sp. NRRL F-5123
GCTCGCCCACCGCACCGGCGGGTACCGGCTCCAGATCCGGGCCCAGCACATACGCCCGCGTATTCCCGATCGGCCGCCCGATCGGCACCGAGACAGCAGACACCGGCAGGTCCCGAGGTATTTCGTGGCAGCAGGCGAAGGTCGTGCTCTCAGTGGGGCCGTAGCCATTCGTGATCACCGTGTCCGGCAGGAGATCGAGTGCCCGCCGTACATGAGTGACCGACAGGGCCTCGCCGCCGACCACCAGGTGTCGCAGGGACGGCCAAGGCTCTGATCGCACATCGAGGAGTGTGTTGAACAGGGCCGAGGTCAGCCAGACCGTGTCCGCTTCCCGGTCCCGGATTGCGGCCAGCAGTTCGTCGGGGTCAGGGGCCGCCGCCGGGTACAGGACGCAGGCCGCACCGTGCAACAGCGCACCCCAGATCTCGAAGGTGGACGCGTCGAAGACGACCGGTGCGGCTGCCAGCACGCGCCGCTCTGGGCCGAGCTGCAGGTGGTCGAGGCCGAAAGCAAGTCCGATGACGTTGCGGTGACTGGCCATCGTGCCCTTCGGCTCGCCGGTGGAGCCGGAGGTGTAAAGGATGTACGCAAGGCTGTCCGCGTGTACCGGCACATCAGGGGCGTCCTCGGCCTGTACGGCTATGCCGGCCTCTTCCCGGTCGAGTTCGACGAGAGTGCGTCCAGCGGTCACGGTGTCGGGAAGCAGCCCGTGTCGAGTGACGACAAGGTCCGCACCCGAGTCGTCGAGCATGTGCAGGAGTCGTCGCGCCGGATGTGCGGGATCCAGCGGTACGTATGCGCCCCCCGCTTTGAGCACGGCCAGCATGCTGACGATCAGCTCGGGCCCTCGCGGAAGCGCGATGGCGACGGCGCGTTCCCGCGAGGCACCTCTGTCCAGAAGGTACGCGGCGAGCCGGTTGGCCGTGATGTCGAGTTCGGCATAGGTCAGGCTGCGGCCGGCGGTGACGATGGCGGGGGCCTGCGGGGTGCGCGCCGCGTGGCTGCTCACCAGGTGGTGCAGGGCCTGTCCGGTGGGTAGCGGACGGGCCGTGCGGTTCCAGGACTCGACGGCGTCCCGCCGCTGCGCGGCCGTCAGCATCGGCAGCCTGGCGACCTGCTCGGTGGGGTTCCTGGCCACGCCTTCCAGCAGCAGGCGGTACTGATCCAGCCACCGGCGGACGGTCGGCTCCCCGTGGACACCCGGTTGGTAGATCAGCTCCAGTAACACCTCCCGCCCGGTCTGGAGTGCCGTCACGGTGATGTCGAACGGCGTGCCCGGCAGGGCGTCCATCGGTACTGGGCGCACCGTGACGACCGGGCCGAAATCGGCGGTGACGTCCTCGCGTTCCATGTTGAAGACCGCGGTGACGGGCCCACGCCGTCCTTCGGTGGCCGCGAACTCGGTCCGCAGCCTGTAGAAGGGGAACCGGCTGTGCTCGTCGGCGCACAGGACGTCGTCGCGCACCGCGTCGAGGAACGAGTCGAACGTGGCGGACGGATCGTAGCGTGGCTCGCGCAGGCACAGGACGTTCGCGCGATGTGCCACCAGGGCGCGCTCCTCGGCGGTGGGCCGGTTGAGGTGCGAGCTCCCCACCACAAGGTCCTCGGCGCCTGTGATGCGCGCGACGAACACCCGGAACGCCGCCAGCAAGGTCATGTACAGCGTGGCGGAGCGGCGAGCACTGATCCGGCGCAGGTCCTGAACGAGTTCGGCAGCCAGTGGGAGCCGTATCCGAGCCGCACTGCCTTCACCGCCCGCCTCGCTGGAAGGAGCGGCGGAAGGATCGACCGGCATGCGGACGTGCGGGAAGCCGTCCGCGAAGCGCGCGAGCCAGTAGGCGCGGGCCTGGGCGAACTCCGGGGACTGTTCTTCCGCCGTGAGCTGCTCGCTGTGCCACCTGAGGCGTGGAGCAGGTTCCAGCGGGCTGTCGCGCCCGTCCCGCGCGGAGCGGTAGATGTGGCCCAGCTCTCCCAGAAGTACGTCCCCGGCCCAGCCGTCGGCCACGATGTGATGATGGCTGACGACAAGGTGGTGGGTGCGATCCGCAAGCCGCAGGATGTGCCACCGCACCAGCGGCCCGTTCGTCAAATCGAACGTACCGCAGCGCTCTGCGGCGTACCACGCGCGCACGGCGACTGCCTGCCTTTCGCTGCGGTAGTGCGAGAAATCCAGCAGAGGCACGTTGAGTTGCAGGTCGTCGTGGATGCGCACGTCGTCCGCAGTGGGAAACGTGGCGCGCAGCGATTCGTGTCGTTCCATGACTGCGTCGATCGCCGTGAGGAGGGCAGAAACGTGCAGCGGCCCTTCCAGTTCGACGGCCATCATGCAGGCGTATGCCGTGGAGTTGGGGCCTCGCAGCGCGTCATCGATCCAGACCGCCCGTTGCTGGTCCGTTGCTGGGACGATCTGCGCCCGGTCAGTGCGCATGGGGATGCCTGCTCTCATCGGAGTCCTGGATTGCGGACAGGTCGGCGAGTTGTCGGCGCATGCCGTCGAGTTGACCCAGCAGTACCTGCCGCATGCTGGTGGCGGTGGGCTTCGGGTCGAGCCAGTGGCGGTCACGGACGAACGGATAGCCGGGCAGCGGGACACGGCGCGGTCGCTCGCCGCCACGGGTCTCGTCGGCCTGCGGCACCGCAGCGCCCTGGGTCCACAAAAACCCCAGGGCTGTGTACAGGTCTCCGCGGGTCTGTTCCGCGCTCCTGTCCCGCAGTGGAACCACGACGTCGGCTGCCCGGCCGTCCGGGGCAGGCCCGCCCAGGGCCACCACGAGACCTCCCGGCCCCGCGGTCGGCAGGGAACCGGCACCCCGTGGCCCGGGTGCGGCCGGGACGCCATCGGCCACCGCACGGACCGCCCGCCTCAGGTCGGTTTCCCCGGCCAGGTATGCGGCGGCCCAGGCGCCGGCGCCGGTCCCAGTCGCCGTACCGAACCCGACAGACCATGCGGCGAGTTGCCGGGCCGCAGCCAACTGCGCGGCGAACAGCAGCAGCCGGCCGTCACCCAGGAGATCACATCCGGTTTCGTCCATGACGACGGTAGCGAGTCGGGCGTATTCCGGCGCGAAGGCTGGTGCCCAGTGCGCAACGGCAGTCAGCAGTTCCGGGACGACACGCGGCGCCTGCCGAGCGGGTGCGCCGCCGGACGCCCGATCTGGGTCGGCGAGGACGAGCGCCACCTGCCGGACCGAGTCCCGTGCGTGTCCCCGGGTCAGCAGACGCGCCCGCAGTCCTCGGGCGGCCTCTCCCGTATTGGACCAGACTCCGGCGGCGCGGTACGGCAGGAAGCGCCGGCCGACGCGCAGCGTGTGCGCGACATCCGTCAGAGCGGTCTCCGGGTGGCGGTGCAGGAAGTCGCCGAGCCGGTCAGCGATCTGGTCCAACACGTCCGGGGTTCGGGCCGACAGGAGCAGGACTTCGGCGGCGTCGTGCCGTACGGGGGACGCGTCGGCCCTGGGCGCTTCCTCGACGACGACGTGGGCGTTGGTTCCACCCATGCCGAACGAGCTGACCCCGGCTCGGCGGGGAGCCGCAGCCGAACGCGGCCAGGGAGTGGCCGACGTCACGACGTAGAACGGTGAACTGGCGAAGTCGATCGCGGGGTTGGGTGTGCGGTGATGGAGGGTCGGCGGGATGAGTTCGTGTTCCAGGGCCAGGACGGTCTTGATGAGTCCTCCCACCCCCGACGCCGCGTCGGCGTGGCCGATGTTGGTCTTCACCGAGCCGAGCCCGCACCAGCCGGGCGGATCGTCGGCGGAGTCGAAGGCGGCTGTGAGCGCGGTCACCTCGATCACGTCGCCGAGCGGGGTACCGGTGCCATGGGCCTCGACGTAGGAGACGGTCCTTGGGGCGACGCCTGCGATGTCGAGCGCCTCACGGACAACCGCGGCCTGTCCTTCGACGCCGGGCGCGGTGTAACTCACGCGGGCGGCACCGTCGTTGTTGACAGCCGATCCGAGGATGACGGCCCGCACCGGGTCGTTGTCGCGGAGTGCGGCTGCGAGCGGTTTGAGCAGGACGACTCCGCACCCGCCGCCGGGCACTGACCCGCTCGCATCCTTGTCGAATGCGCGGCAGTGGCCGTCTGCGGACTTGATGCCCTGCTCGGCGAGGTAGCCGGTCTCCTGCGGAATGCGCAGAGACACGCCGCCGGCGAGCGCCATGTCGCATTCACCGCCCAGCAGACTCTGCGCCGCCAGGTGCGTGGCCACCAGCGAGGTCGAGCAGGCGCTCTGCACGCCGACGGCTGGCCCTCGCAGGTCCAGGTGGTAGGCGACCGAGGTGGCGCAGAAATCCTTGTCGTTGCCGAGTTCGACCCGCCTGGCCGGAATCCGGTCGCCTGACCCGGCCCAGTCCTGGATGACCCGGAGGTAGGCGCTGGTCGCCTGCCCGGCGAAGATGCCGATGGTCCCGGGGTAGCGCAGGGTGTCGTAGCCCGCCGTCTCCAGGGCCTCCCAGCAGCATTCGAGCAGGATCCGCTGCTGGGGATCGAGGAGTGCGGCGTCACGCGCGCTGAGGCCGAAGAGCGCGGCGTCGAATCGGTCGATGTCCGGGACGACGCCCCCGGCAGGGACGGTGCGGGCGTCGGCTCCCGGCGCCGGAGCGAAGCGGGAGATCGATTCCACGCCTGCGCGCAGGCCGGACCAGAATTCCTCGGCGTCCCGCGCTCCTGGGTAGCGGCATGCCAGTCCGATCACGGCGATCCGGCCGTCGATCTCCTCGTCGGTACGAGGTGGTCCGGTGCTGTTCGCGGCGTTGTGTATCGCGTCTGGCGCCATGGGCGGGTGCTCAACTGCCATCGTCATCGGCTCCTGTCCTGGGGTCCGTGGGTCGGCTGCGCCTGCCACGCGCAGCCCGGCGGGCGCTCGCGCGTTCGGAGCCCCGCGCCGACGCCCTTCCCGTGCCTTCTCCGGACTCCAGGAATCCCGCAAGGGATCGGATTGTCGGATGCTGGAACACGGCGGCGAGCGGAAGTTGGCCGAAGCTCGCCAGCAGTTCCCGGTGGACCCGCACTGCGAGCAGGGAGTTGCCACCCGCATCGAAGAAGTTCTCCTCGGTGCCCACGTCGTCCCGCTCCAGCACCCGCCGCCACACGTCGGCCAGAGCCTCTTCCCAACGTCCGCGCGGAGGCTCGGGCGCAGAGGAGGCTGCCGCGGTCCCACGGGCCCCGGCGAGTGCCGTCCGATCGACCTTTCCGTTACGGGTCAATGGGATAGCGCCGAGCCAGACGTACGCGGCAGGGACCGCGTGCTCGGGCAGCGTTTCACGCAGGAAGCCCCGCAGTTCGGCCGCGCTGGGTCGGTGTGCGCCGCCTCCGTGGACCAGGTACGCGGTGAGCCCTTGCGGGGCACGTACGGTGCCGGTGCCGACCGCTGCTTGACGCACCGCGGGATGGCGTTGCAGCGTTGTCTCGATCTCCGCTGGTTCGAGCCGGAAGCCCCGCACCTTGATCTGCTCGTCCCGCCGGCCGAGGAAGTCCAGCGTGCCGTCAGGGCGGTACCGGACGAGATCCCCGGTCCGGTAGAGGATGCCCCCCGCCGTACCGCTGACGGGGTCGGCCACGAACCTGGCGGCTGTCAGGCCGGGTTTGTCCAGGTAGCCACGGGCGACTCCCGGGCCGCCGATGTACAACTCGCCCGGCGCCCCTTGCGGGACGGGCTCCAGACGGCCGTCGAGAACGTACACCCGTGCACCGGCGATGGGTCTGCCGATAGGTACAGCCTCGCCCGGCGAAGGAAGCCCGGCCAGCGAGCAGCTATGGACGCAGACGCCGACGACGGTCTCCGTTGGGCCGTATTCGTTGTACACCTCGACCGGTGCCCCGGAGTCCCGCCAGGGTTCCAACACGTCAGCGGAGAAGCGCTCACCCCCCACCACGAGCGTCTCCGGCCAGCCGACCGGCTCGTCCGCGGCCCGCCCGGACAGCAGCATGTCCAGATAGGAGGGGCTGAGTTTGAGCATGCCGGGCGGTCGCGCTCGGCTGAGCAGGTCGGCGCCCGCCCGCGGGTCGTCGGTGAACGTTTCAAGGAGCTCGACGGTGCCGCCGCGGATGAGCGGCGTGAACAGTGACGTGACGGCCATGTCGTAGGCCACCGAGGTGGCCACCGGTGTCAGTCCGGACCCTGCACCGGAGTAGGCCGTACCGGCCCATCGAAGGTAGTTGGCAAGTCCGCCGTGTGTGACCGTGACTCCCTTGGGGCTGCCGGTCGACCCGGAGGTGTAGATGAGCGCGGCGAGGCTCGCCGGGTGCGGCTCCGGCAGCTCCCGCACTTGCCGTTGCAGGTCGCCCGCTTCCTCATCGGGTGCCTCGGCGTCCATGTCTGGGATGATGACAGGGACGGAGGACTCGGCGACCGCGTCGATCGTCGGCCCATTGGCCAGGACCGCGATCGCTCTCGCGCTGGAGAGCAGTCCGGCAGTCCGTGCCGGTGGATGCCGGGGGTCGAGCGGGAGATACGCTGCTCCGGATTTGAGAGTGCCGAGAAGCGCCACCAGTAGATCACCAGTGCGGGGCAGGCAGACGCCGACGACCGTCTCCGGTCCCGCACCGCGGGCGCGCAGCCGGAGGGCGAGGCGGTCGGCCCTATGGTTCAACTCTTGGTAGGACATGGCCTCCCGGCCCGAGACCACTGCGGTGCGGTGCGGAGTGCGGCCGACCTGCTCGGCGAACAGCCGTGGCACCAGCGGCCCGATGGGGCTCGGGGCGCCGACCGCCCAGTCATCGAGGAGCTGGCGGCGTTCGGCCGGGCTGAGGAGGGGGAGTGCCAGGACGTCGCGATCAGGGTCATCAAGGGCCGCTGTGATCAGGCGCGTGTAGGAGTCGGCCAGTCGTTCGGCGGTAGATTCTTCGAGAATGTCGAGGTTGTGGCGTAACTCTCCATAAAGTCCGCCGACGTCCTCCCACAGGGCGAGTTCCAGATCGAACTGGCTCATTCCGCTGTCCACCGTGAGCATGTCCGCCTGAAGGCCTGGCAACCGGGGTGGTGTCCGGCCATCGCGGTGGAGGTTGAAAGTGATCTGGACCAGCGGCGGGACGCTGGGGGAACGCTGCGCTCGCGTCTCCTCGACGATCTGTTCGAAGGGCACGTCCATGGCGGCCAGTGCGTCGAGCGTGGTTTCCCGGACCCGGCGGACGAGCCCCCGGAAGTCCAGCCGTTCCCCGATGTCCACGCGCAGAGGCAGAGTGTTGACGAAGGGGCCGATCAGGTGCTCCGCGTGGTACGGCCTGCTGACCGGCGAGGTGCCGATGACGAGGTCCCGCTCGCCGCTGTAGCGGGCGAGGAGCACGGCGAAAGCCGACAGCAGGACCATGAAGGGTGTCGCACCTTCCGCCCGGCCCAATTCCGCGGCTCGCCGCGAGACTTCCAGCGGGAGGCGGAACGGCACGTGTCCGCTGCGGTGGGACATCGCCGCGGGCCGGGGTTTGTCCAGGGGAAGTTCCAGGACCGCGGGCGCCCCAGCGAGAACCTCGCGCCAATACGCAAGGTGCGTCCGTCGCTCCTCGCTCCCTTGCTGCTGGCGTTCCTGAGCGGCTAATTCGGCGAACTGCGCGGGCAGTTCCGGCAACCGTGGCGACCGGCCGACGCTGACGGCCCGGTAGGCCTCGGACAACTCGTCGAACAGCACGCGCACGGACCATGCATCACCCACGGCGTGGTGCAGCACCAGCACCAGGATGTGATCGTCCTCGCGTATACGTAGCAGCGTCGCGGCGAACAGCACGGGCGATGAGGGGTCGAAGGGACATGCAGCCGCTTCCTGCAAGCACCGGGCCACCTCGGACGCCGGCTTTCCTGTGAGGTCCGTCTCGACGAGCGGGAGCGCCACCTGGTCGGCCACCAGTTGGACCAGACGGCCGTCGGCCTCGACGAAGCTGGTGCGCAGGATGTCATGCCGGGCGATGACGAGTGCAAGAGCCTGGCGCATCGCGTGCCGGTCGAGCGAGCCGCGCAGTCGCAGCGCCGTCGGCATGTTGAACAGAGCGGACTCGGGGTTCAACTGCTCCAGCAGCCAGACCCGCTCCTGTAAGGAGGACGCGGGCGGCACTCCCACGTCCTCGTTCAAGCGGACCGCCGGCTGATCGGGCGGCTGGACGCGACGCATATGGTCCAGGCGGGCGGCGAGCCTTTCGACCGTGGGGTCGGCGAACACGGCACGGACGGGCAGGCTCAGTCCCGTCAACTCCTCGATGCGGCTGAGCAGTCCGGCCGCCAGCAGAGAATCGCCGCCGGAAGCGAAGAAGTCGTCGGTGATCCCTATGCGGTCGGTGCCGAGTGTCTCCGTCCACAGAGTGTGCAGGGCCTTCTCGGTCGCGGTGTGCGGCGGATGGAGAGCCGCGCGTCCGAGAAGCGGGGGCTCCGGTAGGGCGGACCGGTCCACCTTGCCGCTGGATGTGAGGGGCAGGGCGTCGAGGATCACGAGATCTGCGGGGACCAGGGGAGCCGGCAGATGTGCGGACAGGTACGTGCGCAACCGGGTGACCAGGCCGTCGGGGTCCTCCGGCACCACGGCCGGGACGGTATAGGCGACGAGTCTCGGACGGCTGTGCGCTCCGTCGCGGACGGTCACGGCGGCGTTGTGGACGTCGGGGTGCTGGAGGAGGGTGTGCTCGATCTCGCCGGGCTCGATGCGGTGGCCCCGGATCTTGACCTGTTGGTCGGCACGCCCGTCAAAGCACAAGAC
>NZ_JOHY01000108.1 GCF_000721495.1 Streptomyces sp. NRRL F-5123
TGCGCCGTTGGCGGTGGAGGCTCCGGTGACGTCCAGGCACAGGCCGGACTGGGTGCCGGTGACGGTGCCGTTGGAGTTGACGCTCCACTGCTGGTTGGCGCCGCCGTTGCAGGACCAGATCTCCACCTTGGTGCCCGGGGAGGTCTGGTTGTTGTAGGCGTCCAGGCACATCTGCGAACCGCCGGAGTACACCGCCAGCTGACCCGACGACGTACGCGTCCAGCTCTGGTTGGCACCGCCGCTGCAGTCCCAGATCTGCACCTGCGTGCCGGCCGTGGTCGAGGAGTTCGGCACGTCCAGGCACTTGCCCGCACCCACCGCGTGCAGCGCACCGCCACCGCCCGGCGGCGGCGTGGTGGTCGAACTGCCCCCGAGGGCTGCCACCGCGGAGTTGTACGCCGCCTTGGGCTGGAAATTGCGGTCGTACATGGTGGCGGCCCCGTAGCCGGGGAAGGTGCCGTCGATCCAGGAGTTGGCGTCGTCGACACCCCATTGCGAGACGCCCACGCAGCGTGAGACCGCCAGACAGGCCTTGACGACGTTCCCGTAGTCGGTTGCCTGCTGCTGGAGTCCGGAGCTGGAGGCGGGCAGTTGCATGCGGTCGTCGAGCTCGGTGACCGCCACGTCCAGGCCGAGGTCGGCGAAGCGCTGCATGTTGGCCCGCAGGTCGGAGGGAACCTGCCCGACGACGAAGTGGCTCTCCAGTCCGATGCCGCCGAGGGGGACCCCCTGGGACAGCAGGGACTTGGCCAGGTTGTACAGGGCGTTGCTCTTGGCGTTCTGCCCTTCGATGTTGTAGTCGTTGATGTAGAGCTTGGCGGCGGGGTCGGCTGCGTGGGCGGTGCGCAGCGCCTCGGCGAAGTAGTTGGAGCCCATCGCCTTGTAGAAGGCGTCGTTGACGAAGGAACCGTCCTCGTTGAAGGGCTCGTTGACCACGTCCCAGGCGTAGATCTGCCCCTTGTAGTGGCTGACCTCGGCGGTGATGTGGGCGTCCATTGCGCCCTGGACCTGGTTCGACGGCAGGCTGCTGACCCACGAGGGCAGTTGGGCGTGCCAGACCAGGTTGTGACCGCGCACGCGCATGCCGTGCGACTTGGCGTAGGACGCGATCTGGTCGCCGGGGCCGAAGTTGAATCGTCCGCTGCTCGGCTCCGTGGTGTCCCACTTCATCTCGTTGCCGGGGGTGACCATGTCGAACTGGGCGTTGGCGACGGTGGTCTCGCCGCTGTTGCTCAGATCGGCGACGGTCAGGGCCGTGCCGAAATAGCGGTTCTGGGCCTCGGCGAGGGTACGAAGAGAGGTGGCTGCCTGGGCGGACGAGGCCGTCACGAGGGCGAGCAGGGACGTGCCGGCCAGCGTGACGGCCAGTCCGGCCGCAAGCGCGCCGAACCGGGAGCGCCGCAGGTGCGGGCGGGGGTTTCGCGGGGTCATGGGACCTCCAGCAGTGAGAGGACGGCGATTACCTGACGGGGCGGCGTGTACGACCGCGGGAGCGGAACCGCTCCCGCCCGTACCCACCCGACGGACCGGACTCGGACGCGCGGCGGGCCGGCTCCGGAGTGCGCCCCGGTCATCAGCCCAGCGTCCACTGCTGGTTGCTCTGGCCGTTGCACGTCCACAGTTCGGCCAGGGCCCCGTTGGCGGTGGAACCTCCGGTGACGTCCAGGCACAGCCCGGACTGCACACCGGTGACCGTGCCGTTCGCGTTGAAGGTCCACTGCTGGTTGCTCTGGCCGTTGCACGTCCAGGTGGCGACCTTGGTGCCCGGGGTGGTGCCCTGGCCGCTGGCGTCCAGACACAGCTGGCTGCCGCCGCTGTAGACCGCCAGCTGACCGGAGGAGGTACGCGTCCAGCTCTGGTTGGCCTGGCCGTTGCAGTCCCAGATCTGCAGCTGCGTTCCCGTGGTGGTCGAGGAGTTCGGCACGTCCAGGCACTTGCCCGCACCCACCGCGTGCAGCGCGCCCGTGCTCCCCGTGCCGGTGCCGGTCGTCGCGCCTGCCTGAGCGATGACCTGCTGCGCGCCGGACGGCCAACTGGTGCCACTGACCTGGACGTTGCCGGTCAGGACATTGTTGTGGGGTGAGCCGGTGGCCACCTGGGTGGCACCCGAGTTGTACCAGTTGGTGTCGAAGGTGCTGTCGTTGGTGTTGTTGGTGCCACCGGCGTTGGTGAAGGCCCACACGCCGGAGTCCTGGATGACGTTGTTCTTGAGGGTGACGTAGCGGGAGCCCTCGTCGAGGTACAGGCCCACGGTGTGCTGGTTGTCGTAGATGTAGTTGTGGTCGATGGTCGTACCGGGGTTGGCAGACAGGTTGTAGATGCTCCCGCCGTCGTGGAACACCTTCTTCGTGCCGTGCACCGCGTTGTAGCTGACGACCGTGTTCTTCAGGGTCGTGGGGGTGCTGTACACGGGCTGGTAGTTGTACAGCCCGCGGTTGCGGTAGTCCTGGCTGCCCCCGGGGTCGTTGGCGCCCCAGCCCCAGCCGATGTCGATGCCGTCGTAGGCCAGGTTCGACACCTCGTTGTGGCTGATGACCGCATGCGTGACATAGGTCGACAGGATGCCGGCCATGTCCTTGTAGTCCTTGGCGACGCCGGTGATCCGGTTGCCCTGGATGGTGATGTCCTGGTTGGTCATCGCCGCGTCGGACGGGTGGTGGGCGTCCGGCTGCACACCGCCGACCACGATGCCGGCGCCGGAGTCGTCGGTGAAGGTGCTGTCGGAGACGGTGACGGAGGAGGCGCCGAGCCCCACCCCCGAGGCATGTGCGTCGGCGTCGTTGCCGATGCCCAGGCCCACCTGTCCCAGGTGCGCGAAGGTGTCACCGGTGAAGGTGATGCCGCGGGCGGCCGAGACCTGGACCGCCGCCGGCACCTGGCTCCAGCTGTTGCGGGCCGCTTCGAACAGCGGGCACCCGGACTGGCAGGACGTCATGAAGTCGGAGGGCTGGGTGAAGGTGCGTCCCAGGAAGGCGCCGCTCTGCTGGTCGGCATAGCCGGCGGACGTGCTCGGCTGGAGCCAGGTGGTGTGCTGGAAGGCGATCCCCTTGACGGTGATGTCATGGGCCGGATCGGCGTAGGAGCCGCCGATCTGGAGCAGGGAGGTCAGACGCGGCAGCTCGACGTCGTGTGCTGTGGGCGACCAGTTGGCGGGCGCCTTGTAGTACAGCTGCCCGGCCTGGGGGTCGAGGTACCACTGGCCGGCCGTCTTGAGGAAGCTGTAGGAGTTCTCCAGCTGGAGGCTGCCGCCGGCGAAGGGGCTGGCGAGGGTGTCGTAGCCCCAGTTGTTGTTGTTCCAGGCAGGCTGCTGCATCGTGATGGTGCTGCCGCTGATGGACTGGACGGGCGCGTAGCGGTCGGTGAAGGAGTTCTGGCTCTCCAGCTCGATCCGGTTCTGCTGGGGAAGCGTGGCCAGGTAGTTCAGTGCGGAGTTGACGATGGTCATCCCGCCGGCGGTGATCTTGACGTCGCTGCGGGCGATGGAGATGGACGCCCGCGGCGCCAGGGCCCCGTCGACGTACAGCTGCCGCGAATCGGAACCGGCCGGTACGGACGCGGCGTAGATGTTGTTCGACGCGTCCTTGAGCGTCCACCCCGTCACCTGCTGCCCGCCCGACAGCACCGGCTGCTCGCCAGGAGCCGCCTGCCAGACGACCTGATGGCCGTTGGTGCCGGAGTCGGCGCTGCCCAGGACGAGCGGGGACGACATGCGGTAGGTACCGCCCGCCAGTTGCACGACGATGTCGCCGCTCATGTTCCCGTGGAGGGCCTCGACCGAGGTCTTCGCCTGGGCCGGCGAGCAGGGCGCCGACGCCGAGCACGCGGTACCGCTGCCGGCCGGGGAGACGTACAGGGTGGTCATGGTCGCCGCGTGCGACGTGACGGCCGGAGCCGCGACGACGGCGGCAGCGGCAAGGACCGCGACAAGAGCCGCCCTCGGTGGTCGGCTGCGGTGCGGGCCCTTGCTCGGGCGCCGGGTGGACGTCATGCTCCGCTCTCCTTCTGTGTGGGTGGAAGCCGGTCGGCGGCGCCGGAACGCTCGCGCCGCCGACACGAGCTCCCTCCGTGGGGCACATGTGGTAGCACCTATGACTCCCTGATCCCGGGGCGATGCATCAGTCTCTTTTCGGTGAAGGACCGAAGCACCGCAAGGCCGAAATCACCGCGCACCTCACATAACGCCAGCTCGACATGGGATTCGCAGCCGCTCGCACACAAGGGGAGTACAGGGCGCAGGGAGAAACCTGGGATGCAGGGTGCCGAAATGAGACTGACACATTCTCGTGCCGGACCTCAAGAGGTGGGTAGCTCACAGGTTTTCGGCCCTCCCTGCCGTGCTGGGAGGGGTCAGGGACTGGTGCAGCTCAACGACACGTCCGAGGGCGTCCCGGTGCCGAGGAACCCGAAGGTGGTCGACGTGGACGGTTGCAGTGAGCCGTTGTACGAGACATTGCGCACCGAGACGTCAGAACCGCTGGTACTGACGGTGCCGTTCCACACCTGGCTGATGCCCTGGCCCCCGGCGAGCGTCCACCGTACGGTCCAGCCGTTGACAGGCTTGCCGCCTGCCGTGACGGTGACCTCACCCTGGAAGCCGCCGGACCACGTGTTGACGGTCGCGTAGCTCGCGGTGCAAGCACTTCCCGAGGTCCCGCCCGAGGTGGTCCCACCGCTGGTCGTCCCGCCGGTCGTGGTCCCACCGCTGGTCGTCCCGCCGGTCGTGGTCCCACCGCTGGTCGTCCCGCTGGTCGTCCCGCCGGTCGTGGAAGTCCCCGGCGGCACGTAGGGGCACTTGCTGCGATAGATCGATATACCGCTGGAGTCGGACAGCGAGGGGCACAGGAACTGCGTGTATCGGGTGTCGTTGTCCACGAAGATCTTGAGCCAGGGGATCAGGATCCGCATCTCGGTACTCTGCGGATGCGTGTAGTACACGTGGTCGGCGCCGGCGATCTGCACGAAGTCGCTCTGGGTGGCGGCCGGCATGGTGGCGTAGAGGCCGTCCAGGTACGAGGGGGTGACCACTGTGTCGTTCTGTCCGGCCATGACCATCGTCGGCACCCGGTCGGTGGACATGTCCTGCGACGGCGAGAACGGGGCCAGGGCCACCGCGGCCTTCAGAGACGGCCGGTGCTCGGTGGCGTACACCACGCCGCCTCCCCCCATGGAATGGCCGATCACGGACAGCCGGCTGGTGTCGACACGGTCGCGCACCGGGCTCTGCTGGGTGAGGTAGTCCAGCGCTGCGAGGAGTTGGGTTCCCCGGGCGACGTCGAAGTCGGTGCGGCTGTTGGTCTCGATGCCGATCACGACGAACCCGAAGGAGGACAGCCAGGGCCCCATCCAGGCTTCCTCGTCGGCGAACAGGGCGGTGTAACCGGGGACTATCGCCACCGCTCCCCACGTGCCCGCGCTGGTGTCGGTGGGGTAGTAGATCGTGCCGCCGTTGAATCCGTTGCCCGGCGCGACGGTCGTCTGCGCCGTGGCGAACGGTCCCCTGGAAGCGGCCACGCCGGCGGGTGTGGGGTCGGGTCCCCGCTGGTACGGATTGTCAGCGGCCGCCGCCGGCTGGAACGCCAGCATCGCCGCGAGCAGGCCGGCCACGGCCACCAGCGCGGCCACCACCATCCCGCCGGGCCTGGGCCGTAAACGCTGGTAAGTCGTCCGTGTCCGGGCGCCGGTGGGCGCCTCCCACGCGATGTGCAGCACGGCACGTCTCCCTTCCGGACAGCGGGCGGTACGAGGACCGGCCCGCCGATCTCGTCCTGTGTCTTTCCATGGCAGATGGAGGAAAAGGGACCCCGGCGCCGCCGCACGGCCCGCCTGCCGGGAGGCAGGAATCGCGCGGCGTCGACGGCGGGCGCCGGGGTCCCGTCCCGGCGGCTCGGCTCCGGTGAGCTGTGGCGTCACGCATCGCCCTCGTTGCGTGCGCGAGGGGATGTCTGTGCGCCGACCGGGGTTGGCGAGCCCCGACTCGATGCGAGCGCACACTCTGTCGAGCGGTGCACGTTCCGTCGGGGAGCGAGATGCACCGACGGGAGGTACCACGCCCGCAGCTCGGGTGCGCTGCGGAAAGATTCGCTGCTCAAACCCGGTTCCGGGCCTGACTCAGGAAATCCGGCGCCGCTGTCGCCCACCCCCGTCAGGTGTTTCGGGCCGCCACGCACGCCGGAGGTCGCCCAGAGGTCACCTCCTGAATTGTTAGCGCTAACTACACGCTTTGTGCGGGAGTGAGAAGCAATGGCTCCCTGCATACATGGGATGTCCCAGGACAAAAACGCTCCCCCCATCCAGTGCTCTTGTCAAGGGCAGCCGCACAACTCCGGCCCGTGGCCGCGCCGCCCGCCACATGGGGCGGCGCGGCCGGAGGTCAGGAGCAGGAGGTGCCGTTGAGCGTGAAGGCCGTGGGAGGGGCGTAGGAACCGGAGTACGTGCCCTGGAAGCCGAAGGACTGCGTGCCGCCGGCGGGGATCTGGGAGTTGTACGCGAGGTTGGTCGCGGTGACGGCGCCGGAGGTGGGGCTGACGGCGGCGTTCCAGGCGCTGGTGATGCTCTGTCCGGAGGGGAGGCTGAAGCCGACCTTCCATCCGTCGAGGGAGGTGGACCCGGTGTTCGTCACGGTGACGGCGGCGGTGTAGCCGCCTGTCCAGGTCTGCGGGGTCACGGTGACCTTGCAGGACGGGGAACCGGAGCCGCCGGTGCTGCCGCCGGTGGTACCCCCCGTGGTCGTACCCCCCGTGGTGGTGCCGGTCGTGCTGCCGCCGGTGGTCGTACCCCCGGTGGTCGAGCCGCCGACGTTCACCGAGGACGAGAAGGACGTCACCGCCAGGCCGGCGCCGTTCTGCCAGGGCTCGAAGCCCGCCTGGACGCTCGTGAGGTACCAGTTGTTCTGGGCCATGCCCCGGCGGACCGTCTCGGCGGCGAAGTCCTTGACGTCGAAGTTCCAGCTGCTGATGGCGGAGGGCGCCACGAAGGAGATCACGTCGTTGGAGCCGTTGTTGCCGGTCCACACGTCCCAGCTGCGGCCGCCCACGGTCGCGGTCCCGACACGGGAGCCCACCGGCTGGACGGGACTGGTCTGGTGGTACCAGACCATGATCTCGGTCTTGTTGACGCCGTCCTTCCTGGGCGTCGGGTCGAGCCAGATGTCGTAGGCGGCGTCGTAGACGGCGTTGCCGACGTAGGTGAACGAGACACTTGTCGGTGCGCTGCTGATCGCGCTGAGCTGCGCGGGCAGATTGGTGCCCGGCGAGCAGTTGGTGTAGTGGCAGCCGTAGAAGACCGACGGGTACGACTTGGGGCCGCCGTTGGTGGCGGTGCCGTCGGCCTGGGTGATCTGGAAGCCGCTGCCGGTGACGTTGATGCACTGGGTCGCGGTGGTGCCCCAGCGGTTGTTCTGGACCACGTAACGGCCCTGGATGGTGGTCGATCCGTACTGGTCGCAGATCTGGGTGTCGGCGTGGGCAGCCGGAGCCGATGTCAGTGCGATGAGTCCGCCGGCGGCGACGCCGAGCGCCACGACGACTGACAGCACGGCCTTGCGGGTCGACCGGAAGGCTCGCTGAAGTGTCGGCATGCTTGTCCCTTCGTCAGGCGATGAAGTGGGGGGAGAACAGGCAGCACGGAGTCCCGTCGAGTGGGAGCGCTCCCACTCTGCTCCGGCAGCAGATCAGGAGGCGAGCCGTCCCGCGGTCGGCGACGGCTCGGCAGAGATGACCCCTGCCCGGTGCGCGGAAACGTTCGCAAGTGTGCGCACGCGGGGCGCGGGACGTCAACGCCCAGGAGACGGAAATCTCGCCCCCTGCCGTGCGCCGGGGACGGCGCGGACCGTCTCCCGAAGCGTATGCCCAGGTCGAGCCGCTGACGGCGAGGCAGGCTTGTCGCTGTCACCGTCCACCCACGCGTCTGCTGCGGAACGGGCGGTCCTGTGCGATGTGTTGACGCGTTCGGACAGGCGCCCTATGGTGCCGCGAAACGATCGTGGGACCTGCGAAAGTTTCGGCGAGCAGAATGTTAACGCTCACCTTCTCCACCTTCGCACCCACGGCAGGCAGTGCGCCCCGAGAAGCAGCCGGGCACCGGCCGGAGGCCGGCGCCCCGTCCCCCCACCGTAAGGAGCACCTACCGACATGCCTTGGCTCACCGGACAACAGAGCACCCGCAGGAAAGCGGTGGCCGCGGCCACCGGAGCGGCGGTAGCCGCCTCACTGGCAGTCGTCGCCCTGGCGACGTCGACGCCCCATGCCGCGGCGGCGGGCTCGCTCGGCTCCGCGGCCGCCCAGTCCGGCCGGTACTTCGGCACAGCCGTAGCAGCAGGCAGACTCGGCGACTCGACCTACTCCACCATCCTCGACCGG
>NZ_JOHY01000109.1 GCF_000721495.1 Streptomyces sp. NRRL F-5123
GCCGCACCGGCCAACTCAGGCACGGACTCGTGCTCGATCGTCATCTCACTCACTTGGCGTCTCCATGATCAACAGATCCGCCGTTTATTAGACACTCCCGGGGCGAACGTTGCCTGATGCGGCACTAGCTGGCTGAATCGCTCCGAAGGCACCCCCGAAAGGCCAGGGGAGCGCGAGGGGAGCGCATCGGAACGGGCGGAGGACATCGAGCCCTTTCCCGGGGAGCGCTGGGCGCGGTCGGCAGAAGATCGTCGGCGGCCTTCGTCCCGAGGTGTTCCCGTGGCGACCGCGGGTGTTTCGCAGCACCCGGCGGATGAAGCGGGTCCCGTGCGGCGGGGTAGGCGGAGGTGCGGCGTCTTGTAGGCGTTGTCGCTTTTCCACAAGAAGGCGCTCGTACGCTGAAGAGGTGCCGGACATCCGGCAGAGCGTGGATTTCAAGGCGGTCGTCGCCCAGACGAGCGCGGTGCTGTTGACCCGCGGGGTCGAGGTGGAGTCGGTGGCCGTGCGCGACGTGGTGGGCTTGATGGTCCGCTCGGTTGCCGAGCGCATGGACATGGCCCCGGAGGAGGCCCTCCGTCTGGTTGTGCCGGAGACGGTGGCCGATGCGATCGTCGCCGCCGCGGATCCGAATGGTGAGGGTACCGGACAGGTGCATTCGGTGCGGCCGGTGCGGGTTTGACGCCCGTACCGTCGTGCTGCCGGCGCGAGTCGCCTGGTGATGGCCGCCGCCCAGGCGGCAAAGTGCGCGCGGTTGAACAGCGATGGCCGCAGTGCGGATCAGGCGCTCGACCTGGTTTCCGAGGTGGGAGCTGCGCTGTCCGGCGCGGGGGCGGGCGACGAACCCAGCCTGCCCGGGGGTGTGCTGTCCGAACTTGCCGACATCACCGAGACGGTAGCCCTACGAGTCCAACGCGACGGCTTGAGTATCTGCCCCTGCGGTGAGCAGCACGAGCAGAGCGAAGTCGATGCGGGAACGCCCGTGTCCCTGCGAGCCGATGCGGCCTTGGCGCGTCGTTGGAGTGCCGTTTGAGGTGCGCGCCGAGGCTGGGCGTCTGGGGGTTGGCGCTGGGCGGCAACGTCTCGGAATACGGTTTGGAGGGCGGCAATGACCGTGTGGGCGTTGTCGATGATCGGGGCGGTCTTCTTCGTAGGTGACAGAAGCGGTCAGAGATCGAGCGCGGTGAGGTATTTTCCTGCGCTGATTACGTATATGGCACCGTCTGCCACCAGGGGTGCGTCCACGTCTCCGCTGAGTTTGACCTTCCACAGTTCGTGGCCTGTTGCGTCGTCGAGCCCGTGCAGGTGCGAGTCGCTGCTTCCGACGTACACCACGCCCTCCGCGAGGGTGACAGGACCGGAGGTGGCCACGCCTGCTTTCCAGCGTTCCTTGCCGGTGCGGGCGTCCACCGCGTGCAGGCCGAAGGGACTGCTGAAGTAGGCCGAGTGCCCGGCCAGGGAAACCGCACCCGTGTCGCCTGGCCCCTTCATCGAGTAGGTCCACCGGGGGTGCCCGGTTGCTGCATCGAACGCCGTGAGCCCAACGTCCCACGTGCTGACCAGCAGTGTGTCGCCGTACACAGCCGGGTAGGCGTATCTCCCTTCGTACGTGCCGCCGTGCCACAGGAGACTGCCGGTTCGGGCACTCACGGCCCGCAGCGGTCCGTACTCGCCCGTGACGTCTCCTTCCGTGACGAAGACCCGTCCCTGCGCCGCCGCGCAGGAGAACGCCGCGGTGCTGCTGAACGCGTAGTGCCATTTCTCCCTGCCGCTCGCAGCGTTCACGGCGTACAGAACGCCGTTGAAGCAGGTGACGAAGACGAGGCCGTCACTGACGGCCGGTTCGGAGTTCACGCCTCCACCTGCTTTGAAGGTCCACTTGCTTGTGGCCTTCTCGCCGTCGATTGCGAACAGCTGATTTCCCGTTTGTGCTCCGACGTAGACGACTCCGCCGGACTCAGCCGGCTGGGGAAGTACGGTGTTGGCGCCAGTCTCGAAGAACCCGGCCGATTTTCCGGTGGCCGTTCCCAGGAAGGTCATCTTGCCGAGGGAGCCCGCGACCCAGAGCGTGTTCCCTACCAGTACGGGGCGCTGGTTGGCGCCGTCGTCGATTGGGACCGTCCACTTCTTCGTGGGCGGCCGTCGCACCGGGGGCCTGGTCTGACTCGGGCTGGCCGGTGGTGACGCCGTCGGGTCAGGCGAGGGGGAGGCCGATCGACTGGGCGTAGGGGAGGGAGCGGCTGCCTGCGCAGGGGTTGCACTGGGAGAGTCGGCGGCCGTGTCCCCGGTGTGGTTACGCCCGTTGGCCAGCGCCAGCCAGGACAGTCCGCCTGCGCCTGCGGCGAAGAGGCCACCGGCGGCCGTGAGCACTGATCGCCGGGTCAGCCATTGAGGCACACGATCGGATTGCCCTGATCCGGCGCTTCCCGTGAGCACGGGGCCGGTCGACCCTGCGTCGACGGCCCGGTTCCTGGCCAGGGCGATCAGTCCGCCTTGGTTGCGGTTGCGTTGCTCGGGGACGGGACGTCCGCGCGCACTAAGCCTGCTGCGCAACTCGCGGTAGATCGTCTCCATGTCGAGGAGAGGGGGAGCACCCGGGATTCCCTTGGCGAGGACGTCGATCAGCTCGCCGGTGAAGACCGTGTACTTGTCGCCCGGTGGAGAGAGGGCAGTGGCACCTCCCGCCGTGGCGGTCAGCAGGAACGTCCCTTCGATCAGGGCGTGGTCGGCTACTCGACTGCTGGGTGCCGTCGCCGCCATCTCTCCTGAAAGAGCCAGGCCGCTGAAGCAGCAGTCCAGGATGACGACTTTCTTGCGTGCGGTGACCCGGGCGTCCAGGATCGTCCGGCGCACGTCCTCGAAGCGCAATGCGGTGTCGGACCGACCGGGACGGGAGGAGGGCAAGGCCAGGACGAGTCCGTCGCCGTGGTGATCGATCAGGCCGTGGCCCGCGTAGTAGACGACCAGTGTGTCGGTCGCGCCGGCCGCGGCCTCCTCGAGAACATCGATAACCGTGTGCGCGTTGGGGGGCTGGGTGAGTAAGGGGCGGTGGGCGGCCGGCAGTCCCCAGACCAGGGGGTGGCCGAGTAACTCGGCCAGCGTGGTGAGGCTGTGCTCGACTGCGGGGAGGTTCGTGAGGTGCTGGAAGTCGTGGGCTCCGATGAGGACGGCCCGGGAAGTAGCCGGGTCGGACAGCGCGGTCACGGAGCCTCCGGCGCTTCGCGCCCACTCTCGTCGTGTGTGCTGTCCGTCGGACCGGTGGCGGAGATGTCACCCAGGTCGACATCGAGGGCGCGGACGATCCGTTCGACGGTCTCCACCGACCCGTCGTGTACCTCGACCACGACCCCGTCGCGCTCGATCCGTACGAGCGGCCCCCGGCCACCCTTCGAATCGCGCCAGCTCGCCACTGAGACCACGACGCCGGCGAGGGTCAGACCGCTGCTGAGTACCGCGTTGATGGCCTCGAATGCACCGCCCATTTCTCCTGGGCGCACAGTTGCGGGAACGAGGGACATGCTGGCCTCTGTCCGCAGGTCCGGATCACGGGATAACCAGCGGAGCAGTTCTATCGAGACGTGCGGATCGTTGTCCTGCCCGTCCACGGAGATCAGTAATCGCACCTGGAAGCCCCCTGCATGCTCATGGTCAGAGCTGAGCTTCGTCACTTTAGCAAGCCTCGTAACAACATCAGGGGGCGTTTCCCGGATTCCCGCCATGGCCCGACTCTGGTTACACTTCACATTGAGGACATAACGGAGGGTCATGTCTGGCTGAGGTTGGTGCTGCTTGCCTTTACTGGTCCTGTGAGTGTTCGGGCTGGAACATGCCCGGAATGCGGGATGATGTCTTTTTCGTGCGGTGCTTGCCGCCGTTAGCGTGGGCGCGGGGGAGGAGTTTGATGACGGCTTCGGCGGCTGCGCGGGCGAGGTCGTCGAGGACGGCTTGGTAGATGTCGCGGGTGATGCGAGTGTCGGAGTGGCCGAGGGTGTCAGAGGCGACCTTGATGTCGATGCCGGCGGCGAGCATGAGGGTGGCGGCGCCATGGCGCAGGTCGTGGAGGCGGACCGGGGGGAGCCCGGCTGCGGCGACTAGAGCCCGTCTTCGAGGCCGGCGGCTTCGACACCGGCCACGACACCGGAACCATCCAGCGGCTGACCGAGGACGGCAGCCTCGTCGAAAGCACCGTCAACCTGCAGTTCGACCACAACGTCGGCCCGCTGGTCGGTGTCTCCGGCACCGTCACCTCCGGCCTGCTCACCGGCCACACCTTCCACGGCTCGTTTACCACCGGCCTGTTTACCGGCGCCGCCAAGTGCACCCTCGGCGCTCCTTTCGGAGGCGTGCGCGAAGCCCGCTTCGGCGGACAGTTCAGCATCGGCTGGCCCCCGCCCCACCCGCCGCGGATACCCGCGTGTCCCCGCCCGTGGACGCCATCGAGTACGGGCACCGGCGGCGTCCACGGATCGCGCCCCGACTCGCGCGGCCGCCGACCGGCACCCGCCTCATGACCGCAGCGCCATGACGAAATCCCGCATTCAAGGTCAGTAGTGGTCAGGTGATCCGCGAGGGCGCCGTTCCGCATGTCCTGGTGGTGAAGGTGTTCAGGCTGCGGGTTTGAGCTCTCACCCCAGCCGCCTCCTGAGTTCATCGGGCATTATCGAGATGATTTCCGCAGCACGAGTTCGATCAGCTGAACCAACCCGTTGCCTCCGCGCCCATTCGAGCAAAGGAATTGATTCTCTTGATGCGAAAAACTCCTCGAGTTCAGGAAGAGTTGCAAACTTTCGATCTCTGATCACGGCCCACCGCCTAAGCGCTTGGTCCGGATTATCAACACTTCGGGCTAGAAACACGTCAGACTGACGCGCACTGGCGCGGACTCTGCCATCACGCGCGATCCCAAGTGTGATACACGTCACGATCTGCCCGGCAACGGGCCAGTCGGCCGGCGATGTTGAAGTATCAGAAACATCAGCCTTATCAATAAATCCCGTCACCCCTTCTTCCACCTTAAATGAGATGCCGTAGGCCAAGTGCCCGACGATTTCGACATCGACAAGAGAATACCTACGAAAATTTCTTTCCGTCATGACGCTCCTCCTGGCCCCCACGGCCTCTTCGCGAACTGATTAAATTCTCCCATCAGGTCCCTAGGAATCAAGTATTCGAGCTGCTCCGGCGTCCTACCTTCCCAGACTTCAATATTACGCTCCGCCAACCAGCTAGTGGGAACATCCACCGCAAATCCCACCCCGTGCGTGTCGCCATGACCCGCTGCGAAATCATTTACGCGCGCCTCGTTACCGAAGTGCGCTGCCCCGGTCAACTCCTCGCCGTCATCACCTACGGACGGGAAGTGCGCGGGGTTGAGGCCGTCATCCAACTCGCTCGACCCTCGCGCAAGAGGCGAGACTCGGTACAATGTTATCGTTTCACCGCAGGTATTATGCACCAAGATCGGCGTAGACCCTGACACCACGTAATACGTGTGAAGTTGATCAACCGTGAGATTGTACATATCTTCGACACCGCTGACGACCTGGAGTGCCGTCACACGTACGTGCGTGTCGCCAGCTGTCTCGAGTGCGTGACCGGGGGTCAGTTGGCCAGCGGGCACCCAGGTATGTGTGGTGCCGTCCCAGAACGGGTGTTGTGCGGTGGTGTGCAGGACGGAGCTTTGGCCGGAGGAGCCTTGGATTTGAAGGTCGATCAGGTCGGCGTCGTGGTTGACGAACGTTGCGGTAACAGTGTGTCCGCCTCGGTGTTTGCCAGTTTCGGTATCGCCAGCCTCGACTTTGTCGCCGGGGCGAATAGCGCTGATCATTTTGGTCTTGCCGTCGGCGAGGAGTACCGGGGTGTCGCCGTCGAAGCTGCAGCCGCGAAATTTCTGGAGGAGTTTGGTTACTAGGCTGCCACCGGTTCTTGCATCCCCACCGGGACCGGCTAGCAACTGCGCGGCTGCGCCGGTCAGTTCCCCAAGCTTGTAGGCGCTGGAGTCCGGGTCCACGCCCATCAAGTCGGGATCACTGAACGGATAGATCGGCAGGTTCGGTGCGGCGGCAGTTGCGTGTCCGCCGGTCATTCCCTGTGTCAGTTCGTTCATAGCGTCGGCGAGTGCGGCTGCCGGGCTGGGGATATTGCCCGCGATTTCGTGGACGACTCCGCCGAAGAAGTTCTTGACGGGATTCGAACTCTTCTTCTTTTTCGGCTTCGGCTTTGCATATGTCGCGCCGTACAGGACATCGTGGTCTCACCGGAATACGACTGCCAGTTCGTGTTCGTCACGAACGACACCGACGTGTTCCACGACGTGTCCGGCCGCACCGCGCCGAAATGCTGCGGGTTGAACGGCAGGGACCCCTGCAGCCGGAAAATGCCATAGGTGACCAGCAGCGCCACGGCGGTGAAACCGATCACCGACGCGGCATACCGCTGCCACGTCTGCTCGGCGTCCTCCGACACCCCCAGCGAGCGGTAGATCGGCCGTTCCAGCCAGCGCAGCCAGCGGGACCGCCCCTCATACACCTCGACCATGTAGGCGCCCAGATAGCGCCAGCACAATCCCAGGACGACGACCATCACGACGATGGTCCATGCGAACGCCATCAGAACCGCTCCGCTTTTGAACAGTGCCACGCCCAGATAGCCGAACATGACGATCGACAACACCAACAGCACCGCGTCCGTCGCGCTCACACCCGCTCCAAGCACCAAATCAGGCCGAGCATCGCGGCAACGAACCCGGCGATCCCGATCACAACCCAGATATCTCCCATGGGCGCAGCATGGTGCCGACCGAAGTGGCAGCGCGGTGAAAGCGGCTGCCCGGGCGGTGGAATAAGAGTGAACGCGGCGCCGGGTACACCCCGATGGCCGTGGGCAGGCCCGGTTCGGTCGCCGGGATGGGCCCGCCCGGTAATGTCCGGCACGAAGCACCGGGCACCGAGCCGGTGCCGAGGAGGAGCACCAGTGACGGACCACCAGCGGATGCCCGGCCTTGACGGCAGATCAGCACCGCCGAAGACGACGGCTCGCGGTTCCGCCGGGCACGACACCGCGCGTCTGGCCATCGTGGTCGGTGCGCTCGGCGTGGTCTTCGGCGACCTCGGGACCAGCCCGCTCTACACCCTTCAGACGGTTTTCAACCCGGACGATCCACACCCGGTCCCCGTCAGCACGCACAACGTGTACGGAGTGGTGTCGCTGGTCTTCTGGTCGGTCACGATCATCGTCTCGGTCACCTACGTGCTACTGGCGATGCGGGCCGACAACGACGGCGAGGGCGGAATCATGGCGCTGATCACCCTGCTGCGCCGCTTGAACGCGCAGCGGGGCCGACGGGCTGCCGCAGTCCTGGCCGCGCTCGGGATCTTCGGCGCGGCGCTGTTCTTCGGCGACAGCATGATCACTCCGGCGATCTCGGTACTCTCCGCGGTCGAGGGCCTCAAGGTCGTCCAACCGTCACTGGCGAGCGCGGTCGTGCCCATCACCGCATTGATCATCATGCTGCTGTTCTTGGTGCAGCGCAGGGGAACCGCGGCGGTCGGCCGGGTGTTCGGGCCGGTGATGGTCGCATGGTTCACGGCCATCGGTGCGTGCGGCGTGGCCGGTATCGCCGATCACCCGGGCATCCTGCGGGCACTGTCGCCGACATACGCGCTGGGCTTTCTCTTCGGCCATTTCGGCACGGCCTTCTTCTCCTTGGCAGCAGTCGTCCTTGCCGTCACCGGCGCTGAGGCGCTCTACGCCGACATGGGACACTTTGGCCGCCGGTCGATCACCCGTGCCTGGGTCTTCCTCGTCTTCCCCGCCTGCGTGCT
>NZ_JOHY01000110.1 GCF_000721495.1 Streptomyces sp. NRRL F-5123
CGGATCGCGGCTGACGTGGACCGAGCAGTACACCTACCTCGTGTGGACGGGCGACGGCGCCCAGGACATCGCGCACCTGCGCGGCGGCACCCGGCTCGTGCTCAACGGCCTCACCGTCGCGGTCACCCCGACCGCGGCCGGCCCCGTCCCCAGGCACTGAGTCCCGCCGGCCGCGCACCCCGACGCGCGGCCCCACCGCCCACAGCTTGCGCGGCTCACACTGCCGTGCGGAGGCGCAGATGATCGGCGCAGTCGTCCTGGGGGCCGCCGGCCTCGTCTTCGTGACGCTCGGCCTGGCGGCGGCCCTGCCCCCGCGCACCGGCTCCCGCGCCGCGTGGGGCGCCGTCGCCCTCGGCGTGGGCCAGCTGTGCCACGCGGCCGGGATGCTCGCCGGGTACGGGGGGCCGGCCGGCGTCGCCCTGTCGACCTGCTCGGCCGCGTTCGCCGTCGGCGGGGCGCTGCTGGTGTGGAAGGACCGCGGGGCGCCGCGCCGGAGCCGCCGCCGCAAGCTCCCGCCGCTCGGCGGCTGACCCGCGGCCCTGATCCCCCGTCACACCGCGCCGGCCACCCCGTCCGCCGCGCCCCTTGGCGCGCCGTCGTCACCCGCGCGCCGCCTCCGCCAGCGCGGCCAGCCCCGGCCCGAACACCTCGCCCGCGAAGAAGTCCCGGAGCGCCGGTGCCTGCGCCGGGTCCGACGGTGTGAACTCCGCGGTCCAGCGCGCCCGGCACGCCGCATCGCCCGGGCCCGGTTCGAGCGTCAGCGTCGCCCGGTAGGCGCGCACGGCGAAGGGCGACTGTGCGAACTCGTAGACGCAGCGCCCCCCGTCGAGCGCGAGCAGCCGCTCCCTGAAGGGCTCGCCGGTCTCCGTGACCAGCCGCCGCAGGTGCCCTGGCGCGCCCGGCGGCAGGCCAGGTTCCGGCTCGGAGCGGGCGATCAGTGGATGCCAGGCGGCGATGTCGTCGAAGGCGGCGACCAGCGGCCAGGCCCGTCCGTACGGCACCGGCAGCTCGGCGGAGGCCTCCGCGCGCGTCGTGGGCGGCTCCTCCAGGACGAAGTCGGCGAAGTCGAACGCGGGGGAGACCACGCACGACACCAGCACCTCGTCCCGCCCGTACGGCCGCGCCGCCTGCCAGTGCCCGCCCGGCACGAGCGCCTGCGGCCGCTGCCCCGCGGCCAGGTCCGGGCCCAGCACGATCTGCGTGACGTCCGCGCGGTCGGGGTCCGCGCCCGTGCCGCCCAGCGAGAGCAGCAGCGGGCCGCCGCGGTGCCACAGCCACAGCTCGTCGGAGCGCACCCGGTGCCAGCGCGACTCCTGCCGCGGCTCCAGCAGGAAGTGGATGCCGCTGGCTAGGCGCCGCCCGCCCGGGTAGCCGTCCGGCCGCACCTCCTCCTGCCCGCCCGCGACCCAGGTCTCGCGGTACCAGCCGCCCTCCGGGTGCGGCTCCAGCCCCAGCAGCCGCGCGGTCTGCGGCCGCTCGTCCTCCGCCATCGCTGTCCCTTCCCCGCGGGAAGCTCCCGCGGACCCCTCGCGCCACCCCGCCCGCGGCCCCGCCACCCGAGTGAGGCCCCGTCACGCGCCGCCGGCGGGCGCCGGTGCTCGGCGGTGACCCGACTCCGGCACCGAACGCGCCGTGCGTCCCGATACATCCTTTTGCGGACGGTGGTCGACCGGAAGAGCTGGGGGACGGGGCAGGATCGGCGGGGAAGCGGGAAGGCGGTGCTCCGGCGTGCTGCGGACCGTGTTCGACAGCCGGAGTGTACGCGCGCCGGAGCCGGCGGAGGCCTGGCGCAACGCCACCGCGGGCGCCCTGGTCCGCAACGAGTTCAGCTTCGACGACTCCGGCTTCCACGCCGCCTTGCGCACCGCCGCCTTCGGCTCGGCCCAGGTCACCGCCCTCACCTAAGCGTCCACGACCTCCCGCCGCACCCCGCGGCTGATCCGCCAGGCCGACCCGGAGATGTACGCCGTCGGCCTCGTCGTCCGCGGCAGGCAAGCCATCGCCCAGGCGCGCACGGTGAGCGAACTGGGCCCGCGGGATTTCGTGGTGTACTCCACCTCGCGCCCCTGCCGTGCGGACGTCGACGCCCGGCCCGGCGCCGCCGCCTCGGTCGTGGTGCAGGTGCCGAGTACCGACGTGCCGCCGCCGCCCGACCGAGTCGGCCGGCTGCTCGCTGCCCGCCTCCCGGCCCGCGACGGCGCCGGGTGCCTGCTCGCGGGCCTCCTCACCCAGCTCGCCGCCGACACCGCCCCGCTGCGGCCCGCGGACGCCCACCGGATCGGCGGCGTCCTCGTCGACCTGGTCACCGCGTGGCTCGCGCAGCACACCGACAGCGAGGACCGCACCCCCGCCGAGACCCGCCGCCAGGTGCTCTTCCTCCAGGTCGAGGACTTCATCCGGCGGCACCTGGGCGATCCCGGCCTGTCACCGGCCACCGTCGCCGCCGCCCACATCGCGGCCGCCGCCTCGCCCGCCCCCGCCGCCTCCGCCGTCCCGTCCCCCGAGGACGAGGCCGCCGCCGTCGACCTCGGCGGCCGTACGCACGAGGGCTACGGCATCGCGACCGCCGACACGGCCGCCCCTGCCCCCGACACGGCCGTCCCGTCGCAGGACCGCGCCCGCTTCGCCGACGCCCGGTTCGGCTGCGGATCCCCCGAGGCCACCGTGCCCCTGCGCGGCGCCACCAGCGCCACCGTCCCGGCGGGCGGGTGCGTCGCCGCGGCCCGCCGGGAGCTCGGCGGCAGCCTCCGGGCCCGGGCCCGTATCGACTACGTGCCGCAGCTGCTCGCCGACGCGACCCTGCACGCGGCCACCGGCGACCCCGGCTACACCGCCGTCCTCGCCGGCCGGCAGCCTGCACGCGCGGCAGCGGCTACGCGTACCCCACCCCGCAGGCCGCCGCCGCCGAGCTGCGCCGCGAGCACGCCGCGGGCGCGGCCGAACCCGCCTTCCGCGGGCGCGAGATCGCCGTTGCGGTGGCGGACGGCCGGCTGCCAGATCCGCACCCACCTGCCCGCCACCCTCCTGCGCCTGCGCCGGCAGGAGGCCGCCCGGCTGCCCGTGTCCGACCTGCGGCTCCTCCAGCAGGTCACCCCCGAGTGGCAGTCCGCGCCGGCCCGCGCCACCCGCGTCCCGACGCCGCCCGGCCCGGTGCGCGCGGCCGGGAGGGCATGACGGGCACCACCGGCACCGCGCCTGCCTCCGGGGTGTTGGATGGTCACATGACCGGACCGGCGCGGAAGAAGAAGCCCCCGTTCGGCATGCCCCGCCACATCGTCCTGCTGGCCACCCCGGAGGGCTGGCGGCACAGCGTCACCACCACCGACGGCGCCCTTGTCTGCGGGCGCCTCGCCGGCCTGCCGGCCGACGCCGGTCCCGCCCGGGCGCGGGCCGCCGCGACCGCCCTGCTGACCGGGCTCTGCCGGGAATTCCACGGCACCGAGATCGACGTGGCCTGGCAGCCGCCCGGCGCCCCCGACTCCCTGACCGGCCGGATCGTCCCGCTGCCCGCACCTTCCGCCGGCTGAGTGGAACCGCCGCGGCGGACGCGGCGTCGAACCCGCGCGGCGCCCGGCGGAAGGAGCGCCGCAGGACCGGACCAGGGGGCGGGCATGCGGGTGAGCAGGGCGTACGGGCGCGGCGCGGCGGCAGCGGCAGCGGTGGTGCTGGCGGCGACGGCGAGTGGCTGCGGTGGCGGCGGTTCCGGCCCGGTCGTGGACGGAACCGCCCCGCCGGTCCCGTACGCCGGGCCGCTGTACGTCGCCACCCGCGCCGCCACCGGCGACGACCCGGCCGCACTGCTCGCGGCCTCCGGGGCGGCCGGGCGCGCGCTGGAATGCACCGGCCGGATCTACGCCGGCGGCGGCCCCGACGCGTGGAGCGAGGGTGACGGGGGCAGCACGCCCGAGGAGGGCCTCAAGGCCTATTTCGACATGTACGACCCGGGCGTGCCGCGCTCCGGCTACCGGGTGGAGCGGCGTGACGCCGACCGCGTGCTGTTCTCCTACGACGTGGGCCTGCGAACCAAGGTCGCCGTGATCGTCGCCAAGGACCAGCCGGGGCGGCCCGGCTGGGGCCCCGAGACCAGCGCGTCCTGCGACCCGGCCGAATTCCCGGCGGGCTTCACGGACAAGGGCCCGTACCAGATCTGGACCGACAGCCGCGGCGGCCGGGTGCCCGTCACCACCCTCAACACCACCGACGGTCCCGCCCACTGCGGCTGGCAGCAGGCCCGCTTCCTGGAGCTCGGCGGCCCCTCCGGCAGCCGGGAGTACGCCCGCGACCCGCACGGCGTCCTCCCGCCCGGCAGCCTCGCCGCCGCGTACGACGGCGACGCCGTCCTGCCCGCCGACGCCCGGAGCACCGGCTACCACCGGCAGGGCGAGGAGCTGTGGACTACCCCCGACACCTCCCGGGTCTACATCCGCACCTCCCACGGCGTCGAGGCCTGGCCCGCCGTCACCCCCGGACACGGCTGCGCCTGACCGCCCGCTGACCGGCCGTCACGCTCCGGAGGATCTTCGACGGAGCTGCGCCGCGGCCGCCAGGTCAGGCGGCCGCGGCGGTGAGGTAGTCGCCGTCCTCGATGTCGGCGAGCAGCCCCGGACGGGTGGGCGCCCAGCCGAGCAGCTCGCGGGTGCGCGCGCCGGAGGCGGGCGCGTCGAGGCCGAAGACGGTCGCCATGAACGGGTTCCCGAAGTGCACCGCCGCCTCCTGCGGGTCCAGGCTCTTCGTGGGCAGCCCGAGTCCGCGCCCGATCACCCCGGCGATGTCCCGGAAGGCGACCCCGTTCTCGGCCACCCCGTGCAGCACGCTGCCCGCGGGCGCCTGCTCCAGCGCCAGCCGGAAGAGGTCCGCCGCGTCGAGCCGGTGCACCGCGGGCCAACGGTTGGCGCCGTCGCCGACGTACGCCGACACGCCGGTCCTGCGCGCGGTCGCGACGAGCATCCCGACGAAGCCGTAATCGCCGGGCCCGTGCACGGTGGGCGCGAGCCGCACCACGCTCGCCCGCACCCCCGACGCCGCGAAGCCGAGGCAGGCCTCCTCCCCGGGGATGCGGAATCCGGCGACGGCTCCAGGGTCCGGCCGGTCGGCCTCGGAGCCCTCGCGCCCCGCGGCCATGACCAGCGTGCCGGAGGTGCTGACGAACGGCTTGCCGGTGCCGGCCAGCGCCCCGCCGAGCGCCTCGATCGCGCTCCGGTCGCGCCGGACCAGGCCGTCGGGGTCGGCGAAGTCGCCCCCGAAGGCCATGTGCAGGACACCGTCCGCGGCGGCGGCGCCGTCGCGCAGGCCGTCGTGGTCCTCCAGCGAGCCGCGCAGCGGCACGGCGCCCAGCGACTCCAGCCGCGCCGCGGCGGCGTCCGAGCGTGCGAGCCCGGTGACCGTGTGGCCGGCCGAGACCAGCCCGGTGACGACGGCGGGTCCGGTCAGCCCGGATCCGCCGGTGACGAAGACATGCATGAAGCACTCGCTCTCACGTGGCGCCAGTGTGCGGCGCAGTCGTTTGCGCCAGTCACTGACACTACGTAGCGCCAGTCGCTGGCGTCAAGAAACGCCAGGGACTGGCGCAAAGAAATGCCGGTCACTGACATATGCGATCCTGGGCGAATGCCACGCAGCGGAGCAGAAGCGCGCCGCCGCCTCCAGCAGGCGGCCCTGGAGCTGTACCAGGAACGCGGGTTCGACCGGACCACCACGGCCGAGATCGCCGCCCGCGCCGGCCTCAACGAGCGCACTTACTTCCGCCACTTCGCCGACAAGCGCGAGGTCCTCTTCGACGGCCAGGCCGAGCTGCGCGACACCCTCGTCCACGAGGTCGCCACCGCCCCCGACGGCCCGCCGCTCGAACTGCTGCTGCACGCCTTCCTCAGGGCCAAGCACATCCTGGAGGAGAACCGCGACTTCTCCGAGCCGCGCTGCGCGGTCATCGCCGCCACCCCCGCGCTGCGCGAACGGGAGCTGGCCAAGGCCGCGACCCTCACCGCGGCGGTCGCCGGGGCCCTGCGCCTGCGCGGCGTGCCGGACCGGCTCGCCGCGCTCGCCGCCCAGTCCGGCTGGGCCGCCTTCCAGCAGGCCGCCGAGGAATGGATCGAGGACCCGGGGCAGAGCCTGGGCGCGTACCTCCGCAGCGCCTTCGACGACCTGTGCACCCTCTCCGCGGCCGCCGCCCCGCAGGACCGGGATCGCGCCGGGGGCTGACCGGCGGCCGGCCGGTCAGGCACCCGCCTCCGCGACCAGCAGGGACTCCAGTCCGAGCAGGAACCGCTCGATGTCCGGACGCGGCAGGTAGGCGGTGTCGGCCGTGACCGAGACCTCCAGATTCCCGCTGACGTGCACGCAGAAACGGCAGTTGAGCCGGTCCTGGCCCAGCGGCCACGACAGCCTGCTGGCCGGCAGCGCCGCACGGATCTCCGCCGGCGCGCACGGCGCGGGGTCCGGCCGGGCCGGCCGCTGGTCGTTGAAGCAGCACAGCGGCTGCGCCCAGCCGCCGCGCGCCCGGTCCACCGGGTCGTGGAAGGCACTGCGGTACGCCCGCAGCGCCGCCGGATCCGCGGCCCGCAGCAGCTCCCCGAACGGCCGGCCCACCCCGTCCAGAGCGAAGACCCCCTCCTGCGAGACCATGCCGACGATCCGCGCGGTGTCCCGGCGGAAGCGGTTGCTCGCGATCGGCAGCACCGCGCACCGCTCCCGCTCCGTCGACCGGCCCACCAGAGCCGCCGTCGCCGCCAGCAGCACGGTGGAGGTCGACGTACGGTGCCGGGCGGCGACCGCCCGTACCGCGAGATCCATCGCCGGGGAGGCCAACAGGGCCCGCCGCACACGCGGCCGCTCGCCCGCGCCCGCCCACCGGTCGAACATCACCTCGTGCGGCACCTTCTCCCACAAACGCGCCGCCCGCCCCGCCGCCCGGCGGCCCTCCGGTCCCGCCTGCCAGCGCGCGAGGTCGAGCGGGCGCGGCGCGGGAGTCCCGGCCAGTACGCCGCCACCGCGCAGGAGCAGCAGCCGCAGGTCCCGTACGGCCACGTCGGCGCCGAGCCCGTCCGCCGCCACATGGCAGAAGGCGAGCACCACATGGCCCACCCGCGGGCCGTCCGTGACCAGCGCGACGCGCAGCGGCCACTCGGCCTCGTAGTCGAAGGGCCGCGCGACGAGCCCGGCGAGCACCGCCTCGGGGTCGCCGGAGCAACGCTCCACGGTCAACTCCCCGCGTGCCGCCAGCCGCTGCCGCGGGCGCGGGCCCGCGAGATCCAGCCGCGTGCGCAGCGCGCCGTGCGCGGAGACCAGCCCGCCCAGCGCGGCACGGACCTCGGCGGACGTCCGCACCCCCGGCACCTTCAGGATCCGCCCGAAGTTGAAGTAGTGGTCGTCCGGCACGGTCCGCTCGATCGCGTCCCAGATCGCCAGCTGCCCCCAGGTGAGCGGCCCGATCCCCGCGTCCGACGCGGCGAAGGGGGCGTTCATCAGTCTTCCGCCAGCAGTTGGTCGGCTTCGGCGTCGGTGAGCTGGTCGAGTTCTTGGAGGAGTGTGTTTTCGAGGGCTTGGGCGACGGCTTCGACGGTGCGGTGGTCGAAG
>NZ_JOHY01000111.1 GCF_000721495.1 Streptomyces sp. NRRL F-5123
GCAGCCGCAACCTCCCCCACCGAATGCCCCATCACAAAATCCGGCCGCAGACCCCACGACTCCACCAACCGGAAAAGCGCCACCTCGAAAGCGAACAGCCCCACCTGTGCGTGGGCCGTCCGGTGGATCGGGGCGTCGGGACCGGCCGCCGGGTCGGCGAACACCACGTCGTGCAGCGGACGGTCGGTCCGCGGGTCGATCTCCGCCGCGACGGCGTCGAAGGCCGAGGCGAACACCGGGTGGGCGGCGTACAGTTCGCGGCCCATGCCCGGGTGCTGGCTGCCCTGGCCGGTGAAGAGGAACGCGGTCCGGCCGCCGGGTGCCGCGCCACCCGTGCTCACGCCGGGTGCCTCGCGGCCCTCGGCCAGTGCCCGCAGGCCTTCGACGAGGCCGGCGCGGTCCGTGCCGGTGAGGGCGGCGCGGTGGTCCAGCGGGGTACGGGTCGTGGCGAGCGAGAACCCGATGTCGGCGCCGGTCAGTTCCGGGTGCGCGGTCACGTGCGCGAGCAGCCGCCGTGCCTGCTCCCCCAGGGCGTCGCCGCCGGCCGCCGAGAGCACCCACGGCGGCAGCACGCCCCGGGGGGAGGCGGTGGCGCTGCCCGGCCAGGTTCCGCCCTCGGAGGCGGTGGGAGCGGCGGTGTCCTCGTCGGCGTTCTCCTGCGGCTCCGCGGGGGCCGCCTCCTCCAGGACGAGGTGGGCGTTGGTGCCGCTGATGCCGAAGGAGGAGACGGCCGCACGCCGCGGGTGGCCGTTGCGGGGCCACGGGGTGTTGCCGGTGAGGAGGGTGACGGCGCCGGACGTCCAGTCGACGTGGGGGGTCGGCTCGTCGGCGTGCAGGGTACGGGGCAGCTCGCCGTGGGCCATGGCCTGGACCATCTTGATGATGCCCGCGACACCGGCCGCCGCCTGGGTGTGGCCGATGTTGGACTTCACCGAGCCCAGGCGCAGGGGCCGGTCCGCGGGCCGGTTGCGGCCGTAGGTGGCCTGGAGGGCCTGCGCCTCGATGGGGTCGCCCAGCGCCGTGCCCGTACCGTGCGCCTCCACCGCGTCAACCTGGTCGGGCGTCAGCCCGGCCTCGGCCAGCGCCTGCCGGATCACGCGCTCCTGGGACGGTCCGTTGGGGGCGGTCAGGCCGTTCGAGGCGCCGTCCTGGTTGATCGCGCTGCCGCGGATCACCGCGAGCACCTGGTGCCCGTTGCGTTCGGCGTCCGAGAGCCGTTCCAGCAGCACCAGGCCGCCGCCCTCGGCGAAGTTCGTGCCGTCCGCGGTCGCGGAGAAGGGCTTGCAGCGCCCGTCGGGCGCGAGCCCGCGCTGTCGGCTGAACTCCACGAACACGCCGGGGGTGGCGAGCACCGTCGCCCCGCCGGCCACCGCGAGCCCGCACTCGCGGGACCGCAGCGCGCGGCAGGCCAGGTGTATCGCGACGAGCGACGACGAGCACGCCGTGTCGACCGTCAGGGCCGGTCCCTCGAAGCCGAACGTGTACGCGACCCGCCCCGACGCGACGCTCGGGGTCTTGCCGGTGAGCAGGTAGCCCTCGTGGCCGCCCGCCGCGTCGTGCAGCCGCGGCCCGTACTCGGCGGCGATCACCCCCGCGAACACGCCGGTGTCGCTGCCGCGCAGGGCCGCCGCGGGCACCCGCGCCCGCTCCAGCAGCTCCCACGTGAGTTCCAGCAGCAGCCGGTGCTGCGGGTCTGCCGCCGCGGCCTCGCGCGGGTTGACGCCGAAGAAGCCGGCGTCGAAGCCCGCCGCGTCGTCGAGGAAGCCGCCGCACCGCACGTACGCCTTGCCGGAACGGTCCGGGTCGGGGTCGTAGAGCGCTTCGACGTCCCAGCCGCGGTCGGTGGGAAAGTCGCCGACCGCGTCGCCGCCCCGCTCGACCAGGTCCCACAGGTCGTCGGGCGAGTTGACGCCGCCGGGGTAGCGGCAGGCCATCGCGACGACGGCGATCGGCTCGCGCTCCCTGGCCTCCACCGCACGCAGCCGCTCCCGGGTCTGGTGCAGATCACCGGTGACCCGCCTGAGGTAGTCCCGGAGTTTGTCCTCGTTCGCCATTGCGGGCGCCCTCTCAGAGCTCGTTGTCGATGAAGTCGAAGATCTCCTCGTCCGTCGCCGAGGCCAGGGCGCCGACGACGGACGGCGAGGAGTCGTCCGCAGTGCTCCGCAGCTCGCGGATCAGGTGCAGGAATGCCTCCACCCGGGCTTCCACGCGTTCGAAGTGGCCGTTGACCGGCGGGGACTGGCGCAGGGCCGCCTCCAGCCGGTCCAGCTCGTCCAGCGCCGACAGTGCGGGGAAGTCCCCGTCGCCGCCGTCGGCGTCGTCGCCGCCGAGCTGGGCGTGCAGGTACGCCGCCACACGCTCCGGGGTGGGATGGTCGAAGGCCAGCGTGGCCGGCAGCCGCAGGCCCGTCGCGCCGTTCAGCCGGTTGCGCAGCTCGACGGAGGTCAGCGAGTCGAAGCCCAGTTCCTTGAACGCGCCGTCGGGCCGTACGTCGTGCGGCGCGGAGTGCCCGAGCACCATCGCCACCTGCGCGCGCACCAGCTCCACGAGCAGCTCCGTCCGGCCGCCCGCGGGCGCCTGCGCGAGCCGTTCCCGCCACGACCCGGCCTGGTCCCCGGCCGCGCCGGAGGTGCCGTCCGGGTGCGGCGCCCGCGCGAGGTCGAGCAGCACCGCAGGCACCGGGGAGTGGGCTGCCGCGGCCCGCAGCGCGCCGGTGTCCAGCCGGGTGGCCAGCACCAGCGGGCGGGAGGCGTCCAGCGCCGAGTCGAACAGCGCCACGCCCTCCTCGGCGGACAGCGGGCTGAGGCCCGAGCGTTCCATACGGGCCAGGTCGGCGCCGTCCAGGTGCCCGGTCATCGCACTCTGCTCGGCCCACAGGCCCCACGCGACCGATGTCGCCGGGAGCCCCAGCGCGCGCCGGTGCTGCGCCAGCGCGTCCAGGAACGCGTTGGCCGCCGCGTAGTTGGCCTGGCCGGGGGTGCCCAGCGTGCCCGTCACGGACGAGAACACCACGAAGGCGGACAGGTCCAGATCCGCGGTCAGCTCGTGGAGGTTCCATGCCGCGTCGACCTTCGGGCGCAGCACGGCCGCGAAGCGGTCCGGCGTCAGGTCGGCGAGCAGGCCGTCGTCGATGACGCCCGCCGCGTGCACGACCGCCGTCAGCGGATGCCCGGCGGGCACCGCCGCCAGCGTCGCGGCGAGCGCGTCGCGGTCGGCCGCGTCGCACGCGGCCACGTCCACCCGGGCGCCCAGCTCGGCGAACTCCGCGACGAGTTCGGCGATCCCCTCGGTCGCGGCGCCGCGCCGGCTCAGGAGCAGCAGCCGCCGCGCCCCGTGCTCGGTGACCAGCCTGCGGGCGACGTGCCGCCCGATCATGCCGGTGCCGCCGGTGATCAGCACGGTGCCCCCGGGGTCGATCCCGCGCGGCACGGTCAGGACGATCTTGCCGGTGTGCCGGGCCTGGCTCAGGAAGCGGAAGGCCTCGGGCGCGCGCCGCAGATCCCACGCCGTGACCGGCAGCGGGGCCAGCTCGCCCCGCTCGAACATCGGCATCAGCTCGCCGAACATGCCCCGTACGTGGTCGGGTCCGCGGTCGGTGACGTCGTAGGCCCGGTACAGCACGTCGGGCCGGATCGCGGCGACCGCGTCCGTGTCGCGGATGTCGGTCTTGCCCATCTCCAGGAACCGCCCGCCGTCGGCCAGCAGCCGCAGCGAGGCGTCCACGTACTCCCCGGCGAGCGAGTTGAGCACGACGTCGACGCCGCGCCCGCCGGTGGCCGCGCGGAAGGACTCCTCGAAGCCCAGATCGCGCGAGGACGCGATGTGCGCGTCGTCGAGACCGAGGCCGCGCAGCACGTCCCACTTGCCGGGGCTCGCCGTCCCGAAGACCGTCACGCCCCATTCCCGGGCCAGTTGCAGGGTCGCCATGCCGACACCGCCCGTCGCCGCGTGGAGCAGCAGCGACTCCCCCGCGCGCACCCCGGCGATCTCCGCCAGGCCGTAGTAGGCGGTGAGGAACACCACCGGGATCGTCGCGGCCTGCGCGAAGGTCACGCCGTCCGGGACGCGCGCGACCATCCGGTGGTCGGCCACCGCGAGCGGTCCCGCACCGGTGGACATCAGCCCCGCCACGCGGTCGCCGACGCCGATCCCGGTGACGCCGGGTCCGGTCTCGACGACGACGCCCGCGGCCTCGCCCGCGGGCGGGCGCGTGTCGCCGCGCACCATGCCGAGCGCGAGGACGACCTCGCGGAAGTTCAGGCCCGCCGCCCGCACCGCGACCCTGACCTGGCCCTCCCGCAGCGGCTCCCCGGCCGGGCCCGCGGCGAGCGCCAGCCCGTCGGAGGAGCCCTGGCCGGTGTAGACGAGCTGCCAGTGCGCCGAGTCCTCGGGCGGCGCGAGCGCGTCGCCCGGTTCGATCGCGGCCAGCCGCGGGGCGTACACGGCGCCGTCGCGCAGGGCCGCCTGGGGCTCGCCGGCCCCCGCGACCCGGGCGAGCGCCGCCACGGACGCGGCACGCGCGTCGATGTCCAGCAGGCCGAACCGGCCCGGGTGCTCGGACTGCGCGGTGCGCACCAGGCCCCACACCGCCGCGCCCGGCAGGTCGGTGACGGCCTCGCCCGCGTGGGTCGCGACCGCGCCGCGGGTGACGAACACCAGCCGCCCCGGGGTCTCCCCGGCGGCGAAGGAGGTGATCAGGCCGAAGGCCCACGCCACCGCGGCGTGCGTCGCGGCGGGCACCGCGCCGGCGCCGGGCACGCACTCCACCAGCAGCGTGGCCGCCCCGCCGGCCCGCGCCGCGGCCAGGTCGGCGTAGCGCTCGGACGGCCCCTCCGCGGCCAGTTGCCACGGGTCGTCGCCGAGCACCGCCACCGCCGCGTCCTTGGGCTCCGCGTCGCCGTCCGCGGCGACCGGCCGCCAGTCGAGCCCGAGCAGCGGCGCGGGGCGGGCCGCCCGCAGCGCCGCCAGCTGCCCGGCGTCCATCGCCCGCACCGTCAGCGCGGCCACCTCGGCGACGGGCGCGCCGGCCAGGTCGGTGACGAGCAGCGCCACCGTGTCCTCGCCGGTCGGCGTGGCGCGCACCCGGATCTCCGCGGCCCCCGGCGCGAACAGCCGCACCCCGCTCCACGAGAACGGCACGAGCACCGCGCCCTGCGCGGGCGGCAGCGCTGCGGCAGCGGCGTGCAGGGCGGCGTCGAGCAGCGCGGGGTGCAGCTCGAAGGCGCCGGCACCGGGCTGCTGCTCCTCCGCGAGCCGCGCCTCGGCGACGACCTCCGGGCCGTCCCGCCACACCTTCCGCAGGCAGCGGAAGGCGGGCCCGTAGTCGTAGCCGCGCCCGGCCAGCGACGTGTACAGCTCCGGCACGTCCACCGCGGCGGCCCCGGCCGGCGGCAGGGCCAGCGGCGCCGGTCCCGGGTCCGCGCCCCGGGGGGCGAGCGTGCCGGTGGCGTGCCGGACCCACGCGGCGTCGTCGGGGCCGTCCTCGGCCCGCGAGTACACGTTCACCGTGCGGTGCCCCGCGGCGTCCGCGGGGCCGACCACGACCTGGCAGTGCACGGCTCCGTCGTCGGGCAACGGCAGCGGTGCCTCCAGCACGAGTTCCTCGACGGTGAGCGACCCGTACCGGCGGCCCGCGTGCAGCGCGAGGTCGACCAGCGCTGCGCCCGGCAGCAGGACGCCGCCCAGGAGCGCGTGGTCCGCGAGCCAGGGCTGGGTGCGCGTGGCGAGGCGGCCGGAGAGCACGGTCGTGTCCGCGTCCGCGAGCTCAACCGCCGCGCCCAGCAGCGGATGCGGCACGGACGCCAGCCCGGCCTCCTCCAGGCCCGCCCCGGCCGCGGGTGCCTCCAGCCAGTAGCGCCGCCGCTGGAACGGGTAGCCGGGCAGGTCGACCCGGCGCGGGGCGCGGGTGAGGTAGCCCGCGACGACGACCGGCCAGTCCACCGGCACACCCGCGACGTGGCCTTCGGCGAAGGAGGCGAGCACGCGCTCCCAGCCGCCCTCGTCGCGCCGCAGCGTGGAAAGGACCACGCCGTCGGCCCCGGCGTCGTCGAGCAGGTCCTGCATGCCGGCGGTCAGCACCGGGTGCGGGCTGCACTCGACGAAGACCCGGTGGCCGGAGTCGATCAGCGCGCGGACGGTGCCGGCGAACTCGACGGGCTGCCGCAGGTTGCGGAACCAGTAGCCCGCGTCGAGCTCCGC
Organism: Streptomyces sp. NRRL F-5123; assembly: GCF_000721495.1. Classification (GTDB taxonomy): domain Bacteria; phylum Actinomycetota; class Actinomycetes; order Streptomycetales; family Streptomycetaceae; genus Actinacidiphila. The sequence goes on from NZ_JOHY01000111.1 coordinate 6,199, forward strand.
CGTGTCCAGCGCGGCGCCGGTGACGGTGGAGCGGAAGACGACGTCGGACGTGCGCGGCCTGATGCCCGCGAGCGCCTCCTCCAGCGGCCCGGCGACGGGGTCGACGTGCGCGCAGTGCGAGGCGTAGTCGACGGGGACGCTGCGCGCCCGCACGCCGTCCTCCTTGCACCGGGCGACCAGCTCGTGGATCGCGTCGGCGTCGCCCGAGACCACCGTGGACCTGGGCCCGTTGACCGCGGCGACGCTCAGCGCGTCACCCCACGGGGCCAGCAGTTCCCGGACCTCGGCCGCCGGCAGCGAGACCGCGGCCATGCCGCCGCGGCCGGTCACGGATGTCAGCGCCTGGCTGCGCAGGGCCACCACACGCGCCGCGTCCTCCAGCGGAAGGGCGCCCGCGACGTACGCCGCGGCGATCTCGCCCTGCGAGTGCCCGACCACCGCGTCGGGCAGCACTCCCGCCGCCCGCCACACGGCCGCCAGGGAGACCATCATCGCGAACAGCGCGGGCTGCACCACGTCGACCCGGTCCAGGGTGGGCGCGTCCGGAGCGCCGCGGACGACGTCGAGCAGCGACCAGTCCACGTACGGGGCCAGGGCCCGGTCGCACGCCGTCATCTCGCGCCGGAAGACCTCAGAGGTCTCCAACAGGCCCGCGGCCATGCCCTCCCACTGCGCGCCCTGCCCGGGGAACACGAAGACCGTCCTGCCGGGCGCGCCCGCGGGCGCGGCGCCCGCGCCCGTGACCAGGCCCGGCGCCTCGGCGCCGCGGGCGAGCGCGCCCAGCCCGCGCGCGAACCCTTCGCGGCCGGACGCGACCACGACGGCCCGGTGCTCGAAGAGGGCCTGGTCGGCGGCGAGCGAGAACGCCACGTCCACCGGGTGCTGCCCCGGCTGCTCCGCCAGTTCCGCGAGCTGCCCGGCCCGCGCGCGCAGCGCCTGCTCGTCCTTCGCGGAGACGACCCAGGGCACGGGGGCGGCCTCCGGGGGCTCCGGCTCGGCGACGGGCTGCTCCGCCGGGGGTTCTTCGAGGACGAGGTGGGCGTTGGTGCCGCTGATGCCGAAGGAGGAGACGGCCGCACGGCGGGGCCGGCCGTTGCGCGGCCACGGCGTGTTCTCCGTGAGGAGGCTGACGGCGCCGGCGCTCCAGTCGACGTGCGGGCTCGGCTCGTCGACGTGCAGGGTGCGCGGCAGCTCGCCGTGCCTCATGGCCTCGACG
>NZ_JOHY01000112.1 GCF_000721495.1 Streptomyces sp. NRRL F-5123
GGTCTTCGACTACCCGACGCTCCACGCGCTCGCGGGCTATCTGGACGAGCAGATCGGGGGCACCACCGCAGTTCCGGCTGCTGCCGCGCCCAGTCCCACGTCTGTCGGCACGGGTGACGATCCGATCGTGATCGTGGGGATGGCCTGCCGGCTGCCGGGCGGGATCGAGTCGCCCGGCGAGCTGTGGCAAGCGGTGGTGGACGGCCTCGACGCGGTCTCGGAGTTCCCCGCCGACCGCGGCTGGGATCTCGCCGAACTCTACGACCCCGACCCCGACCACGCCGGGACGAGTTATGCGCGGCACGGTGGGTTCCTGACGGGTGCGGGTGATTTCGACGCCGACTTCTTCGGGATCAGTCCGCGTGAGGCCGCGGCGATGGATCCGCAGCAGCGGCTGCTGCTGGAGACGGCGTGGGAGGCGCTGGAGCACTCGGCGATCGACCCGACCTCGCTGCGCGGCACCCGCACCGGCGTCTTCACCGGCCTCATGGCCGGCGAGTACGGGCCGCCGCTGCACGAATCCGTCGACGGTATGGAGGGGTTCCGCATGCTCGGCAGCGCGTCGAGCGTGGCGTCGGGCCGGATCTCGTACCTGCTGGGTCTTGAGGGCCCGGCGATGACGGTGGACACAGCGTGCTCGTCCTCACTGGTCGCCCTGCATCTGGCCGCCCAGGCGCTGCGGAACGGTGAGTGCTCGCTCGCGCTGGCCGGGGGCGTCACGGTGATGTCGTCCCCGACGACGTTCGTGGAGTTCTCCCGCCAGCGGGCGATGTCCCCCGACGGGCGGTGCAAGGCGTTCTCGGACGCCGCCGACGGCGCGGGGTGGGCCGAGGGCGTGGGCCTGCTCGTGGTCGAACGGCTCTCCGACGCCGAACGCAACGGCCACCAGGTCCTCGCCGTCGTACGGGGTTCCGCCGTGAACCAGGACGGCGCCTCGAACGGCCTGACCGCCCCGAACGGCCCCTCCCAACAGCGCGTCATCCGCGACGCGTTGACGGGCGCGGAGCTGAACGGCGCCGACGTGGACGCGGTGGAGGCGCACGGCACCGGCACTCCGCTCGGCGACCCGATCGAGGCACAGGCGCTGCTTGCCACCTACGGCCGACAGCGTCCGGACGACCGCCCGTTGTGGCTGGGCTCGATCAAGTCGAACATCGGTCACGCGCAGGCGGCGGCCGGGGTCGCGGGCATCATCAAGATGGTCGAGGCGATGCGGCACGGCGTCCTCCCGCGCACGCTGCACGCCGACGAACCGACCCACCACGTCGACTGGGAGCAGGGCCAGGTCCGGCTGCTGACCGAGAACCGGCCCTGGCCGGAGGTGGACCGGCCCCGCCGCGCGGCGGTGTCCTCCTTCGGCATCAGCGGCACCAACGCCCACGTCATCCTCGAAGCGCCCGCGGCAGAGGCCACCGAGCCCGCGTCCGCCGACGAGGACGGGCCCGCGCCCCTCACCCCCTGGGTGCTGTCGGCGCGGACCGGGGACGGCGTACGGCGCCAGGCCGCGCGGCTGCTCGCACACCTCGACGCCCACCCCGGACTCGACCCGGGCGACATCGGGTTCACCCTTGCCTCCGGGCGGGCCCTGCTCGACCACCGGGCCGTCGTCCTCGGCGCGGACCGCGACGCCACGGCCTCGGCCCTTGCCGCCGTGGCCGCCGGTGAGGACACACCGGACGCAGTGCTCGGTGCGGTGGGGTCCGCGGGATCCGGCGGGGTGGCGCTGGTGTTCTCCGGCCAGGGCGCGCAGCGCGCCGGGGCGGGCCGGGAGCTGTACGAGCGGTACCCCGTCTTCGCCGGGACCTTCGACGCCGTGTGCGCGGCCGTGGACGCGCACCTCGACGGGTACGTCGAACACCCGCTCCGCGACGTCGCGTTCGCGCCCGCGGACTCGCCCCTGGCGGCGCTGCTCGACCAGAGCGTGTACACGCAGACCGCGCTGTTCGCACTGGAGACGGCGCTGTGGGAGCTGCTGCGGTCGTGGGGTGTCGCGCCCGACTACGTCATGGGGCACTCGCTCGGAGAGATCACCGCGGCCTGCGCGGCGGGCGTGCTGTCCCTGCCCGACGCGTGCGCCCTGGTCGCGGCGCGCGGCCGGCTGATGCAGGCGCTGCCGGAGGGCGGCGCGATGCTCGCGGTCGAGGCCGACGAACAGGAGGTCGGCTCCCACCTGGAGGCGGCCGGACTGACGGAGGCGGCGGGCATCGCGGCGGTCAACGGACCGCGGGCCGTGGTGGTTTCGGGCGACGAGGCAGCCGTGGGCGCCGTCGCCGACCACTTCCGGTCCGCCGGGCGGCGGGTGCGCCGGCTGCCGGTCTCGCACGCCTTCCACTCGCACCGCACGGAGCCGATGCTGGCGGAGTTCGCCGAGGTGCTGTCCGGTCTGGCCTTCGAGCCGCCGCGCATCCCCGTCGTCTCCAACCTCACCGGCGAACTCGCCGATCCCGCGCACCTGTGCACGCCCGCGTACTGGGTCGAACACGTCCGCCGGGCCGTGCGGTTCGCCGACGGCGTGCGCTGCCTGGCCGGCCGCGGGGTCACCAGCTACCTGGAGGTCGGTCCGGCGGCCGTGCTCACGCCGATGGCGCACGCCACCCTCGACGCGGCGCTGCCGGACGGCCGTTACGCCGCCGTGGCGACGCTCACCCCCGGGCGGCCCGAGGCGCAGGCGCTGGCCGGTGCGCTGGCCCTGCCGTTCACGAGCGGCATGCCCGTGGCGTGGGAGCGGACGCTGCCGGGCGGACGCCGGGTGGAGCTGCCCGGCTACCCGTTCGCGCGGCAGCGCTACTGGCAGGCGGCCGACGAGACGGTCACCGGACTGCGCGCCGCGGGGCTCGGCGTCACCCGGCATCCGCTGCTCGGCGCCGCCGTGCACCTGCCCGACGGGCAGACCGTCCTCACCGGACGGCTGCTGCCGGGGGCGCAGCCCTGGCTCGCCGACCACGCCGTGGACGGCACACCGCTGCTGCCCGGCACCGCCTTCCTCGAACTGGCCCTGCACGCCGGGGCCGAGACCGGCTGCCCGGTCGTCGAGGAACTGACCCTGAGCACACCCCTCGCGCTGCCCTCCGGCGCCGCGGTGTACTTCCAGGCGGTCGTGGGCGCCGCGGACGAGGACGGCCGCAGGACGATCGCCCTGCACTCCACGGACTCGCCCTCCGCCCCGGCCGCCGGGGCCTCCGTCCGCCACGCGACGGGCGTGCTCGCCCCGGCCGCCCCGCTGCCGCCTGCGCAGTGGACCTGGCCGCCGGAGGGCGCGGCGCCCGTACCGCTGGACGGCTTCTACGCCGCGATGGCCGACCGCGGCTACGGCTACGGCCCGGCCTTCCGCGGCCTGCGCGCGGCCTGGCGCACCGCGGACGAGCTCTACGCGGAGGTCGAACTCCCCGTGGAACCGGGTGGGTTCGGCCTGCACCCCGCCCTCCTGGACGCCGCCCTGCACACCGTCACACTGGGCCTGCCGGACCTGGCCGGGAGCGGCGGGGACCGGCCCCTGCTGCCGTTCTCGTGGACCGGCGTGACCCTGGAGGCCACCCGTGCCGCCGCACTGCGGGTCCGGCTTGCGGCGACCGGTGACGGGGCGGTCTCCCTGACCGCGGCCGACACGACCGGCCGGCCCGTCGTCACCGTGGACGCCCTCGCGCTGCGGCCGATGGCGGCGGGCGCGGTCGCGGACCGGCACGGCGGCCTGCACCTGCGCTGGCGTCCGCTGCCCGCCGCGAGCGGCGCAACACCCCCGGCGGACCTCGCGGTCGTCGCCGTCGAACCGGGCGGCGACCCGCGGACCCGGCTGGCCGAGGTGCTGGAGCAGGTCCAGCGCTTCCTCGCCCGCCCGGTGAGCGACCGCGCGCGGCTCGCCGTCGTCACCCGGGGCACGCTCATGGACCGGCCCGACCCGGTCAGCGCGGCGGTGTGGGGGATGCTGCGCTCCGCCCAGGCCGAGCACCCCGGACGGCTCCTGCTGGTCGATGCGGACAGCCGGTCGGACGAGGCCCTGGCAACGGCCGCCGCCACCGGTGAGCCGCAGGTCGCCGTCCGCGGCGGCCGCGCGTTCGCGCCCCGCCTCACCCGGACCGGCCCGCCCCTGCTGCCGCTCCCGGACGCACCCAACTGGCGGCTGCGCACCGAGGTCCCCGGCGCCCCGGCCCTCGTCGCCGTCCCCGACCCGGACGTGCCGCTGGGCGCGTACGACATCCGCGTGTCGCTGCGCGCCGCGGCGACGGACGCCGGGCGCTGGACCGCGGCCGACCTCGCGCATCCGGCCGCCGCAGCGCATGCGGCTGCCGCCGGGCGTCCGGCCGCCGCTGTCCACATGGCCGATCCCGCCGACCCGGCCGACCTCGCGCACCCGGCCGACGCCGGGACGTCTCCGGCCGACGCCGGGACGTCCTGGGCCGGTGCCGGGGTGGTCGTGGAGACCGGGGCGGCCGTCACCGCTCTCGCCGTCGGGGACCGCGTGTTCGGCGTGCTCCCGGGTGGCGAGGCTCCGGGGCGGCTCGTGGTGACCGACCACCGGGACGTGGCGCGGGTCCCGGACGGCTGGAGCTTCGCGCAGGCGGCCGCGGCCGCGCCCGCGTTCCTCACCGCCTGGCACGCTCTGGCCGACCTGGCCCGTACCGGCCCCGGGGACCAGGTGCTGGTGCACGGCGCCGGAACGGCCGTCGGCCTGGCCGCGGTACAGGTCGCCCGGCATCTCGGCGCGGAGGTGTACGCCACCGCCCCGGCCGGTGCCCGCGACGTCCTGGGCGGCCTGGGGCTGGACGCGGCGCACCTGGCCTCGCCGGAGGCCGACGCCTTCCCCAAGACCCTCCCGGCCGGCATCCACGTGGTCCTCGACCCGGTGGGCGGGGACACCGCCGAGGCGTCGGCCGCGCTCCTCGCCACCGGGGGCCGCTACGTGGCCGTGGCCGGGCGGTACGAGGCGCCGGGCCACGCTACGTGCCCCGAGTCGGCCCCCGTCCGCGCCGCGGACGCCGGGCCCGCCCGGCAGCGGGAGATCCTGGCCGGCCTGGCGGGGCTGCTCGCCCGGGCGGTGCCGCCGCCCGTGCACGGTCTCGACGTACGGGCCGCCGCCGCGGGCCGCGCCCTGCCGGACGAGCCGCCCGGCACCGCGGCCGGTCCGGAGGCCGCGGAGGTCCTGACCTTCCCCCGGCCCCTCGACCCGGACGGCACGGTCGTCGTGACCGGGGCGAGCGGCACGCTGGCGCAGCACGTCGTACGCCGACTGGTCGGCGAACACGGCGTGCGGCACCTGCTGCTGCTCAGCCGCAGCGGCGCCGGGCTGCCCGCGGACCTGCCCGACGGGCAGGTGACCGCGCAGGCGGTGGCCTGCGACGTCGGCGACCGCGACGCGCTCGCCCGCGCCCTGGCCCGCGTCCCCGCCGAGCACCCGCTGACCGCCGTGGTGCACACCGCGGGCGTCCTCGACGACGGTGTCCTGGAAGCCCTCACCCCCGAACGGCTCGGCACCGTGCTGCGGCCGAAGGCGGACGCGGTACGGCACCTGGACGAGCTGACCGCCGACGCCGACCTGGCGGCCTTCGTGGTCTTCTCCTCCGCGGCCGGCGTGCTCGGCTCGCCCGGGCAGGCCAACTACGCCGCCGCCAACGCCTATGTGGACGCGTTCGCGGCCCGCAGGCACCAGGACGGACGGCCCGCCGTCTCGCTCGCCTGGGGCATGTGGAGCGAGGCGAGCGGCATGACGTCCGGCCTCGGCGACACCGACCGCGGCCGGATCGCCCGCAGCGGACTTCTGCCGACCGGCACCGACGAGGGGCTCGCCGCCTTCGACCGGGCGCTCACGGCGGCCGTGCCGTTCCTCGTCCCGGCGCGCGCCGACACCGCGGCCCTGCAAACGCCCACCGCACCGGTGCTCCTGCGCGACCTCGCGCCCGCCCCCTCCCGGCGCACCGCCACCGCGGCCGCCCCGGTGGCGCCGGAGCCGCTGCGCGACCGGCTGCTCGAACTGCCCCCCGAGCGGCGCCGCGAGGCGCTGCTCGACATCCTGCGCGCCGAGGCGGCCGCGGTGCTCGGCTACGGCGACCCGCGCCGCATCCCCGCGGACGGCGCCTTCCGCGACCTCGGCTTCGACTCCCTCACCGCCGTCGAACTCCGCAACCGGGTCGGCGCCCGGACCGGCCTCCGGCTCAGCTCCACCGCGGTGTTCGACCATCCCAGCCCCAGCGCCCTGGTCGACCACATGCTCTCCGGGCTCGCGCCCGCCCCCGCCGAGAAGGGCGGCGGCGAACCCACCTACGAGCAGGTCATGGCCGACCTCACCCGGCTCCGCAGCCACATGTCGGCACTGAACCTGACCGGCGCCCAGCGCACCGCCCTGGCCGAGACCGTCCGCAGCATGTCGGTGCCCTGGAAGGCACCGGACTCCCCGGCACAGGCCGAGGAGAAGGCTCCCGCAGACCTCGAATCGGCGAGCGCGGCGGAGGTCCTCGCCTTCGTCACGAACAGCCTCGGCATCTCCGTCTCCGGCGACGAACCGCCCACCGACCCGAGTTGAGAGTGAGTTCATGGCCACCGAAGAAGAGCTGCTGAAGTACCTCAAGGCGGTCTCCGAGGAACTGCACGCCACCCGCGGCCGGTTGCAGGAGCTGGAGAGCCGCCGCGACGAGCCCGTGGCGATCGTCGGCATGGCCTGCCGGCTGCCCGGCGGCGTGTCCTCCCCGGAGCAGCTGTGGGACCTCGTCGTCAAGGGGGAGGACGCGGTCGGCGACTTCCCCGACGACCGCGACTGGGACGTCGAGGCGCTCTACGACCCCGAACCCGGCCGGGCGGGCACCACCTACACCCGCTCCGGCGGCTTCCTGCGCGGCGCGGCGGACTTCGACCCGGCGTTCTTCGGGATAGCCCCCCGCGAGGCGCTCTCCATGGACCCGCAGCAGCGCCTCATGCTGGAGGCGTCCTGGGAGGCGCTGGAGAACGCCGGGATCAACCCGCAGACCCTCAAGGGCACCCGCGCGGGAGTCTTCGCCGGATCCTTCCACCACGACTACGACCCCGGCGGTGGCAGCGTCGGCAGCCTCGTGTCCGGCCGTGTCGCCTACACCCTGGGCCTCCAGGGCCCCGCCGTCACGGTGGACACCGCGTGCTCGTCCTCGCTCGTCGCCCTGCACATGGCGGCCCGCGCGCTGCGCAGCGGCGAGTGCTCGCTCGCGCTGGCCGGGGGCGTGACGGTGATGTCGTCCCCGACGACGTTCGTGGAGTTCTCGCGGCAGCGCGGGTTGGCGCCGGACGGGCGGTGCAAGGCGTTCTCGGACGCCGCTGACGGTACGGGGTGGGCCGAGGGCGTCGGCGTGCTCGTCGTGGAGCGGTTGTCGGAGGCGCGGCGCAACGGTCACCGGGTGCTGGCGGTGGTGCGGGGTTCCGCGGTGAACCAGGACGGTGCGGCGGACAGTCCGTTGTGGCTCGGGTCGCTGAAGTCGAACATCGGGCACACGCAGGCCGCAGCCGGTGTGTCGGGTGTCATCAAGATGGTCGAGGCCATGCGGCACGGCGTCCTGCCCCGGACCCTGCACGTGGACGAGCCGTCGCACCACGTCGACTGGGACGAGGGCCAGGTCCGGCTGCTGACCGAGAACCGCCCCTGGCCGGAGGCGAATCGGCCCCGCCGCTCGGCGGTGTCCTCCTTCGGCTACAGCGGCACCAACGCCCACGTCATCCTCGAAGCGCCTCCCGCCCCCGACCCGGAGCCGCCGACACACGAACCCACCGGGACCCTCCTGCCGTGGGTGTTGTCGGCGCGGTCGGGGGAGGGGGTGCGGCGGCAGGCTGCCCGGTTGCTCGCGCATTTGGATGACGCTCCGGGGCTGGGTTTGCGTGAT
>NZ_JOHY01000113.1 GCF_000721495.1 Streptomyces sp. NRRL F-5123
GCACCCCTGAACGCCTTCCAGATCGCCTTCGAAGGCCGGCTCACCCCGGCCAACAACTGAACCCCAACAACCAAGATCAGCCGTTAACTGGACACACCCAGGATGGGTGCTGCGCACCGCGGAGTGCAGGGTGGTGAGCAGCAGGCTGTCCCCTACGGGGTCCACCTGACGTCGGGGTTGATGTGTCCCGTCCAGTTGAACAGGGCCATGTTGTCCCACCCGTCGCCGCTGTTGGCGATGTCGGCCGGATCCCACCCATTGCCGGGGACGGCATACCAGGTGGGCTCCCAGTAGAAGACGCCGACCGCCCCGGCGTTGCGGGCGGTGCTCTGCACCGCGTCGAACTCGGCTGCCTGGCCCTGCCAGGTGAGTGGGTAGCCCGAGCACCCCGAGGTGACCGAGTTGCCGGTTCCGTCGGCGTTCGCCGAGGTGAAGGGGTAGGCGGTCTCGGCTATGACGACGTCCTTGCCGTAGCGGGACTTCATGTCGGAGACGACGCTGCCCATGGTGGCGAGCGAGCCGTGCCACATGCAGTAGTACGAAAGACCGGTGACGTCCCAGGCGACGCCCTTGGCCTTGATCCCGTCGTAGAACCAGCGGGCGTGGGCGTCGCTGTCCGCGTCCGCGGTGTGGATGACGACCTGGGTGGTGCTGTTGCACGCCTTGGTCGCGTTGTAGCCGGACTTCAGCAGCAGGCTGAGGCTGGTGAAGTCGTTGTTCACCACTTTGCCGTCGTTCCACAGCATCCCGGTGTTGATCTCGTTGCCGATCTGCACGCTGTCCGGCGTCGTGCCCTGGGACTTGAGGCTGTTGCAGACGTCGTAGGTGTAGTTGTAGACGTCCGTCTGGAGCTGGCTGATGCCGTGGCTCGCCCACGCCGCGGGCTTGTTCTGCCGGCCCGGGTCCGCCCAGCTGTCGGAGTAGTGGAAGTCGACCAGCAGCTTCAGGCCCCTGGCCTTGACCGCCTTCGCGTACTGCAGGACCTTCGCCTTGTTGTTGTAACCGCTGGCCGGGTCGTTCCAGACCCGCAGGCGGACGTAGTTGACGCCCGTGTCCTTGAGGATGTCCAGCGGGTCCCTGGCGTTGCCGCTCGCGTCGTAGTACTTCGCGCCGAGATCCATCGCCCGCTGTGCGGTCGACATGTCCGCACCGCGCATGCTGAGCGCGTTCGCGGCCGACGCGCTGGTGGTGCTGCCGAGCGTGGCAGCCGGCAGGACGAGACCTGCCAGCAGCAGGCCGCATGCCGCCCTCCGGCCTGGCTTGTACGTCACCATTTCCGATCCCCTTTCCGTGATCCGACGAGGCGGTGCGAGTGGTGGGGAGCGCGTGTGAGCGTTCACAGGCCTACCAGGGGAAGGCGTCCCCCTCAACAGTGCAACAGCGGGACGTCTGCGGGGAGTTCGGAGTCGGCCAACCCGTGCACGCCTCTTCACGGTTCGCCTGAACGCTGACGGTCGCGCCGGTCTCGGGCCGGGTGGTCACGGGGGCGGCACCGATCGCGTGCCGACCGGGCCGGGCGGGAGTCATGCGGGGCGTGCGGTGCTCTCCCGGATCACCAGTTCGGGTACGGCGGCTGAGTGCGGCGCCACGGGTGTGGCCTCGGTCAGCACGCCGTGCAGCAGGTCGAACGCGGCCCGTCCCAGGCCGGTGAAGTCCAGCCGGACGGTGGTGAGGGACGGGGTGAGGTACGCGGAGTACGGCGCGTCGTCGAAGCCGACCACGCTCACTTCGCCGGGGACGGACCGGCCCGCCTGGTACAGGGCCCGCATCACCCCGAGCGCCAGGTCGTCGTTTCCGCACAGCACGGCGGTGACCTCGGCGTCGCCAGCCAGCAGGAGTCCGGCCTCGTGACCGCTGCCGGGCCCCCAGGCGCCCTGCAGGGCCTCGGGCACGGGGGCGCCCGCGTCCTCCAGTGCCCGCCGCCAGCCGTTGGTCCGGGCGCTGAGCCGGCAGGTGCTGGACGGGATGGCCACGTAGTGCACCGTGCGGTGGCCCAGCGCCAGAAGGTGGGCGGTGGCGTCGTACGCGGCCTGGTGGTCGTCGGTCCACACCCACGGGCGGTCCGGCGGCGGCTCGTGGTCGGGCGTCTCGACCACGCCGACCACCGGGATTTCGGAGTCCACCGCGGCGAGTGCGGCCACGCCCACGGGGTCGTAGGCGATCACGATCAAGCCGCCCGCGGAATCGCCCGCGCGCTGAAGTGCCGCGGCGACCGCCTGTTCGTCGTCCGCTTCGAGCACGCCGACGCCCACCGCGTAGGCGGCTTTGCGGGCCGCCTCCTCCACACCCCGCAGCACGGACGCGTGGCCGTAGTGCGTGGTGTTCGCCGTGAGGACCGTGACGTTTCGGCTGCGGCCGCTCGCCAGGGCCAGCGCGGTGGCGCTGCGACGGAAGCCGAGTTCCTCGATGACCCGGTTCACCCGCTCGCGCGTGGCGGGCTTGACGCTCGGATGGTCGTTGATCACCCGGGAGACCGTCTGGTAGGAAACCCCGGCGGCGCTGGCGACGTCCCGGATACTGGGCTGACGCCTTGTGTGACCGGTCACATACATGGAAGGATTGTGACCGGTCACAAGAGGGCCGTCAAGGCACCTCACGACAACAGATTTCCCGTGCCGGTCCGCCACCGCGTACGGCGGGGAGCCACGAGGAAGGAGTACGGCGTGACCGATACGGCGGCGGCAGACCCGGCCCGGGAGCAGGCCGACGGGGTGTTCGGGTGGGGGCACGACGGGCTGCGGGTGGAGCTGAGCACGGATCCGGACGGGGTGACGCGACTGGTCCGGCTGGAGCGGCCCGGTGACACGGGATCCGGCACGGAGCCGGCGGCCCGCCTGCCGCTGGTCGAGCTGACCGCCCTGGGGCACGGCACCGGCTGGTCGGGGCCGCGCTTCACCGGCACGGCGCCGGGTGGGCGGATGCGGACCCGCGCCGTCCGGTCACGGACCGCCGACGGTTGGCACTTCCTCGACCTCGAACTCCACGACCCCGTGACGGGGCTGACCGCGAGCGTCGAGTTGTCCTCTCCCGACGGTGTGCCGGTTCTGCGCTCCCGGACGCGCGTACGCAACGACAACCCGCACCGCATGGTCCTGCAGTCCGTCAGCAGCCTGCTGCTGGGCGGGCTGCCGCCGGCCGACACGCTGGAGGTCCACCGGGCGCGCAACGACTGGCTCGGGGAGGGCAGATGGTACGCCGAGCCGCTGCGCGCGACCGTCGCCGACATCGGCGTCGACGCCCACCAGCACGACAGCCGCGCCGGGCTCACGGTGGCGGGCCGGGGAAGCTGGCCCACCGACGGCCACCTGGCGGCGGGTGCCCTCGGCGACCGCCGCGGCGGCCGGGCCTGGGCCTGGCAGATCGAGTCGCCCGCCGGATGGCGCTGGGACATCGGGGAGTACGGCCACGGCTGTCACCTGGCACTGCACGGGCCCACCGACGCGGACCACCAGTGGCGCCACGCGCTGGGGCCAGGACAGGAGTTCACCACTGTGCCGGTCGCCGTCGCCCTCGGCACCGGCTTCGAGGACGCGATCGCCGCCCTGACCTCCTACCGGCGGACCATCCGCAGGCCCCACCCGGACCACACCGCGCTTCCGGTCGTCTTCAACGACTACATGAACACCCTCATGGGCGACCCGACGACACAGAAGCTGCTGCCGCTGATCGACGCGGCCGCGCAGGCCGGCGCCGAGTACTTCTGTGTCGACTCCGGCTGGTACGACGACGACCTGCACGGCTGGTGGGACAGCGTCGGCGAGTGGCTGCCGTCCTCCGCCCGCTTCCCCGGCGGGGGCATCCAGGCCGTCTTCGACCGCATCCGCAGCCGTGGCATGGTGCCCGGCCTGTGGCTGGAGCCGGAAGTCGTCGGCGTACGCAGCCGGCTCGCCCGCACTCTTCCGGACGACGCCTTCTTCCAGCACGACGGCATCCGCCTCACCGAACAGGGCCGCCACCAGCTCGACCTGCGGCATCCCGCGGCCCGGGCCCACCTGGACGCCACAGTCGACCGCATCGTGGGCGAATGGGGCGTCGGCTACCTCAAGCTCGACTACAACATCGTCATCGCCCCCGGCACCCAGGGCCCCGCCGACACCTCCCCCGGCGCCGGACTGCTCGGCCACGCCCGCGCCTACCTCGACTGGATCACCGCAGTCCTCGACCGCCACCCGGGCCTGGTCGTCGAGAACTGCGCCTCGGGAGGCATGCGGATGGACGGCGCCACCCTGGCCGTCACCCAGCTCCAGTCCACCAGCGACCAGCAGGACCCCCTGCGCTACCCGCCCATCGCCGCCGCCGCGCCGGCCGCGGTGCCACCCGAGCAGAGCGCGGTGTGGGCCTACCCGCAGCCGGAGTTCACCGACGACGAGATCGCTTTCACCCTGGCCGGCGCCCTGCTCGGCCGCGTCCACCTCTCAGGCCGGCTCGACCGCATGACGCCGGACCAGCTGTCACTGGTCCGCCAGGCCCTGACCGTCTACAAGGACCTGCGCGCCGATCTCCCCAGGGCTCTGCCGTTCTGGCCGCTGGGCCTGCCCGGCTGGACCGACCCATGGCTGGCGCAGGGCATGCGCGTCCCCGGCGGGCCCACCTATCTGCTGGTCTGGCACAGGGAAGGAGACCGGGCCGCGATGTCCCTGCCCGTGCCGCACCTGGCGGATCGGCCCGGCGTGCGGGTGCAGGTCCTGCATCCCGGGCCCTCGGCCGGCGAGGCGGCGTGGGCCGCGGCGGAGGGGGTTGTGGAGGTCCGTCTGCCCCGCACTCCGACCGCGCTGCTGCTGCGCCTGGACACGGTGAGCTGACGCCACCGCCCGCAGGCACAGGGACGGGCCGTACCCGGGCGCTCGCCCGGGTACGGCCCGTCCGGCCGGACCGTCAGTTCGGGGTGAGCACGAGCTGGTAGGCGCCGGAGGAGTTCTCGTTGGGGACGGGAACCGTGACGGTGCCGCCGGTGACCGGGTAGGAGGTCGACGACAGCGCCGTCGGACCGGCCACATTGGTCGTGCGGCCGCTGCCGGGTACGTAGGACAGCGTGGCGGTCACCGACGAGCCCATGGCGCCGAGCCCGTTGACCTTGACGGTGTTGTTGCCGGCCTCTCCGCCGAAGACCAGGCGCAGGGTGCGGCTGCCCGAGTCGTAGGCGGCCACACCGTCGTTGTACTGGGTCGGTGTCACCTTCACCACGTTGCCGGTCTGGTCGCCGTACCACTTGTACATCCAGTACGACGCGGTCGGCTGACCGTTGTACAGCAGGCCGTTGGCGGTGCCCGGCTCGTACCAGAAGGCCCGCTCCGCGTCCCGGACGCCGTCGCGCTCGAACTGGGCCACGTAGTGGTTGGTGCTGCTGGGCACGTCGATCTCGTCCGTCGTGGCGTACTCGTCGATGGAGATCGGCCGCGGCGTGATGCCGAGCTGCTGCTCCAGTGTCCGGTACGCCTGGACGTCGGCGGTGACGTGCTGCCAGCCGGACAGCTCGTGCCAGCAGATGACGTCAGGCAGGGTGCCGGCCGCCTTCGCCGCCGTGAGGAAGTTGCGCATCCAGTCCACGTTCCAGTACGAGATGCTGGGACCGAGGATCGGTTCGCCCGGCAGGGTCTTGTGTATCTGCTGGACGATGCGGGTCCAGCCGTCGGTGAAGCTGCCCGCCGCGCTGGGCCAGGTCCAGTCCGGTTCGTTCCACGGCTCGAAGGCGTTGATGTTCGTCACGTCGGGCCGGGCCTTGACCGCCGCCGTCATGCTGTCCACGTTGGCCAGCCAGGAGGTCCACCCCGGCCAGACGTACGGGAAGCCGTCGAGGTAGTCGGCCATGTTGACCGTCATGTGCGCGCCGATCGCCATGGCGGTGGGCGCGACCACCAGCGCGTCGCCGACCGGGACCGGTGAGCCGTTGGGCCGGTGCTGGGTGCCCGGAGGCGCCTGGCGCAGCTGGTTCAGGTGCAGCGGCTGCAGGATGGACGCCGACGGGGTCGTCGCGTCCTTGAGGCCGTCAAGGGTGCCCGATCCCACGCGCGTCACCGGGCGGACCACCGACGCGGCGTCCACCACAAGGGTGCTGCCGGCAGTGCCGCTGCCCGAGCTGTTCCAGTGCTGGTTGGTCTGGCCGTTGCAGGTCCACAGGAGCACCTTGGTGCCGTTCGCCGTCCCGGCGTGGTCGACGTCCAGGCACAGGCCGGACTGCACGCCGGTGATCGAACCGTCGGAGTTCATCTGCCACTTCTGGTTCTGCTGGCCGTTGCAGGACCAGATGTCCACCGCGGTGCCCGCGGCGGTGCCGTTGTTGTACGCGTCCAGGCAGCGCGTCCCGTTGAAGGTGCGCAGCTCACCGGCCGACGTGAGCTCGAACTGCTGGTTGGCCTGGCTGTTGCAGTCCCAGATCTCCATCGGTGTGCCCAGCGTGTCCACGTTGCCGCTGACGTCCAGGCAACGCCCTGAACCGGCAGCGACGAGCTGCGTGGTCGCCGCGGAGGCCGGTGAGGCGGACGTGAGCGACACGGTCACGCCCGCGGCCGTCACGAACGCGGCGGCCACGGCCGTCCACGGGCGTCTGCGCGCTGCCGCGCGCGATGTCTTCGAGAGGGGCACAACTCCTCCTTGGGGAAGTGGGGGGAACACGGCGTGGCGCATCCGTACCGGTCGGCCTCGGGGGGCCAAGATCCGTGCGCAGTTGTCCGGCGGTCGAGGAACCGGCCGCCCGCAAAGAGACCGGCGAACCGACAACGGCCGCGAGGGGCTTCCTGCCTGACAGGGCCCCGCACTCCGCCACCCACTCGTGTGACCGGTCACAGCGATGTGATTGTGACCGGTCACACTTGGGACGTCAAGGTGTCGCACACGATGCCGTCCGTCGCGGCGACCGGGTTGGCCACTCACGGGACGGCTCCTCGCGGTCATCCGTGGACTCCGGCGCCACCAGGTCCGTGAGCGGACCGGGCGGTAGGAGGACCGGCCTCCTGGCACCGGTGTCAGGCCCGAGCTGCCCGACGCCCCGCGTGAGGTTCGCCCTGGGCGCCCACAACGCGCTCCTGGCGCGGAGGCCGGCGGCCCTCTTGCGGGAGCGCGGGAAACGTGGCGGGGCCGCCCGGGCGGGGTGGGTCAGGAAGGGGTGGGCCAGGTGGGGAGGGAGGTGGTGCCCGGGCTGTCTCTTATACACATCTGACGCTGCCGACGACTCCTTACGTGTAGATTTCGGTGG
>NZ_JOHY01000114.1 GCF_000721495.1 Streptomyces sp. NRRL F-5123
TGTGGAGTTCGGCTCCCATGCCGGTGCGCTGGCTGCCCTGTCCGGAGAACAGCCACACCGTCCGCCCCGCCGCGACCGCCCCGCCCGGCGCCGTCACCAGGTCCGGATGCGGCAGGCCGGCGGCCAGTGCGGCGACCGCCGCGACCCTCTCCTCCGCGCCCGAGCCGAGGACGACGGCCCGGCGCTCGAAGACCGCCCGGGTCGTGGCGAGCGAACGCCCGACGGCTCCGGCGTCCGCGGCCGGTGACGTGCTCCCCGCCGCGAGGTGTTCGCCGAGCGCCGCGGCCATGGCACGCAGCGCCTCGTCCGTACGGGCCGAGACCGGCCACGGTACGAGCCTCCCCGCGTCGTGGTCCGGCTCCGGGACGAACTCCGGTTCCGCGGGCCCCTGTTCGAGGACGAGGTGGGCGTTGGTGCCCGAGGCGCCGAAGGACGAGACCGCGGCGCGCCGGGGGCGTCCGGTGTCGGGCCAGTCGACGGCTTCCCTGAGGAGTTCGACTCCGCCGGACCACTCGACGTGCGGGGTCGGTTCGTCGATGTGGAGACTCGCGGGCAGCCGTCCGTGCTGCATCGCCATGACCATCTTGATGACCCCGGCGACGCCCGCCGCGGCCTGTGTGTGGCCGATGTTGGACTTGACCGACCCCAGGAGGAGAGGCCGTTCCCGGTCCTGCCCGTACGTCGCCATGACCGCCTGCGCCTCGATGGGGTCGCCGAGCTTCGTGCCCGTGCCGTGCGCCTCGACGGCATCGACGTCGGACGGCCGAAGCCCCGCCACCGCGAGTGCCTGCCGGATGACGCGCTGCTGGGAGGGCCCGTTGGGGGCGGTCAGGCCGTTGCTGGCGCCGTCCTGGTTGACGGCCGAGCCGCGCAGCAGCGCCAGCACGCGGTGGCCGTTGCGCCGCGCGTCCGACAGCCGCTCCAGCAGGACGAGCCCGGCGCCGTCGCCGAAGCCGGTGCCGTCGGCCGCCGCGGCGAAGGGCTTGCAGCGGCCGTCGGGCGCGAGGCCGCGCTGCCGGGAGAAGCCGGTGAAGACGTCGGGCGTGGCCAGGACGGTCACGCCGCCCGCGAGGGCGAGGTCGCACTCGCCCTGCCGCAGCGCCTGCGCGGCCAGGTGGATGGTGACGAGCGAGGACGAGCACGCGGTGTCGACCGTGACGGCCGGGCCCTGCAGCCCGAGCGTGTACGCGATGCGGCCCGCGATGATGCTGCTCGTCCCGGCCAGGTTGCCGTAGCCGTCCAGCCGCGGGTCACCGGGCGGCAGGCCGGTGCCGTAGTCGTGGTACATGACGCCCGTGTAGACGCCGGTCAGGCTGTCCTTGAGGCTCGTGGGGTCGATGTGCGCGCGCTCCAGGACCTCCCACGCGGTCTCCAGGACGATCCGCTGCTGCGGGTCCATGGCCAGGGCCTCGCGCGGGTTGATCCCGAAGAAGGCGGCGTCGAACCCGTCCGCGTCGGGAAGGGGCCCAGCACCTCGCGGCCACCGGCCACCAGCTCCCACAGGTCCTCCGGCGAGGTCACCCCGCCCGGGAAGCGGCACGCCATCGCGACCACCGCGATCGGCTCGTCGGCGGGGCGGGCGCCCGGCTGGACCGGGGCCCGTACCGCGGCGGACGTCCCCGCGGAAAGGCGTTCCGCCAGCTCGGCGGCCAGGGCCTGCGGGGTGGGGTGGTCGAAGACCAGGGTCGCGGGCAGCCGCAGCCCCGTCGCGGCCGCGAGGCGGTTGCGCAGCTCGACCGCGGTGAGCGAGTCGAAGCCCAGCTCCTTGAAGGCGGTGCCGTCGGGCACGGCGGCCTCCGAGGAGTGGCCCAGCACCACGGCCGCGGTCCTGCGCACCGTCGTGAGCAGCAACTCCCGCCGCCCCTCGGCGTCCAGCGCGGCCAGTTGCCCTGCAAGCGCGGACCCCGCGGCGGCGTCCAGGTCCGCGGCGCGGCGGCGGGCGGGGCGGGCCAGCGCGCGCAGCACCGCCGGACCGTCGGGGTCGAGGCGCGCGGTGTCGAGGTCTGCGGCCACCACGACCGGGTGGCCGGTGCGCAGTGCGGCGTCGAAGAGCCGCAGCCCGTGCGGTGTCGCCAGCGGGCGCATGCCGAGCGAGCCGAGCCGGGAGAGGCCCGCCCCGGTGAGGTGCCCGGTCATGGCCGACGTCTGCTCCCACAGCGACCACGCGATGCCCGTCCCCGGCAGCCCCGCCGCGCGTCGGCGCGCCACGAGGGCGTCCGTCCACGCGTTGGCGGCGGCGTAGCCGGCCTGCCCGGCGTTGCCGACGACGCCGGAGGCGGAGGAGAAGACCGCGAAGAGGCGCAGCGGCGCCGTACGGGTCAGGTCGTCCAGATGCCGCGCCGCGGTGGCTTTCGGCGCCCACACCCGGGCGAGGCGCCCGGCGTCCCAGGACTCCACGAGGGCGTCGTCGATCACGCCCGCGGCATGCACGACGCCGATGAGCGGTCGGTCGGCCGGGATCGCGCCGAGGACGCGGGCGAGCGCGGTGTGATCGGCCGCGTCGACCGCGACCGCCTCCGCCTCCGCCCCCGACTCGGCGATACGGGCCAGCAGTTCGGCCGCGCCCGGGGCGTCGGCGCCGCGCCGCGACAGCAGCAGCAGGCGCCGGGCGCCGTACGCGCGCACCAGGTGCTCCGCGAGCGCGCCGCCCAGCACCCCGGTCCCGCCCGACACCACGACGGTGCCGTCCGACAGGTCCACCGGGTCGGCCGCCGCGGGCGCGGCGGTACGCACCAGGCGCGGAACGAGCGTGCGGCCCGCGCGGAGGGCGGCCTGCGGCTCGCCGGGGTCCGCGCACGCCCGTACGGCGGCGGCCAGGTCGTCGTCCGCGGCCAGGTCCACCAGCGCGAACCGGCCCGGATGTTCCGCCTGCACCGCGCGGACCAGGCCCCACACCGCGGCGCCGCCCGGCTCGGCGGCCGGGTCCCCGCCGCCCGTCGCGACCGCCCCGCGGGTGACCAGCACCAGCCGCGACCCGGCCCAGTGGTCCTCGGCCAGCCATGCCCGTATCAGGGCCAGCACGCCTTCCACGACGCCCTGACCGCCGTCGGGGTCCGCCGGCACGGGGTGGACGACGACCGGCGGCGGCTCGGTGCCCGCGTCCGTCGCGGCGAGGAGCGCGCCGAGGTCGGAGTATGCGCCCGGGCCGCCTGCCGCTGCCGGTGAGCCGGGCGCGTCCGCGCTGTTGGCGCCGGTCCCGGCGCGGCTCTCCGCGGAACGAGGGCGCGTCGTGGTGGGGCGGGGTGGGGGGACGGTGGTGGCGGTCGGTGTGTGGGTGTCGTCCGTGCGGGGACCGGTGGTGCGGGCTGTGTTGCCGTCGTCGGACGGCGGCGGCGTCGGCAGGTCCGGGTCTGGGCCGGTCGTGGCGGGGCGGGGCCGGGCGACCTTGCCGGCACCCGGCACGTCCGCACCGTCCGTGTCGGCGTTGCTGCCCGCGGATCGGTGCGTTTGCGTCGCGTTCTCCCCGGCGTCGTGGCCGGCGGTACCGGCGGCGGGCCGCGCGTTCGCCGTCCACGTGTCGTCGTGGCCCGCGGGGCGCAGCCCGTGGCCGGGGTCGTGCTGGGCGCCGCCCACCACGGCCCACTCCGCGGCGGGTGCGGCCGCCTCCGCCGCCGGGGGCAGCGGCACCCACTCCAGCGCGAACAGCCCTTCCACCGCCCGTTCGCCCGCCGCCCGCAACTCGGCGGCCTGCGCGGGGCGTACGGCGACGCAGTCGGCAGACAGCACCGGGGCGCCCGAGGGGTCGGTGAGGGTGAGGCGGCGCCCGCCGGGGGCGGGGGAGAGGCGGACGCGGACGCGCCGCGCGCCCGTCGCCCGCACCGTCACGCCGCTCCAGGCGAAGGGCAGCCACACCTGACCCGGCTCGGCCCCCTCGCGCCCTTCCGCGTCGAGCAGCACGGGGTGCAGGGCCGCGTCCAGCAGGGCCGGGTGGATGCCGAAGCGGTCGGCGCCCTCCCCGGCGGCCTCGGGGAGCAGGGCCTCGCCGAGCAGGTCGTCGCCGTCCCGCCAGGCCGCCGTCAGACCGCGGAAGGCCGGGCCGTAGCCGTAACCCTCCTCGGCGGCCCGCCCGTAGAGGCCGGCGACGTCCAGCGGCCGCGCGGTCGGCGGCGGCCACGCCCCCGCCGGGTCCTGCGCCGGAGCGGGCTCTTCGGCGGGGGCGAGCGTGCCCTCGGCGTGGCGCAGCCACGCGCCGGGGGCGGGCGTGTCGGGGCCGTCCGGGCAGGTGTGCACCTCGACCGTGCGCCGCCCCGAGGCGTCCGCCGCGCCCGCCGTGACCCGTACCCGCAGTGCGCCCGCGTCCGGCAGCACGACCGGCACCTGCAGCGCCAGCTCCTCCACCCCGCCGCACCCGGCCTCGTGCGCGGCCTGGAGCGCCCACTCGACGAGCGCGGCCCCCGGCAGCAGCACGGTGCCGCCCACGGCGTGGTCGGCGAGCCAGCCGGAGGCGCCGCCCCGCAGCCGCCCGGTCAGCACCAGCCCGCCGTCCGGCAGCGGCACCGCGGCGGGCAGCAGCGGATGGTCCACCGCCCGCACTCCGGCGGCGGACACGTCACCCGTGCCGGCCGTCCCGGCGGGCACCCAGTAGCGGCGCCGCTGGAAGGGGTAGGTGGGCAGGGTGACGTGGCGGCGCGGCCGGTCGTCCCGGCCGAGCCACGGGCGCCAGTCGACGTCGAGCCCGGCGGTGTGCGCCTGCGCGAGCGCGAGGGCGAGCTGCCGCTCGCCGCCCTGGTCGCGCCGCAGGGTGGCGAGGGAGGTGGCGGCGGTCCCGGCGTCCTCGAAGATCTCCTGGAGGCTCGCGGCCAACACCGGGTGCGGGTTGCACTGCACGAAGGTGCGGTAGCCGTCGGCGAGCAGCCGGTCCACTGTGGCGGCGAAGCGGACCGGGCGGCGCAGGTTGTCGAACCAGTAGCCGGTGTCCAGCGCGGTCGTGCCGAGCCGCCCCGCGGTGACGGTGGAGTAGAAGGCGACGGCGGACTCCGCGGGCGCCACGCCGTCCAGCGCCGCCAGGATGTCGTCGCGGACGCGGTCCACGTGCGGGCCGTGCGAGGCGTACTCGACGTCGATCGTGCGGGTGCGCGCCCCGCGCTCCTCCGCGGCGGCCAGCACCGCGGCCACGCCCGGGGGCGGGCCCGACACCACCGTGGAGCGCGGCCCGTTGACCGCGGCGACGGCGACGTCCGCGGCGGCCGGGCCGAGAGCGCCGATCAGCTCCGCGGTGTCCTCGGAGCCGAGGGTGAGGGACGCCATCGCGCCGTGCCCGATGAGCGGGGCGAGCGCCCTGCCGCGCAGTGCGATGATCCGCGCCGCGTCGTCCAGGCCCAGCGCCCCGGCCACGCACGCGGCGGCGACCTCGCCCTGGGAGTGCCCGACGACGGCGGCCGGGGTGATGCCGAAGCTCTCCCACACCGCGGCCAGCGACACGTGCACGGCCCACAGGGCGGGCTGGATCACGTCCTCCCGGTGCGGGGCCCCTGCCGTACCCGTACCGCGCAGCACGTCGGTCAGCGACCAGTCGACGTACGGGGAGAGGGCCTGCTCGCACTCCGCGACGCGGGCGGCGAAGACCGGTGAGCAGTCGAGGAGTTCGCGGCCCATGCCGGGCCATTGAGCACCCTGGCCGGGGAAGACGAAGACCGGGCCGGGGCCGGTGGCGCCCGCCGTGCCCGTCACGACGGCCGGATCCGGCTCGCCCGCGGCCAACCGGGCGAGCCCGTCGCGCAGTTCGGCCCGGTCCGCGCCGAGCACCACGGCCCGCTGCTCGAAGCGGGCCCGCCCGGTCGCGAGCACCCGGCCGACCTCCACCGGGTCCTCCTCGCACCCGGCGAGATCGCGTGCCTGCTCCGCCAGCGCGGCGGTGTCCCGCGCCGACAGCACCCACGGCACGAGCGTGCTGCGCACCGCCGCCGGGGCCGCGGCCGTGTTCGACTCGTCCCGCCCGGCCGGCTCCGGGGCCTCCTCGACCGGGCCCTCCACGGCCTCTTCCACGATCAGATGCGCGTTGGTGCCCGAGACCCCGAACGACGACACGCCGGCCCGCCGCGGATGGTCCGTACGCGGCCAGTCCACCGGCTCGGTCACCAGCCGCACGGCCCCCGACGTCCAGTCGACGTGCGGGGTCGGCTCGTCGACGTGCAGCGTCGCGGGGAAGACGCCGTGCCGGATCGCCATCACCGTCTTGATGACGCCCGCGACACCGGCCGCCGCCTGGGTGTGCCCGATGTTGGACTTGACCGAGCCGAGCAGCAGCGGCCGGTCCGCGGGCCGCTGCGCCCCGTACGTCGCGTGCAGCGCGTCGGCCTCGATCGGGTCGCCGAGCCGGGTACCCGTCCCGTGCGCCTCGACGGCGTCCACCTCGGCGGACGACAGGCCCGCGGAGACGAGGGCCTGGCGGATGACGCGCTGCTGGGAGGGCCCGTTGGGCGCGGTGATGCCGTTGCTCGCACCGTCCTGGTTGACCGCGGAGCCGCGGATGACGGCGAGCACCGGGTGGCCGTTGCGGCGGGCGTCCGACAGACGCTCCAGCAGGATCAGCCCGGCGCCCTCCCCCCAGCCGGTGCCGTCCGCCGCCGCCGCGAAGGGTTTGCAGCGGCCGTCCGCGGACAGCGCGCGCTGGCGCGCGAAGCCCGTGAAGACCGCGGGCGTCGCCATGATCGTCACCCCGCCCGCCACCGCGAGGGAGCACTCGCCGCGGCGCAGTGCCTGCATCCCCAAATGCATCGCCACCAGCGACGCGGAGCATGCCGTCTCCACCGTCAGGGCCGGGCCTTCGAGCCCGAAGGTGTACGAGAGCCGTCCCGACAGCATGCTCGGCGCCGCGCCCGCGTAGCCCTCGGACTCCTTGAGGACCGGGGCGCCCGACGTCGTCGTGCCGATGGTCGCCGCCCCGACGAAGACGCCCGTGCGGCTGCCGCGCAGGCCCGTCGCGTCCAGGCCCGCGCGCTCGAACAGCTCCCACGCCACCTCCAGCAGCTTGCGCTGCTGCGGGTCGACGGCCAGCGCCTCGCGCGGGCTGATCCCGAAGAAGCCCGCGTCGAACCGGTCGGCGTCGTGCAGGAAGCCGCCCTCGCGGGTGTACGTCGTCCCCGGGTGGTCCGGGTCCGGGTGGTACAGCCCCGCGAGGTCCCAGCCGCGGTCCGCGGGGAAGGGCCCGACCGCGTCCCCGCCGCCGGCCACCAGCTCCCACAGCTCCTCCGGCGAGGCCACGCCGCCGGGGAAACGGCAGGACATCGCGACGATCGCGACGGGCTCGCGGTCCCGGTCCTCCACCTCGCGCAGTCGCCGCCGCGTGTCGTGCAGATCCGTCGCCACACGCTTGAGGTAGTCGACAAGCCTCTGGTCGTCGGGCATGGTCGGTCACGGCCTCCACACGTGTCGGAGCGGGTGGTGTCGGAGCGGGTGCCGCAGCGTCAGCAGCGGCGGCGGTGCGGTTCCGGGTCCTGTTGCGGGTCCGGTCGCGGTGCCGGTTGCGGTCCTGGTCGTGGTGCCGGTCCTGGCGGGCCGGGCGTCAGGAGGCGCCCAGCTCGCGGTCGATGAACGCCAGCACCTCGTCGGTGCCGGCGAGCGCCAGCCGGTCGGCCGCGCTGTCCTCGGCCGGCGGCGCGGACGCCGCCTTCCATTGCGCCAGCAGCCCCTCAAGCCGACCTGTCACCGCCCGTGCGTCCGCCTCGGGCAGGTCGAGCGCCGCGAGTGCGCCCTCCAGCCGCGCCAGCTCCCCGAGCACCGCGTCCGCGCCGTCCTGCGCCGCGGACGAGCCGTCCGGCACCAGCCGGCCGAGCAGGTGGTCGGCCAGCGCCCCGGCCGAGGGGAAGTCGAAGACGAGCGCGGCGGGCAGCCGCAGCCCCGTCGCCGCCGAGAGCCGGTTGCGCAGCTCGACGCCGGTCAGCGAGTCGAAGCCGAGATCCGTGAACGGCGTCTGCTCCAGCACCCCTTCGGCGTCGGCGTGCCCGAGCACCGTTGCGACGTTGGACCGCACGAGAGCCAGCAGCTGTTGGCGCCGATCGGCCGCCGGGAGCCCGGCGAGCCGCCGCGCCCAGTCGTCGGGCTGCTGCTGGGCCGCGGCCGCCCGGCGGGTGGCGCCGCCAGGGCGCGCGGCCAGGCCGCGCATCGCCGCGGGCAGCGTGCTCGCGGGCTGTGCCGCGAGCGCGGGCACGTCGAGGCCGACCGCCGCCAGTTGCGGGCTGCCGTGCTCCAGGGCGGCGTCGAAGAGCGCGAGGGCCTTCTCGGTGGTGAGCGGCGTGACTCCGGTGCGGGCCATACGGGCGAGGTCCGCCTCGCCGAGCTTGCCGGTGATGGTGCTGGTGGTGGCCCACAGGCCCCAGGCGACGGAGGTGGTGGGGTGGCCGGTGCGGTCGGTGGCGAGGGCGTCGAGGTAGGCGTTGGCGGCGGCGTAGTTGGCCTTGGCCGTCCAGACGTCCGCGAGGGCCTGCGGGGTCTGGGCGGTGAGGACGGCGTCGTGGGTCGTGCCCGCGGTGTGGATGACGGCGGTGAGGGGGTGGGTGGGGTCGATGTTGTCGATGAGTGCGTGGAGGGCGTGGGTGTCGGTGGCGTCGGTGGCGGTGATGTGGACGGTGGCGCCGAGTTGTCGGAGTCGTTGGGTGAGTTCGGGTGCGCCGGGGGCGTGGGGTCCGCGTCGGCTGGTGAGGTGGAGGTGGGTGATGTTCCAGGTGGTGACGAGGTGTTCGGCGAGGAGGGCGCCGAGGGTGCCGGTGCCGCCG
>NZ_JOHY01000115.1 GCF_000721495.1 Streptomyces sp. NRRL F-5123
GTGGGGGCACCTCCCAGGCGCAGCTCTGGGGGAGAACGGCGCGACCAGCCCCTACGGCGGGAAGATCGCGCGGCAAACCGCAACAGGCAGAACGGAGCGCCCTCAGAACATACTGAGCAACTCATCCACCGTCGGCGTCGCCGCGTGCGACCCCCGCCCGGGGAGGGCGAGCTCGAACCACACCGTCTTGCCGCGGTGCGTCCGCCGAGAGCCCCAGCTCTCGCTGAGCATCGTCACGAGCTGAAGCCCCCGCCCCCCCTCGTCCGTGTCGCGGGCCCGGCGCCGCCGGGGCTGGACGAGCGCGCTGTCCCACACCTCGCACACCAGCGTCCGATCGAGCAGCAGCCGCAGGCGAATGTCGCCGTAGCCGTGCCGGAGCGCGTTGGTGACGAGCTCGCTCACGAGGAGTTCGGTCGTGTCGACGAGGTCGCCGAGGTCCCAGGCGAGGAGCTGGTCGCGGGCGAGTTCGCGGGCGCGGGCCACCGACGTGGGCTGGGGCTTGAGCGACCAGTCGCCGACCTGCTCGGCGGGCAGGCCGCGGATGCGGGCCATGAGGAGAGCGATGTCGTCCTCGCCGTGCGCGGTGTCGAGCGTGGCGAGGACGTGGTCGCAGATGTCCTCCAGCGGGCGTTCGGGCCCGTCGAGGGAGCTGCGGAAGGCGTCGAGGCCCTCGTCCAGCGGGAGGTTGCGGGATTCGACGAGGCCGTCGGTGTAGAGGGCGAGCAGCGTGCCCTCGGCGAGTTCGACCTCGCTCTCCTCGAAGGGCTCGCCGCCGACGCCGAGCGGGACGCCGCGGGGCAGTTCGAGGAGCATGGGCTGCTCGCCGGGTTCGACGACGGCGGGCGGGAGGTGGCCGGCGTTGGCGATGGTGCAGCGCCGGGTGACCGCGTCGTAGACGACGTAGACGACGGTGGCGAGGTAGACCTCGGCGAGGTCGGAGTCGCCGCGCTCCTTCGCGGTGGCCCGCCGGGTGCGGCCGGAGGTGGGCGCGCCGAGGCCGCGGACGACCTCGTCGAGCGCGCTGAGCACCTCGCCGGGCTCCAGGTCGAGCATGGCCAGCGTCCGTACGGCGGTGCGCAGTTCACCCATCGCGACGGCGGCGCGCAGGCCGCGGCCCATGACGTCGCCGACGACGAGGGCGGTGCGGTGGCCGGGCAGCTCGATGACGTCGAACCAGTCGCCGCCGACCTCGGTCTCCATGCTGCCGGGCAGGTAGCGGCAGGCGATGTCGAGGCCCGCGGCCTCGGGGTCGTCCGGCGGCAGCAGGCTGCGCTGGAGGATCAGCGCGCGCTCGTGCTCGCGCCGGTAGAGGCGGGCGTTGTCGATGAAGATGGCGGCGCGCGCGGCCAGTTCCTCGGCGAGCATCCGGTCGCGCTCGGCGAAGGGCTCGCTGCCCTTGGCGCGGGAGAACTGCACGAGGCCGAGGACGGTGTCGCGGGCGACCATCGGGACGACGAGGGTGGACTGGACGAGGGCGCCGCCCAGGTCCTGCCCGCCGTCGCCGTCGAGGATCTGCGGCTGGGCGGTGCGCAGCGCGCGGGCGCTCGCGGAGCTGAAGCGGTAGCGGTGGACGGCGCCGACGGAGACGGGCCCCTCCTCGGCGGAGGTGTCGTCGTCGTCCCCGGCCATGGCGACGGGCGCGTCGGACACGGAGCTGGCGAACGCGACCCGGCGCAGCTCGCCGCTGCCGTCGGTGGTGCCGCCCAGGTCCTCCGCGCCGACCAGCAGCGCCTGGTAGAGGTCGACGGAGGCGAGGTCGCAGAAGTGCGGCACCGCCACGTCGAGCAGCTCGCGGGCGGTGGTCTCCAGGTCGAGGGAGGTGCCGATACGGGATCCGGCCTCGTTGAGCAGCGCCAGGTTGCGCCGCGCGTGGGCGGCCTCGCGTTCGGCCCGCTGGCGTCCGGTGACGTCCATGGCGAGGCCCGCGACGCCGATCGCGCGGCCGCTGGCGCTGTGCAGCCGGTAGAGCGACATGGACCAGCGGCGGCGGCCCGGGTCGCCGGGCACGGTGCCGACCAGCGGCATGTCGAGGACGGCCTCGCCGGTCTCCAGCACCTGGCGCAGCGCGGCGGTGAGCCGGTCGGCCTCGACGCGGGAGAGGAAGTCGTGCGGGCCGCGGCCGCGGTGCTCGTCGGCGGGGCGGCCGAAGACGGTCGCGAAGCGGTCGTTGACGCGGATGAGCCGCAGCCGGGTGTCGAAGAGCACGAAGCCCATCGGGGACTGCCCGAAGACGGCCTGCGAGGCGGCGAGGTCGGTCTCGATCTGCCGCAGCGTCGCGACGTCCACCGCGATGCACAGGGCACCGCGGTCGGCGGGCATGACGTACACCTCGGCGAGGCCCTCGCCGCCGGAGCCGTCGGTGAAGGGCACCAGGCCCGTCCATTCGCGGCCGTTGAGGATCTCGCCGAGCCGCTCGTGGCCGGCCTGCTGGACGCGCGGCGGGGCGAAGGCGGCGATCGGGTCGCGGCCGACGGCGTCGTCGGCGGAGACCCCGAAGAACTCGGCGGCGCGGTCGCTCCACTGGTCGATCCGGCCGTCCGGTCCGAGCGAGAACGACGCGACGCGTATGTAGTCGTAGAGGGAACCGGGCGGGCTCGACTGCCAGACCGCGGTCGTCGCCGCGTCCGCGTCGTCCGCCCGGGGCGGAACCGCCCCGGCTGGCATGTCGCTCACTCGCCCGACCCCTCCAGCTCAGCACACATGGACCGGTTGGAGCTGAGTATTCAGCATGCGGACCGTCCAGCACACGGTCTTGTCGATCACAGCATCATCTCGGCTCCCGGGGTACGGGGGCCCTCCCCTGACCACCGCGGCCTCGCCTTTCGCTCTCGTTTCTTCGGAATACCCGGCACGCGCCGGGTGAACCCTTCCGTTGATCACGGGCGGGTCGGCGCCCGGCGCGTGCCGGGAGCGTTCCCACGCCCCCCGTACGCCTGTGACCTGCGGCGACCGCGGGTAAGGCTCCCACCGGCCGCCCCACCCGTCACGGTAGTGCAAGTTCGAACCATACGGTCTTGCCCAGCGGCCCGTGCCGGGTCCCCCAGCGGCGGGACGCCCCGGCCACCAGCTGCAGGCCGCGGCCGCCCTCGTCCTCCGCGGTGGCCACCCGCTCCTGCGGCGGGTCGGGGAGCGGGTCGGACACCTCGACCAGCAGGGAACCGCCGCGCACCATCCGCACCCCGATCGGCCCGTGCGCGTACCGCAGCGAGTTGGTGACCAGCTCGCTGACCAGCAGCACGGTCACGTCGACGAGTTCCGGCAGGTCCCACTCGGCGAGCGTGTCCCGCACCCGGCGGCGGGCCAGGCGCACCGCGCTGGCCTCGGCGGGGAAGGACCATGCGGCGGTGGAGCCGCCGGGGAGGGTGCCGAGCCGGGCCATCAGCAGCGCGACGTCGTCCGGCTCGCGGCCGGGCTCCATGGTGGCCAGCAGCCCGTCGCAGGCGTCCTCCAGCGAGTCCAGCGGGCGGCTCAGGGTGGCGCGCAGCCGCTCCAGGCCGGTGCCGATGTCGTGCCGGCGCGACTCGATGAGGCCGTCGGTGTAGAGCACCAGCACGGTGCCGTCCGGGATGTCGAGCTCGGTGGTCTCGAAACCGCCGCCGCCGACGCCGAGCGGCAGCCCGGGCGGCAGGTCCAGCAGCCGCGCCTCGTGCGCGCCGCCCTCCTCGCCGTCGCCCCCGGGCTCGATGACGACGGGCGGCGGGTGGCCGGCCTGGGCGATGGCGCAGCGCCGGGTGGAGGGGTCGTAGACGGCGTAGACGGCGGTGGCCATCCAGCCCTCGCTGGGGCTCTGCGCCAGGTCCTCGCCCAGCTCGCCGACCCGGCGCAGCAGCTCGTCGGGCTTCATGTCCAGCGCGGCCAGCGTCCGTACGGCGGTGCGCAGCCGGCCCATGGTGGCGGCGGCGCCCAGGCCGTGGCCCATGACGTCGCCGACGACGAAGGCGACCCGGCCGCCGGCCAGCGGCAGCACGTCGAACCAGTCGCCGCCGACCTCGGCGGCGCTGCTGCCGGGCACGTAGCGGTAGGCGACGTCCACGCCGGGCGCGGCGGGCGTGGAGCGCGGCAGCAGGGAGCGCTGGAGCATCAGCGCGCCCTCGCGCTCGCGCACGTACAGCCGGGCGTTGTCCAGCGCCGCGCCCGCCCGGTCGGCGAGCTCCATGCCGAGCGCGATGTCCTCCTGGTCGAAGGCCTCCCGCCCCTCCGCCCGGCTGACGATCAGCAGCCCCAGCACGACGCCGTGCGCGCGCAGCGGCAGCACCAGCAGCGAGCGGATGCCGACGGCGAAGGTCGCGCGCACCTTCGGGTCGTCGGGGAAGGTCATGCTCGCCAGCTCGTCACTGGAGGACAGCAGCCTGGGCCTGCCGGTCGCGAGCACCTGCCCGAAGGGCGACTTGCGGTCGAAGGACATCGCCTGCCCGGGGCGGATCATCCGCACCACGTCCGAATTCCAGTTGACCGCGCCGACGCCGGTCTGCCGCATCGGGGTGTTGTCGGTGTACGTCGCCGAGGGCAGCTCGCCGCCCTTGGCGAGCTGGGAGTGCAGCACCACGCCGGAGTAGTCGCAGAAGTCCGGTACGAGCGCGGCGGCCAGTTCCTCGGCGTTGCGCCGCACGTCCAGCTGTCCGGCGATGCGCGAGCCGACGTCGTTGAGCAGCGTGAGCCGCCGCCGGGCGCGCTCGGCCTTCGCGGCGGCCTCCACCCGCTCGGTGACGTCGATGACGGTCGCGCTGATGCCGAGCACCCGGCCGGCCCGGTCCACCAGCCGGTGGTAGGACACCGAGCGGTGGCCGGTGCCCACGGGGGCGGGCGACACCAGGTCGATCACCGGGCGGCCGGTGACCAGCACGTCGCGCTGCAGCGCGGTGAGCGACTCGGCCGTCCGCGCGTCCGGCATGACCTCGACGATCGTCCGGCCGATGTGCGCGGCGGCCGGCACGCCGTTCATCCCGGCCAGCGCGTCGTTGACGCGGACGTAGCGCAGCTCCTTGTCGAAGATCGCCACGCCCAGCGGGGAGGAGTCGAAGAGCGAGTCCAGCGCCGCGAGGTCGTGCTCCAGGGTGCGCAGCCGGCTGGTCTCCACGATCGAGGCCAGCACGAACGGCCGCCCGTCCCCGTCCACCAGCAGCGAGGCCCGCGCCTCGACCTGCACGGTGTGCCCGTCGCGGTGCCGCAGCGCGAGGATGCCCTCCCAGCGCCCCTCCCGCAGCAGCTCCCCGAGCAGCCGCTCGGCCTCGGCCGCGGTCTGCACCGGCGGGGTGACCGGCTCGCCCTCCGGGGTGTGCCCGCCCGGCCCGAAGAGGCCGCCGACCCGCCGCCCCACGATGTGCTCGCCCGCCCACCCGAGCACCTCCTCCGCCAGCGGGCTCCACAGCAGCACCCGGCCGGTGGTGTCGAGCATGACGACCGCGACCCGCAGGGTGTCCAGCAGCGTCCCCGTCGCGGGCATGCCGCCCGCACCGGGCGGCGGCGCGTGCGCGCGGTCGGGCGGCGGGGGCTCCGGGGCAGGGGAGTCGCCGCTGGCGCTCATGGCTCACCCCCGACCGGGTCGGGCCGGACCCGCCGGCCGCACAGAGGGATTCATCCCCTTCTCCCCGATATTCCCCCACACCTCCACACGTCGCGCTTCCCGGCATGGGCCTTACGGGCGCCGGGCGGCCACCTGCTTCTCGAACCAGTGATGGGCGTACGGCTCGTCGTTGAACGCCGGGACCTCGCGGAAGCCGCTCGCGTGGTAGAGGCCGATCGCGGCGTCCAGTGCCTTGTTGGTGTCCAGCCGCAGCGTGTCGTGCCCCGCGCGCACGGCCCGCGCCTCCAGCTCCGCGAGAAACCGCCGCCCCAGCCCCAGCCGCCGCGCCCGCGGCGCCACCCACATCCGCTTGACCTCCGCGGGCGCCCCCGCCGGCAGCTTCAGCCCCGCACACCCGACCGCCTCCCCGTGCAGCCGCGCGACCAGGAACACCCCCGCGGGCGCCCGCAGCCCGCCCGCGTCGGGCAGCAGGCTCAAGGCGGGGTCGAACCCGGTGTCGAACCGGGACCCCAGCTCCTCGAAGTACGCGAGCAGGCACGCACGCGCGTCCGGATGCTCCGGATCGACCTCGTCCAGCGTCACCAGCCCCGCCGTCAGCAGCCGCTCCACCTCCCCCATCGCCGCCACCAGCCGCGCCCGCTGCCCCTCGTTGAGCGGCGCCAGCAGACTCCCCGCGAGTTCGTCGCTGCGCCCCTCCAGCGCCGCCCGCTCCACCCCGCCCGCCTCCGTCAGCCGCACCGTCCGCACCCGCCGGTCCCCCGTCTGCGGCTCCACCACCACCAACCCCGCCCCCTCCAGGCTGCGCAGCAGCCGGCTCATGTACCCCGAGTCCAGCCCGAGCCGCTCCCGCAACCCCCGCACGTCCCGCCCCTCCGGGCCGATCTCCCACAACACCCGCGACTCCCCGTAGGGCCGCCCCCGCCCCAGATAGTGCTCATTGAGCACCCCCACCCGCGCGGTGACCACGCGACTGAAGCGCCGCACCTGACCGATCTGCTCGCTCTCCATCCTCTGACCTTAGTCAGACACCCAGCGGACGTCACCGGCTTTCCCCCGCGGGGACACCCGCGCCTGCGGCGCGGGGTGCTTCCCACCCCACCACCCGTGTGAGTAGGACGTCGGCTGACGGCCCCCCTGCGGGGGTGACTCGCCATCGGGGGCGAACCGCAGTCCCCTGGACACCACCCCCACCGGCAGGCAGCCACCCACGAGACCCCGGGAGGGCCACGTCACCCACCCACCCCCGCCCCCACCGGCAGGCAGCCGCCGACGAGACCTCGGGAGGGGGACGATCCGGGGGTGCCCCCGCAGGAATGCGCACCCCGTCCGGCACCGGACACGTCATGACGTCAGACGC
>NZ_JOHY01000116.1 GCF_000721495.1 Streptomyces sp. NRRL F-5123
GGAGTTGCTGGTGCGGGTGGGTGACCGGTACGGGCTGCCGCCGCGTCCGTCCGATGTGCGTCCGGCGGCGTACAACACGCTCGGCAAGATCGCCGACCTGATCCTCGCCTCCGCGGCGTGAACGGAGCGCCCGACGTGTCCACCGGATCCGGATCCGCAGAGCTGCACGGCAAGGTCGCCCTCGTCACGGGCGGCGCCCGCAACGTCGGCAAGGTCATCGCCAAACGCCTTGCCGCGGGCGGCGCGACGGTCGTCGTCAACCACTTCCACTCGCCGGGCCCCGCGCGCGACACCCTCGCGGAGATCGAGGCGGCGGGCGGGCGCGCGCATGTGATCCGCGCGTCCGTCGCCGTAGCCGGGCAGGTGGACCACATGTTCACGGAGATCGAGGAGCGCTTCGGCGGCCTCGACATCCTGGTCAACAACGCGGCCGGCGGCGCGCTCGTGCCCACCGCGGAGGTCACCGACCGGCTGCTCGACCGCGCCCTCGACACCAACCTCAAGGGCGGTCTGGCGTGCGCCCGCCGGGCGGCCCCCCTCATGGCGCGGCGCGGTGGCGGCAGCATCGTCAACATCTCCACGCTCGGCGGCGGCCAGTTCGTCATGGCCAACTACCTCGCGTGCGGGCCCGCGAAGGCGGCGGTCGAGGCCATGACCCGCTATCTGGCGGTGGATTACGCGCGTGACGGCATCCGCGTCAACACGGCGGCGGCCGGCATGCTCTACTCCGAGGTCGCCGACCTCTTCCCGGACGCCGCCGCCATGCAGGCCGCGACCATCGCCGCGACCCCGCTCGGACGCCTGGGCCACCCCGAGGAGCTGGCGGAGGTCGTCGCCTTCCTGGCGTCCCCCCGCTCCAGCTGGATCACCGGCCAACTCCTCCTCGCCGACGGCGGCCTGTCCACCGGCCAGGCCCTCCTGTCCCCGCCGCCCGCGCCTGCCGCGACGACGGCCCCCGCCGCCGTCCTCGGCGTATCCGCGGCGCAGACGGCCGCCGGGACCGCCCTCCCTTCCGCCCCCCGCACGCCCGCCGCGGAGACGGCCATACCAGCCGTCACCACGCCACCGCCCCCGGGGGCGCCCGCCGTCCCGGCCGCTACGGCACCTGCGGCCCAGCGGCCCGCGGCGGCGCCGGCCGCTACGGCACCGGCCCCGCGTGCGGCGGCGGTCGTCACCCCCGGCCCGGCCGGAGGCCGCTTCACGGACGAGATCGCCGTCGTCGGCATGGGCATCGTCGTGCCCGGCGCCAACGATCCCGACGAGTACTGGCGCGAACTCATGCTCGGCGCCGACCGGTTCGTCGAGATCCCGGCCGACCGGTGGGACAACGACAAGTTCTACTCCGCCGACAAGCGGGCCGAGGACAAGACCTACTCCAAGCACTCCGCCTTCATCACCGACTTCGTCCCGCACCCGCGGCTCGCGGCCGAACTGGAGGGAAGGGGCGGCACGGACGGCGGGAACAGCCGGGGCAGCGGTGGCGACGTCGAGTCGACGACCCTGTGGCTGCGGCACTCGCTCCTCCAGGCCATGGAGGGCGTCGCGCACGGGCCCGACGACCGGTGCTCCTTCCTCGTCGGCTACACCGCGGACGGCTCGCAGCACCTGGAGGAGGCGACCGTACGGGCCGGGGTGCTGGCCCGGATGGGGCCGGTTCTGGACGAGTTGGGGCTCGGGGACGCGGAGAAGGCCGCAGCGCTCGACGGGATCGGGCGGCGGCTCGCGGCGCACTACGGCCGCAGCGGTCCGGACCCGCTCCGGTTCTTCCCGCACCAGGTGGGGCTGGGGGCGATGCGCGGGGTGCTTCCGGACAGCGCCGAGCTGCTGCTCGTCGACACCGCCTGCTCCTCCTCCCTCTACGCCGTCGACCTCGGCCTCAAGGGGCTGCTGGAGGGGCGGCACGACATCGCCGTGTGCAGCGGCTCCTTCGCGGTGGGGCCGCGCGGCTCCATCCTCTTCGCCAAGCTCAACGGGCTCTCCGTGGGCGGCGAGGTGCGCTCGCTGGACAAGGCGAGCGACGGCGTCCTGTTCTCGGACGGGGCCGCCACCGTCGTCCTGAAGCGGCTGAGCCGCGCCCGCCGCGACGGCGACCCCGTGCTCGCCACGATCCGCGGCTTCGGCTCGTCCTCGGACGGCAAGGGCAAGGCGATCTACGCGCCGAGCGCGGCGGGCCAGAAGCTCGCGATCCGGCGGGCGCTGGCGGCGCCCGGTATGGACAGCGTCCGCCCGGAGTGGGTCGTCGCGCACGCGACCGGCACCCCGGCGGGCGACCTCGCCGAATTCACCACGCTGCGCGAGACGGTGAGCGAGGTGCTGGCGGGGGAGAGCGAAGCGGGGTGCGACCGCGGCCCGGTGGTCGTCACGTCCAACAAGTCCGTGATCGGGCACACGGGTTGGGCCGCGGGCGTGGCCTCGCTCATCGAGGTGGTGCTCGGCTTCCGGCACGACGTGATCCCGCCGCAGCACCGCTTCACGAAGACGCCGAAGGACTTCGCGATCGACGGCTCCCACCTGACGGTGCCGACCGAGGCCGTGCCCTGGCCGCGCGGCGGGCGCCGCCGTACGGCCGCGGTGTCCGGCTTCGGCTTCGGGGGGACGAACGCCCACCTCGTCGTCCAGGAGCCCCCGATCGCGGCAGCGGAAGCCGAACCCGCCGCGAGCGCGCCCGGCGCCGCGGACACCGACCCGCAGCGGCAGCGCATCGCGATCGTCGCCCGTACGGCCCACGTCCCGCCCTCCGAAGAAGACGCCGCCGCCGACGCCGACGGGGCCCCGGACGCGCCCGGCGGCGACCTCCCCGGCTGGCTGACCGGTGCCTGCGCCACCCCCGGCGGGCTGTCCTTCGGGGACACCTACCCGCTGCCGTCCTTCCAGCAGGTCCGCATGCCCCCGGGCATGATGCGCGGGATCGACCGCTGCCAGCTCATGGTCCTCCGCTGCGCGCACCGGCTGCGGGACACCCTCGGCGGCTTCTGGGAGGACAGCCGCGAGACGACCGGTGTCGTCCTCGGGCACCTCGGCGCGACGCGCAACGCCACGCTCTACGCGACGCGCTGCTACCTCGACGACCTCACGCTCGCGCTGCGCACCGACCCCGAACTCGCCGCCGCGCCCTGGCTGCCGGACGCGCTGGAGCGGCTCAAGGCGGAGGTGCGGCGGCTCGTGCCGCCGTCGAGCGAGGACTCCTTCCCCGGCATGATGCCGAACGTCATCCCGGCCCGGGTCGCGAACTACTTCGACCTCAAGGGCCTCAACATGACGGTGGACACGGGCTTCACGTCCACGCTGAGCGCGATCGACGTCGCGATCCGCTACCTGCGGCAGGGCGAGCTGACGATGGCGCTCGTCGGCGGCATCAACGGCAACAGCACCGCCGAGGTACGGCAGTTGCTCGACGAGGCCCTCGACGCGGACACCGTCCTGGCCGAGGGGGCATTCCTCCTCGCCCTCGTGACGGAGGAGACCGCGACCGCCCACGGCCTCGACGTGCTGGCCTACCTGGACACCCCGGACATCACGGAAGCCGCCCCCGGGAAGCCCGGCGACGCCGTCGAGTGCGGGGCCCACCGCACGGACCGGCCCGCGTGCTTCCTGGGCGCGGAGGGAGCCGTCGGTGTCCTCCAGGTCCTGGCGCGGAAGCCCGGCGCGCGCAACGCCCTCGTCGTGTGCCGCGGCGAGCAGGGTGCGCCCGACCTGGCCGTACGGATCAGCGCCCCTACCTCGCCGCCCGCCGCGGAGGAAGCCCCCGCCGCCGCGGTCGGGGTACCGCCCAGCTTCAGGGACGAGGGGCGGTACGAAGGCCCGGACGGCGTACGGCCGTTGACGGTGTCGCGTTACGTGCCGGCCCTGGCGGAGTCCCCGGGGCGGCCGGTGCGCGACGAGGTGCCGTTCTGGCCCGACGCCCCCACCGTCGTCCTGACCGACCGGCCCGGCGCGGCAGCGGCGGCGGGCGCGCCGCCCGGCACGCTCGTGCTCTGCACCGCACCGGCGGACGGCACACCCGGCGTCCACCACGTCAGCTCCGCCGAAGAGGCCGGCCCCCTGCTGGAAGCGGCCGACCCCGACCACCGCCTGCGGCACATCCGCCTGCTCACCGACCTCACCGACCTCACCGACCTCTCCGCGACCGACGCCGCCGACCCCACCGCCCCCGACCCCGCAGGAGAGGCCCCCGACGCCCTGCACGAACTCCTCTTCCAGGTCGTCCAGCTCCGCCACGCCACCCTCGCCGCCCCCGCCGACTCCGGCCCGGCTCAGGCGAGTTGCATCGGCCTCCTGCTCGGCGGGCTCACCGGCCGCACCCCGCACCCGTACACCGGCCTCTTCACCGGCCTGTTCAAGGTCATCCACCTCGAATACCCGGACACCGCCACCTTCGCCCTCGTCACCGACACCCGTGACCCGGCGGACGGAGTCGCCCGCGCCGTACGGGAGTCGGCGTACGCGCGCGGGCTGCCCGTGGCCTACGACGGCGGCGGCGTACGGCTGGCCGTCAGCCTCACGCGGCAGCCCGGCGAGCTGACGGAGCGGGCCGCGCTCGGGCCCGGCAGCGTCGTCGTCGCGGTCGGCGGCGGACGCGGCATCACCGCCGAGCTGCTGACCGAGCTGGCCCGGCACTTCCGGCCGACGCTCTACGTCCTGGGCTCCAACCCGGTGGATTCGCAGCCGGCGGAGTATCTCGCTCTGAGCGACGCCGACTTCGCCAAGGGGCGGGCCGACTACATCCGCCGCGGCCTCGGCTCGGGCCGCACCCCGGCGCAGCTCAACCGCGCCTACGAGCGCATCGGCCAGGCCCGTGTCATCCGCGGCAACCTCGCACGGATGGCCGAGCACAGCGGCGCCGCGCACGTCCGCTACCTCGCCTGCGACGTGACCGACCCGGCGCAGGTGGCCGCCGCCATGGAGCGCATCGCGGCCGAGACCGGCGGCGCCCGCATCGACCTGCTCGTCAATGCCGCGGGCCTCAACCGCTCGGCCCCGGTCGCGACCAAGAGCCTCGCCGAATTCCGCCAGGTCCGCGACCTCAAGCTGCGCGGCTACCGCAACCTCAAGGCCGCGCTGCGCGGCCGCCCCCCGGCCGCGTGGTGCAACTTCGGCTCCCTGCTGGGCATGACAGGCCAGATCGGCGAGGCCGACTACGCCTCCGGCAACGACCTGCTCGGCACCGCCGCGACCTATGCCCACCAGGTCCATGGAGTACGCGAGTTCACCGTCGGATGGACGCTCTGGGGCGATGTCGGCCTGGGCGCGGCCGAATTGACCAAGGCCTACTTCGAGAAGAGCGGCCTGTACTCGGCGATGAGCACCCCGGAGGGCGTGCACCACTTCGTCCGCGAGCTGCACCTCGCCGCCCCCGCGCCGTACGCGATCCACCTCGGGGACGCCGAACGCCAGGCGGTGGAGCGCCTGCTGCCCGGCTTCCTCACCCCACGGGAGGCCGCACCCGCCGACACGCCCCCGGTCCGGGTGACGCTGCCCGCCCCGCGCACCGCAGGGGACCGCGTCCCGCAGCTCGCCACCGTCACCCGCACCCCCCGTCCGGCCGGCCCGGCGGCGCCGGACCGGCCCCGTACGCCCGACTTCTACCTCGGTCGCGAAGTGGCCCGCGAGGGCGCCGACTCCGTCACCTTCGAGCGGGTCTTCGACCTCACCACCGACGCCTATCTGCGCGGCCACCGCGTCGCGGGCGTCCCCACCCTCCCCGGCACGTTCGTGACCGAGATCGCGTACGAGGCGGCCTCCCACCTCGTCCCCGGTCTGGAGGTCTACGCCTTCGAAGAGGTCCGCTTCCACCACTTCCTCAAGGTCCACGAGTCGGGCACCGCCGCACCGCCCAGGCGCATCCGGGCCGACGTCGTCGAACGCCGCCCCGACATCGGCCAGTCGGTGGTCCGCGTCCGCATCACCGGGGACGTCGTGGCCCCCAACGGCACGCTGCTCGTCAAGGACCGGCCGCACTTCGAGGTCCGCGTCCTCATGGCGGACCGGCTGCCCGCCGCCCCCCGCTGGGCGCCCTGGCACGACGCCGACGAGACGCCCGTACCCGACCCGTACCACAGCCCCGGCTCCCCGGTGCTGCTCACCGACCTCTTCGTGTCGACCTCCCGCACCCGCCTCCACCCCGGCGGCAAGCGCTCGACCTACACCCTGCAACTCCCGCCCGACCACCCGGTCTTCAGCCGCTTCGGAATGCCCGTGGTGCTCCTCGACGGGCTCGCCCGCACGGGCGTCCTGGCCCTTGTCGAGGGCGACCTCGTCCCGCTCGCCGCCCCGCTCGGCATCGGCCGCATCGACGTCTACGAGCACGGCGGCGACCCCGCGGTCGCCGCCCGCCACGGCCACGTCGACCTCTACGCGGTGCTGCCCGAGGCCGCCGCGGACGGCAGCGCACCCGGCGCGGGCAACCGCTTCGTGGCCGTACGCCCGGACGGCCGGATCCTGCTCCAGATGAAGGACCTGGAGTGGACGGTCATGGGCTACCTCAGCCGCACCACCGGCCGCTTCCTGACCCCGGCGGAGGCGGCCCAGGCACCCCCGCCGCACCCCCGCCGACCGGACGGACCCGACCGGCCCGGCCACCCCGACCAGACTTCCGACGCCGACCACCCCGACCACCCCGACCACCCCGAGAAGGAGGCGGCAGCGATGGGAAAAGCTGACACCGGCGCGGCGCCCGAGCCGACGCCGGTGCCCCCGACCTCCGCCTCCGCCGACACCCCCGCTGACGCCCCGACCTCCGCCTCCCCCGACGCCCCCGCTGACGCCCCGGCCGACGTGCCCGGCGACATCCCCGCCCCCGTGCCAACCGACGCCCCCGCCCGCGTCCCCGCCCCGCGCATCACCGCACCCGCACCCGCTCCCGC
>NZ_JOHY01000117.1 GCF_000721495.1 Streptomyces sp. NRRL F-5123
ACCGTCGACCCCAGCGGCGCCGTGAGCGACGTCCTCACCCTCCACACACCCGCCGCCGCACACAACCCGCAGCTCACCACGCTGCTCAACGCCGACATCACCACCACCCCCGGCCTCACCGTCGGCTCCGACACCAGCGGCAACGTCCAGATCAAGGACACCGCCGGACACGCGATCTACACCGCCCCCACTCCCCTCGCCTGGGACTCCGCCGACACCACCACCGCAGCCCCGGACACCACCGCGGACATCGCCCCGGCCACCGCGGACGCCCTCCGCCGCGACGCGTCCGGCGCCCACCCGTCCTCGGCCCTGCGCCGTGGCGCCGCGGCCCGCAACGGGCGCGTGGGCGTCACCGCCGGACACGGCATGCTCGCCCTCACCCCGCCCGCCGCGCTGCTCGACGCGAGCGACACCCGCTACCCCGTCTATCTGGACCCGACCTATTCGCCCTCCTACGGCGCCACCGGCTGGGCGAGCCCCGGATCCGGAGTGCCCACGCAGAACTTCTGGAAGAGTTCCGTCTCCTACACCGGTGACGCGGAAGTCGGTCCCAGCGGCGACGTCCAGGACGAGGCGATCAGCCTCTTCAACTTCCCCGTGACGACATCACTGAAGACGGCGAAGATCTACGGCGCCTACTTCGACATCACCGAGACCTACTCCTGGGCCTGCCACACATCGGGCCACAACCAGAAGGTCGACCTCTACGCGCCCACCAAGGTCCTGTCGTCCTCCAACGCGACCTGGAACAACTGGTCGGGGGTCCTCGGCACCCGGGTCGACCAGCAGGACTTCGCCCTGGGGTACAACAGCGGCTGCCCCGCGGGCGGCGCGCCGCCCTTCGACGTCACGAGCACCATCTCGAAGGACATAACCGCCGGGATCACCGCGCAGACTCTGGTGATGCGGGCGGACAGCCACACCGACAACTACGCCCTCAAGCGCTTCAAGGCCAGCTCGGCGCAGCTCGTCATCACCTACGACAAATACCCGAACACCCCGCGCTGACCACGACCTTCACCCTCTACAAGACCGCGGACACCGCGAAGACCAACCTGCTGACGGCCGCCAACGGGATCGCCGCCAACACCTATCACGGCGCCTCGGGCCAGAACGCCGTGCTGAAGGTTCCCGAGGCCTTCTTCAAGAAGGTGTCGCCGGGCGGCCTCGGCACGTTCAGCTGGACGGTGAGCACGTCGGACGGCACGCTCAGCTCCAAGGCGTCGGCCACCCCCTGCTCCTTCGGGTGGGACGCCAGCAGGCCGGGCGACCCCGAGGTGGCGCCGGACACGTCCCCTCCCGCGGACAGCCACACCTGCCCCACGCTGGAAGACCCCGGCCTCGGGTCGGTCCAGCCCATCGGCGCCCGCTGCTCCTTCACCGTCGCCCCTCCGACCGGCGAGACCGTCTCGGGCTTCGAGTACCAGCTCAACCAGTCCGCGCCGGTGACGGTCGACGTGAACGGCCCGACCACGATCACCGTGCCGGTCAGCCGGCTCGTCAACACCCTCACCGTCATCGCGTTCTCGCCGGGCGGCAACCTCGGCGAGCCGAAGTTCGTGGAATTCCTCGGCACCGGGATCAGCCCGGCGGCCGGTGACGGCGACGTCACCATGGACGGCACCCCCGACCTCGTCACCGTCGGCGGCCCGGGGACGGCCCTGCCGTCCGGGGCGTGGCTGTCGACCGGCCGCCCCGGCGGCGGCGTCAACGAGGCCGCGACCGACATCGGCGTCAACGGCCTCCAGACCGACGACGAGGCCGGCACGCCGAAGCCGTCCGACTGGGACGGCGCCCAGGCCGTCACCGGCAATTTCTGCGGCAACGGCGCCCAGGACGTCCTCGCCTACTTCAGCGCTGACGGCAGCGGCTCCGTCGTCTGCAACGACGGCAGCGCCAGCAGCATCGCCCCCGGCAACCCGACCACGATCGGCGAGTCCACCGCGCCCTACGAACTCCCCGACGGCACCTTCGTCGACGAGGACGGCACCCCCGCCACCCAGGTCGTCACCGCGGGCGACACCAGCGGCGCGAACACCGGGCTCCCCGACCTGCTCGCGACGATGGACAACACGCTCTACCTGACCTACAGCTTCACCGCCAACGGCTACGGCTTCCTCCTCGACCCCGACTGGGGCACCTGCGCGAGCTGCTACGCCCTCACCTCGCTCAACACCCCGGACGGCACCCAGGACTGGGACAGCTGGACCCTCGCCACCACCCAACTGCCCACCGGCACAGCCCTCTACCTGTGGAACCCCACCACCGGTGAACTGGACCTCTGGACCGGGCTCGGCATCAGCACCGACGGCACCACCCTCACCACCACCGGACAGATCCAGCTCGCCGCGGCAGGCTGGAACCAGAACCCGGACCACCCCCTCACACTGCAGGCCGCCGACCTCGACGGGACGGGCCGGCCCTCGCTGCGGGCGGTCGACCGCACCACCGGGCAGGTCACCCCGTACCTCTTCGACGGCACCACGCTCACCCCGCAGACCGCGCAGACCGTCTCCAACCCCGACCACATCTGGCCGCTGAAGGACGGGGTGGCGCACACCGCGGCCACCACCGCCGCCGACGCGAGCGGGAGCCTGGCGCTCACCGGCTCCGCGTCCGGGGCCCAGTGGGACACCGACGACGTGCGCGGCACCGTCCTCACCCTGGACGGCACGGGAACGATGTCGTCCACCGCGGCGCTGTCGATGTCCGCCCCGTTCTCGCTGTCCCTGTGGGCCAAGCCCGCCGCGTTCGGCGGTGTCATCGCCTCGCAGGACGGCGTCAAGAACTCCGGCTTCCTGCTCTACTCGCAGAGCGACCACACCTGGTCCTTCTGCATGGCCACGGCCGACACCACCCGCGGCTACGACTGCGCCGCCGGCGGCACCGCCGTCATCGGTCAGTGGGCCCATCTGACCGCCACCTACGACCCGGCGACCAAGGTCATGGACCTGTTCGTGGACGGCCGGCTCGTGGCCCACGGCCGGCACACCGCCGTGTCCGGCTTCACCGGCGGATTCACCCTCGGCAACGACATCAACAACGGTGCCCGCGCCTCCTTCTACAGCGGCTCCGTCTCCGACGTCCAGACGTGGAACGGCACCGTGCTGACCATCGACCAGGTCACCGCGATGGCCAACCTCCGCTCCGCGGACCCGCCGTACACCTTCGCCGATCTCGCCGACTACGACGGGGACGGCAACTCCGACGTGGTCGCCGCCGACACCTACGGCAACCTGTGGGTCTACCAGGGCAGCGGCGCGGGGAAGCTGGTGTCCGGCCCGCTCTACATCGGCACCGGCTTCACCGGCTTCACCCTCGTCGGCGTCGCCGACTTCGACAAGGACGGCTACGCCGACGTCATCGCCCGCGCCCCCGACAACACGCTGCGCCTCTTCCCGGGCGACGCCGGCCACAACCTGCTCACGCCCACCGTCACCATCGGCACCGGCTGGGGCAACTACCGCTTCGCCGGCGTCCGCGACTTCAACAAGGACGGCAAGCCGGACGTCGTCGCCGCCGACCCCTCGGGCGACCTGTGGCTCTACCCCGGCACCGGCGTGGGGGCCGGCCTCGGCACCCGCGTCCAGCTGGGCAACGGGTGGACCAACTACGCCCTCGCCGGGCTCGCCGACTTCGACAAGGACGGCAACCTCGACGTCATCGCCCGCGACAGCGCCGGGATCCTGTGGAATTACCACGGCAACGGCAGCAACGACGTCAGCAACCCGACCCAGGTGGGCACCGGCTGGAACTCCTACACCTTCGCCGGGCTCAACGACTTCAACGGCGACGGCGACCCCGACGCCGTCGCCCGCGACAGCGCCGGGATCCTGTGGTTCTATCCCCGCACCGCCACCGCGTGGAGCGCCCGCACCCAGATCGGCATCCGCTGGTGAGCGGCCCGGCCGACCCGTTCCGACAACCTGTTCCGACAAGCCGAGGAAAAGAGCGACGAAGGTGGACATCCAGATCGAGGGCCACATGACGGTGGAGGACATCACCGCGGCGTCCTTCCACATCCAGCGCTGGGAGATGATGCGGATCACGCCCGGGGCCGTCGTCCTCGCGGTGGTCGCCGTGCTCACGGCCTTCACGGTCCCCGTGGTCGCCGTCGTGTGCGGGCTGGGCTTGGCCGTTGTTGTGGGGCTGCACCTGAAGTGGCGGCGGGACGCGCGGCAGATCGCGGCGGGCGCGGTGCGGCTCGCCGACCCGTTCTCCGTGCGGTTCACGGACTCGAAGGCCACCTTCGCGCAGAACGGCACGGAATCGGCGTACCCGTGGGACAAGATCGCGTACGTGACGCGGTCCGACGCGGCGTGGATCGTCGTGCCCGGTGACCCACGGGAGGTGTTCATGCTGCCGCACCGGGCGCTGTCGCCCTCCCAGACCGCCGAGTTCACCCGGCTGCTGTCGAGCTGGCCGCAACGCAAGTACCGCAAGGCCAGATTGCCTGCGCCCAGGATGCCGCGGTTCTGACGCGGATCTGACGCCTCCCGGGTGTGACGTACGCGGGCCCCGCCGGATCACCGGCGGGGCCCGCCGCCGTCGCGGGATCAGGCGCCGACGTAGGCCGCCAGGTGCTCGCCGGTCAGGGTGGCGCGGGTGGTGACGAGGTCGGCGGGGGTGCCCTCGAAGACGATGCGGCCGCCGTCGTGGCCGGCGCCGGGGCCCAGGTCGACGATCCAGTCGGCGTGGGCCATGACGGCCTGGTGGTGCTCGACGACGATGACGGACTTGCCCGCGTCCACCAGGCGGTCCAGGAGGGCCAGGAGCTGGGCGACGTCGGCGAGGTGGAGGCCGGTCGTGGGCTCGTCCAGGACGTAGACGCCGCCCTTCTCGCCCATGTGGGTGGCGAGCTTCAGGCGCTGGCGCTCGCCGCCGGACAGGGTGGTGAGGGGCTGGCCGATGGTGAGGTACCCGAGGCCGACGTCCACCAGGCGGGCCAGGACCGCGTGGGCGGCGGGGGTGCGGGCGTCGCCGTCCGCGAAGAACTCCGCGGCCTCGGCGACGGACATCGCCAGCACCTCGCTGATGTCGCGCCCGCCGAAGGTGTACTCAAGCACCTCGGGCGAGAAGCGCTTGCCGTCGCAGTCCTCGCACGGACTCGCGACGCCCGCCATCATCGCGAGGTCGGTGTAGACGACCCCGGCGCCGTTGCAGGTCGGGCAGGCACCCTCGGAGTTGGCGCTGAAGAGCGCGGGCTTGACGCCGTGGGCCTTCGCGAAGGCCTTGCGGATCGGGTCGAGCAGCCCGGTGTACGTCGCCGGGTTGCTGCGCCGCGAGCCGCGGATCGGACTCTGGTCGATCGACACGACACCCGCCTCCGCCGCCTCGGCGGACTTCAGCAGCGAGCCGTGCACGAGCGAGCTCTTCCCGGAGCCCGCCACGCCCGTCACGACGCACAGCACGCCGAGCGGGATGTCCACGTCCACGTCCCGCAGGTTGTTGGCGTCGGCGCCGCGCACCGCGAGGGTGCCGGAGGGCTTGCGCACCTCGTCCTTGAGCGCCGCGCGGTCGTCGAGGTGGCGGCCGGTGGTCGTACCGCTGCCGCGCAGGCCCGCGACCGTGCCCTCGTAAGTGACCGTGCCGCCCGCGGAGCCCGCGCCGGGGCCGAGGTCCACGACGTGGTCGGCGATCGCGATCGTCTCCGGCTTGTGCTCGACGACCAGCACCGTGTTGCCCTTGTCGCGCAGCCGCAGCAGCAGGTCGTTCATCCGCTGGATGTCGTGCGGGTGCAGGCCCGCCGTGGGCTCGTCGAAGACGTACGTGACGTCGGTGAGCGACGAGCCGAGCTGCCGGATCATCTTCACGCGCTGCGACTCGCCGCCCGACAGCGATCCCGCGGGCCGGTCGAGCGCGAGGTAGCCGAGGCCGATCTCGGTGAAGGAGTCCAGCGTCACCGACAGCGCCGCCAGCAGCGGGGCGACGGACGGCTCGTCCAGGCCGCGCACCCACTCCGCGAGGTCGCTGATCTGCATCGCGCACGCGTCCGCGATGCTCACCCCGCCGATCTTCGACGACCGCGCGCCCTCCGCCAGCCGGGTGCCGTCGCACTCCGGGCAGGTGGTGAAGGTGACCGCGCGCTCCACGAAGGCCCGGATGTGC
Source organism: Streptomyces sp. NRRL F-5123 (assembly GCF_000721495.1). Classification (GTDB taxonomy): domain Bacteria; phylum Actinomycetota; class Actinomycetes; order Streptomycetales; family Streptomycetaceae; genus Actinacidiphila. Next base: position 6,112 of record NZ_JOHY01000117.1, read on the forward strand.
GGCTGCAGCGACTCCTTGTCCTTCGACAGCATCGACTTCTGGATCTTGGGGATGAGCCCCTCGTAGGTGAGGTTGACGCCCTCGACCTTGACCTTCGTCGGCTCCTTGTAGAGGAAGTCCTGCATCTCCTTCTTCGTGAACTTCGCGATCGGCTTGTGCGGGTCCAGCACCCCGGACTCCGCGTAGACCCGCACCGTCCAGAAGCTGTCGGACTTCCAGCCGGGGATCGTGAAGGCGCCCTCCGCGAGCGACTTCGAGTCGTCGTAGAGCTGGCTCAGGTCGATGTCGGAGACGGTGCCGCGGCCCTCGCAGCGGGTGCACATGCCGCCGGTGCGGCTGAACGTCGCCTTCACGGCCTTCTTCGCGCCGCGCTCGACGGTGATCGCGCCGGCCGCGTGGACCGACGGCACGTTGAAGGCGTACGCGCTGGGCGGGCCGATGTGCGGGGTGCCCAGGCGGCTGAAGAGGATGCGCAGCATGGCGTTGGCGTCGGTGGCCGTGCCGACGGTGGAGCGCGGGTCGGCGCCCATCCGCTGCTGGTCGACGCTGATCACGGTGGTCAGGCCCGCCAGCACGTCCACGTCGGGGCGGGAGAGCGTCGGCATGAAGCCCTGGACGAAGGCGCTGTAGGTCTCGTTGATGAGCCGCTGCGACTCGGCGGCGACCGTGTCGAAGACCAGCGAGCTCTTGCCGGAGCCGGACACGCCGGTGAAGACGGTCAGCCGCCGCTTCGGGATCTCGACGTGGACGTCCTTGAGGTTGTTCACGCGGGCGCCGTGCACCCGGATCACGTCGTGGCTGTCCGCCCCGGTCCCTGCGTCCGTCCCCGTCATCCCTGGCTCCCTCGTGCGTGCGGCTGTACTGCTCGCCACCGTAACGGGGCAAGGCTGCGGCGCGCTTCTCCGTTCGTGACCGGGGCGGACGGACGCGGGTGCAGGGCCGGGACGGACGCGGGTACAGGGCCGGGACGGACGCGGGTACGCCGAAGGGCGGCGGGGCCGGTGTGGCCCCGCCGCCCTTCACGTGCCGTGGCGGATCAATTCACGATCAGCGACGGATCAGTACGCGGAATTCACGTTGTCCATCGTGCCGTAGCGGTCGGCCGCGTAATTGCAGGCGGCGGTGATGTTCGCGACCGGGTCGTAGATGTTGTGCGACGTGCCGGCCACGTGGAAGCGGTTGAACGTCGGGTCGATCACCTGGAGCAGACCCTTCGAGGGAATGCCGTTGCGGGCGTTGATGTCCCACAGGTTGATCGCCTTGGGGTCACCGCTGGACTCGCGGATGATGTTGCGGTGGATT
>NZ_JOHY01000118.1 GCF_000721495.1 Streptomyces sp. NRRL F-5123
GTCGTCGGCAGCGTCAGATGTGTATAAGAGACAGCCCCAGGCCTGACGTGGCAGGCAACGAAGCGGGGTGACGGTCACCATTCCGGAGGAGCTGTTCGCCTCGATCCGCGAGCGCGTCGGCGAGCGTGAGCTGTCCTCGTACGTCACGGACGCCCTTGCCCACCAGGACCGGATCGACCGCCTCGGCGAACTGTCCGACTGGCTCCAGGAGGAGCACGGCGCAGTGACGGACGAGGAGCCGGCCGAGGCCCGTCCGCAAGTCCGGCCTGGACACCGCGATATCGGCGGCGCTGACGCCGTGGCGCAAGCCGACCGTTCCCCTTCGAACGGATGCTCCAGGCCGCCCAGGCGTACGCGGACGCGGCCGGTGACCTTGACCGGCTGGTCTCGGTCGACGGTCACCGCGGTGGCCTGCCCATCAGCACAACGTCGGGCCCGAAAGGCGCCTTCATGACTCAACTCAACTGTGGAACCCATGAGTTGCTGAGCTGTCAACGTGACTGGGGTGTCGTTACACTCAGGACGCAAAACCAATTGCGTCGGCCGCGAAAGCATCTGTGAGGTGCGATGTCGGATCTCCCGCCCAAGACGACACTCAGCCCGAGCGAACTCTCCGAACTGGTCGACTTCCTGGACGTCTACACCACGGAGATCCTCGGCTCCTTGAGTGCCCATGGAATCGGCTCTCTCGCGAGCGTCTTGACTCCCTCGGCGGTGAAGTGGCCGCATGTGTTTCCGGAGGTTGACAGGCCGACGGCGGAGGGGCTGGTGCCGGAGCTCCGGTCATTGCGGAAGTCTGTTTACCATGCCGGGCACGCCGCGCTCGGTCTCCCGGACGACCTCGTGCGAGCGGCCGAGGTCGGGCGCCAGTTGCTGGAGAAACTGCACGGGATCCCGGTGACGTTGTCCGGTGAGGAGCGTCGGCGGGCCACGAGTGTCAACCAGCAGGACGGGCCGGGGAGTACCAGCAACAGCGTGTCCGGTGGAACGCAGGGGAATGTGATCCAAGCGGGCAGCATTGCCGGCGGCGTACACGTTCACGCTGCCGTGGGCGACGACGCCGGCGACATGACGAATCCGATAGTCGTCGGCGTGGAAATCCATCCGCGCGCGTGGCACGCGAACCTCATCGTGGACGCCGACCCGCCCCGTCCCATGGCACCGAGCGGCAGCGTGTACGTAGTGACGCTGCAGGCGCGGACCACGCGAGCGGTGATCCTGCACCGGGCCCGGTCAGTAATCGTTTCTCGCCGCCAACCGCGACGAGCGTGCTATCAGGCGCACATTCGCGGGCCCCTGGAGCCGAGGAAGTTCTCCGTGGACCTCGCGTCGGCCCAACCGCAATTGGTTCCCGAGGGAGTGGATTTTCCCCTGACGATCAGCTCTGTCGATCCGGAGCAACTCTGGATCGAGCCGGCGGTGGGTGCTGAAGAGGTCGGCTGGCGGCTGGAGATCGACTGGACCTGCCTTGAGCATCACGGAACAGTCGTTGTCGACTCTGGCGGCGAGCCATTTGAGACGTACCCTCCCGAAGTCTTGTTCACGGAAGCGGGCGAGCGCTCCCGGCTCCGCACGGGCTGCAGCGTCATCCAGCATGAGCCGGACTGCCCCGCGCTCCGCCTGCCGCGTGACGTCAAGTCCTCCCTCTACGGTCCTGTGGCACAGCATCGGGCACGCGGCTGACTTGGCGATCGAATGTCGGCCGCCCTCGGCTGCGTCGAGGAAGGCGCCGAACTGCTGGAGCGTGCTCGTTGCTGCCTCGTGCCTTACATCCGGGTACCTCGCTGGTCCATTGGGCGGCCGGTGGTGCTCTCTACTGTCGGCACGATTGTCCTGTTCTGCTGATTTGTGCCCGCTGCGCAGCGGAGGACGAAGAGCCCGAATCCGGAGTAGGCGACGAGACCTCGGAGACCTATGAAACCTGGGACTGTTCGGAGAGTCGGGAGGTCTGGGAGGAAGGCTATGGATCGTTTTGCCTCTCCAGGCCCGCGTGCAGGCAGCGACGCGATGCCCTGCCGGATGTACCACGGTGCTGCGAGGCGTTAGCACTGTGGGCGTGGAGACGTAGGGGTACGGTGGCTGTCTCGGCTGCTTCAAAGGGGGGTTCGATGGAGGCGGAGTTGGTGGCACTTGCTGCTGCGGGAGCCACGGCATTCGTTCAGCAGATGGCGGCGGACTCTTGGGCACAAGCCCGTGACCGCTTGGTCTCGTTCTTCTCGCGTCACCGCGGTGGCGAAGAGGACGTGATCGAGGGAGAGCTGGAGACTTCGCGCGAGGAGCTGACGACGGCGTTGGAGACCGGCGACGAGCAGACTGCTCTGGATGTTGAGTCGGAGTGGCGAACGCGATTGCGTCGCACGTTGCAAGCCGACCCGGCTGCCGCATCTGAACTGCGGGCGCTCCTCGATGTGTTGGCCCCTGGAGGGAAGGGCCAACAGGTCACGGCTGTTCACAACGCGATCAGTGGTGGCGTTCAGCACGGTCCGGTGATTCAGGCTGGCAACGTGGGTTCACTTCACTTCGGACCAGCTTCTGGTCGTGGCTGAGTCTGGCGGCACCTGCAAGAGTCTCGCGAGGTGCCCTGCCCGACCATTGGTGCTCTTCGGTGGCGTTCGCGTATCTTCCGTCACATGAGCGAACGGCCGTACGTGCGAAACGAGTTGGGCGGAGACGTTGAGGGGCACGTCGTGCAGGCGGGTTCCATTCACGGGGACGTGAATTTGAACGTTGCGCCGTCTGCCAGTGCGCAGGACGCCGACCATGCCGCGTTCCTGGCACGGCTCCGTGCGCGCACGGAAAGCCAATGGGCCACCGAAGATGCGCAGAGGCGGCGGCGTGAGGCTGCAGCGGCTCAGTCGGCGCGGTCCCGGAAGCGGTTCCGCCGCCTGTGCTGGATTGTCCTTCTCGTTGCGGTCCCATCGGGCGCTCTGTGGGCCAGGAGTGAAGATGCGATCTGGGCCGCTGTCGTTCCCTCCTGCCTCGCCGGATTGGGGTTGCTTAACCTCGCGCTTTCATGAAGCGGGCTGTCCGGCAGGCGGACAGGAAAGCAGAAAGTGCCTCTGACCAGCAAGAATGAGGATTGTCGAGGTCCTTGTTCCTGCGCCGCCGGAGGCACTTCCCAGGTGAAGTACCCTATCGGGTCCTATCCCCGTGTCCGCGTTCAGGATGACGGCCGTCAGGTCGTCTCCCAGGCCGGGTCGGTCCTGCTCGTCGAAACAGTCCGCAGACCGGCTTGACCAGGCCATATCCGCAGCTCCGGTTCCGTGGCGGAAGCCGCGGGGCCATCCACGATCCCGGCAAGATCCTCCTGGACGTCGCCGTGGCGGTCGCGTTCGGCGGGGACTGCCTCGCGGACGTCGCGATGCTTCGATGTGAGCCGGACGTCTTCGGCCCGGTCGCCTCCGATCCGCCCGCCTCCCGTCTGATCGAGTCTCTCGTCGCCTCCGATGAGGAAGCCCTGCAGGCCATCCGGTCCGCACGCTCCGAAGTCCGCAGCCGGGTCTGGTCGTTGGCGGCCAGAATGTCCCAGACATCGGCGGACAGGTCACGGTCGACCTCGACGGCGTCCTCGTGATCGCGCACTCCGACAAGGAGGACGCCGCCGCGACCCGGAAGAAGACCTACGGCCATCACCCGCTGACGGCCTTCGTCGACCACGGCCCAGGCGGAACCGGAGAGCCGGTCGCCGCCCTCCTCAGGCCGGGGAACGCAGGCTCGAACACCGCCGCCGACCACATCACCACCGCGCAACTGGCCCTGGGCCGGCTACCGAAGAAGTGCCGGCGAGGCTGGCGAACACTGATCCGCACGGACTCCGCCGACGGCACCCACGACTTCGTGTCCTGGCTTGCGAAGCGCGCTCGTTGGCTGTCCTAGTCGGTCGGAATGACGGTCACCGAAGCGATCCACGAACACGTGCTGCAGGCCCCCGTTTCGGCATGGACCCCGGCCGTCGAGACCGACGGTGAGGCCCGTGACTGGGCCTGGGTCGCCGAGCTCACCGGCAAACTGCTGGACGGCTGGCCGAAGGGCATGCGCCTGATCGTCCGAAGGGAACGGCCCACCCCGGCGCCCAGTTGAGGATCACGGACGCGGACGGCATGCGGATCACCTGCTTTGCGACCAACACCCCCGACCGGCCGATCGCCGAACTCGAGCTCCGACACCGGCTGCGGGCCGAGGCAGAAGACCGGACGCAGGCCGCCCGCCCGACCGGCCTGCGCGACTTGCCCCTCCACCACACCGCACAGAACAAGGTCTGGCTGGAGATCGTCCAGATCGCTCTCGATCTGATGGCCTGGATGCCCATGCTCGCTCTGAGAGGCAAAGCCCGGCTCCGGGAACCTCGCAGACTGGGGTACCGCCTATTCACCGCGGCCGCCCAGCTCGTTACCACCGGCCGGCGCAGGATCCTCCGTCTCACCCGGCACTGACCCTGGACAGGCGAGATCACAGACGCCCTTGAACGACTTGAGCTCCTGCCCAACTCGGGCTGACCAGCAGACTTCCCATCCCGACGACAGCACCACCCCGACCCCTGGGCAGTGGGACCCGGCGCCCACCCGACACGACAGCCGGGCTACCGGCCTAACCACCAACCGTCCCGGAAAGCGTAAGGGTCCGCCGACTCCGTCGGCGGACCCTTACGAAAGATGGAGGCTGAGGGTCACTGTCCAGCCGATCTGATGGCGATGCGGCTCGTCCCGCACGCTGACCAATATGTGCGCGATCTTGTAATTCAGGCTGTGAGTGATGGGAAAGGGGGCGTCCCTCATGAAGAGCCTGAGGCTCGCCTCTTCAGTTCCACCACGTCCTCCTCGTCTTCGCCGTGGACAGCGTATACACGCAACGGGATGGCCAAGAGGGTCTCGATGAAGGCGTCCCAGTGGTCGGGAGACAATCGGGATTGTGAACTCACTACGGCATCGAGGAGCGGGCCGACATCATTGCCGAAGTGAATCCTGAGATATCCTTCCAGATCGTCGGTCAGCATTCCCAGGTGGACCCAATCGTCGGCCGCGGAGTAAAAAAACTCCAGCTTCGCATTGTCGTTTGTGAATTCAAAATCAGGCCAGTTAAATTTCTCTGCAGCGGCCTCGCGTGTCCACCCTTCGTCCTTGAGGCGGCGGGTGATCCGATCACGCGTCTCCCTGGCCTGCGTTTTCTTGTCGTTCACCGTCAGTTCCCTCCTGTTTTTCCTTCGACAGCCTCTGCGTCGCTGTTTATCTGGTCGATGTGCGCCTGTAGTCTCCTGGTCTTTGTTTCGATCGACGCTCGTTCGGCCGCGTCCAGTTCGATGCCATCATAGTGGCTCTCGATAATCTTCTCCACGCTCAATGTCGACAAGGTGAAGCCCTTGGCGCGCAGTTCTCTGAGGACGTTGATCTGAACCTGCCTCTCCTGCGCTTTCTCTGACCTCGATTTCTGAACGTAGCGCCCTTTTTCGTCTTTGATCTTCTTGCCTTCGGAGTCGCGCTTCTCTTGCTCTCCGTGGTAGAGTCCGACTATCTCAAGATGTACTGACGCGTTTGTTTCCTCTGCTAGCGCCAGCAGGAGCGGCTTGCACTTTTCATTGCAGGGGCTTTTGGTGATCTGTATGGTTAGGTTGTTCTTTCCTGTCTGGCTGTGTTGCAGAGTGCCCTCGTCCAGGCCATCGCGAATGAAATCGTTCAGGAAAGCTTCTGCATGCTTTCCTCCTCGGCTCATCATCCTCGGCAGGGGTTCGCCGTTCCAGTTGGCAGTCAGTGCAGTGTGCTGAACTCCTCGACGCGGTCCGAGTCGTCGATTCTGAGTTTCTCTGATCTCCTCCTGCTCTTCCGCCGAGAATTTAGAAGGGTCCTTCTCCAGTTCCTCGGCCCGCTGCTTCTCCCCACGCCGAATCCCAGTCTGGAAATCAGCATGCACAAACTTAGTGGCAAGGTCCTGCGGGGATGCCTTCACGTAGGCTGCAAACTCGCCCGCCCGCTCGGTTCTTTTGATGGTGATCGACTTCAGGCCGAGTGATTTGTTGTCTGCGTAGACGGAATCGACTTTGCTCTTCACCTCGGATGGTGAGGAGAATGGGGATTTGAGACCGGCCTGAAGTTCGCGTGAGGCCTTTGCCTTCACCTCTGCGGAGTTGGGCCTCCCATCCTTTCCTGATGCCCCTTTCTCGTCCTTGCCTTTCTTGCCGAGTTTGGCCTTTAGTTTGGCCCAGATCTTCTTGCCCGTCTTGACGATGAAGCCCACGATTTTGTCGATGACGCGGTTGACGGGTTTGGCGACGGCGTGGAAGACGGATTTGACTTTGGCGGCGAGGTTGCCGATGC
>NZ_JOHY01000119.1 GCF_000721495.1 Streptomyces sp. NRRL F-5123
CTCCTCCTCATCGACAACGACACCACCCTGCGCCGCTTCACCCAGGAGATCCGCTGGAACCAGGCCTACTACCGACTCGCACGCGGCCTCTGACCCAACGCCCTCCTCACGGGTGAACCGCCGGACGGCACCTCCCGCCAGGACCCGTCCCGCGCAGACACCTCCGGACCACCGCCGACACACGCGCAGGGAGCGCCATGGCCACCGTTACTCGCTCAGCCGTCGGAACACTGCCCGGGGGAAGGGCCGTCGAGCACTGGCTGCTCGAAGCCGGCCCGGTCGCAGTCGAACTCCTGGACTTCGGTGCGAGCCTGCACTCCGTGCGCTGCCCCGACCGCGCCGGGAGGATCGGCGAGGTGGTCGTCAGCCCGCTGCGTGTCTCGGACCGGTTCGGCGCGGCGCGGTACTTCGGCGCCACGGTCGGACGGTACGCGAACCGCATCGGCGGCGCCGTGCTGCGGCTTGAGGACCGCACGCAGGCGCTGAGCGCCAACGAGGGCGGGAACACGCTGCACGGCGGGACCGAGGGATTCGACCTGCGCTCGTGGTCCGCCCGTCCGGTGGGCGACGGGCCACGGGCCGGCGTCGAGTTCCGCCTGACCAGCCCCGCAGGCGACCAGGGCTTCCCGGGCCGGCTGGAGGCCACGGTCACCTACACCCTCGGCGACGAGGGAGACCTGACCATCGACTACGGTGCGACGAGCGATGCCGTCACCGTGGTCAACCTGACCAACCACGCGTACTGGAACCTGGCGGCCGACGCGGACCGCACCGTACTGGACCACGAGCTCCAGGTCGGTGCAGACCGCTACATCCGCGTGGATCCGGGTCTGCTGCCGCTCCTCGGACCGTCCGAGCCGGTGGAGCGAACCCCTTTCGACCTGAGGGAGCCCAGGAAACTGCGCACCGCGCTGGCGGCCGCCGACGAGCAGACACGCATGGCCGGAGGCGGCTTCGACCACAACTGGGTCCTTCGGCCCCGCACCCCCGGAACGACGGTGTCCGCAGCAGTCCTGAGCCATCCCGCTTCCGGTCGCCGGCTGGAATGCCTGACGACGGAGCCCGGGATCCAGGTCTACACGGGCAACCACTTCGACGGCTCCGTCACCGATCTGCACGGCCGCCCGGTTCCGCGGTTCGGTGGCGTCGCGCTGGAGACGCAGCACTTCCCCGACGCACCGAACAGACCGGACTACCCCTCACCGTGGCTGCGTCCGGGCGACGTCCACCGGTCGACGACCGTCTACCGCTTCGGCATCGGGCCCTGAACCGCTGCGCCCCTCGCCGACCACCACGGCGCGACGGCAGGCAACCCCCGCCCCTGTGTTCTGAACGGCGTCTTCGCTGGATAGCCTTTCCTCATGTCCCCCCGACCCGCCGGAACGCGCCCGACCCTGTCACTGGTCGCCGAGACCGCCGGCACGAGCGTGCCCACCGTGTCCAAGGTGCTGCGCGGCGGAACCGACGTCTCGGCCGAGACGCGCGCGAGGGTCATGGCCGCCGTGCGGGCCGTCGGCTACACCCGCAGGGGCGGACCCAAGATCGACAGCGTGCCGGACGAGACCGGGCTGTCCAACGTGCTCGATCTCGTGGTCACCCACTACGAGGGCTCGTGGGCGAATCTGGTGACGGCCGGGGTCGGACGCGAGGCGGCGGCGGCGGGACTGGACGTCGTGCTGACGCTCGCCGACCCGGACAGCGACTGGGTGTCGCGGGTGCTGAGAAGGCGCGGCCTCGGCACCATCGGGGCGCTGATCGATCCCACCTCGCCGCAGTTCAACGCCCTTTCCGCGGCAGGTGTCCCCGTGGTGCTGATCGACCCGATGGCGACGCCGCCGGCGGGGGCGGTGAGTGTGAGCGTGGCGAACTGGGACGGCGGCCGTACGGCCGCCGAGTACCTGCTGGCCCTCGGCCACAAGCGTATGGGGGTCGTCGCCGGCCATGCCCGCCATCTCTTCAGCCGAGCGCGCGTCGACGGTTTCCGGGCGGCGGCCTACACCGCCCCCGGCGGCGGTGCCACGGTGTCCGTCACCTACGGCGGGTGGAACGCCGCCAAGGCGGAGGCCGCGACGCACACCCTGCTCGACAGGGAACCGGGGGTCACCGCGATCTTCGCGTGCTCGGACGAGATGGCGTTGAGCGTCTACGAGGCGCTCAACGCTCGGGGGCTGCGGATTCCCGACGACGTCAGCGTGATCGGCTTCGACGACCTGCCCGAGGCGCAGGTGATGAGCCCCAGGCTGACGACCGTCAAGCAGCCCAGCACCGAACTGGGCGCCACGGCGGTCAAGCTCCTCATCGAGCTCTCCCGGGGGGAGGACGGCGGCGTCCGGCCTCCCGCCCGTATGGAACTGGCCACCGAGCTCGTCGTGCGCGCATCCACCGGACCCGTCCCGGCGACCGCGGTGCCGGGCCCCTGACCTCCGGGGCCCGGCTCCCGGCCGGCCTCAGAGCTGCGCCGCCGTCACCACCTGCAGGACGAGGCGGCTCGGGCGGGCGGCGTCGTGGTGGATCGTGTACTCCGCCGGGACGGCTGCGGCGGTCACCCCGGTCGGCTCGAAGACGTTGCCTCCGACGTCCCAGCGGGGCGACGAACTCGGTGCGACATCGACGCGCACCCGGTGGCCCGGCCGGAACGTGTGCGCTGTCGACCAGAGGTCCACGACGACCTCCTGGCCCTTGCCCGGCTCGACCGGCCGCCGGTCGCCGCGTCCCGTGACAGGGTCGACGAGCCGCGCGGACGCCCGCTGCACGCCGTCGGCGATCACGAGGCTGCGGCCGTCGGCGTGTTCGTCGCACAGCCGGACCACCACGTCCGCGTCCGTTCCCGTGGTCGTGAGGTGGACGACGGCGTGGAGCGCGCCCATCACCGTGACGTCCTCGGTGAGCGGGGCACTGCGCCAGGACACCACGTCCTGACGCGACTGGATCGCCGCCTGGTCGGCGGGTCCGGCCTCGAACGGAGCGAAGAGGAGTACCGCGCCGCCACACGTCGGCACCGGGGACGCGGGATCGCCGGTCAGCCGTCGCTCACCGCTCTCCGGCGGGTCCGTGGTGAGCGATCCCCCGGCGCTCAGGTGCAGTTCGAGCGTCCGGGTGTCCCGCGGCGGGAATTCCTCCGCCTCGATCCACCGGTTGGTGCCCATCAGGAATATGCGCACCGGCGGCGTGTCGGCCGTGCCCGAGCGCAGGGCGGCGTCGAACCAGCGTATGTGCCGCTCGGTGAGGTCGTCGCCGCCGCCGAGGTCGTCGACGGACGCGCCCGGCCCGAAGTCCGTGCCGGCTGTCCGGCCCGACATGTTGTCGTGCGACCAGGGGCCGACGAGAAGATGGGGCAGCGGCCCTCCGGTGTCCTTCGCGCGGCGCAGCAGGCGTCGGTAGATTTCGAGGGTCGACCCGAGGAAGACGTCGAACCATCCGCCGATCAGGAAGACCGGGATGTCGATCGCGTCGATCCGGTCGATGATCTTCCCGGCGTGATGGCTCACGGAGTCGAGTGGTTCCCGCAGCCGGTCCAGACCCCACGTCACGATCGCCTCGGCGTCCGGGTCGGCGTTCAGCGCGCCGGCCCGGAACGCCTCGCGGTTCGCGATCGCGCGCTCGGTCGCCTCCCAGCGCTTGCGCTCGGACTCGCGTTCGTCGGCGGAGCCGATGCGGGTGATGAGGTCCGGGGCGATCGCGTAGTGCGTCCACGCGAGGGTGCTGCCGATCTCCGGCACCCCGCCGCGGAACCGGAATCCGTCCAGCGCCGACATCGCCGGGCTGACGGCGGGGGCTATCGCCCGCAGCGCCGTAGCTCCCCCCAGAAGGGCGCTGAACTGGGTCTCCGAGGCATAGGACGCGCCCCACATCCCGACGACGCCGGTGCATTCGGGGAGTGCGGCGAGCCACTCCACGGCGTCGGCGCCGTCGGCCACCTCCTGCGTGCTCGGCTGGAAGGTGCCTTCGGAGCCGTGGCGCCCCCGTACGTCCTGAAGCGCGACGAGGTACCCGGCGGCGACGAGCCGCCCGACGTCGAGCATCCCGTCGTGTTCGTCACGGGTCACGTCGTAGGGGTGCCGGGTCAGCAGGGCCGGCCACGGCCCCGTTCCGTGCGGAAGCAGCAGTACGGTCCGCAGCCTCGTTCCGTCGCGCACCGCGCAGGCGACCTCTCGGCGCTCGAAAACCCGGTTCCGCGACTGACGCATCGACTTCACACAGCCTTCCTTTTTCCGGTCTCCGCACGGGCCCGTGACCTGGCCCGGCGCCGTGACGGGGCTTCGTCACGGCGCCGGACGAGCTTCGCGCCGCCGCTCAGCGCAGGGCGATCGCCGTCCACGACACCGGCGGCAGCTCAATGGTGAGCATGCCGTCGGCGAGCGTCGCGCTCGTGTTCGCCGACGGGGCCACCCGGTGCTGGTCGGCGAGCGTGTTCTTCGCGTAGACGTCGGCGTCGGCGAGCGTGACCGCCTCGGTGACGTGCGACGATCCGAGGCTGCGCACGTCGATCGTGATCTGCGCGGGCTCGGCCAGGTCGCGGTTGACGAGGAAGACCGCGGCCCTGTCCTCGTCGACGGTGGCGACCGCGTCGATCACCGATGCCTCACCGTGGCGTGCCGTTCCGTACGTCGGTGCCTCGATCACGGGCCGGATCACCTCGCCGGAGGCGAGCCGGCTCGTGATCGAGAAGGGGTAGAAGGTCGTCTGGCGCCAGGCCGGGCCCCCGGGCTCGGTCATGATCGGCGCGATCACGTTGACGAGCTGCGCGAGCGACGCCGAGGTGACGCGGTCGCTGTGCCGGAGGAGCGTCATCAGCAGGTTGCCGACGACGACGGCGTCCGCGACCGAGTACTTGTCCTCGAGCTGCCGGGGGGCGTAGCGCCACTCGGTGTTGACCTCCTCGGACTCCTGGTGCTCCTTGAGGTACCAGACGTTCCACTCGTCGAAGGAGATGTCGATCTTCTTGTTGGAGCGCTTCTTGTGGCCCACGTGGTCCGCGGTCGCGACGACGGTGTCGATGAAGTAGTCCATGTCCACCGACGAGGCGAGGAACGAGCCGAGGTCGCCGTCGTACTCCTGGTAGTACGCGTGGCACGAGACGTAGTCGACGTGGTCGTAGGTGTGCTCCAGCACGATGCGCTCCCAGTCGCCGAACGTCGGCATGCCGGAGCCGGAGGAGCCGCAGACCACGAGTTCGAGGTCCTTGTCGGCCATCTTCATGGCCGCGGCGGTGCGGGCGGCGATCTTGCCGTAGTCCTCCGCGGTCATGAAGCCGGTCTGCCACGGCCCGTCCATCTCGTTGCCGAGGCACCACATGCGTACGTTGTGCGGGTCCGGTGTGCCGTTGGCGATGCGCAGGTCGGACAGTGCCGTACCGGAGGGGTGGTTGGCGTACTCCAGCAGGTCGAGAGCCGGCAGGATGCCGCGCGTGGCGACATTTACCGCCAGCATCAGCTCGGAGCCGGTGAGTTCGAGCCACCTGGCGAACTCGTCGAGGCCCACCTGGTTCGACTCGAGCGAGTGCCAGGCGAGGTCACGGCGCACCGGACGCTTCTCGCGCGGACCGACCGAGTCCTCCCAGCGGAAGCCGGAGACGAAGTTGCCACCCGGGTAGCGGATGGTCGTGCTGCCGAGCTCCTTGACGAGTTCGACGACGTCCATGCGGAACCCGTCGTCGTTCGCGCTCGGGTGTTCCGGCTCGTAGAGCCCGGTGTACACGCAGCGGCCGAGGTGCTCGACGAACGAGCCGAAGGTGCGGCGTCGGACGGGAGCGATGACGGCCCGCCTGTCGAGCTCGATGTGGGCGCGGGGCAATTCGATGGTCCTTTTCTGTGCGATGGCGCACGGTGTGCCGGGGTAGTGCGGCAGCGGCCTGCGGCCTGCCCCTGCCGGATAACGGCGGGGGCAGGCCGGAACGGGCCTGTGCAGGTCCTGAGGTGGTGTCAGCCCTTGACGGCGCCGGTGAGGCCGCCGACGATGCGCTTCTCGAAGATCGCGAAGAATATCAGCGCGGGGAGCATCGCCAGGGACGTGAAGGCGAGGACTTTCGCGGTGTCGGTGGAGTATTGCGAGGAGAAGGCC
>NZ_JOHY01000120.1 GCF_000721495.1 Streptomyces sp. NRRL F-5123
ACCCCTGAACGCCTTCCAGATCGCCTTCGAAGGCCGGCTCACCCCGGCCAACAACTGAACCCCAACAACCAAGATCAGCCGTTAACTGGACACACCCGAATCCAACACTTACTCAGGTTGAACTCGTCTTGTCATAGGTACTGACGGACCTTGATCCCCGCGGTATGACCATGGAGTGCGATACGCGCAGGGGGGCGGGTTCACTGCCCAGGAGCAACAGCGTCGGGAGCGGGTGCGACTGGAGGCCGCCGAGCGGTTCGAACAGGGAGACGGCAACCGGGTGATCGCGGCTGACCTACGGGTCACCGTGCGATCGGTGGAGCGGTGGCGTCAGTCAGGCCTGGCGGCAGGGCGGTTCGCCCGGCTTGGAGTCGAAGGGGCCGCAGTCACTGCCCGGCTCGGCGAGCGGCAGTTCGCCCAGTTGGAGCGGGAGTTGGAGAAAGGGCCGCTCGCTCACGGCTGGGAGGACCAGCGGTGGACGCTTGCACGGATCAAGACTCTGATCGGCCGGCGGTTCCACGTCTCCTACACCGTCCAGGGTGTCTGGAAGCTGATGCGACGCAACGGCTGGTCGTGCCAGCAGCCGGTCCGGCGGGCGATCGAGCGCGACGACGAGGCGGTCGAGGTGTGGAAGAAGCAGGTGTGGCCGTAGGTAAAAGCCTAGTGGCGGCGCTCGGGGCCTGGCTCGTGTTCGAGGACGAGGCCGGGGTCTCGATGACGCCGGCGCGGGCCCGGACCTGGGGACGCCGTGGCCACACGCCCGTCGTTCGGGTGCGCGGCCGCTCCCGCCGACGGGTTTCGATCGCCGCCCTGACCTGCTATAAGCCCGGGATGCGCTCCCGGTTGATCTACCGGCCCAGGCTCGACGACGGCCAGGGCAGAGGCAGGGACCGCAAGAGCTTCGCCTGGAGCGACTACCGCGACCTGATCGTCGCGGTGCACAACCAGCTCGGTGGGCCGATCGTCCTAATCTGGGACAACCTGAACACCCACCTGGCCGCCGGCATGAAGAAGTTCATCGCCGTCCAGGACTTGCTCACCGTCTACCAACTGCCCCCGTACGCTCCCGACCTCAACCGGTCGAAAGCATCTGGTCGCTGTTGCGACGCGGCTACCTGGCGAACGTCGCCTTCGCCGACCCCGACCACCTCGTACGAACGGTCAGACGCGGCTTACGGAAGATCCAGTACCGGCCCCAGCTCATCGACGGCTGTCTGGCCGCGACCGGGCTGGCCACCGCTTTGCCGTGATCGCGTCTAACCTCGGCAGGCCCTGAACGTATCAGTGGGGCCGCGTGCTCCTCGAGCGATGATCGGCGGGCCGCCGTCCTGCGGCAGGACGACGAGGAACCGCCAGAGGTCGTACTCGACGTTCGCCAACCCGATGGTCTCCGCGGACGCGAAAGCCTCGGCAGCGGGCCCGGCGCCGTCGGTCAGCTCATCGAAGCTTGCGTAGGACTTTGCCAGGTCTGCGGAAGGGCCGTTGATCCACAGGCGGACGGGCGCCCCCTTGCGAAGCGCGGCGAGCAACTCGTCACGCATCGCGCCCTGAGCCGATTCCAGGACCCGGCCGTAAAGGCGTTCCTGGACGCACGGCTGCGTCGGGGACGCCTCAGCCTTCTGACGGCACCGTCGGCACGACTGGAGGGCGCCGGCAACGAACAGGTGCAGATGGCGGGTGGTGTGCCGTGCCGAAATGCCGCACAACGTCCTGCGCCCGTCCACCGCATGCTCGACACCCGGGGCGCCGTTCACTTCGCAGGCACCGAATCGGGCCGGCTCCCGCGCTGTGGAGAACGACCAGTCATCCTTCGGGGCATCGATCACGCGGACGAGCATGCCACAGCCGCCCCTCGCCTGGCCTTGACCACCGACATCGCGAGTTCAACCTGAGTAACCTCGCGCTTTCATGAAGTGGGCCGTCCGACAGGCGGTCAGATAAGCGAAAAGTGCCTCTGACCAGAGGCAATGAGGATTACTGAGGTCCTTCTTCCCGGCCCTGTCGGCAGGGCTGATTCAAAGTGCTGGTGATCTTGCAGGGTCGCTGGTCGTACGCACGAAGGGGGTGCTACGGGCCGTTACGAAGACAACGAGGCTCCGGTTGAAGGGGTGACCTATCAAGACGCCCTGCACCACTGGAGCCTCGATGTGCCGCCAGTCTGCCACCGTCTGTCTGACCGAGTCGCCTTCGCCGCGCCAGCGTGAACTGCCGGGTGTCGCTGAGCGGTTGGCGACGTTGCCGGACCCGCGCGACCGTCGTGGCCGACGGCACTCGCTGGTGTCGGTGCTGCTGACTGCGGCCTGCGCGGTGCTGTCCGGGGCCCGCTCCTACCTGGCCATCGGCCAGTTGGCCCACAACAGTGCTCCGCAGGATGCCCTCGCCCGCCTGGGCGTCCGTCCCCGCGGGCCCGCTCGGCCTGCGGAGTACTCCTGCCACCTCCACGATCCGCCGCGTGCTCACTTCGGTGTGCCCCGGTGGGCTGGCCGACCTGCTCGGCGCCGCCTCGGCCGACGCCGGGCGGGTGGCCGTGGACGGCAAGAGTGCCCGCGGCTCACGCACCGGCACCGACGACGCCGTTCACCTGCTGTCGGCCGTCACCGGCTCCGGACGCGTCATCTCCCAGCTTCCGGTGCCCGGCAAGACCACCGAGGTCACCGCCCTGCCGGCGCTGCTGGCACCCTTCGACCTCACCGGTGTGACGGTCACCGCCGACGCACTGCACACCACCCGCGAACAGGCCCGCCATCTGGTGGAGGAGAAGAACGCCCACTTCGTCCTCGTCGTCAGGCGCAACCAGCCGCGCCTGCGCGCCGCGCTGCGGGCCCTGCCGTGGAAGAAGTGCACCACGGTGCGCTACGACCGCGCGACCGGGCACGGCCGACGTGAGACCCGCTCGGTGCGTGTGCTGACCGTCACCGGTCTCGGCCTGGACTTCCCGCATGTCACGCAGGCAGTGAAGATCCACCGCTACCGCACCGACGCCAAGAGCGGGAAGACCACCCGGCAGACCGTCCACGCGATCACCGATATGCCTTCCCACCAGGCATCCCCGCAGCATCTCGGACAACTCGCCCGCGGCCACTGGGACATCGAGTCGATCCACCACGTGAGGGACACGACCTTCGCCGAGGACGCCTCCCAGATCCGCACCGGGCACGGCCCGGCGAACATGGCCACACTGCGCAAGCTGCCATTGCTGGTTGGCGCCGTTGTTGGCGGTCCACTGCACGACGGCGGCTCCGTCGCTGGTCGCCTGGCCGCTCACGTCGGCCGCCAGGCCGCTGTCATGGCTGACGATGGTGTAGTACCCGTCGCCGGTGGGCCGTAGGTACCACTGCTGGTTGGTACCGCCGTTGGCGGTCCACTGCTGGAGTTGGAGGCCGGCGGCGGTGGAACCGCCGTTGACGTCGAGCACCTTGCCGGTGGGGTTGTAGCGCAGGGTGAGGGCGCTGCCCGAGGCGCTGAGGGTCCAGTTCCCGCCGCCGGTCTGCTGGACGGCCTTGGCGCCGTCGGCGGTGGAGTTGCCGGCGATGGCCAGAGGCTTGCCGCTGTTGCGGTTGACGATCCGGTAGGTGCCCGGCGCGGGGCTCGTGGAGCTGCCCAGGGTGAAGTACTCGACCGCGTCGCTGAACACGGTCGTCCCGGCTTTGCTGGTGGACAGGACGAGGTAGACCCGTGAGCCGCTGGACGGCGCGGTGAACGACACGGTCTGCGTCGTCTTCGAGCCGAGCGGGACGGTGAGGGTGGTGTTCCCGGAGGCGATCACCGGGCCGGTGGCGCTGTCGAGGTGGGCGCTCCAGGCGAAGTCCACGGCGGTGCCGGTGAAGGCGTCGTTGAACACCGAGATCGTTCGGTTCACGGTGCTGTTGGCGGCGTATCCGGGGACCGCTTGCGACAGGGGGAAGGTGCCGTTGGAGTCCGACACGCCTGAGGCGGACCAATAGGGCAGGTCGATCGCGGCGACCGGGTTGAACGCGGCCTGGATGCGCTGGATCTGCGGATTGCTCCACGGGTCGGAGAGGTTGTCGGCGCCGTAGACGGGATGGCCGCCCTCTTCGGGGGTGAAGTCGGTGGTGCGGACGCCGGGGATGACGCCCGCCCAGGCGGACAGCAGGGTGTAGGGGCGCAAGTCGCTGGCGTCCTTGGCGCGCTTGGCCACCATCGTGGTGGCGAACCACTCGAAGCCCTGCTTGGTGTTGCACTTCGGCCAGATGTACTCGCCCTCGCCGTCGGGCCGGCCGGCAACCGACACGACTTTCTCGCCGTAGGTGCCGAAACCGTCCAAGTAGTGCCCGAAGACATCGAAGTTGGAGTACGCCATGGAGGGGTAGGGGTTGGCCGGGGCGCCGACCCACGCGTCGACGCTGACCGGCCGGGTGCCGTCGTTGCCGTTCATCGCCGCGTACAGGTCCTTCTCGAACTGCTCCGAGTCGTCACCGCTGCTGCCGGGCTCGTTGCTCTGGCTCCAGCGGATCACGGCCGGGTGGTTGCGGTCCCGCAGGGTCAGTGCGCGGGCGTGGTCGACCATGTTGTCGTGCCCGGCGACGAAGTCCTGAAGGCTGTTGGAGCCGCGGATGCCGGTCTCGTCGATGATCATCAGGCCCATCTCGTCGGCCACGTCGAGCATGTAGGGGCTGGCCGGCTCCTGATGAATGCGGACCACGTTGTAGTTCAGCCGCTGGTAGTTGTCGACCGCCTGCGGCCAGCCGCCGTTGCCCGAGGAGGGCGCGAGGAAGCCGGGCAGGGTGTCGTAGGCGTCGCCCTTGCCGCCGTTGTTGATGCGGTCGAAGTCCGCGCCCTGGAGGTTGTCGCCGCGGAAGTTCACCCGCACGCCGTTGAGGTAGTAGTACTCGCCGTTCTGGGTGCTCTCCCGGAATCCGAAGCGGTAGGTCGCGTCGCTGGTGTGTCCGTCGTCGGTCGCCGCGTGGACGGTCAGGCGGTGCAGTTGGGCGCGATACCCCTGCCGGTAGGGGACGTTGGGCCACCAGTACGAGGAGGAGCCCAGGTTCCACGCCACCGGCCCGACTGTCACCTTGACGGTCGAGTGGGCGGCCACGGTCACCGTGCTGCTCGGCAGCGCCGGGTAGGTGAACGACGTGCCGTTGTCCGAGGCGAGCGAGCCGGTCAGGGTCACCGACCGGGCGCTGGCGGAGGTGTTGGTCACCGACGCGTCGTAGGTGAGGGTCTGATTGGCCACGGACGTGCGGATGAACGTGTCGCTGACGTACACGGCCGGATACACGCGCAGGAACGCCGAACGGAAGATCCCCTGCGGTACGGCCTCGGCCCAGTCGGCCGCGTCGGGCACCAGGTACCTGCCGTTCGCTGGGTTCTTCAGGGCGCCTCTGCCCTTCACATCGACCGTGACGGTGTGCGTGGTACCCGGTGCCGCGTACGCGCTGATGTCGAAGTTCGACGGCGTGAACGCGGTGGTTTTGGTCGCCACCGTCCGCCCGTCGACCGACAGGGTCGCCTGGTGGTTCACCGCGCCGAACTCGATCCACGCCGACTGCGGCTGCCCGGAGTCCGGCACGGTGATCGTGCGGGAGTACACCGCCTCGTTCACATCGGTGAAGCCCTGCTTGTACCAGCCGCCGCCCGGCACGGTGATCGACGTCGCCGACCGGCCCACCGGGGTGAACCCCCACGTGCCGGCCAGGTCGACCGCCGCGATGGCGGCGTTGCCGGCGGTGACGCCGTCGGTGCCGGAGGCCGGCGAGGCAACGGCCGGCGTGGCCCGAGGGGCGGTCGCCGTGGCCGGCTGTGTTCCCGCAGCCCCGGTCAGCAGCGCCACGACGGCCACGGACCAAAGGGCCAGGCGTCGACGGCGCGGCGGCTGTACGTGTTGTCGCTTCACACGATCCTCCTTGCAAACGGACCAGGCACGGGCAGGTGATGAACCGGTCGGGGCGGCGCTGAAGCCGTAAGGCGGTGAGCGACCCGCCGGGTCGGCCCTGTCCCACCACAACTCGCCGACAACCAGGGGGAAGGAGGCCGCCCGGACCGCCCGACCCCTCGGCGCACCTGACAGACACCCATCGTGTTAGCGCTCACATATACCGAGCGGTCGGAGATATGGCGTCACTGGAGGGACAGATGTTTCGGATACAAGAAGCTGCCCTGCACCCCTCACGGTGTCAAGTCTCACGACACGAACCGATTCACCCGGTCATCGATGCGACCTCCCGTCCCAACCCTTGCCCGGGGCGCCCCTGTGCTCGCATCGGCGCCAGAAGCCGAGGCCCCCCGCGCGGACGGCTGGCGTGCGGGGCAGGCGCCGAAACAGGCCCGTACCGCACACCCCTTGAGGTGGCGCCGACAGATGTGTCAGTCTCATTTCGACCCTTCAACCGGGGCAGTGCCCCCGCTGGCCGACTGCACACACCTGGGCCCCTCACACTGAATGTGAGCGCTCACCCCTCCTGGGCGACGCGCGCTCTGAAGTTGCAGCGCCCCGCGCCGGCCTTCCCACCAGGCATCCCCGCAGCATCTCGGACAACTCGCCCGCGGCCACTGGGGCATCGAGTCGATCCACCACGTGAGGGACACGACCTTCGCCGAGGACGCCTCCCAGATCCGCACCGGGCACGGCCCGGCGAACATGGCCACACTGCGCAAAGTCGCAGAGAGTGCAGTTAGTGCCCTGACCTCGGTGTTTCATGGGGTGGACGGCCCTGCGGTGGGATGCCGGCCTGGACACGTCGTGCTCAAATCGGCCGCCTGCGGAGCGGCCGCCGATTCCGGGGGACGACTGCCCCGGCGCACGGACGTGCGACTTCGCGACTGTTGGGCCTACCCCACCGTCATCATCACCGTCCGTCACCACCGGATGTGAGACAGGGCCCGATGAACGGCGGATCTGTTGATCATGGAGACGCCAAGTGAGTGAGATGACGATCGAGCCCGAGTCCGCGGCTGAACCGGTCAGTGCGGCCACGTCGGATGAGCAGTTGACCGCGATGCTGGTCGACCGGGCCCGGAGCGAGGGCATGCAGCTGACCGGTGCGGGCGGTCTGCTGCAGCAGCTGACCAAGCGGGTGCTGGAGTCTGCCCTGGAGGGTGAGATCACTGATCATCTGGGCTATGACAAGCACGATCCGGCGGGGAAGAACAGCGGCAACAGCCGCAACGGCACCCGGGCGAAGACCGTGCTGACCGATGTCGGTCCGGTCGAGGTCAAGGTGCCCCGGGATGTGGAGGGCAGCTTCGAGCCGCAGATCGTGCGCAAGCGCCAGCGTCGGCTGACGGGCGTGGACGAGATGGTGCTGTCGGTGTCCGCGAAGGGCCTCGCCCACGAGGAGATCTCCGCTCACCTGGCCGAGATCTACGGCGCCGAGGTCTCCAAGCAGGCCATCTCCACCATCACCGACCAGGTGATGGACGGCATGGCCGAATGGCAGAACCGGCCGCTCGACCGCGCTTGAGTTCTATCGGTGGTTGCGAACACCTCGAAGGAGAGTGTTCCGATGCCGAGGTACGCCCCAAACAAGATGCCGACCGTGGTGAAGCAGAGGTACTTCGAGCTGCTGAGGACGGGCTACAAGGGCGCTGCTGCCGCCCGCGTGGTGGGGTATCCGTCAGCTGCGGCTCGAACTGGTTCATCGATGCTGGGAGCATGCTCGTTCCCGACCCCGGCCCTATATCGCCCCGCTTCCTCACTCAGGACGACCGCATCGACATTGCCAACGGGCTCTACGCCAACCAGCCCGTCAAGGAGATCGCGGCCTCGATCGGGGAAGAGTTTTCAGACCGTCTACCGGGAGATCAGGCGCAACAGCAAGCCAGATGGCCACTACAACCCCTGGTGGGCCCACAACCAGGCCCTCCTGCGCCGCAAGCGCCCCAAGGAGGAGAAGATCCGGGCCGGCGAGCCCCTGCGCACGCTCGTCCGCGAGAAACTCACCGACAAGTGGTCGCCACAGCAGATCGCGCGCTACCTGGCCCGCGAGTACGCCGACGACGCGGCGATGCGAGCATGCCCGGAGACGATCTACCGAGCCCTGTTCGCCGGCCTCCTCGGCCGACGTGACGCCAAGCTCCGCACCGGCCGCACCCGCCGCAAGAAACAGCGACGCGGCGTCCCCACCCCGAACAAAATCAAGAACATGACGCTGATCCACCATCGCCCCTTGGAGATCAACGACCGTAAAACGCCCGGTCATTGGGAGGGCGACCTCATCATCGGCCGCGGGCAGGGCTCGGCGATCGGCACCCTGGTCGAGCGCACCACCCGCTACGTCCAACTGATCCACCTGCCAAGAGGCCGGAAGGCCCCGCAGGTCCGCAACGCGCTGATCACGCAGACAGCGCACATCCCGCCACAGCTCAGAAAATCGCTCACCTGGGACCAGGGCCGCGAACTGACACTGCATGAGGAGATCGAAGCCCTCACCGGCTTCCGGATCTACTTCTGCGAACCGCATTCACCCTGGCAGCGCGGCACGAACGAGAACACCAACGGCCTGCTGCGGCAGTACTTCCCCAAGGGCACCGACTTGTCCCTCCACACCGCCCGAGACCTCCACGAGGTCGCTCGTCAGCTCAACCGCCGGCCTCGCATGGTACTCGGAGACAAAACCCCCGCCCAGGCCATGCAAGAATGGCTCATAGACCCATTGACCAGGTAATTCGCAACCACTGATCGAAACCGCCCAGGGTCGAGAGGCCAGTTCTGCCACTCGGCCATCCCGTCCATGACCTTGTCGGTAATCGTCGAGATGGTCTGCTTGGAAACGTTCGCGCCGTAGACCTCGGCCAGATGGGCGGAGATGTCCCCGTGGGTGAGACCACGCGCGGACAGGGACAGCACCATCTCGTCCACGCCGGTCAGCCTGCGCTGCCGCTTCTTGACGATCTGCGGCTCGAACGTGCCGGCCACGTCCCGGGGGACCCTGACGTCGACCGGGCCGACATCGGTCAGCACCGTCTTCGCCCGGGTCCCGTTGCGGCTGTTGCTGCTGCCCCGGCCCTCGGCGTCGTGCTTGTCGTATCCGAGGTGATCGGTGATCTCGCCCTCCAGGGCGGACTCCAGGACCCGCTTGGTCAGCTGCTGGAGCAGCCCGCCCTCCCCCGTCAGCTGCAGGCCCTCCGACCGGGCCCGATCCACGAGCATCGCAACCAACTGCTCGTCACTCGCCGCCACGGCTGTCGCCGGCTCGCCGCCTGGTATCTGCTCGATGGTCGTGTCGCTCATCCGGCGTCTCCTTGATCATCGGATCCGCCGATCATTGAACACTCCCGCCGGGCTTCGCCGGCACCTCCGCACCGGCCACCGCGCCCCGGGCAGCGCCCGCCGCGCCGCGCGCCATTGGCGCGCGACGACACCGAACGCTGCGCTCCGAGCCGAAGCGCTCCCATCGGCCGCCCGGGACGGAGCGGCCCAATTCCTGCGACAGGGCGTCCCGGGCGGCCGACGCGTGCCTGTCAGTAATGTCCGGCCGGGCAGTAGCCCGTGTGGCCGCCGTTCGCGTCGTATTCCATGAACGAGAACCAGTAGCTGGTGTTGGGGCCGAAACGGCCGTCCACGCTCAGTCCGGCACCCCAGACCTGGTTCATCCTCGTCTGGGCGTACTTCACCGCATTCTCGGTGTTGCCGCCGAAGTCCGAGTCCAATACGAGGTTGCGGCCGTAGCAGGCGTTCAGGCTCTCCTGCACGACCAGCACGGCGATGTTGTGCATACCTCGCACCACGACGCAGTTGTAGTTCCCGGTGTTCGAGCCCAGCGACGGTACGTGGAAGTACCGCCCGTCGGAAGCGAGCTCATAGGTGAAGGAGTCGCACGCGACCTCGGCGGCAGGCGCGACTTGCGTGTGTCCCGATGGCAGGCTGCCGGACCGTACGGAGGCCGGAGCGGTCACGGCGTTCGGAGCGGCCACGGCGTTCGGAGCGGCCACCGCCAACAGACCTGTCAATGCGATGCCGCCGCAGACGGCGGCGAATTTTCTCGAATTCATTCTCACCCTCCCGTTTTTTGTTCACCATGCATGCGCGTCCCGTGCCGCGCATCAGCCCCGCGGGTTGATCGCCCCCGCCGCCCCCCCCCGTGGCGGCGATGCCGAGCGCGGCGGTGGCGGTCAGCGCTGCCTTTGCCCGCAGGCCGCGACAGTCGCCGGCCGGAGGACCGGCGCGCGGCCCGCCGAGCGGTGCTGCGGCATGAGCAGAGGATGCCGTGAGCAGCCCAGCGTGGACCAGAGTTTCCAATCTGGCTTTGAACCCACTGGTCAGCGCTATCCTGAGAGGGTTGAGCACCGGAGTGACCGCAGCAACGGGGGGTGGCTGGGGGGCTTATGGGTCTGCTTCGTCTGCACTTCACCGAGAGCGACTTGGCCCGGACGCGTATCGCTTACCGGCCGGACGCGCTGTGGGAGTTGGTGCTGAGTGCCAACCTGCTCGGAAACAGGGAGGGCCGAGCGGTTTTCGATGCATGGCGCACTGATTCGCGGGCTCGTGTGCGGAGTTTGCCCGCAGTCCATCGGCAGTTGATACGCCTCGTTGCGCCTCCCTACAGCGACTTCCCCGACCTGCTCACTCCACCGGCGGGGGAGGCGGGCATCGATGCGGGTATCGAAGCGGTCCTCTCGACGCCGCGGGCACGGTTACGGCGTGAATTACTGGCCTTGGGAGAGGTGCCCATTTGGGCCGGCCCCCTGGTGCGAGGAGAACCGGAAGCCGTAAAGGCACTCGGGCAGGCCATGCGGAGTTACTTCTCCGTGGCGCTCGAACCCTGTTGGAACCGGGTGGAAGCGCAGGTCGAAGCGGACCGGATGCGCCGGGCCCGGGCATTCCTCAGCGGGGGCATCGATGCGGTACTGGACAGCTTGCGCCCCTGTCTGCGGTGGCGGGCACCGGTTCTCGAAGCAGCCTATCCCCAGGAGCGCGACATCTGGCTCGGAGGCCGCGGAATAGTGCTGATTCCCTCGGTTTTCTGCTGGGGCACGCCCGTCACGCTGATCGACCCCGAACTGCCACCCGTGGTGGTCTATCCGGTGGACCGGACCGGTTCGTGGTGGGCGCCGGCCGGGGAAGAGGATCGGCGCGACGGCCTGGCAGCACTCCTGGGCCCGACGCGGGCAGCCCTGCTTCGAGCCGCGGCAACCGGTGGTGCGGGTGGAGAGCTTGCCCGGCGCAGCGGGTGTTCGTCCGCTGTCGCCAGCTACCACCTCAAGGTCCTTCGCGAGGCCGGGCTCGTCATCGCCCTCAGGGACGGCCCCCATGTGCTGTACACGGCTACGCCGACAGGACACGCCCTGACCCTGCGAGTCGCCACCTAAGGTCTTCTTTCTTCGGGTTTCGGCAGTGTCCACCGGTGCGCGTACCCACTGGGCGGGGGACGCGGTTGCGTCCGTGGAAGTGGTGTAGCGGGTGGACCTGATCCGGGGGTTTGTCCCGGCGTCCGGGTTGGTGCCCGCATAGAGAGACGGCCACCGGCTGATCTTCGAAGTGTCGAAGCCTCGAAGGAGATCAGCACGATGACCGCAACCGACAGTCTGCCCCTGCACGCCCTGGCCGAGGACAACCTCGCCGCGGCGAGTCCGGATCTGCCGCGCGCAATGGTCAGGACGTTCACCGACGCACTGATGTCGGCGGAGGCGGACGCGATGTGCAATGCCGAGTACGGGCAGGTCAGCGAGGAACGCGTCAACCACCGCGACGGCTACCGCCCGCGGGAGTGGAACACCCGCGCCGGGACCGTCGAACTCGCGATCCCCAAGCTGCGGCAGGGAAGCTACTTCCCGGCCTGGTTGCTGGAACGCCGCCGCCGGGCTGAACAGGCCCTGATCTCCGTGGTCGCCGCTGCCTACCTCCTCGGTGTCAGCACCCGCCGGGTGGAGAAACTCGCGCAGTCCCTCGGCGTCACCCAGCTGTCGAAGTCGCAGGTCAGTGCAATGGCCAAGCACCTGGACGAGCAGGTGGCAGCGTTCCGCAACCGGCCGCTGGGCGCCGGCCCGTATGCGTTCGTCTGGGTCGACGCGCTGACCCAGAAGGTCCGCGAAGAGGGTCGGATCGTCAATGTCCACGCGCTGGTCGCGGTCGGCGTCAATGCGGATGGGCACCGCGAGATCCTCGGCCTGGACGTTGCCACCGCCGAGGACGGTGCGGGCTGGCCGGCGTTCCTGCGCTCGCTGACCGCCCGCGGCCTGGGAGGTGTCCAGCTCGTGGTGTCCGATGCCCATACCGGCCCCGTCGCCGCGATCGGAGCAGTCCTGCCGGGCGCTTCCTGGCAGCGCTGCCGCACCCACTGAAGCCGTCAAGAATGGGAGTGTCTAATAAACGGCGGATCTGTTGATCATGGAGACGCCAAGTGAGTGAGATGACGATCGAGCACGAGTCCGTGCCTGAGTTGGCCGGTGCGG
>NZ_JOHY01000121.1 GCF_000721495.1 Streptomyces sp. NRRL F-5123
GCCGCGCAGGTGCGCGATGTCCTGGGCGCCGTCGCCCGTCCACACGAGGTAGGTGTACTGCTCGGTCCACGTCAGCCGCGATCCGCCGGGGGCGTCGGACAGTTCGACGGTGACCAGCGAGGCCCAGCGCCGCAGGCCCCTGCCGCCGCCGTGCCGGACGCGCCGGGGGCCGGGTGGCGTTGACAGCCAGGAGGGCCGGAACCATGCTGAGCAAGCGCTTGGAAACCTGCGAAACCCGCGAGACTTCCCGGCGCGCCAGCCCGCGAAACCCGTCACCGCCCGGAGGCCCCGCCCATGTCCCAGCAGCCCCGTGTCTTCGCCTCGCCCGACGAACTGCGGGCGGCCGTCGGTGAACAGCTCGGCTGGACGGACTGGCTGGAGATCGAACAGAAGCGCGTCGACGCCTTCGCGGAGGCCACCGGCGACCACCAGTGGATCCATGTCGACCCGGAGCGGGCGGCGCAGGGCCCCTTCGGCGGCACGATCGCGCACGGCTTCCTGACACTGTCGCTGATCCCGTCGTTGACGCCCCGGCTCTTCCAGGTCGAGGGCGTGCGGATGGGCGTCAACTACGGCGTCAACAAGGTGCGTTTCCCCGCTCCCGTGCCGGTCGGCTCACGGCTGCGCGCGACGGCGGTGATCGCCGACGTGGCGGAGGCGAAGGGCGGCTTCCAGGTCGTCACCCGGGTGACGATCGAGCGCGAGGGCGAGGAGAAGCCGGTGTGCGTGGCCGAGACGGTGGCGCGCTTCTACCTGTGAGGCGCCCGCGGTCACCCCCGGCCGTCCGCCCCCACCATCCGCAGCACGAGGTCGGCGTACAGCGCGCCGACCTCGTCGGGCGTGCGGCGCCCGGCGGGGTTGAACCAGCGGGCCACGTCGATGCACAGCGACAGCACGGCCAGCGTGGTCCCGGGCACCTCGGGCACGTCGAACTCCCCGGCGGCCACGCCGTCGGCGATGATCGTACGGATCGCGTCCTCGCTCTGCCGCCGCAGCACGACGATCTCGGCGTAGTGGTCCTCGGCGAGCGCGCCCAACTCGTACTGCACGACCCGCCCGGTGGTGTGGTGCTCGGCGTGCCAGCGCACGAACGCGCTCACGGCCGCCCCGAGCCGGTCGGCGGCGCTGCCGCCGCTGTCGCGCGCCTCGCCCAGCATGGCCAGCGAGCGCAGATGGCCGACCTTGCTGATCTGGTAGAGCAGCTCTTCCTTGGTCTTGTAGTGGATGTAGAGCGCCGCGGGGCTCATGCCGGCCCGCCCCGCGATGTCCCTGGTCGTCGTGGCGTGGTAGCCGCGCTCGGCGAACGCCTCCACCGCGGCGATCACCAGCCGCCTGGCGGCGTCGGGGGTGACGTCCTCCCACGCCTCGCCGGTTGCCGCCTCCGCACTCATCGCCCGCACGCTCCTTGGACCCGTCGGCACGGCAGGGTCGCCGTGTCCCGTCCGGCCGGCGAGGCCGACCGCACGGTTGTCAGGGTCACACCCTACCTGGGCGGGTGAGCAAGCGCTTAGCGACGGAGGGCCGGGTTTCAGAACGCGGATACCCCGGTGAGGGAGCGGCCTATCAGCAGCTTGTGGATCTGGCTCGTGCCCTCGTACAGCGTCATGACACGGGCGTCCCGGAGCAGCTTGCCCACCGGGTATTCGTCGATGTAGCCGTAGCCGCCGAAGACCTGGAGCGCGTTGTTCGCGCAGCGCACCGCGGCCTCGCTCGCGTGCAGCTTGGCGACGGACGACTCGGTCGCGAAGGGCTGTCCGCGATCGATGAGGTCGGCGACCTGCCAGGTCAGCAGGCGGGCCGCGGCCACGTCCACGGCGATGTCGGCGAGCAGCTCCTGCACGAGCTGGCGCCCCGCGATCGGCGCGCCGAACTGCTCGCGCTGCCCCGCGTAGCCGACTGCGGCGTCCAGGCACGCCTGCGCGATGCCGACGCAGCCCGCCGCGACCGACATCCGCCCCTTGGCCAGTGCCGACATCGCGACCGAGAAGCCCTTGCCCTCGGGCCCGAGCAGCGCGTCGGCGGGGACGCGGACGGCGTCGAGCGTGATCTCGGCGGTCGCCTGGCCGCGCAGCCCGAGCTTGCCGTGGATCTCCCGGCGGGTCAGGCCGGGGGTGTCGGCGGGCACCAGGAAGGCGCTGACGCCGCGGTGGCCGTCGGCGGCGGTGCCGGTGCGGGCGAAGAGCAGGACGACGTCGGCCCAGGTGCCGTTGGTGATGAAGGTCTTGCCGCCGGTGATGACGTACCCGTCGCCGTCCCGGACCGCGCGGGTGGTCAGGTTCGCCGCGTCGGAGCCGGTGCCGGGTTCGGTGAGGCCGAAGCACCCGATCGCCTCGCCCGAGGTGAGCCGGGGCAGCCAGTGCCGCTTCTGCGCCTCGCTCCCCCAGTGCGCGACCGACTTGGCGACCAGGCCGAGGGAAACCGACACGATGCCGCGCACGGACGAGTCAGCGCGCCCCAGCTCCTCGGTGACCAGGCAGTACGCCAGGTGGTCGGCGCCCGAGCCACCGTACTCCTCGCCGATGGTCAGGCCCAGGAAGCCGACCGCGCCGAGCTTCTTGACGATCGCCCGGTCCACGGCCTCGGCGCGGTCCCACGCGGCCGCGTACGGGACGATCTCCCGCTCGGCGAAATCCCTGGCCAGAGCCTTCATGTCGGCCTGCTCGGCGGACAACCCGAACGTCAGGGCCATGTCCCGTCCCGCCTTTCCGTTCGGCGCGATGCCGTTTCGCAGGAACGGGCGCGCCCGCTCCCGCGAACGCAGAAACTACCATCGCTAGTTTTATGTCGGCAGCCTCTACTATGTGCCGCATGGCCCGCCCCCGCAAGCCTCTGCTGAGCCGCGACCGCATCGTCACGACCGCGCTCGCGCTCGTCGACGCCGAGGGCCTGGCCGCTCTGTCCACCCGGCGGCTGGCGGCGGAACTGGGGGTGAGCGGCCCCTCGCTCTACAACCACTTCGCCACCAAGGAGGCGATCCTCGACGCCGTCGCCGACACCGTCATCGGCCAGGTCGACGTGTCGATGTTCGACGGCGGCGGCATGGGGGACACGGTGGGCGGGGAGCGCGGGGCCGGCTGGCGGCAGGCACTGCTGGCGTGGGGCCGCTCCTACCGCGCGGCTCTCAGCGCGCACCCCAACATCGTGCCCTTTCTCGCGGTCGGCCCCGGGCTGCGCCCCGCCGGCCTGCGGATGGCCGACGCCGTCTTCGGCGGCATGGTGGAGGCGGGCTGGCCGCCTGCCCAGGCAACCAGGATCGGCGCCGCGATGCGCTACTTCGTGACGGGCTCCGCGCTCGGCTCCTTCGCGGGCGGCTTCGTCGGCGACGCGACCGCGTACGACCCCGCCGACTACCCGCACCTCGGGCAGGCCCATCTGCTGGCCCGGCACCGCGAGCGGGTCGACGAGGCCGCCTTCGACACCGGGCTGCGGGCGCTCATCGACGGCTTGGCGCTCCAGTACGCGGCCGAAGTGGGTCGGGCCGGGGCGGGCGAGGACGGGGCGGGCGAGGACGGCCGGGCACGCGAGCCGGAAATCGGCGGTCGGGCGGCGAACGGCGGCTGACAGGATGGCGTCATGTCGACTCCGGATTCAGCAGCGGCGGCGGGCGCGCACGGCCTCGTCCAGGTCAACTACCACAAATACGACGGCACTCTGCACTGGAACCTGCGGATGCACCGGCTCGGCGAGGACGAGCACGGCGTGTGGCTCGGGCTGCCGCCCAACGGCGTGATGCGCAAGGGGCACAACCCGGACGTGACGATTGCCGAGGCCCACGTCCTGCTCTTCCCGCGCGACGCGTGGTGGACGGCGGTCTTCAACGCGGCGCCGCGCAGCACCGAGATCTACTGCGACATCACCACGCCGCCGCAGTGGCCCTCGCGCGACGAGGTGACGATGGTCGACCTCGACCTCGACGTGCTGCGCAAGCGCGACGCGGCCGGGCCGATCCTCGTCGACGAGGACGAATTCGCCGAGCACCAGGTGCGGTACGGCTACCCGCCCGACGTCATCGCCTCGGCCCAGGCCTCCGCGGAGTGGCTGATGGACGCGGTGGCGCGGTGCGCGGGCCCGTTCGGCGGCGCGCACGAGCCGTGGCTGGCGATGGTGGACCCGGCGGAGTGACGCGACCGGGCGGTACGGGTGCGGGCCCTGCGGGCTGCGGGGGTGCGGATCCAGCGGGGGCGCTGGCCCGGCGAGGGTGCTGGCCCGGCAGGGGTGCGGGGATGCGGACCCGGCGAGGGTGCTGGCCAGGCGAGGGTGCGGGCCCGGCCAGGGTGCTGGCCCGGCAGGGGTGCGGGCCCGGCAGGGGTGCGGGCCCGGCAGGGGTGCGGGGCTCAGAAGACGACGAGGGCCCGGCCGCCGCGCCCTGCCGTCATCGCCTCGAATGCCGCCGGGATGCCGTCCAGGCCGATCCGGTCCGTGACCATGCCGGACAGGTCGAAGCGGCCCTCGCGCACGTGCTCGGCCAGCACGGGCAGGTCCTCGGCCGGGTCGCAGTTGCCGTACACGCAGCCCGACAGCGTCCGGCCGAAGTAGAAGAGCTCCAGCGCGCTGAAGGTGACCTTCTGGTCCTGGCCGCCGATGCCGACCACCGTCGTCCGCCCGCCGCGCCGCGTGCAGGACCAGGCGGCGCGGATCGTCTCCGCGCGGCCCGCGCACTCGACGGCGACGTCGGCGCCGTATCCGCCGGTCAGACCACGGACGGCGCGGGCGGTGTCCTCGCCGGCGACGAGGAAGTCCGTCGCGCCCGCGGCGCGCGCCAACTCCTCCTTGCCGGGTGCCACGTCGACGGCGACGATCCGCCCGGCACCCGCGATCCGCGCGGCCTGGACCACCGCGAGCCCGACGCCGCCGATGCCGTGGACGGCGACCGACTCGCCCTCACGGACGGCCGCCGCGTGGTGCACGGCGCCGTAGCCGGTCAGCACCGCGCAGCCGAGCAGCGCGGCGTCCGTGAGCGGCACGCCCGGGGGCAGCGGCAGCACCGCGCCCGCGGACACCACGGTTTCCTCGGCGAAGACGGCGGTGCCCAGGCCCGGGTGGAGCGGAGTGCCGTCGGCGGCGAGCGTCGCGTACGCGTGCGCGGCCGCCGCGCCCGCGTTGGCGCACAGCCACGGCTCGCCGAGCCCGCAGAAGTGGCAGTTGCCGCAGGCGGGGGCCCAGTTGAGCACCACCGGGTCGCCGGGGGCGACATGGCCGACGCCCTCGCCCACGGCGACGACCGTCCCGGCGCCCTCGTGGCCGAGCACCGCGGGGACGGGCTGGCGCAGCGTGCCGTTGGACAGCGACAGGTCGGAGTGGCAGACGCCCGCGGCCGCGAGCCGTACCCGCACCTGGCCGGGACCTGTCTCTTATACACATCT
>NZ_JOHY01000122.1:2500-5062 GCF_000721495.1 Streptomyces sp. NRRL F-5123
GTGAAATAGTACCTGAAACCGTGTGCCTACAAGCCGTGGGAGCGTCGCATCGAGCACTTGTGTTCGGTGTCGTGACTGCGTGCCTTTTGAAGAATGAGCCTGCGAGTTTGCGGTGTGTTGCGAGGTTAACCCGTGTGGGGTAGCCGTAGCGAAAGCGAGTCCGAATAGGGCGTTTTTAGTAGCACGCTCAAGACCCGAAGCGGAGTGATCTAGCCATGGGCAGGTTGAAGCGGCTGTAAGAGGTCGTGGAGGACCGAACCCACCAGGGTTGAAAACCTGGGGGATGACCTGTGGTTAGGGGTGAAAGGCCAATCAAACTCCGTGATAGCTGGTTCTCCCCGAAATGCATTTAGGTGCAGCGTCGTGTGTTTCTTGCCGGAGGTAGAGCACTGGATAGGCGATGGGCCCTACCGGGTTACTGACCTTAGCCAAACTCCGAATGCCGGTAAGTGAGAGCGCGGCAGTGAGACTGTGGGGGATAAGCTCCATGGTCGAGAGGGAAACAGCCCAGAGCATCGACTAAGGCCCCTAAGCGTGCGCTAAGTGGGAAAGGATGTGGAGTCGCAGAGACAACCAGGAGGTTGGCTTAGAAGCAGCCACCCTTGAAAGAGTGCGTAATAGCTCACTGGTCAAGTGATTCCGCGCCGACAATGTAGCGGGGCTCAAGCGTACCGCCGAAGTCGTGTCATTGCAGCATGAGGGCCAACGCCCGCTGTGATGGGTAGGGGAGCGTCGTGTGCCGGGTGAAGCCGCGCCGGAAGGCAGTGGTGGACGGTTCACGAGTGAGAATGCAGGCATGAGTAGCGATACAAGAGTGGGAAACTCTTGCGCCGATTGACTAAGGGTTCCTGGGTCAAGCTGATCTGCCCAGGGTAAGTCGGGACCTAAGGCGAGGCCGACAGGCGTAGTCGATGGACAACCGGTTGATATTCCGGTACCCGCTGTAAAGCGCCCAATGCTGAACGGAGCGATGCTAAGTCCGTGAAGCCGCCCCTGATCTCTTCGGAGTGAGGGGGAGTGGTGGAGCCGACGAACCAGAGTCTTAGTAGGTAAGTGATGGGGTGACGCAGGAAGGTAGTCCAGCCCGGGCGGTGGTTGTCCCGGGGTAAGGGTGTAGCCCGAGGGGTAGGTAAATCCGTCCCTCATGCAGGGTGAGACCTGATGCCGAGCCGATTGTGGTGAAGTGGATGATCCTATGCTGTCGAGAAAAGCCTCTAGCGAGTTTTACGGCGGCCCGTACCCTAAACCGACTCAGGTGGTCAGGTAGAGAATACCGAGGCGTTCGGGTGAACTATGGTTAAGGAACTCGGCAAAATGCCCCCGTAACTTCGGGAGAAGGGGGGCCATGTCTGGTGATCCAACGTGCTTGGTGAGCTGGGTGTGGCCGCAGAGACCAGCGAGAAGCGACTGTTTACTAAAAACACAGGTCCGTGCGAAGCCGTAAGGCGATGTATACGGACTGACGCCTGCCCGGTGCTGGAACGTTAAGGGGACCGGTTAGTTCTGCTTCGGCAGGGCGAAGCTGAGAACTTAAGCGCCAGTAAACGGCGGTGGTAACTATAACCATCCTAAGGTAGCGAAATTCCTTGTCGGGTAAGTTCCGACCTGCACGAATGGCGTAACGACTTCTCGACTGTCTCAACCATAGGCCCGGTGAAATTGCACTACGAGTAAAGATGCTCGTTTCGCGCAGCAGGACGGAAAGACCCCGGGACCTTCACTATAGCTTGATATTGGTGTTCGGTTCGGCTTGTGTAGGATAGGTGGGAGACTGTGAAGCTCAAGCGCCAGCTTGGGTGGAGTCGTCGTTGAAATACCACTCTGGTCGTGCTGGATGTCTAACCTCGGTCCGTGATCCGGATCAGGGACAGTGTCTGGTGGGTAGTTTAACTGGGGCGGTTGCCTCCTAAAGGGTAACGGAGGCGCCCAAAGGTTCCCTCAGCCTGGTTGGCAATCAGGTGTTGAGTGTAAGTGCACAAGGGAGCTTGACTGTGAGACTGACGGGTCGAGCAGGTACGAAAGTAGGGACTAGTGATCCGGCGGTGGCTTGTGGAAGCGCCGTCGCTCAACGGATAAAAGGTACCCCGGGGATAACAGGCTGATCTTCCCCAAGAGTCCATATCGACGGGATGGTTTGGCACCTCGATGTCGGCTCGTCGCATCCTGGGGCTGGAGTCGGTCCCAAGGGTTGGGCTGTTCGCCCATTAAAGCGGTACGCGAGCTGGGTTTAGAACGTCGTGAGACAGTTCGGTCCCTATCCGCTGTGCGCGTAGGAGTCTTGAGAAGGGCTGTCCCTAGTACGAGAGGACCGGGACGGACGAACCTCTGGTGTGCCAGTTGTCCTGCCAAGGGCATGGCTGGTTGGCTACGTTCGGGAGGGATAACCGCTGAAAGCATCTAAGCGGGAAGCCTGCTTCGAGATGAGGGCTCCCACCCACTTGATGGGGTAAGGCTCCCAGTAGACGACTGGGTTGATAGGCCGGATGTGGAAGCCCTGTAAGGGGTGGAGCTGACCGGTACTAATAGGCCGAGGGCTTGTCCTCAGTTGCTCGCGTCCACTGT
>NZ_JOHY01000123.1 GCF_000721495.1 Streptomyces sp. NRRL F-5123
GAGCGGGGGCGGCCTGCGGGGCGGACGCGGGCTGCGGGGGAGCGGGGGCGGGCTCGTCGTCGACGCTGATCCCGTAGTCCGTCGCGAGCCCCGCGAGGCCGGACGCGTACCCCTGCCCGATCGCGCGGAAGCGCCAGCCCCCGTCGCGCCGGTAGAACTCGCCGCCGACCAGGGCGGTCTCGGTCGTCGCCGTGACGTCGAAATGCGCGAACTCCACGCCGGACGCGGCGTCCAGCAGCCGCAGCCCGAGGCCGCTCAGCGAGCCGAACGTGCCGGTGTGCACGGACGCCGCGAGGACGACCCGGTCGACCGCCGCCTCCAGCCGGGGCAGCTCCACCTCGACGGTGTCGGTGTGCGCGCCGCCCGCCTGCTGCTTGCCGGTGTGCCGCACCGCGCCCGAGGCGTGCCGCGGCTGGTTGTAGAAGACGAAGTCGCCGTCCCCGCGCACCTTCCCGTCCCGGGCGAGGAGCAGCGCGGAGGCGTCCGGGTCCGTTCCCCCCGGCGGCCCCGCGGCCCATGTCAGCACCACCCGTACGGCGGTCGCGGTGACCGGTGTGTTGGCACCCTTGCTCAGCGGCTTCGACGTCATGCGGCAAGTCTGCCCTGACGGGGGGCGGTCCGGAATGTCTTTGGGCCGCAGAACCCTGTCCACGCAGCCGGGCCCCAGGCCGTGTCTGACAAGTCCCGTCTGCCTGGCGGTGTCCGGCACGCACGCTTTCCCCCTGCCTTCGGCGGGAGGTGCCCCCTGCGCTCTCTCCCCCTGGGCCTGGCGGCCCGGGAGGTGCCCCCACCCTCCGCCTTGCAATCCGGGGGTACCTCCCAGGCGAAGCTCTGGGGGAGCACCAGACCCCTCCGGCCCCGCCCTGCGGGCGGACGACGCTATTCGTCAGACACGGCCTAGGCTGGCGGCATGCCGTCGTACACCATCGGACAGGCCGCGCGCCTGCTCGGCGTCAGCCCCGACACCGCCCGCCGTTGGGCGGACGCCGGCCGGGTCGCCACCCACCGCGACGAGGCCGGGCGCCGGCTCGTCGACGGCCGCGACCTGGCGGCCTTCTCCGTCGAGATCGCCCAGTCCGCCGACCCCGACGGCGAGCCCTCCCGCACCTCCGTGCGCAACGCCTTCCCCGGCATCGTGACGGCCGTCAAGCTCGGCGACGTCGCCGCCCAGGTCGAGATCCAGGCCGGTCCGCACCGGCTGGTCTCCCTCGTCACGCGCGAGGCCGTCGAGGAACTGGGGCTGGAGGTCGGCGCGGAGGCGGTGGCCCGGGTGAAGTCGACGAACGTCCACATCGACAGGGCCTGACTCGGGGCCACCGGCCCGGCGGCTACTTCAGCAGCCGCGACATCCGCCGGTCGGCGAGCGGCTTGCCGCCGGTCTGGCAGGTGGGGCAGTACTGGAGGGCGGAGTCGCGGTAGGACACCTCGCGGACGGTGTCGCCGCACACCGGACAGGGCTCGCCCTTGCGGCCGTGCACGCGCAGCCCGCTCTTCTTCTCGGCCTTCAGGTCGCGCAGCGGCAGCCCGCGCGACCGCTCCACCGCGTCCCGCAGCGTCGTCCCGATCAGCTCGTACAGCCGCGCGACCTGCTCCGGCGTGAGGTTCGCGGCCAGCAGGAACGGCGACATGCGGGCGGCGTGCAGGATCTCGTCGGAATACGCGTTGCCGATCCCGGCGATCACGCTCTGGTCCCGCAGCACTCCCTTGATCTGCCGCCGCTCACCCGCGAGCAGCCCCGCGAAGACCTCCGGTGTGAAGGCCGCCGCCAGCGGATCGGGCCCGAGCCGCGCGATCCCCGGCACCTCCGCGGGATCCCGCACCATGTGGACGGCCAGCCGCTTCTGCGTCCCGGCTTCCGTGACGTCGAACCCCGCCCCGCCCGCCAGCCGCACCCGCAGCGCGAGCGGCCCCTTCCCCGGCCGCGGCGGCGCCTCCGGCACGGCGTCGCTCCACCGCACCCAGCCGCCCCGGGCCAGGTGCATCACCAGCCACACGTCCCCTGCCCGCAGCCCCAGGAACTTCCCGAACCGCCCCACCTCGTCCACCCGCCGCCCCTCCAGCACCGCCACCCCCGGCTCGTACGTCTTGAGCGCGTGCACCCCCACGGCGTAGACCTTCTCCACCACCTCCCCGACCACCCGCTCCCCGAGAAACCCCCGCAACGCTTCCACCTCAGGCAATTCCGGCATGCCACCCAGTGTGCCGCGTTTCCCCTTTTACGTCCGTGGCGCTCCCCGCCGCCCGCGCGCGAGGGCCGGCGCGCGGGCGGCGGGGCGGGCTCACAACACCGTGAAGCGGAAGTACACGCCCGCGGATCCGGTGGTGGAGGCGCTGCCCAGGACGTCGCCCTGCTCGGTGATCGCGTCGACGGCGATGCCGTCGAAGCCGGGGGGCGGGGTGAGGTCGATCAGCTCGCCCGAGCGCCACAGGAAAGCGCCGTAGGAGCCGTCGGTGCGCTGGGAGACACCCGTGACCTGGCGGGCGTCGTTGACGCCGACGGGGTAGGCGAGCCGGCCGCCGAGGGTGCCGATGTCGGTGAGGGTGCCGGCGCTCCACAGGAAGGGACGGTTGCCGGCGGAGGTGCTGGTGACGCCGACGAAGTCGCCGGAGTCGTTGAGCGCCCGGTGGATGGCGGGGTCGGACACCCAGGCGCTGCCGCCGCCCGGACCGCTCACGGTGCCGAGCGCGCCGCCGGACCAGCGGAAGACGCGCGGGTCGGGACCCCCGTCGAAGGCGTTGAAGTCGCCGACGACATCCCCGCAGACGTCGAGCCCCGCGACGCCCTGCAGGCCCGTCACGCCCGCGAAGTCGGTGACGACCGCGCCGTCCCGCCACAGGAAGGCGCCGTGCGGACCGCCCTGCGGCACGCTGGTGGCCACCAGGACCTCGCCCCGGTCGTTGACCGCCACCGCCGCCAGGCCCTTGCCGCTCAGCGCCTCGACCGTGGTCACCGTGTCCCCGTCGTCCCCGTCGACCAGGCACACGGTGTTCCAGGTCGCGGTCTCCCCGCTCGGCTGGTCGTAGCCGCGGACGGCGACCTGCCCGGCGTTGTTCAGGGCGTAGGCCCTGCTGTACACGGTGCCGATGTCCAGCACCCGCGGCACCCCACCGGTCCACAGCGTGGCGTGTTCACGCCCTGCCACCGTGTAATAGCCGGCCGCCTGCCCCCGGTCGTTGAGGCGGGTCGCACCGCAGTCCGCGGCACCCTCCACCGGCGACGGCAGCACGGTGACCCGCCCGTCCGCCCAGATCGCCGAGGGCCACCGCGGTGCCGCGCCCTCCCCGGCGTCGATCATGCCCAGCACCTGGCCCGCCCGGTTGACGTCCCTGACCTGCACCAGCGGGTTCGACCCGTCGCCGTTCGCCAGCGGCTGCGCGACGACGGTGTGCCCGCCCGAGCCGTACACCCGTGCCACGCCCGCCTTGCCCGCCGTGCTGCCCGCCGCCCGTGCGGGCGCCGCCGCCAGGCCCGTGGCCCCGAGCGCCGCCCCCGCCACTAACGCCCGCCGGCCGACACCCTGCCCTCTGCCGTCCATCCCGTCCCTCCCCGTCCGTCCGTGTCCCTGGAGTTCCTAGTGGCTGATGATGCGGCCGCGCCCCCTGTCGGACCACCCCCGTGCACGCACGGAAGTGCCTGCCCGGCCCGGAGGGGTGCGCGACAGCGCTCGGCGAGTGGCCCCGGTCACCATTTCCGTTCACGCAGCGCGCGCCTTTTCTCGCTCGCGGTGAGAAATGTGCGGGCCATTTGTGATGCCCTCTACGAGGCGTGGGTCACATACTAAGCGGCTTAGTCCGCACGGCCGCCGTGTCGCACGGCGGACGAGTGCGGTGCGGGCATTCTACGAATCCGGGCCGTAGCGGGGTTCTTTGACCCGGGGATCCGCCCCCCCTAACAATTCAGGAGTCCCGCTACGGAAGAGGTAATTTCTCCATGCAGCTCCCCACGATGCCGAAGAAGCTCCCGACGCTCGCGAAGTTCAACCAGATGCCGAAGAAGCACAGGATCACCGTTGCCGGCGCTGTCGCCGCCACCGCGGTCGTGCTGACCGTCACCGGGCTGGAAGCGACCGCCGGAGCCGGTTCGGCGTCTGCGGCGAGCAGCACGGCCGGGCACTCCGCCGCCACCGCGCAGGCCGCCACCGCGTCCCAGCAGGCGCAGGCGAAGGCCCAGGCGCAGCACACGGCTGACCTCGCCGCCCAGGCGCAGAAGAAGGCCGCCACCGAGGCAGCGCAGAAGAAGGCCGCCGCCGAGGCGAACGAGCGCGCGAAGGCGAAGGCCGCCGCGAACCGCTCCACCGAGCGCACGCACGCCGCCGGGAAGGCCGCCGAGAAGGCCGCCGCGCCGAAGAAGGCCGCGGCCAGGAGCACCACCGCGGCCAAGAGCACCACCGCGGCCAAGCCGGCCGCGAAGACTTACGCGAACAACCTCGACGGCTGGATCCGCGAGTCGCTCGACATCATGCACAAGAAGGGGATCCCCGGCACGTACGAGGGAATCCACCGCAACATCATCCGCGAGTCCAGCGGTGACCCCAAGGCGATCAACCTGTGGGACATCAACGCCCGCAACGGCATTCCCTCG
>NZ_JOHY01000124.1 GCF_000721495.1 Streptomyces sp. NRRL F-5123
ACCGTCGACCCCAGCGGCGCCGTGAGCGACGTCCTCACCCTCCACACACCCGCCGCCGCACACAACCCGCAGCTCACCACGCTGCTCAACGCCGACATCTCCACCACCCCCGGCCTCACCGTCGGCTCCGACACCAGCGGCAACGTCCAGATCAAGGACACCGCCGGACACGCGATCTACACCGCCCCCACTCCCCTGGCCTGGGACTCCGCGGAAGCGGCGGACACCGCCGCGAGCAGCGCCCCGGCCGCCACCACGGGCATCGCCCCGGCCACCGTGGACGCCCTCCGGCGTGACGCGTCCGGCTCCCGCCCCTCGTCGGCCCGCGGACGCGCCGCCACCGCCCGCAGCGGACGCGTGGGCGTGACCGCTGGACACGGCAAGCTCGCCCTCACCCCGCCCGCCACCCTCATCGGCGCGAGCGACACCCGCTACCCGGTCTACCTGGACCCGACCTACTCGCCCTCGTACGGCGCAAACGGCTGGGCGAGCCCCGGATCCGGAGTGCCCTCCCAGAACTTCTGGAAGAGTTCCGTTTCCTACACCGGTGACGCCGAAGTCGGCCCCAGCGGCGACGTCCAGGACGAGGCGATCAGCCTCTTCAATTTCCCCGTGACGACGTCATTGAAGACCGCGAAAATCTACAGCGCCTACTTCGACATCACCGAGACCTATTCCTGGGCCTGCCCCACATCCGGCCACAACCAGACGGTCGACCTCTACGCCCCCACGAAAGTCCTGTCGTCCTCCAACGCGACCTGGAACAGCTGGTCCGGCAGCCTCGGCAGCAAGGTCGACTCCCAGTCCTTCGCCCTCGGATACAACAGCAGCTGCCCGGCCGGCGGCGCACCGCCCTTCGACGTCACGAGCACCATCTCCAAGGACATAACCGCCGGAACCACCGCACAGACCCTCGCGATGCGGGCGGACAGCCACACCGACAACTACGCCCTCAAGCGCTTCAAGGCCAGCTCGGCGCAGCTCGTCATCACCTACGACAAATACCCGAACACCCCCACGACCTTCACCCTCTACAAGACCGCGGACACCGCGAAGACCAACCTGCTGACCTCCGCCAACGGAATCGCCGCCCGCACCTATCACGGCGCCTCGGGCCAGAACGCCGTGCTGAAGCTTCCGGAAACTTTCTTCAAGAAAGTGACGTCCGGCGGCCTCGGCACGTTCAGCTGGACGGTGAGCACCTCTGACGGGACGCTCGCCTCGAAGGCCTCAGCCACCCCGTGCACCTTCGGCTGGGACGCCAGCCGTCCCGGCGCACCGGACATCCACCCGGCCACCGCACCGCGTGACGGCGGCCGTACCTGCCCCACGCTCGACGACCCCGACACCGGGGCGGTCCAGCCCATCGGCGCCCGCTGCTCCTTCAGCATCACGCCGCCGTCCGGCCAGTCCGTCTCGGGCTACGCCTACCAGATCAACCAGTCCTCACCCGTGACAGTCGACGCGAAGGGCGCGCTCACGGTCACCGTGCCGGTCAGCCGGCTCGTCAACACCCTCACCGTCACCGCGTTCTCACCGGGCGGCAACCTCGGCCAGCCCGCGTCCACCGAATTCCTCGGCACGGCGATCACCCCGGCGGCCGCGGACGGCGACGTCAACCTCGACGGCACGCCCGACCTCGTCACCGTCGGCGGTCCGGGCACCTCGCTCCCGTCCGGTGCGTGGCTGGCCGCCGGGCACCCGTACGGCAGCGTGAGCGAGGCCGCGACCGACATCGGGGTCAACGGCCTCCAGACCGACGACGAGGCGGGCACGGCCAAGCCGTCCGACTGGGACGGGGCGCAAGCCGTCACCGGCGACTTCTGCGGCAACGGCGCCCAGGACGTCCTGGCCTACTTCAGCGGCGACGGAAGCGGCGCGGTCGTCTGCAACGACGGCAGCAGCGGCGCTCTCGCGCCCGGCAACCCGACCACGATCGGCACGTCCTCCGCGCCGTACGAGATCCCGGACGGCACCTTCGCCGACGCGGACGGCACCCCGGCCACCCAGATCGTCACCGCAGGCAACACCAGCGGCGCGAACACCGGACTCCCCGACCTGCTCGCCACCATGAACAACACGCTCTACCTCACCTACAGCTTCACCGCCAACGGCTACGGCTTCCTCCTCGACCCCGACTGGGGCACCTGCCCCAACTGCTACGCCCTCACCTCCCAGCCGACCCCGGACGGCACGCAGGACTGGGACAACTGGACCCTCGCGACCACCCAACTCACCACCGGCACCGCGCTCTACCTGTGGAATCCGTCCACAGGTGAACTCGACCTGTGGACCGGGCTGGGTGTCAGCACGGACGGCACGACGCTCACGACGTCCGGTCAGATCCAGCTCGCCGCGGCGGGCTGGAACCAGGCCCCCGCGCACCCCCTGACGCTGCACGCCGCCGACCTCGGCGGGGACGGCAACCCGTCGCTGTGGGCCGTCGACCGCACCACCGGGCACGTCACGCCGTACCTCTTCAACGGCACCACGCTCACCCCGCAGACCGCGCAGGTCGTCTCCAACCCCACGCACGTCTGGCCGCTGACGGACGGTACGGACGGCCAGGCCACCACGGCGGCCGACACCGTCGGCACGCTCGACCTGCACGGCGGCACGGGCGCCAGCTGGAACGACAGCGACGACCAGCACAGCCCGGACGCCGCCTTCAACGGCACCAGCACCGGGGTGCTCACCACCACCGGCCCGGCCGTGACCACCAACGGGGCCTTCACCGTCTCCGCCTGGGTCAAGCCCGAGACGCTGGACACCAAGGTCCTCGAACAGGAAGCCACCGTCGAGCCCGGCTTCGTGCTGTACTCCAACTCCACGGACAACAGCTGGCGCTTCGCCATGGCCACCTCCGACACCGGGCCGACGTGGAATACCGCACAGTCCCGTACAAATGCTGCGATTCCTGGCTTCTGGTCCCATCTCGTGGCGAGTTACAACCCGGGCACGTCCTTCATGACGCTGTACGTGAACGGCACCCTTCAGGGCAGGGTTGCCCACACCAAGACAACATGGAACGCCAACGGGTCCTTCGACATCGGGGAGTTCTTCAGCAGCGGCAGCCACAGCAGCTTCTTCAAGGGCCAGGTCTCCGACGTGCAGACCTGGAACTCCGCCCTGACCGCGACCCAGGTAGCCGACCTCTCCGGGGCGCGCCCGGCCGCCATGCCCTCCGGACCTATGGCGTCGAAGGTTCCCGGGAAGTGCATGGATGATCCCAACGGCGCCGCG
Organism: Streptomyces sp. NRRL F-5123; assembly: GCF_000721495.1. Classification (GTDB taxonomy): domain Bacteria; phylum Actinomycetota; class Actinomycetes; order Streptomycetales; family Streptomycetaceae; genus Actinacidiphila. The sequence goes on from NZ_JOHY01000124.1 coordinate 3,244, forward strand.
ACCAGCAGCACCAAGATCCAGATCTACACCTGCAACGGCAGCCCCGCGCAGAACTGGACCGAATACCCCAACGGGACCATCCGCCCCCACAATCACGGCGCCGTCTGCATGGACGTCGCCTCCGGAGGAACCACCGTCGGCTCCCTCGTCCAGCTGTACACCTGCAACGCCACAGCCGCTCAGGATTGGCAGATCCTTGACGACGGACAGGTGAAGAACTCGAAGTCCGGACTCTGCCTGGCAGACCCCGGCGCCTCCACCACCGACGGCACCCAGCTCGCACTCGCCGCCTGTGACGCGAGCACCGCAGTCACCTGGACCGCCCCGCAGACCGGCCCGGTCAACGAGTGGCTGCTCAACGAGACCACCGGCAGCACCGCGCATGACGCGATCGCCGTCAACCACGCCACCGCCACAAGCGGCGTCGCCTGGGGCCCCAGCACCGACAGCAGCGGCCGCACCATCCCCGCCGCCACCTTCGACGGCACGGGCTCGATCACCACCTCGCGTTGGGACGTGGACACCACTGAGAGCTTCGCCGTCTCCGCCTGGGTGAACGTCACCGACCTCAGCAAATATCAGACCGTCCTGTCCGAGGGCGGCGCCACCAGCTATGCCTTCGACCTGGCCTACTCCCCCGTCTCTCAGGCGTGGATCTTCAACCGCTCCGCGTCCGACACCACCAACCCCACGCTGGTGCGCTCCAAGTCCACCGACAACCCGGCCATCCCGGCCCCTGCGGCGAACACCTGGACCCTGCTCACCGGTGTGTACGACGCCACAACCGACCCCGCGCACCCGACCGTGCGCCTGTACGTCAACGGCATGCTGGCCAGCGCGATCCCGTTCCCCTACACGCCGTGGGACGCGCGCGGCAAGCTCGACATCGGCCGGGACCTCTTCAACGGGGCCTACAACCCCGACGACCTGCTGACCGGCTCCATCGCCGACGTCCAACACAACGACCGGCCGCTGACCGACCAGGAGGCCTACGCCCTCTACAACGACGGGACCGGCATCCCGGCCTCGGCCGCCCACTGGCGCCTGGACGAGGCGAGCGGCACCACTGCGGCCGACGCCGTCGGTGACGCGCACGACGCGACCCTGCACGGCACGGCGACCTGGAACACCACCGACCACGGCGGGTCCCTCGCGCTGGACGGCAGCACCAGCTACCTCGACACGGCGGGTCCGGTGCTCGACACCGGCAACAGCATGACCGTCTCGGCGTGGGTGAAGCTGAACGACACCAGCGTCAACAGCACCTTCGTCGCCGCCGACGGCGTGCACACCAGCGTCTTCCAGCTCTGCTACTCCACCGCCTACGGCTGGACCTTCAACCGGCTCGGCTCCGACGTGGACTCCCCCGTCATCACCCGGTCGTACAGCGGGACCGACGCCGTGCGCACCGGGGTGTGGACCCATCTGGTCGGCGTCTACGACAAGGGCTCGGGAACGGTCCGCCTGTACGTCGACGGCATCCCGCAGACCCCCAACTCCTTCACCACCCCGTGGACGGGCGAGGGGAACTTCCAACTGGGGCGCCGCCGCTCGGCGGGCGTCTACGGCGAGTACGCCAAGGGCTCCCTGTCCGACGTCACCCTCTGGAGCACCGCCCTGACCCCCACCCAGATCGCCAACCTCGGCTGACGAGACCGTCCCCGGTCCGTCACGCGGCTCCGGGCCTCCGGAAGGGAGCCCGGGGTCGCGTGGCGGCCGACAGAAACGAAGCGAAGTGATGATGGCTCACAGACCACGCAAAGCCGCTACCGGAAGAGGCGCCGCCGCGCTCGCGCTCGGCGCCCTCTCGGCGGCATTCCTCGTGACCCTGCCGCCGGGAAATGCGGCTGCCGACAGCGGCACCCCGGCCTCCGCGCCCGCGGCCGCGCACCACGCGCTGTCCGCGGACGAGGCGGCCGCCCAGGCGCAGTCGACGGGCCGCCCGGTCGTGGCCTCGGCCCTGACCACAGCGGTCTCGCAGACGACGGCGAACCCGGACGGCACCCTGACCCTGGCCCAGACCGCCGCCCCCACCCGCGTCCTGAAGAACGGCGCCTGGACGGCCATCGACCCGGCCCTGGTGGCCAACGCGGACGGCACGCTCTCGCCGAAGGCCACCCCGTCCAGCGTGGTCCTCTCCGGCGGCGGCACCGGCCCCCTGCTCCGACCCCAGCGGCGCCGTGAGCGACGTCCTCACCCTCCACACACCCGCCGCCGCACACAACCCGCAGCTCACCACGCTGCTCAACGCCGACAT
>NZ_JOHY01000125.1 GCF_000721495.1 Streptomyces sp. NRRL F-5123
GGCCGTCGGCGGAGACCACCACGGTGTGGGACACCCCGGGGGTGTTGTCCACGAAGTTGGTGATCAACCAGTTCAGGTTCTGTGCCGCCTGGCTCATCGGACTCAACTTAGCGCTCCTGGTTCTGTGGGCCGCCGAAGTGGGGGTCGGAGGCCTGTCCGTTCGTGTCAGTTCCAGCAGTGCGCCCTTGCTGGACGCCACGCCGCAGGTTACTCAACCGGCCGCGGACGTCTTCGGGTGCGCGGGAGACCTGTGGGCCGCCCTGCGGGGTCTGCGTTGCGGCACCCGGGACCAGGTTGGCCTTGGGCACCCGCCGTGGCAGGCCGGAGGGGGTGACCCCGCCTGCCTTCGGCTCGCGGACCGTCTCGGCCCGCTGCCAGTTCTCGTCGTTGTTCGACCGCCAGCCGGAGGCTTCCGACTGGTTCTGGTTCTGGGGCTGGGGCGGCTCCTGAGCGGGCTGGTCCTGCGGTGACGTACGGGGCTTCCGGTCCCGGCGCGGCAGTCCGGCGTCCGTCAGCGAGGGGGAGCCTACGCTGTCGGACGGCTGCTCGGGGAGCGGCGGAACGGATTCGGTTACACCCCCGTCAGATCCCGGCCACTCGCTCTGAGCAGGCCGGTAATCTGCAGGGTCGGCCTGCCGGCCGCTCCCGGCCGCCGCCGGCGGGTAGCCGCCCGCGCCGTAACCGGCGTCGCCGCCCGCGCCGTAGCCGCCGTCGCCGCCCGCGTCGTAGGAGGCCGGGGCGCCCGCGCCCTGCCGGTCGTACGCCTGCGCGAAGAATCCGTTCTGCTCCTGCGGCTGCCCGAGCGGCTGCTCGTACGCCTGCGGGTAGGGCTGCTCGTAGCCCTGGCCGTAACCCGGCGCGTAACCGCCCCCGGCGGCGTAGCCGTCCGGTTCCTGCTGCAGCGGGTAGCCCTGCGCGTCGTAGCCGCCCTGTACGGGCTGCTCGTAGCCCTGCTGGGGGAAACCGGCCTCGTAGCCCTGCGGATAGCCCTGCGCGGCCGCGTAGCCGCCGTGCGGCTCGTACGGGGCCTCCGGGCCCGGCTGCGGTGCTTCGGGGGCCTGTGCGCCCTGCGGGGCCGCCTGGCGCTGCTCCGGCGGGGCCGGCGGCTCGGCGCCGCGGCCCGCCGGGCGGTCGGCGGAGACCGCCGCCTCCAACTGCGCCCGGCGGTCGCCGTGCCGCAGCGAGCGGCCCACGTGGTCGAGGCCGTGGGCGCCCTGCTCGTAGCGGGAGTCGTCGAAGCCGAGCTCGGCCGCGGTGCGGGCGCTCGGCCCGGCCGTCCCGAAGGTCTCCGGCACGATCCGCGACACCGTGAAGTCGCCCTCGCCGCTGCCGGTCTCCTCCTCGCCGCCACCGCCGTGGGTGATCGGCTCGGGCAGCATCACCAGCGAGGTGGTACCCGCCTGTTCGCCGGACGGCCGCAGCTGGACCCGGATGCCGTGCCGGTCGGACAGCCGGCCGACCACGAACAGGCCCATCCGCTTGGCGACCTCGACGTCCACGGTGGGCGGGTCGGCCAGCTTGTGGTTGATGTCGGCGAAGTCCTCGGCGGTCAGGCCGATGCCCTTGTCGTGGATCTCGACCATCACCCGGCCGTCCGGCAGCCGGGTCGCGGTCACCCGCACCTTGGTCTGCGGCGACGAGAAGGTGGTCGCGTTCTCCAGCAGCTCGGCGAGCAGGTGCACCAGGTCGCTGACCGCGCTGCCGTGGATGTCGGTGTCCGGGATGCCGATCAGCTCGATGCGGTCGTACGCCTCCACCTCGGAGGCGGCCGCGCGCAGCACGTCGACCAGCGGCACCGCCTGGTTCCACTGCCGGACCGGCTCCTCGCCGGCGAGGACCAGCAGGTTCTCGCCGTTGCGCCGCATACGGGTCGCGAGGTGGTCCATCCGGAACAGGCTCTCCAGCTGGTCCGGGTCCGCCTCGTTGTTCTCCAGGTCGGTGATCAGCTCCAGCTGGCGCTGGATGAGGCTCTGGTTGCGCAGGCTGAGGTTGGTGAAGATCGCGTTGACGTTGCCGCGCAGCAGCGCCTGCTCGGAGGCCAGCCGGACCGCCTCGCGGTGCACCTGGTCGAAGGCGCGGGCGACCTCGCCGATCTCGTCGCGGGTGGCGATCGGGATGGGCGCGACCGAGGTGTCCACCCGGCCGGGGTCGGTGCGCGACAGCTGGTCGACCATGCCCGGCAGCCGGGTCTCGGCGATCTCGAAGGCCGCGCCGCGCAGCCGCCGCATGCTGCGGCTCATGGTGCGCGCCACCATGCCGGCCACCACGAAGGCGGCGATCAGCGCGAGCACCACGGCCACCGCGTTGACGATCGCGTCCCGCCTGGCGTTGGAGGCGATTTTCGACGCGTCCGAGGCCGCCTGGTCGGCGAGCGAGACCTCGACCGTGCGGTAGGCGCCGAAGGACAGTGTGGAGGCCGCGAAGTAGGTCTCGGGCGTGATGCCCTCGGCGGCGAGCTGCTCGGTGGTGCGGCCCGGGGTGGCGATCTCGGTGACCATCTTGGTCAGCGCCGGCGGCACCACGAACGACTTCCCGGCGGCGGCCGCCTGGTCCTTGGCCTGCGCGTTGGCCTCCCGGCCCTTCTGCAGCGCGGCGTTCTGCGCGTCCTTCAGCCGCTGCACGTCCTGCGCGGTGCCGCCGCTGTTGTACTCCTCCAGGGCGATGCCCTCCAGGTACTGGTACGAGCCGAGCGCCGTCTTCATCAGCGCCAGCTCGTCGGGGAGGGGGTTCTGCTCGACGAGGATGTGCATGCCGATCGAGCGGGTCAGCGACTCCGCGGCCTTCGACAGCGAGTCGGCGTAGAGGGTGCGGCCGTAGGCGGTGACGTTGCTGGTGCCGTAGCCCAGCTCGTTGGCCAGCTCCATCAGCGGGTGCTGGATCCTGACGTACCACTCCTCGGTCTGCACACCGCTGAGCTTGTTGGTGTACGCGGCCTTGCGCAGCGCCGTGAGCTGCGGCTCCACCGAGCGGAAGGTGGCCATCCGGCGCACCAGACCGGCCTCGTGCGGCATGTGGGCCGCGGCGTCGTCGAAGGCCTGGGCGGCGGTGTCGGTGGCGGCGCGCGCGGCCTTCACGGCCGGGTCGTCGGTCTTCCCGGCCAGCAGCGGAACCACCGTGTTGTCCCGCTCGTTCATCAGCGCGTCGCTGTAGGTCGCCGCGGAGCGGACCAGTTCGGCGGTGCGCACCGCGTCGTCGGCCTGGTGCCAGGTGCTGACGGCGCTGTTGACGCGGAAGCCGCCGAGGACGAGGGCGACGAGCACGGGTATCAGGAGGATCGCGTTCAGCCGGGTGGCCACCCGCCAGTTGCGCACGCTGAAGCGCCCGCCGGCGTCGGGCGGTGCGGGGACGTCGGCCCTGCCGTCCGCGGGAGTGCTCCCGGAGCGCTGGGGCGGCGTGAAATTCCCCCGCGGGCCGTGCTCGGTCCCCGTCTCGGCTCGCCTGGTGTTCCTCACTGGACCAACAACCTCTCGGCGACGGCGCAACGACGGCCGTTTCCTACTCTCGGGTTCTGCGAATTCCAGCACGTCGTGGGGGCGCTAGCCAAACGTGTGGCGGGAGCGCGGGGAAGGGGTGAGGGCTGCGGGAAGAGCCGACAATCGGCATACAGCCGGACAAACATCCGCAAGGGTGTACGCGCTGCGGCACCGGGTGAGCGCGTCCCGTGGTCGCCGCGGGCGGAAAGTCTCTCGAAATGTTATGAAGGCGGGCCGTCCGTGTCGCACGACACGGACG
>NZ_JOHY01000126.1 GCF_000721495.1 Streptomyces sp. NRRL F-5123
AACGACGAAGAACACCCCGTATCCACCGTCACCGCAGGACCCTCAAGACCCAGCACATACGACACCCGCCCCGACACCACACACCCCAAATTCCCGGTGCCGGTGTAGCCCTCCATATCGGCGCTGGAGAGCCCGATGATCGACAGGTAGTCGAAGATGGTCGCGCCGACGTAGACGCCGGTGTCGGTGCCCTTCAGCGAGCCGTGGTCGATGCCGGCCCGCTCGAAGGTCTCCCACGCGGTCTCCAGCAGCAGCCGCTGCTGCGGGTCCATGCCGACCGCCTCGCGCGGCGAGATGCCGAAGAAGTCCGCGTCGAACTCCCCGGCGTCCGGCAGGAATCCGCCCTCCAGGACGTAGCTGGTGCCGGGGCGGTCCGGGTCGGGGTCGTAGAGCGTCTCCAGCCGCCAGCCGCGGTCGGCGGGGAAGGACGTCATCGCGTCCCGGCCCTCGGCGACGAGCTCCCACAGCTCCTCGGGACTGGTCACGCCGCCGGGGTAGCGGCAGGCCATGCCGACGATCGCTATCGGCTCGTCGGACATCCCGGCGGGCGCGGCGGGCAGCGCGGCCGGGACGCCGGCGGGCTCCGCGGTGCCGGAGATCTCCGACAGCAGGTGGCGGGCCAGGGTGTCGGCCGTGGGGTAGTCGAAGATCAGCGTGGTGGGCAGGGACATCGCGAGGGAGGTGCCGAGCTTGTTGCGCAGCTCGACGGCCGTGAGCGAGTCGAAGCCCAGCTCGAAGAAGGGCGCGGTCGCGGAGACCGCGTCGGCGCCCGCGTGCCCGAGGACCCCGGCGGCCAGGGCGCGGATGTGCTGGACGAGGATCTGCTGCCGCTGGCCCGCGGCGGCGGCGGTCAGCCGGCGGCGCAGCGGGCTCTCCTCGGCGGTGGCCTGCTCGGGCGCCTCGGCGGCCTGCGGGATCTCGGCGAGCAGCCTGCTGGCACGCTGCCCGGCGAAGGTCGCGGCGAAGCGCGGCCAGTCGAAGTCGGCGACAGTCAGCGCGGTCTCGCCGCGGCTGAGGGCCTGGCCCAGCACGCGCAGCGCGAGGCCGGGCGGCAGGGCGGTGAGGCCGCGGTCGCGGAAGAAGGCGGTCACCGCGTCGTCCGCGGCCATGCCCGCCTCGCCCCACGGCCCCCACGCGACGGACAGCGCCGGGAGGCCGGCGGCGCGGCGCCGCTCGGCGAGGGCGTCGAGGTAGGCGTTGGCGGCGGCGTAGGCGCCCTGCTGGCCGCTGCCCCAGCTGGACGCCCCGGAGGAGAACAGCACGAAGGCGGTGAGGTCCAGGTCGCGCGTCAGCTCGTCGAGCCACCGCGCGCCGCCGGACTTGCCCGCCGCGACCTGCGCCAGCCGGTCGCCGTCCAGGTCCCGGACGGGGGTGTAGTCGCCGACGCCCGCCGCGTGGAAGACGGCGCGCAGCGGGTGCTCGGTGGGGACGCGGGCGAGCAGCGCGGCCACCTGTTCGCGGTCGGCGACGTCGCACGCGGCGATGTCCACGGTGGCGCCCAGTGCGGCGAGTTCGGCGGTGAGGGCCTGGCTGCCGGGGGCGTCGGCGCCGCGCCGGCCGGCCACGACGACGTGCCGGGCGCCGCGCTCCACCAGCCAGCGGGCGACGCGGCCGCCGATCCCGCCGGTGCCGCCGGTGACCAGGGCGGTGCCGCCGGTCCGCCACTCCGGGGCGGGCGCGGCGGCGGGCAGCGGGCGCAGCCGCCGTGCGAGCGGACCCTGTGCGCGCAGCGCGACCTGGTCCTCGCCGTCCGGGCCGGTCTGCGCGAGGACGGCACCCAGCAGCCGGGCCGTTCCGTCGTCGTCCGCGGCCGGTAGGTCGACGAGCCCGCCCCACAGCCGCGGGTACTCCAGCGCGACGACCCGGCCGAGGCCCCACACCTGCGCCTGCGCGGGGCTCACCGCGCCGCCGCCTTCCCCGGCGGGCACGCCGCCGCGGGTCACGCTCCACAGCCGCCCGCCGAAGTCCGCGCCGTCCAGGGCCTGGACGAGGGCGAGCGTCGCGGTGAGCCCGGCCGGCAGGTGCGGGTGCCGCGGGTGCGGCTCCTCGTCCAGGCCGAGCACGCTGACCACGCCGGTGACGGCGGTGCCCGCGGGAAGGGCCTCACGCAGCAGCGCGGTCAGGGCGTCGCGCTCCAGTTCCCCGGGCGCCAGGGCGAGCAGGGTGCAGGGGGCGCCGTGGCCGTCGAGGGCGCGGGTGACGGCCTCGACGGCGGGGTCCCCGGCGAGCCGCCGCGGCGCCACGAGCAGCCACTCCCCGGCGTGCCGCGGCGCGGCGTCGAGGCCCTCGACGGCGGACCAGGCCTCGCCGTAGCGCCACCCGTCGATCCGGCCCTGCTCACGGGAGCCGCGCCGCCACTGCGCGAGGACGGGCAGCGCGGTGTCCAGCGCCTGCCGGGTGCCCTCCTCTGCGGCGTCCAGCCCGGCACCGAGCCCGGCGAGGTCGCCGGATTCGACGGCGTTCCAGAAGGCCTCGTCCGCCTCGGCGGCGTCGTCCTGGGCGCCGGGCCACTTGTCGGGCTTCAGCCAGTAGGGCTGGTGCCGGAAGGCGTACGTGGGGAGGTCGACGGTCGGTGCGGCGGGGGCGCCGGGTTCGGCGCCGTACCAGGCCTTCCAGTCGACGGTCAGGCCCGCGGTGAAGGCCTGGGCGAGCGCCCGCAGCAGCTGCTCGGCGCCGCCCTTGTCGCGCAGCAGCGTGGGGACGGTCGCCACGGGGATGTCGAGGGCCTGGGCGGTCTCCTGCACACCCGTGCTCAGCACCGGGTGCGGGCCGGACTCCACCAGGATCCGGTGGCCGTCGGCGAGCACGGCCTCGACGGCGTCGGCGAAGCGGACGCGGTGGCGCAGGTTGCGCACCCAGTAGCCGGTGTCGAGGTCCGCGGGGTCCACACGGCCGCCGGTGAGGGCGGAGTAGAAGGCCACGGTCGTCGCGGCGGGCGTGATCGTGCCGAGCAGGTCGGTGAGTTCGGCGGCGATGTCGTCCACGTGCGGGCCGTGCGAGGCGTAGTCGACGTCGATCAGCCGCGCCCGCCCGCCGTCCGCCCCGACCTGGGCCACGACCTCGGCGACCGCGTCCGGCGCGCCCGAAATGACGGTGGACGAGGGGCCGTTGACGGCCGCGACCGAAACGTCGGGCCGCTCGGCGAGGACGGCCTCGGCGGCTTCGAGGCCGAGGGCCAGCGACGCCATCGCACCGCGCCCGGACAGCGCCCGCAGGGCGCGCGAGCGTACGGCGACGATGCGGGCGCCGTCGGCGAGGGTGAGCGCGCCCGCGACCACGGCCGCGGCGATCTCGCCCTGCGAGTGGCCCACCACGGCAGCCGGACGCACCCCGTACGA
>NZ_JOHY01000127.1 GCF_000721495.1 Streptomyces sp. NRRL F-5123
GGGTCGTCGGCAGCGTCAGATGTGTATAAGAGACAGATCCAGTACGGGGTGACGGATTTCTCGGAGGGAAGGGGTTCCGGGTCCTCCCGCGGGCCGAAGGCCGAGGTCAGGAGGAGGTGGACGACCATCGCAGCCGCCGGCCAGGCGACGAGCGCGGACTTGGCCCGCAGTTCCAGCGGGGCGTCGAAGACCACCTTGGGCCCCACCCGCATCGCGTGCGCCGCGATGTTCGTGTCGGGCCCGAGCCATACGCCGATGCGCCAGCCGATGACGGACGCGAGCGCACCGCCCGCCGCGAGGCCGAGCACGACGCCGACCCCGCCCTGCTTCCGGCGCCAGAAGACCGCGGCAGCGGTGAGCACTCCCAGGCCGGCGGCGATGAGCGCGAACGTGCCGTCGCCGCCGATCGCCTCCTCGCCCTCGGTGTCCTTGAGGTAGACCGCCTTGCCGTCGGAGATCAGCGGCACCCGCGGCGACAGCCACAGCCACAGCAGGCCGAGCGCGACACCGCAGACGGCGACGAGCACGGCGGTGAGGGCGCCCCGGCCCGCCTCGGCGAGCACCTCTTTCCCGAGGTCGCCGCCCTTGCCGGGGTCGCCGTCCGTGCCCGGATGGTGCGGCAGGGGCGACGAGTGGTCGTGGGGAGTCAGCGGAGCGGTCACCTGCCCATCGTGCCAGGTCCGCAACGAGGACGCCTCACCGGCAGGCAGCCCTGCGGTAGGCCCACGTGGCGACGGCCAGCGAGACGACGCCGACCCCGGCGCACACCGAGAGGTCGCCGGCGACCGCGGCCCAGTCCGTACCGCCCGCGCCGCCGAGGGTGCGGGCGAAGGCCTGCACGCCGTACGTGGACGGCAGCAGGTCGCGCACCCAGCGGATGACCTCGGGCAGGTGCGAGGCGGGCAGCACGCCGAGCAGCAGCGCGGCGGACATGCCGAGCTGGCCGAGCAGCGTGGCGATCTCCTGCCGGGGCGCGAGCAGCCCGAGCGCGGCGCCGAGCCCGGACAGGGCGGCGCCCGCGAGCGGGATGACGACGGCGAGCACCCACACGGTGGTGAGGGTGAGGTGGAAGAGCACGCAGCCGATCACCGCGGTGAGCACCGTGCCGGGCACGGTGAAGGACGCGTACGCGCCGGCCGCGCCGAGCACGACGGACGCGGGCGGTACGGGCAGCGTCGCGTAGTGGTCGAGCCCGCCGGACGCGCGGAGCTGGCCGAAGTACTGGGCGAGCAGGTTGAGCCCGACGAAGGCCACGACGAGGACGCTGGACCCGGCGACGACCGCGCGGGCCGCCTCGCCGTCGCCCGCGTCCACGACCCCGCGCATCATGACCATGATGCCGACGGACTGGAAGGTGGCGACGAAGAGCAGCGGGATACGGGCGACCCGCGCCCGCGACAGCTGCGCCCGGTAGACGGCCCCGAAGGCGGGCCACAACCGCGCCCGCGGCGCCAGCGGCGCCGCCGCTTCCCCGACGGCCACGTCCTCGTCCTGCGCGATGACGCTCACGCCCACGCTCCCGTCACCGGCACACGCCCGCCGTACGGCTGCGGCGTCACGCGCAGCGCCCCGCGGCGGTCTGCGCCGTCGCCCCCGCCCGCACGCGTACGCGTCGCCACTCGCAGCGGGTCCGCCGACGCGGCGCCGTACGGCTGCGGAACCACGGGCAGCGCCCCGTAGCGGGTCATGACTTCACCAGGCCCTTCGAGCGGCCGCCCAGGGCCAGGTAGACGTCTTCGAGGCTGGGGGCCGCCAAGGTGATGTCGTCGAGGGCGGCGTAGGCGGGGCCGGCGGTCAGGTCGGCCATGGTCGCACGGGCGCGGGCGTGCGGGAGGCGCAGCGTCCAGCGGCGGCCGGAGACGTCGGCGAGCGGCTGGAGCGCGGCGACCGCGGGCAGGTCGAGCGGCGGCTCGGTGCGCCAGACCAGGTCGAGCCGCACCTCGTCAGCGACCAGCGCACGCAGGCCCGCCGGGGTGTCGCAGGCGATGACCCGGCCGCGGTCGAGGACCGCGACCCGGTCCAGGACGGACTCGGCCTCGATGACGTTGTGCGTGACCAGCAGCACGGTGGCGCCCCGCTCCGTCCTGCGCCGGCCGACCGCCGCCCACACCGCGCGGCGCGCGACGGGGTCCATGCCGGTGGTCGGCTCGTCGAGGATCAGCACCGGCCGCTCCCCCACGAGCGTCGCGGCGAAGCAGGCCAGACGGCGCTGGCCGCCGGACAGCCGCTTGATGGGGCGGTCGGCGATCGGGCCGAGCTCCAGCTCGTCCAGCACGGCGTCGCGGGCCGCGCGGGCGGCGGCCGCGTCCAGGCCGCGCAGCCGCCCGGTCGTCTCGGCGGCGAGCGACACGGTCAGCTCGTCGAGCGCCGTGGACTCCTGGCCGAGGTAGCCGATGAGCCGGGCGGCGCGGTCGGGGTGCCGCACGAGGTCGTGGCCGAGGACGTCGATACTGCCCGCGTCCGGCCGCAGCAGCCCCGTGAGCTGCCGCACCAGCGTGGTCTTGCCGGCCCCGTTGGGGCCGAGGATCCCGAAGAGCTCGCCGCGGCGCACGTCGAGGTCGATCCCGTCGCTCGCCCGCACCTCCCCCGCGCCCGCAGCCGCGGCCGGGCGGCGGCGCAGTCCGGGGCGGCGCGCCCCGGTACCCGCCGGGTAGGTCCTGACCAGACCGCGCACGCTGCACACCGCGTCGCGGGCCGCGGCTGCCGCGGGGGGCGCCTCGTCCTCCGTGCCCGTCTTCACGAACACCGAGATTACGCGGCGCAGCCCGCCCCCGCCGCAACGGGGTTCCCCGCGCCCCTTCACGCACGTCGGCGGCTTCCCCACCACGGGGGTTGCCGCGCCTGCGGCGCAGGGTGCTTCCCACCCCTGCGGATGCGACGTCGGCTGACGCCCCCCTGCGGGGGTGATCCGCCCCCGGGGACGAACCGCCGTCCCTCGCACACCCACCCCCCGGCGGGCAACCGCCAACGCAACCCACCAGCAGGGGGACGCTCCACCCACTCCCACCGGCAAGCAGCCGCCAACGCAACGCACGAGCAGCGCGACGCTCTCCCCACCTACCCCCACCCCCACCGGCAGGGCAGCCACCAACGCAACGCACGAGGGGCACGTCACCCCCTGTCTCTTATACACATCTGACGCTGCCGACGACTCCTTACGTGTAGATCTCGGT
>NZ_JOHY01000128.1 GCF_000721495.1 Streptomyces sp. NRRL F-5123
CGCGCAGAAGGAGTCCTGTGCGGCCGCGTCGGCCCGGCCGCCGGCCTCCACCACCCCGATGTTCTTCGTCGAGTTGTCCGACGAGCGCCGGACCTGGTAAAGGCTCCCGGTGTACGAGCCGTACAGGGCGCGGACGGTGCTGTGCGCCGCCACGCACGGCGTGCCGCCGGAGGCGTAGATGTCACACGGCTGCTGCGCGGCGGCCTGTGACGTCGCCGCCGTCCCCGTCAGGACGCCGACGGCGACCACGACGGCCACTCCGGCACCCAGCACCCTGCGCCGGAAACGGCGCCACCACATGTGCAGCATCGTACGGACTCTCCTTTGTCTGGAAGTTCCCGAGCCATCCGGATTCGCTGTCCATCAGGCCGTGCACGCGCCGCCGTTGAGGGTGAAATCGGTCGGGACGGGGTTGCTGCTGCCCTGGTCGGCGAGGAATCCGACCGTGACGGAGCTGCCGGCCGGGATGGCGGCGTTGTACGAGGCGGGGGTGACGGTGACCGCGCCGCCGCTCTGGGACGGGGTGCCGCCCCACATCTGGGTGATGCTCTGGCCGGCGGTGAAGGTGAAGGCGAGGGTCCAGTCGTTCATCGTGGTGCTGCCGGTGTTGTTGATGACCAGTTCGCCCTGGAAGCCGCCGGTCCAGCTGTTCACGACCCGGTAGCCGACCCCGCAGCCACCTGTCGGGGTGCCACCGCCGTCGGTGGAGGTGGTCACGTCGACGGTGCTGCTGCGGGCGGAGCGGTTGCCTGCCGCGTCGTGGGCGTAGACGGCGAAGGAGTAGGCGGTGCCGGTGGTCAGACCGGTGACGGTGGCCTGCGTCGCTGTGGTGGTTGCGGCGGCAGATTCGGTGCCGTTGCTGATGCGCACGACGTCGTAGCCGGTCACGCCTGTGTTGTCGGTGGCGGCGGCCCAGGTCAGCGTGACGGAGGTGGCCGTGACACCCGAGGCGACGGGAGTGCCGGGGGCGGTGGGCGGCTGGGTGTCGCCGCCGCCGGCCGACAGGTCGACGACGAACGTGGTGATGCTCTGCGCGGGCAGCGAGGCGGTGAACGTGCCGCCGGACATGCTGGGCCCGCTCGCCGTGGCGACCGTCCTGCTGCCGTCCGTCACGTACGCGGACACGCTCCCGGACGCGGCGCCGGACACGGTGAACGGTTGGCTCACCGTGCCGGAGTTCTTGTTGACCGCCACGATCACTACCTTGTTCCCGCCGGTGTAGGCGGAGGTGAAGACGTTGCTCTGCGGGGTCGCCGTGGCGTTCAGACGTACGTACCCCGGGCGGACGAACCTCGAGAACTGCGCCATGACACCACCGCGCTTGCTGATCTGCCCGTCCTCCCGCATCGGGCCGTAGCTGCGCCGGATGTACCACCACACGTACGCCTGGAACTCGGCGTCCACCATCGCGTGGTGCATGTGCTCGCCCACGCCGAGCGCCGCGGGCCACAGGTCCGCCGAGTCGGTGCTGTTGGGGTAGTACACCTCCGTCATCCACAGCTCCTTGCCCGCACCCTTCTGCTGGAAGAGCGGGTAGGGGAAGTTCGCGTACGGGGTGCCGTAGAGGTGGGCGCCGAGGATGTCCAGGTTCGCCAGGGCCGTGGGGTCGTTCAGGATCGGGTCCGACATGCTCTTGACGTACTGGAAGGACTCCGGGGCGATGACCCTGGTACCGATGGAGCCGGCGTTGTTCCGCAGGAAGGTGACGATCTCGTCCGCGGTCCACCATGTCCAGGTCGAGGCGTAGTCGGGCTCGTTCTGGATCGAGATGGCGTAGAGGTTCACGCCGTTGCTCTTCATGAACTGGTAGAAGTCGTCGAGGTGCTTGGCGTAGTCGGCGTACTTGTCGTGCCGCAGCCGCTTGGCGTCGGTCTGGCTGCCGTGGGTGAAGGTCTCGGTCATGCCGGCCGGCGGGTTCCACGGCGACGCGAAGACGATGGCCCCGTTGGCGACCGCCCGCTGCGCGGTCGCCACCTCCTTGCTCCAGTTCGACTGGTCCTCGTCCACATGGATGCGCAGGATCGAGAACCCCAACTGGCCCGCACCGCTGCCGAAAGCGGTGTCGCGCTGGGCGGCGGTCAGGTCGCCTGCCCACTCCGGGTGGTTCATGCCGCCGAAGCCGCGTATCGTCTGCCGCCGCGAGGACGGGTCGACGACCACCGCGGACGCGGCCGACGCACTCGGCGAGGGCAGGACCGCCGCCAGAAGCGGAGCCGCGCCCAGCGCCGTCAGCACCGCCCTGCGGCGCAGTTTGCCCGGCTGGGGGTTCGTTGCCTCGTTCTGTCCTGAAGTCATGGCTCTCTCCTGGGCTTTCGTGGGGGGATGGGACCGGGTGCCGCCCGGGGCACCGGCACAACTGCCGTTGCACGCAGGTGCCCCGGGACGGCTGATCTCCTGCGTCAGGGGCTGGTGCAGGTGAGGGTGGGGGTGTTCGGGGAGCCGTTGGCGAGGAAGCCGAAGGTGGTGGAGGCGGAGGGCTGGAGTGAGCCGTTGTAGTCGGCGTTCTTGACGGTGGCGGTTGATCCGCTGGTGGTGAGCGTGCCGTTCCAGACCTGGGTGAGGGTCTGGCCGTTCGCGAGGGTCCAGTGGACGGTCCAGCCGTTGACTGCGGTGCTGCCGGCTGTGACCTTGACCTCGCCCTGGAAGCCGCCGGACCAGGAGTTGGTGGTGGTGTACGTCGCCGTGCACCCGCCAGATGTCCCACCCGTACTGCCCCCGGTGGTGGTCCCGCCGTCGGTCGTGCCGGTGCTGGTCCCCCCGTCCGTGGAACCACCGGTGTTCGATCCGTATCCGGCTGCGGTGATGTTGGCCTGGACGGCGTTCTCGGTGGCCTCCGAGGGGTAGCCGGACGTCATCACGCCCTCGTAGAAGGTCCCCGTCGCGCCGTGGCTGTTGTCACCGCCGATGCCGAGGATGATCGCGCCCTGCTTCTTCATCGGGTTGTAGCCCGAGACGTTGGGGCGCACGCCGTCGTAGAAGGTGGACAGGCTGCCGGACTGGGCGTTGCCGCCGCGGATCGCCCAGTGGTTGGGGCCGCCCTTGACGATGGCGGTGGTGTACCGGTAGTTGATCGTCGGGTCACCGGAGTTGAGGTGCTGGTTGACGCCGGAGAACAGGCCGTTCTCCAGGTCGGCCATGATCCAGGGGCCGTTGCCCGAGTAGACGCCGTACGCCTTGTGACCGGCGATGGTGATGGGTGCCGCGGTGGCGTCGGCGAGGTTGTCGTAGCCGCCTGCGGCGGGTCCGGCGAAGCCGCCGGGGGGTGCCTGGGTGAGGTTGTTGCCGCGGCCGGACTGGTCGTAGACAACAGTGATCACACAGCCGGTGCCGGAGCAGAAGGAGTCCTGCGCCGCGGCGTCGGCGTAACCGCCGGCGCCGATCACACCGATGTCGCGCGTGGAGTTGTCCGAGGACCGGCGGACCTGGTACAGGGCGCCGTTGTACGAGGAGTACAGGGCCCGGGTGGTGCTGTGCGCGGCGACGCAGGGCGTACCGCCCGAAGCGTAGATGTCGCACGGTGCCGAGCCGGCCGCCTGCGAACTGGCCGTGCCGCCGACGAGCAGGCCGACCACGAGAGTTGCGGCCGCGCCGGCGGCCGGTGCCCATTTCCTGACACGGCGTGGGAGCCGGACAGTTGCTGATGACGACATCAGCGTCCTCCTTGGTGTGAGGGGGCCACGGCCGTGCCGGATACGACAGACCGTGCGGAGCGGCGGCGCCGCGGCAGGTGCCGGGCGTCGCCGGAGGGGGGAGGGCGGCGGGCAGCAGGAGGATTGCTGTGGACGTTCAGGTCCTGCCGTACCCCTCAGGGGCTGGTGAGGATCGAGTGAGCAGCCGGTGCCGTGCGGTGGGCGGGGAACCGGCTGATGGTGTGTCCGCTGCCAGGAGTCCGGCAGACCGCCGTACCGGCTTTCACAGCCGTCGCCACTGCGAGGGGGCGGGACGAGAGGGGCGGCGAGCCGGGACAGAGCGTTTCGGTGGTTCGTTCCGTCAGGACATGGGTGCCAGTCTCCTTGCGTGGGGGGAGGACCCGCCGGCAGCACACCCGGACACTGCGGCGGGCGCTCGCGGCAGCGAGGAGTAGTAACTCGTGCCACGATTTAGTGAGCGTTAACATGCGTGGTTCGCCTTCGAAGTTGGCTCATGGTGGCGCTCCTGTCAAGGCGTGTCGTACGCGCAGGCCTTCGGCGGCGTGCCCGGAACCGCGCCGAAGGGGGCGGGAATCCGCGGGTGTCGGACGGGGTGTCGGGCGCAAGTCATCCCATGGCTCACCCTGTGAACGAGCTGCGTCAGGACAGCCGGAGCAATGGCTTCGATGGGGCTCGCCATGCCGGCCTGCTGTGACAACTCCGTGCCCCTCGTTCCCATGGACACCAGAATGCTCCGATCTTTGCGGTGGAATTTCGACTTGGCGAGAACCGTCCGCCTGAGCCGGTCGCACAGCTCGGAAAGGGGGTGACGTGCCGGGACCGCCTCGCGGGTTTCCCACCTGCGCCTGCCGAATCGGCCGTGGACCGGCACGCACCTTGCCCTCGTTCTCAGGGGGCGGCCGTCGAAATTCTCCGTACCGGAGCGTTGACCTTTCGAATGCCGCGGGTCCAGACTTGCCACCGTTTCGTGCCAGTCCCCTCCTGGCGCTGCGACAACTCCGATGGCTGTCAACCCTCGTGAACGGACCCCACCGTGTCTTGCGGCGGTGCGCTCGGCGGCGTGCCCCCGCAGGATCGCCAAGAGACGAGGTCGATGTGATGCTCAAAGACCCATCGCTACTCCCCTCCGGCGTGACGCTGTCGTGTGCGCGGCGGACGACGCCCTTGTGCCGCGGCGGGGGCCTGCGCGGTCGGCGGCGAGGGGGCGGCCGTTCGATGCCGCAGGGCGGCGCGGACCGCTCGGTTGTTAGCGCGATCAATGTCCTTTCGGGCTTGTCGCTCAAGGAGCACGTTTCATGAAGCGCGCTCATGCGGTGAAGCAGCGCAAGCCGATGTTCATCGCGCTGCTCTCCACGGTTCTGGCGGCTGCGGGGGTCTCGTTCGTGGCGACGTCGGCGCAGGGGGCGGCCACCGGCTGCCAGGTCGTCTACGACGTGACGAACCAGTGGCCTGGCGGCTTCGGTGCCAATGTGAGCGTTACCAATCTCGGTGCGCCGGTCACCAGTTGGCAGCTCTCCTGGACGTTTGCCGATGGGCAGACCGTCACTCAGATGTGGAGCGGGACCTACACCCAGAGCGGCACGCAGGTCACGGTGGCCAACGTCTCCTGGAACGGCAGCCTGGCCACCGGCGGTTCCACCAGCTTCGGCTTCAACGGCACCTACACCGCGACCAACCCGGTCCCCACCACATTTGTCCTCAACGGGACCACCTGCACCGGCGGCGTCACCACCACACCCCCCACCACCTGTCTCTTATACACATCTCCG
>NZ_JOHY01000129.1 GCF_000721495.1 Streptomyces sp. NRRL F-5123
GATCGCATCCGTACCCGCCACCACCAGGTCCCACAACTCCCCCGGCGACCGCACCCCACCCGGATAACGGCACCCCATACCCACCACCGCGATGGGCTCCTTCGCGCGGTCCTCCAGTTCGCTCACGCGGCGCCGTGCCTGCCGCAGATCGGCCGTGGCCCGCTTCAGGTAGTCGCGCAGCTTGTCCTCGTTGCTGGCCATGGACCTCACCCCTCCCGTGAGACGTGGAAGTCGTCCGACCGGCCGGCCGGCGGCATCCCGAGCTCGTTGTCGAGTGCGTCGAAGAGTTCTTCGTCGGTCGCGGCGGCGAGATCCTGGACGTCGTCGTCCGGGTCCGCCGGGTCGTCGCCGATGGTCCAGCGGCGCACCAGTTCCTGCAGTCGGGCCGTCACCGCACCGCGCAGGCCGTCGTCCCCGGGGTCCCGCACCGCGAGTGCGGCCTCCAGCCGGTCCAGCTCGGCCAGTACGGCGAGGTCCGGCCCCGCGGGCTCGGCGGCCAGCTCCGTCTGGAGGAACGTGGCGACGGCGGCGGGCGTCGGGTGGTCGAAGACGAGGGTGGTGGGCAGCCGCAGCCCCGACTCGGCGTTGAGCCGGTTGCGCAGCTCGACCGCGGTCAGCGAGTCGAAGCCCATGTCGAGCAGGCCGCGTTCGGCGCTGATGCTCGCCGGGTCGGCGTCGGCGTGGCCGAGCACCGTCGCGATGTGGCCGCGCACCACCGTGAGCAGCAGCCGGTGCCTTTCCGGCTCCGGAGTCCGCGCGAGCCGCTGCGCGAGGGTGGGGCCGCCGCCGGTCGCCCCGCCCGTCCGTCCGGCCGGGGCCGGGACGAGGTTGCCGAGCAGCGGGTGCCGCCGCCCGGCCGCGGCCTCGGCACGCAGCGCCGCCGTGTTCAGCCGGGTGGCCACGACGACGGCGGGACCGCCCGCCACGGCCGCGTCGAACATCGCCAGTCCCTCCTCGTCCGAGATCGGGACCAGGCCCGTGCGGTCCAGCCGTGCCTGGTCCGCCCGGTCCAGGTCGCCGGTGAGACCGCTGCTGCGCTCCCACAGGCCCCAGGCGATCGAGGTGGCCGGCAGCCCCTCGGCCCTGCGCCGCTCGGCGAGGGCGTCGAGGAACGCGTTGGCCGCCGCGTAGTTGGCCTGCCCGGCGTTGCCGAGCACGCCGGCGACCGACGAGAAGAGCACGAAGCCCGCAAGGGGCAGGCCCGCCGTGGACTCGTGGAGGTGCCAGGCCGCGTCGGCCTTGGCGCGCAGCACGGTGTCGAACCGCTCCGGCGTCAGCGAACCGACGAGACCGTCGTCGATCACCGCGGCCGTGTGGACGACGGCGGTCAGCGGGTGGTCGGCCGGCACCGACGCCAGCAGCCCGGCGAGCTGGTCCGGTTCCCCGATGTCGCAGGAACTCACGGTCACCAGGGCCCCGAGCTCGCGCAGTTCGGCTTCCAGGGCCGGGACGCCGGGCGCGGTGCGGCCCCGGCGGCTGACGAGCAGCAGGCGCGGTGCCTCGCGGGTGGCAGCCAGATGGCGCGCCACGAGCGCGCCGAGCGCGCCGGTGCCGCCGGTGATCAGGATCGTGCCGTCGGGATCCCACGGCGCGCACGCGTCCTCGTCACCGCCCTGCTTCGGCCTGGCGAGCCTCGGCGCGAGACCGCGGCCCCGGCGTACCGCGAGCTGCGGCTCACCGCCCGCCAACAGGCCGGGCACGGCGGCGGCGGACTCCGCGTCCTCGTCGACGTCGACGAGGACGAACCTGCCGGGAGCCTCCAGTTGCGCGGCGCGCAGCATGCCCCACACGGCCGAGCCCTCGAGCCCCTCGACGCGGTCCCCCTCGGCTGCGGCGACGGCGCCGTGGGTCACGACGGCGAGCCGCGCGTCGGCGAACCGTTCGTCGGCCAGCCACTCCCGGGCCGGCCCGAGCACCTGCGAGATGGCCTCGCGCACGTCCCGGGGCACATCTCCGGAGCCGCGCGCCGCGTCGACCACCACCCACTGCGGCACCGGCGTGCCCGCGGCGACCGCCTCCCGCAGCGCGTCCAACCCCGCGTACGCGGTGCCCCCGGAGACCGGCGAGCCGCCGAGCACCGCCCAGCCGCCGGTCCCGTCCGGCGCCGCCGGCACCGGCACCCATGTCACCTCGGTGAGCGCCCGGTCCACGCCGCCGCCCAGCCGCGCCGGGTCCACCGGCCTGGTCACGAGGGCGCCCACGGCCACGACCGGCCGCCCCGCCTCGTCCGAGACGGTCACCTCGACGGTGTCCGGCCCGGACCGCGCGATCCGCACCCGCAGAGGCGCACCGCCCGCGCCGTACGGCGAGACGTCACGCCAGGCGTACGGGAGCGCGACCTCACGCGTGCCGTCGCGCTCCGCGGCCTGCGTCACGTCCAGGACGAGCGGGTGCAGAGCCGCGTCGAGCAGCGCCGGGTGGACGGTGCGCCACGCGGTGTCCGCGGCCTGCGACGCGGGCGGGCCGATCTCGGCGAACAGGTCCTCGCCGGCCCGCCACATCGCGTGCAGGCCCTGGAAGGCGGGACCGTAGTGGTAGCCGTGGTCGGCGAAGCGCCCGTACACGTCGTCGAGGTCCACCGCCTCCGCGCCGGCGGGCGGCCAGGCGGCGTCGGACGCCGGGGCAGGCGCCGGGGCCTGCGCACCGAGCGAACCGGTGGCGCGCAGCGTCCACGGGTCGTCGCCGCCCGCGGTCCCGGGGTCGCCCGTGTCCGTGCGGGCGTAGATGTCGATGCCGCGCCGCCCGCTGTCGTCCGGCGCCGCGACCACCACCTGGATGTCCACGCCACCTGCCTCCGGTACGACGACCGGTGCCTGGAGCGTCAGTTCCGCCACGTACGGGCAGTCCGCGCGCTCACCGGCCAGCAGGGCGAGTTCGAGCAGTGCGGTGGCGGGGAGGAGGGTGGTGTCGCCGACCGCGTGGTCGGCGAGCCAGGGGTGGGTGGTGCGGGAGAGGCGCCCGGTGAGCCGAGCCACAGCCGCTTGCGCTCGAAGGGGTACGTCGGCAGGTCCGGCAGCCGCCCGCCCGCGGGCCCCTGCACGGGCCACGCGACGGGCGCGCCCCGCACGTACGCCTGCGCCAGCGCGGCGACGAGGCTCGCGGTCTCGGACCGGCCGGGACGCACCACGGGCACGGCCACGCGGTCCTCCGGCTGCTCCGCTTGCTGGAGGGTGGCGGTGGTGAGGGCGGTGAGGGTGGTGTCGGGCCCGATCTCCAGATAGGTGGTGACGTTGTGGGACGCGAGGGTGGTCACACCCTGGTGGAAGCGGACAGCCTGACGGATGTGCGCGGTCCAGTACCCCGGATCGGTCAGCTGCTCCACGCCCGCCAGCTCACCGGTCACGTTCGAGACCACCGGAATCACCGGCGCGTGATACGTCAACGCCCCCGCCACCGCCCGGAACTCCTCCAGCACCGGATCCAT
>NZ_JOHY01000130.1 GCF_000721495.1 Streptomyces sp. NRRL F-5123
GTGAGGAGGCTGACGGCGCCGGCGCTCCAGTCGACGTGCGGGCTCGGCTCGTCGACGTGCAGGGTGCGCGGCAGCTCGCCGTGCCTCATGGCCTCGACGAGCTTGATGATGCTCGCCGCACCCGCCGCCCCGCAGCGGCCGGTCCGCGGGCCGCTCCTGCCCGTACGTCGCCAGCAGGGCCTGCGCCTCGATCGGGTCGCCCAGCGCCGTGCCCGTACCGTGCGCCTCCACCGCGTCGACCTGGTCGGGCGTCAGCCCCGCGTTCGCCAGCGCCTGCCGGATGACGCGCTCCTGGGACGGTCCGTTGGGGGCGGTCAGGCCGTTGGAGGCGCCGTCCTGGTTGACGGCGCTGCCGCGGATCACCGCGAGGACACGGTGGCCGTTGCGCTCGGCGTCCGAGAGGCGTTCGAGCAGCAGCAGCCCGGCGCCCTCGCCCCAGCTGGTGCCGTCGGCGGCGGCTGCGAAGGGCTTGCAGCGGCCGTCGGAGGCGAGTCCGCGCTGCCGGCTGAACTCCACGAAGGTGGTCGGCGTGGCCATGACGGTGACGCCGCCGGCCAGCGCGAGGGAGCACTCGCCGCGGCGCAGCGCCTGGATGGCGAGGTGGGTCGCGACCAGGGACGACGAGCACGCGGTGTCGATCGTCACCGCCGGGCCCTCGAACCCGTACACGTACGACAACCGGCCCGACGCCACGCTGCCCGCGGTCCCGGTGGCGAAGAAGCCCTCGTAGCCGTCCGGGGGCGCGGCCATCAGGCGCACGCCGTAGTCGTCGTACATCACGCCGGTGTAGACGCCGGTGTCGCTGCCGCGCAGGGCGGTCGGGTTGATGCCGGCGTGCTCCAGGGTCTCCCACGCCGTCTCCAGCAGCAGCCGCTGCTGCGGATCGGTCGCAGCAGCCTCCCGCGGAGAGATGTTGAAGAAGTCGTTGTCGAACTCGCCCGCGGGTGGTAGAGGTGGTCGAGGTCCCAGCCGCGGTTCGTGGGGAAGGGCGTGATGGCATCGGACCCGCTGACGACGAGATTCCACAGGTCCTCGGGCGACCGCACCCCGCCGGGGAAGCGGCAGCCCATGCCGACCACCGCGATGGGCTCGTCGCCCGCGCCGGCACGTACGGCGGGCAGCGCGCGGGCGGGGGCCTGTGCGTCCCGCCCGGACAGCTCGGCGAGCAGGAAGGCGGCGACGGCGGCGGGCGTCGGGTGGTCGAAGACCAGCGTCGCGGGCAGCCGCAGGCCCGTCACCTCGCCCAGCGCGTTGCGCAGTTCCAGCGCGCTCAACGAGTCGAACCCCAGCTCCTTGAACGCCCGGTCCGGGGCGACCGCCGCGGCGGTGGCGTGCCCGAGCACCGCCGCGACCCGGTCGCGTACCGTCTCGACGAGCATGCCGGGCCTGTCCTGCGCACCCACTTCTGCGAGGCGCGCCGCGAACGGGGTGCCGCCCGGCGCGGACCCGACGGCGGCCCGGCGGCGGGTGCCCGGGGTGCGGACGAGGGAGCGCAGCACCGCGGGCAGCGTCCCGGCGGCGGCCAGCTCCCGCAGCGCCTCGGCGTCCAAGCGCACCGGCACCGCCAGCGGACGGTCGGCCGCCAGCGCCGCGTCGAGCAGCGCGAGCCCTTCGTCCTCGGCGAGCGGCGCCACACCGGCGCGCCGCAGCCGCGCGAGGTCGACGTCGGCCAGGCTTCCGGCCATCCCGCCGTCCCACTGGCCCCAGGCGATCGACACCCCTGGCAGGCCCTCGGCCCTGCGCCGCAACACCAGTGCGTCGAGCGCGGCGTTGGCCGCGGCGTAGTTGGCCTGGCCGGCGTTCCCGAGGACGCCCGCGGCCGAGGAGAACAGCACGAACGCCGCGACGCCGCTCGCGCGCGTCAGTTCGTGCAGGGTGAGCGCGGCGTCCACCTTCGGCCGCAGGACGGCCGAGAGCCGGTCGGGCGTCAGGGCGGTGATCACCCCGTCGTCGAGCACGCCCGCCGCGTGGATCACGGCGGTGAGGGGATGCTCCGCGGGCACCTCCTCCAGCAGCCCGGCCACGGCCGCCCGGTCGGCGGCGTCGCAGGCCGCGAGCGTCACGCGGGCGCCGAGTCCGGCCAGTTCGGCGGCGAGTTCCGCGGCGCCCTCGGCGTCAGGGCCGCGCCGCCCGGTCAGCAGCAGGTGGCGCACCCCGCGGGCGGCCACGAGGTGCCGGGCGACCAGCCGCCCGAGCGTGCCCGTGCCGCCGGTGATCAGCACCGTGCCCTCGGGATCCCAGGCGGGGCCGCCGTCCCCGGCCCGCTCGGCGCGGACCAGCCGGGGCGCGTACGCGGCCCCGTCCCGTAGCGCAATTTGCGGCTCGCCGGTCGCCAGGGCAGCCGCGACGCCCTCGGGGGTCACGGACTCGCCGTCGGCGTCGATCAGCGCGAGCCGGTCGCCGCTCTCGGTCAGGGCCGACCGCACGAGCCCCCAGACCGCGGCGGCGGCCAGGCCGGGCGCCGGGTCGCCCGGGACGGCCACCACCGCGCCGCGGGTCACGACGGCGAGCCGCGCCGAGGCGAACCGCTCGTCGGCCAGCCATGCCTGGACCGTCCCCAGCGCCCGCTCCGCGGCGGCGTGCACGGCGGCGGCCCCGGCGCCGTCCGTGTCGGCCATGACGTAGGCGGCGTACGGGACGTCCTCCGCGGGTTGCCTCTGCGCGAGGACGCTGTCGAGTGCGGCGACGGCGGGCGCCGGGCCGCCGCCGGCCACCGGCATCCATTCCACGCCGTACAGCGACTCGCTCCGCCCGGCCACGAGCCCCTCGGACACCGGCCTGGTCGCCAGCGCCTCCACGGTGCCCACCGGCGCGCCGGACGCGTCGGCGAGGGTCATCCGCACGGTGCCGCCGCCGGCGGGCGAGATCCTGACGCGCAGGGCCGTCGCACCGCCCGCGTGGACGGTGACGCCGGACCACGCGAAGGGCAGCCGCGGCGGCGCGTCCCCGGCGTCGAGCAGCAGCGGGTGCAGCGCGGCGTCGAGCAGGGCCGGGTGGACGGCGAAGCCCTCGGCGTCGGGGCCGTTCGGCCCGTCGGGCAGGCGTACGTCGGCGTAGACGTCGCCGCCCAGCCGCCATGCGGCGCGCAGGCCCTGGAAGGCAGGACCGTAGCGGTAGCCGAGCCCGGCGGCGGTGTCGTAGAAGGCGTCGAGGTCCACCGCCTCGGCGTCCGCCGGCGGCCACGGTCCGGACTCGGCTTCCGGCGCGGGACCGGTGGCCTTCGCGAGCGTCCCGGTGGCGTGGCAGGTCCACCCGCCGTCGACGGCGTCGTCGGTGCGCGCGTGCACCTCCACCGGGCGCGCGCCCCCCTCGCCGGGCGTGCCGACCGTGACCCGAACCCGCACCGCGCCCCGGGCGGGGAGCGGCAGCGGCTCGATGAGCGTCAGGTCGTCGACGCGGTCGCATCCCGCGTGGTCGCCCGCCACGACCGCGAGTTCGAGCAGTGCGGTGGCGGGGAGGAGGGTGGTGTCGCCGACCGCGTGGTCGGCGAGCCAGGGGTGGGTGGTGCGGGAGAGGCGCCCGGTGAGCCGCGTGCGCTGGAAGGCGTACGTCGGCAGTGGGACGCGGCGGGCGTCCAGGTCCGCGAAGGCGCGCTCCCACCCCATGACCGGCTCGGCGAGGCGTACGTGGGCCTCGGCCGCGAGCACGGTACGCCGCTCGGACACGCCCGGCCGGACGGTCGCGACCACGGCCGGCGGGTGCGGACCGGGCGCTTGCTGGAGGGTGGCGGTGGTGAGGGCGGTGAGGGTGGTGTCGGGCCCGATCTCCAGGTACGTGGTGACGTTGTGGGACGCGAGGGTGGTCACACCCTGGTGGAAGCGGACAGCCCGGCGGATGTGCGCGGTCCAGTACC
>NZ_JOHY01000131.1 GCF_000721495.1 Streptomyces sp. NRRL F-5123
GTCCGAGACCACCCCGCCCCCCACCTCCACCCCTCCGCCGGACTCCCCGACTCCGTCCGAGCCGCCCCCGACCGGCTGACCCGCTGTCAGTGGGGGGCGCTAGCGTCCCCTCCATGACGAGCGAACCGAGCTGGCTGGAGGACACCCGGGCGTCCTACGACACCGTCGCCGAGAGCTACACGGAGTACGTCCGGGACCTCCTCGACGACCTCCCCCAGGAGCGGGCCGCCTTCGGGCAGTTCGCGGACCTCGTACGCGCCAACGGCGACGGCCCCGTAGCCGACGTCGGCTGCGGCCCCGGCCACGTCACCGCCTACCTGCGCCACCTCGGGCTGGACGCCTTCGGCATAGACCTGTCCCCCCGCCTGATCGAGATCGCCCGCCGCGACAACCCCGGCGTCCGCTTCGAGGTCGGCACCATGACCGACCTCCCCTTCCCCGACGCATCCGCCGCGGGCCTCCTCGCCTACTACTCCCTCATCCACATCCCCGACGACGTGATCCCCCAGGTCCTCGCCCACTTCCACCGCGTGCTGCGCCCGGGGGCGCCGCTGCTCCTGGGCTTCCACGTCGGCGACGAGTCCCGACTCAAGACCGAGGGCTACGGCGGCCACCCCATGCGCGTCCATGTCCACCGCCGCCCCCACACCCGGCTCGCGGCCTGGCTGACCGCGGCCGGCTTCACCGTGGCCTCCCACGAGACCCCGACCTCGGCGGAAGGCTCCGCGGGCGGCATCCTCCTGGCCCACCGCGCCTCGGCATAGCGGTCCGGGGCCGTCGCCCTCCAGCGTGTAACGCCTCCGGCGGGGACCACCACCCTTCCCCCGGGGCGGCCGGAGCGGTACCCGGCCCATCCACGCCCGGCGCCCACGGACGGCCACGCACCCGCACGGGCGGGCGGGCAAGAACAACCCCCTACGGAAGCGTCAGCACTCGCGTCCCCTCCGCCGTAACGGCGACCGTGTGCTCGAAGTGCGCCGCCCTGCTCCCGTCGTCCGTCCGCAGCGTCCACCCGTCCGCGTCAGCGTGGTAGGCGTCCGAACCGCCCGCCATGAGCATGGGCTCGATCGCGAGGGCCAGCCCGGCCCGCAGGGGGAAGCCCCGCCCCGCGCGGCCGCGGTTCGGCACGTGCGGGTCCTCGTGCATGCGGCGCCCGATCCCGTGCCCGCCGAAGTCGGCGGGCATACCGCACCGCGCCTCCTCCGCCACGCGTCCGATCGCGGACGAGACGTCGCCCATCCGGTTACCCGCGACGGCCGCGGCGATGCCCGCCTCCAGGGCGCGAACGGTCGCGGCGACGAGCTCCTCGTCGCCGGGCCGGGGCGTGCCGACCGAGAAGGTGATCGCCGCGTCGCCGGTCCAGCCGTCGAGTTCGGCGCCGCAGTCGACACTCAGCAGGTCGCCGTCGCGCAGCCGGTAGTCCGTCGGGATGCCGTGCACGATCGCGTCGTTGACGGACGCGCAGATCACACCCGGGAAGGGCGTCGGGGCGAAGGACGGCCGGTAGCCGAGGAAGGGCGAGGTCGCACCGGCCTCCTCGATGACGGTGCGGGCGGCTTCGTCGAGTTCGAGCAGCGACACGCCGACGCCCGCGGCCTCCCGCGTCGCGGCGAGCGCGCGGGCGACGACGCGGCCTGCCTCGCGCATCGCGTCGATGGCCGCGGCGGTCTTGATCTCCACCATGGGGCACAGCCTCCAATACTCATACCGGTATTTGTTTACCGGTATTAGTATCACAGGCATGGTGAGAACTCCTTTGACCCCCAGCGAGCGCCGCCGCGGCGAGCACTTCGGCGCGCTGCTGCGCGCGGCACGCGGCGACCGCAGCATGGTGGAGATCGCCGCGGCCGCGGGCGTCTCCGCGGAGACGCTGCGCAAGATCGAGACGGGCCGCGCCCCGACCCCCGCCTTCTTCACGGTGGCGGCCCTCGCCACGGCCCTCGGCATCTCCCTCGACGCCCTCGCCGCCGCCTGCGCCCTCGACGCCGCCGCGTCCGAAACGGAGGAGCTCACGGCGTAGCCCTCGGGCGGCGCCCCGTCCCTGCCCCTTGCGGTGGGCGTCGTGCCCTTCCCCCGGGCGGGAGGCTGGTCGCGCAGTTCTCCCCCAGAGCTTCGCCTGGGAGGTACCCCCACGCGCCCCTAAAACGCTCGCCGTCCCCGCAGCAGCCCTTGCCGCGGAAACGCGCCCCCACCCCGAGAACACCACCCCCACCGGCGGGCGGCCGCCGACGAGCCCCCGGGAGGGGGCCGATGACCCCACCTACCTCGCTCCCACGGGCGGTCGGGCGCCGAAGGGACACCGGGGAGGGGGCGGCCCGCCCT
This sequence comes from Streptomyces sp. NRRL F-5123, assembly GCF_000721495.1. Classification (GTDB taxonomy): domain Bacteria; phylum Actinomycetota; class Actinomycetes; order Streptomycetales; family Streptomycetaceae; genus Actinacidiphila. The sequence continues at coordinate 2,323 of NZ_JOHY01000131.1, forward strand.
GCTCTTCCCCACCCCACGGGCGGTCGGGCGCCGAAGGGACACCGGGGAGGGGGCGGCCCGCCCTGCCCTTCCCCACCCCACGGGTGGTCGGGCGCCGAAGGGACATCGGGAGGGGAGGACGGTCACCCGCCCACCCCTGCCTCCACCGGCGGGAAC
>NZ_JOHY01000132.1 GCF_000721495.1 Streptomyces sp. NRRL F-5123
CTCCACCACCACCGACGGCACCCAGCTCCAGCTGTGGGACTGCAACGGCCAGGCCAACCAGCAGTTCACCAGCACCTCCGCCGGTGAACTGCAGATCCTGGGCAAATGCCTCGACGCCGCCGGCACCGCCAACGGCACCAAGGTCCAGATCTACTCCTGCTGGGGCGGCGACAACCAGAAGTGGCGCGTGAACTCCGACGGCACCATCGTCGGCGTCCAGTCCGGACTCTGCCTCGACGCTGTCGGGGTCGGCACCGCCAACGGCACCCAGATCCAGATGTACTCCTGCTCAGGCGGCAGCAACCAGAAGTGGGCGTGGAACTGACGTCACGCCCTGGGGCCGCCGAACCGCGCCCCATGATGCGGATGGGTGAGCACTGACGCGGTCGGGCGCCGCCCGTCGCAGGCCGGTTCCGGCCTGCGACGGGCGGCCCCTTCACGCGATCGGTCGCCGCGGGAGCGGACCGTCCGGTCGTAGGCGCCGCCTGCGTTGCGCAGCTTCAGTGCGGATACTGCCGGCCGGCGCCGAGGCCGAAGAGACGGTCGCCGTCCCACCACTCGGGCGTCTCGTCGACGACCGGGGTGACCTCCAGGAGCGTCACCTCGTTGCGGCGAAGGACGAGGTCCACGTCCGCGCGCCCACCGGTGACGGGGACGCTCCGGTGCGACCGGGCGGGCTCTGCGGCCTCGCGGAGCGCGTCGAGCTGACGGTCGCTGGGCGCCAGTGGCCGCCCCATCTCGCACCAGGCGGCCCAGGAGTTGCCGTCCTCCTCGCTCACGGAGCGGCGCCGTGCGAAAGCAGCGCCGTGCGAGCCGGGGGCGCCGACGGGCAGGGAGAGCCGGACGGTGTGGCCCTCGACGGGCTCGCCACCGGTCGGGTCCGCCGGGGCCCAGGCCAGCACGGTGACGCGGCCGTCGCCGTGCCGCGTCACCAGGTGGTCCTCACCGCGGGCCAGGATCTGGTCGCCCATCTCGGCCATGAAGGCGTACAGATGGTAGGTGGGCTTCTTGATCTGGCGATGCGTGAGCAGACCGAAGCCGCCGTGGAAGGGCGCGGTGGGGATGCCCACCTCCTCGAACACGTCGCAGAACGTCCAGTACGAGAAGGAGTCCGCGACGTCACCGCCGTTGGCCAGCACCGGTGCGAGGTAGGCCGCGTGGAATGCGGTGTCGTGGATCGGGTTGTCCGGCCGGTACGACGAGTTGAACTCGGTGATGTGCAGGGGCAGGTCCGCGAGCCCGGTGCCCGCCAGCTGCCGCCTCGGTGCCGCGAACTGCTCCAGCAGCGCCGACGCCGGCATGAGCGTCTGGTGGGTCCCGAACGGCACGTGCCGCTCGGGACCGCTGCTGTAGGCGTGGCGGCTGACGAAGTCGATCGGCAGGTCCCGGGCCTCGACGAACGCACCGAAGCGCTCGATCCACTCGTCCTGGTAACCCGGGGCCAGCGACGGGCCGCCGACCTGGAGCTCGGCGTCGACCTCCTTGACCGCCAGCGAGGTCACCTCGTAGAGGCGGTGGTAGGCGTCCTGGCCGGCGGACCAGAAGATGTCGAGGTTGGGCTCGTTCCACACCTCGATCGGCCACTGGCGCACCTGGTCGATGCCGTAGCGCTCGACCAGGTGCCCGACGACGGCGCGGACCAGGTCCGCCCACTCCTTCTCGTCGCGAGGAGGAGTGATGTTGCCCTTCCACCAGAACACGGTCTCCTCGCCGGAGGCGAGCTCGGACGGCATGAAGCCGAGTTCGAGGAAGGGCGCGATGCCCAGCTCCAGGTAGGAGTCCACCACCTGGTCGACGTACGTGAAGGCGTGGCGGACGCGCCGCTCGCCGGCGTAGTCGTAGGGCCGGTGGACGCCCATTCCGTCACTCAGCAGCCCGTGTCCCCGGATGTACCGGAAACCGATGTCCCGCTGTGTGAGGGCAAGTGACTCCTGGTAGTCACGCCGCAGCGCGAGGTCGAGCCGACCCGTGCCTACGCAGTGGCGCCAGGCGTCGGACAGCTGGGCCGACGGCTGGTGGGGAACGACGATCCGCATGGTGGTTCCTTCATTGCGGGGTGGCGGGGTGCGGCGCGGCGCGCCGAGGGGCGCGGCGGGCGGATGGCTCCAGCCGTGCTCGTTGCTTACGCGCTGCGCACCTTAGGTAGCTCGGGAAAACCGTGTCAAGGGCGTCGGTCCAAGGCCGTGTCGCACAGTGGTCGGCGCCGTAACGATTGCGCAACTTGCGAAAACTTTGGTGTTGCCACCCGTCTAACCAGGCTGTACACATACCTCATCTCCGCGAATGGCTCGTTAATTTGCGCAAACATTCGCATCACGTGTGTCGTCTCGACGACAGATCAGGGAGTTCCACGATGACGAGGAAGACGCGCAGTGCGACGGCTGTCGCGATCGGCCTGGGCCTCGCCCTCGCTGCGACCGGCTGTGCCGGTGGCAGCGACGACGACGGCGGCAGCGGCAGCGGCGGG
>NZ_JOHY01000133.1 GCF_000721495.1 Streptomyces sp. NRRL F-5123
CACCACCTCACCACCCAACTCGCCCACGCCCACACCACCGGACTCACCCCCACCTACACCCAAACCACCACCACACCCACCACCACCCAAACCACCACCGACCTCCCCACCTACCCCTTCCAACACCACCACTACTGGCTGGACATGGACAGCGGACCGGGTGACCTGACGGCGGCCGGACTCGCGGCGGTGGGGCACGCGCAGCTCAGCGCGGCCGTCGAACTCGCCGACGGCGGGCTGGTGCTGACCGGTGTGCTCCCGGCGGCGGGCGGCGGCAGCTGGCTCGACGACCACGCGGTGGCGGGCGTTCCCCTCGTGCCGGGCGCGGCTCTCGTGGAGTGGGCACTTCGCGCCGCCGACGAGGCAGGGAGCGGCGGCATCGACGAACTCGCCCTCCACACCCCCCTCGTACTCCCCACCACCGGCACCTGGCCGCCACCGGACGCCGAACCGGTGGACACGGCCGATTTCTACGCCCGCGCCGAAGCGGCGGGTTACGGCTACGGACCGGCCTTCCAGGGCCTGGTGGCCGCCTGGCGGCAGGGCGCCGACCTGCTCGCCGAGGTCGTGCTCCCCGAGCAGGCCCGCAGCGGCGCCGCCGGTTTCGGCGTCCACCCGGCCCTCCTGGACGCCGCCCTGCACCCCCTCGCCCTCGACCGCGCCACCGACCCCGGCGGTGACGGGCAGATCCTGCTTCCCTTCGCCTGGAGCGGCGTCACCCTGCACGCCACCGGCGCCACCCGCGTCCGCGTCCGGATGACCCCGCTGGAGCACGGCCTCCGCCTTCTGGTGGCCGACGCCGCGGGAGCCGCGGTGCTGCGCGCGGAGTCGGTGACGGTACGGCCGACCAGCACGCGGCAGTTGCGCGACGTGCGGACGCGGCCGGTGGACGGGCTGTTCGCCGTCGCCTGGACGCCGCTGCCCGAACAGGCCGGGACGGCGCAGACGGGTGCGCCGTCGGACTGGGCATGCCTCGGGGAGGGGCTGCTGCCGCCCGAACTGCCGTGCCACGCCGACGTGTCCGCGCTGCTCGCGGCCACCGGCCCGCTCCCGGCGACCGTGCTGGCCGGTGTCCCGCCGGTGGCGGACGGCCCCGATTCCGCGACGGCCGCGCTGGACGCCGTGACGGACGTGCTCGCGCTCGCTCAACGGTGGCTCGCCGAGCCGCTGTTGGCGGACTCGCTGCTGGTGGCCGTCACCCGCGGGGCGGTCGCGGCGGGAGGGGCCGCGCCCGACCCGGCGGCGGCTGCCGTGTGGGGCCTGCTGCGCAGCGCGCAGGCGGAGGAGCCGGGCCGCTTCGTGCTGTGCGACCTCGACGAGGCGGCGGGCCCCGCCGCGCTGCTCGACGCCGTCGCCCGGGCGGTGGCCCGCGACGAGCCGCAGGTGGCCGTACGGGCCGGGCGCGTACTCGTACCGCGGCTGGAGCGGGCCGCGCCGCCGGAACTGGCGCCGCCGCCGGGCGAGCAGGCCTGGCGGCTGGCAGCGGACGGCTCCGGCACGGTCGAGGGCGTGTCGGCGGTGGCCTGCCCGGAGGTGCTGGAGCCGCTGGCACCCGGTCAGGTGCGGGTCGGGGTCCGCGCGGCGGGCGTCAACTTCCGCGACGTGCTGATCCTGCTGGGGATGTACCCGGACGAGGGTGTCTTCCGCGGCAGCGAGGGCGCGGGGGTGGTGCTGGAGGTCGCACCGGACGTGACGTCGGTGGCGCCCGGGGACCGGGTGTTCGGACTGCTCGAAGGGGCGTTCGGGCCCGTCACGGTCGCTGACGCCCGCACGCTCGTGCCCGTGCCGCCCGGCTGGACGGACGTCCAGGCGGCCGCGATCCCCGTCGCCTTCCTCACCGCCTGGTACGGCCTGGTCGACCTCGGCCGGCTGCGGGCGGGGGACACCGTGCTGATCCACGCAGCGACGGGCGGGGTGGGCACCGCCGCCGTACAGATCGCACGGCACATCGGTGCCGAGGTCTACGCGACGGCAAGTCCGGGCAAGCACGCGGTGCTTGAGGCGATGGGCATCGACGAGGCCCACCGCGCGTCCTCGCGCGACCTGGACTTCGAGGCGGCGTTCCGGGAGGCCGCCGGGAGCGTGGACGTCGTCCTCAACTGCCTCGCCGGGGACTTCACCGACGCCTCGCTGCGGCTGCTCGGCGAGGGCGGACGCTTCATCGAGATGGGCAAGACCGACATCCGCGACACGGACTACCTGGCCGCCACCTACCCCGGCATCGACTACCAGTTCTACGACCTGGTACCCCGCGCGGGCCTTGACCACGTGCACCGCATGCTGACGACACTGGCGGGCCTCTTCGCCGACGGCGCCCTGGCACCGCCGCCGGTCACGACCTGGCCGCTCGCCGAAGCCCGCGACGCGCTGCGCCACATGAGCCAGGCCAAGCACACCGGCAAGCTCGTCCTCACCGTCCCCCCGGCACTGGACCGCAACGGCACCGTCCTGATCACCGGCGGC
>NZ_JOHY01000134.1 GCF_000721495.1 Streptomyces sp. NRRL F-5123
CCCCACCGGCGGGCAGCCGCCGGCGAGACGGCGGGGGAAGGGGACGATCACCCCACCCACCCCCGCCCCCACCGGCGGGCAGCCGCCAACGCAACGTCGGGAGGGGGACGATCCGGGGGTGCCCCCGCAGGAATGCGCATCGACTCCCCGTCACGCTCGGGGAGAGGTCAGACGCGCATTCCGAGGAGGTACCCCCGGAGTGGCCCCCGACCCCACCCACCGCACGGAGTGCGCGATGCCCCGCCGGGCAACAACAGGGGCTGCGTGGGGGCACCCCCAGGCGAAGCCCTGGGGGAGAACGGCGCGAGCAACCCCCACCCACCGCAAGGTCGCGAAAACAACCGCAAGCCCCGCCCCGGTGCGGGGAACCGCCGGGACACCCTCGGGGGGAGGTAAATAGGAAAACCCTAAAAGCGGCGCGGAGCGTAAAGGGGGGGAATTTCCGGACCGCCTTGACTTTTTCCGAGATGCCTTCCTACGCTGAACGCGTATGAGCCGTTGTGTCGACCCGGCACACAGCGATACGGGGGAAAGAACGTGAGCGCGGCACCGTATGCCGATTTCAGCACCCGCCCGGCACCAAGCCGGGCCCTGCTGCTGAGCAGAAGAAAACGCAGCGCCCCAAGCCGCACGCCCAGGGCGGAGGGCGCCCACCCGCGTACGCAGCGCACGCCGGGCGCATCGCGTACGCCGGGCGCACCGCGCAGGCCAGGCGCGCCGGGCGCGTAACACCGCACCCCGCGCAGGGGAACGCTGAGGACGGATACGAAAAGCCCCTCATTTAACGGGCCCGCAACAAAAGCCCGCCTCTCCGCGTGATTCCCGCGCAAAAATATTTCGCCAGCCATTGGCCACGCATTCCTCTGCGCGCCGCCCGGCCACGCGAAAAGCCCCACCACGAATGAAACGAGTACGGGGGACGTCAGAACCATGCCGAAAACATCCATCGCCGCCCTCTTCCCGGGGCAGGGCGCGCTGTACGGGCGCGCCCTCGCCGACCTCCGTGAGGCCTTCCCGGCGGTCGTGAATCCGGTCCTCACCGACATCGGGGACGCCGCCCGCCCCCTGCTCGGCGGCCCCGCCGCAGAGGCGCTGTTCGCGGCGCGCACGCCCGAGCCCGCGCAGTGGCTCGCGGAGGCGCCGGACACGCTGCAGCTCGCGATCTACACGGCGTCCGTCGCGACGTACGCCGTCCTGCACGCGCGCGGCCTGCGGCCCGACGTGCTGGTGGGGCACAGCCTCGGGGAGATCGCCGCGCTGGTCGCCGCGGGGGCGTTCAGCGTGGCGGAGGGGGCGCAGATCGTCTGCCACCGGGGGCTCGCGCTGCGCGAGGCGGGGCCGGGCGAGGCGGCGTACATGGCCGCGCTGAGCACCGGCCCGGAGCGCGCGCAGCAGCTCGTGGACGTGGTGGGCGACCCGCTGACGGGGGTGGCCGTCGAGAACCACGCGGCGCAGACCGTGCTGTCGGGGCGGGCGGCGACGCTCGACACGGTGGCGCGGCTGGCGGCGGTGCTCCGTATCGACTTCGCGCGGCTGAAGTCGCCGTACGCCTTCCACAGCCCGCTGCTGGGCGCGGCGGCGGAGGCGTTCGCCGCGCGTATCCGGGACGTCAAGCAGCGCCCGCTGGAGGTCGCCGTCCACTCGCCGATCCTCGGCCGCGCGTACGAGGACACCGACGACCTCACGGAGGTGCTCGCGGGGCACTTCACCCGCCGGGTGCGGTTCGCGGACGCGGTGCGGGAGGTGAGCGGCAGCGGGGTGGACGTCTTCGTGGAGAGCGGGGCGCTGGACGCGCTGTCGAAGATCGTCGGGCGGGTCGTCGAGCCGCCCGCGGCGGCTGTGGCGACGCTGCTGCCGGAGGCGGGGGGTGCGGCCGCGCTGCTCACCGCTCTCGACCGCCTCGCCGTCCTCGGCGCGATCCCGTCCGCGATGTCCGCGATGTCCGCGAAACCTTCCGCGATCCCGGAGGCCGACCGGCCCGGCGGGGCTGACCCGCTGCACGCCGCCCTGCTCGCGGACGTCCCGGCGGCGGATTTCGCGGCGTTCTGGCACGGCCGCGCGGGCGAGGTACGCGACTTCGTCCGCCGCACCTACGACGACCACGCGTCCGCTGCGGGCCCCACGCCCGACCGGGGCGCGCTGGTGCGGGAGTTGGCGGGGGTGTACGCGGCGGCGCTGGAGTATCCGGCGGAGGTGTTCGAGGAGGGGACGGACCTGGAGGCGGAGTTGGGGGTGGATTCGGTG
>NZ_JOHY01000135.1 GCF_000721495.1 Streptomyces sp. NRRL F-5123
CAACACGTAAGGAGTCGTCGGCAGCGTCAGATGTGTATAAGAGACAGGGGTGGGGTGGTCGTCCCCTTCCTCGTGCCTCGCGTGGGCGGCTGCCTGCCGGTGGGGGTGGGTGGGGTGAGCGGCCCCCTCCCACTCTGCCGTGCGTGGGCCGGGGGTGGGTTGGGGTACTCGTCCCCTTCTCCATGCCTCGCGTGGGCGGCTGCCTGCCGCTGGGGGGTGACGTCCACGGGGCTGCGGATCGCCCCGACGGCGGTGCACCCCCGCCGGGGACCGTCGGCCGACGTCCACGTCGCACGGGTGGTGGGGGTGGGGGACACCCCGCCGCAAGGCGCGGGCGCCCCCGCGGTGAGAAAGGCGGCCGGCGGGGTTGCCGGAAGCGGCGGGGGGCCGGGGCGCGGACTCGCGGGACACCGCGGACGCGCATAGCCTCCCAGAACAGCCACCCGCGGTGGTGTGGCGCGGCGAAAGGCGCGATGCGCATGAGGCGGCGAGGACACCGGCTGGGCGCGGCCCGCAGCGCGCTGCTCGCCATCGGAGCCCTGGCCGCGCTCGGGCTCACGGCGTCCCCCGCGGGGGCGGTGCGGGTCCCGAACAGCCTGCCCGGCGCGGAGGGCCCCGCGGAGAACGGGGCCGCCGACCTGTGGATCCCGGTGGTCGCGGTCGTGGTGGTGGGAGTGGTCGCCCTCGTCGCGGTACGCCGCCGGGGTACGTCCGCGGCCGCCCGCAGCGCGCCACGGGCCGCGGTAGCGGGGCCTGGCGTCCGCGGAAGGCCCCGGCGTTACGGTCCGCGCCCGACCCCGCTGCCGGAACTCGACGCGCAGGCGAGCCGGCAGCTCGTGGCGACCGACGACGCCGTCCGTACCAGCCACGAGGACGTCGGTTTCGCGGCGGCGCAGGCCGGTGCCCCGGCGGTGAAGACCTTCGCGGAGGCCGTGGACTACGCCCGGGAGGAGCTGGCCGCCGCCTTCCGGCTGCGCGCGCAGCTCGACGGCGACGCTCCGGACGAGGTGACCCGGCGGCAGCTGCTGGACGAGATCCTCTCCCACTGCACGCAGGCCAACCGCCGCCTCGACGCGGAGGCGCAGGCGTTCGACCGGCTGCGCGGGCTGGAGGCGGACGTGCCCGAGCTGCTGGAGCAGGCCGAGGCCCATGCCACCGCGCTGCCCGGCAGGATCGCGGCGGCCGAGCACGAGCTGGCACCGCTCGCCGCTGAGTACGGCGGCGAGCCGCTCGCCCCGGTCGCCGGGCACCCCGCGCAGGCCCGCGCCCTGCTGGACTTCGCCCGGGAGCGGCTGGACCTCGCGCGCTCGGCGGTCGGTACGGACCACGGCCGGGCCGCGCTGTTCGTCCGCCTGGCCGAGGGCGCTCTCGGCCAGGCCGCCACCCTCGCCGAGGCGACCGCGCGCCGCGCCGCGGACCTGCGGGAAGCGGAGGGCCTGCTCGGCGAGGACCGGCCCCCGGGGCCGTACGACCCGCTCGCGGCACTGCGGGACGGGCCCTACGCGGAGTTCGCGGCCCGCAGCGAGGTCGCGGCGGCGCGCGACCTCATCTCCACGCACCGCGGAGCCATCGGCTGCGCCGCCCGTACGAACCTGGCCGGGGCCGAGCGCTCCGACGTCCCCCCGGCGGACGCGTACCGCCTCGCCCGCGCGGCCCAACGCCTCGCCCTCAACGACCTCACCGTCCACACCCCCCTCTCCCCCGCCGCCCTCGGCGGCCTCCTCCTCCCCCCTCACGGCGCCTTCGGCGCCACGAGCGGCCCCACCGGCGAGCAAGCAGCCCCCACCACCTTCGGCGGCCCCCGCACCTGACGGCGCGGACCCACCACCCGTGCGACATGGCCGTCGGCTTTCCCCCACCTGCGGGGGTGCACCGCCGCCGGGGGCGAACCCGCCATCGGGGTGCCCGCGCCTGACGGCGCGGGGGTTTCCCACCCCCACCGTGCGGGTGGGACGTCGGCTTTCTGTCCCCCTGCGGGGGTGCACCACCGTCGGGGGCGACCCGCAGTCCCTCGCACCTCACCGGCGGGCAGCCGACGCAACGCAGGAGGAGGGGGCCGCTCACCCCACCCACCCTCACCCCCACCGGCGGGCAGCCGCCGACGAGACCTCGGGAGGGGGACGATCCGGGGGTGCCCCCGCAGGAATGCGCACCCCGTCCG
>NZ_JOHY01000136.1 GCF_000721495.1 Streptomyces sp. NRRL F-5123
GGCGGCGGTGCCGACGCCGCCGGTGGCGGCGTGGATGAGGACGCGCTCTCCCGCCGCGAGGCCGCCCAGCTCCACCAGGCCGTACCACGCCGTCAGGAACGCGATCGGCACGGCGGCCGCCTGCGCGTCGGTCCAGCCGGGTGGTACGGGCACGAGTGTGCGGGCGTCGGCCACGGTGACCGGGCCGAACGCGCCCTCGAACAGGCCGAGTACGCGGTCCCCGGGCCCCACCGACGTCACGTCCGGCGCGGCCTCCAGCACGACCCCCGCGCCCTCGCCGCCCAGTCCGCGCCGGTCGGGCACGACTCCCAGGGTCACCATCACGTCGCGGAAGTTGACGCCCGCCGCGCGGACCCCGATGCGCACCTGACCGGGCGCCGGCGGCTCCAGCACCTGCGGGCGCTCCTCGGCCACCAGGTCGTCCACCGTGCCCGTCTGCTCCTCCGCCACGACGAGCTGCCACGCCGGGGCCTTCACGGGCAGCGCGATCGCGGCCGCCGCCGGGTCCGCGGCCACCAGCCGCGGCACCAGGGCCTTACCGCCGCGCACCGCCACCTGCCCCTCGTCCGCCGCGAACGCCGCCCCCAGCGCGGAGGCCAGCCCGGGCGCCGGATCGGCGTCCAGGTCGAGGAGGGCGAAGCGGTCCGGGTGCTCGGACTGCGCGCTGCGCACCAGCCCCCATACGGCCGCGGCGGGCGGGTCGACGGCGCCGCCGCCGTCCGGTCCCTCGGCGCCGGGCTCCACCGCGGCGGTGCCGTCGCGCGTGACGACCACGAGCCGCGACCCGGCGAAGCGCGGTTCGGCCAGCCACTCCTGCGCGGCGGCCAGCACGTCCGCCGCCGGTCCGGCGTCGTCGCCGTCCGCCCGCGGCGTGTGGCGCAGCACGACGGGCGGTACGGACGCCCCGCCGTCCACGGCCGCGACGAGCGCGCCGAGGTCCGGGTGGCGGGTGGCGGCGGGGAGCGCGTCCGCGTACGTACCGTCGTCGCCGATGACCGCCCAGCCGTCGGTGTCTGCTTCGCCGTCCGGCGCGGAGGGCAGCGGCAGCGGTGTCCAGCGCACGCGGTAGAGCCCGTCGCCCGGGCCGCGCGGGGCGCGCAGGCGGGCGGTGTCGACCGGGCGGCTGGTGAGAGCTTCGGCGGTCAGGACCGGGCGGCCGGTGCCGTCGCTGACGACGACGCGGTATTCGTCGTCGCCGCGCGGCGTGATGCGGACCCGCACGTCGGTGGCGCCCGTGGCGTGGAGGACGACGCCGGTCCAGCTGAAGGGGAGCCAGATCTCGCCCGCGGGCTTGCCCGCGGTCGCGATGAGGGGGTGGAGGGCGGCGTCGAGGAGTGCGGGGTGGACGGTGTGTGCGTCTGCGTTTTCGGTGGGGAGGGTGATGTCGGCGAGGAGGTCGTCGCCGTGGTGCCAGAGGGCTTGCAGGCCCTGGAAGGTGGGGCCGTAGTGGTAGCCCTGGGCGGTGGCGCGGTCGTAGAAGCCGGTGAGGTCGACGGGCCGGGCGCCGGGGGGCGGCCAGGCGGCGGTGTCGCGCGCGGGCTGGTCGGCGGGCTCGGCGGGCTCGGAGGGTACGGCGGCTTCGGCGGTGAGCGTGGCGGCGGCGTGCCGTACCCATTCCGGGGCCTGGCCGAACGCCGGGCGGGTGTAGACGTCGAGGGAGCGCCTGCCGGTGTCGTCGGCGGGGCCCACGATGACCTGCAGCGGGAGCGCCTGGTCGGGGTGCAGGGCCAGCGGCTGCTGGAGGACGAGTTCGGCCAGGTGCGGCGTGGCGGTGTGCTCGGCCGCATACAGGGCGAGGTCGACCAGCGCGGTGCCCGGCAGCAGTGCGGCCCCGGCCACCGTGTGCTCGCCGGTCCAGCCCTCGTCGTCCGCCGCGGGGATCTGCCCGGTCAGCAGCAGGCCGCCGTCCGCGAGCGGGGCCAGGGCGGTGAGGAGGGAGTGGTCGAGAGCGGTGCCGCCCGGTGCGGCGGCAGCGGTGCGGCCGGGGGTGAGCCAGTAGGGCTGTCGTTGGAAGGGGTAGGTGGGGAGGTCGATGGTGGGTGTGGTGGTGGGTGTGGTGGTGGTTGGGTACCAGGGTGTCCAGTT
>NZ_JOHY01000137.1 GCF_000721495.1 Streptomyces sp. NRRL F-5123
GTCGCGCTCATCAGACGGTTCCTTCCGTGACGGCTCCGCGCAGGTCACGGCGCAGGACGAAGCGCTGGTAGATCAGCGCGACGATCAGGGAGATCAGGAACATCACGACGGCGATGGCGCTGCCGTAGCCGTAGTTGCCGGCGTTGCGGCCCTGGGCGAGCATGTAGATCGCCATGGTGGAGGTGCCCGCGGTGCCCGAGACGTACTGGCCCCAGATGATGTAGACGAGGTCGAAGAGCTGGAGCGAGCCGATGATGGACAGGAACGCCCAGATGCGGATGGTCGGGCCGAGCAGGGGCAGGGTGATGCGGCGCTGGATCTGCCAGTAGGAGGCGCCGTCGATGGCGGCGGCCTCGAAGAGTTCCTGGGGGATCGACTGGAGTCCGGCGAGCATGAGGATGACCGCGAAGCCGATGTACTTCCAGGTGATGATGGCCATCAGGGTCCAGATGGCCAGTTTCGGGTCCGAGAGCCAGTCGGCCTGCAGTGAGCTCAGGCCGATGTGGGCGAGCAGGTCGTTGATCGCGCCGTCGCTCTGGGCCATCAGGCTCCAGCCGGTGCCGACGATGACCTCGGAGATGATGTAGGGCACGAAGATCAGCACGCGGATGACCGACCGGCCGCGGATCTTCTGGTTCAGCAGCAGGGCCAGGCCGATCGCCAGCGGGCCCTGGATCACCAGCGACAGGCCCATGATCATGAAGCTGTGCTTGAGGACCTGCTGGAAGGCGGGGTCCTTCAGGATCAGCTTGTAGTTGTTCAGGCCCACCCAGTCGGTGGGCGCGCCGTAGCCGTGCCACCGGTAGAAGCCGTAGTACGCGGCGAGCGCGACCGGGAAGATCACGAACGCCAGGAACATCACGATCGCCGGTGCGGACAGCACCGCGATCTCCAGCCGCATCCTGGCACGGCCGCGGCGGCGCGGAGCCGCCCGCGGCGGGGCCGGGGGCTCGACCGAGCCCCCGGCCCCGGGCGTGCCCTGCGACGGGCGGCCGGCGGCCGCACCAGTACCCAGGGTGTCGCTGCTCATCGTGTGCGCACTCAGCCCTTCTCAGCAGCCGAGTTGGTGTCCTTGACGATGTCGGCGGCGCTGCCCTTGCCCGCCAGCAGGTTCACCACCGCGGTGTTCATCGCGTTGCCGACGTTCTGCCCGTACACCGTGTCCAGGAACTGCATCGAGTAGGCGGCCTTGTTGAACGCCTGCAGCGCCGAGATGTTGTACGGCTCGGTCACGATGCCCTGCGCGGTCTTGTTCACCGGAATCGTCACGAACGCCTTGCCGTAGGCCTCCTGCTGCTCCTTCGTGATCAGGAACTGCAGGAACTGGAAGGCCTCCTTGGGCGCGTTCTTCGACAGCGAGTACCCGCCGCTGCCGCCCATCATCGCCGACGGGTCGCCCTGGCCGCCCTCGACCGCCGGGAACGGGAACCAGCCCAGGTCCGGCAGCGGCTTCTGGTCCGGCGTCAGACTGCCGATCACCCCGGGGTCCCAGTTGCCCATCAGCTCCATGGCCGCCTTGTGGTTGGCCAGCAGACCCGCCGACGACCCGGCACCCTGCTGCGCCGACGCGGTCAGGAAGCCCTTCTGGAACGGGTTGGTCTTCACGAACGAGGACAGGTCCTCGCCGGCCTTCGTCCAGCACGGGTCGTCGAACTTCAGCGACTTGGCGGTCTTGTTCATGGTGTCCTGGCTGCACTCGCGGACCGCGAAGTTGTAGTACCAGTGCGCCGCCGGCCACGCGTCCTTGCCGCCGACCGCGATCGGCGAGACGTTGATCGCCTTGAGCTTGGCGACGTCCGCCTGCAGCTCGGTCATCGTCGTCGGCGGCGCCGCGATACCGGCCTGCTGGAACAGGTCCTTGCTGTAGTAGATGCCCTCGGGCGCGGTGTCGAGCGGGATCGCGTAGACCTTGCCGTCGATCGTGTCGCTCGCCAGAGCCGCCGTACCGACATTCGTCTTGTCGGT
>NZ_JOHY01000138.1 GCF_000721495.1 Streptomyces sp. NRRL F-5123
GCCGCCGGTGATCAGGACGGTGCCGTTGCGGTCCAGTGCCGGGGGGACGGTGAGGACGAGCTTGCCGGTGTGCTTGGCCTGGCTCATGTGGCGCAGCGCCTGCCGCACCTGGGCCAGCGGCCAGGTCTGCACGGGCGGGAGCACCAGCGCCCCGCGCTCGAACAGCTCGACCAGCGTGCCGAGCATCCGCGCCACCCGCTCCGGACCGGCGTCCGAGACCAGGTCGTACACCCGGTAGTCCACCGCTCCGAAGTCCTTCGCCACCTGCTCGGGGTCGCGGATGTCGGTCTTGCCCATCTCCAGGAAGCGCCCGCCCTGCCCGAGCAGCCGGAGCGAGGCGTCGATGTACGCGTCCGCGAGGCTGTTGAGGACGACGTCCATGCTCCCGGCGGCCTCCCGGAAGGCGTCCTCGAAGTCCAGGTCGCGGGAGGACGCGCGGTGGGCCTCGTCGATGCCCATGGCCTCAAGGACCGTGTGCTTGGCGGGACTTGCCGTTGCGTAGACCTCGGCGCCGATGTGCTGGGCGATCTGTACGGCGGCGGTGCCGACGCCGCCGGTGGCGGCGTGGATGAGGACGCGCTCTCCCGGCACCACCGACGTCACGTCGGGGGCCACTTCCAGGACGACGCCCGCGCCCTCGCCGCCGATCCGGGTCTGGTCCGGCACCATCCCCAGACTGATCAGCACGTCACGGAAGTTGACGCCCGCGGCCCGTACGGCGATCCGCACCCGCCCGGGTGCGAGCGGCTGCTCCGCCTCCGGGAAGGGCACCGGGGCGACACCGTCGAGCGTCGCCGTGCCGCCCGTGCCCGCGGCGTCCAGCCGCCAGGCCTCCCGGCCGAGCAGCGGCACCGGCGACGCCGACGCGGGGGCACGCACCAGCCGGGGGGCGAGGATCCGCCCGCCGCGCAACGCAAGCTGCGGTTCGTCGAGTTCGACCGCGCGGCGCACCGCCTCGGCGATCAGCGGGTCCGCCCCGGGGTCTGCCGGCAGCTCCGTGCCGGCGTCCAGGTCGAGCAGGACGAAGCGGCCCGGGTGCTCCGACTGGGCGCTGCGCACGAGACCGGCGACAGCCGCGGCAACCGGGTCCGCCGCCGACTCCTCGTCCACGGCCGCCGCGCCGCGCGTCAGCACCACCAGCCGCTCCTCCTCCGGCCGCGGCTCTGCCAGCCACTCCTGGAGCAGCGTCAACACGCTCTGTACGGAGGCCAGTTCGTCGTCCCCCCGCGTCGCCGCCGCGTAGACGACGGAGAGGTCGGCGTCCGCCGGCCGGTCGGCGAGCGGCGCGGCAGGCGTCCACCGGAGCGCGAACAGGCCGTCGGGTACGGCCTGCCGGGGCGCGCTGAGGCGGGCCGGGCGGGTGGTGACGGCCTCGGCGGTGAGGATCGGCCGCCCCGCGCCGTCGGTCAGGGTGACGCCGCGCCCGCCGCCGCCCTGCCGGCTGATACGGACACGCGCCTGCGTGGCGCCCGTCGCGTGCAGGGTGACCCCGTTCCAGGAGAACGGCAGCCACACGCCCTCCTGGGCGGTGTCCGTGACGGCGATGAGGGGGTGGAGGGCGGCGTCGAGGAGCGCGGGGTGGACGGTGTGTGCGTCTGTGGCTTGTGTGGGGAGGGTGATGTCGGCGAGGAGGTCGTCGCCGTGGTGCCAGAGGGCTTGCAGGCCCTGGAAGGTGGGGCCGTAGTCGTATCCGTCGGCGGTGGCGCGGTCGTAGAAGCCGGTGAGGTCGACGGGCTGGGCTCCGGGGGGCGGCCAGGCGGTGGTGTCGGGCGCGGGCTCGTCGGTGAACGCCGCGGTGAGGGTGGCGGTGGCGTGCCGTACCCACTCCGGGGCCTGGCCGGACGCCGGGCGGGTGTAGATGTGCACGCTGCGGGCGCCGTCGTCGCCGGGAGCGCCCACGACGACCTGCACGTCCAGCGGCGCGGACTCGTGCAGCAGGAGCGGCTGCTCCAGGAGGAGTTCCTCGATCCGCGTGCTCCCGGTGTGCTCGGCGGCCTGGAAGGCGAGTTCGAGCAGGGCGGTGCCCGGCAGCAGGACCGTGCCCGCGATGACGTGCTCGCTGAGCCACCCGCCCTGCCCCGCGGTCGGGACGCGCCCGCTGAGCACCGCACCGCCGTCCGCGAGCGGGGCGACGGAGGAGAGCACCGGGTGGTCGATCGCCGTGCCGCTGCCGGGGACTCCCGCGCTCCCGGGGCGTGCGGTGAGCCAGTAGGGCTGTCGTTGGAAGGGGTAGGTGGGGAGGTCGATGGTGGGTGTGGTGGTGGGTGTGGTGGTGGTTGGGTACCAGGGTGTCCAGTT
>NZ_JOHY01000139.1 GCF_000721495.1 Streptomyces sp. NRRL F-5123
CCACAGGGTGGGTTGGATGACGTCGACGCGTTCGGGGTCGGTGTCGCAGGTGCCGCGCAGGACGTCGGTGAGTGACCAGTCGACGTAGGGGGCGAGGGCCTGTTCGCATTCGGCGATGCGGGCGGCGAAGACCGGTGAGCCGTCGAGCAGGTCCACGCCCATCCCGGGCCACTGCGAGCCCTGACCCGGGAAGACGAACACCGGACCCGCGCCCACCTCGACAGCCGTCCCCCGCACCACACCCGGGTGCTCCGCGCCCTCCGCCAGCGCCGCGAGCCCCTCAGCCAGCTCGGCCGGGGTCCTCCCCACGACGGCTGCGCGGCAGGGGAAGGCGGCGCGCGTGGTCAGCAGCGACCGGCCCACCGCCGCCACCGGGACCTCGGGCCGCTCGGCCACCATCCGCGCCAGCCGCCGTGCCTGCTCGGCGAGGGCCTCCTCGCTGCGGGCCGACAGTACCCACGGCACCGGCTCCCCGTCGGTGTCCTGGGCGGCGGGTTCGGCCGCCTCCTCGACGGCCGGCGCTTCGGGCGCCTCCTCCACAATCACGTGCGCGTTCGTGCCGGAGATGCCGAAAGCCGACACGCCCGCCCGGCGGGCGCCGGATCCCGCGGGCCAGTCGACCGGCTCGGTGAGGAGCCGCACGGCGCCCGCCGTCCAGTCCACGTGCGGGGTCGGCTCGTCGACGTGCAGGGTCGCGGGCAGCGAGCCGTGCCGCATCGCCATGACCATCTTGATGACGCCCGCGACCCCGGCGGCCCCCTGCGCGTGGCCGATGTTCGACTTCACCGAGCCGAGCCACAGCGGCCGGTCCGCGGGCCGCTCCTGCCCGTACGTCGCGAGCAGCGCGTCCGCCTCGATGGGGTCGCCGAGCCTCGTGCCGGTGCCGTGCGCCTCCACCGCGTCCACCTCCGAGGCCGCGAGCCCGGAGTTGGCGAGCGCCTGCCGGATGACGCGCTGCTGGGAGGGCCCGTTGGGCGCGCTCAGCCCGTTGCTCGCGCCGTCCTGGTTGACGGCCGAGCCGCGGACGACGGCAAGGACCCGGTGGCCGTTGCGGTGCGCGTCCGAGAGCCGTTCCAGCAGGACCAGTCCGGCGCCCTCGGAGAAGCCCGTGCCGTCCGCCGCGGCGGCGAAGGCCTTGCAGCGCGCGTCGGGCGCGAGGCCGCGCTGCCGGGAGAACTCGACGATGACGTTGGGCGTCGCCATCACCGTCACGCCGCCCGCGAGCGCGAGGTCGCACTCGCCCGAGCGCAGCGCCTGCGCGGCCAGGTGGATGGCCACCAGCGACGACGAGCACGCCGTGTCCAAGGTGACGGCCGGTCCCTCCAGGCCCAGTGTGAAGGAGATCCGGCCGGACACGACGCTGAGGGCGTTGCCCGTCAGCAGGAAGCCCTCGGCGTCCTTGTCGACCGGCGGCGTGCCGAAGCCGGGCACGCCGGCGCCGGTGTAGACGCCGGTCGCGGTGCCCTTCAGGCTCGTGGGGTCGATGTGCGCGCGCTCCAGCAGCTCCCAGGCGGTCTCCAGCAGGATGCGCTGCTGCGGGTCCATCGCCGTGGCCTCGCGCGGGCTGATACCGAAGAACGCCGCGTCGAACTGCCCGGCGCCGGCCAGGAAGCCGCCCTCGCGGGCGTAGCTGGTGCCGGAGTGGTCCGGGTCCGGGTGGTAGAGCCCGTCCAGGTCCCACCCGCGGTCGGCGGGGAAGGGGCCGATCGCGTCCCCGCGCTCGGCCACGAGGTCCCACAGCGCCTCGGGGGAGTCGATGCCGCCGGGGTAGGCGCTTGAGGTACTGGCGCAGCTTGTCTTCCGTGGTCGTCGGCATCGGTTCCGCATCCCCTCAGGACGAGCCCAGTTGCTGGTCGATGAGCGCGAACATCTCGTCGTCCGACGCGGAGCCCAGGGCCTCCCCGTCGATGTCCGGCGCACCGGACGTACCGCCCTCCAGCCGGGAGAGCAGAGCGTGCAGCCGGCCGGCGATCGTCTCGCGGGCCTTCCCGTCGACCTCCCGGCCGCCGAGCGTCGCCTCCAGCCGCGCGAGGTCGCCGAGTACGGGCGCCAGCGGGTCGGCGGGCGCCGCCTGCCCGTCCGGGGCGAGCTTGCCGTCCAGGAAGCGGGCGGCGCTCTCCGCGTCGGGGTAGTCGAAGACCAGCGCGGCCGGCAGCCGCAGCCCGGTCGCGGAGGTGAGCCGGTTGCGCAGCTCGACGGCCGTGAGCGAGTCGAAGCCCAGTTCCTTGAACGAGCTGCCGGTACGGACCGCTGCCGGATCGCTGTGCCCGAGCACTGTCGCGGCGTGGTTGCGGACCAGGGCCACCAGCTCGCGCTGCCGCTCGTCCGCGGGGAGCCGGCTCATCCGGGCCGCCCAGCCGGCGGACTCGGCCTCGGCCGCGGTCCTCCGTACGGGCGCCCCCGGCGCCGTGAGCGCCCGCAGCAGGGCGGGGACCTCCGCGGCCGGGCGGCGGCCGAGGGCGCGCGGGTCGAGGTCCAGTGCGACCAGGGCGGGGTCGGTGTGCCGGACGGCGGCGTCCAGGAGGCCGAGGGCCTTCTCCGTCGACAGGGGCGTCGTCCCGGACCGGCTCATCCGGGCGTGGTCGGTGCCGGTGAGCTGCTGGGTCATGTCGCTCGCCGCGGCCCACAGCCCCCAGGCGAGGGACGCCGCCGGGCGCCCGGCACTGCGCCGCCCGACCGCCAGCGCGTCGCAATAGGCGTTGGCGGCGGCGTAGTTGGCCTGCCCCGGACTGCCGAGGGTGCCGGCGGCGGAGGAGTAGACGAGGAACAGGGCCAGCGGCAGGTGCGCGGTGGCCCGGTCGAGGGCGGTGGCCGCGGTGGCCTTCGCGCTCCAGACGCGTGCGAGCCGCTCCGGGGTCTGCGCGGTCAGGACCGCGTCGTCCAGGACGCCCGCGGTGTGGATGACGGCGGTGAGGGGGTGGGTGGGGTCGATGTTGTCGATGAGTGCGTGGAGGGCGTGGGGGTCGGTGGCGTCGGTGGCGGTGATGTGGACGGTGGCGCCGAGTTGTCGGAGTCGTTGGGTGAGTTCGGGTGCGCCGGGTGCGT
>NZ_JOHY01000140.1 GCF_000721495.1 Streptomyces sp. NRRL F-5123
GCCGGGAGTACTGCGGTGAGCGCCGAGCGGTGGTCGAGGCGGGCGTGCGCCGTGGTCGTGGCGGCGGTTGCGGCGTATGCGTCCTACGAGCACCAGCGGACGTTCGCGCTGCGCGGTGGCGCGGATCGTGCCGGCGCGGCGTTGTGGCCGCTGTCGGTGGACGGGTTGCTGCTTCTGGCAACTATGGGACGGCTAAAGCCCGGTGAAAACTCCAGCCACCGCACCCGTCGCGCGGTGCGACTTGCCTTCGTGCTGGGCATCGCGATCTCCCTGGCCGCCAACGTGGCCGCCGCACCGCGCTTCACCTGGCAGCCCGTCCTCGTCGCCGGATGGCCGCCGGTCGCCCTGCTCCTCGCGGTTGAGCTCCTCGCGCAGCAAGGACCCAGCGAGACCGGCGGGACGGCGTCAGCCCGTTCTCACCCCGCGGGCGAGACTCCGGACGCGCCGGACCGAGAGCCTGCGCCGGACCGTCCTGGTGTCCGGCCCCCGACAGGCGAGAGGTCGACTCGAAAGGCCGCCAGCGCCGAGCAGAGGATGTGGGACTACTACCTGCACCAGCGAGAGCGGGGCGCCCTTCGGATCTCGGCCACGGTCGAGGTACCGCGTCGGCGGCGTGGCTCGGAGAACGGACCGAGGGGTGAGTCCAGGTGAGCGCGCAGCAGCGCTCTTCGGAGGCGTCGGTCGGCATCGGTTCAGATGTCTGGCTGCGGCGTGCATGCGCGATCGTGGTCGCGGCGGTTGCGGCGTACGCCTCGTACGAGCACCAGCGGACCTTCGCCCTCGACGGCGGTGCCGACCCGGCGGGAGCATCGTTGTGGCCGCTGTCCGTCGACGGCCTGCTGGTGCTGGCGACTATCGGGCTACTACAGCCCCAGGCCGCGGGCCGTCGGCGTACCCGGTACGCGATCCGGTTGGCGTTCGGGCTGGGCATCGCGGTGTCGCTGGCGGCGAACGTGGCGGCGGCGCCGCGCCTGGCCTGGCAGCCGGTCCTGGTGGCGGGGTGGCCGCCAGTGGCACTGCTGCTCGCGGTGGAGCTGCTGGCGACGGGCGCGGGGCGGCTGGAACGAGCCGAGAGGGCCGGCACGCTGGAGGGGACCGAGACACCGGCCTCTGGGCGCGAGAGCGAGAGCGCGGCCCGGTCCTCGGGCGTTCCTGAGCCCCCCGAGAGGAGCGTGCCGCGAGAGTCCCGCCCCGTCAGCGCAGCCCGTTCGAGAAACGGTGAGAGCGCGGAAGAGGCGATGTGGTCCTACTTCCAGCAGGAGCACGCGAAGGGCCGGACCCCAAGTGGCGCCGAGCTCGACCGCGCGATCGGCACCAACATCCGCTCGCGCGGAGAGGACGCGAGGCCCCTCCACAGGCTCTTGCCGAAGAACGGGACACCTCCGCTCGCGCGGAGAGGACGCGAGGCCCCTCCACAGGCTCTTGCCGAAGAACGGGACACCTCCGCTCGCGCGGAGAGGACGTCTGTCGGTGTGAGGTCTCAGGTGATGCTTGACGGTTTGTACTCTGGACATGGTTGACGCGTTCGGCTGAACGTCCGCTATCTCCTGTCTCCGGGTGGGGCTGGGGTGCTTCGGTCGGTGGTTGTGGATGTGCAGCAGCTGGTGGAGTACCGCTATCGGGCTGTCCGCGAAGTGCTCGGTGGCTCTCCGATCGGTGAGGTCGCCGCCCGGTACGGCACGTCGCGCCAGACCTTGCACAGCTGGCGGCGGCGGTTCGAGCAGGAAGGGATACCCGGCCTGGAGGACCGCTCCCGGCGCCCGCGCAACAGTCCCACGCGCCTGCCGTCGGAGGTGGAAGCCGAGATCTGCGAGCTGCGCCGCCGGCATCCCCGGTGGGGCGCCCGGAGGATCTCCCACGAACTGGCCGCCTCCGGGCAGGGGCCGGCACCGTCGCGGGCAACGGTCCACCGGGTTCTCTCCCGCAACGGCCTGGTCCGCGCCCAGGAGCAGCAGCACCCGCGCAAGTACTGCCGGTGGCAGCGTGAAGCACCGATGCACCTGTGGCAGATGGACCTGGTCGGCGGTGTTCCGCTGGCCGACGGACGGGAGTGCAAGATGGTTACCGGCATCGACGACCACTCCCGGTTCGTCGTGATCGCCTCCGTCGTGGCCGTGCCCAGCGCCCGCGCGGTCTGCTCGGCCTTCACCGCCGCGATGCGCCGCTACGGAGTGCCCTTCGAGGTCCTTACCGACAACGGCAAGCAGTTCACCGGGCGGCATACCCGCCCCCAGCCGGTCGAGGTGCTCTTCGAGCGGATCTGCCGGGACAACGGCATCACCCAGCGACTGACCAAGCCGCGTTCGCCCACCACCACCGGCAAGATCGAGCGCTTCCACCGCACCCTGCGCGAAGAGTTCCTCGATCACGTGGTGCCGTTCGAGTCCCTGACCGCGGCCCAGGAAGCCGTCGACGGCTGGGTGCACGCCTACAACCACCAGCGCCCCCACCAGGCGTTGACCGATCACCAGGCTCTACGTCAAAGGCATGGGCACTCAGAAGAACCGTCAAGAATCTCCTGACGACAGACCGTCAAGGAAGTCCTGAGACCTCACACCGACAGACGTCAGTATCGGATCCGGTACTGACATATTGATCGGGACACCTCCGCTCGCGCGGAGAGGACCGTGTCGAGCGCAAGGCCAACGCCGAGTTCGACGGGACACCTCCGCTCGCGCGGAGAGGACGGTGTGGTGCCGCCCCAGACGCCGTCGGGCTCCGGGACACCTCCGCTCGCGCGGAGAGGACACTTTCTGACCTGCGGCGTTAGAGGGGCTTTGCAATCTCTTTGCTCGGCTCCAGCCGCGTCTGGCCGCTG
>NZ_JOHY01000141.1 GCF_000721495.1 Streptomyces sp. NRRL F-5123
GCCGGGAGTACTGCGGTGAGCGCCGAGCGGTGGTCGAGGCGGGCGTGCGCCGTGGTCGTGGCGGCGGTTGCGGCGTATGCGTCCTACGAGCACCAGCGGCTCTTCGCGCTTGACGGCGGTGCGGATCCCGCCGGCGCGGCGTTGTGGCCGCTGTCGGTGGACGGGTTGCTGCTTCTGGCAACTATGGGACTACTAAAGCCCGGTGAAAACTCCAGCCACCGCACCCGCCGCGCGGTGCGACTTGCCTTCGTGCTGGGCATCGTGATCTCCCTGGCTGCCAACGTGGCCGCCGCACCGCGCTTCACCTGGCAGCCCGTCCTCGTCGCCGGATGGCCGCCGGTCGCCCTGCTCCTCGCGGTCGAGCTCCTCGCGCAGCAAGGACCCAGCGAGACCGGCGGGACGGCGTCAGCCCGTTCTCACCCCGCGGGCGAGACACCGAGTCCCGCGGGCGAGACTCCGGACGCGCCGGACCGAGAGCCTGCGCCGGACCGCCCTGGTGTCCGGCCCCCGACAGGCGAGAGGTCGACTCGAAAGGCCGCCAGCGCCGAGCAGAGGATGTGGGACTACTACCTGCACCAGCGAGAGCGGGGCGGTCGAGGTGCCGCGCCGACGCCGGGGCGAGGCGATCGGCTCGGGAAGGGGTGCGAGGTGAGCGCGCCCGACGTCTGGGCGCGGCGTGCGTGCGCAGTCGTTGTAGCGGCGGTGGCGGCCTACGCCTCGTACGAGCACCAGCGGACCTTCGCCCTCGACGGCGGTGCGGACCCGGCGGGGGCGTCGCTGTGGCCCCTGTCGGTCGACGGCCTGCTGGTACTGGCGACTATCGGGCTACTAAAGCCCCAGCCCGCGGGGCGTCGGCGTACTCGGTACGCGGTGCGGTTGGCATTCGGTATGGGCATCGCGATGTCGCTGGCCGCGAACGTGGCGGCGGCGCCGCGCTTGGCCTGGCAGCCCGTCCTGGTGGCGGGGTGGCCGCCGGTGGCGCTGCTGCTCGCGGTGGAGCTGCTCGCGACAGGCGCGGGGCAGCTGGAACGAGCCGAGAGGGCTGGCTCGCTGGAGGGGCGCGAGAGCGAGAGCGCGGCCCGGTCCTCGGGCGCTCCCGAGCCCCCCGAGAGGAGCGTGCCGCGAGAGTCCCGCCCCGCCAGCACAGCCCGTTCGAGAAACGCTAAGAGCGCGGAAGAGGCGATGTGGTCCTACTTCCAGCAGGAGCACGCGAAGGGCCGGACCCCAAGTGGCGCCGAGCTCGACCGCGCGATCGGCACCAACACACGGGGCACCTCCGCTCGCGCGGAGAGGACTGGTCGGGCCGGGGCGGCGGCCGCGGGCTCGCGGGGCACCTCCGCTCGCGCGGAGAGGACGCCAACGGCGGCATCGTCTCCACGCCCGGCATCGGGACACCTCCGCTCGCGCGGAGAGGACTCCCGCAGCGCCCGCACGGCGTCCGCGGCCTGCGGGACACCTCCGCTCGTGCGGAGAGGACCACGCGAGGATCCCTTCCGCCTCCGCCTTGAGCGGGACACCTCCGCTCGCGCGGAGAGGACACCTTGGCGGCACCGAGTACGCCACCGCCGAGCGGGACACCTCCGCTCGCGCGGAGAGGACGTCCGGTGCCTGACCATCCACCAGCCCTGGGCCGGGACACCTCCGCTCGCGCGGAGAGGACGTCCGCGCTTCGGCGGCACCCTGTGCGCGCCCCGGGACACCTCCGCTCGCGCGGAGAGGACGCGTAGGCGTCGGGCCAGCGCTCGGCGAGACGCGGGACACCTCCGCTCGCGCGGAGAGGACCTCTCGGGGTCCCAGTACCAGTACTGGAGCCTCGGGACACCTCCGCTCGCGCGGAGAGGACATCTACGTCGCACGAAAGTCGGCGGCACTGGTCGGGACACCTCCGCTCGCGCGGAGAGGACTCGCCCACCTCCACGCCCACCGGCTGCTCGATCGGGACACCTCCGCTCGCGCGGAGAGGACCCCGCCTGAACCTCCGGCGACGCGAACGCCACCGGGACACCTCCGCTCGCGCGGAGAGGACGCCAACGGCGACGCCCTGCTCGACTCCCGCAGCGGGACACCTCCGCTCGCGCGGAGAGGACCCCGGGACGATGCTGCTCGCGAGGCACTTCGTCGGGACACCTCCGCTCGCGCGGAGAGGACAAGCAGCAGTGGGACGTCGATGTCAACGACGCCGGGACACCTCCGCTCGCGCGGAGAGGACCTCGGCAACGTCGGCAGCATCATCGGCTCCGTCGGGACACCTCCGCTCGCGCGGAGAGGACTGGTCCGCCTGGGCGGCGAGCTCGCGGGCGATCGGGACACCTCCGCTCGCGCGGAGAGGACAGGCTGTCCCCATCGGCCCACTGCTGCGACTGCGGGACACCTCCGCTCGCGCGGAGAGGACGCCAGGGCCTCATGCACGCCGCGCTCGGCCTCCGGGACACCTCCGCTCGCGCGGAGAGGACGGCGTCGCACTGATCGCGAAGTCGCCCGAAGTCGGGACACCTCCGCTCGCGCGGAGAGGACCGTAAGCCCACCGAGTTCACCGAAGAGATCAACGGGACACCTCCGCTCGCGCGGAGAGGACCAGATGATCCTCTTCGGGGGGTCCGTCTGGTTCGGGACACCTCCGCTCGCGCGGAGAGGACACTTTCTGACCTGCGGCGTTAGAGGGGCTTTGCAATCTCTTTGCTCGGCTCCAGCCGCGTCTGGCCGCTG
>NZ_JOHY01000142.1 GCF_000721495.1 Streptomyces sp. NRRL F-5123
GGCCGCGAGCACGGCAGCACGATGTTCATGGTGCTGCTGGCCGCCTACCAGGCCCTGCTCGCCCGCCACACCGGCCAGAACGACATCCTCGTCGGCACCGTCACCGCCGGCCGCGACCGCCTCGAACTCGAACCCGCCATCGGCTACCTCACCGACGTCCTCGTCCTGCGCGCCGACCTCACCGACAACCCCACCCTCGGCGACCTCCTGGACCGCACCCGCGACGACGTCCTGGCCGCCTTCGCCCACCAGGGCATCCCCTTCGAGGAGGCTTCGAACAAGCCAAGTTCGACCTCATGATGGAAGCCTGGCAGGACCACGACGGGCTGCTCGTCACCCTCGTCTACGACGCCGAAATCTTCGACGCGGCCACCATCGAGCGCCTCACCGACCGCTTCACGCGCCTGCTGCGCGCGCTCCCCGACCACACCCGCACCCCCTTCGCCGCCGTCCCGATCCTCGGCCCCGACGACCCCACCGTCCTGCACGGCCCCACCCTCGGCGAAACCCCCGCCTTCCTCGACCAGTTCGCCCACCAGGTCCGCGAACGCCCCGACGCCATCGCCCTGACCTGCGGCGACCAGCACCTCACCTACGCCCAACTCGACACCCGCGCCCGCGAACTGGCCACCACCCTCCCCCACCACACCGTCATCGGCATCCGCCTCGGCCGCACCACCGACGCCATCGCCGCCATGATCGCCACCTGGCACGCCTCAAGCGCCTACCTCCCCCTCGACCCCGACTACCCCCAGGCCCGCCTGGACTACATGACCCACGACAGCGGCACCGCCCTCGTCCTCACCCCCGACGGACCCGTCCCCACCACCACAACCACCCCCACCACCACCACCGACGCCGCCTACATCATCTACACCTCCGGCTCCACCGGCACCCCCAAAGGCGTCACCGTCCCCCACACCGCCCTGACCACCCGCACCACCTGGATGCGCGACAACTACCAACTCGGCCCCGGCGACCAGATCATCCAGTTCGCCTCCCACAGCTTCGACACCCACATCGAAGAAATCTTCCCCGCCCTCGCCTCCGGCGCAACGATCAAACTCCTCCCCGACGGCCCCCTCACCCTCACCGACCACCTCACCGACACCACCGTCCTCGACCTGCCCACCGCCTACTGGCACCACCTCGTCGACGACATCGACCACACCCCCTGGCCCACCACCCTCCGCCTGGTCATCCTCGGCGGCGAACAAGCCCAGCAAACCGCCCTCACCCGCTGGCACCACCACTTCGGCAACCGCATCCGCCTCATCAACACCTACGGCCCCACCGAAGCAACAGTCATCGCCACCGCCGCCGACCTCACCGAACCCGACACCACCCCCCGCAATCCCCCCATCGGCCGCCCCATCGCCAACACCCACATCACCCTCCTCGGCCCCCACAACGAACCCGTACCCCCCGGCACCCCCGGCGAACTGTGCGTCTCCGGCCCAGGACTGGCCACCGGCTACCACAACCGCCCCGACCTCACCACCCAACGCTTCCCCACCCTGAACGGCACCCGCCACTACCGCACCGGCGACCGCGCCCGCCTCCACCCCGACGGCCACCTCGAATACCTCGGCCGCCTCGACCACCAGATCAAACTCCGCGGCTACCGCATCGAACCCGGCGAAATCGAAGCCCACCTCCAAGGCCGCGGCGCCATCGCCATCCACAACAACACCCTCGTCGCCTACACCGCAGGCCCCCCCGACGACCTCCCCGCCACCCTCCACAAAACCCTCCCACCCCACCTCGTCCCCACCCTCTGGATCGAACTCGACCTGTCTCTTATACACATCTCCGAGCCCACGAGACAGGCAGAAATCTCGTATGCCGT
>NZ_JOHY01000143.1 GCF_000721495.1 Streptomyces sp. NRRL F-5123
GGTCCTGAGGGCGCGCAGGCGGTGCATGACGGCGCTGCCGCCGCGTCCGAAGTGGTCGTGGAGGGTGCGGTATTCGGCGTAGAGGAGGTCGTAGGCCGCGGCGCGGGCGGGGTCGGGGGTGTAGGCCTCGCGCTTGATGCGGCCCATGGCCGCCGAGGCCTCCCGGATGCCGGGGTAGGCGCCCGCGGCGACAGCGGCGTGGATCGCGGCGCCCAGCGCGGGGCCCTGGTCGGAAGCGAGGACGTTGACGGGGCGGTTGAGCACGTCGCAGTACGTCTGCATCAAGAAGGCGTTCTTCAGCAGCCCGCCCGCCGCGGTGAACTCACCGACCGGCACACCCGACTGCTCGAACGTCTCCACGATCGTGCGCGTGCCGAAAGCGGTCGCCTCGATCAGCGCCCGGTAGACGTCCTCGGGCCGGGTGTCCAGCGTCAGCCCCACCAGCAGCCCGGACAGATGGTGGTCCACCAGCACCGACCGGTTGCCGCTGTGCCAGTCCAGCGCCATCAGCCCGTGCCCGCCCACCGGCTGCGCCGCCGCCTTCCGCGTCAGCAGCTCGTGCCCCGATATCCCCAGCCGCCGCGCCTCGGCCGCGTACTCGTGCGGCAGCGCCGTCCGCACCGCCCACGCAAGAATGTCCCCCACACCCGACTGCCCCGCCTCGTACCCCCACAACCCCGGCACCACACCACCGTGCACCGCACCGCACATCCCCGGAACCTCCGCGAACACCTCGGAGTTCATGATGTGACACGTCGACGTACCCATGATCGCCAGCATGTGACCCGGCTCCAGCGCCTGCGCAGCAGCACTCGTCACATGCGCATCCACGTTGCCGACGGCCACGACCGTGCCCTCACGCAGCCCCGTCAGCTCCGCAGCGGCCGCGGTCACCGTGCCCGCAGACGTGCCCAGTTGGGAGAGCGGGTGCTCCAGCTTGGCGGTGAAGTCCGCGAAGTCCGGGTGGAGGGAGGCCAGGAAGGCACCGTCCGGGTAACCGCCGTCCTGATACAGGCCCTTGTAACCCGCCGTGCACAGATTCCGGTTCTCCGCACCCGTCAGCTGCCACACGATCCAGTCCGCCGCCTCGATCCACCGCTCGGCAGCGGCGTAGATCTCCGGCTCCTCACGCAAAAGCTGCAAAGCCTTGGCATACTGCCACTCGCTCGACACCTTCCCGCCGTAGCGGGCCAGCCACGACTGCCCCGTCTCCTCCGCGCGCCGCACCACCAGATCCGCCTCCGGCTGCGCCGCATGGTGCTTCCACAACTTCGGATACGCGTGCGGGCGCCCCGCGAAGGCGGCCAGCTCGCTCAACGGCGTACCGTCGGCGGTCGTCGGCAACACCGTGCACGCCGTGAAATCCACCGCCACACCCATCACCTGCTCCGCCCGCACACCCGCCGCCTCCAACGCACGCGGCACCGCGAAACGCAGCACATCCCGCCAGTCCTGCGGAATCTGCAACGCCCAGTCCGGCGGCAGCACCGGACCCCCGTCCGGCAACGCCGACTCGACGACACCGTGCGTGTACTCGTGCACCGCGCTGCCCAGCTCACGACCGTCCTCGACGGCCACGACCAGAGCACGCCCGGACAGCGTCCCGAAATCGATACCGACGGTGACCGCG
>NZ_JOHY01000144.1 GCF_000721495.1 Streptomyces sp. NRRL F-5123
GTGCCCGTCCGCCAGCAAGGTGGAGAGGGCCTGGTCGAACCGGACCGGCTGCCGCAGGTTCGTGAACCAGTACCCCGCATCCATGGCAGCGGTGTCGATCACCTCGCCTGTGACCGTCGAGACCAGGGGGACGTCCGCGCTGCGAGGCCGGATCGGGCCCAGAACGTCCAGCAACTCCGCCCGCAGCTCCTCGACCTGGGGTGAGTGCGAGGCGTAGTCCACCGCGATCCGCCGCGCCTGAACACCCTCCTGCCCGCACCGCTCCACGAACGCGTCCAACTCGCCCGGGGCACCCGAGACCACGACCTGCTCCGGCCCGTTCACCACCGCGACCGCAAGCCCGTCCGTCAACCACCCGCCCACCCGCTCGACAGGCGCCAGAACCGACACCATCCCACCGCGACCGGCCAGCGCACGGATCGCCCGCGACCGCAACACCACCACCCGCGCCGCATCCCCAAGCGACAACCCACCCGCCACACACGCAGCCGCGATCTCCCCCTGCGAGTGACCCACCACAGCCGCCGGACGCACCCCCAACGACCCCCACACCGCCGCCAACGACACCATCACCGCGAACAACACCGGCTGCACCACATCCACCCGCTCCAGCTCAGCCCCGTCCCCGCGCACCACCTCCAGCAACGACCAATCCGTCAACACATCCAACGCCGCCGCGCACTCACCCATCCGCGCCGCAAACACCTCGGACGAGTCCAGCAACTCCCGCGCCATCCCCACCCACTGCGACCCCTGACCCGGAAACACCCACACCACACCACCCGACCGCACCGCACCCACCACCACGCCCGGCGACGCGACCCCCGCCGCCAGGTCACGCAGCCCCGCGCACAGCTCCTCGCGGTCAGCGCCCCACGCCACCGCGCGGCACTCCAGCCGAGCCCGTCCCGCGACCAGGCTCAACGCCACGTCGTGCGGGTCGAGTTCGGGGTGACCGTCAAGATGCGCGAGCAGCCGGGCGGCCTGCCGCCGCACCCCGTCCTCGTTGCGCGCCGACAGCACCCAGGGGATCAGAGCGGAATCGGCGGGCGCGGGCTCGGCCCCCGGCTCCGTCGCCTCCGCGGGCGGGGCTTCGAGGATGACGTGGGCGTTCGTCCCGCTGATGCCGAACGAGGACACCGCCGAGCGGCGCGGCCGATTCGCCTCCGGCCAGGGGCGGTTCTCGGTCAGCAGCCGGACCTGGCCCTCGTCCCAGTCCACATGGTGCGACGGCTCATCGACGTGCAGCGTCTGCGGCAGGACCCCGTGCCGCATCGCCTCCACCATCTTGATGACACCCGACACACCGGCTGCGGCCTGCGTGTGCCCGATGTTCGACTTCAGCGACCCCAGCCACAACGGACTGTCCGCCGGGCGCTGTTGCCCGTACGTCGCGAGCAGCGCCTGCGCCTCGATCGGATCGCCCAGCGCCGTACCCGTACCGTGCGCCTCAACCACGTCCACGTCAGCCGTGCCGAGCCCCGCACCCGCCAACGCGTCGCGGATCACCCGCTGTTGGGAGGGGCCGTTCGGCGCGGTCAGACCGTTCGACGCACCGTCCTGGTTCACCGCGGAACCCCGCACCACCGCCAGCACCCGGTGACCGTTG
>NZ_JOHY01000145.1 GCF_000721495.1 Streptomyces sp. NRRL F-5123
TGTGGAGTTCGGCTCCCATGCCGGTGCGCTGGCTGCCCTGTCCGGAGAACAGCCACACCGTCCGCCCCGCCGCGACCGCCCCGCCCGGCGCCGTCACCACGAGCCCCGCGTGCGGGGACCCGGAGGCCAGCGCCCCCAGCGCGGCGGCGAAGTCCGTACGGTCCCGCCCGAGGAGCACGGCCCGCTGCTCGAAGGCGGCCCGCGTGGTGGCGAGCGACCGCCCCACGTCCGCCACCGAGGCCCCCGCGCCGGAAGCCGGCCACCCGCCGAGCGCGGTCGCCTGGTCCCGCAGCGCCTGCGGGTCGCGGGCCGACAGCACCCACGGCACGAGTTCACCGGCGTCGTGCGGCACCGGCGCGAACTCCGTTTCCGCGGGCGCCTGTTCGAGGACGAGGTGGGCGTTGGTCCCCGAGGCGCCGAAGGACGAGACGCCGACGCGCCGCGGGCGCCCGGTCTCCGGCCAGTCGACCGCGTCCGTGAGCAGCTCCACCGCGCCGCTGCTCCAGTCGATGTGCGGGCTGGGCGCGTCGATGTGCAGGCTCGCGGGCAGTCGTCCGTGCTGCATCGCCATGATCATCTTGATGACGCCCGCGATGCCCGCGGCGGCCTGCGTGTGACCGATGTTGGACTTGACCGAGCCGAGCAGCAGCGGCCGGTCTTCCGGCCGGTCCTGCCCGTACGTCGCGAGGATCGCCTGCGCCTCGATCGGGTCGCCGAGCTTCGTCCCGGTGCCGTGCGCCTCGACGGCGTCGACGTCGGCGGCGGTCAGACCCGCGGTGGCCAGGGCCTGGGCGATGACGCGCTGCTGGGAGGGGCCGTTGGGGGCGGTCAGGCCGTTGCTCGCGCCGTCCTGGTTGATCGCCGAGCCGCGGATGACGGCGTGCACCCGGTGGCCGTTGCGCCGGGCGTCCGAGAGCCGCTCCAGGACGACGAGCCCGGCCCCGTCGCTGAGGCCCGTGCCGTCCGCCGCCGCGGCGAAGGGCTTGCAGCGGCCGTCCGGGGCGAGCCCGCCCTGCCGGGAGAAGCCGGTGAAGGCGTCCGGGGTGGACATGACCGTCACGCCGCCCGCGAGGGCGAGATCGCACTCGCCCTGCCGCAGCGCCTGCGCGGCCAGGTGCATCGAGACCAGCGAGGACGAGCACGCGGTGTCGACGGTGACAGCCGGTCCCTGCAGCCCGAGCGTGTACGCGACCCGGCCGGAGATCATGCTGCCGATGCCCGAGAGCATCGTGTAGCCGTCCAGCCGCGGGTCGCCGGGCGCCAGGCCCGCCGCGTAGTCGTGGTAGATGACGCCCGTGTAGACGCCGGTGAGGCTGTCCTTGAGCGTGTGCGGGTTGATGCGGGCGCGTTCCAGGGCCTCCCACGCGGTCTCCAGGACGATCCGCTGCTGCGGGTCCATGGCCAGGGCCTCGCGCGGGTTGATCCCGAAGAAGGCGGCGTCGAACCCGTCCGCGTAGCACGCTGCCGCCCGCCTCGACCAGTTCCCACAGCTTCTCCGGCGAGGTCAGGCCGCCGGGGAAGCGGCACGCCATCGCCACCACCACGATCGGGTCGTCGTCCGCGCCCTGGCCGGGCCGGAAGCGGCGCACGTGGGCGGGCGAGCCGTCCGGGTCGCCGGTCAGCAGGGCGCGCAGACGGGCGGCGAGTGCCTGCGGGGTGGGGTGGTCGAAGACCAGGGTCGCAGGCAGCCGCAGGCCGGTCACGGCGGCGACCCGATCGCGCAGTTTGACCGCGGTGAGGGAGTCGACGCCCAGCTCCTTGAACGCCGCCTCCGGCCGCACCGCCGCCTCCGACGCGTGCCCCAGCACCACGGCCGCCGCCTGCCGCACCAGCCCGAGCAGTTCCTCCTGCTGCCCGGCCGCGTCCAGCCCGGCCAGCCGCGCACCCAGCGCCCCGTCCGCGGGCTGCCGCGCCGCGGCCCGGCGCCGCGCGGGGCGTACGGGCTGCTCCGGGCGTACGTGCTGCTCCGGGCGTACGGGCGCGGACGGGCCCGCGTCGGCATCCGCGTCCTCCGCCGCCGGGCGCAGCGCGACCGCGTCGACCGTGAGGACGGGGGCGCCGTCCGGGTCCGCGAGGACGAGGCCCACCGTGCGGCCCCCGGCGGCGTCCTGGCCGCCGGTCAGGACGCGGACCCGGGCGGCGGTGGCGCCGGTGGCGTGCAGGGTGACGCCGCTCCAGGCGAAGGGCAGCAGGACCTCCCCGGCGTGGGGACCGTCGAGGGCGAGGGGGTGCAGGGCGGCGTCGAGCAGGGCGGGGTGGATGCCGAAGCCGTCCTCCGCGGCCTCCCCGGCGGGCTCCGGCAGCTCCACGTCGGCGAGCAGGTCGCCGCCGTACCGCCACACCGACCGCACCCGGCGGGGAATCTCGCCGTGTGCGGCCTCCGCGGACGCGTGGAGCGCGGCGAGGTCCACCGGCTCGGCCCCGGCGGGCGGCCAGGCTGCCGCGCCCGTCAGCGGGTCGTCCTGGTCCTGGCCCGGATTCCGGTCCTGGTCCTGGCCCGGGTCTGCGTCGGCCGGTCCGGGCGGGGCCAGCGTGCCCGTGGCGTGCGCCGTCCACGGGTCGTCCGCCGCGTCCCCGGCGGGCTGCGAGGCGATACGGAAGGTCCGGTGGCCTTCGGGGTCGGGGGTGTCGAGGGTGATCTGGAGGCGGAGGGTGCCGGTGGTGGGGAGTACGAGGGGGGTGTGGAGGGCGAGTTCGTCGATGCGAGGCCGGTGGCCGCCGTCAGGTGCGGGTGCGCGACCGCTCGCAGGCCCGCCGCGCCGACGTCGCCCGCCGCGGGGGTGCTGCGCGGCCAGTAGTGGTGGTGTTGGAAGGGGTAGGTGGGGAGGTCGGTGGTGGTGTGGGTGGTGGTTTGGGTGGTGGTGGGTGTGGTGGTGGTTTGGGTGTAGGTGGGGGTGAGTCCGGTGGTGTGGGCGTGGGCGAGTTGGGTGGTGAGGTGGTG
>NZ_JOHY01000146.1 GCF_000721495.1 Streptomyces sp. NRRL F-5123
GGCGTACTCCTTGACCAGTGCGGAGACCGCCGCGTCGCTCGCCGAGTCCACCGCCTCGACCAGGTCGTTGACCCCGTAGGTGTTGACGGACACCCCGAACCGCAGCTGCGCCTCGACCTTGTCGCCCTCGGTCACGGCGACGTCCCGCATGTTGTCGCCGAAGCGCGCAAGCCGCAGGGTGCGCAGGGTGGCGGCACCGATCGCGGCGCGCATCCAGGCGTGGACGCGCTCCCCCACCGCCGGGTCGGAGACATGGCCCGCGACGGTCTTGCGGGCCACGCCGAGACGGGACTGCACGTACCCGAACTCGCGGTCGCCGTGGGCGGCCTGGTTGAGGTTCATGAAGTCCATGTCGATGCTGGACCAGGGCAGTTCGACGTTGGCCTGGGTGTGCAGGTGCAGCAGCGGCTTGCGCAGCAGGGGGACTGCTCGGCGACCTGCGCGAGCGTGCCGGGCCCGTACAGGCCCTGGCTGCCGGTGAGGAACCAGACCTCGCGCTCGGCGGCGGCTGGCGGCGTGGACGCGGCGGTCATGCGGTGACTCCTCGGTCGGCGGGGCGGGTGCCCTCGGGGGCGTGGACGGGGTCTACGGCCGGCTGCTGGCCGTAGACGTTCTGGTAGCGGTCGTACAGGCGGTCCACGTCGGCGCCCGGGATGGGCAGCGGGGCGCCGAGCTGGCGCGAGATGTGGACGGTGCGGGCGACGTCCTCGCACATCACCGCCGCCTTGACCGCCGCGCGGGCGTCCTTGCCGATGGTGAAGACGCCGTGGTTCTGCATCAGGACGGCGGGCGAGCGGTGGCCGCGCAGGGTCTCGACGATGCCGCGGCCGATCGAGTCGTCGCCGATGAGCGCGAAGGGCCCGACGGGAATCTCGGCGCCGAACTCGTCGGCCATCGCCGTCAGGACGCACGGCACGGGCTCGCCGCGCACCGCCCACGCGCACGCGTACGTGGAGTGGGTGTGGACGACCCCGCCGACCTCCGGCATGTGCCGGTAGACGTACGCGTGCGCCGCGGTATCCGACGACGGCGCCAACTCGCCCTCGACGACCCGCCCCTGGAGGTCGCACACGATCATGTTGTGCTCGGTGAGCGCGTCGTAGTCGACACCGCTGGGCTTGATCACGAAGTGGTCGGAGCCGGGGACGCGCGCGGAGACGTTTCCGGCGGTCCAGACGACGAGCTGGTAGCGCACCAGCTCCTGGTGCAGATCGCTGACCTGGCGGCGCAGCCGGGCGAGCGGCTCGCCGGCGGGCGCCGGAGGGGGGATGCTGCTCATGGCGGAGTACCTCGTCCCTGAGTCTGAAAGTGAGCGCTAACAGAAATAGTGATCGCTAACAACGCGCTGTGCCCGAACGCCGGCGGGAGCGTACTGCGGCCCGGGGCGCCCCCGTACGCGGGTACGGGCCCGGGCCCGCGTCGGCTCACCGGCCGGTCCTGAGGGCGCGCAGGCGGTGCATGACGGCGCTGCCGCCGCGTCCGAAGTGGTCGTGGAGGGTGCGGTATTCGGCGTAGAGGAGGTCGTAGGCCGC
>NZ_JOHY01000147.1 GCF_000721495.1 Streptomyces sp. NRRL F-5123
ATCACGCAAACCCAGCCCCGGAGCGTCATCCAAATGCGCGAGCAACCGGGCAGCCTGCCGCCGCACCCCCTCCCCCGACCGCGCCGACAACACCCACGGGACCAAGGCCGGGTCGGCGGTCGGCGTGGTCTCCGGCGCGGTCTCCGGCGCGGCGGGGTCGGCGGGCAGTTCGACGGAGGGCTCCTCCGTCACCCCGGCGGGCGGGGCTTCGAGGATGACGTGGGCGTTCGTCCCGCCGATCCCGAACGACGACACCGCCGAGCGGCGCGGCCGGTCCACCTCCGGCCAGGGCCGGTTCTCGGTCAGCAGCCGCACCTGGCCCTGCTCCCAGTCGACGTGGTGCGACGGCTCGTCCACATGCAGGGTCTGGGGCAGGACCCCGTGCCGCATCGCCTCGACCATCTTGATGACACCCGCGACCCCGGCCGCCGCCTGCGCGTGACCGATGTTCGACTTGACGGAGCCCAGCCACAACGGCTCACTGCCGGAACGCTCCTGGCCGTAGGTGGCGAGGAGCGCCTGCGCCTCGATCGGGTCGCCCAGCGCAGTACCCGTACCGTGCGCCTCAACCGCGTCCACGTCTGCGGCGTTCAGCCCCGCGCCCGCCAACGCGTCGCGGATGACGCGCTGTTGGGAGGGGCCGTTCGGGGCGGTCAGGCCGTTCGAGGCGCCGTCCTGGTTCACGGCGGAACCCCGCACGACGGCGAGGACCTGGTGACCGTTGCGCTGCGCGTCCGACAACCGCTCCACCACCAGCAGGCCCACGCCCTCGGACCAACCGGCACCGTCTGCGGCGTCCGAGAACGCCTTGCACCGCCCGTCGGGGGACATCGCCCGCTGCCGGGAGAACTCCACGAACGTCGTCGGAGTCGACATCACCGTCACCCCGCCCGCCAGCGCGAGCGAGCACTCACCGTTCCGCAGCGCCTGGGCGGCCAGATGCAGCGCGACGAGCGAGGACGAGCAGGCCGTGTCCACCGTCATGGCCGGGCCCTCAAGACCGAGCAGGTAGGAGATCCGGCCCGAGGCGACACCGCCGCTGTTGCCCGTGATCAGCATCCCCTCGACGTCCTCGGCGGCCTCGGCCTGCCAGGAGCCGTAGTCGTGGTACATGAGGCCGGTGAAGACGCCGGTGCGGGTGCCGCGCAGCGAGGTCGGGTCGATCGCCGAGTGCTCCAGCGCCTCCCACGCCGTCTCCAGCAGCAACCGCTGCTGCGGATCCATCGCCGCGGCCTCACGCGGACTGATCCCGAAGAAATCGGCGTCGAAATCACCCGCACCCGTCAGGAACCCGCCGTGCCGCGCATAACTCGTCCCCGCATGATCCGGATCCGGGTCGTACAACCCCGCCAGATCCCACCCGCGATCCGCCGGGAACTCC
>NZ_JOHY01000148.1 GCF_000721495.1 Streptomyces sp. NRRL F-5123
TCTCCACCGCTTTGGCTGCAGTAGGAATCTCGTTCGTGGCGACGTCCGCGCAGGCGGCGAGCGGCTGCCAGGTCGACTACAGCATCACGAACTCGTGGCCAGGCGGATTCGGCGCCAATGTGAGCGTTACCAATCTGGGTGAACCGATCACGAGCTGGCAGCTCTCCTGGGCCTTCGCCTCCGGGCAGAGCATCACCCAGCTGTGGAGCGGGACCTACACCCAGAGCAGCACGCAGGTCACCGTGACCAACGCCTCCTACAACGGCACCCTGGCCACCGGCGGTTCCACCAGCTTCGGCTTCAACGGCACCTACACCGCGACCAACCCGGTCCCCACCACATTCGTCCTCAACGGGACCACCTGCACCGGCGGCGTCACCACCACACCCCCCACCACACCCCCCACCACACCTCCCACCACACCCCCGACCACACCCCCGACGGGTCAGACGTGCACTCTTCCGTCGACCTACCGGTGGTCCTCGACGGGTGCGCTGGCGCAGCCGGCGAACGGGTGGGTCTCGCTGAAGGACTTCACGAACGTGGTCTACAACGGCAAGCACCTGGTCTACGCCACGAACCACAATGCATCGTCGTACGGGTCGATGGCGTTCGGCCCGTTCACGAACTGGTCGGACATGGCGTCGGCCGGGCAGACCGGGATGAGCCAGGGTGCGGTGGCGCCCACCCTCTTCTACTTCGCGCCGAAGAACATCTGGGTGCTCGCCTACCAGTGGGGCCCGTCGCCGTTCATGTACCGCACCTCCAGCGACCCGACCAACCCCAACGGGTGGTCCGCGGCTCAGCCGCTGTTCACCGGGAGCATCTCCGGGTCGGGTACCGGCCCGATCGACCAGACCCTGATCGGTGACGGCCAGAACATGTACCTGTTCTTCGCCGGCGACAACGGCAAGATCTACCGCGCCAGCATGCCGATCGGGAACTTCCCCGGCAGCTTCGGATCCACCTACACCACCGTCATGAGCGACACACAGGCCAACCTCTTCGAAGCCGTCCAGGTCTACAAGGTCAAGGACCAGAACCAGTACCTGATGATCGTCGAGGCCATGGGCGCCAACGGGCGCTACTTCCGCTCCTTCACCGCCACCAGCCTCAGCGGTTCGTGGACCCCGCAGGCCGCCGGCGAGAGCAACCCCTTCGCCGGCAAGGCCAACAGCGGCGCCACCTGGACCAACGACATCAGCCACGGCGACCTGGTCCGCAACAACCCCGACCAGACCATGACCATCGACCCCTGCAACCTCCAGTTCCTCTACCAGGGCATGGCCAAGGGTTCGAGCGGCGACTACGGCCAACTCCCCTGGCGCCCGGGCCTGCTCACCCTGCAGCGCTGACCTCTGTCAGGTTCCCCCGGGGA
>NZ_JOHY01000149.1 GCF_000721495.1 Streptomyces sp. NRRL F-5123
GGGAGTGTCTAATAAACGGCGGATCTGTTGATCATGGAGACGCCAAGTGAGTGAGATGACGATCGAGCACGAGTCCGTGCCTGAGTTGGCCGGTGCGGCCACGTCGGACGAGCAGTTGATCGCGATGCTGGTCGAGCGGGCCCGGAGCGAGGGCGTGCAGCTGACCGGTGCGGGCGGGCTGCTGCAGCAGTTGACCAAGCGGGTGCTGGAGTCCGCCCTGGAAGGTGAGATCACCGATCACCTCGGCTATGACAAGCACGATGCAGCTGGCCGGAACAGCGGTAACAGCCGCAACGGCACCAGGGTGAAGACCGTGCTGACGGATGTCGGACCGGTCGAGGTCAAAGTGCCCCGGGATGTGGAGGGCAGCTTCGAGCCGCAGATCGTCAAGAAGCGGCAGCGTCGGCTGACGGGTGTGGACGAGATGGTGCTGTCGCTGTCCGCGAAGGGCCTCACCCACGGGGAGATCTCCGCGCATCTGGCCGAGATCTACGGCGCCGAGGTCTCCAAGCAGACCATCTCCACCATCACCGACCAGGTGATGGACGGCATGGCCGAATGGCAGAACCGACCGCTCGACCGCGTCTATCCCGTTTTGTTCGTGGACGCCATCAACGTGAAGATCAGGGACGGGAAGGTCGCCAACCGGCCCGTTTACGTCGTCATGGCCGTCACCGTCGAGGGCACCCGGGACATCCTGGGCATCTGGGCCGGCGACGGCGGCGAGGGCGCGAAGTACTGGCTGCAGGTGTTCACCGAGCTGAAGAACCGCGGCCTGGACGACGTGCTGATGCTGGTCTGCGACGGGCTGAAGGGGCTGCCCGAGGCGGTCGAGACGGTCTGGCCTCGAACGATTGTGCAGACGTGCATCGTCCACCTCCTGCGCAACAGCTTCCGATACGCCTCGCGCGCGGACTGGGACAAGATCGCCAAGGCGCTCAAGCCCGTCTACACCGCGTCGAGCGAGAGCGCTGCGGCCGAACGCTTCTCAGAGTTCCAGGACGCCTGGGGGAAGAAGTACCCGGCGATCATCAGCCTGTGGGAGAACGCCTGGGCCGAGTTCGTGCCCTTCCTCTCCTTCGACGTCGAGATCCGCACCGTCATCTGCTCGACGAACGCCATCGAGTCCGTCAACGCCCGCATACGCAAGGCCGTTCGGGCACGCGGGCACTTCCCGACCGAGGCCGCAGCTCTGAAATGCGTCTACATGGCACTGATGAGCCTGGACCCGACCGGCAAGGGCCGCAAACGCTGGACGATGCGCTGGAAGGCACCCCTGAACGCCTTCCAGATCGCCTTCGAAGGCCGGCTCACCCCGGCCAACAACTGAACCCCAACAACCAAGATCAGCCGTTAACTGGACACACCC
>NZ_JOHY01000150.1 GCF_000721495.1 Streptomyces sp. NRRL F-5123
CGTCACCGGCGCTGAGGCGCTCTACGCCGACATGGGACACTTTGGCCGCCGGTCGATCACCCGTGCCTGGGTCTTCCTCGTCTTCCCCGCCTGCGTGCTGAGCTACTTCGGGCAGGGCGCGCTGATCCTCAACGACCCCCACAACGTCAGCAGCCCCTTCTTCCTGCTCGTTCCCGGCTGGGGGCGGCTACCGATGGTCCTGCTGGCCACGGCCGCCACGGTGATCGCTTCCCAGGCGGTGATCACCGGCGCGTACTCGGTCGCCTCCCAAGCCGCCCAACTCGGCTACTTGCCAAGACTGCGCATCGCGCACACCTCCGAGTCCACCATCGGCCAGATCTACGTTCCCTGGATCAACTGGCTGCTGATGGTCTCCGTCCTCACTCTGATCTTCGCCTTCCGCAGCTCCGCTTCCCTGGCCTTCGCGTTCGGTATGGCCGTCACCGCCACCATCACCATCACCACACTGCTGTTCTTCTACGTCGCCCGCGCGAAATGGGGGACGCCGGTGTGGTTGGTCGCCGCAGGAGCGACCGTGCTGCTGACCGTTGATCTGCTCTTCGTGGCGGCCAACCTGACCAAGTTCGTCCACGGTGCCTGGCTGCCGCTGCTGATCGGCCTCGCCGCGTTCGCCATCATGACCACCTGGCAGCGCGGCCGGCACATCGTCACCGCCGAGCGAGCACGGCGCGAAGGCTCCCTGCGTGCGTTCGTCGACGACCTCCGCAACGACCGGACGCCGGCGCTTCACGTCCCCGGCACGGCCGTCTTCCTGAACCGGGACAAAGAGACGACGCCACTGGCCATGCGGGCTAACGTCGAGCACAACCATGTCAGGCACGACCAGATTGTGATCCTGTCCATCGAGATCGAACCCGTACCGCGGGTCCCGGCCGACGAGCGCGTCCTCATCGACGACCTCGGGTACTCCGACGACGGCATCTTCCACGTCACCGCCCGGTTCGGCTACATGGAGACCCCGGACGTGCCCGGCACGATGGCCATGCTCGACCCCGCCAGGACCGAGGGGCCCCTGCAGTTGGACCAGGCGTCCTACTTCCTGTCGACGATCGCACTCCGCCGCGGGAAAGCGCGGACGATGACTCCCTGGCGCAAGAGGCTGTTCATCGCCACGTCCTACATCACCGCGGACGCCGCCGAGCACTTCGGACTCCCCCGCGACCGCACGGTCATCATGGGCTCGCAGATCGAGGTATGAGCGGGACGGCTGGGCCTTTCGTGCCTCCTCCTGAAGCTGGGGCCCGGTCCGAAAGCGACGCAGGCCCTCGTCACGCTCCCGCACGACAAGGACCTGGCCTCGGCTTCAAG
>NZ_JOHY01000151.1 GCF_000721495.1 Streptomyces sp. NRRL F-5123
ACACACGACGAACCGCACCGACGCACCCACCGCCGACACCTCCGCCACCAACCGATCCACCCGCTCACCACCACGACGACCCACCAACACCACATGCCGCACCCCATGACGCCCCACCAGATGCCGCACTACATGCCCCGCCAGCACACCACCCGCCCCCGTCACCACCACCGTCCCCTCGGGCGAGTGGGAGAACGGGCTCTCCTCCCGCACCTCGTCGGCGGGCAGCGCCGCGAGCCGTGGTACGAGGTAACGGCCGTCGTGCAGGGCCACTTGGGGCTCGTTCATGGCCAGTGCGGCAGCCACCGCGCTCGGGACATCGGCATCGGCGGCGGTGTCCAGGACGACGACACGGCCGGGGTGCTCTGCCTGCGCGGACCGCAGCAGACCCCACACGGCGGCCGTCGCCGGATCGGCAACTCCCG
Organism: Streptomyces sp. NRRL F-5123; assembly: GCF_000721495.1. Taxonomy (GTDB): domain Bacteria; phylum Actinomycetota; class Actinomycetes; order Streptomycetales; family Streptomycetaceae; genus Actinacidiphila. The sequence goes on from NZ_JOHY01000151.1 coordinate 426, forward strand.
CCATCGTTCCGTGCGTCACGACCACCAACCGGCCGTCCTCCGGCCCCTCGGCGAGGAAGTCCTGCACCACCGCGAGCACGTCACCGAGCCGCTCGCGGACGTCACCGCCCGGCGCGATCTCCACCACGCGTACCCCCGGCACCGGCGCCGCCTCCGGTACTGCCTCCGGCGCGGGGACGGGCGTCCAGCGCAGTGCGAAGAGACCACCGGCCCCCTGCCCCGCCACCTGGCGGAGCTGTTCCTCCGACATCGGGTGGAGCCGCAGCCCCTCCACCGTCACGACCGGCATCCCCGCACCGTCGAACGCGGCCACCCGCACCACGCCGTCGGCCACCGGCGACAACCGCACCCGCAGCACCGAAGCCCCGACCGAGGACAGGCGGACCCCGCTCCAGGCGAACGGCACCCGGAGTTCGTCGCCGAGCAGGGGGTGCAGGGCGGCGTCCAGCAGCGCGGGATGCACCCCGAAGCCGTCCGGCTCCACGGGCAACCGCACCTCCGCGAACAGCTCCTCCCCGACCCGCCACACCTCCCGCAGCCCCTGGAACACCGGCCCGTAGCCGTAACCGAGCCCGGCCAGCCGCTCGTAGCTCCCGGAGACGCTCCCGGCACCGTCGATCCGCCGGGCGCCCGGGGGCGGCCACGTGGTGCCGAGGCGCTCCTCCGACGCGGCGGTGCCCGGCGCGAGGATCCCCGTGGCGTGCCTGCCCCACTCCTCACCGCTGCTCTGCGGACGGGAATGGACGGCGACCGACCGGCGACCGGCCTCGTCCGGAGCGCCCACCGACACCTGTACGACCACCGCCGCGCCCTCCGCCAGCAGCAGCGGACGCTCCAACGTCAGCTCAACTGTCCGGTCAGCACCCACCCGTCCTGCGAGGCCAGCGGGACGGCCGCGTGCAAGAGGGGGTGCCCTGCCGGGTCGAGACCGAGCCCGGCGGCGTCCACGGGCGACCGTCCCGCCGACAACCAGAAGCGCCGGCGCTCGAAGGCATACGTGGGCAGGTCCACGAGCCGCCCACCGGACACCCACGACGACCAGTCGACATCCACACCGGCGGTGAACAA
>NZ_JOHY01000152.1 GCF_000721495.1 Streptomyces sp. NRRL F-5123
CCCGGCGGGGTGGGCCGGGGGGCCGCGTCCCGGGGTCAGGCGGCGGCTGCCGGCCGGTGGGGGCGGGGGTGGATGGGGCGGATCGTCCACCTGCCGGGCGGCGGGCGGGCGTGCCGTCGTCACGGGCGGCGCATAGGGTCGGGTCAGCGAAGGGAGAACGTCAATGTCCGAGCCCACCACGCCAGTCGCCCTGGCGTCCGGGAGTTTCCTGCTGGGCGGGGATCTGCCCGTCACGCGTCTGGGGTACGGGACGATGCAGCTGACCGGCCCCGGGGTGTGGGGGGACCCCGCGGATCCGGACGAGGCGGTGCGGGTGCTGCGGCGGACGGCGGAGCTGGGGGTCAATTTCATCGACACCGCGGACGCGTACGGGCCCTTCACGGCGGACCTGCTGCTGCGCAAGGCGCTGCACCCTTACACGGACGACCTGGTCATCGCGACGAAGGCGGGCTTCACGCGTCCGGCGCCGGGGGTGTGGGTGCCGGTGGGGCGGCCGGAGTACCTGCGGCAGCAGGTCGAGCTGAGCCTGCGGCATCTGGGCGTGGAGCGCATCGACCTGCTCCAGCTGCACCGGATCGACCCGAAGCTGCCGGTCGCGGAGCAGGTGGGGGAGCTGGCGGCGCTCCAGTCGGAGGGCAAGATCCGGCACATCGGCCTGAGCGAGGTGACGGTCGCGGAGATCGAGGAGGCGGGCCGTACGGCGACGATCGCGTCGGTGCAGAACCGCTTCAACCTGGCCGACCGTGCCTCCGAGGACGTCCTGGACTACTGCGAGGCGCGCGGCCTGGGCTTCATCCCGTGGTTCCCCCTGGCGACGGGCGTCCTCGCGGGCACGGACAGCCCCCTGACCCGCATCGCGATCGAGCACGACGCCGCCCCCTCCCAACTGGCCCTCGCCTGGCTCCTCCGCCGCTCCCCGGCCATGCTCCCCATCCCCGGCACCTCCTCGGTGGCCCACCTGGAGGAGAACACCGCCGCGGCGGGCATCCAACTGACCGACGAGCAGTTCCAGTCCCTGGAGGCAGCCGCCGCCTGACCCCGGGACGCGGCCCCCCGGCCCACCCCGCCGGGAGGGGATCGATCCGCCCCACCCCCACCCGGCAGGCACGCCGCCAACCCAACGGGGGTGGGGGCCGGTCCTTCCCACCCACCCCCACCGGCAGGCAGCCGCCAGCGCAACGCACGAGCAGGGGGACGATCACCCACCCACCCCCGCCCCACCGGCGGGCGGCAGCCCGACGCAACGCGGGAGG
>NZ_JOHY01000153.1 GCF_000721495.1 Streptomyces sp. NRRL F-5123
ACACACGACGAACCGCACCGACGCACCCACCGCCGACACCTCCGCCACCAACCGATCCACCCGCTCACCACCACGACGACCCACCAACACCACATGCCGAACCCCATGACGCCCCACCAGATGCCGCACCACATGCCCCGCCAGCACACCACCCGCCCCCGTCACCACCACCGTCCCCTCAGAAGCGAAGGAGACGGCCGGGCTCTCGTCCTCCACCGTGGAGGCAGTCAGTCGAGGCACGAAGAACTGTCCGTCGTGCAGAACGACTTGGGGTTCGTTCGTCGTGAGGGCGGCTGTCACCGCGCTCGCGGTGTCGGCGTCCGCGGGTGTGTCGAGGACGACGAGACGGTGAGGGTGCTCGGCCTGCGCGGACCGCAGCAGACCCCACACGGCGGCGGTCACCGGATCGGCGACCCCCGCCATCGCCCCGTGCGTCACGACCACCAGCCGGCCGTCCTCCGGCCCCTCGGCGAGGAAGTCCTGCACCACCGCGAGCACGTCACCGAGCCGCTCGCGGACGTCGCCGCCCGGCGCGATCTCCTCCACGCGGACCCCGGACGTATCGAGCCCCGGCATCGCTTCCGGAAGCGGTGCGGCCGTCCAGCGCAGCTCGTAAAGGCCGTTCGTGCGCCCCGCGGCGACCTGGCGGAGCTGTTCCTCCGACATCGGCTGGATGCGCAGCTCGTCCGCCGTCACGACCGGCATCCCCGCACCGTCGAACGCGGCCACCCGCACCACGCCGTCGGCCACCGGCGACAACCGCACCCGCAGCACCGAGGCTCCCACCGCGCGCAGCCTGACACCGCTCCACGAGAAGGGGACCCGCAGGTCGTCCGACGGCAGGGGGTGCAGGGCGGCGTCCAGAAGCGCGGGATGCACCCCGAAGCCGTCCGGCTCCACCGGCAACCGCACCTCCGCGAACAGCTCCTCCCCGACCCGCCACATCTCCCGCAGCCCCTGGAACACCGGCCCGTAGCCGTAACCGAGCCCGGCCAGCCGCTCGTAGACCTCCGCACCCGGTACGGGCTGCGCACCGGACGGCGGCCAGGAGACGTCCAGGGGCTCCGCCGGAAGGAGCGCGTCGGGGGCCACCGCACCGACGGCGTGCCGTACCCAGTCGGAGCCCGCGTCGTGGGGACGGGAGTGCACGGTGACCGACCGGCGACCGGCCTCGTCCGGAGCGCCCACCGACACCTGTACGACCACCGCCGCGCCCTCCGCCAGCAGCAGCGGACGCTCCAACGTCAGCTCACTGCGGCGTGGAGGAGGGGGTGCCCTGCCGGGTCGAGACCGAGCCCGGCGGCGTCCACGGGCGACCGTCCCGCCGGCAGCCAGAAGCGCCGGCGCTCGAAGGCATACGTGGGCAGGTCCACGAGCCGCCCACCGGACACCCACGACGACCAGTCGACATCCACACCGGCGGTGAACAA
>NZ_JOHY01000154.1 GCF_000721495.1 Streptomyces sp. NRRL F-5123
TTCGCGACTGTACAGAAAGCCGGTTTGCGGGGCATAATCGGCGGCCTGGGCCAACTGGCCCCAGCTCAGAAGACTTTCGGCGGCGAGACGCCTCGCAGGCCATCGGGTACGTCTCTCGCCTTCGTGTGTCGAGTAGGGCCCCTGTCTGCCTGCACCTGGCTGCCCGACCAGCATTCAGGGAGCATCCTCAAGTGCACGCGATATCCAGACGAGCCATAGCCGCAGCCGCTGTTGCCGGGGCGACGATCGCCCTGACCGCGGGCGGGATCGGCACCGCCTCCGCGCACGGCCGCGGCGGCAGCAACCCGGGCCACAGCGGCGGCAACGGCGGCAGCCGCGGCTGCAGCACCGTCGGTGTCCAGTACCAGGTCGACGGCGGCGACTGGACCGCCGCCGGACGGATCGGCGGGGACACCGCCCCGGGCAAGATCAGCGTGAAGCTGACCTCCACCCCGGGCAAGAACTGCGTCTACACCGTGTCGCTGGCCTCCTACAGCACCGAGGGACCGGCCTGGGAGAACTCCGGCCACCAGGACTTCCTCGGCTGGGACACCGTCACCCTGGACAGCAAGCACACCTCCGCCACACTCGACGTCAGTGCCCACACCCCGCAGTGCTACGGACAGGTCGACCTCTACGGCAACGGCACCCAGTACGACGGCGCCACCGGCGAAGGCCACGGCGCCCTCCCGCACTACCCCGACTCGGTCACCCCGCCCAACCTGATCACGGCGTGGAACGGCGGCCACGAGTGCCAGACCACCCCCTCCCCGACCGACACCCCCACCACCGGCAGCCCCTCGCCCACGGACACGGCCACCACCGGCAGCCCCTCCCCGACGGACACGGCCACCACGGGCAGCCCCTCCCCGACGGACACGGCGACCACCGGCAGCCCCTCGCCCAGCGTCAGTGACACCGCCGCCCCCACCGGCACCCCCTCCGTGCCCCCCGCCACCGGCACCGGCACCGGCAACCTCGCCGAGACCGGCAGCAACAGCTCCCAGAACACCGCCCTGATCGGCGGAGCAGCCGCCCTCCTCGTCGCCGGCGGCGCAGCCGTCTACTTCACCCGCCGCCGCCGCACCGGCAACCACAGCTAAACACCAGCACCACCAGCACGGAACACGGCCGCCCGACCCGGACAACCGGACCGGGCGGCCGCACCCGTCCCCCCTCAAGCCCTACGGGGGAGCGC
>NZ_JOHY01000155.1 GCF_000721495.1 Streptomyces sp. NRRL F-5123
AGACGGCGTGGGAGACGCTGGAGCACGCGGGTATCGACCCGGCGAGCCTGCGCGGCAGCGACACCGGTGTCTACACCGGCGTGATGTACGACGACTACGCCTCACGGCTGACCCGTCGGGCGCCGCGCGAGGTCGAGGGCTACCTCGTCAGCGGCAGCGCGGGCAGCGTGGCGTCGGGCCGGTTGTCGTACGTGTACGGGTTCGAGGGCCCGGCGGTGACGATCGACACCGCGTGCTCGTCGTCGCTGGTCGCGGTGCATCTCGCCGCGCAGGCGCTGCGCCGCGGCGAGTGCGCGCTGGCGCTCGCGGGCGGTGGGTGCTCGCGGTGATCCGCGGCAGCGCGATCAACCAGGACGGCGCGAGCAGCCAGCTCACCGCCCCCAACGGTCCCTCGCAGCAGCGCGTCATCCAGCAGGCGCTGGCGAACGCGGGGCTGACGCCCGACCAGGTCGACGCGGTGGAGGCGCACGGCACCGGCACGGCGCTGGGCGACCCCATCGAGGCGCAGGCCCTGCTCGCCGCCTACGGCCGCAACCGTCCCGCGGACCAGCCCTTGCGTCTGGGGTCGGTGAAGTCCAACATCGGCCACACGCAGGCGGCGGCGGGCGCGGCGAGCATCATCAAGCTCGTCGAGGCCATGAAGCACGGCGAGCTGCCGCGCACCCTGCACGTCGACGAGCCGAGCCCGCACGTCGACTGGAGCGCCGGCGCCGTCACCCTCGTCACCGAGAACACCCCGTGGCCGCGCAACGGCCGGCCCCGCCGCGCGGCCGTCTCCTCCTTCGGCATCAGCGGCACCAACGCCCACGTCATCCTCGAAGAACCCCCCGCGCCGGAGCCCGCCGGGCAACCGGACACCCCCGAGCCCCGCACCGCAGCCGCCTCACCGCCGTACCTCCCGTACACGGTCTCGGCACGGTCGCAAGCCGCACTCCGCGCGCAGGCCGAGGTGCTGCTGGCCCATCTGGGCGGCCACCCCGACGCCCGCCCGCAGGACGTCGCGTACTCCCTGCTGACCACCCGGCCGCACCTGGAGCAGCGTGCCGCGGTGATCGCCGCCTCGCGCGAGGAGCTCGAAGCGGGGCTGCGGGCGCTCGCCGCGGGGGAGGCGAACGCCGGTGTCGTACACGCGGCGCCGCGCGAAACGAACGCGCTCGCCTTCCTGTTCGCGGGGCAGGGGAGTCAGCGGGTGGGTATGGGCCGTGAGTTGTATGCGGCGGAGCCGGTTTTCGCTGAGGCGTTCGATGCGGTGCT
>NZ_JOHY01000156.1 GCF_000721495.1 Streptomyces sp. NRRL F-5123
GGTGCCGACGAGGATGTCGTTCTGGCCGGTGTGGCGGGCGAGCAGGGCCTGGTAGGCGGCCAGCAGCACCATGAACATCGTGCTGCCGTGCTCGCGGCCGGTACGGGTGAGGGCCGCCGTCTCGCGTTCGCCGAGCCGCAGCGTGGTCAGGCCGCCGCGGCGCTTGGGCACGGCCGCGCGGGGACGGTCCAGGGGCAGGCCCAGCGGGGTCGGCTCGGCGAGGCGCTGCTGCCAGTAGGCGAGGGCGTCGGTGGTGTCCTGCCGGCGCTGCCAGAGCGCGATGTCGCCGAACTGGACGGGCAGGGGCGGGAGTTCGCGGCCCGAATAGAGCGCGGCCAGCTCGTCGTAGAGGATGTTGAGGGACCAGCCGTCACCCAGGATGTGGTGCATGACCAGCAGCAGCACATGGTCGTCCGCGCCGACCCGGATGAGGGACGCCCGCAGCGGCGGCGCGGAGCCGAGGTCGAGGGGGGTGTTGGTGCGGGCCGACACCAGCTCCGCGGCGGCCTGCTCGTCCGCGGCCGACAGCAGCTCGACCGGCACGGACGACGGCGGCTCGACCACAGCGGTGGGCTCCCCGTCGACCTCGGGGAAGCGGGTGCGGAGGATCTCGTGCCGGGCGGTGACCGCGTCCAGGGCGCGGCGCAGCGCCCTCTCGTCGAGGGGGCCGCGCAGGCGCTTGGCCATCCACATGTTGTACGAGGCGTCCTGCGGATCCAGCCGGGCCAGGAACCACAACCGCTCCTGCGCCGGCGACAGCGGCGGCTGCGTGCCTGCCGGGCGCGGCACAGGCGCGGCGACCGTGCCGGGGGCGGCGGCCTCGACCAGCCGTGCGAGGTCGGCGACGACCGGGTGCCGGAAGACGTCGCCGATCGGGATCGCGGCCCCGCTGCGGGCGGTGAGGCGGGCGGTGAGCATGGCGGCGCGCAGGGAGTGCCCGCCGAGGGCGAAGAAGTCGTCGTCGGCGTGGACGGGGGCCGAGGATGCGCCGATGTCGAGGACTTCGGCGTAGATCTCGGCGACGAGCTGCTCGGCCGCGGTCTCCGGGGCCCGGCCCTGCCCGGTGGGGCGCTGCTCGGCGTCGGGGTGGGGGAGGGCTTTGCGGTCGATCTTGCCGTTGGGGGTGAGGGGGAGGGCGGTGAGCGGGATGTAGGTGGTCGGGACCATGTAGCCGGGGAGTC
>NZ_JOHY01000157.1 GCF_000721495.1 Streptomyces sp. NRRL F-5123
GTGGTGGAGCTGCCGCGGCCGGAGCCGGCGGACACCGCGTACGTCCTCTACACCTCGGGGTCGACCGGCAACCCCAAGGGTGTCGTCGTCCCGCACCGCGCCCTGGCCAACTTCCTCCTCGCCCTGCGCGACCTGGTCGGCTCCACCGACCGGGACCGGTGGCTCGCGCTGACGTCGCTGTCGTTCGACATCTCCGCCCTGGAGCTGTACCTGCCCCTGGCAACCGGCGGCCGTGTGGTCGTCGCCGACACCCCCACCAGCCGCGACGCGACCGCCCTGGCCGCCCTCGTCCGCGACGAAGGCGTCACCCACGTCCAGGCCACCCCCTCCGGCTGGCGCCTGCTCCTGACCGGCGACCTCCCCCAAGGCCTCACGGCCCTGTGCGGCGGCGAACCCCTCCCCCCGGCCCTCGCCACCACCCTGCGCGCCCGGGTGACCCGGCTGCTCAACATGTACGGCCCCACCGAGACCACCATCTGGTCCACCGCCTGGGACATCCCCCCGCACCCGGCCCGCGTCACCATCGGCACCCCCCTGGCCAACACCACCGTCCGCGTCCTCGACGCCCACGACACACCCACCCCCGTCGGTGTCCCCGGCGAACTCCTCATCGGCGGCACCGGCCTCGCCGACGGCTACCACCACCGCCCCGACCTCACCGCCGAACGCTTCACCACCCTGGACGGGCAGCGCTTCTACCGCACCGGCGACATCGTCCGCCGCCTCCCGGACGGCACCCTGGACTACCACGGCCGCACCGACGACCAGCTCAAACTCCGCGGCCACCGCATCGAACCCGGCGAGATCGCCACCGCCCTCGAAACCCACCCCCACATACGCCAGGCCGTCGTCACCGTCCACGACGAAAACCTGCTCGCGTACTACGTCCCCACCCAACCAGCCCCCGTCACCACCGAGTTGCGCGACCACCTCACCGCCCGACTCCCCGGCTACATGGTCCCGACCACCTACATCCCGCTCACCGCCCTCCCCCTCACCCCCAACGGCAAGATCGACCGCAAAGCCCTCCCCCACCCCGGACGACGACTTCTTCGCCCTCGGCGGCCATTCCCTGCGCGCCGCCATGCTCACCGCCCGCCTCAATGCCCGCAGCGGGGCCCGGATCGCGGTCGGCGACGTCTTCCGCCACCCGTCCGTGACGCAGTTGGCCGCGCTGGTGGAGGCGGCGGTTCCCGGTGAGGCCGAGGCGGGTCCTGTGCCGCGCCCGGCGGGCACGCAACCGCCGCTGTCGCCGGCGCAGGAGCGGTTGTGGTTCATGCACCGCCTCGATCCGCAGGACGCCTCGTACAACATGTGGATGACCAAGCGCCTGCGCGGCCCCCTCGACGAGAGGGCGCTGCGCCACGCCCTGGACGCGGTCACCGCCCGGCACGAGATCCTCCGCACCCGCTTCCCCGAGATCGACGGGGCCGCGGCCGCGATCGTGGAACCGCCGTCGCCCGTACCCGTGGAATCACTGACGGCGGCTGACGAGGAGGCGGCCCTCGCGCTCGTGGCCGCGCGCACGAACACCGCACTCGACCTCGGCGCCGCGCCGCCGCTGCGGGCGTCCCTCATCCGGCTGGGCGCGGACGACCACGTCCTGTGCCTCGTGATGCACCACATCCTGGGTGACGGCTGGTCCCTCAACATCCTCTACGACGAGCTGGCCGCGCTCTACTCCGGCCGCGAACTCCCGCCCCTGCCGGTCCAGTTCGGCGACATCGCGCTGTGGCAGCGCGGGCAGGACACCACCGACGCCCTCGCCTACTGGCAGCAGCGCCTCGCCGAACCCACAACGCTCGCGCTGCCGCAGGACCGTCCACGCCACGCGGTGCCACGGCGTAGCGGCGGCCGGACGGTGTTCCGTCTGGACGAGGCCGAGACCGCCGCGCTCGCCCGGCTGGGCCGCGAGCACGGCAGCACGATGTTCATGGTGCTGCTGGCCGCCTACCAGGCCCTGCTCGCCCGCCACACCGGCCAGAACGACATCCTCGTCGGCACC
>NZ_JOHY01000158.1 GCF_000721495.1 Streptomyces sp. NRRL F-5123
TCTTGACGATGAAGCCCACGATTTTGTCGATGACGCGGTTGACGGGTTTGGCGACGGCGTGGAAGACGGATTTGACTTTGGCGGCGAGGTTGCCGATGCCGAGGAGGGAGGCGAGGAGGCCGAGGAGGGTGGGGATGGCGGCGGCGAGGGCGGTTTCGACCATTTTGGGGACGCCTGCCTGGCCGCCGCCTGCGATGGCGATGACGGCGTCGAGGACGGCTTGGACGAACTCGATGACCTGTGCGCCCTGGTTGATGACGAAGGAGACGATGTCGACGATGGCTTTGACGGCGCGGACGAACGCGGAGGCGGGGTTGAGGAGGGACAGGATCCAGGTGATGCCGGCGATGATGACGGTGGGGATCAGGTAGGCGGTGAGCTTGCCGAGGATGGTGGCTTTGAGGTCGCCTACTTCTTTGACGATCTCCTGCTCGATCCCGGCGGGGCCCTCTTTCGCGAGTTTCCGGGCGACGGGGACGGATTTCTCGACCTCGGTCACGGCCTGGTCGGGGATGCCTTTGGCGGTGATGCGGGCGCGGATGTTGGCCCAGGTCAGGCCGAGCAGGCCGGTGATGAGCTGGATGATGCCCTTGAGGTCGAACGAGGAGGGCAGGTCGAGGCCGGCCTTGACGGCTGTGCCCAGCAGCCAGGACACCAGGCCCTTCTTGAGGTGGTCGGCGATGTTGGCGACGAAGAGTTTCAGGCCCGCGCCGACGGCGTGGACGAGGTTGTTCAGGAACCCGATCGGGTCCTTGATGATCTTCGCGATGGCGGACGCGGCCTTCGCCAGAATCCCCATCAGGAGGTTCTTCAGCTCCGTGATGGTCTTGATGACCCCGGCGATCGCGCCGACCGCCTTGGACACCAGACCCTTGTTCGCGTCCTGGAGCTTCTTGATCTCCTCGTCGACCTTGTGCAGCGCCTGGGTGTACTTCGTGGCCAGGTCCTGCACGAGCTGCTTGGACTTGTCGTCGACCTCCGACTCCAGGTCGTCGAACTTGCCCGCGAAGTCCTTCGCCGCGTCCTGACCGAACTTC
>NZ_JOHY01000159.1 GCF_000721495.1 Streptomyces sp. NRRL F-5123
CCGTGGGTGTTGTCGGCGCGGTCGGGGGAGGGGGTGCGGCGGCAGGCTGCCCGGTTGCTCGCGCATTTGGATGACGCTCCGGGGCTGGGTTTGCGTGATGTGGGGCTGACGCTTGCTTCGGGGCGGGCTCTGCTGGATCACCGGGCTGTTGTGCTGGGCGCGGACCGTGAGGCGCTGTCGTCGGCGCTTGCTGCCGTGGCTGCTGGTGAGGACGCGGCGGACGCGGTGGTCGGCTCGGTGCGAACGGGCGGTGTGGTGTGGGTGTTTCCGGGTCAGGGCTCGCAGTGGGTGGGAATGGCCCGCGAACTGCTGGACACCTCCGCGGTGTTCGCGGCGCGGATGGGTGAGTGCGCGACCGCGTTGGATGTGTTGACGGATTGGTCGTTGCTGGAGGTGGTGCGCGGGGACGGCACCGAGCTGGGCCGGGTGGATGTGGTGCAGCCGGTGTTGTTCGCGGTGATGGTGTCGCTGGCGGCGGTGTGGGGGTCGTTGGGGGTGCGTCCGGCGGCTGTGGTGGGTCACTCGCAGGGGGAGATCGCGGCTGCGTGTGTGGCGGGCGGGTTGTCGTTGGAGGATGCGGCGCGGGTGGTGGCGTTGCGGTCGCGGGCGATCCGTGCGCTGGCCGGTCGCGGTGGGATGGTGTCGGTTCTGGCGCCTGTCGAGCGGGTGGGCGGGTGGTTGACGGAGGGGCTTGCGGTCGCGGTGGTGAACGGGCCCGAGCAGGTCGTGGTCTCGGGTGCCCCGGGCGAGTTGGACGCGTTCGTGGAGCGGTGCGGGCGGGAGGGTGTTCAGGCGCGGCGGATCGCGGTGGACTACGCCTCGCACTCACCCCAGGTGGAGGAACTGCGCACCGAACTCCTCGACGTGCTGGGCGGGATCGAGCCCCGCAGCTCGGACGTCCCCCTGGTCTCGACGGTCACGGGCGAGGTCATCGACACCGCTGCCATGGATGCGGGGTACTGGTTCAC
>NZ_JOHY01000160.1 GCF_000721495.1 Streptomyces sp. NRRL F-5123
GATGCCCTCGACGTCCTTCTTCGTCGCGTCGAACACCTTCTGCAACCGGGCCGTGGCCTGCTCCCGCCGCGACTCGTCCTTCGACTTCGCCCCGCCCTTACCGGAGTCCACCGCCTTCCCGGCGGCGTGCCGGGTCGCGGTCAGCTGGGCCATGGCGTGCGCACCGGTGGCGGCCGCACCCGCCTTCGCCTCCGCGATCTGCGCCTTCTCCTCACCCCGCGCCTTGCCGGGGGCGGTGGCCGAGTGTGCGTCGGCCTGCTTCTTGTCCTTCAACGCCCCCGTGAACTCGGGCTCGTTGCTCTTCGCCAGCTGCTCGTCGGTGACGTCCGCGGACTTCATCTGCTCATCGGTCTGCTTCGGACCCGGCGAGAAGTCCGTCACCGCCGCCGGTTGCGGGGCAGGGGCCGCGTCCGCAGCGTGAGGCGCGCCGGGGTTGGGCGGGGGCTGATCCGGGTGCAGGGGAGTGACCTGCTTGTCCTTGGCCGCGGACGTGTCCGGCGGAGCAGACGTCGCAGTGGTGATGTCGTGCGCGGACGCGTTCTTCCCGTCCGTCACCTTCCCGTCGACGGCACCCTTGATCTTCTCGGCCTTACCCGACTTCGAGAACTTGTCCGCATCGTCGAGGTTCTTCGGCGCCTGCGCCGCGATCGCGTCGTTGACGGCCCGGATGAACGCCGCCTTGTCGAACGCGCCGGGCTTGGCCGCGTCCATCTTCGCCGAATTCGCGACCTTCCCCTGCGCCTCCTTGTCGTCCGGCGGCGCCACCGCCGCATCCTGCGCCGACCGCGACTCCGCCCCCGCCGGACGATGCCCCCGCAACCTTGCCCGCTTGGCCGCCACATCCGCCGACACCCGCCGCATCCCCGGCGCCTGCGACGGTGACGGCGACACCGGCGCCACGAACCGCTGCGCCACCAACCGGGAAACCGCAGCATTCCCCGCCGC
>NZ_JOHY01000161.1 GCF_000721495.1 Streptomyces sp. NRRL F-5123
GCGGGCGCCGTCGGCGAGGGTGAGCGCGCCCGCGACCACGGCCGCGGCGATCTCGCCCTGCGAGTGGCCCACCACGGCAGCCGGACGCACCCCGTACGACTCCCACACCGCAGCCAACGAGACCATGACCGCCCACAGCGCGGGCTGCACGACGTCCACCCGGTCCACGTCCACCCCGGGATCCACCCCCCGCAGCACATCCTCCAGCGACCACTCCACGTACGGCGCGAGCGCCCGCCCGCACTCCGCCACCCGCGCCGCGAACACCGGCGAGACATCCAGGAGTTCGGCCCCCATCCCCCGCCACTGCCCACCCTGCCCCGGGAACACCAGCACGGGGCCGGGTCCGACGGGAAGGGGCTCGCCCTCCACCACGGCCGCCGAGGGCGTGCCGTCGGCCAGCGACCGCAGGCCTGCCAGGAGCTGACCGGCGTCGCCGCCGACCACCACCGCACGGTGCTCCAGCACCGCCCGCCCGGCCACCAGCGACCAGCCCACGTCCACCGCACCGGCCTGCGCCCGCTCCGCGAAGTCCGCCAGCCTCCCGGCCTGCGCCCGCAGGCCCTCGGCGGACGCACCGGAGACCACCCAGGGCGCGGGCCCGCCGACCACGGCGGTGGGTGCGCCGCTCGGCGGGCTGTCCGGCGCGGGGGCCTCTTCGAGGACGACGTGCACGTTGGTGCCGGAGATACCGAAGGCCGAAATGCCCGCCCGGCGCGGCCGATCGGCGTTCCCGGGCCATTCGCGCTGTTCCCGGAGCAATTCCACCGAGCCGCTGGACCAGTCGACTTCCGTGGTGGGCTCGTCGGCGTGCAGGGTCCTGGGCATGACGCCGTGGTGCATCGCCATGACCATCTTGATCAGGCCCGCCATACCCGCCGCAGCCTGCGTATGACCGATATTCGACTTCACCGACCCCAACCACAAAGGCCGCTCC
>NZ_JOHY01000162.1 GCF_000721495.1 Streptomyces sp. NRRL F-5123
CGCGGAGGTCATGACGGCCTCGGTGCGCAGCGGGTTGATCTCGGAGACGGCGCCGACGAACGTGGTCTTGCCCACGCCGAAGCCGCCCGCCACGACGATCTTCGCGGAGGTCGTCGACCGCGCCGACTGCGTGCCGTACGACGGCTGCGGCTGTGCTCTAGAGCTTCCGAAGTCCACTGAGCACCCTCTCAAGCAGTGTCACGTCTGGCTGACCGCCGGCTTCGCCGCTGCCGGGCTGGTGGATGGCCACCATGCCGGCCTCGGCCAGGTCGGCCACGAGGATCCGGGCCACGCCCAGCGGGATGGCGAGCAGCGCGGAGATCTCGGCCACCGACTTGATCTCGCGCGTCAGGTGGCAGATCCGCTGGTGCTCGGGGAGCAGTCCCGCGTACTGCACCGGGTCGGCGGTGGTGCTCACCAGCGCCTCTATCGCCAACTGGTAGCGGGGCCTGGTGCGGCCACCGGTCATGGCGTACGGCCGCACCAGCGGCTGGTCGCCTTCCACTCCGTACGGCGCGTGGTGTGACGCGCCGTACGGGCCTTGGCCCGGCGAGGCGGGTGGCGGGGTCATGAGGGTCCTCCGTGTCCGGGCAGTGCGTGTCGCGGTGCGGAAAAACGGGAACGTGCGGCGGGATGTCGGACGGTGGCGCGGGCGGCGGAGGGAGGTCCGCGCGCCCGCGTCGGCAGCGGGCTACTGCATCAGGCTGCCTTGCAGTTCTGCCCTGAGGTCGGGGGTGAGTACGGTGCCTGCGCGGTCGACGAGCAGGGCCATTTCGTAGCCGACGAGGCCGATGTCGCA
>NZ_JOHY01000163.1 GCF_000721495.1 Streptomyces sp. NRRL F-5123
CGCGGAGGTCATGACGGCCTCGGTGCGCAGCGGGTTGATCTCGGAGACGGCGCCGACGAACGTGGTCTTGCCCACGCCGAAGCCGCCCGCCACGACGATTTTCGCGGAAGTAGTGGCGCGCGCCGGGCCGCTAGAGCTTCCGAAGTCCACTGAGCACCCTCTCAAGCAGTGTCACATCTGGCTGTCCGCCGGCGGCCTCGTCGCCGCCCGGCTGGTGAATCGTGACCAGTCCGGCCTCGGCCAGGTCGGCCACCAGGATCCTGACCACGCCGAGCGGGATCGTCAGCAGCGCGGAGATCTCCGCGATCGACTTGACCTCACGGCACAGCTGGCAGATCCGCTGGTGCTCCGGCAGCTGCCCGCGCAGCCGCTCGGGGTCGGCGGTGGTGCTGACCAGTGCCTCGATGGCGAGCTGGTAGCGCGGCCTGGTGCGGCCGCCGGTCATCGCGTACGGGCGTACGAATCCGCTCGGCGTCTGCGGGCGCCGCCCCGCGGCAGGTGCCTGCGGGTGGTACGGGTTCGCAGGCGGCTGGTGCGAGCTGCCGTACGGCTGCGCGCCGGGTGACGTGCTCACGAGTCCTCCTCCTTGCGGCCCGCGGTGCCCGCTGCCTGTCCCGGTCCCCGGGGACGGCCGCGGGCCCGCACGCCCGTTCACTGGTGAGTCGCTCAGTCGAGCAGGCTGCCTTGCAGTTCTGCCCTGAGGTCGGGGGTGAGTACGGTGCCTGCGCGGTCGACGAGCAGGGCCATTTCGTAGCCGACGAGGCCGATGTCGCA
>NZ_JOHY01000164.1 GCF_000721495.1 Streptomyces sp. NRRL F-5123
CAGACGGCGGCCGCGGACTTCACCGGCGACGGGAAGGCGGACATCATCGCCCGCGACAGCTCGGGGAACCTGAAGATGTGGGCGGGTAACGGCGACGGCACATTCGGCGCCGCCCGCCAGGTGACCAGCGGCTGGAACTTCACGCAGACCGCCGCAGCCGACTTCGACGGAAACGGCAAGGCCGACATCATCGCCCGCGACACCTCGGGAAACCTGAAAATCTGGGCCGGGCACGGTGACGGCACCTTCGGCGCCGCGGCGCAACTGACCACCGGATGGGACTTCACCCAGACAGCGGCCGCAGATTTCAACGGTGACGGCCAGGCCGACATCATCGCCCGCGACTCAACGCCGCCCAGCAGGTCACCACGGGCTGGGACTTCAGCCAGACCTCGGTCGCCGACTACGACGGGAACGGCAAGGCCGACATCATCGCCCGCGACGACTCCACCGGCACCCTCTACATCTGGGCCGGGCACGGCGACAGACCGATCATGGCACGCACGCCGAATTCCCGCGCCGCGCTCCGTTCCTTGTGCACCCCCGGGCGCCGGCTCGCCTCCGTCGTCCTGACGGCCGCGACCCTGGCCATGCCCCTGCTGGCCACCTCTTCCGCCCACGCGGCCTCCGTGGCCACCTGGGACAAGGTGGCGCAGTGCGAGAGCAGCGGCAACTGGGCTGCCAACACCGGGAACGGCTACTACGGAGGGCTCCAGTTCTCCAAGAGCACCTGGGACGAGTTCGGCGGCCGCATCTATGCCGTGTACCCCCACCAGGCCACCAAGGAGCAGCAGATACGCATCGGGGAGAAGGTCCTCGCCACCCAGGGCGAGAACGCCTGGCCGGACTGCGGCCACAAGTCGGGGCTCGGTTCCGACGACACCGTTCCGTATCCCCCCGAGCCGACGCTGAACTACGCGCAGACGACCTCGGCGGACTTCAACGGTGACGGCCAGGCCGACATCATCGCCCAGGACTCCGCCTTGAACCTGAAGATGTGGACCCACAACCCCGGTGGTTACTTCAACGCGGCCAAG
>NZ_JOHY01000165.1 GCF_000721495.1 Streptomyces sp. NRRL F-5123
GGAGCGGCCTTTGTGGTTGGGGTCGGTGAAGTCGAATATCGGTCATACGCAGGCTGCGGCGGGTATGGCGGGCCTGATCAAGATGGTCATGGCGATGCAGCACGGGGTCCTCCCCGCGAGCCTGCACATCGATGCGCCGACCCCGCACGTCGACTGGAGCGGCGGTTCCGTCGAGCTGCTGACGCGCGCCACGCAGTGGCCCGAGGACGAGGGGCGGCCGCGCCGCGCCGGCATCTCCGCCTTCGGCATCTCCGGCACCAACGCGCACGTCATCGTCGAGGCCGCACCGCCCGAGCCCGCGGGTGATTCCGGCGCGGAGCAGCCGGTGTTCACGGCCGGGGCGCCGCTCGGCGGCGCGGTGCCGTGGGTGGTGTCCGCCGCCTCGCCCGCCGCGCTGCGGGCGCAGGCCGGGAGGCTGGCGGACTTCGCGGAGCGGGCGCAGGCCGGTGCGGTGGGCGTGGGCTGGTCGCTGGTGGCCGGGCGGGCGGTGCTGGAGCACCGTGCGGTGGTGGTCGGCGGCGACGCCGGTCAGCTCCTGGCGGGCCTGCGGTCGCTGGCCGACGACGTGCCGTCCGGCGCGGTGGTGGGCGGCGAGCCGGTCGCGGGCAGCGCGGGCCCCGTGCTCGTCTTCCCGGGGCAGGGTGGGCAGTGGCGGGGGATGGGGGCCGAACTCCTGGATGTCTCGCCGGTGTTCGCGGCGCGGGTGGCGG
>NZ_JOHY01000166.1 GCF_000721495.1 Streptomyces sp. NRRL F-5123
TCCTCGACCGAGGTCCCTGACACGCACCCATCAGGCAGGGCGCCCATCAGCTCGGGGTCGAAGAAATTCTTGACGTCTTCCCACAGCAGGTCTGGCATCTCGCCATGCTGCTCACCAAGGCCCCGCGAGCGCAGCCTGATTTCGAGCGATTGGACCCGCTGCCTCATACGTGCGTGAGCTGTTGCCGGAGTGCAGCCTCGGCCCGGTCGACGGCCGCTGTTATGGCCCGCTCGTGGATGGCAGGCAGGCGTCCGGCGCCGACGCCCGCCCGCGAGACGACGGTGTGCAGGTCCTGTTCCTGCCGCTCGGAGAGGTCCGTGCTCGCGGGGTGGTCGAGGAGTTCCCGGGCTGCGTGGGCGTCCAGGCGGGCCGCGGTGGCGGCACCGTCGCGTAGTCGGCCGGCACGGGGGTCGGACGGGTCCTTGAGGAGTTCGAGGGCGCTCAGCGCCGCCCGGGTCTGGAACGTGGCCGTTTCCGGGTCCGGCGTGTCCAGCAGCGACTGTGCCAGCCGGAGAGCGCGGTCGAGCTCACCCTCTTGAACGCCGATGTCTCGTGGGCTGCAGCAGACGGACAGGAGGGCCTGGACGGCCCCTTCCCACGGTTCGCCGATCGCGGAGGAGTTGATCAGGTCGCGGGCTTCCTGGCCGAGGCCGCGTTCCATCAGCGACATGGCCTTGATCTAGCCGGTCGAGTACGTCGTAGGCGGCTTCGCCGTCGCCCGCGCGGGTCAGCAGGCGGGAGACGTTGATCAGGGGCATGAGCGACATCGAGGCGACATCGCCGGTGAGGCGTCCTGCGTCGGCGAAGGCGGCGTGCTGCCGCCAGCACAGCTCGGCCGCGAACTCGGGTATGCCGACGTCGGAGGCGATCAGTGCGGCCATGTTGAGGATCCCGCAGGTGCGGGCCACCGAGTCGTGGTGGTCGGCACCCGCGGGCGCGACAGCCGCCCGGGTGAGGTGGGCGACGCGCTGGTCCAGCGGTAACGCGGGTCGCTTGGGACGGCGGACCAGCGGGATGCGGCGTGCTATCGCGGGGAGCATCCGCGGTCAGCTCTTGCGGGGCCAGTCGACGACCAGGCGGCTGTGCGCCGCCCCAGCCCTCGTGCCACGCGCGGATCTCGGCGGCGACGTGGTCGGCGAGTTCGGTGCCTCGCGGGCCGTGGCCGATGACGCCGATCGCGCCGAACCAGCCGTGCTCGTCCTCGCCGGTGGGCATGGTCAGGTAGGCGAGGCTGTCGCCGTCGAGCGCGGCCATGGAGCCCCAGAAGAAGTGCGGCTTGAAGCCGGGGCGCTGGCCAGGCATCCGGGACAGGCCGCTCGGCAGGACGCACGCCAGGTACAGGTACAGCCATTCGAAGGGCGCGCCCTTGCGGAACACCACGCCGGTGTCGACCTCGGTCGACGGGGTGTCCAGGACCGTACGGATCGCATCGCGGTCGACCTGCTGCTCGCTGAAGGTCTCCAGGCGGACATTGCCCTCTCCGACCATGGGCACGACGGTGTAGACGTCGTCGCAGACGCCCTTGCGCAAGGGGATGAAGCTGGCCATCTCGCAGGAGACGGTCCGCCACAC
>NZ_JOHY01000167.1 GCF_000721495.1 Streptomyces sp. NRRL F-5123
CAGGTCGCGGGCTTCCTGGCCGAGGCCGCGTTCCATCAGCGACATGGCCTTGATCTGGCGTCCGTCGAGCAGGCGGTTGCCGATGCCGCGGTGTGCGGCCATCGCTTCGGCGGCGTCCGTCCAGCGGCCGGTCCGTGCCAAGGCCCGCGCGCCGTCCGTCATGAGGGCGAGCCAGAGCTCGCGGACGATCCTGCAGTGGTCCGCATCCGAGGTGGTGAGGGCAGAGAGGTCGACGCCGTGGCCATGGATCTCGGCACTGCCTCGGGCAACAGCGGCACGGTGGAGCCGGCCGAGTACGTCGTAGGCGGCTTCGCCGTCGCCCGCGCGGGTCAGCAGGCGGGAGACGTTGATCAGGGGCATGAGCGACATCGACGCGACATCGCCGGTGAGGCGTCCTGCGTCGGCGAAGGCGGCGTGCTGCCGCCAGCACAGCTCGGCCGCGAACTCGGGCATGCAGACGTCGGAGGCGATCAGTGCGGCCATGTTGAGGATCCCGCAGGTGCGGGCCACCGTGTCGCGGTGGTCGGCGCCTGCGGGCGCGACAGCCGCCCGGGTGAGGTGGGCGACGCGCTGGTCCAGCGGTAACGCAGGCCGCTTGGGACGGCGGACCAGCGGGATGCGGCGTGCTATCGCGGGGAGCATCCGCGGTCAGCTCTTGCGGGGCCAGTCGACGACCAGGCGGCTGTGCGCC
>NZ_JOHY01000168.1 GCF_000721495.1 Streptomyces sp. NRRL F-5123
AGATCAAGGCCATGTCGCTGATGGAACGCGGCCTCGGCCAGGAAGCCCGCGACCTGATCAACTCCTCCGCGATCGGCGAACCGTGGGAAGGGGCCGTCCGGGCCCTCCTGAGCGTCTGCTGCGCTCCGCCGGACGCCGCCAGCCCGCTTGATGGCGAGCTGGACCATGCGCTCCAGCAGGCACAGGCGCTGCTGGCCTCTCCGGACCCGGAAACCGCCACGTTCCAGACGCGGGCGGCGCTGAGCGCCCTCGAACTCCTCAAGGACCCGTCCGACCCCCGCGCCGACCGACTACGCGACGGCGCCGCCACCGCGGCCCGCCTGGACGCCCACGCAGCCCGAGAACTCCTCGACCACCCCGCGAGCACGTGCCTCTCCGAGCGGCAGGAACAGGACCTGCACACCGTCGTCTCGCGGGCGGGCGTCGGCGCCGGAAACCTGCCTGCCATCCACGAGCGGGCCATAACAGCGGCCGTCGACCGGGCCGAGGCTGCACTCCGGCAACAGCTCACGCACGTATGAGGCGGCGGCCCCGATCGCTCGAGATCAGGCTGCGCTTGCGGGGTCTTGGTGAGCAGCATGGCGGGATGCCAGACCTGCTGTGGGAAGACGTCAAGAATTTCTTCGACCCCGAGCTGATGGGCGCCCTGCCTGATGGGTGCGTGTCAGGGACCTCGGTCGAGGAGCGTGGTGCTCATGGCGGCCCCGGCCGTAGGCTGACGTTCCATGTATCGGCCTGACCTGATCTGCACCCGCAGCGGCCAGACGCGGCTGGAGCCGAGCAAAGAGATTGCAAAGCCCCTCTAACGCCGCAGGTCAGAAAGTGTCCTCTCCGCGCGAGCGGAGGTGTCCCG
>NZ_JOHY01000169.1 GCF_000721495.1 Streptomyces sp. NRRL F-5123
CACCGGGAATTTGGGGTGTGTGGTGTCGGGGCGGGTGTCGTATGTGCTGGGTCTTGAGGGTCCTGCGGTGACGGTGGATACGGGGTGTTCTTCGTCGTTGGTGGCGTTGCATTCTGCGGTGGGTGCGTTGCGGGGTGGTGAGTGTTCGTTGGCGTTGGCGGGTGGTGTGACGGTGATGGCGACGCCGGGGGCGTTTGTGGAGTTTTCGCGGCAGCGTGGGTTGGCGGTGGATGGTCGTTGCAAGTCGTTCGGTGCGGGGGCGGATGGTACGGGGTGGGGTGAGGGTGTGGGGTTGGTGTTGTTGGAGCGGTTGTCGGATGCGCGGCGTCGTGGGCATCGGGTGTGGGGTGTGGTGCGGGGTTCTGCGGTGAATCAGGACGGGGCGTCGAATGGTTTGACGGCTCCGAATGGTCCGTCGCAGCAGCGGGTGATTCGGCAGGCGTTGGCGAATGCGCGGTTGTCGGGTGTGGATGTGGATGTGGTGGAGGCGCATGGTACGGGGACGCGGTTGGGTGATCCGATCGAGGCGCAGGCGTTGTTGGCGACGTATGGTCAGGGGCGTTCTGCGGAGCGGCCTTTGTGGTTGGGGTCGGTGAAGTCGAATATCGGTCATACGCAGGCTGCGGCGGGTATGGCGGGCCTGATCAAGATGGTCATGGCGATGCA
>NZ_JOHY01000170.1 GCF_000721495.1 Streptomyces sp. NRRL F-5123
TCCACTCGTGGGCGAAGTTGTGACGCCAGCGGTGCGCGTGCACGCCGGTCAGACCGGCTGCCGCACCGCGGCGCTTGATCATGATCTTGATGCCGTTGGGCGCCAGCCGCCTGGCGCCGCGGTCGGCAAGCCACAGGTCGGGCAGGTCGGCTCCGCGGTGCTTGGCCCGGGCCCGGAGGTAACGGCTGAGCGCCCTCGCGGTCTTCGGGCCGAAGCGGACGCGCCGGTCCTTGCTGCCCTTGCCGTGGTAGCGGACGGACTCGGTGGCAAGGTCGATGTCGGCCAGGGCAAGGTTGCCGACCTCGGACAGGCGGGCGCCGGTGTTGTAGTAGAGGCGGATGACCGCCTCGTCCCGCAACTGCAGGAACGCCTTGCCCTTGCAGGTCTGCAGCACCTTGGAGGTCTCCGCGTCGCGCATCACCGGCACCAGCTTCTGCGGGATCTTCGGCTGCCGGACCCGGTCCATCGGCGACCGGTCGATCTCCTCCTCGTCGTCCCGCAGCCACTTGAAGAACTGCTGCAGCGCCTTGTGCTTGTTCAGCCCGGTCGCCGGCGAACGGGTCTGCACCATCCAGGCCTGGAAGGCCTCGCAGTGCGCCCGGCTCACCTCGGCCGGGTCCTCCGCGGCGCGGTCCGCGTCCGGATCGGGGGAGTACTCCCCCAGG
>NZ_JOHY01000171.1 GCF_000721495.1 Streptomyces sp. NRRL F-5123
TCCACTCGTGGGCGAAGTTGTGACGCCAGCGGTGCGCGTGCACGCCGGTCAGACCGGCTGCCGCACCGCGGCGCTTGATCATGATCTTGATGCCGTTGGACGCCAGCCGCCTCGCGCCGCGGTCGGCCAGCCACAGGTCGGGAAGGTCGGCTCCGCGGTGCTTCGACCGGGCCAGGAGGTAACGGCTGAGCGCCCTCGCGGTCTTCGGACCGAAGCGGACTCGGCGGTCCTTGCTGCCCTTGCCGTGGTAGCGGACGGACTCGGTGGCAAGGTCGATGTCGGCCAGGGCGAGGTTGCCGACCTCGGACAGGCGGGCGCCGGTGTTGTAGTAGAGGCGGATGACCGCCTCGTCCCGCAACTGCAGGAACGCCTTGCCCTTGCAGGTGCCCAGCACCTTGGAGGTCTCGGCGTCGCGCATCACCGGCACCAGCCTCTGCGGGATCTTCGGCTGCCGGACCCGGTCCATCGGCGACCGGTCGATCTCCTCCTCGTCGTCCCGCAGCCACTTGAAGAACTGCTGGAGCGCCTTGTGCTTGTTCAGCCCGGTCGCCGGCGAACGGGTCTGGACCATCCAGGCCTGGAAGGCCTCGCAGTGCGCCCGGCTCACCTCGGCCGGGTCCTCCGCGGCGCGGTCCGCGTCCGGATCGGGGGAGTACTCCCCCAGG
>NZ_JOHY01000172.1 GCF_000721495.1 Streptomyces sp. NRRL F-5123
GGCTTCGGGGTCCGGGGGTTCCGGGGAGGCGGGGCCGCGGTGGCGGCCCGGCGGGGGCGTGGGGTCGCGCGGGTCGGTGGCGGTGGACGCGGTGGCGTCGGACAAGGTCGAACTCCCCGTGGTCTGGCGGCGGCGCCGGAGACGGGCGAGCAGCGATGACGCGTCCGCGTGCTCACGTTGCGTCCCCCGACGCGCAACGGCGAGCGGTGAGTTTATCGGGGGGTGGTCGGGGGCGGGCGGCCGACCCCCCGACGCCCCTTCCGCCGCGGGTGGCCGCGCCGCACCGCCCAGCTCCTCCCACCGCACCCTCGCCGTCGCGCCCCGGAGGTGGGGCGCCCAGCGGGCGGGGTCCGCGGTCACCCGTGTGCGGCTCATGACGCACCCACCGCGGCGAGTGGCGCCTGCTGCAGAGGCAGTACGGCCCAGGTCCGGCGTACGGGCAGCCCTCGACCGAACCCCCCGGCGGGCGTGACCGCGGCCTGCTCCGGCGCTCGGCCCCCACCGCCCCGGCCCCCCACGGGCAGCAGCACCCGACCTCCGGCGCACCCGGCGAAGGCCCGCGCCCCCCGGGAGGCGGCGGACGCGCACGGCGTCGCCCCCAACGCGGCTCCCCCGGCGGGGCTCCCCCCTGCGGGGCCCCTCCCGGCAGCACCCCCGCCGCC
>NZ_JOHY01000173.1 GCF_000721495.1 Streptomyces sp. NRRL F-5123
TGGTGAGGTGGAGGTGGGTGATGTTCCAGGTGGTGACGAGGTGTTCGGCGAGGAGGGCGCCGAGGGTGCCGGTGCCGCCGGTGATCAGGACGGTGCCGTCCGGGTCGAGCGGCGGGGGGACGGTGAGGACGAGCTTGCCGGTGTGCTTGGCCTGGCTCATGTGGCGCAGCGCCTGCCGTGCCCGGGCCAGCGGCCAGGTCGTGACCGGCGGGGGCGTCAGCGCACCCTGTGCGAAGAGACCGGCGAGGGTGCGGAGCATCGCGGCGATACGGGCCGGTCCCGCATGGCTCACCAGGTCGTAGGCCTCGTAACGGATGCCGGGGTGGGCCGCCGTGACCTGCTCGGGGTCGCGGATGTCGGTCTTGCCCATCTCCAGGAAGCGTCCGCCCTCGCCGAGCAGCCGGAGCGAGGCGTCGGTGAAGTCCCCGGCGAGGCAGTTGAGGACGACGTCCACGCTCCCGGCGGCCTCCCGGAAGGCGTCCTCGAAGTCCAGGTCGCGCGAGGACGCGCGGTGGGCCTCGTCGATGCCCATCGCCTCAAGCACCGCGTGCTTGCCCGGACTTGCCGTTGCGTAGACCTCGGCGCCGATGTGCTGGGCGATCTGTACGGCGGCGGTGCCGACGCCGCCGGTGGCGGCGTGGATGAGGACGCGCTCT
>NZ_JOHY01000174.1 GCF_000721495.1 Streptomyces sp. NRRL F-5123
GGGCATGGCCAAGGGTTCGAGCGGCGACTACGGCCAACTCCCCTGGCGCCCGGGCCTGCTCACCCTGCAGCGCTGACCTCTGTCAGGTTCCCCCGGGGACCGTACGGTCTCCGGTTCCGTCCGTGGTCGGTGGTGGCGACGGCGCCCGTCGCCACCACCGACCCACGGGACAGGGCGACGACCGGGATGGGCTGTCCGGTGCAAGAAGGAGGGGTGGCGGGCCAAGTCGGTGCGGCGTCGGATCCGGTCGGCCGCGTGCCGGTCGCAACGCCTCGCTCGCCCCCTGCCGGCGGGGGCGACCACCGCCCGAACCGCCGGTCGGGCGCGGCCGGTCGACCTCTTGCGGGGCTTCCGTGAGGCGTGCCAGGCTGAACGCCCAGTGCCGCCCAGGGATCCCACCCGGGCGGTCCCGTGCATCCCTGCATCCCCCCATCTGCGTGTGTGAGCGCTAACAAAGCCCCGCACGTTGAACACTCAGGGAGATTCCCGTGGAACGCAAACGCAGAAGACCGCACGTCAGGACGTGGCTGATCGGCCTGGTCTCCACCGCTTTGGCTGCAGTAGGAATCTCGTTCGTGGCGACGTCCGCGCAGGCGGCGAGCGGCTGCCAGGTCGACTACAGCATCACGAACTCGTGGC
>NZ_JOHY01000175.1 GCF_000721495.1 Streptomyces sp. NRRL F-5123
GACGCGCGGCGCAACGGCCACCGGGTCCTTGCCGTCGTCCGCGGCTCGGCCGTCAACCAGGACGGCGCGAGCAACGGCCTGACCGCGCCCAACGGCCCCTCCCAGCAGCGCGTCATCCGGCAGGCACTCGCGAACGCCGGGCTCGGCCCGGCAGACGTGGACGCCGTCGAGGCGCACGGCACGGGCACGAAGCTCGGCGACCCGATCGAGGCGGAGGCCCTGCACGCGACCTACGGCAGCGAACGGGAGCGGCCCCTCCTCCTGGGGTCGGTCAAGTCCAACATCGGCCACACACAGGCCGCAGCGGGCATCGCCGGGGTCATCAAGATGGTCATGGCCATGCAGCACGGACGGCTCCCCGCAAGTCTCCACATCGACGAACCGACCCCGCACGCCGACTGGTCCGGCGGCATCGAACTCCTCACCGAAGCCGCCGACTGGCCCGACACCGGACACCCCCGCCGCGCCGCCGTCTCCTCCTTCGGCATCTCCGGCACCAACGCCCACATCATCCTCGAACAAGCCCCCGCAGAACCGGAACCCGCACCCACCCCCACCAGAGAGATCACCCCCTGGATACTGTCCGCCCGCACCCCCGAAGCCCTGCGCGCCCAGGCCGCGAACCTCGCCGCGC
>NZ_JOHY01000176.1 GCF_000721495.1 Streptomyces sp. NRRL F-5123
GCGGCCTACGACCTCCTCTACGCCGAATACCGCACCCTCCACGACCACTTCGGACGCGGCGGCAGCGCCGTCATGCACCGCCTGCGCGCCCTCAGGACCCTGCGTACCTGAAGCGTGTCTTCGTCTCCGCCGCTGATTGTTAGCGCTCACGTACTGATGGCCGCCCGCCACCACCGCCCCGGTCGCCTGTGAGGGTGCCGGTTCCGTCGATCGAGGAGTTGTCGCATGAGTGCTGTGTCCGCGCCGTTGGCCGGTGTCGAGCGTGAGGTCTGGTTTCTTACGGGCAGTCAGGGTTTGTACGGGCCGGGCACGCTCGCGCAGGTGGCGGAGCAGTCACAGGCCATTGCCGGGCAGTTGGCGGCTGCCGCGGGTTCGCCGGTGCGGGTGGTGTGGAAGCCGGTGCTGACGGATGCGGCGGCTATCGCGGGTGTCGTTCTCGCGGCGAACGCGGATGACGCGTGTGTGGGTCTGATCGCGTGGATGCACACGTTCTCGCCGGCGAAGATGTGGATCGCGGGGCTGGACCTGCTGCGCAAGCCGCTGCTGCACCTGCACACCCAGGCCAACGTCGAACTGCCCTGGTCCAGCATCGACATGGACTTCATGAACCTCAACCGGCTTGCGCGTTTCGGCGACAACATGCGCGATGTGGCCGTCACCGAGGGCGACAAGGTCGAGGCGCAGCTGCGCTTCGGGGTGTCCGTCAACACCTACGGGGTCAACGACCTGGTCGAGGCGGTGGACTCGGCGAGCGACGCGGCGGTCTCCGCACTGGTCAAGGAGTACGCC
>NZ_JOHY01000177.1 GCF_000721495.1 Streptomyces sp. NRRL F-5123
CGTCGAGGCCATGAGGCACGGCGAGCTGCCGCGCACCCTGCACGTCGACGAGCCGAGCCCGCACGTCGACTGGAGCGCCGGCGCCGTCAGCCTCCTCACCGAGAACACGCCGTGGCCCCGCAACGGCCGGCCCCGCCGCGCGGCCGTCTCCTCCTTCGGCATCAGCGGCACCAACGCCCACGTCATCCTCGAAGAACCCCCCGCGCCGAAGCCCGCCGAGGGCGAACTGCCCGCACTGCCCTGGGTGGTGAGCGCGCGGTCGCAGACGGCGCTGCGCGCCTACGCCGGGCGGCTGCGGGACGGCGTCGCCGCCGACGGCGGCGTGGACCCGCGGGAGGTCGGCGCCGCGCTCGTGGCCGCCCGCACAACCTTCGAGCACCGCGCTGTCGTCCTCGGCCAGGACCCGGCCGGCTTCCGGGACGGGCTGGACGCGCTGGCGCGGGGCCAGGAATCCCCGCTGGTCGTCCGGGGATCGGCTGCGACGCCCGGCAGGACCGCCTTCCTGTTCGCGGGGCAGGGGAGTCAGCGGGTGGGTATGGGCCGTGAGTTGTATGCGGCGGAGCCGGTTTTCGCTGAGGCGTTCGATGCGGTGCT
>NZ_JOHY01000178.1 GCF_000721495.1 Streptomyces sp. NRRL F-5123
TACCAGGTCCGGCGCTCGTCGGACAACTCGACGAAGAACATCGGGGTGGTGGAGGCCGGCGGCCGGGCCGACGCGGCCGCACAGGACTCCTTCTGCGCGGGTACCACGTGCGTGATCACCACCGTCTACGACCAGTCAGGGCACGGCAACGACGTGATGTACCAGGGCCCCGGCGGCGCCGGCGGTTCCGACACCCCCGCGAAGGCGACCTCGGAGTCGCTGACGGTAAGCGGCGGCAAGGTGTACTCGCTGTACATCAACCCCGGCAACAGCTACTGGCGCGACGGCCACCTCACAGGCGTCCCCACCGGCAGTGCCCCCGAGGGCGCGTACATGGTCACCAGCGGCACCCACGTCAACGGCGGCTGCTGCTTCGACTACGGCAACAGCGAGACCGACCGCAGGGCGGACGGCGCGGGCGCCATGGACGCGATCTACTTCGGCACCAGCTGCTGGTTCGGCGGCTGCTCCGGCAGCGGCCCCTGGGTCCAGGCCGACCTCGAATACGGCCTCTACTCCGGAGGGCGCCATCATCCTCGGCAGCGGCGGCGACTGCTGCAACGGCAACACCAACCAGTCCCAGGGCACCTTCTACGAGGGCGCCGTCGTCGCCGGCTACCCCACCGACGCCACCGACAACGCCGTCCAGGCCAACATC
>NZ_JOHY01000179.1 GCF_000721495.1 Streptomyces sp. NRRL F-5123
GTGGAAGGGCCGGGGGCGCAAGGCGCGCGTCCTCCAGGTCTCGCACGCCTTCCACTCACCCCTCATGGACCCCGTCCTCACCCCCTTCACCCAAGCAATCGCCCACCTCGACTTCCGAACACCCCGTATCCCCCTCATCAGCAACCTCACCGGCCAACCCGCAACCGAAAACATCACCACCCCCGACTACTGGGCCCAGCACATCCGCCAACCCGTCCACTTCCACCAAACCCTCACCCACCTCGCCCCCCACACCACCCTCTTCCTCGAAATCGGACCCACCCCCGTCCTCACCACCGCCACCCACCACACCCTCCCCCACACCACCGCACTCCCCACCCTCACCGGCAAACAACCCGACACAACCACCCTCGCCCACACCCTCGCCACCCTCCACACCACCACACACCACACCATCAACTGGACACCCTGGTACCCAACCACCACCACACCCACCACCACACCCACCATCGACCTCCCCACCTACCCCTTCCAACGACAGCCCTACTGGCTCACC
>NZ_JOHY01000180.1 GCF_000721495.1 Streptomyces sp. NRRL F-5123
AGACGGCGTGGGAGACGCTGGAGCACGCGGGTATCGACCCGGCGAGCCTGCGCGGCAGCGACACCGGTGTCTACACCGGCGTGATGTACGACGACTACGGCAGTCGGCTGACCAAAGCGCCGGACGGCTTCGAGGGATACCTGCTGACCGGCAACGAGACGAGCGTCGCCTCCGGCCGCATCTCCTACACCTTCGGCTTCGAGGGAGCGGCGCTGACGATCGACACCGCGTGCTCGTCGTCGCTGGTCGCGGTGCATCTCGCCGCGCAGGCGCTGCGCCGCGGCGAGTGCGCGCTGGCGCTCGCGGGCGGTGGTGCGGGACTGCTGCTGCTCGAACGCCTCTCGGACGCCGAGCGCAACGGGCACCGTGTCCTCGCGGTGATCCGCGGCACGGCCGTCAACCAGGACGGCGCCTCCAACGGCCTGACCGCCCCCAACGGTCCCGCGCAGCAGCGCGTCATCCGGCAGGCGCTGGCGAACGCGGGGCTGACGCCCGACCAGGTCGACGCGGTCGAGGCGCACGGTACGGGCACGGCGCTGGGCGACCCGATCGAGGCGCAGGCCCTGCTGGCGACGTACGGGCAGGAGCGGCCCGCGGACCGGCCGCTGCGG
>NZ_JOHY01000181.1 GCF_000721495.1 Streptomyces sp. NRRL F-5123
CCACAGGGTGGGTTGGATGACGTCGACGCGTTCGGGGTCGGTGTCGCAGGTGCCGCGCAGGACGTCGGTGAGTGACCAGTCGACGTAGGGGGCGAGGGCTTGTTCGCATGCGGTGATGCGGGCGGCGAAGACCGGTGAGCCGTCCAGCAGGTCCACGCCCATCCCCGGCCACTGCGAGCCCTGACCCGGAAAGACGAACACCGGACCCGCGCCGAGCGGCACCGCCGTCCCGGTGACGACCGCGGGGTCGGGCTCGCCCGCGGCCAGCTTCTCCAGGCCCGCCAGCAGCGACGCGGCGTCGTCGGCGACGATCACCGCGCGGTGGTCGAACGGCGTGCGCGTGGTCGCCAGCGACCGGCCCACCCGGGCGACGTCGTCCACGGGGAAGCGCGCGGCGAGGTTCGCGGCCTGGGCGCGCAGGGCTTCGGGGGTGCGGGCGGACAGTATCCAGGGGGTGATCTCTCTGGTGGGGGTGGGTGCGGGTTCCG
>NZ_JOHY01000182.1 GCF_000721495.1 Streptomyces sp. NRRL F-5123
ACCCCTGAACGCCTTCCAGATCGCCTTCGAAGGCCGGCTCACCCCGGCCAACAACTGAACCCCAACAACCAAGATCAGCCGTTAACTGGACACACCCCCAGGCCGGGCGGATGACCGCTCCCCCGGTCCACGAAGGGACCGGGGGAGCGGTAGCACTACTGCTGCGTGGTCAGCTCCACTTCTGGTTGCTGCCCCCGTTGCAGGACCACAGCTCGATCTGCGTCCCGTTGGCGGTAGCGGCACCCGTCGCGTCGAGGCAGAGTCCGGACTGGACGCCGACGATGGTTCCGTCGGAGTTGACGCGCCACTTCTGGTTGTCGCCGCCCCAGCAGGAGTAGATCTGGACCTTGGTGCCGTTGGCGGTGCCGGCGGCGTCGAGGCACTTGCCGAGGATCTGCAGTTCACCGGCGGAGGTGCTGGTGAACTGCTGGTTGGCCTGGCCGTTGCAGTCCCACAGCTGGAGCTGGGTGCCGTCGGTGGTGGTGGAG
>NZ_JOHY01000183.1 GCF_000721495.1 Streptomyces sp. NRRL F-5123
GCTGTTCGCTTTCGAGGTGGCGCTTTTCCGGTTGGTGGAGTCGTGGGGTCTGCGGCCGGATTTTGTGATGGGGCATTCGGTGGGGGAGGTTGCGGCTGCGCATGTGGCGGGTGTTCTGGATCTGGTGGATGCGTGTGTGCTGGTGGGTGCGAGGGCGCGGTTGATGCAGGCGGCGCCTGGTGGTGGTGCGATGTGTGCGGTGCGGGCGTCGGAGGAGGAGGTGGCGTCCGCTCTGGTGGAGGGTGTGGTGGTCGCGGCGGTGAATGCGCCGGACAGCACGGTGGTCTCGGGTGACCGGGATGCGGTGCTGGAGGTGGCGGAGCGGTGGAGGGGAAAGGGTCGCAAGGTCACGGAGTTGAGGGTGAGTCATGCTTTCCACTCGCCGCACATGGATCCGGTGCTGGAGGAGTTCCGGGCGGTGGCGGGGGCGTTGACGTATCACGCGCCGGTGATTCCGGTGGTCTCGAACGTGACCGGTGAGCTGGCG
>NZ_JOHY01000184.1 GCF_000721495.1 Streptomyces sp. NRRL F-5123
TTCGGGGTGTCCGTCAACACCTACGGGGTCAACGACCTGGTCGAGGCGGTGGACTCGGCGAGCGACGCGGCGGTCTCCGCACTGGTCAAGGAGTACGCCGACACCTACCGGCTCGCCCCCGAACTCGCCCTCGGGGCCGACCGGCACGACTCGCTGCGCTACGCCGCCCGGATCGAGCTCGGCCTGCGCTCCTTCCTCGACGACGGCGGCTTCGGGGCCTTCACCACCAACTTCGAGGACCTCGGCGGGCTGCGCCAGCTGCCGGGCCTCGCCGTGCAGCGGTTGATGGCCGACGGCTACGGCTTCGGCGGTGAGGGCGACTGGAAGACGGCGACCCTGCTCGCCACCGTCAAGGCGATGGGCGCCGGACTGCCCGGCGGCACCAGCTTCATGGAGGACTACACCTACCACCTCGTACCCGGTGCCGACATGGGCGACCGCTTCCGGCTGGTCGCCAACACCATCGAGGTCGTCCCGCCCGCCGAGCCGCTGCCCGCGCTCCCCGTCGCCCGCGCCGTCTGGCGCCCCGAACCGGACCTGCGCACCTCCACCGAGGCCTGGCTCACCGCGGGCGGCCCGCACCACACGGTGCTGTCCACCGCGATCGGCCCCGAAGAACTCACCGACCTCGCCGACATCCTCACCACCGAACTCCTCCTCATCGACAACGACACCACCCTGCGCCGCTTCACCCAGGAGATCCGCTGGAACCAGGCCTACTACCGACTCGCACGCGGCCTCTGACCCAAC
>NZ_JOHY01000185.1 GCF_000721495.1 Streptomyces sp. NRRL F-5123
ATCGACGTGGACTACGCCTCCCACAGCCCCCAGGTCGACCAACTCCGCGACCAGATCCTCACCACCCTCGACGGCATCACCCCCCAACCCGCACACACCCCCTTCTACTCCACCGTCACCACCCAACCCCACGACACCACCACCCTCACCCCCCACTACTGGTTCACCAACCTCCGCCAACCAGTCCACCTCACCCAAACACTCACCACCCTCCTCACCCACAACCACCACCACTACATCGAAATCAGCCCCCACCCCGTCCTCACACCCGGCATCACCCACACCACCGACCAACACCCCCACCCCACCACCACCATCCCCACCCTCCACCGCCACCAAGGAACCCCCCACCACCTCACCACCCAACTCGCCCACGCCCACACCACCGGACTCACCCCCACCTACACCCAAACCACCACCACACCCACCACCACCCAAACCACCACC
>NZ_JOHY01000186.1 GCF_000721495.1 Streptomyces sp. NRRL F-5123
GCCATGGCGCCGCCGGGGGGTAGTTCGCCCATGAGGGTGGCGCGGGCGGTGACGAGGCGGGCGGCGTCTTCGAGGGTGAGGACGCCGGCGATGTGGGCGGCGGTGATCTCGCCGATGGAGTGTCCGGCGACGGTGTCGGGTTTGAGGCCCATTGTTCCGAGCAGTCGTGCGAGGGCGACTTGGAGGGCGAAGAGCCCGGCTTGTGTGTAGGTGGTGTGGTCGAGGAGTTGGGCGTGTTCGGGGTTGAAGACCACGTCTCGGAGCGGGTGGTGGAGGTGTGGGTCGAGCAGGGCGCAGACTTCGTCGAAGGCTTCGGCGAAGGCGGGGAAGCGGGTGTGGAGTTCGGCTCCCATGCCGGTGCGCTGGCTGCCCTGTCCGGAGAACAGCCACACCGTCCGCCCCGCCGCGACCGCCCCGCCCGGCGCCGTCACCA
>NZ_JOHY01000187.1 GCF_000721495.1 Streptomyces sp. NRRL F-5123
ATCTACGCCTGGGACGTAGTCAACGAAGCCTTCGCCGACGGAGGAAGCGGCCAGCACCGCAGCTCACCCTTCCAGGACAAACTCGGAAACGGCTTCATCGAGCACGCCTTCCGCACCGCCCGCTCGGTCGATGCCAACGCCAAACTCTGCTACAACGACTACAACATCGAGAACTGGACCGACGCCAAAACCCAAGGCGTCTACAACATGGTCAAGGACTTCAAGTCCCGCGGCGTCCCCATCGACTGCGTCGGCTTCCAGAGCCACTTCGGCTCCAGCGGCCCGCAACGCCAAACCCGCCTACACCGCCGTACTCAACACCCTCAACGCAGCCGGCACGACCACGTCACCGACCTCGCCGACCACACCGCCCACCAACGGTGGCACCAGGGCGCTCAAGGGTGTCGGATCCGGGCGCTGCGTAGACGTGCCCAACTCCACCACCACCGACGGCACCCAGCTCCAGCTGTGGGACTGCAACGGCCAGGCCAACCAGCAGTTCACCAGCACCTCCGCCGGTGAACTGCAGATCCT
>NZ_JOHY01000188.1 GCF_000721495.1 Streptomyces sp. NRRL F-5123
CAGGCTGCCTTGCAGTTCTGCCCTGAGGTCGGGGGTGAGTACGGTGCCTGCGCGGTCGACGAGCAGGGCCATTTCGTAGCCGACGAGGCCGATGTCGCACTCGGGGTGGGCGAGTACGGCGAGGGAGGAGCCGTCGGAGACGGACATGATGAAGAGGAAGCCGCGTTCCATCTCGACGACGGTCTGGTTGACGGTGCCGCCCTCGAAGATGCGGGAGGCTCCGGCGGTCAGCGAGGTCAGTCCTGAGGCGACGGCGGCGAGCTGGTCGGCGCGGTCCCGCGGGAATCCGTCGGACATCGCGAGCAGCAGGCCGTCGGCGGAGACCACCACGGTGTGGGACACCCCGGGGGTGTTGTCCACGAAGTTGGTGATCAACCAGTTCAGGTTCTGTGCCGCCTGGCTCATCG
>NZ_JOHY01000189.1 GCF_000721495.1 Streptomyces sp. NRRL F-5123
GTTGCGGATCAACCGAACCCGCCGAACCGTGCCCCAACACCAGCGACACCTGCGCCCCGACCAGCGCCGCCAGCGCCGCCGACCGCTCCTCCGCACCCAGCCCCGCCATGTCCGCGAGCCACGACGACGCCCCCGCGGCGCCGGCTTCGGCGACGGGACGCCGGACCGGCGCGCGGACGAGGGCCGAGAACAGCGGCGGGAGGCCCTCCTTGACCGCGCGGTTGCGGAGTGCGGGGAGGTCGAGCAGGGCGGTGACGAGGGCCGGGCGGCCCGATCGCAGGGCGGTGTCGAAGAGGGCAAGTCCGTCCTCGGTGGGGATCGGCGCCAGACCCGTACGCGTCAGCCGCGCCAGATCAGCACCGCCCAAGTGACCCGTCATGGAACTGGTGTCCGCCCAC
>NZ_JOHY01000190.1 GCF_000721495.1 Streptomyces sp. NRRL F-5123
GTTGCGGATCAACCGAACCCGCCGAACCGTGCCCCAACACCAGCGACACCTGCGCCCCGACCAGCGCCGCCAGCGCCGCCGACCGCTCCTCCGCACCCAACGCCGCCATGCCGGCCGTCCACGACCGGGCCTCCTCGGCGACGGGCGCCGCCGCCTGGCGCAGCGGGAGCCGCACCAGGGAGGCGAAGACGGCGGGAAGGCTGCCCTGGGCCGCGCGGTTGCGGAGCGCGGGCAGGTCGAGACGTGCGGGCACCACCGTCGCGCGGTCGGCCCGTAGCGCGGTGTCGAAGAGGGCGAGTCCGTCCTCGGTGGGGATCGGCGCCAGACCCGTACGCG
This sequence comes from Streptomyces sp. NRRL F-5123, assembly GCF_000721495.1. Lineage (GTDB taxonomy): Bacteria > Actinomycetota > Actinomycetes > Streptomycetales > Streptomycetaceae > Actinacidiphila. The sequence goes on from NZ_JOHY01000190.1 coordinate 337, forward strand.
TCAGCCGCGCCAGATCAGCACCGCCCAAGTGACCCGTCATGGAACTGGTGTCCGCCCAC
>NZ_JOHY01000191.1 GCF_000721495.1 Streptomyces sp. NRRL F-5123
CACCGTCGCCGGAGCCCTCACCCTCCAAGACGCCGCCCGCGTCGTCGCCCTCCGCTCCCAAGCACTCCGCGCCCTCGCCGGCCAAGGCGCCATGGCCTCCCTCGCACTGGGCCCCGACGACACCGCGCAACTGCTCACCGAACTGGCCGCCGACGCCGGCCAGGTCACCGCCGCCGCCTTCAACGGGCCCGCGTCCACGGTCGTTTCCGGGCCGCCCGACCAGGTCGCCGCGGTCGTGGCCGCATGCGAGGCCGAAGGCCACCGGGCCCGGACCATCGACGTGGACTACGCCTCCCACAGCCCCCAGGTCGACCAACTCCGCGACCAGATCCTCACCACCCTCGACGGCATCACCCCCCAACCCGCACACACC
>NZ_JOHY01000192.1 GCF_000721495.1 Streptomyces sp. NRRL F-5123
GGTGTGTGCGGGTTGGGGGGTGATGCCGTCGAGGGTGGTGAGGATCTGGTCGCGGAGTTGGTCGACCTGGGGGCTGTGGGAGGCGTAGTCCACGTCGATCGTGCGGGTGCGCGCGCCGCGCTCGTCCGCTGCCGCGAGGGTGGCGGTGACCTGGTCGGGCGGGCCCGAGATCACGGTGGAGCGGGGGCCGTTGTGGGCGGCGATCGCCACGTCCGCGGTCGCCGTGCCCAACTCGTCGAGCAGGTCCTGCACTTCCTGCGCGCTGAAGGTGATCGAGGCCATGGCGCCTTGGCCGGCGAGGGCGCGGAGTGCTTGGGAGCGGAGGGCGACGACGCGGGCGGCGTCTTGGAGGGTGAGGGCTCCGGCGACGGTG
>NZ_JOHY01000193.1 GCF_000721495.1 Streptomyces sp. NRRL F-5123
CCCACCACCCGTCCCACCACCCGTCCCACCACCCCTCGCACCACCCGACCGACCATCCGTCGCATAACCCCTCGCATCCGCCCACGCACCATCCGACCCACCCCCCGACGCATCACCCCTCGCATCCGCCGACGCATCACCCGTCCCACCCGCCGACGCACCATCCGTCCCATCCCCCGACGTCGCACCCGCCGACGCACCACCCGTCGCATCCGCCGACGCACCCGCCGACGCACCACCCGTCGCATCCGCCGACGCACCACCCGTCGCATCCGCCGACGCACCACCCGTCCCACCCCCCGACGTCGCCCCCGCCGACGCACCACCCGTCGCATCCGCCGACGCACCCGCCGACGCACCACCCG
>NZ_JOHY01000194.1 GCF_000721495.1 Streptomyces sp. NRRL F-5123
AGCAGTTGGTCGGCTTCGGCGTCGGTGAGCTGGTCGAGTTCTTGGAGGAGTGTGTTTTCGAGGGCTTGGGCGACGGCTTCGACGGTGCGGTGGTCGAAGAGGGTGCGGAGGGGGAGGTTGATGTCGGTGGCGGTGCGGATGCGGGCGATGACTTTGACGGCGAGGAGGCTGTGGCCGCCGAGGGTGAAGAAGTCGTCGTGGGCGCCGATGTCGTTGGTGCCGAGGACGTCGGCGTAGGTGGTGGCGACGAGGGTTTCGGCGTCGGTGCGGGGTGGGGTGGTGGTGCGGGTGTTGTGGGTGTGGGTTCTTATACACATCTGACGCTGCCGACGACTCCTTACGTGTAGATTTCGGT
>NZ_JOHY01000195.1 GCF_000721495.1 Streptomyces sp. NRRL F-5123
GCCGGGTAGTCGGGGTCGACGGGCACGTACGCGGCCCCCGACATCGCCACGCCCAGCAGCGCCACCAGCATGTGCGCCCGACGCGAGCTGAGCACCGCCACCCGCGCACCGCGCACCGCGCCCCGCCCCCGCAGGCCGGCCCCCAACCGGGCCGCGGCCGCGACGAGTTGCCGGTAGGTCAGGACGGTCGTGCCCGCGACGACCGCGACCGCGTCCGGTGACGCCTGCGCCTGCGCGAGCACCAGGTCCACGAGCGTCACCGGCGGCAGCTCCACCACCGGACCGTCCCACGACGCCAGCAGCTCCCGCTCCGCCACCGGCAGCAACTCCAGCCCGCTCACCGGCAGTTCGGG
>NZ_JOHY01000196.1 GCF_000721495.1 Streptomyces sp. NRRL F-5123
CGGCATGTGGTGTTGGTGGGTCGTCGTGGTGGTGAGCGGGTGGATCGGTTGGTGGCGGAGGTGTCGGCGGTGGGTGCGTCGGTGCGGTTCGTCGTGTGTGATGTGGCCGATCGGGGTGCGGTGGCGGGTGTGCTGGACGGTGTGGAGGCCGGGCATCCGTTGACGGGTGTGGTGCATACGGCGGGTGTGCTGGACGACGGTGTGGTGACGGCTTTGACGCCGGAGCGGGTGGATGCGGTGCTGGCGCCGAAGGTGGACGGGGCGCGGTGGTTGGACGAGTTGACGCGTGAGCGGGGGGTGGAGCTGGCGGCGTTCGTGGTGTTCTCCTCTGCTGCGGGTGTGGTCGGTAC
>NZ_JOHY01000197.1 GCF_000721495.1 Streptomyces sp. NRRL F-5123
CTGCTGTCTCGGTGCCGATCGGGCGGCCGATCGGGAATACGCGGGCGTATGTGCTGGGCCCGGATCTGGAGCCGGTACCCGCCGGTGCGGTGGGCGAGCTGTACGTGGCGGGGTGCGGTCTGGCACGCGGTTACGTGGGGCGGCCCGGGATGACGGCGGGGTGTTTCCTGCCGGATCCGTACGGTGAACCCGGTTCACGGATGTACCGGACCGGGGACCTGGCCCACCGCGGTACGGACGGGGTCTTGTGCTTTGACGGGCGTGCCGACCAACAGGTCAAGATCCGGGGCCACCGCATCGAGCCCGGCGAGATCGAGCACACCCTCCTCCAGCACCCCGAC
>NZ_JOHY01000198.1 GCF_000721495.1 Streptomyces sp. NRRL F-5123
ACACCGCTGCCATGGATGCGGGGTACTGGTTCACGAACCTGCGGCAGCCGGTCCGGTTCGACCAGGCCCTCTCCACCTTGCTGGCGGACGGGCACCGGGCCTTTGTCGAGGTCAGCCCGCATCCGGTGCTGCTGGGCGCGGTGGTGCAGGCGGCCGAAGCGGCGGTGGTCGAGGGTGTGGCGGCGGTGGGGACGCTGCGGCGCGAGGAAGGTGGGCGTGGCCAAGTCCTGCGTCAGGCGGCTGAGTTGTTCACCGCCGGTGTGGATGTCGACTGGTCGTCGTGGGTGTCCGGTGGGCGGCTCGTGGACCTGCCCACGTATGCCTTCGAGCGCCGGCGCTTC
>NZ_JOHY01000199.1 GCF_000721495.1 Streptomyces sp. NRRL F-5123
ATTGCTTGGGTGAAGGGGGTGAGGACGGGGTCCATGAGGGGTGAGTGGAAGGCGTGCGAGACCTGGAGGACGCGCGCCTTGCGCCCCCGGCCCTTCCACACACCGGCGATGTCCTCGATGACGCCTGTGGGGCCCGAAACGACCGTGCTCGTCGGCGTGTTGTACGCGGCCACGCCGACCTCGGCGCCGTGGCCGGCGAGCAGCTCGGCGGTCTCCTCGGGTGTGGCCTCCAGCGCGGCCATGGCGCCGCCGGGGGGTAGTTCGCCCATGAGGGTGGCGCGGGCGGTGACGAGGCGGGCGGCGTCTTCGAGGGTGAGGACGCCGGCGATGTGGGCG
>NZ_JOHY01000200.1 GCF_000721495.1 Streptomyces sp. NRRL F-5123
CGCCCACATCGCCGGCGTCCTCACCCTCGAAGACGCCGCCCGCCTCGTCACCGCCCGCGCCACCCTCATGGGCGAACTACCCCCCGGCGGCGCCATGGCGACCGTCAACGCGGGCGAGGAGGAGATCACCGCCTTCCTGGCGGACCACCACGGGCTGTCCGTCGCCGCGTTCAACACCCCCGTCAACACCGTGCTCTCCGGCCCTGCCGAGCAGATCACCGCCGCGGTGGAGTGGTGGAAGGGCCGGGGGCGCAAGGCGCGCGTCCTCCAGGTCTCGCACGCCTTCCACTCACCCCTCATGGACCCCGTCCTCACCCCCTTCACCCAAGCAAT
>NZ_JOHY01000201.1 GCF_000721495.1 Streptomyces sp. NRRL F-5123
GGAGAACGAGATGAAGTGGGACACCACCGAACCCTCCCGCGGAAACTTCAACTTCGGCCCCGCCGACCAGATCGTCAACCACGCACAAGCACACGGCCAACGCATGCGCGGCCACACCCTGGTCTGGCACAACCAACTCCCCAGCTGGGTCTCGAGCCTGTCCGCCTCCGACCTCCAGACCGCCATGGACAACCACATCACCCAGGAAATGACCCACTTCAAAGGCAAAATCTACGCCTGGGACGTAGTCAACGAAGCCTTCGCCGACGGAGGAAGCGGCCAGCACCGCAGCTCACCCTTCCAGGACAAACTCGGAAACGGCTTCATC
>NZ_JOHY01000202.1 GCF_000721495.1 Streptomyces sp. NRRL F-5123
GATGAAGCCGTTTCCGAGTTTGTCCTGGAAGGGTGAGCTGCGGTGCTGGCCGCTTCCTCCGTCGGCGAAGGCTTCGTTGACTACGTCCCAGGCGTAGATCTTGCCCTTGAAGTGGGTCATTTCCTGGGTGATGTGGTTGTCCATGGCGGACTGGAGGTCGGTGGCGGAGAGGTTGGAGACCCAGCTGGGGAGTTGGTTGTGCCAGACCAGGGTGTGGCCGCGCATGCGCTGGCCGTGTGCTTGTGCGTGGTTGACGATCTGGTCGGCGGGGCCGAAGTTGAAGTTTCCGCGGGAGGGTTCGGTGGTGTCCCACTTCATCTCGTTCTCC
>NZ_JOHY01000203.1 GCF_000721495.1 Streptomyces sp. NRRL F-5123
ACAGAACGTCTCGGCGGTCCTCGGCGACGGCGCGGCCGGCCTGCCCGAACACGCGCCGTACGACCGCATCCAGTTCACCGTCGGTGCGGGCGACGTGCCGGTGAAGATCCTCGACCAACTCGCGCCCGGCGGCCGCCTCGTCCTGCCGATGCGCATCCGCGGCAGCATCTCCCGCTCCTTCGCCTTTGAGCGCGACGGCGATGTGTGGCGGACCGTCTCCTGCGAGATGGCCAGCTTCATCCCCTTGCGCAAGGGCGTCTGCGACGACGTCTACACCGTCGTGCCCATGGTCGGAGAGGGC
>NZ_JOHY01000204.1 GCF_000721495.1 Streptomyces sp. NRRL F-5123
GCCCTCTCCGACCATGGGCACGACGGTGTAGACGTCGTCGCAGACGCCCTTGCGCAAGGGGATGAAGCTGGCCATCTCGCAGGAGACGGTCCGCCACACGTCGCCGTCGCGCTCGAAGGCGAAGGAGCGGGAGATGCTGCCGCGAATGCGCATCGGCAGGACGAGGCGGCCGCCGGGCGCGAGTTGGTCGAGGATCTTCACGGGCACGTCGCCCGCACCGACGGTGAACTGGATGCGGTCGTACGGCGCGTGTTCGGGCAGGCCGGCCGCGCCGTCGCCGAGGACCGCCGAGACGTTCTGT
>NZ_JOHY01000205.1 GCF_000721495.1 Streptomyces sp. NRRL F-5123
GAGCCCATCGCGGTGGTGGGTATGGGGTGCCGTTATCCGGGTGGGGTGCGGTCGCCGGGGGAGTTGTGGGACCTGGTGGTGGCGGGTACGGATGCGATCTCGTCGTTCCCGTCGAACCGTGGCTGGGATCTGGAGGGCCTGTACGACCCGGATCCGGAGCATGCGGGGACGTCGTACACGCGGTACGGCGGTTTCCTGCATGACGCGGGCGAGTTCGACAACGACTTCTTCAACATCTCTCCGCGGGAGGCTGCTGCGACCGATCCGCAGCAGCGGCTGCTGCTGGAGACGGCGTGGGAG
>NZ_JOHY01000206.1 GCF_000721495.1 Streptomyces sp. NRRL F-5123
CTCGCCCACCACGCGGTCTTCACCTTCAACCGCGCCGGCGTACCCGCCCACCAGCAGGCCGCAGCAGCCTGGTTGGGCCGCACCGTGGCCTTCCCCGAACGAGCGGAAGACGCCGTGTCCCCCCGCCAAGCCCTCCGCGCCACCCCTAGCCTCACCGAGATGGAGAAGACGCTGACCCCCGAGAGCACCACCCCCGCCGCCCTGCGCGAAGCGCTCGTCAACCGCCTCACCGAAAGCGGCCACCTGCGCACCCACGCGGTCACCGAGGCCTTCCGGACCGTCGAACGCCACCGGTTCCT
>NZ_JOHY01000207.1 GCF_000721495.1 Streptomyces sp. NRRL F-5123
GAAGCGCCGGCGCTCGAAGGCATACGTGGGCAGGTCCACGAGCCGCCCACCGGACACCCACGACGACCAGTCGACATCCACACCGGCGGTGAACAACTCCGCCGCCTGCCGCAGGACTTGGCCACGCCCGCCTTCCTCGCGCCGCAGCGTCCCCACCGCCGCCACACCCTCGACCACCGCCGCTTCGGCCGCCTGCACCACCGCGCCGAGGAGGACGGGGTGCGGGCTGACCTCGACGAAGACCCGGTGCCCGTCCGCCAGCAAGGTGGAGAGGGCCTGGTCGAACCGGACCGGCTGC
>NZ_JOHY01000208.1 GCF_000721495.1 Streptomyces sp. NRRL F-5123
ATTTGTTCGGCGGTGTCCTACTCTCCCACAGGGTCCCCCCTGCAGTACCATCGGCGCTGAAAGGCTTAGCTTCCGGGTTCGGAATGTAACCGGGCGTTTCCCTAACGCTATGACCACCGAAACACCATGAAACACACACCACAACCCGCAAGGATTCCCCCTTACAAGGGTTGTGGTGGCTGGTTGTTTCAGAACCACACAGTGGACGCGAGCAACTGAGGACAAGCCCTCGGCCTATTAGTACCGGTCAGCTCCACCCCTTACAGGGCTTCCACATCCGGCCTATCAACCCAGTCG
>NZ_JOHY01000209.1 GCF_000721495.1 Streptomyces sp. NRRL F-5123
CGCCCACGATCGTCGCCATCCAGCTGGAGCAGCTCGGCGCGAGGCCCGGCCACAAGGTCCTCGAAGCCGGAGCGGCCACGGGCTACAACGCCGCGCTGCTCGGACAGCTCGTCTCCCCCGGCGGGCACGTGTGGACGCTGGACGTCGACGCAGACCTCGTCGAGCGCGCCCGCAAGACCCTCGCCCGGACCGGGGCACAGAACGTCTCGGCGGTCCTCGGCGACGGCGCGGCCGGCCTGCCCGAACACGCGCCGTACGACCGCATCCAGTTCACCGTCGGTGCGGGCGACGTGCC
>NZ_JOHY01000210.1 GCF_000721495.1 Streptomyces sp. NRRL F-5123
GCGGTGCGGGACGACGACACCCTTGGGGTTGCCGGTCGACCCCGAGGTGTAGAGGACGTACGCGGTGTCCGCCGGCTCCGGCCGCGGCAGCTCCACCACGGCGGTGTCCAGGTCCTCCAGCACCCCGTCCAGGTCGGTGTCGGTCAGGGCGAGCGCGGCCCCGCAGTCCTCCACGACGTACGCGATGCGCGCGGCCGGGTAGTCGGGGTCGACGGGCACGTACGCGGCCCCCGACATCGCCACGCCCAGCAGCGCCACCAGCATGTGCGCCCGACGCGAGCTGAGCACCGCC
>NZ_JOHY01000211.1 GCF_000721495.1 Streptomyces sp. NRRL F-5123
GCGGTGCGGGACGACGACACCCTTGGGGTTGCCGGTCGACCCCGAGGTGTAGAGGACGTACGCGGTGTCCGCCGGCTCCGGCCGCGGCAGCTCCACCACAGCGGTGTCCAGGTCGTCCAGCACCCCGTCCAGATCGGTGTCGGTCAGGACGAGCGCGGCCCCGCAGTCCTCCACGACGTACGCGATGCGCGCCGCCGGGTAGTCGGGGTCGACGGGCACGTACGCGGCCCCCGACATCGCCACGCCCAGCAGCGCCACCAGCATGTGCGCCCGACGCGAGCTGAGCACCGCC
>NZ_JOHY01000212.1 GCF_000721495.1 Streptomyces sp. NRRL F-5123
GAGGCCATGGCGCCTTGGCCGGCGAGGGCGCGGAGTGCTTGGGAGCGGAGGGCGACGACGCGGGCGGCGTCTTGGAGGGTGAGGGCTCCGGCGACGGTGGCGGCGGCGATCTCGCCTTGGGAGTGGCCGATGACGGCGGTGGGGGTGATGCCGTGTGCCTGCCATTCGGCGGCGAGGGCCACCATCATGGCCCACAGGGTGGGTTGGATGACGTCGACGCGTTCGGGGTCGGTGTCGCAGGTGCCGCGCAGGACGTCGGTGAGTGACCAGTCGACGTAGGGGGCGAGGGC
>NZ_JOHY01000213.1 GCF_000721495.1 Streptomyces sp. NRRL F-5123
TCCTGATCTCCCTGATCGTCGCGCTGATCTACCAGCGCTTCGTCCTGCGCCGTGACCTGCGCGGAGCCGTCACGGAAGGAACCGTCTGATGAGCGCGACGACTGCCAGGTCCTGGTTCTCCGGGGGCCAGGACGCGCCCGCCGGCCGCCGCGACAGCCGTGACCGGCCCGAGAAGTGGGGCAATCCGGTCACCTACTTCATCGCCCTGCTCTTCATCGCGGTCTGCATCGCGCCCGTCCTCTACATCGTCGTCGGCGGCTTCCGCACCAACTCGCAGATCACCACC
>NZ_JOHY01000214.1 GCF_000721495.1 Streptomyces sp. NRRL F-5123
GCAGCCGCAACCTCCCCCACCGAATGCCCCATCACAAAATCCGGCCGCAGACCCCACGACTCCACCAACCGGAAAAGCGCCACCTCGAAAGCGAACAGCGCAGGCTGCGTGAACTCCGTACGCCCCAGCACCGCCGCATCCTCACCCCACACCACCGACCTCAGCCCGGGATCCAACTGCCCCAGCACCGCATCGAACGCCTCAGCGAAAACCGGCTCCGCCGCATACAACTCACGGCCCATACCCACCCGCTGACTCCCCTGCCCCGCGAACAGGAAGGCG
>NZ_JOHY01000215.1 GCF_000721495.1 Streptomyces sp. NRRL F-5123
GAAGATCGCGAAGAATATCAGCGCGGGGAGCATCGCCAGGGACGTGAAGGCGAGGACTTTCGCGGTGTCGGTGGAGTATTGCGAGGAGAAGGCCTGGACGCCGAGCGGCAGGGTGTAGTTGGCGGTCGAGTTGAGGATGTAGAGCGGCAGGACGTAGTTGTTCCAGCTGCCGATGAAGGAGAGGATCGCGACGGTCACGACGCCGGGCAGTGACAGCGGGATGACCATGCGGGCGAAGAAGCCGAGCCGGCTGGTGCCGTCGATCGCGGCGGCTTCCTC
>NZ_JOHY01000216.1 GCF_000721495.1 Streptomyces sp. NRRL F-5123
GAAGATCGCGAAGAATATCAGCGCGGGGAGCATCGCCAGGGACGTGAAGGCGAGGACTTTCGCGGTGTCGGTGGAGTATTGCGAGGAGAAGGCCTGGACACCGAGCGGCAGGGTGTAGTTGGCGGTCGAGTTGAGGATGTAGAGCGGCAGGACGTAGTTGTTCCAGCTGCCGATGAACGCGAGGATCGCGACGGTCACGACGCCGGGCAGTGACAGCGGGATGACCATGCGGGCGAAGAAGCCGAGCCGGCTGGTGCCGTCGATCGCGGCGGCTTCCTC
>NZ_JOHY01000217.1 GCF_000721495.1 Streptomyces sp. NRRL F-5123
TCCTGATCTCCCTGATCGTCGCGCTGATCTACCAGCGCTTCGTCCTGCGCCGTGACCTGCGCGGAGCCGTCACGGAAGGAACCGTCTGATGAGCGCGACCACGGAGAGGACCTGGTTCTCCTCCGCCCGACAGAAGAAGCCCAGCAGCGGCGATGCACCGGACAAGTGGGGCAATCCAGTCACCTACTTCATCGCCCTGCTCTTCATCGCGGTCTGCATCGCGCCCGTCCTCTACATCGTCGTCGGCGGCTTCCGCACCAACTCGCAGATCACCACC
>NZ_JOHY01000218.1 GCF_000721495.1 Streptomyces sp. NRRL F-5123
CACCGCGGGTGAGGCGAAGGCGCGGGCGGCGTTCGAGGCCGATCAGAAGGCCCGGATGAGCGCGTACAAGCACAAGCGGTACGGCGGCTGGCTGGGCGGCGCGAAGTGGGCCAAGGACAAGCTGCTGGGCATGCCGGAGGAGGCCAACGACCTCTTCCAGATCTCCCGCCAGGTCTACGTCACCCAGATGCAGGGCGTGATCTCGTCGGTCGCCGACACGATCGGCACCGACCTGGGCGCGGCGAAGTCCCGTATCGCCAAGGGCCGCTCGG
>NZ_JOHY01000219.1 GCF_000721495.1 Streptomyces sp. NRRL F-5123
CCGAGCGGCCCTTGGCGATACGGGACTTCGCCGCGCCCAGGTCGGTGCCGATCGTGTCGGCGACCGACGAGATCACGCCCTGCATCTGGGTGACGTAGAGCTGCCGGGAGAGCTGGAAGAGGTCGTTGGCCTCCTTCGGCATGCCCAGCAGCTTGTCCTTGGCCCACTTCGCCCCGCCCAGCCAGCCGCCGTACCGCTTGTGCTTGTACGCGCTCATCCGGGCCTTCTGATCGGCCTCGAACGCCGCCCGCGCCTTCGCCTCACCCGCGGTG
>NZ_JOHY01000220.1 GCF_000721495.1 Streptomyces sp. NRRL F-5123
CACCGAATCCACCCCCAACTCCGCCTCCAGGTCCGTCCCCTCCTCGAACACCTCCGCCGGATACTCCAGCGCCGCCGCGTACACCCCCGCCAACTCCCGGACCAGCGCGCCCCGGTCGGGCGTGGGGGCCTCGGCCGGTTCCGGGGCCGACGTGCCGCCCGAGGCGAGGATGAGGTCGGCGATCTTGCCGAGCGTGTTGTACGCCGCCGGACGCACATCGGACGGACGCGGCGGCAGCCCGTACCGGTCACCCACCCGCACCAGCAACTCC
>NZ_JOHY01000221.1 GCF_000721495.1 Streptomyces sp. NRRL F-5123
GACGATCAAGATCCAGTACGTGCAGAACGAGGACTTCGACGGGAAGCTGCAGACCGCGCTGAACTCGAACTCCGCGCCGGACGTGTTCCTGCAGCGCGGTGGCGGCAAGATGCAGGCCATGGTCGACGCCGGGCAGTTGCAGGCGCTGGACCTGACCGAGACCGACAAGACGAATGTCGGTACGGCGGCTCTGGCGAGCGACACGATCGACGGCAAGGTCTACGCGATCCCGCTCGACACCGCGCCCGAGGGCATCTAC
>NZ_JOHY01000222.1 GCF_000721495.1 Streptomyces sp. NRRL F-5123
GACGATCAAGATCCAGTACGTGCAGAACGAGGACTTCGACGGGAAGCTGCAGACCGCGCTGAACTCGAACTCCGCGCCGGACGTGTTCCTGCAGCGCGGCGGCGGCAAGATGCAGGCCATGGCCGACGCCGGGCAGATCCAGGCGCTGAACCTCACGGCCACCGACAAGACGAATGTCGGTACGGCGGCTCTGGCGAGCGACACGATCGACGGCAAGGTCTACGCGATCCCGCTCGACACCGCGCCCGAGGGCATCTAC
>NZ_JOHY01000223.1 GCF_000721495.1 Streptomyces sp. NRRL F-5123
CCAGACGGTGATGCCGGTGCAGCGGGCGACGTGGAGGCAGGCGTTGACGGTGTTGGTGTAGTTGGTGGTGGAGGCTTGGGCGATGTCGAGTTCGGTGAGCTGGACGTCGACGCCGAGGGCGGCGAAGTTGGTGAGGGTGGTCTGGAAGCTGGCGGGCGGGCCGCTGGAGCCGAAGTGGCTCTGGAAGCCGACGCAGTCGATGGGGACGCCGCGGGACTTGAAGTCCTTGACCATGTTGTAGACGCCTTGGGTTTTG
>NZ_JOHY01000224.1 GCF_000721495.1 Streptomyces sp. NRRL F-5123
CAAAACCCAAGGCGTCTACAACATGGTCAAGGACTTCAAGTCCCGCGGCGTCCCCATCGACTGCGTCGGCTTCCAGAGCCACTTCGGCTCCAGCGGCCCACCCGCCAGCTTCCAGACCACCCTCACCAACTTCGCCGCCCTCGGCGTCGACGTCCAACTCACCGAACTCGACATCGCCCAAGCCTCCACCACCAACTACACCAACACCGTCAACGCCTGCCTCCACGTCGCCCGCTGCACCGGCATCACCGTCTGG
>NZ_JOHY01000225.1 GCF_000721495.1 Streptomyces sp. NRRL F-5123
GGTGGACGGGGCGCGGTGGTTGGACGAGTTGACGCGTGAGCGGGGGGTGGAGCTGGCGGCGTTCGTGGTGTTCTCCTCTGCTGCGGGTGTGGTCGGTACGGCGGGGGAGGGCAACTACGCTGCGGCGAACGCGTATCTGGACGCTTTGGCGCAGGCGCGCAGGGCGGACGGGCTTGCCGGGACCTCGATGGCGTGGGGGTTGTGGGCGGACACCAGTTCCATGACGGGTCACTTGGGCGGTGCTGATCTGGCGCG
>NZ_JOHY01000226.1 GCF_000721495.1 Streptomyces sp. NRRL F-5123
CGCGCCAGATCAGCACCGCCCAAGTGACCCGTCATGGAACTGGTGTCCGCCCACAACCCCCACGCCATCGAGGTCCCGGCAAGCCCGTCCGCCCTGCGCACCTGCGCCAAAGCGTCCAGATACGCGTTCGCCGCAGCGTAGTTGCCCTGCCCCGCAGTACCGACCACACCCGCAGCAGAGGAGAACACCACGAACGCCGCCAGCTCCACCCCCCGCTCACGCGTCAACTCGTCCAACCACCGCGCCCCGTCCACC
>NZ_JOHY01000227.1 GCF_000721495.1 Streptomyces sp. NRRL F-5123
GGTCTTCGACTACCCGACGCTCCACGCGCTCGCGGGCTATCTGGACGAGCAGATCGGGGGCACCACCGCAGTTCCGGCTGCTGCCGCGCCCAGTCCCACATCTGTCGGCACGGGTGACGATCCGATCGTGATCGTGGGGATGGCGTGCCGGCTGCCGGGCGGGATCGAGTCGCCGGACGGGTTGTGGCGCGCGGTGTCGGAGGGTGTGGACGCGGTGTCGGAGTTC
>NZ_JOHY01000228.1 GCF_000721495.1 Streptomyces sp. NRRL F-5123
AAGGCGGCGATCTGCCGGGCGATGGGCGCCGAGGCCGTCATCGACCGCAGCGCCGAGGGCTACCGCTTCTGGCGCGACGAGCACACCCAGGACCCCAAGGAGTGGAAGCGCTTCGGCGGCCGTATCCGCGAGCTGACCGGCGGCGAGGACGTCGACATCGTCTTCGAGCACCCCGGGCGCGAGACCTTCGGCGCCAGTGTCTACGTCACCCGCAAGGGCGGCACC
>NZ_JOHY01000229.1 GCF_000721495.1 Streptomyces sp. NRRL F-5123
TTCAACGGTGACGGCCAGGCCGACATCATCGCCCAGGACTCCGCCTTGAACCTGAAGATGTGGACCCACAACCCCGGTGGTTACTTCAACGCGGCCAAGCAGGTCACCGGCGGCTGGGACTTCACGCAGACGGCGGCCGCGGACTTCACCGGCGACGGGAAGGCGGACATCATCGCCCGCGACAGCTCGGGGAACCTGAAGATGTGGGCGGGTAACGGCGACGGC
>NZ_JOHY01000230.1 GCF_000721495.1 Streptomyces sp. NRRL F-5123
CACGCCCGGTACCGGCCAGACATGCAACTCGGCAAGCACCGCGTCGGCATGATGCGTCAGCGTCTCTGCCGCGGAGGGCAGCGGACCAACGACGCCGTCGGTCGAGTATTCCCATGCCCAGCCGCACGACCGGACCAGATCGAACACCAATTGCCAGTCCTCGACCGAGGTCCCTGACACGCACCCATCAGGCAGGGCGCCCATCAGCTCGGGGTCGAAGAAATT
>NZ_JOHY01000231.1 GCF_000721495.1 Streptomyces sp. NRRL F-5123
CACGCCCGGTACCGGCCAGACATGCAACTCGGCAAGCACCGCGTCGGCATGATGCGTCAGCGTCTCTGCCGCGGAGGGCAGCGGACCAACGACGCCGTCTGTCGAGTATTCCCATGCCCAGCCGCGCGACCGGACCAGATCGAACACCAATTGCCAGTCCTCGACCGAGGTCCCTGACACGCACCCATCAGGCAGGGCGCCCATCAGCTCGGGGTCGAAGAAATT
>NZ_JOHY01000232.1 GCF_000721495.1 Streptomyces sp. NRRL F-5123
CCTCTGCCCTCCACCCTTCTTGGCCGCACCTTGGGGTCAAGGGGTCGCAGGTTCAAATCCTGTCGTCCCGACGGTGCGAAGGGTCTTTGCAGGTGAGAGCCTGCGAAGGCCCTTTTTGCGTGCCCCGTGTTCCAGCTCCGAGGTCGAGCATGCCGCTCGTCGACACCTTGACCCGGAGGATTTCCGTCATGCCGCTGCTGGACCTGGACAAGATCACCGCTGGT
>NZ_JOHY01000233.1 GCF_000721495.1 Streptomyces sp. NRRL F-5123
ACCAGCGGTGATCTTGTCCAGGTCCAGCAGCGGCATGACGGAAATCCTCCGGGTCAAGGTGTCGACGAGCGGCATGCTCGACCTCGGAGCTGGAACACGAGGCACGCAAAAAGGGCCTTCGCAGACTCTCACCTGCAAAGACCCTTCGCACCGTCGGGACGACAGGATTTGAACCTGCGACCCCTTGACCCCAAGGTGCGGCCAAGAAGGGTGGAGGGCAGAGG
>NZ_JOHY01000234.1 GCF_000721495.1 Streptomyces sp. NRRL F-5123
TGCGGTGGTGCCCCCGATCTGCTCGTCCAGATAGCCCGCGAGCGCGTGGAGCGTCGGGTAGTCGAAGACCAGCGTGGACGGCAACCGCAGCCCCGTCGCCGTCTGCAACCGCTGGCGCAGCTCAAGACCGGTGAGCGAGTCGAACCCCATCTCCCGGAAGGCCCGTTGCGGATCAACCGAACCCGCCGAACCGTGCCCCAACACCAGCGACACCTGCGCCCCG
>NZ_JOHY01000235.1 GCF_000721495.1 Streptomyces sp. NRRL F-5123
CGGGCCCGATCTCCAGGTACGTGGTGACGTTGTGGGACGCGAGGGTGGTCACACCCTGGTGGAAGCGGACAGCCCGGCGGATGTGCGCGGTCCAGTACCCCGGATCGGTCAGCTGCTCCACGCTCGCCAGCTCACCGGTCACGTTCGAGACCACCGGAATCACCGGCGCGTGATACGTCAACGCCCCCGCCACCGCCCGGAACTCCTCCAGCACCGGATCCAT
>NZ_JOHY01000236.1 GCF_000721495.1 Streptomyces sp. NRRL F-5123
TGCGGTGGTGCCCCCGATCTGCTCGTCCAGATAGCCCGCGAGCGCGTGGAGCGTCGGGTAGTCGAAGACCAGCGTGGACGGCAACCGCAGCCCCGTCGCGGTCTGCAGCCGCTGGCGCAGTTCGAGACCGGTGAGCGAGTCGAACCCCATCTCCCGGAAGGCCCGTTGCGGATCAACCGAACCCGCCGAACCGTGCCCCAACACCAGCGACACCTGCGCCCCG
>NZ_JOHY01000237.1 GCF_000721495.1 Streptomyces sp. NRRL F-5123
TCGCTCGGCTCCGCGGCCGCCCAGTCCGGCCGGTACTTCGGCACAGCCGTAGCAGCAGGCAGACTCGGCGACTCGACCTACTCCACCATCCTCGACCGGGAATTCAACATGATCACCCCGGAGAACGAGATGAAGTGGGACACCACCGAACCCTCCCGCGGAAACTTCAACTTCGGCCCCGCCGACCAGATCGTCAACCACGCACAAGCACACGGCCA
>NZ_JOHY01000238.1 GCF_000721495.1 Streptomyces sp. NRRL F-5123
GCTGGACGTCACGCACGCCACGATCCGCCGGATGGAGAAGGCCGAGGTCGGGCTCAAGCTTCCCTACGTCGAGAAGCTGCTCCACACCTACGGGGTCACCTCGCCGGAAGAGGTCTCCGGCTTCCTGGCCCTGGCCCGCGAGGCCAACCGCCCCGGCTGGTGGCACAGCTTCCGCGACGTCCTGCCCGACTGGTTCAGCGCGTTCGTCAGCCT
>NZ_JOHY01000239.1 GCF_000721495.1 Streptomyces sp. NRRL F-5123
CGCTCCGTTCTGCCTGTTGCGGTTTGCCGCGCGATCTTCCCGCCGTAGGGGCTGGTCGCGCCGTTCTCCCCCAGAGCTGCGCCTGGGAGGTGCCCCCACGCGCCCCTGGTGTCACCCGGCGGGGCATCGCGCTGTCCGTGCGGTGGGTGGGTCGGGGGCCACTCCGGGGGTACCTCCTCGGAATGCGCGTCTGACGTCATGACGTGTCCGGTG
>NZ_JOHY01000240.1 GCF_000721495.1 Streptomyces sp. NRRL F-5123
AGGTCGGCGATCTTGCCGAGCGTGTTGTACGCCGCCGGACGCACATCGGACGGACGCGGCGGCAGCCCGTACCGGTCACCCACCCGCACCAGCAACTCCGTCTGCTTCACCGAATCCACCCCCAACTCCGCCTCCAGGTCCGTCCCCTCCTCGAACACCTCCGCCGGATACTCCAGCGCCGCCGCGTACACCCCCGCCAACTCCCG
>NZ_JOHY01000241.1 GCF_000721495.1 Streptomyces sp. NRRL F-5123
GGCCGTCATGACCTCCGCGTCGGCCGGCATCGACGACCTCAGCCACGTCCAGGACAAGACCACCACCACGGTCGCCATGGACTTCGGCCGCATCACGCTGGACCAGGACCTGATCCTCTACCTGTTCGGCACCCCCGGCCAGGACCGCTTCTGGTTCATGTGGGACGACCTGGTACGCGGCGCGATCGGCGCCGTCGTCCTCGTC
>NZ_JOHY01000242.1 GCF_000721495.1 Streptomyces sp. NRRL F-5123
GACGAGGACGACGGCGCCGATCGCGCCGCGTACCAGGTCGTCCCACATGAACCAGAAGCGGTCCTGGCCGGGGGTGCCGAACAGGTAGAGGATCAGGTCGTCGTCGAGCGTGATGCGGCCGAAGTCCATGGCGACCGTGGTGGTGGTCTTGTCCTGGACGTGGCTGAGGTCGTCGATGCCGGCCGACGCGGAGGTCATGACGGCC
>NZ_JOHY01000243.1 GCF_000721495.1 Streptomyces sp. NRRL F-5123
CATGGACGCGATCTACTTCGGCACCAGCTGCTGGTTCGGCGGCTGCTCCGGCAGCGGCCCCTGGGTCCAGGCCGACCTCGAATACGGCCTCTACTCCGGTGGCAGCCAGTCCTGGAACAGCAACCAGCGCGCCTTCACCAGCAAATACGTCACCGCGATGCTCAAGAACAACGGCACCTCACGCTTCGCGATCAAGGGCGCCAA
>NZ_JOHY01000244.1 GCF_000721495.1 Streptomyces sp. NRRL F-5123
TTGGCGCCCTTGATCGCGAAGCGTGAGGTGCCGTTGTTCTTGAGCATCGCGGTGACGTATTTGCTGGTGAAGGCGCGCTGGTTGCTGTTCCAGGACTGGGAGCCGCCGGAGTAGAGGCCGTATTCGAGGTCGGCCTGGACCCAGGGGCCGCTGCCGGAGCAGCCGCCGAACCAGCAGCTGGTGCCGAAGTAGATCGCGTCCATG
>NZ_JOHY01000245.1 GCF_000721495.1 Streptomyces sp. NRRL F-5123
GGGCCTTTCGTGCCTCCTCCTGAAGCTGGGGCCCGGTCCGAAAGCGACGCAGGCCCTCGTCACGCTCCCGCACGACAAGGACCTGGCCTCGGCTTCAAGCCGCCTGGGCCGTCGGGGCGAGAGGATTTCAACCATCGGCCCCTTCACCCCCAGAGCCGCGGCGAGTCCCGTCACCGCGGCTCCCCACAGCTCGGGGATCAGT
>NZ_JOHY01000246.1 GCF_000721495.1 Streptomyces sp. NRRL F-5123
ACTGATCCCCGAGCTGTGGGGAGCCGCGGTGACGGGACTCGCCGCGGCTCTGGGGGTGAAGGGGCCGATGGTTGAAATCCTCTCGCCCCGACGGCCCAGTCGACTTGAAGCCGAGGCCAGGTCCTTGTCGTGCGGGAGCGTGACGAGGGCCTGCGTCGCTTTCGGACCGGGCCCCAGCTTCAGGAGGAGGCACGAAAGGCCC
>NZ_JOHY01000247.1 GCF_000721495.1 Streptomyces sp. NRRL F-5123
CGCCGACCTCACCGACAACCCCACCCTCGGCGACCTCCTGGACCGCACCCGCGACGACGTCCTGGCCGCCTTCGCCCACCAGGGCATCCCCTTCGAGGAGTTGGCCGCCCGCCTGCGCGTCGTCCGCGACCCCGCCCGCACCCCCCTCTTCCAAACCATGGCCATCCTCCACACCGAGGACGCCGAACACCCCGCCGACG
>NZ_JOHY01000248.1 GCF_000721495.1 Streptomyces sp. NRRL F-5123
CGCGGCCGCCGATGCCCAGCGGGTGGATCTCGCAACTGGGCTGCCGCGCCGCGATGGTGGGGCAGACCTCCAGCATGTGCGCGCCGAGGATGAGCTGCTGTCCGGGTACGAGGTGGTAGGTGTAGTCCTCCATGAAGCTGGTGCCGCCGGGCAGTCCGGCGCCCATCGCCTTGACGGTGGCGAGCAGGGTCGCCGTCTTC
>NZ_JOHY01000249.1 GCF_000721495.1 Streptomyces sp. NRRL F-5123
CGCCGACCTCACCGACAACCCCACCCTCGGCGACCTCCTGGACCGCACCCGCGACGACGTCCTGGCCGCCTTCGCCCACCAGGGCATCCCCTTCGAGGAACTGGCCGCCCGCCTGCGCGTCGTCCGCGACCCCGCCCGCACCCCCCTCTTCCAAACCATGGCCATCCTCCACACCGAGGACGCCGAACACCCCGCCGACG
>NZ_JOHY01000250.1 GCF_000721495.1 Streptomyces sp. NRRL F-5123
CGCGGCCGCCGATGCCCAGCGGGTGGATCTCGCAACTGGGCTGCCGCGCCGCGATGGTGGGGCAGACCTCCAGCATGTGCGCGCCGAGGATGAGCTGCTCGCCGGGTACGAGGTGGTAGGTGTAGTCCTCCATGAAGCTGGTGCCGCCGGGCAGTCCGGCGCCCATCGCCTTGACGGTGGCGAGCAGGGTCGCCGTCTTC